>NZ_CP051167.1:1200000-2400000 GCF_012295525.1 Oxynema aestuarii AP17 | reverse complement strand
CCCCTGTGGCCGAATTTCGTCCCGGCGCACCCGATGGCGGGCACCGCCGAAAGTGGCATCGAAGCAGCCCAACGGCATTTATTCGCCGGATGTCCTTACGCGATCGCCCCCCTACCGACTACGCCGACCTTTGCCGTGGAACGAGTCGAAACCCTCGCCGCTTCCTTGGGCGCCCGGATCTATCGCTGCACCCCCCAAACCCACGATCGCGCCGTCGCCTGGATTTCTCACCTGCCCGTCATCGTCAGCGCCAGTGCGATCGATGCCTGTCTCGACGAACCGGATCCCGACGTGTTACAACTCGCCCGGGCGCTCGCCAGTAGTGGCTTTCGCGATACCACCCGCGTCGGTGGCGGCAATCCCGAACTCGGGGTAATGATGGCCCGCTACAACCGCGACAGTTTGCTGCGATCGCTGCACGCTTACCGTCAAACCCTCGATCGCGCGATCGCCGCGATCGAGAGCGAAGATTGGCCCGCCTTAGAAACCCAACTCCAGCGCACCCATCGCCAACGCCCCCAGTTTCTCAACCCCTCCGCCGCCATTTCTCCCTCGGAGGCGGGCGATCCGCCCTACAATTAAGGTAGATTTGCCCAAATCGATCCGTCCGAGCCTTCTCGCTCTCTAACGCGATCCCCTCAAACTCCGATGTCTCTATCGGGTGAGTCCAGCGACCGAACCCTTGAGTTCAAGCTTCCGATTCCCCCTATTCTCACCACCGATCGCCCGCGATCGTTGCGGTCTAAATTCCTTGAATTTCAACACCCCCGCTCAATATTGGGCGATTTTTAAGCTAGACTGTCAAATAAAAATATCAAGGCTCGTATTTCAGGTGGACGACATTAACAAGTCACGGCGACGAACGGACGATCTCGAATTCCCTGAAGTCAATCCGAGATTCTCGGAAAACTCGCGTTAAACCATACAGAGTTCGGTTTTGCCCGCACTCTCCCTGTTGAAAAAAACGGCACAACGCATTTGAAAAAGTTACCTGCTCAGGAGAAGCCACCCATGCTACACCGCAAGATTTATCAACTCTGTTGCGACGGTCGTGAGGTCAGTATTTTCTTGCGGGACCAGCAACGTTGGATTGATTGCGCCCGGATCCTGGATATCGAAGGAGACTTGGTGACCGTCCGGTACGAAACGGACGAAGAAGACGAAATTTGCTCTTGGGAGGAAATGGTTCGTCTCGAAAGTATCGGCGCCATTACTCAAAAACTCGCATCGGTTCCTCGGGGAAATGTCGAACCCCTAATTTCCGACGACTGTCCGGAAGCGGAACAACTGCCCAAATCCTCTCCCGACTCCGATCGCGACTAACTCCGACCTGCACCCCTTTACCTCCTCCCCCCAAATCTTGCTGCGAGATCTGGGGGGAGTTTGAGATCGGCGCGCCCGGCGTCGCCTCCCTATTCCGGCGTCGGTTCTCCGTCCTCCCACATCTCTCCCTCCCGGGGTAACGCTTCAAACGCCGGACAGTAGCCGTCCGGGGTGACCTTGAACCCGTACAGAGGAGACCTTCGATTCCAGCAACGACGACCGCGATAGTAACGACAGGTCCCACAACAGTCGATCTCCGGATCGAACCGCGCCGCGCTACTTTGTGAGAGGACTTCCCGTTGGGACAACCCGCGAATGACTAACTCTTCCCCTTGCCAGCGCGCCTCGATCAAGCCCGTATCGGCAAAATTTTGCCAGCGCGAATCGCGGGCGATCGCCTCCGGGAAGGTCATGGCTATTTCGCCGGGATGTTCGGTCAGCTCCCCCTCGTAAACCTCCGGTTCTTCGCTCGGCTGCACCAAAATTTCCCCGATCGGCAATTCCACGACGGTTCCGGCGTGGGGGGTATGCAAGTGGTAGCGGTTGCGTAATTCGTCTAAATTACTCAGGTCGGCGAGATAATTCGGCGCGCCGCGAACCAACAGCACGTGTTGGGGATGGAGATTGTGAATCAGTTGGGTGGTTCCGTTAACGTCGCAGCGATCGGTGAGTAAATAGGTTTCGACTTCGACGGGGACGGGAAGGCGATCGAGGACGGTCCGCTCCAGTTCCGGGCGCGGTTGACCGGGATGTTCGGGCAGCAACACCAGCCACGGTCCGGTGTCGGGGGCACAATATTGCTGCCAGTCGATCGCGCGATCGCACAAGACGATCGATGGGGATTTTCCCAGTTCGCCGCGCTCTTCGGGAACGACCCGGCGCACGCGCGGACGCACGCGATCGTCCCAAAATAAGGCTTGATGGCGGGCGAAATTCTGCACGGAACTCGGCAATTGCGGCAAGAGGGCTAAATAGGCATCGCACCCGTCGGCGACGCTGCCATCGACCCAAATATCTAGATCGCGCCCGGTAAAGTGATGGTGCGATCGCAGTAACATCAATAATTCCTGTCCCAATCCTAATGGGGGAGTGGGCATCAAAACCCGTTTCTGCTCGGCGATCGCCCGATTAATCCGTTCGGCGAGTTCGTTTTCGAGAGCCCGTCGGTGGGGAAAGCGCGCGGTTCCATAACTGGCTTCGACGATCGCCACGTCCGGATCCAAACCGCGCAACTGTTCTAAGGGTAAGCCTTCTACTAAACGAGAATTGGATAAGAAAAAATCTCCCGTGTGCAAGACTTTATACGCGCGCCCGCTATCGGGATCGAGGTAGGTCAACAAGATCGCCGCCGCACCGGGCAAATGTCCGGCCCGAAACAGTTGTACGGTCAGTCCGTCGCGAAATTCTACCGGGGTTTGCCAGGGTAATGCCTGACAAAAGCGGGTCTGTTCCCGTTCGACTTCGGGCCAGTTGAGATGGACTAATTCCGTGGTAACTTCGCTGGCGTAAATGGGCAATTTGGGAAAGGCCCGATGCAGGTAGAGCAAGCCTCGGGCGCGATCGGCGTGGGCGTTGGCAACTAAGACGAAATCGACGGGTTGCCTTCGCCTCGTCTCCCCTACGGATGCGGTTCGATCCGGCGGGAATAATTCTCTCAAGGCTGAGGGGTCGGGTAAGCCGCAGTCTAGCAGGATGCGATACGGTCCCATTTGCATCCCCACACAGACTCCCTCATCCGCATGACCGACGCTGTAGGCTAAACACTCAAGCTGCATTACTCTAATACGGGCTGGATTTTTAGGGTTGTGTGACTCGAAAACCTCAAGAACGCCCGATGGGGATGTTACTGCTTCGCACTTGCCGTTCCCCAGGCGCAGTGATTTCGTGAACGATCGCCTGTCGCGTTTTAGACTGGCTCGAACGGACTCGCGCGCGACGACGGGAAAAACGCGAGTCAGGGCGCGTCAAAGCGATCTAGATTTGATGCTACCAAGTTCGGCGAACCTTCTGACCCGCCGGGTTCTCAATTTCACTAAAAATTTCTCCGATCTTTGGGGTCGCTGCCGTCGAAATGTCGCGCGAATCGGGGCGATCGCCGGGGTTGGCTTCACGAAAAGAATTCATCGGGTCTCGTCGGGGTTCCTCTCCCGAGACGGGCGAACGGCGAGTTCAACTTTAAACTTCAACTAGACCGGAAAATTTAGTTTAGGAGTCGCGCCTCATGAGTGTTTTGGAATTTCAACGCTTTTTCGAGTGTTGTGTGGGGAGTTGGAGTAGCGAACGCACCTATCATTTTTTACAGCGATCGCAGGTGGAGCGATCGCATACGCAATTCCGGGTCGAACCGATTTCGTCCGTTCAGAAAAATAAGGTGTTGCAAGATAACCAACGACCTCCTCACCCTCAAGTTGACCGCTTGCAGGGGTACCATCTCCAGTTCGATACGGTTTCGGAAACTGGGGAGCAGGTTTCGCAGCAGCTTAATTTATTGTTCGTTCCGACCAAGGAAGAGCGCGGGGCGATCGAGGGGGATTATTTGCGCGATCGCGCCTACGAGGAGGCTAAACCGATGGTCGCCCACTTTCGCTTTAACTTTTGAGGGGTTCGGGGAGCTATAGCCTTTGGTAAACTCCGGCTATGCTGACCATGAACTACACCTACCGAATCGATCCAGACGCCACCCAGGAGGCTGAACTGTTGGAGTGGATGGAGACGTGCAGAGGCGTATATAACTACGCGTTGCGCGAACTCAAGGATTGGATTGCTTCGCGTAAGTGTTCGATAGACCGATGCTCGTTGGAGAAGGAATACATCATTCCCGCCGATGAGCCATTCCCGTCTTACCATCGTCAGCAAAACAACCTGCCCAAAGCGAAGAAGCAATTCCCGCATCTGGGTAAGGTGCATTCTCAGGTATTGCAGACCACGATTCGCAGACTGCACGATACCTGGGAAGCCTTTGTGAAACGGGGACATGGATTCCCGCGTTTCAAAAAGTTCGGTCAATTCAAATCCTTTCTATTTCCCCAATTCAAGAACAATCCCATCAATGGCTTCACAATCAAGTTGCCAAAGATTGGGGAAGTACCCATCAACCTGCATCCCCCCTTCGCCCCCCTTTCAAAGGGGGGTTGGGGGGATACAGGTAAGGGTACTGTCCAGGGTACGGGGTACACAATGGTATGTTGTCGTCACGATTGAATCGGATATATCGGTTCCCGATGTCCCGGTTCACGGTCGGGCGATCGGGATTGACCTGGGATTGGAGCGATTCTTGACTGCTTCCGATGGCTCTTTCCAAGAGCGACCCCAGTTTTTCAAGTCGATGCAACGCAAGCTGAAATTGCTGCAACGCAGAGCAGCACGAAAACAAAAGGGTTCTCAAAACTGGGAAAAGGCACAAATCAAAGTGGCTAGAATGCATCATCGCATTGCCAATCGTCGTAAAGATTTCCATCTGAAGACGGCTCATCAGCTTTGCGACCGGGCGCAAACTATCTTTGCAGAAGATCTCAACGTCAAAGGCTTGACGCGAGGGATGTTGCGAAAAGATTGTGTTGATGCTGCTTTCGGACAGTTCTTGTCTCTGACGGAATGGGTGTGCTCGAAGCGAGGAATCTACTTTGCTAAAGTCAATCCCAACGGCACCAGTCAAACCTGCCCCAACTGCCTTGCTACGGTGAGCAAAGGGTTGGAAGTCAGAGAGCATCATTGTCCTGAGTGTGGGTATCGGACTCATCGGGATTGTGCCGCAGCAGAGATGGTTTTGGATCGTGGACTAGAGAATTTAGTATCCCAGGGACTCTGGGGAACGGAAACCGCCTGTCAAGTCGGTCTGTCGGGGGTCTATGACCTAGATAAGTGGCGTGGGGCCCGAACACCCAATCGTGAGGCTGGGAAGCCCGCGCTGTAATCTTTGATTCAGCGTCGGGAGGATGTCACTGCTTTTACCCGCGAATTGCTGATGACTACTCACTACACCCGCATCGTTTCGGTGGATTCGATTACCTTGGTCAATCCGAGTTTGCGTCTGCGTCAGATCGTCAACTACCAACGCCCCCCAGAGGGTCAGCCTCTCGAACAGGTTCTGCTCGTCGGTTTTGGTGTGGAACAAAAAACGGACTGACGGGTTAACCCGTATTTACTTTGTCCCAGGATGCACAAATTCCCCCCCTGGGGCATTTTTTGTAACAAATGTTCATTATTTTCATAAAGTTTACTTAAATTTACATTCAGATATACCCCGTTACATTTTTGGGGTCGTTTCACCGGGAAAATCCCCCTGAAAGTCCCACTTTTGTTACAAAAACTACGAAAGTTAAATTAAAGTTAAAACGTTAAGGGATGAGTTTTTTTATTAATTTTAATTACAAAAATGGACGCGAGGCGATCGGTTTCGAGCAAAAAACCTTAGAATTGACCCTATTTGCCTGCGATCCCCGCCCATAATCGCAATATTTCTTAACAAAAAAAATCGTAAATCTCAGGTTATAAAGGCTGAAGATTCACATGAAGCCACCGACAGCCCGGGAACGCAAGTATTGAGTCGTGTTAACGCGCCTCTCATAAACTTGACGTTATCGTTCTCATCAATCTGGCTCATCAATCTGGCAGCGAGCGATCGCGTCAGACGAGAAAGCGGGGCGATCGCCCCGGGAGAATCGACGAATCGCCGGGTTGTTCGGATATCGCTGGGCCCATTTGTAGGGTCGAGCTTCAAAAAAACCTGTAGTTAGGAGTATTAACAAACATGCTTGACGCTTTTTCTAAAGTCGTAAACCAAGCGGACAAACGTTGGGCTTACCTGAGCGAAGATGAAATCAACGGCTTGCAAGCGATGGTTGCCGACAGCAACAAGCGCTTAGATGTCGTCAACCGCCTCACCTGCAACGCTTCTTCGATCGTCTCTAACGCCTACCGCGCCTTAGTCGCCGAACAACCCCAAGTCTTCGGCGCGGGCGGACAGTGCGACCACCATCGCAACCACGCCGCTTGCATTCGCGACATGGGTTTCATCCTGCGTTACGTGACCTACGCGATGCTCGCCGGAGATGCTAGCGTCCTCGACGATCGCTGTCTCAACGGTCTGCGCGAAACCTACCAAGCGTTAGGCACTCCCGGCGGTACGGTCGCCTCCGGTATCCAAAAAATGAAAGACGCGGCGATCGGAATCGCCAACGATCCCAACGGCATCAGCAAAGGGGATTGCAGCTCCTTAATTTCCGAATTAGCCGGATACTTCGATCGCGCTGCTAGCGCCGTCGAATAAAAGTCGGTTCGGGAGTCCGCCGGAGATCGCCTCGCGTGCATCTTTTCCGCCATCCCGACACCCACTTTCCTCAAACTCACAACGTCGCTAACCCATTAGGAAATAGGAAATCAGAATCGCTATGAAAACCCCTTTGACTGAAGCCATCTCTGCTGCCGACTTGCGCGGTTCCTACCTGAGCAACACCGAAATGCAAGGGATCTTTGGCCGTTTCGATCGCGCCAAAGCCGGACTCGAAGCCGCTCGCGCCTTTGCCAAAAACGGACAAAGCTGGTCGGAAGCCGCCGCCGAGCACGTGTACAAAAAATTCCCTTACACCACCCAAATGGAAGGCCCCCAATACGCCTCCACCCCCGAAGGGAAATCCAAGTGCGTGCGCGACATCAACAACTACCTGCGCGTCGTCAGCTACTGCTGCGTCGTCGGCGGAACCGGACCGTTAGATGAATACGTCCTGGCTGGCGTCAAAGAATTCAACGCCGCTCTCGGCTTGTCTCCGAGCTGGTACGTCGCCGCTCTCGAATTCGTCCGCGACAACCACGGTCTCAGTGGTGACGTCGCCGGGGAAGTCAACATCTACCTCAACTACGCGATTAACGCTCTGAGCTAAATCGGCATACCGATTCGGGTTGGCGGTCGATCGTTGCCGGGTCATCCCCCCGAACGGTTGACCGCCGACCGTATTTGTTCAGACCGCCATCGTTTAAAGGAGCTTTCGCATCAATGAGTACGTTAGTTGAATCCCGGCTCGGACTCGATTCGATCGTGGGTAGCCGGGTCGAACTGCGACCCAACTACACGGAAGACGAGTTGCAATTAGTCTTTCGCACCGCTTACCAGCAAGTGTTCGGGCGCCAGGGAGTTTATGCTTCCTCGGAATTTACCAGCCTCGAATCCCTGCTGCGTAACGGTAAAATTAACGTCCGTCAATTCATCCGGGCGTTGGCCAAATCGGACTTTTATAAAGAGTGCTTTTTCCACAGTAACTATCACGTTCGCTTTATCGAGCTGAACTACAAACATTTACTGGGACGTTCTCCTTACGATCAGTCCGAGATCCAACATCACCTCGATCTGTACGACGCCAAAGGCTACGACGCCGATATCGATGCTTATATCGATTCGCCGGAGTACGACCAAGCCTTCGGCGATAACGTGGTTCCTTACTATCGGGACATTCAGTCCCATCCGGGAATGAAAATCGTCGGTTATCCGCGCTTGTTCGAGCTGTATCGGGGTGCGGGGAACAGCGATAACGCCCAAGTCGGCGGCAAAAGTTCGCGGGTACAGAAGAAAGTAGCGCTCAACTTGAGCAATTCGATCCGTATGCCGTCTTCCGCCCAAAGCGATCGGGTGGATTACGCGCCGAGTCGGACGTTCCGGGGAACCGTGCTGCAAGAAGGTGGGGTTTACCGGATTGAGGTACTGGTTGGCGCTGGCACTGGGCCGCGCGTGCGCCGCAGCAAGCGGGCGTATACCGTACCTTACGATCGCTTCTCCAGTACCTACCAAGAGATCCACCGTCGCGGTGGCAAAATCATCAATATCGAACCGGTATAAGGTGGGGTAACGCCCCGAGATCGGCGAGTGGGTTGCCAGTTGTCGGCCAACAACTGGCAACCTTTTCGAGCTAGTTTTGAGAACTTATTTTGAATTGAATTGAATTGAGCTGATGAGTGCTACGTCTTCCCCTCCCCAACCGATCGCCTCTCCAGAAGCGGCGATCGCCGCCTTAAAGTGCGATGACAATCAAATTCGCTACTATGCTGCTTGGTGGTTGGGCAAACATCAAGTAAAATCCGCCTATCCGGCTTTATGTGAGGCGCTCGAAGATGAAGACTATCGCACGGCTCAAGGGGGTTATCCCTTGCGAAGACAAGCCGCGCGGGCCTTGGGACAGTTGAAAGCCTCGGAAGCGGTGGAAGCCCTGGTCGAGGCGTTGGCGTGCGAGGGCGACCCGCAACTGAAAGAAGCGGCGATTCAAGCGTTGGGGGCGATCGCCGACCCGCGCGCGGTGACGCCGTTGGTGGCGCTGCTCGATCGCGGCGGGGAGCAACCTTACGAAGCGCTGATCGAAGCCTTGGCGAGCCTGCAAGTGTGGTCTGTGAGTGAGAGAATTGAAACTTTTTTGAGCCATCCATCGGAACGGGTTCAATGTGCGACAGCCCGCTATTTATTTTTAAAAACGAAAGATTCTCACTATTTACAACGTATTATTGCCAATCTCGACCACGAAAATCCATACTTGCGCTGGGCGGCAGCGTTCGATCTCGGGGCGATCGCCCACGTGGAAGCGGCGCAGGCGATCGTCGAGGCGAAGGTCGCGAATAGTTTGAAGTTATTGAATTTGAAGCGGATTCTCGAAGCGGCGCTCAAACATTCGCCGGAAGATCCCGAAGCCATGGCCAGCCATCGGCAAAAATGCCGGGTGTTGATGAAGGCGATCGATAATTTATTGATTCAAGTATAAAACCTAAAACCTCCAGCAGATATAAGTATAAAAATGACTGTAGCGGATTCGAGCTTGAAAGATCGGTTGACGCGACTCGATCGCGCCATCACCCCGCCAGAACGGATAGCGGCGATCGCGGAGTTGGTCGAGGGGGTGAAGAACGACCCCGGAACGGCAGTGGACGAGGCGATCGCGGCGTTAATCGCACAATTGGAACAACATCATCCGGGGGTCGCTAAAGCTGCCGTCGATGGGTTAGTCGAGATCGGCGCCGAGAGTGTGGAAGGGGCGATCGCCGCCTATCACCGTTGCACCGATCAAATGGTGCAAGCCTATCTGATTCAAGGGTTAGCCCGGATTGGCGATCCGAGGGCGATCGATCTGCTCGTCGAAGTCGTCGGCGTCGAAATGGCCAACCACTGCCAGGGAAACGTCCGCCGGGTGGCGGCGAGAGGTCTCGGACAAGTTGGGTGTAACAGCGACGATCCGGCGATCGTGGGAGCGGCGATCGATAAATTAACCTGGGCGTTAATGTATACGGAAGATTGGGCCTTGCGTTACGCCGCTTGCGTGTCTCTCAGTGAAATTGGCACCGATAAAGCGGTTGGGGCATTGCACGAGGCGATCGCGCGGGAACGAGATCCGGTGGTGGTGGCGCGCCTTCGCGAGGCGATCTCCCCTGCGGGATAAGTCCCACATGAAAGCGCGGCCAAAATAGCCGCACGATCCTTAGATTTGGTAGGGGCGCTGGCCAGCGCCCCTACCTCTTGTATCATTTTTGTACAACCTTGAAACAGCTTTAGCGATTGGATGCCGTCGCATTGACTGCCGTAGATAACTCTATTAAAGCAGCATGAATCGCCAAAAACTCCGCAGGCGGATCGTTGAGAAACTCCACGTTACTTTGATTGACCATCGAGTTAAACGCTTCCACCGCCGCAACCAATTGAGTCGGGCTAATATTCTTTTGAGCCAACAAACCGCGCAACTTCCTGGCTAAATCCCGCGCTACACCACTCGGGGGACCGCCTGCAGTTCCGGTTAACGCTTCCGTAATCGCTTGGATGCTGGCCTCGACTTGGGCGCTATTGGTAGAAGACAGTAACGTTTGAATCGTCTGTTGGGTGCTGGCGGGGATACTTTCACCCCCGGAACCGGAAAAACTCCCCGAACTCAATTCAGAAGTGACACTCACCCCAGCACTATCCACTGCCGTTTGTGAAGTCGAACCGCCTTGAAAGACCGTTTCGACGCCGCCGCCACCCGTGACAGCTTGGGTTCCTACGCTATCTCCCGTGGAAGGAATCGGACCGCCAGACACATCATCGCCACCATCGGAAGAAGAAGAGGAGGAAGACGAAGAGGACGATTCAACGCCGGAGGTTTCGGCGCCCGTTGTGGTCTGAGTCGCTTCGGTTCCAGTATCGACGGGAGTCGTGTCAGTTCCCGTATCGATGGGGGTCGTATCCGTTCCCGGATCTACCGTGGTATCGACGGGAGTCGTGTCAGTCCCGGTATCGATAGGGGCCGTATCCGTTCCCGGATCTACCGTGGTATCGGTAACGACTGGATCGCCAGTCGTTACGGTTGGATCCGTTGTGGTGGGATCTGTAACCGTTGGTTCGACAGGTGCACTGACCTGTGGGGTCGTTTCTGTCGTGGGGGTAATTTCCGGTTCGACGACCGGAGTTTCCGCTTCCAGAGGTTGGATCTCTGGAGGAGCTTCGATGGTTGGGGGTTGAACCGTGGGAATGTCCGAACCATTGGTTTGGGCGATCGCCCCAGATGGGGACAACAAGAGGGCGACAGCGCTCAAACTGCCTCCCAAGGTCGAAATTAAGAGCAGGTCTTGGATAGATTTCATCGTGATTCTCTCGTACTGTCAGGGTCTCTTGTTCTGCTTTGTGTTAAAACGGCAGTTGATATCCGTAGCCGACACCGAGAATAAAGCGGGCGCCATCTCCAGCATTGCCTGTAATATCGGTCACGGCGGGGGTAATGACTAAAGGAATGCTGCGGAAGGGAACGAAAGACGCGCCTAATGTGAGGTCTTGTCCGGTCCAGTCGGCAATCAGAGACATCGGTCGCAGGACGCGAACGCCGACACTACCGAAGACATTGACCGATCCTTCGTCGTTGCGAAAGTCGTCTTCGGAACGGAAACGACCGCCGCCGACACCGACGGACATGGTGATCGAACTGAAGGGTTCGGCGGGACTTTCTTTGAGGCGAAACAGTTTGCTGACAACGCCGTAGCCACTGGTTCCCGCATCGGTGGATCCCCAGACGATCGCATTTTCGACGCCACCTGCGATCGCAAAACCATTAGGTAACAGGCGGTGAACTTTGAAACTGACACTGCCGCGTTCCCCCGCATCGTCGCCAAGCAAACTGAGAACGGAAACAGTGACTTCGACGCCGATGTTTTCGCGGGAGTTACCCAAGCCAAACCCGGCAGAAACGGTTCCGTCCACTTCGTCGGTGTAGCGAGTTCGGCCTTGAAAGCCTGTAGCGACAAACGCGCGACCGAAATTCGTGCCGAAGGCTGTGGGACTGCCGGAACTCGATCCCGGTGCGGCGCCGCCAATTCCGGTGGGAATCAGTTGCACTTGGGGTTCGGGGTCGATTAAAAACCTTTGCCGTAAGGCGGCGAGATCTTGCGTTTGTGTGGGTCGTTCTGGGGATGGATCCGTATCGGCGATCGCCCCTTCATAGCGCACCACATAGCGCGAGGCGGTTTCTGCTTCACTCAGGGCAGGCATCAGCCCGGTTTGCACTAAAGCTTGATAGAGAAAAGCCGCGACCTCAGCCCGGGTCGCTGCTTCGTTGGGATTGAGGGTGTTGCTGTCGGGATAGTTGACCACTAAACCCGTTTCCGTCGCGGCGGCAATTTGACTCCGCGCAAAATTAGGAATTTCTGCAGCATCGTCAAAGGTATTGCTCAAAATAGTTTCGATCGGATCTTCTGGATCGAGATCTAACCCGGTCGCTAGGGATACTAATGCCTCGACGCGCGGGATATTTTGATTGGGTCTGAACAGTTGATTGGGATAGCCTTCCATAAACCCGATTTCATAAGCATCCCGTACTGCGTTATACCCCCAATAGTCCGTGGGAACGTCGTTGAAGGCGATCGCATCGCGGACTTTAGCGACGGGGAAGGCTTTGCGCAGAGTCGCCGCATATTCGGCACGGATAATTGGAAGATCGGGGCGGAAGGTGCCGTCTGGAAAGCCGACGACGATTTCTCTCGCGGCGAGAGCTTCGATAAACGTCTGGGCCCAGTGGTTTTGAATGTCGGGGAAGGTGACGCGCTGGGCGAGAATTGAGCCGTCGGCGGTAGGACTGATGGGGCTCACCCGATCGCCTGTTTCTACGATCTGTTGTAAGTCAAAGCGGTCGAGATCGCCCGAATCCCCATTATTGAGAGCGGTGAGGGATCGACTCGGCGTTCCCAACTGCTCAACCGACGGGGCGATCGCACGTTCTCCCGGCGCCGGGGTTTCTGTGAGGGATTCTGGAGGCGGCGCCACTGTCAGGGGGCGAATTCGATCCCATTGAGTGGTTTCCCCCGCTTCACTTTCGCTTTGTAAGTTTTCGAGCATCCCGCGATCTTGGGTCGATAAAGCGATCGCATCTTCCCGAACAGTTGAATGTTCTAAGGATTGTTCGGGGGAAAGGTTATCGAAGGCGATCGCGCGATCGCACAATAGCGGACCCAGCAGGGAAATTACACTTAAAATCCAATAGCGATAACGCCACAAACCGAAGCGTTCGCCTTCAATACGATCGCGGTTTTTCCACATTTTCATACCACTCCTCACCGTAAGCAATTTAAGAGATTGCGATCGCCCGTGCGACCCCCAATTTTAAAACCGTTAAATCTAGTTATCTCGAACCCCAGGCCAACAATTAATCCACCTTTCAATCCCCCCTATTCAGCTTTTATGTTTTTATAAAAAATAAATATTACTTGGGTCGCGATCGCCGCTTTGTTGATTTTATTTACAACAAAAATAAAACTTTTCTGTTTAAGCTGTTAGACATTAAAATTACAGTCTTAATTTTAATAAAAATACCATGAATTTGTGCTTTCATACTGACCGCCTTTCTACAACGATGTATTTGGAAATCAAAAAAACAAACAACTTAGTTAGAATTAGCTCTACTCTCTAGAAAATCTACCAATTTTTGACGTAAAGCAACAATATTTTGTTTATTTTCTGCATAATCTGGAATCATCTCCAAGGCGCGATCGTAAGCTTGCAAAGCTTCGTCATATTTTCGCCAATACGTATAAGTCAGAGCTTTTCCATACCAAGCCTGGTAAAAATTGGGGTTCATTTCTAACGCGCGATCGTAACCCCTTAAAGCTTCAGTAATCATCCCCCTACGCCACATACGATTTGCGTAATTTGCCCAGTCAATTGATGTAGAACTACCCGATTCTAAAGACGTCAATTCTTCAAACTGTTGGACGAAAGAAATACCGACCTCAACATTCGCTTTTTGAACATCTGGTGGCGTCTTACTTTCTTGCCAATTTACCTCAATGCCCGCTTGAGGAGCTAACTCAAAGAACATTTTGATAGGAATTGAAGCACTAAATCCAATCGGGAGGAAAAGGGTTTTTTCTTCACCGGACTCTTGAATTTCTTCCTTCTCATTCATTCCATGAACGGCAATTACTTGACCCTTGGAGTCAAACACTGGACCGCCACTGACTCCCCCATAAGTTAAACTCGTATAAACCAAGTCATACCCCAACTCGATAGGGAAAATTTTAAGTAAATTCATAATATCTTTAGGAAGCACTTTTCCCACACTGAAAAAGTATTCTCGTTTAGGGAAATAGCGGTTGGGGGCGGGCCATCCGGACGCAAAAACATATTGTTCGTCGATTAATGGATAATTCCCTAATGTAGCCAGCTTATAATTACGATTACTCGTGAATTCGAGTACCGCTAAATCGACATCTGGCAATTTTTTAATGGTTCGATTATCGACTTCATAACTTTTCCCATCGTGAGTAACAATTTTTAAGTCATTAGAATTTTCACAAACGGGATTTTGGTCGCCACAGACCACGTGATTGGCAGTTAAAACCGTGTATGTATTGCCTTCTCTCGCAATAATCGATCCCGAACCATTCGCTTTTTCTCGTTCACCCAAATAGTTCACCCATTCGGCGGGAATCAAGACCGTGACTTCTTCGGCGATCTCCTGTACTTCTTCGGGAGTTAAAGCAGCAATCGGCTTGGGGGCGGCGATCGCAAAAAGAGTTCCTATCACGAAAACATTGAGGATCGATGCTAATTTCATGGCTAAGAATATCCTCTCTTCTAAGAAAAAGAGCGAAATCGATCTCAAATTATAATTATTAATTTGAATTCAACTTCGCCCTAATGTTACAGGTGAGGTGTCAGGGACATAAACAACATAACAATAACAGGTGAAACACCCTGAAATAAAAATAAAGCTTGGCTCGAATAAAAAACTGGGAAAAGCTAAGTTAATTCATGTTCGATCGCGAGTTTTACGACACGATTAAATCCCTAAGTTAGCGATCTAAACAACTTAACTTTCCCCTACGGCTTAATTATCGACAAACCACAAACTTTCTTCGGGTTGGAGTCGTTGTGCAAACTCGGACAAAGGGGCGCGAACTTGTGGGACTCGACGCCCGGAAGATTCGCCAACTGCTCGTCCTGAGCCAGTTACACTAAAAGTAACTAAGCGTCGCACGACTTCTTCGGGATTTCTTGCATTTTCCCGACTGAGGGTAAATAGCATGTTATTCGAGCTACAACTCGACGACATATTATCGACTAAACAGACAACTAATTGTCGCTGCACGGGGCCGACAGTAAAGACTAAATTATCGAGAGTCCCGCCATTGCGATCGACCACTTCATTAATTCGTTGGGTGACAATTTGGCAGCGCCGTTCTGGGGTTAATTCAGGGCCTAAATCCGTGCGTGTCCAGGTAATCATCGGTTGCGGAATGGTGGCATTTCCCCGTTGAGCAACTGTGGCATATCCAGCCCCACTTTCTACGCAACTAAACATTGGTTTAGAGTTGTTGCTACTAGACATAGCGCTAGAATTGGTCGGCTGTGAATTACTTGGATTGCTAGCCTGTACGGTTTGAGGAGCATTCGCCAACATGCTATCGCCTTGTCCGTTAGCGCGCATGGTATTTTGACCGAGACTGGGTTGGGCATTGGCGATCGCAATGAGACCATATTGTTGGTTATTTTCGATCGTATTCCCCGAGATGCTCGGACGAGAATCTTGGGTGGCAATAATTCCCGCACGATTGCTGCGAATTTGGTTATTACTAATAACTGGTGCGGAACTCCCACCAACCGCAATCCCAAACCCGGTATTTTCAAACAAATTTCCTTGAATTTGTCCGGTAGCTTGACGGGCAACGGATATGCCATTCCCGCCATTATTAATAAAGCGATTGTTCTCGATGCGTGGCGCGCCCGTTCCGGTCACAAAAACACCTTCGCGGTGGTTATTGGTAAAGGTATTGTTGCGAATCACGGGTTGGGTACTTTCCACCCAAATCCCCGTCCCTCGTGTATTCGGGTTGCTAATCGTAATCCCGACAATTTCACTGTTATTTGCCGCAACAATAGTCACGTTCTGACGGGCGAAGGTTTGGCTGTTGTAGTTACCGCCGCCGACAATGGTAACCCCTTGTCCTTGTTGGCTTTCGTTCCCTCGCAGGCTCACTCCAGGCTTGAGAGTGAGCGGAAAGCTTTCGTTGGTATACTGCCCGGGCGCCAGTTCGATAACCGTTCCGGGGGTCGCTTGTTGCAGGGCTGCGGTAATGGTCGTGAACGGTGTGACTTGGGTTTTGACCCCATTGGCGATCGCTTTAGCGGGGTTGGGGTTCACATAGAGAACTCGTTGTTCCCCCGGCGCCCCCTGTTGAGAGAATGCCTCAGATTCAGAACCCGAGGGACTCTGAGCCTGTACGGACTTCAACGTGAGGGGGATGCTATTGGCAGCCAAAGCGATCGCCACGACCGTCACCAAAGAAGTAGGTAAGAATCGGAGCTTCATTGTTTATTAGATTTAAGGAAAAAATAAAGATTTACGCAGTCGGTTGAAATGTTCTATTGGAGTAGATCATTCTTCTTTTTAAAAGAAAACGTTCGCGATTGATTTCGGCAGCAAAAATATATGAAATTTTATAAATCAGTTGAGCTTCAACCTATCGTCTCTGTATTTTCCCTGATATGGGGTCTTGTTTCCGATCGCCGTGAGATTGGAAAATCGATCTAAGTTTAGATTTAAAAACTTCAAAAGGCGATCGGCAAAGATCGAGAACCATCCTGCAAGCCAATCTCGATCTCAGAGGCGATCGCCCATTTCGATCGGCCTGGTATCGATCGCCGCCAAGAGTAGTGCGATCGACAAAAATTAATCGCTTTGACCGGAACAATGCCCCGGCGCCGCGATCGCCGTGATGCAAGGGTACCGGAAATGCCGATAATAGAATCGATATCTATTCCCTCTGAATATCAATGGTTCAATACACCCTCGCCGAATCTCCCGAAATCATCCTGACCGTTCCGGGAAGAGATTCCGCTAAAGCTCGCGCAAAAGCAATGGATCGCTTGGTCGAACTGATGGACGCGGGAGAGTTACCCACCAAACTCGCCGACGGCTTTAGTCCCGAACGATTTATCGAAGTCAAAGAACCCAAAATCGAACCCGATCCTGACGAAGCGGTCACGGAAGCGGTTCAGATTCTCAGTAGTCTGGTGACCCTGAAAGAAAAACTCGATTCGTCGCGGACTGAAGCGCTCAAAGTCCGGCAGCAAATCGATTTACTCTTTGAAGACGAGCCGATAAGTGAAGAAGATATTGCCAGTCTCAAGGACGGTTTTAAAGTTCTCAAATCCTTTGCTCAAGCGAATCAGCGCTATAAAGCGGCTAGAGAACAAGCGCAAGAGGCGCGCCAGATCCTCGATCGCGCCTTAAACTCTTCATCTGGTGAATAGTCGGGCGGGTTTACACTTCGCTCTCGTCAAGAAAGACCCCCCAAATCTCTCTGAAAAAGGGGGAATTGTATTTCACAAATTTGTTAAATTTTATGCTCGAAACCTTGGTCAACGATCCGTTTTTCTACCCCTTGATGACGGGTCATTTTGTAATGTCGGCAGTGGCGATCGCCCTGGCCAAATCGAAAGGATTTGACTTGCTCGTTTGGATTCCCCTCGCCGCGATTGGCGGCACCTTCGCCGTGGCGATCGCCCTGTTCAAACCGAAGCGAACCGTCCAATAAAAATCACCCAACCATAACAAACGCCGTCGGTTGCTAACTCCAATCCAACCGACGGCGATCGCTCAATTCAAATTCAGAATAAATTCACGAAAAAACCAGAAAATTAAATACCCGCCCCATCTAAAAACTGTTGAATTTCGCGGTCTTGGAGGCGACAATTGGGAGCGCGGGAGAACTCGACAGCAGCATCGTGAGGGGCGATCGCGCCGACCAGAGTTTTCGGTTTCTGTTGGATCTGCTCGACTTGCTGTTCTAACTGGTCGATGCGATCGACCAACGCCCGAATGGCGACCGCTTCCGAGTCCGGAAGCTGTCCGTGTTCCAAAGGATTGACTCGCACCCCGGAACGATAAACGATGCGCCCCGGAATGCCCACCACCGTACAATCGGACGGGACATCGCGCAACACCACCGATCCGGCACCGATGCGGACGTTATTCCCAATTTGAATATTCCCTAACACCTTGGCCCCAGCGCCGACCACGACGCATTCGCCGAGGGTCGGGTGACGTTTGCCCGTTTCTTTCCCAGTTCCGCCGAGGGTAACGCCCTGATAAATCAGGGAATAATCGCCGACGATCGCGGTTTCCCCAATCACCACGCCCATCCCATGGTCGATAAACACCCCCCGACCGATTTGGGCTCCGGGGTGAATCTCAATTCCGGTAATAAATCGGCTCAAATGGGACATCAAACGGGGAATGAAGGGAAGTCCCAGATGGTGGAGCCAATGAGCGATGCGGTGAAATAGCAGCGCTTGCAGTCCTGGATAGCAGAAGAGAACTTCTAACCAGTTGCGGGCGGCTGGATCGCGATCGAAAACGATCCGGAAGTCAGTTACAAGGGTACTCAGCACGCTTTTTGACCACTTTCGGCAGATAAGTCAATTTCTATCTTATCGTTCTCGTTGCCCTTGCCAACCACTGCAAATTGAAGAAGCGATCGCTTCCCGTGTCGGCAAAGCCCTCAATTGCGTGCGACCGAAAGGGTGTAGTTATGACGCGCCCCGGAATCGATCGAACCGACCCAAACTTTATAACTGCCAGAGGGCCACTGACCGTCTGCAACGCTCGCATCGCGACTCGATCCGGTGTCGTCCCCACACAGTAACGATCCGTCTGGAGCTTCAACGATCAAAGTCGTATCGAAACCGCCACTATCGACGGCGACGGTGAGATTGCGAAAATCCGCTTGCAATTCGAGAATATGATCCGGTGTGGGGTCGCCAAAACCCAAACAGGGGTTACCGAGGCGATCGCGCTTGCCGATCGCGGCGGGAAGGGAGGTAGACCCTCCGGTTTGTCCGGAAACGATCGCCGAACTGGGGCTGAACCCTTGCGCTAAGGTCAGGCGATCGAAATTGGCCTGTTCGGCTAAAACGGGTAAACTGCCCAGAACGATCGCAGTCCCGAGAATGAAAACAGTACGGTGAATGGATTCGATCCGATGATGTAACCTCATGGCGATCGACCTCCTGAATAGGGGTGTGAAGTGAGCAAACTGGAACCCGTCCCGCGATCCGCCCGATTGCTCGCGAAGCTGACGCGGGGACTGATTCCACTTTTATTTTGGCCGACAACCAAGGGTCTAAACTAAACGAGAGTGGCACTTTTAGGAACTGTCACGGGAAAACTCATCCGAAAACAGGCGATCCGCCTCCGGCGTCCCCCGGCGATCGCGCGAGCCATGCCAAAATTGTTGAGTTATTGAACGTTTTGCCATGATTGTTAGCGCCATTTTTACGTTTATCGGTTGGTTATTAACTCAACTGTTAGTCATCCAACCGATCGCCTTTCTCCATGCCCTGCATCTTCCCCAATGGTTAGGGTGGGGGGCGATCGCGCTATTTTTAGTGTGGTGTTTGGATGATTGAGCCGGGGAAATTTTAGAAGCAAGGGGAAGTGGACAAGAAGCCCAAAGCAAAAAGCAGAAATCAGCCAATCTAAAATCTAAAATCAAAAGAGGTTCGGACTCGATGAATTGGTGGCAAAGATTTAAAAAGAATTCTCTAGCTCGATTTGGAGCAATCTTATTATTAGTGTTCTACTTAACGGCGATCGCCGCCGAATTCGTCGCCCCTTACGATCCCGTCGTTTCGCAACCGGACGGATCCCTGCTGCCACCAACTCAAATTTACTGGCGCGACCAAAAGACGGGAGCATTTCTCGGACCGCATATTTATCCCACTCGGCAAGGGGCAATCGACTTAGAAACGGGCGATCGTGAATTAATTCAAGACTTCGATCGCCCCTCTCAATTAGGTCTGTTCGTCAAAGGACCCGAATACACCTTTTTGAGAATTCGTCTCCCGTGGCCCGAGGAAATTTCCTGGTCTTTCCAAGAAGCTGCCGAGGCAGAGTCCGACGCCAATCCCGGGGAAGCCAGCGCGCCGAGTCCCCCGACAACCCCCGAAGCTACGGACGACGCCACCGAAGACCCTGCACGACAACAGAAATTTTCAATTTGGCCGAAGATTAAATGGGGCGATGTCGAAGTGTTTGGGGGCATTCCGGGCGATCGCCACCTGTTCGGCAGCCTCGGCGAAGCTCACTTTAACCTTCTCGGTACCGACGATCAAGCCCGCGACCAATTCAGCCGTTTAGTCTATGGCGGACGCATCAGCCTCTTTATCGGCTTAGTCGGCATTTCCATTTCTTTTCCCCTCGGGATGCTCGTCGGCGGAATTTCCGGCTATTTCGGCGGACTGGTCGATAGCGTCCTCATGCGCTTAGTCGAAGTGCTGATGACCATTCCCGGGATTTACCTCCTCGTCGTCCTCGCCGGGGTTTTGCCCCCGGGATTGAGTAGCGCCCAACGCTTCTTACTGATTGTCTTAATTACTTCCTTCATTCGCTGGGCTGGACTGGCGCGGGTGATTCGCGGACAAGTCCTTTCGATTAAAGAACGGGAATTCGTACAAGCCGCGCGGGCGATGGGCGCCAAACCTTTTTACATCATCGTCCGTCACGTCCTGCCTCAAACCGCCACCTACATCATCATTGCCGCCACCTTATCCGTTCCCGGCTTTATCGTCGCCGAATCCGTTCTCAGTTTGATCGGGTTGGGGATTCAACAGCCCGATGCCTCTTGGGGAAATATGCTCTCTCTGGCCACCAACGCCTCGATTTTGCTGCAACAACCTTGGTTGGTGTGGCCCCCAGCTTTATTAATTATTCTGACTGTTTTAGCGTTTAATTTGCTCGGTGACGGTCTGCGCGATGCCCTCGATCCTCGGAGTTTGCAGCGCTAGATCCGGCTAAATCCTCCGTCGGGGCCGCTTCGAGGGCGGGATTGTGGAAAAAACTGCCCGTTTGGGGCGGCAACGTCGGATCTAGGACAATTTCGAGCAAGCTCTTGACCACTCCGGTGAGGGGAATGGCCAAAATCACGCCGAGTAACCCGGCAACCCGGGCGCCCAAGAGGAGAGAAGCAAAGATAATGACTGGGGAGAGTCCGGTCAAGTTACCCATAATCCGAGGGGCGATCAGGTTATCTTTGACTTGTTGTAAGGCGACGGCAAGGGCTAGCACTTCCAGGGCCAGCCACCAATCGAGGAAGGCAACGACAATGCAGACGGCGCCAATGCCGAGGGTGGCGCCGACGAAGGGAATGACTTCCATCAAGCCGATAAAGACGGCAAATAAGAGGAAAAAAGGGACTTTTAACAACCAAAAGCCGACGGTGAGGGTAACGGCCATAAATAGGCCGAGGAGGAGTTGTCCGGTGACGAATTTCTGAAGGTTGCGCTGGAGAGATTCGGTGAGATTTTGGCGGATGTTGGGGGAGACCATGGCGGTGAGGGTTCTCCACACGCGATCGCCGTCAATCAGCATGTAGAAGGAAATGACTAAGATTAAAATGAGGTCGAAAAACCAACTGAAGGTTCCCATGACTAAGCCGAATCCTCGCGCGGCGATCGCCTGAACTTGCCCTTCGATGCGCGAGACGAGTTGCTGTTCTAAAATGCCGACATCGAAGGGTAAATTATGCGTCGCACTCCAGGCTTGAAATTCGGCGAGTTGTTGTTGTCCCGATTGAAATAAAGACGGTAAGTTATTGACTAATTGTCGGGCTTGGTTGAAGACCGGGGGAACTACAGTCAGCGCGATAAAAACGACGACCAATCCCGCCGTCAAATAAACGGCGATCGCCGCGAGGGGACGCGGAACGATCTTTTGCAGTTTAATCACAGCATAATTGAGTAAAAAGGCGATCAACCCTGCAGTGACGAGAATCGCGATCACTTCGCCCACATAACTGAGCGCGTTGAGGGTTGCCCATCCCGTCAGCAGGATTAACAACCAAGTAATTAAAGACTGTTGCAGGGGCGAAAAAACTCGATTCATGATGTCAGTTTGCGGGCTGTTGTTCTGCAAAAATCGGGCAAACGGAGGGGATGGCGATCGCCCCTAACTCTAGCAATTCTCAATTGCTTCCGGTACAAACTTGCCGTCCGATTTGCTACCCCACGAAAACCACAGGTGAATCGGGGGATGCTCGATCGGGGCGACAAATACCATCCCCCTGGATTCCCAACCCTTTGAATTTGATTTGACTGAAGTTAAGAAGAAAACTATTCTTCTACAGCTTTTTCATGTTCGACCACAAACACGTTGGAGTATAAATTAGCGACAACTTGTTTTCCTTGTTGGGTCAACATTAAATAGCTGAGCGAATCTTTCACGTAAGGATAAACCCCGTGCCAATAAAATTTGGGATAGTTTTTGCGTAAATCTCCCGGATGTCGATATCCCAGGGCTTTATTAGTTCCTGTTTCTTCAAATTCGTAGAATAAAGCCCCGATTTTTTTGAGATAACGCGGGTCGCTCAATTGTCCGATCAAATCTGCCGCGCGCACCAATCCGGGATAGTGAACGGTATCTTGATGGTCTTCCGCTTTGGGAACGGGAAAACGAGTCAGTTCGATATTGCGTTTGATCGTTTCCGCGTCGATCAATTTGTGACCGCCGAAGCGTTCCTCGATAAACAATTTGGCTCGGTCTACATGGTAAGGGGTCAGACCCGCATCGGAGGAACCCGGAGGGAGGGGAATCATCTGACCGTTTTTCCCGGTCGCATAGAGTCCGTCGTGGTCTTGACGACAGACGCCTTTGACATAACCGATGTCGTGGCAGACTAGAGAAATAATGTAATGCAGCCAGTCTTCGCAGGAAACGCCGCCTTCGCGGATGTGTTTCCCTCGTAAAATCTCCTGCCCGACAAGCGTGACCAAGATGGTATGTTCGACGTTGTGATAGAGGGCGTCGCTGTTGGCGATATTTTCCAGCGCCATGCTTCCGGCCCAAGCAATGATGTCTTCATAATCCGGCTTATACCCCCCATAGGTGCGGTGATAGCCGTCTCTGAGCCGTTGAACAAAAGCGTCAATCAGAATTTCAGTAGCATTCAACATAGCTTGGTTGCTCGCTCGCGCGCAATTGCAAATCTCGGGGACGTGCAGGAGTGGCAGATGCTCCTTCTTTATCTTTGACATGCTCACCGCCGAAGGAAGGACGGTGATTTCTAAACCTCACCATTTAGATTCGGAGCTTCTGTCCCTGACGGGTTTTTCGCTGTAGGGGGGGTTCGCGAACCCCCCCTACTCTTTTCCGGAGCAATGTCCTTCAAGTCTTACACTTGCTCCACAGGCGGTAACGGTGTGTCCCACCGCCAAAAGATTCTGTGCGGTGTTGATGTGGCGATCGCGAACCGTCCCACATTGGGGAAAAGTCCACTCTCTGACACTCAACGGCACCGAATCAGCTTTGTGTCCGCAGGATCCCCCCCAACCCCCCTTACCAAGGGGGGCGAAGGGGGATTCGGAAACTATCGATCTACCTTGACGAGAGTTCGTCCGTACCACTGGCATTGATAGTCCAGTTGGTTAACAAACTCTCCCCACGCACCAAATAGCGAAAAGTGAACAGTGAAAAGCTATTCACTTTTAACTGTTCACTTTTCACTTTAAAGCGGGTTGTCAGTTTGTGCAGGTAGTCGCTCGGAGCATTTTTGATTTGTTCGTGAATTTTAGCAACTTTACGGCGTGCTTTATCTTGATTCTGACAACCCTTCATCTTACGAGACAGGGATTTCTGAGCGCGTCTCAGGCATCCCCCCTTCGCTCCCCTTCCCAAGGGGGGCGAAGGGGATGTCGCACGCAGCCGAGAGTCCGCCGCAAGAGGGACTCTTGCTCTTAGGTGGGATAGAAGCGATATCGGAATGCTCGAAGTGTCATTGTGGCAGGTTATCCTCTCGGCCCATTTTACGGTCAATCCGCCCTAGAAGGCTTGCCCTGAGCTAAGTCGAAGGGGCGGGGTTTAAAACCCAAAATTTTTGATCGAGCATCCTAGCTCGTTTTGTCATAGACCGCCTTAGCTCCGCGACGCCGGAGGCGGATTGCCAGCGTTGACTTGACGCCCACCGGTCGAGATTCGATCTGCGATCGCCCCCTGGAAAAAGCCTACCTTCTCCCTTTGCCTTTAGAACGCTGGAGATTACAATTAAAACAAAGAAACATTTTTTAATGTTTCTTTGCGCGACGTTAACAATTGTCTGTAAAGCTGGGGTAGACTTTCGTGACCAAATCAGCTTTCCCCGAACCGGAAGACCTCGAACCGATCGCCGTTCCCGTAGACGATCCGGCGTCCGAACCCGACGAAGAGGGGAGCGAGTCGAGACCTCCAACGGCATCGGGGGGGAGTAAATGGCGAGGAATCGCGATCGGCATCGGCATCGGGATCGCGACCACCTTGGGAGGGATCCAAATCCTCTCGCAAGTCAACTCGACGGCTCAGGAGAGTCCGCCGCCCGCAGAAACGGCACCGACGGCGACTGAGGCGCCAGCGACCCAAACCGTGAGCGTGGCGACGGTGGAAGCGACGACGATCGCGCGGACCTTCAACGCGACGGGAACGGTCCACGCTTACGATATGTTACCGATTCTGCCCCAAGCGACGGGCTTGCAAATTCAAGAAGTTTTAGTCGATGAAGGCGATTACGTCGAACGGGGGCAAGTCTTGGCGATTTTAGACGATGCGGTGCTGCAGTCGGAAATCGATCGCGCCCAAGCTCAAGTCGAAGCCCAGCAGGCGATGCTCGGCGAACGCCAAGCGGCGATCGCCCAAGCTCAAGCCGCCGTCCAACAGGCGATCGCCGCCCGCGCCGAAGCCGCCGCCGCCGAAGAAAATGCCCGCGCCGGACAACTCGAAGCCGAAGCCGCCCGCGAACAGGCGATCGCCAATCTCGCCCGCGCCGAAGCCGACCTCGCCCAAGCCGAACGAGAGGGCGATCGCTACCAAACCCTCGCCGACGAAGGCGCCGTCAGCCAACAAGAACTCGAAGTCCGACGCACCGCCGCTCAAAACGCCCGCGAAGCCGTCCGCGTCGCCGAAGCGAACCTTCGCAGCGCCGAAGCCAAAATCGCCAGCGCCCGCGCCCAAGTCGAAAGCGCCCGCGCCCGCCTCAAAAGCGCCGACGCCAACGTCAGCATCGCCAGCGCCCAAGTCGAAAGCGCCCGCGCCACCGCCAGCAGCGCCACCGCCAGCGTCCGCAACGATCGCGCCCGAGTCGAACAAGTCAAAACTCAAATCGACCAAACCGTGGTGCGCGCCCCCGCCGACGGCATCATTGCCGAACGGATCGCCCGGGTCGGCGACGTCACCAGTGGGTCGCAAAAACTGTTCTCGATCGTCAATCGCGGCGAACTCGAACTGCATCTAGACATCCCGGAAACCCAACTGCCCCAAGTGAGAATCGGCAGCGCCGTCAAGGTCACCTCCGACGCCGACCCGCGCATTCAAGTCCGGGGAACCGTGCGCGAAATCGCCCCTCTGGTCAACGCCGACAGTCGTCAAGCCACGGTCAAAGTCAGTTTGCCCGCCAGCGACCTGCTGCGCCCGGGGATGTTCCTGCGCGGCGCGATCGCCACGGGGAACATCCAAGCCCTCAGCGTTCCCGCCAAAGCCGTTTTACCGCAAAGCGACAAGCGGGCGATCGTCTATCTGCTCGATCCCGACGAGACCGTCAGCGCCCAAACCGTGGAGGTCGGCGAACTGGTTGACGGGTCGAAATTAAACGTCAACGAAGCCCGAGTCGAAATTAAATCGGGCTTGGGACTCGGCGATCGCGTGGTGGTCGAAGGTGCGCCCTACGTCAAGGACGGCGATCGTGTTCGGATCGTGGGGAGTGGGGAATAGGGAATCGGGATGTGGGAACCTCGGCGCGCTTCTAACGGCGAAACTCTCACGTCCAACCTTTAACACCCAACTGACGATCGCCCCCCATCTAAAAACTCTCAAAAAATCTAAAAAAATTCCCCAATGTCTTTCCATCTTTCCACCGCAGCGATTAAAAAACCCGTTCCCACCTTAGTCGCCTTTTTAATTCTGACCGTGGTGGGATTGATGTCCTTCGGACAATTGGGAATTGACAATAACCCAAACATCGACATCCCCGCCGTCACCGTCACCGTCACCCAACCGGGGGCCGGACCGTCGGAACTCGAATCTCAGGTGACCAAACCGATTGAAGATGCGGTCGCCGGATTGGGGAACATCGACGAACTCACTTCCACGGTGACCGACGGGATCTCGACCACCACCATTAGTTTTGTTTTAGGAACGGATAGCGATCGCGCCACCAACGACGTTCGCAATGCAGTGTCCCAAATTCGGCAAGAACTGCCCCAAGATATTAACGATCCGATCGTGCAACGGTTGGAATTTGCCGGGGGACCGATTATGACCTACGCGGTCAGTTCCGAAGGGCGATCGGTCGAAGAATTGAGCGATTTGGTCGATCGCACCATCAGCCGCGCCTTACTCAACGTGCCCGGCGTCGCCCAAGTCAATCGCGTCGGCGGTTTAGACCGGGAAGTGCGCGTCGAACTCAATCCCGATCGCCTCAAAGCCCTCGGAATTACCGCCACCGAAGTCAACGACCAAATCCGCGCCCTCAATATCAACCTTCCCGGCGGTCGCAGCGACGCCGGAGGACGAGAAAAAACGATCCGCACCCTCGGTAGCGCCCCGGATGTTGCCACATTGAGCAATTACGAAATTCTCCTACCGTCGGGAGAATCGGTTCCCTTGTCCAGTGTGGGCGAAGTCCGCGACGGTTTCGCCGAAGCCCGCCAACTGGCCAGGTTTTGGGAGGTAGGCGAACCCCCGTCGGAGAACGGCGAGATCGCCCGCGCGGTGGTCTCTTTCTCGGTGCTGAGATCGACGGGGAGTACCTTGGTCACCGTGGAAGAAGGGGTGCGCGAAGCGATCGCCGAGTTGCAAAAAACCTTACCGGACGATCTCGATCTCAAGCTGATTTTCACCCGCGCCAATGCGATTCGCGATTCCTATCAAGCGTCAATCGATGCGTTGGTGGCGGGGTGCGTGTTGACCGTGTGCGTGGTCGGTCTATTTTTGCGCGACTGGCGCGCGACCTTAATTACCGGGATTGCTTTACCCCTGTCGATCGTCCCGACCTTTATGGTGATGCGATCGCTCGACTATACCCTCAACGGGATGACCTTGCTCGCCTTATCCCTCGCCGTCGGGAACTTAGTCGATGACGCCATTTGCACGATCGAAAATATCGACCAACATTTAACGATGGGGAAAAAGCCCTATCGCGCGGCGATGGATGCGGCCCGGGAAATTGGCTTGGCGGTTCTGGCGACCACGGCGACGATCGTAGCAGTCTTTTTACCCGTAGCATTTATGGGGGGCGTTCCCGGTCAGTTTTTCCAGCCCTTCGGCGTGACCGTATCGGTTTCGACGATGTTCTCGACCTTGGTAGCGATGACGATGACGCCGATGTTAGGGGCGTATTTGTTAAAGCCGAAGGCGAAAACGAGAGCCTCCGAAGGGGCGATCGCCGTCCCCAAACTCGGGTTGTACCGTCGTTTGCTCGTGTGGGGATTGCGCCATCGGATCGCGACCTTATTAATTGCCGTGGCGTTGTTTATCGGCAGTTTGCAATTGGTGCCGTATATTCCCAAAGGCTTATTCAGTAACGGGGATACGGGACTGAGTACGGTCAATATCGAACGGCCCCCCGGTTCGACCCTCGAAGACAGCGATCGCACCATGCAGCAGACGATGGCGTTATTACAGGACGACCCGGCAGTATCGAGTATTTTAGCCACTGCGGGAACGGGAGGCAGCGATCGCGCGGTCAATCAGGCGACCCTCTACGTCAATTTAAAACCGAAGGCAGAACGCACGGTGACCCAGCAGGAATTTGAGCAGCAAA
The DNA here is from genome assembly GCF_012295525.1 of Oxynema aestuarii AP17. Lineage (GTDB taxonomy): Bacteria > Cyanobacteriota > Cyanobacteriia > Cyanobacteriales > Laspinemataceae > Oxynema > Oxynema aestuarii. The sequence goes on along the minus strand of NZ_CP051167.1, from coordinate 2,372,406 downwards.
GTCGTCAAAAATTCCTGCAAATTCCCGGGGCGCGGGTCAGTTTCCAGTCTTCCGGAGCCGGGGGCGGCGGCAAAGATTTATCGATCGTGCTTAAAAGTGAGAATCCGGCGGCGCTGAAACAGGCGGCAGATGCCCTAGAAGCCCAAATGCGCGGGATTGCGGGCTTGGTGGAAGTCAGCTCGACGGCGAGTTTGGTCAAGCCGGAGATTTTAATCGAGCCGGATATCGCCAGGGCGGGAGATTTGGGGGTTTCCGTGCGGGCGATCGCCCGGACCGCTTCCCTGGCAACGATCGGGGATAACGAGGCAAATTTAGCCAAATTCGACTTGCCGGACCGTCAAATCCCGATTCGGGTGCAAATTGCCGAACGCTTCCGCGAGGATCTCGATACGATTAACAACTTGGAAATTCCCCGCCAGACCGGGGGAACGGTGCCATTAGCGGCGGTCGCCCGCGTTTCGATCGGCAGTGGTCCGGCCCAAATCGATCGCTACGACCGCGCCCGTCAGGTGGTCGTCGAAGCCAATTTACAGGGAATTTCTCTCGGGGATGCCTTAGCCGAGGTGCAGGGCTTACCCGCGATGAATCCCTTACCTGCCGGGGTTTCCGAGCAACCTTCGGGAGATGCGAAGATCATGCGGGATATTTTCAGCCGCTTTTTAGGGGCGTTGGGGTTGGCGGTGCTGTCAATTTACGCAATTTTAGTGCTGCTGTATAACAACTTTCTGCACCCGGTGACGATTATGGCGGCGCTGCCCTTATCGATTGGGGGGGCGTTGTTGGGGCTGATGCTGATGCAGAAAGAATTGGGGTTGTTCGCGTTAATTGGCATCGTGATGTTGATGGGATTGGTGACCAAAAACGCGATTTTGCTGGTCGATTGTACGATCGCCAACCAACAGCAGGGGATGAAGCAATTTAGTGCGGTCGTGGAGGCGGGGATCTCCCGCCTGCGTCCGATTTTGATGACGACTCTTTCGACGATCGCCGGAATGATGCCGATCGCCTTGGAACTGGGGGCGGGGGCTGAAGTGCGCTCCCCGATGGCGATCGCGGTAATTGGCGGCTTTTCGACTTCTACCTTGCTCACCTTAGTGGTCGTTCCGGTCTTGTTTACTTACATCGACGGGTTGCAACGGTGGATCGTCGGCGTATTTACCGGGACGTCCCGCCGTCGCCGCCGTCTGCGATCGGTCCCTTCTAAAACTGGGTTGTCCCTAAAATCAAAATAAACTCCCAATCGCACCTGTTGACTGGATAGTTCTCGGCTTGGCGGGCAAGATGCCCGCCACTCTCCCAACATTGCTCTAGATTTCTCGATCGTCGTCCTGTTTTCTCTAGATGGAATCCTCGCAAGAATTAGCCGACTAAACCCGATCGCAACGCCAAAACTGCCGCTTGAGTGCGATCGTCAGCACAGAGTTTATTTAAGATATTGCGGACGTGAGTTTTGACCGTTCCCACGGTGATGTAGAGTTTTTCGGAAATTTCGGCGTTGTTGTATCCTTGCACGATCAACTCCAAGACTTCCAACTCGCGATCGGTGAGCGGATAGGCTTCGAGAATTTGAGTGACTTCCGGTTTGGGGGCTTTGATGCTCACCGTATTGTCCGCAGTCTCTCGCTCCGTTTGCGATTGACGTGCCTGTTTGAGAACGATCCCCGCGATCGCCGGATCGATCCAGGAATTCCCCTCGTAAGTCACTTTGACGACTTCTAGCAACTCGTCAAAATTAATATCTTTCATGCAATAAGAATCAGCCCCCGCAGCAAAAGCCGCCAAGACGGCATCTTCGCTATCCTGAAACGTCAAAATTAACACTCGGGTCGGATGTTTGTCGTCCTCCTGAGCTTGTTTGAGGCGCTGGGTCACCTCGATCCCGTCCATATCCGGCAACCCAATATCGACGATCGCCAGATCGGGATGAGTATCGAGAATTAACTTTAACCCAGACTTGCCGTTGGGCGCATCTCCGACGAATTCCAGTTCGTCCGACTGCTGCAAAGCGGTTCGGATACCGATCCGGGTCAAGTCATGATCTTCGACTAGAGCCACGCGAATTTCACTCATTTTCCACCTATCTTTAACGAAACTTTGAACTGCACAACTGGGAAACTACCCCTACAGATAGAGGTTAAGAGGGCGACCCTCTCGATACAGTTAAATTATCTAGATCTTAGGCATTTTTGCCGATCTTCCATCCTTCCGGGAGTCGAACCCCTCGACCCTCGGCCTCCAAAAGACTCTCGAATTGGCTTTATTCAGGGGCGGTCGCGCGTTTTTCCCGAATTAAAAGCAATCAAGCGATTCGAGCCGACTTGAGGTGATTTTAGCGTTTGTTGATGGGTTGGTTTGGAAGGGGGCGATCGGCAAATTTCGGGACGTTGAAATTCGTTTTTCAATCTCCTGGTTTCGGTACCTTAGATAATAATACCTTATCGCGGTTGTAAGGGCGATTCGCGAATCGCCCTTACAACTCTCGGAAACATCGATCGCGAGGGGGAATAGCAGTTATTTTTGGGAGTTTACCAAAATGGTAAATTTGCAATTTTAACAGCTCAATTCTAGCGATCGCCGTTCCGATTGTCGCACTCAGGGATTTGTGGAGAATTACCCAAACGGTTAAGGTGACTTCGCCTAAATCGAGGATTTTGTCGAACCGTTCGTAGGGTCGATCGCTCTTCCGGGCGATCGCGGGGCGTCCCCATCTGCAGCGACGATCGCGCGGCTTGCACCAATCGCCGGAGCGCGCGTAGGATTCGGACGATCGCCCCGATTGGCCACGGACTCGCCAGTGAGGGAGAGGCTGTTGGCGGCGTTCCTTGAATTCCAGGCAACTGAGTTCAGCATCAATCGAACAAGCGAATCATGAAAATCCCGAAAGTCTATTAACAAGCGATAAAAACAAGAAAATCAATTTTTCAGAGATAGAAACCAACCCAAACTGGCTGGTATTTTCAATCAATATCAAGTGCAAAATCGGGTCTTAAATTGCCGATTACTTTTGGCAAGGAGCGATCGGTTTTCCGGGGTTAAGTCGCAATTTTTCTGGAGAGACCCGGCGCGATCGCCGTAGGGGCGATTCGCGAATCGCCCCTACTCTCGATTCATTCGATTCAACAGCTAAACAAAAGAATTGCATATTGTCACTTAAAAACCCGTTGACAAGTAGATAAAGACCGATGAAAAAACGCCGAGATCCCATCGCCGATCCGGAACCTCAACTCTCAAGGTTGGCCGATCGCCCGCATCGTAAATCCGTGCGTTCTCCCGCCGAGGACGAACGGATGGACCTGTTACCTCAAATTGTCTGGAAAGCCAATCCCGACGGGGCGATCTGCTATTTCAACCGACGTTGGCAAGCCTATACCAACTTGGAACCGGAGCACAGTTTGGGATGGGCTTTTTTAGAGGCGGTTCATCCCGAAGACCGCCACAACCTCCAAAATACGATCGCGGGCGATCGCTCGGCATCTTCCCAGGAGAATCGTGGCGATTGTCAAGAAGTCGCCTTTCGCTTGCGCGGCTGGGATGGAGCCTATCGGTGGATGTTAGCGCAGGCGAACGCGAAACACGACAAAAACGGCAAAATTATCGAATGGTGGGGAACCTACACCGATATTCACCCCTTCAAACAAGCGGTTCGCTACATCGAACGACGACAAAGTTACCTCGCCGAATGCTTGCAACAGCTTTCCGTATGGATGGGGGGCAACGAGTCGAACTCCAAGAACCCCCTCAAGAACAACCCGAAACCCTTCAAGGCTGAAGAGTATTTGCGCCAAGGATTGCAACAGATCGGCAGTGCCTTCGCGCGATCGTCGCAGGGTCGATTCGCGAATCGCCCCTACTTTCCCCTCAAAGAGGCCGAGGGTTCCTTCTCCCAGTGCGATCGCCAAACGTACCGATGGATGGCCTTACTCTTGCAATTCTTCCGAGAAAATGATGGATTGGGGATCGGCGACGGCTTCGACGACCCACGACCCCGCAACCCGAACCCTCCAAACCGGAACAGATCCCTCCCCCACCACTTGCACGCTTTTTTCCCCTTTGGTACCGGAACCGAGACGCGCTGCGGTTCGGGTTGGAGTTTATTACTGCCGAGTACCGGATCTTCTTCGAGTGTGCCGAGCCATCCTGCCCTCAAACACAACGGGCATTTCGGAGTCGTCCAACCCGAGAATATGCCCGATTTCCGACGTATGAATGACGATCCTACACCCAACGCACTCAGAACACCCTGGCGGGAGAAACAACGGCTTTACCGTGCGGTAGTCGATGCCCTCAAAGAAGGGATTCTCGTCCATTTCACCGACGGGACGATCGCCGAGAGCAACCACCGCGCCCAAGAGATTTTAGGACGGTCGGCGGAGCAGATCGAGGGTCGTTCTTACAGTGACTCCCGTTGGCGGGCGATCCGGGAAGATGGTTCCCCCTTCGACGCCGACACTCACCCGGTACGAGTCGCCTTGGAAAGCGGGCGATCGCAATTGGACTGCACCATCGGGATTCACCAGCCCGACGGTAAGCTCTGCTGGCTTTCCCTCGACTGCATCCCCTTATTCCATCCCGGGGAAACCCGGCCCTACGCGGTGGTTTCCGCGTTTACCGAGATCGCCGAAGATCGGCAACGGGAACGAGTACTGAAAGAGCGCGAACGACGCGATCGCCCGATCGCCGAATATTCCAACGATCTGATTTCGCGGCACGATCGCGAGGGGGTTTACCTATACGCTTCTCCGGCGTGTCGTCACCTGCTCGGATACGAACCGGAAGAACTGGTCGGACACCACTGGCGCGAGTTTTTCCATCCCGAAGATCTCGCAGGTAGCGAGATCGACGATTTCGCCGATCGTGGAGCAGGTAACGGCGATCGTCCAGGGTCTCCCCAGGAGAGTCGCGACCCCTCCCAGACTTTAACTTACCGCCACTGCCGCAAAGATGGCACCTACATCTGGTTCGAGACCACCATGCGACGGGTACACTACGATCGCGACGGCATCCAAGAAACTGAAACGATCGCCGTTTCTCGCGATATCACCGCGCGCAAACAACAAGAAGCGGAAATACGCGCCCTCAATGCGGAACTCGATCGCCTCCTACGCAAGCAAAGCTTACAACTCGAAGCCACCAAACAACTCAAAGATGAATTGGTCGTGCGCGAAAAGTCGGCCTTGCAAGCCGCCGAAGCCGCCCAAGCGCGCTTGAGTAACGAACGAGCACAAATCGCAGCCTCGCGCCTGTTTCAATCCCGCGCCAGCACCTTATTAGCCGCCTCCCTCGACTACCAAACCACCTTAGAAAATCTCGCCGACGCGATCGTGCCGGAATTGGCCGACTGGTGCGCGATCGACGCGATCGAAACTCCCTCCGGAACCACCCGGGGAGCGACCCCATCCAGTCGCTGCTTGGCCGTGGGTCACGTCGATCCGGCTAAAAAAGAGCAAGTGTGGGAGTTACAACGGCGCTATCCCGTGGATGCGGACGGAACTTATCCCTATTTCAAGTCTCTGGCAGCATCTCGTTCCCCCAGTCCCGGCGCCTCGACGGGAGTGAGACCGGATGCGGTGTTTCACTTGACCGAAGCGGCGGATTACTGTTTGAAGATCGAACCGGAAGAACTCGATCGCGTCGCCGTGGATCCCGAACAGTTGGAATTACTGCGATCGCTCGGCTGCAGCGCTTATATTTGCCTGCCGATTCGCTTCGGACATCAAACCTTCGGCTCGATCTTGTTAGTGCGCGGGCCGTCGAGTCGATCGTCGTCCTCCACTCCGGGATGTTATACGGAAGCCGATCTCGCCGTTGCCGAAGATTTAGCCCGTCGGGCCGCTTTGGCGATCGAAAAAGCCCTCCTCTACCGCGAGGCGCAAGAAACTGGGGAACGACTGCGCAAAACGGTCGCCAGTTTGGACGAGCAGAAACGGCAACTGAGTACGTTGCAGCAGTTAGCCAATCGGCTCAACCAACAGATTGCCGATTTGCCGGAGTTGTTGCAATTGATGGTCGAAAGCGTCTGCAATGCGATTCCCAGCGCCGAGTTTTGCGCGATCGTCCTGCACGACCACCACAGCGACGTGCTGCAATTGCGCGCCGCCGCCGGAAGCGGTACGGAACATTTACCCCTCGGTAAACCGTTGGCGACCCAGGATTCCCTACTGCACGAGGTGTTTTCTACGGGAACGGCTCACTTACGCCAGCACCCGATCGCCGTCGGTAGCGAAGGTGAGGGGATGGCCCTGGGTGAAATTCCCGCCGCCGTCTATGCGGTTCCGATTGAATCGGCGCAAGCGGGTCGTTTGGGAGTGCTGTTGGTCGGTAACTGGCAAAATGCGGAAAGTTTCGATCTCGAAAGTCGCCGTCAAATGGTGGTTGCGGTCGGCGAACAAGCGGCGATCGCTATTAATAATGCCCGCTCGATCGAGATCCTCGAAGAACGCGAGCAATTGCTCGAAGTGCAGAATCAGATCCTGGCTCGGCAAAATCAGGAACTCGACGCCAAACGCAAGCAAATTGAGTTACAAAATGCCCGATTGCGCGAGGCATCCCGCCTCAAATCCCAGTTTTTGGCTACCATGTCTCACGAACTGCGAACGCCGATGAATGCGGCTCTCGGTTTTGCTCAAGTGTTGCTGCGATCGCGGCGCCATCCCCTCGCAGCGCAACAACAGCAAATGGTGGAGCGGATTGTCGAAAATGGCAGGCATTTGCTGCAGTTAATTGACGATATTATCGATTTGTCCAAGATCGAAGGGGGCAATTCTCAACTCAAGTTGCAAGAGTTCGAGTTAGATTTGCTCGTGCGCGCTACCTGCGAGGAGTTGAGAAATTTGGCCGATCGCAAACATCTAGGCTTAGAAATCGACATCGATTTAAGCGATGCGACGGTTTATAACGATCGCCTCCGCCTGCGACAGGCGATCTCCAATTTGCTCTCCAATGCGATTAAATTTACCGAATCCGGTTCGATTCGCGTTGAAGTGAGCGAAATCGGTTCGGAGGCGATCGCAATTACTCTCATCGATACGGGAATTGGCATTCCTAAAGCCGATCTCAAGCATATTTTTGAAGCTTTCCGACAAGTGGATCAAACGACGACCCGCAAGTATTCCGGTACGGGTTTGGGATTGGCGATCGCTAATTCTTTGGTCACCCTCATGCACGGGAAAATCACGGTCGAAAGCGAACTCGGGCAAGGTTCGAGGTTTCGGATCGAACTCCCTCGCCGCGTCCTGGGTTGAGATTTTAGATTTTAGATTTTAGATTAAAAATTTGAAATTTAAGCCTCCATACAGGATGTAGATTGAATCGAGATTGAACATTCGGCGATCGCCGCGATCGCTTGTCCTTTTTAGTGCCTATTTTTATTAGTGCCTAATTTTAATGACTTAAATGAATTGACAATTAATTATTTCTCGATTTTCATAAACCTACACTCACTCATTGATTTTCATCTCTAGAAAGACTACAAGACCCACTTTAACTATTCCGCAAAATTGGCCAAATTTTAAGATAGCAATTCTCAATGTTGTCAAAGCCATCATCGATTGGTTGAATTAGTGTTTCCACGGGAAGGATAGGTCGAGTGGGTGTAACTCGCGATCGTAAAAAAGGCCGTCACTCCCAACTTCTAATAACTCCTCACTTCTTCTTGCTTCTTTCCTTTTGGCTTTTGGCTTTTGGCTACAACCACTAATCCCTTCCCTTCCAACTCCCCACCCCCCATCCCAATTGCTACAATAAAAAACGACCTTTATCCCCTAAATAGGAGGCTTCCCGTTTATACTCGTCCTTTAGCTCGCCTCATCGAGCAACTGCAACGTTTACCCGGAGTTGGACCCAAATCAGCTCAACGATTGGCTTTATATCTGATAAAGCGTCCCGATGCCGAAATTGAAGCCCTCGCCGAAGCTTTAATTCAAGCCAAACAACAAGTCGGTTTGTGTCAGCAATGCTTTCATCTTTCTGCCGAACCTATTTGCGAAATTTGCCGCAATCCAAATCGGGATAAAAGTACGATTTGTGTCGTCTCGGAATCGCGGGATTTAATTGCTTTAGAAAAAACTCGCGAATATCGAGGACTTTATCACGTTTTGGGGGGCGTCATTTCGCCGATGGACGGTATCGGACCGGAACAGTTAACTGTCGAAGCATTAGTACGTCGAGTCAGCCAAGAAAAAGTGAAAGAAGTTATTTTAGCGATTAATCCTAGTGTCGAAGGAGAAACCACAACCCTATATGTCGGACAGTTGGTAAGACCGTTTACGAAAGTGACTCGAATTGCTTTTGGATTGCCGATGGGTGGAGATTTGGAATATGCGGACGAAGTCACTTTAGCCCGCGCTTTAGAAGGACGCCGCGAGTTAGAATAGAGTTACAATTAATCGAGAAAGGGACGCGAGATCTGCGTCCCGGAATTTGGCCAATCTTCCCTGTACAAATGACTTGAAACTAAAATTGCGCGATCGCGTCAAGACTTACAGTAACTTCATAGGTTTACAAATATTTTCAATAGTTTAAAAGATGCGTCAATTTTTGAGTCAACCTGATGAGGGGCGAAAAATTTTTCTGTCCCTACGGTGGTTCCCTTAAATCCAGGAATGATAGATAGGGGTCGTAAATGTCTCTCTGTTTAACATCAATCGATCTTTAGTCTACAAACATAACAATATTCTAATTCAACCGATAGACGATGTACAAATATATCAGCGCGATCGCCGGAACGATTGTCGTTTCTGCTTTATTTCCCCCATTGTTTGAAGGATCTTCAATGTTTCCTCCTTATTTGATTGTTTTTACAGCTATTCTCATCATTCTGACGGCGATCGCCATTTTAATTCGCCTCGGAATCTATCAGCATCTGCGATATCTCAGTCGCCGCGTCAGTTACTTGATCGACCAAGAACCGCGCGGCAAAAAGCCGAAAATTGTTGAAGAACTCGAACGCCGGGTGTATGAAATGCACCCAAATTTAGAACAACTCAATACTTCCGCTCTCATCGATCGCGTTTACAGTCAATATCTCTATCGCAACGAGCAGTTAGATTATCTCTGTCGGTTTTTTCCCAATTTATTACTCGCATTAGGACTCCTCGGAACCTTCCTCGGAATTACGATCAATCTCAATCTTTTAAGTCAAACGATTAACGAATTTGGGGTAGGTAGTATTGACGATTTAATTACTCAAGTTCAGCGACCGTTACAAGGGATGGGGATTGCTTTTATTAGTAGCCTTACGGCAGTCACTTGTAGTGCTATTTTAACGATCGTTAATTTATTACGAAATACGACGATTGCAAAATATCAACTGATCGGGAATCTAGAAGACTATTTAACCAATATTTACGAACCTGCATTAGGCAAACGATCGCCCCTCGATAAAGCCGTCGATCGCATTGAAGGGTTATTAAATAACTTAGGCGATCGATTTGCGATCGCGGTCAGTCAAGCCGTCGAAACCTCTTTAGGCGGTAAAGTAGACCAAATTGTTGAAGGAAATCGCGAAGCCAATCATCTAGCGACACAAGTTTACAATCGCTTTATGGAATCTGCCAGTTCGATGATGTCTGGCGCAACTATTTTCCGGGAATCCGCGCAAACCTTTGAACGAACTCAATTTGCTAATAAATTAGCGAGTTCGACGGAACATTTAGCGACTACTCAGCGCGATTTATCGCGATCGGCGGCGGTGTTAAATCAATCGACTCAGGGGATCCAACTGGCGATCGCCTCCCTACAAAGCACGAGTCAAGAAATGATTCATTTAGGCGAACAAGTCGGCCATATTAGTAAAAAGTCTACTCAAGTTCTCGACGTCACCGAAGCGAACCAACGGTCCCTGGGTCAAATTGTGGCGCAACTGCAACAAAGCGCCGAAATTTTCCATTCCGTGATTAAAACCATCGACGCTTTACAAAAACGGATGACAACGCGCGGCGATCGCTTCGTAGAAGTCCAGGGAGAACTGACGCGATTGGTGGATCTTCTACAGGTTTATACGGAACAAATGAATATCGGAATAACGAAATTAGGCGATCGCCTCGTCTCCACGTTGCGAGAAGAAACTTCCCCCGATCGCGGACAAGTCGTCGCCTCGCGCATTTCTAAACTTGGCAACGATCTCAACTCCGTACAAGCACAACTCACCGAACTCGTCGAGTCTTTAAACCGTCCCGAATCCTCAGAAAATACCTTAATTCAACCGCCAACATCTTCTCAAGAAGACAATACCAACCCTTTCAATCCGAACTTATTAAATTCTGAAGAAGACGAAAAATAAACTTCTAAATAGAGCGCCAATTTAATTTGGCAAAAGGTCTACTATTTCTAACCACCTGTCTGCTGAATGGAGACGACGCAGACCTTGGCATAGACATCGAGTTGGTCGGTCGCCGGGCTGGGGTAGCACCGGCAGACTGCGACCGTCTGGAATCAGCTACTCATGAGCGCCTGGGCAAGACCGATGTAGAGCGGTATTCCTACAGCAAGCGCAACTGGGGTGCCGACGGCTGTGGACGAACCCACGTAGGCGGAGGGATTGGCCTTGGGAATACCAGCTCGTAAAGTGGGCGGCCCGGAGATGTCCGAACTGGAGGCGGCGATGACGGCCAGGATCACGACGCCGCCAGGGCTGAATCCCGTAATTTGGTGGGCAACCATGCCGAAACCGAAGGCAATGAGTCCATGCAGCAGAGGTGCCACAAAGGCATATACGGCGTACCACTGAGCCACCTTGCGCAGCTCGCCGATCCTTGCCCAGGCTTCCATCCCCATGACCAGCATCAGGATCGAAAGTAGACCTCGGAAGAGGGGATCGAAGAAGCTTTCATAGACACTTTCGGGCTGGGTTAGTATGCCTAGGGCAAGGCCAAGTAGTAGTGCCGATAGAGCAGAACCCTGGAGACTTTCCTTGACGATCGGCCAGATCTTGACCCGGTTGTCTTCAGTACCGCGTTGCTGGCTGAGATACTCCTGCCGGGTGGTGGGATACTCCGGCTCGCTGGGATAGCCGCCTGCGGCAACCGCCTGCTTGCTGAGAGCCTCTTGCTTGCTGAGATTCTCTTCTGCGGCACGGCGCTGCTTCTGCTTGCTTGTATAAAGGCTGGCTAACACGATCGCCGTCACGAGGGCGGGGATGTCCATGAAGGGATAGAGTGCGGCAGCCCAGGGTTCGTATTGTATACTTTCCGATTCTAGCATTGTCAGGGCGGCGGCCAGGGTAGAGCCACTCACAGCACCGAACAAGCCTGCAGTTGCAATAGCATCCACAGTTTTGATACCCGGCAAGTTGGCTAGTGTGTAGCGCCCGATGAACACGATCAGAATCCCAATTACCACCGCAAACAGTGCGGGCAATAGCATCGCCGCGAGATCGGCATTGCGAATCGCAATACCGCCGCTCAGCCCGACTTTGATCAGCAGCATGAAGACGATGAATTTATAGATTGCATCTGGGATTTGCAGTCGGCTATTGACGGCGGCAATGACCATACCACCAATCAGAAAGCCGAGTGTCGGTGACTGCAACTTATCCACGAAGCGCGTCAAGAACTCGGATAAAAACTCCACGAATTGAATACCTCCTTACACCTCCTCTAACGAGGAGTGACTATTGTGATAGGTGAGCTTTAAAAACTAAGGGCGAAACGGTTCACCCCTAAAGCACAGGGGTTATGCTAGAACCTGTGGCCAGGGTGTTCGGAGATTGCTGCTCTCCGAACGGGGATCGAAGGTGTCACTGTCGTGGAACACCTCTTATAGATCGAGATTTATTAAGACCTGAATCTCGATGTGTTTAAGTCTATCCTGAAATGTACAGATTTTTGCGCTCTGTAACATGGATTTGAAATACAATGTCAAATTCAAATCATAAGTTTTTCTTTTTCTTGTTTGGCGATCCCCATCTCTGGTTAATGTGAATTGCGATCGCCTTTCTCCATAGGACATGCCGTTTATCAAAGATTCAAATGAGTATCATTCCCTCTGTTGGCTGATTGGCGCTGTCCTTTGTTGCGATCGGACTCGGCGTGTTGGGCCTATCCCTCCAGAAAACATCGGTGAATGAAACATCAATTCAGCGCTTTACCAAGTGCTGCGAACAACGATCCGATCTGCCCCCTGCCACTACAACATACAGTTGACCAACTGTTAACCATCGTCGGCACCCAAGATTGCGCCGAGACGGATGCGCTCGTCAGTCAAGAAGATCCTCTGGTGCTAGAGTGATTGGAGTTGCACAACTGACAACCCCTGGCTGGCTTTACTCAGTTCATCTGGCTGTCCCTAAGCATCAACCCGAGTGAAGATATTACCCCGTTGCGATCGCTCAAAAACCTCGAACATCTCTTCATCGTCAACAATGCCACTCGTGATTTAGCGCCGCTCAGTGAATGGACTACCTTCGAGATCCTGACTCTCTATGACAACAACATCAGAAACCTGTTGCCCCTACAGCACTCGGGCATCTCATGAGGTACAGTGCCGAGCCCCCTATCCCCCCAACCCCCCTTTCAAAGGGGGGTTGGGGGGATTTTGGGGGGTTAGAGGAAAGTCCCCCGTTTTAAGGGGGATTTAGGGGGATCTAAATGTCTTGCATAGCAGAGGAAAATGCTGTATCGGCCCTGACACAGCTACTTTGATGTTATTGCACAGTTACGCTTCAAAAGGTAAAGTAATGTTTGTTATCAAAAAAACTTGGGTCTAAGAGACCGTCTTTCCACAACGACTTTGACAACTTTTCCCCTACAATACAGTCAGTCGCCATAGGGCATTGGGAGACTTTAAACGGACGTGGAGAGACGGTGAGACTACTGAGTAGCCAGTCTCGATGAAACATCAAGGAATCACCGTTCCTTGAGGACGGTGAGGTATGTCAACGAGTACAAAAGCAAAGCAAGTACAACTCAATACTTTGCCATTGATGAGGCAATTCGCACCGTTCAATTCGTGCGAATTAACTGTCTTGGGTATTTGATGTATAATCAAGGCGTTAATTAAGTACAGCAAGAGGTAACCCACATGACCCAGCAAACCAGCAAGCTCGTCATTGTCACGGAAAAGTTGTTGCTGAAAAAGATCGCCAAGATCATCGACGAAGCCGGGGCTACCGGTTATACGGTGGTGGCTGCTGGCGGTAAAGGGAGTCGCAACGTGCGATCGTCGGGACAACCTACCGTTGGCGATTTCTACTCGAATATAAAGATCGAGATACTCACCGCAAATCGGGAGATCGCCCTGAGAATCTCGGATGAGGTCGCAGCGCGGTTTTTCGACGATTATTCGGGCATCACCTATATCTGTGACGCGGAGGTGCTACACGCGCATACGTTCTGACCCACAACCCCTTAGTGGTGCAGAAAAGTCGTCTACGGTCAAGGGTTTCATCGTGAGAACGTCACCAGCGTTGAGAACTCAATCTGAGAGTTTCACGACCTATTCCCACTGATGGATCTGTAGCCGTTGCAACAGGTGCTTACGAGTGAACTACCGCTATTGAATCAAAGATTACAATAGCGGCTTCCCTCTTCACTGGGGACTGCGCTAGATAGAACTGAAGTTCTACCACCTCGTCTTACATCCCCTCCAAGGGCAGTAGAGCGAGTTCCTAACTCTAATATCCGTAAGCCTTCATTTTTGAGATTGATGGCGGCATTGATGTCCCTGTCATGATGGGTTTGGCGATGTTCGCAAGTCCAGCTTCTCGCATCAAGAGACAAGCTTTTGGTTTGATTGAGGCATACATGGCAGGTTTTAGAAGAAGGAAAAAATCGATCGACTTCTAGATAAACTTTTCCTTCTGATTCAGCCTTGTACTTTAACATCGTACAAAACATTCCCCAACCGACATCACTAATCGCTTTGGCGAGTTGGTGATGGCGAACCATACCTATCCCCCCTTTAGTTCCCCCCTTATTAAGGGGGGTTAGGGGGGATTCGACCACAATCACTTGGTTTTCGTTCACTATCTTACGGGATAGCTTGTGGAGAAAATCTTCACGACAGCGACTTATTTTGGCGTGAATCTTGGCAACTTTTACCCGCGATTTATTGCGGTTGTTGCTGCCTTTCCTTTTTCGAGCGTGTTTTTGCTGTTTTCTTTTTAGGTTTTGCGCGTGTTTATCAAAATGCTTGGGATTATTGTATTTCGACCCCTCACTGGTCATCGCAAAATCGGTCAGCCCTAAATCAATGCCAATTGCTTTTCCTTCAGTTGAGGGAAAGGGAGGTTCTTCTCTACCCTCTACCAAAACTGAAGCATAATATTTACCATCTGGATTTTTGGAGAGGGTTACAGTTTTGATTTTTCCCTCAAAACTTCGATGCTGACGACAACGCACTAACCCAACTTTAGGCAGTTTGATGTAATTTCCCTCAAACTTAACATTTTGAGGATAACTGATAGATTGCCTTCCCTGCTTGGATTTAAATCGGGGTAATTTTGCCCATCGCCGATATAGCCAGATGATAAGATTATAACTGATTTGCCGAAGAGTCGCTTTCATCCCACGATTCACCTTCGGTAGAATCGGGGAATTCCCGCTCCCATTGTTAAAACCGCGATCCGCCAGGAGTGTCACCGAACACCCAGGCGGAATTTACTTATGTTTCTTCGCAAACATCACTTGATAGTCCTCGAAGGCGACACTGGCACTAGGGGTTCCAAAACTGTTTGTACTACCCTCAGCGAACGATCGCCCCACATCACAGTCCCCTCCGCCAGACAATCAAGTTGCAACAATTTGAACTCAAACCCATCAAATCAAAAAACAAATCAAAAAAAAGGGGAAGTGCGATCGCATTTCCCCTCTGGAATCTTAACCCTTGTTGTCGTTTGTTGTCGTTTCGGTGGCCAAACCGTCCGCGATCGATCGAGTTGGTCTCGTCGAAAGGGACGGTTTGACCCTTACTGGAGTGAATTTGCCCTTAGCTGACGCTTACTTTGAAGACTTTATGTTTTTCTTCGTCCGCTTTCGGTAGGTGCACTTTGAGAATGCCGTCTTTGTATTCAGCTTTCACTTCGGTATTTTGGATTTTCGCAGGTAAGGGAATCACGCGGCTGAATTTGCCATAGCGGAATTCAGTGCGGGTGGTTCCACCTTCTTCGCTGCGGGTTTCGCTGCGGCGTTCGCCACTGATGCGGACGGCTTCGGCGGTGACTTCGATATCGAGATCGTTCGGTTCCATTCCTGGAACTTCTAATTTCAAATCGAATGCGTCTGGGGTTTCGTCGAGTTCGGCAGGGGGTGCAAAGGCGATTCCAGTGCGTTCTCCGTCGGGGGAGAGACTTTCAAACAGGCGATTCATTTCCCGTTGTAAGCTATCGATTTCTCGGAAGGGTTCCCAACGAATCAGTGCCATAATTCTCGACCTCCTGAGTTTCGCTGCTGTAAGTGGATGAGGTAGGCTTGGAGGAGTTGGTTTGTACCTCTTTCTGTACTTACTTTATCGAGGTCGGGCGATCGCCCGAGTTCGGTTTTGTGCCTGAAAAAGGTGCAAATTGCCGCACTCCACGACCCGCAAAGGAGGTCGGTGTAGCGTTTTTTTCTAAAAATAAACAATAACAAGAGCAAAGGGACGAAACTCGCGCTGAGTTTCGTCCCTTTTTTAAATTGGATCTAATTTTCGCTCCGTTTCAGGGCTGCGAGAATTTAGAAGCGGCTGCCACCGGGTTTGTGAACGATGAAGCTGAGGATTTGGCACTGCTTCACGTTATCGAAACCGACGATGCGGATGAAGCAGTTGGGATACTCGGAACGGCAGGCTTGAACTTCGCTGAGTACTTCTTGAGTAGAGCGAGCGCCGAACAAGGGCAGTTTCCACATGGTCCAGTAGTAGACCGTGGGATCGGAGTCTTCGTTAAACTCGATCGCCGGAATGTAACCTTGGTCTAAGATGTACTGGACTTGACGGGTAATTTGGGCGTCGGTGAGGGGGGGAAGATAGGAAAGAGTTTCGTAACGACGCTCTTTAGGCAGAGTTTTCATGGGTTGCTTACTCGATATGCTCGTGGATCTACGATGAATGCTTGTGGGGTTGGCCGGAGCCAAAACCCGAAGGGTCAACTGGAATGCTCGTCTGCGTTCGGTCTGGAGGCGGTGTCTTCGCGATCGCGATCGCCAACACTAATGCTGGTCATCCGCTCCAGATGTTGCCGTCGATGTTCCATGTTGGCTTGTTGGATATTCGTGCGAACCATTTCCGGCAAAAAATCTGAAATTTCCTCCGCCAAATGCGCTCTTACCGTCATCATCCGTAAGGCTAAATCCGGTTTGGCCTGCATCAAATCTTCCAGATAGGCTTCTCCATCTTGCATTTTGTCGCTTTTGGAAAAGCTTTGCAGCCAGTAGGCTAAAGGTGGATTCGTTTCACTTAACTGAGCCATCACGGTTCGCATCGCCTGATAGGTTAAATAGCTGGCGAGGACTTTGGCCGTACTTTTGGCAATCTGTTTGATATCCATAACGGTTGTCAATGGCGATCGCGTGAGTTGCTTTTAGGGAAGTTTTTTTTATTCTTCTCAAATCCGATGGAGCCAAATGTTCAATTTGGATACACCACCTTACTCCCTTTCCCTGCGGCAAACAGCAGTGAGGGATACTCTGATTTGATTTGAAATCCACAACTCCCTTTGAGGCGATCGCACCCGATTGCCAACGCTTCAGGCACTCCGTCCACCTGCGGCTAACAGGCGATCTCGGGGGAGGTACAAGATGCGCTCTGGCTCTTTCCCTCCCACCAAAGGTCTCGATTAGACCGTATCCATCGCCTCGAACTCGAACTTGATTTCTTTCCAGAGTTCGCAAGCGGCAGCCAGTTCGGGGCACCAGCGAGCGGCTTCGCGGATAACGTCGTTCCCTTCGCGAGCCAAGTTGCGGCCTTCGTTACGGGCTTGGATGCAAGCTTCGAGAGCGACACGGTTCGCGGTCGCACCGGGAGCGTTCCCCCAGGGGTGACCCAAGGTTCCACCACCGAACTGCAGCACGGAGTCGTCGCCGAAGATTTCGACCAACGCGGGCATGTGCCATACGTGGATCCCACCGGAGGCAACGGCCATCACGCCGCCCATCGAGGCCCAGTCCTGGGTGAAGTAGATCCCGCGAGACTTGTCTTGTTCGACGTAGTTTTCACGCAGCAAGTCCACGAAGCCCATGGTGATGCCGCGTTCGCCTTCGAGTTTACCGACGACGGTTCCGGTGTGGATGTGGTCGCCACCGGACATCCGCAAGCATTTTGCCAAGACGCGGAAGTGGATCCCGTGGTTTTTCTGACGGTCGATCACGGCGTGCATGGCGCGGTGAATGTGCAGCAACAAGCCGTTATCGCGGCACCATTTCGCCAAGGTGGTGTTGGCGGTGAAGCCAGCCGTCAAGAAGTCGTGCATGATAATGGGCATTTCGAGTTCTTTGGCGAACTCGGCCCGTTTCATCATTTCTTCGCAAGTCGGGGCGGTGACGTTGAGGTAGTGACCTTTGATTTCGCCCGTTTCCGCTTGAGCTTTGTGGATGGCGTCGGCGACGAACAAGAAGCGATCGCGCCAGCGTTGGAACGGCTGCGAGTTGATGTTTTCGTCGTCTTTGGTGAAGTCCAAACCGCCGCGCAAGCATTCGTAAACCGCACGACCGTAGTTTTTCGCGGACAGACCGAGTTTCGGTTTGATCGTGCAACCGAGTAAGGGACGACCGTATTTGTTGATCTTGTCACGCTCGACCTGAATCCCGTGGGGCGGGCCTTGGAAGGTCTTCAGGTAAGCAACCGGAATCCGTAAATCTTCCAAACGCAAGGCACGCAAGGCTTTAAACCCGAACACGTTCCCCACGATCGAGGTCAACATGTTGGTGACGGAGCCTTCTTCAAACAGATCCAACGGATAAGCAACGTAGCAAATATATTGGTTATCTTCGTTGGCAACAGGTTCGATGTCGTAGCAACGACCTTTGTAGCGATCCAAATCGGTCAGCAAGTCGGTCCACACGGTGGTCCAGGTTCCGGTGGACGACTCAGCCGCAACTGCAGCTCCTGCTTCTTCCGGCGGCACTCCAGGCTGCGGGGTCATCCGGAACGCTGCCAAAATATCGGTATCTTTGGGAGTGTAATCCGGAGTGTAGTAAGTCAGTTTATAATCTTTTACCCCAGCGTCGTAGCCGGATTTTGACTGCGTTTGAGTCGAACTGTAAGACATAATCCCCCTTCCTAGGAATCTTCTAAACTTTCCGCAGCCTCGCCTGTCTCCCAGTTCCCTTTTGAGTGCTTTTCGCGCTCCCAGGTGGTGGAACCTGTAAGTCTCTAGCTCCTGCTCTGGGGGGGTTCACGGAATCAGCAGGCTGCTTGCGTTCGTTTGCTAATTAAATATATCAGGAATCCGATAAGATAAACTTCAAATATCTTTTATTCTCAGATAATTATTGTTTATCCCCTGTAGCAAAACTTAATTTTTTGTTACATCTTAAAATTGCCTTTTTATGGTATGGAAAGGGAGTGCGGACGGAAAGGGATCGTCTTTGACTGAAGAAGGGACGATCGCCGAGGGCATAACAATAAAATCTTTACGAAGGGGATCGACGCCGGGGATCGCGACTGGGGGATCGAAAGTCGGGAGGGGGACGGCGTGGTTCCGATCGCCCCGATTGGATCGAGCATCAACTATTTATTGATTGTCGAGCATTTTCATGCAGTTCACCGAGCTTCACTGCATCAATCCCGATTGTTCGCGACCGTTCCCTCAAAGTGGGGGGAATCAATTTTGTCAAAATTGTGGCACGCCCCTGTGCGTGGCGCGGCGCTACTGGGCTTTACAAAAATTAGGAACCGGGGGATTTGCGATCGCCTATCTCGCTCACGACAGTCGCGACGATCGCCAATGCGTCCTCAAAGTCTTAACCGAAACCCAACCGAAAGCCGTCGAACTGTTCGAGCAAGAAGCGCGGGTGTTAATGAATTTGCGCCATCCCGGAGTCCCTCGGGTAGAAGCAGACGGCTATTTTCTCCTTCACCTGAACTTTCCCCAGGCGCGATCGCTGCCCTGTTTGGTGATGGAAAAAATCGAGGGAGAAACCTTACAACATCTGCTCGATCGCCATCCCCAGGGCTTTAACGAATCTCAGGTAGTGGACTGGCTCAACCAAACCCTCGATATTTTAGAAGAGTTACACCGACATCGCATTATCCACCGCGACCTCAAACCCGCGAATTTGATGGTAAGGGTGACAAGCGGACAGGTCGTAGCGATCGACTTTGGCGGCGCCAAACATCTCGGCGCCGTTCAGGGAAGTTCGACGCGCTTATTTTCTCCGGGCTACAGTCCCCCGGAACAAATCGCCGGGGGCTCGGTCGGCCCGACGGCAGATTTTTATGCGTTGGGTCGCACCTGCGTTCACTTACTCACCGGAAAACCGCCGGGAGAATTCGACGATCCGATGACCCTCGAATGTCGCTGGCGTGCGGCGGTGGCGGTTTCCCCGATGTTGGGGGCTGCGATCGATCGCGCGATTGCCGGGCGTCCGGAAGAGCGCCCCGCCGATGTTGCCGAATTTCGCGCCATTTTGGGCAATCTTTCGGCAATTCAGACCCTCGTGCGCCAGCGAAAACCGAGTCTGGGGGCGATCGCCTGGACCCAAACCGCGATCGCCTTGCAAGTCGTCGGAACCGCTCTCAAACGAGGAGGAGGAGCGATCGCCCGGGTCACTCGCTTCGCTGGTGGGGCGATCGCCGCCGTCGTGCAAACCAGCTTGAGCGTCCTCGGGTGGAGTTGGCGCGCCTGTTGGGATACGCTGATGGGAATGTTGATGGGCGGACTCGGCGCCAGCATTGGGGCGAGTGTCGGCTTCGGTCTGACTTACGGATCCGGAGTCGGACTGCGACTGAGCGATCGCCTCTCCACCGCGATCGCGCAATGGTTTCCCGGGACCGAGGTGGCGATCGATCCGGTGGTGTTGCTGTTTGCCTTCGCCGGACTCGGAACCGCCCTGGGATTGACCGAAGCAGGGAGTTTCGGACAACATCGCCGCTTTATCATCGCCGGGGCGATGGGGATCTTCGGATATAGTTGTGGGGCGTTGACCTTAAATCGGAGCGGGTTGGGTGAGGCGATCGCCGTACCGGAGTTCGTGATTTTCAGCGCGATCGCAATCGCCTCGATTGCCCTCGGTTTGGGATTGCCCCGTTACCAGCTCTTCCACGCCACCACCAGTGCGATCGGCACCGCCACCTTATTAATGGTGGGTTTATATGCTTTTTCCGCCCCGGTCTGGTTTCCCTTTCTCGCCCTAACCAGCGCTCCCGGTTGGCCTGAATTTTGGGAAAGTCTGGTCTTTTTCAGCCTTTTAGGAATTCTCGGCAGTTTTTGTCTCGGTGTTAGCTATTATCTGCTCGTTCCTTTGTTGCGATTGCTCGGTTGGCGCTGAAGCAGGAAGAGACAAGAGGTAATAGGCGATCGGCGAACCGTCCCGCCACTCCTCAACATCGGCATCCTCCAACTTGCCGCCAAAATACCTACCCCACTCCCCACTTCCCCAATTTAAAATTTAAAATCTACAATCTACAATCTCCTTATGCCAGTTACCCCCCAGGATTTGAACCAATGGAAACAGCAGGGGCGTCGGATTGTGGCGCTTACTGCATGGGATTACGCTTCGGCGCGGTTGCTCGATCGCTCCGGAGTCGATCTGATCCTCGTTGGAGACTCATTAGCGATGGTGTCGTTGGGGTATGAAACGACCTTACCCCTGACCCTCGATGAAATGCTACACCATGCCAAAGCCGTGCGGCGCGGGGTGGTCAATGCCCTCACCGTAGTCGATTTACCGTTTTTGACCTATCAAGAAAGTCCCGAACAAGCTTTGCACTGTGCGGGACGGATCTTGAAAGAAACCGGGGCGCAAGCGGTGAAGTTAGAAGGGGGTTATCCTGAGATGGTCGCTACAGTCAGCCGTCTGGTTCGCGTCGGAATTCCGGTACTCGGTCACGTGGGGTTGACCCCCCAATCGGTGCATCAGTTGGGCTATCGCAAGCAAGGAAAAACCCCGGAAGCGGGGGAAAGAATTTTAAACGAGGCGATCGCCCTTGAAGAAGCGGGAGCGTTTGGGGTGGTGTTGGAACATATTCCAGCACCATTAGCCCAGCGCATTACCGATCGCCTCGCGATCGTGACGATCGGCATCGGTGCGGGTCCCCATTGTGACGGTCAAATTTTAGTCACTCACGATTTACTCGGACTGAGCGATCGCCAGCCGCCCTTTGCCAAGGTTTATGCCAATTTGCAGCACACCATTGGCGAGGCGATCGCCCAATACAGCACGGAAGTTAAAGAAGGTCGCTTCCCGGAGGCATAACCACGGCATATTAAGGGTTTTAGCCTCAATAGAAACGTGGCGATCGCCCCAATCCCCTTGCGATCGCTACGTTTTTTAGTTAGACCATCAAAATTATTTATACTTCTCGATCGAGAAAAATAGGCCATCGATTTTTAACCTTTTTTTACTTTATAGTTACAATTTATTTTAGAATATAAATCTTACAAATTAAAATAATTAGATATTTTTAATAATGCTTGTTTTTTACAAAACATTCATCGATTCATCCTTCCAGACGGCCCGAAATAATCAGTTACGTCAATAGAAATTTATAGGTCAGGTGTTAACATAAGCAGATGCTTATAACCCTGTAAGCATCTGCTTATAAGCTTGTAGTCATATTTTCCAAATTTCCTCCAATTTCAATACTACTCTATGCAATTGACCAATCGTATAAATTTAAGTAACGTGAGGGGCGATCTGTTTGGCGGGGTAACGGCTGCCGTAATCGCCCTACCGATGGCGCTCGCCTTCGGGGTGGCCTCCGGAGCGGGCGCACAAGCAGGCTTGTATGGAGCCGTACTCGTCGGATTTTTTGCCTCCTTATTCGGTGGAACGCCGACCTTGATTTCCGAACCGACCGGGCCGATGACCGTGATCATGACGGCGATCGTCGCCAGCCTCACGGCAGCCAATCCCGAAAACGGTATGGCAATGGCGTTTACCGTCGTGATGATGGGCGGGCTCTTCCAAATCCTGCTCGGTTCGTTAGGACTCGGGAAATACATCACCCTGATGCCCTATACCGTGGTTTCCGGGTTCATGTCCGGAATTGGCTTGATTCTGATCGTGCTTCAGATCGCGCCGTTCCTCGGACATGGCAGCGTGGGCGGCGTGTTGGCGACCCTACAGAAAGTGCCGGAATTGATTTCGACCATGAATCCGGCAGAAGCCACATTGGGGGTAATGACCGTCGCGATTCTGTGGTTGATGCCCTCGAAATGGGGTCGTTTAGTTCCGCCGCAATTAGTGGCCTTAATTCTCGGTACGGTTCTGTCTCTGTTCTTTTTTGGAGACATTGACGCCATCCGTCGGATCGGCAACCAAGGCGAAGGGATTCCCACGGGCTTACCCAGTATGCAAATGCCCTTCTTCACCTTGGCTCAAATTCGCACGATGCTGGTCGATGCGATGATCCTCGGGATGTTAGGGGCGATCGACGCCTTGCTAACTTCGACGATCGCCGACAGTTTGACTCGCACCCACCACAACTCCAACAAAGAACTGATCGGTCAAGGAATCGGTAACATCATGTCCGGTCTGTTTGGCGGACTGCCCGGGGCGGGGGCCACGATGGGCACGGTGGTCAACATTCAAACTGGCGGTCGCACTGCCCTTTCCGGTTTGACTCGCGCGATCGTTCTGATGGTGGTCATCCTCGGGGCTGCGGATTTAACCGAAACGATTCCGATGGCGGTGTTAGCCGGAATTGCCCTCAAGGTGGGGATCGACATTATTGACTGGAGTTTCCTAAAACGCGCCCATCACGTTTCTTGGAAAGGTGCGTTAATCATGTACGGCGTCATTGCCCTGACGGTCTTGGTGGACTTGATGGTCGCCGTCGGTGTCGGTGTGTTCGTCGCCAACGTCCTCACGATTCAGCGCTTGAGCGATTTGCAAGCGAAAGATGTCAAAGCGATTACCGATGCGGATGACGAAATTCTCCTTGAAGATGAAGAGAAAGCGCTCTTGCAAGAAGCCGACGGTCGCGTGTTGCTCTTCCACTTGAGCGGTCCGATGATCTTCGGAGTCTCGAAGGCGATTTCTCGCGAACAAGCGGTGGTGGATAACTACGATGTTTTGATTCTCGATTTAAGTGACGTTCCTTTGTTAGGGGTGACTTCTTCGCTGGCGATTGAAAATGCGATTCAAGAAGCCCGCGAAAAAGGATGTCAAGTGTTTATTGTCGGAGCTACTGGCAAAATCAAAAAACGCTTGGAAAAATTCGGCATTCTCGATTTGATTCCGCCGCAAAACTTGTTGATGGATCGACGGGTTGCTTTACGAGAGGCCGTTGCTTTCGTCAAAGGAGATGCCAAGGAGCAAAATAGTCATCCGAATGCGTTAAATTTAACCCCGCTTGAAGAGTCCTAATTTAAAGGAAATAAGCAGGGTATTATCGCGTTTCCGGTGAAGTCATAGGGGGAAGCT
Organism: Oxynema aestuarii AP17; assembly: GCF_012295525.1. Classification (GTDB taxonomy): domain Bacteria; phylum Cyanobacteriota; class Cyanobacteriia; order Cyanobacteriales; family Laspinemataceae; genus Oxynema; species Oxynema aestuarii. Next base: position 2,348,908 of record NZ_CP051167.1, on the reverse strand, counting down.
CGGGTCAAATTCCCACCTTCCTCTTATGACTTCAAAAAAACAAGGTTTGTCAAGATATCGCCTACTTTTTTGTCTATTTTCCCCTTGAAGTTCGATCGCCAATCCGATCGATCGAACATTGAATTTTATCGAATTTATTGTTAGAGGCGCGAGCGATCGCGCCTCTAATCTGTTTAAAGGGGTGTTGAAAACTGAAAGCTGAGAAAACCTTGCACTGAAGGGCGATCGCGGGTTCGATACTTTTCGAGTCACGAACCGAGTCGAGGACAAGCCGGAGAGTCTGACAAATATGGTATAAGGGTTATCAAATTGGCGATCGCCCGGTAACCTTCACCGAGGCGCCACGCTATCCTCTCTGATGTTGAGAAGGTCTATCCCAAACAGGTCACATTCATGAGCGAGCGATCGCGTCCCTATCAACCCTCCCTATTGCGACTGCTGCACGCCGCAAATGCGTTGGTCGTCCTCTGTGCGTGGTTGAGTGCGATTCTGGTTTACAATACCTACGATCGCCGATTCGTCCAACTCCCGCTACCGGAGATTCCCGGAACCATCGACATTCACGGCACCTTTGCGGTGGGTTTGCTGTTGACCCTACCCCCGTTCGCCCTCTATAGCTTTCATCTCGGTTCCAAACGCTTGATCCAGTCCGATTCGTGGCGACAACTCAAGCACCTCGATCGCCCCTCCGGTCGCTACGCTTTGCACCGGATTGCCAATACACTGATCCTCCTCGCCACGACCCTTGCCTTTGTTTCCGGGCGCATGATGAAAGAAGACTGGTTGCCCCAAGGTAATTTACAGGAGCTTTGGTATACTATACATTTGTGGGGATGGGTTATCGTTGGAATTGCCATCGCCTTGCATATCGCACTTGGAATATGGGTTGGCGGCATCGCCCTGATGCGATCGATGGTGTCGTGGCGAATGCGTGAAAATGACACCCCGCAAACCTGGTGGCAGCAAGTCCAACGGATTTGGAAGCCTTAATTTTTGTCTGTTTCGTGTTGATTTTGTCATCCTTGGAGGGGCGATCGTGAATTCTCGTTCTCCCGTACTGGTCATTGTTGAAATTATCGTTTTTGGTGGTTTGATCTTCGGCGTCATTGGACCGTTATTCCACGGGGAAGAAGAATCGCCTCAATCCCATGCAGCCACTTGCTTGCATGTGCGATCGCGGGGTGCTACTCCAGCAGACTTTCTCCCCATGTGAGCGATCGCCCGCGTGCAATAGATTCTCGATCGCCGTCCGATCCCGGATCCGATCTCGCGATCGTTGCCAACCGGGAATCGGGCCGACGGATTTGTAGCCGATCTGAAGAATCGCGATAACTTGCACTCATGGCCAAATTTTTTGTAAAAGTTAGCGAACATCCCGCCTCATTTCCTCTCGCTATGGCGGCGATTTTTGCAGTATCTTTCGCCTTACGCTTTTGGGGGTTAAGCCGCTTTAATACTTTAGTCTTTGATGAGATTTATTTTGCCAAATTTGGCAACCATTATCTGACCCAAACGCCATTTTTTGACGCCCATCCGCCTCTGGGCAAATATATGATTGCCCTCGGAATTTGGATCGGCCAATTTCTCCCCTTCGATCGCGATCCGATCGACGACCTGACAGGTTCCCTACTAACCCCCTGGGCTTATCGTTGGTCGAATGCCTTCGCCGGATCGTTCCTGCCGATTATTGTGGGGGCGATCGCCTATCAACTCAATCGCCGCCGCAGTTTCGCCCTCCTCGCCGCCAGTTTTACCGCCGCCGACGGCTTCTTACTCGTCGAATCTCGCTACGCCCTGATCGACTTATTTCTTGTCTTTTTCGGACTTCTCGGACAATGGACCTTTTTGCGGGCCGTTCTTAAACCTGAAGAACCCGATTGGCGGTGGTTGACTTTGGCAGGTGTATTTTTTGGGGCGGCGGCGTCGGTGAAGTGGAACGGTTTAGGGTTTTGGTTGGGAACGATCGCCGTTTGGATCGCTGCAAAAATTTGGCAGTGGCGGCGATCCTTGCCTTCAATGCTAACCGTTCCCCCCTTACAAAAGTTAGCCAATTTAAAGGTTTTCCCGGTTCTATTCACCCTGATTGTCATTCCGGCGATCGCCTATAGTTTATTTTGGATTCCCCATATTCAACTCAATCCCAAATATGATTTTATAGAAGTCCACGACCAAATTTTTGGGTACCATCGCCGCTTGGGGAACGGGTCGGATATTCATCCCTATTGTTCCAATTGGTTGAGTTGGGTGGTGATGTGGCGTCCGGTGTTGTACTACTACGAAAAAGCTGGAGGCGATTTACCCGTAAACCCGGAATTACCCCCCTTACCGGAAAATTCGCCCCCGGTCATATTTGCCGTTCACGCCATGGGCAATCCGATGTTATCGTGGCTTTCTACATTAGCCATTTTTATTTTAATTTTCGCGATCGCCTATCGCTGTTGGCAGCATTGGCGATCGCCCCAAGATTCCGCGATCGCTTACGATTGGATCGGGATTTATTTAGGTGGGAATTATTTAGCAAATTGGCTACCTTGGGCGATCGTCACTCGCTGTACATTTTTATATCATTATATGAGTGCGTCCGTATTTTCGTTTATGGCGATCGCCTGGTTTGTCGATTTATGGTTGCACAGCGATCGTCCCTATTTACGAGTTTTAGCGATCGTTGCCATTGGGGCGATCGCGATCGCCTTTTGCTTCTGGCTTCCCGTCTATTTAGGATTACCCATTTCCCTCAAACAATGGCAAATGAGAATGTGGTTACCCTCGTGGATTTAACTCAAGTACTCTAACCTAAAAAAAATTCGCGTTTAGATTTTAGATAGAAACAGTAACCCTTAGAGACTGTTTAGAAAATAAACATTAACAACCCGGTTTGAGAGGAAGTGCCAGGTAGGGGTTTGGAAACCAAACTTCACTAGGATTTAGAAACCAAACCCCTACTTCTCTAGGGTTTGGAAACCAAACCCCTACTAAATTTTTCGATTTTTTCTTTATAAACAGTCTCTTACAGACGTTTAAGCGATCGAAACTCCCGACCTACAAGCTTTCTCTTTCTATCGCTTCCTAAAGATTGTCCGATACACCGGATCGCCTTTTTCTAATACTGACTGTTCTCGTTCCGTCGCTACGGGGAACAGATTGTTCGATAACCATCGTTCGCCATGAGGCTGAAAAAATGCCGGATGTTCCGCAAAGCGATCGCGCATTTCAACTTCCACCTCATACACGTCAGATTGCAGGAAAATTTCGACACCGGATTCAATCTCATTTGCTAATTCTTCCACAAACTCCGGCGTGACAACCCGCCGTTTTTGGTGTCGCTTTTTAAACCAAGGATCGGGAAACTGTATCGAAATTCTTGTTAAAACTCCTTTCGGTAGAGAGTCTACTAAGGGTTTAAACGAATTATTGACATTGCAGAAGATATAATGAAGGTTTTGAAGTTCCTTTTCATCCCGGAGACTCAGGGATCTTTCTACAAGCGGTTGGCGAATTTCTAAACCTAAATAATTCCAGTCCGGTTCGAGTTGGGCCATTTCCAATAAAAAGCCGCCGCCAGCAGAACCAATATCGAGATGCAAAGGTTTCGTTATGTCGGTGTAAATCTCGGACCAATCCGGCGGCGTAACCGGAGTTTGGTAAGCTTTACTCAAAGGATTGACATGTTGGCGAACTCGTACCCGTCCCACTCCAGAGTTTCTCCTGCTAAAACTTCGTTTAGGCGATCGATTTGTTAGAGTCTATTATTCTCTGAGATCGATCTAGATCTTGTCAAGGATAGATTTGCTGGTTTGAAAAACAAACAATCAATCGGGGAAAGGCGATCGCCTGTTTTAAAAATACTTAAAAATGAAGATATTTTATAGTCTTACTATCCTGTCACATTGATAAAATAGCCTAGGATTTAAAACAACAAATTATCTTTATTTTAATCGGAATACAGTGCGGTAAAAGACTGTTTAGAAAGAAAATATCAAAAAATTTAGTAGGGGTTTGGTTAACCAACCCCTACAAGCCACAATAGAAAGAGAGAGTTAGGGTAACCTGATGGTTGCCATCTATCGTTTGACGATCCTGCGGTTGCCTCCTCTCAAATAGGGCTGTTAATGTTTATTTTGTAACCAGCCTCTAAAAATTAGCGATTCTCGCTCAAAAAGGAAGCCTTAAACGAATTTTTTGCTAAGGTTTCGATATCATGTTCGTCCAGATCTAAAGCCGTTGCCGCTTGTTGGAAGTTTTCGACAATATAACCGCCGAAATATGCCGGATCGTCGGAATTAATGGTCGCGCATATTCCCAAATCTAATAACTTTTTAAGATTGTGGTCTTTCATGGATGGAAATACGCATAATTTAAGATTAGATAAGGGACAAACCGTGAGGGGGATTTGTTCGGCGACTAAGCGTCGAACGAGTTTCTCGTCTTCCAAACAGCGAACGCCGTGATCGATTCGCGAAACTTCGAGCAAATCTAAGGCTTCCCAAATGTATTCTGGCGGTCCTTCTTCTCCTGCATGGGCCACGGTTAAAAAACCTTCTTGTCTGGCGCGATCGAATACGGCTTTAAATTTACGGGGTGGATGTCCTAATTCTGAAGAATCTAAACCGACGGCAATTATCCAATCTCGATAAGGTAATGCCTGTTTTAGGGTATTCATGGCCGCTTCGGGGCTGAGATGGCGCAGGAAGCATAAAATTAAATGGGAACTAATTCCTAGTTGAGTTTTACCGTCTTGTAAGGCGCGATGAATGCCACGAATGACCGGGTCGAATTCAATTCCACGATCGCAGTGTGTTTGCGGATCGAAAAAGATTTCGGTATGTTTGATATTATCTTTGGCAGCTCGTTGTAAGTAGGCCCAGGTCAGGTCATAAAAATCTCGTTCTGTTTGTAAAACGCTGGCAGCAGCGTAATAAATATTGAGAAAAGATTGGAGATCGTGAAAATGATAGGCTTGACGGGCAGCTTCGACGGATTCAAAGGGGAGTTTTACGCCGTTTCGCCGTCCGATTTCAAACATCAATTCCGGTTCGAGAGTCCCTTCGATATGAAGGTGCAATTCTGCTTTAGGAATGTCGCGAATAAGGCGAGCGATCGCGTCCATTGTTTTATGTTCCTTCATTAAATTGAGAATGAGGGAGTGGGAATCGGCAAGTTCTTAGGCTGGGTAATATGCCCGGTTCCCCCTTGTGCTTTCTACCTCTATGCCTTTTCCCTTGTCCCTTAGTTATAGAATTCCCAATTTCTCCATGCCTTTACACAAAATTTGTCGATGAATCAAGGAGCGATCGACGAGGGAATGAATTGAGATTTCGTTGAGGCGATCGCCGTTGGCGTAATGTTCGATCCAGGCTTCGGCAATGGTGTTAGGATCGGTGGGTAAGTCGGATAATTCCCAACCGGGAAGGTTTAAATCGGCAATCAGTTGGCTGACTTTTGGATCGTAGCTGAGGGCGAAACAGCGACAATGTTCGGCGGCGGCCATAATCAGACTGTGAAAACGCATTCCGATCGCCATTTCCACGCCGCGAAACAATCCTTTGATTTGTCGTGGATCGTCGAGATTGTAGATAGAACTCACTTCGGGAAGTCGGGCGTGAATCGTTTGGGCGATCGCCAAATCTTGAGAAGCTTGAAAGGGAACGAGCAGAATAAAGGTATCGGTAGCTTTTTGGAATTGGGCGATCGCCTGGGTGAGGATTTCCAGGCGTTCGGGGGTCAAATGGCGGTGCGATCGCAAGTTGACGGCGACCCGAGGGGCCGGAATATCCCACAATCCCTCGACGGGTTTGGAGTCGAGGGCCCAGACCGGATCGGGGGCGAGGGTGAAGGGAACCTGCCAATCGACGAGAAACTGGGCGGAACGGGCGTCCCTAACGCTGACGGCGTCACACCCTCGGAAGGCGTGACGGGCGATTTGGCGGACGAACGATCGCTCTAACGGGCCGATTCCTTGGGCCCAGGCGATCGTTGTTAAGCCCAACTGTTGCGCCAAGCCCATCAATCCGGCATAGTACAGGGGACTGGTGAAGCTGGTGGCGTCTTGAATTAAGCTGCCGCCGCCCCAAATAAAGACCTGCGATCGCCGCAAAGCTTGCCAGACGCGGATTGCAGACATGCGGTTGGTGGCTTGGACGCCGTAGCGATCGCGGGTCGCCTGCGGATCCCCAGACAAGACCACCGGGGTGACCTCCGGGGGCAACATTTGCAACAAGGAGGCTAACAGGGCCTCATCTCCCGCGTTTCCTTTACCGTAATAGCCGCACAATACCGCCCGAATTTGCCCCACGATCTGGTTTACTCCCTTTGCGATCGATGTTGTCTCGTAGACTCTACACATAACCCATAACGGCACCGATCGAAACGGTCTGGCGATCGGTACGGGGGATCCACGCCGATCGATCGCCCGCCCGTTCCAAAAAGGTCTAAGATCTAAACTCTAAACTCTAAAACCTCTAAACTCTAAACACCGATCGTGCACGCTTTATCAATTCCAACCTGGATGGTTCACGTTTCCAGCGTCATCGAATGGATAGCCGCAATTTGGTTGATCTGGCGGTATGGCGAAATTACGGGCAATCGCTATTGGTGGGGACTGGCGGCGGCGATGTTACCCGCTTTAGTCAGTGCCATGTGTGCCTGTACCTGGCATTATTTTGACAATCCCCTCGATCTGGCTTGGCTAGTCACCTTACAAGCGTCGATGACGGTTTTAGGAAACTGCACCCTGTGTGGGGCGGCGTGGTGGATTTGGCGACAAACAAAACAAACAAACACCGATTCCGCTTCCGATTCCGATTGACGGGCGAACGGACGGGTATTGTCTGGCAAAATCAATGGTTTAAGGATTCATGCTGTCCAAAGACAACTTATTTGCAATTTCCCTCTTTCCTTACCTCGGCTTTTTATGGTTTCTCACCCGTTCCGGTCAAATGCCCCGGTTAGCCCTGATCGGCTTTTACGGGACTTTAGTCTTTGTGGCGGTGACCATTCCCGCCGGAATTTATGCAAAAGTGGCTTATGGAGAAAGTTTGGCCAATATTGACGTTTTACACGGCAGTGCGGAAATCTTTTTAACCCTGTCGAATATTTTAATTGTCTTGGGATTCAGGCAGGCGGTACGGGCGATCGAAAAATAAAACGTCCCTCGCAAAATTCGCCCTCCAAATTGCCCTGCAATCGTCAAAGGGAGCCAGGTGGCTCCCTTTTAAGATCTCGATGATCTATCAACTTTTTTACTCCAATGGCATTTGGAGAGGGGATGGGCCGAGTACCCATCCCGGGAAGCATTTGCTAACACGATCTCCCTCTGATGACAGCGTATAGAGAGCAAATGCCAATCAATCGCCCTTATGGTTATTGCGCAGCTTATTCCGCAGGTAGATAGGCAATCGGATTGACGGCACCTTGTCCGGCAGGATGAATCTCGAAGTGCAGGTGGGGTCCGGTACTGAAGCCCGTGCTGCCCATTTCGGCCACTTGCTCGCCTTGAGAGACATTTTGGCCTTCGCGAACCAAAATGCGGTGATTGTGGGCGTACAGGGTCAAACTGCCGTCGGGATGTTCGATTTCGACTAAGTTACCGTAACCGCCCGCGTTCCATCCGGCAAAGGTGACGATCCCATCGGCGGCGGCATAAATCGGGGTGCCGATCGGTCCGGCGATGTCGATGCCTTTATGCATCCGTCCCCAGCGCCAGCCGTAGCCCGAACTTAAAACCCCTTGGGCAGGCCAGGTATAGCCGTTAAAGCGCGCTGGAGCGTCGGGAAGATAGTTTTCGGGGCCTTTTAAGGGCGGCAATGACGGGTAAACGGTCTGACCGATGGTGGGTTGCACGATCGGGGCGTAGGTTTCCGGATCTAGGGGAGCGGCGGCGATCGTCTGTTGTTCCCGTTCTCTAGGATCCGCACTCGGCACCGGAAGGGCGGTGGTGTCGGGGGTGGATTGGGTTCCGGGATTGGGAACGGAGCGATCGCTTTGCACGCCGTCGAATTCGGGGTTGCGCTGCCGTCCGGGGAGTTGGCTTGCTGCGGATTCGTTTTCGGCGTCTGCGTCTAAGGAAACGTCGAGTTCGGCGTTTTCAGTGCGATATTTTTCGCGCAGGCGTTCGATTTCGGCCCGCAAGCCGTCAACGTAGTAGTTGGCGGTGGATTCGCTGTTTGCCGATCGCCCTTCGCGATCGCCGAAAGCGACGTTATCTCCCGTAGGTTCTTCGGTTTCGGTCTCGCTAGCGGTTCCCAACTCGGCATTTTGGTTGCGATATTTGTCGCGCAACTTGTCGATGTCCGAGAGCAATCCGTCGATTTTATCGCCTTTTTTGGAAGCTTCCGGCTCTAAGGCGATCGGGTTTTCCACGAGGGAGGGGGTGGCGATCGGACCGACGGGTTCCGACGGACTCAACCCGGAGATTAAGGGCAGATCGACGCGGGCCGATGCGGTGGTCTGCAAGCGATCGCTTTCTTCGACCGTGGAAGTGTCGGCGATCTCGACCTCGGAGCTGCGCGCGATCGCAGCAGGCAATTCCAAGTTTTCGGTAGAGGGGGTTGCGGCTTGGAAACCGCTATAGCCGATCGGTAGAGAAGGGGTTGCCAGCTCTTCTTTTTCTGAAGTGTCGAGCTGTTTTTGAGCGGCGTTTTCCTCGGAAAGCAGAGGAATCTTCAGTTTCTGATCGACTTTGATAAAGTTCGGATCGCTCAGACGGTTTTTCGCAATTAAATCGACGGGGGAAATACCGTTATTGTGTGCGATCTCGTCGAGGGTATCTCCCGGATTGACTTGGTAAATTTTCGAGGCGGCGACGTCGGTGGCTTCCGGCTCGATAATAATGGCGTTGTTTAAGTCCGGTTCTTCGACGGCGTTGGCGCTATCCCGAGCGGCTTGTGACGCGCGCTCGATCCGATTGGGAAGTTGCAAACTTGAAGCACGAACCCGTCCGGTGTCTTCGTGGGTTGCCGTCGGCTCGTCAATTGTCGGGGCGACGATCGCGCTTTCGGGAGAGACGGCTTCGGTTTCCCCTTCGTTGTCAGTGGGGACGTCTTCCAAACTCGGGAGGCGATCGCGGGTGCGGTTCGTTTCCGGTTCGCTCGGCGACTCCGACGCCAAGGGAGACACGGGAGCGATCGGGTTGACGGGTTCGACCGTCAGGGTGCCGCTAGTTTCGTGTTGCTCTTGAGGGGTGGCGATCTCTTCCCCCTGGGACTCGAACCGATCCAGGGAGTTTTGCAGGCGGCTACGTTTGAGGCGTAAATTCTCTAAGGCGTTTTCCTGTTGGAATCTCAGCTCTGTCGTGACTTCGCCCACACCGGAACCGAGAGGATCGACGGGTTCGGCGATCGCCGCTTCGGCGGACGGAACTCGAAGGGATGGACTGTTCGAGACCTCTATCGGGTTCACCGGAAGACTATGCTCGGGATCGGCCCCGGCTTCCATTCTCCGAACGGGCGTCACCCACGTCACCGACGGAACTGCTCCTGTAGAGTTCGATGTCGCCGAGTCCTCCGTAGTTGTGGAGGCTCTAGCTTCGTCCTCATTGACCGCCTCACCCGATGCGGAAACTTGGGCGGGGGAAGAAGGAACTCTAGGAGTGGAAGAATCGACGGCGGCTAGTGGCTCGGCTGCAACGGCTCCATCACTTTGTTGGGGGAGCAAGATGCTCGATGCCCCCATTGAAAGGGCAAGTCCAAGCATGGCCGCCGAGGTACGGGCCCTGCGGGGGCCGGAAACCGCCTGTTTGTTCTCACCCCCGATCGCCGCAGTGTCGGCAACAGGGAGGGAAACAGGCTTCATCTTTTTCGGAAATGCTCGTTTCAAAAAACGACCTCCTAATGACCAGCGCTCAACTGTCCTTGAGTCAATTAGCGTACCACCCGTCTGCGATCGAGATCGCAATCAATATGAGACCGAAGTCACTGACAGAAAAGATACTTAGGCAAGATTACCCTGGTTTTTTGATTTAGACAAGCTTAAATCCTTCGGTAAAACTGAACGGGATAATTACGTTCTTTAAACTAGCGTGAAACTAGCGTGGGTTTCGATTGTTGTCTCTCGCCAGTCGGACTGGCAAGTTCGACTGAGTAGCACCCTGACTCAAGCCAGGTATCCAGTGATTTTCGGCGAGTATAGGTCATGAATATGGCGGGACTTGTTGCCGTCGTTACGGAAACCCGACCGCCGATTTCGATGCCTGCGAGCCCACACGAGGGTCATGCTGCTAGCAAGTTCTACCCTGCGAGCTAACTGCAACAGGATCGAGCAAGGTCATGACTCGGATCTCTTTTGTCGGTATTAGAACTCATGAGAGCCTCAACCGATCTCCGGGTTGGGGAGGAACGTGGATCTCGATTTCGATCTCAATTTCAATCGGGTGAAATTGGACTTCGATCTCGAATTCGATCGCCGTTCGCACCACAGGAGACTGTAAAGCGATCGCCGCTCAAACCACAACCGTACAACTTTGGACGATCCCCCGCGATCGCTTCCGAGAATTGCGGAAGCCATCGGCGATCGATCCGGGCGAACGCCTTGATTTTGCTTAGAAAATCGAGCTTTTTGACGATCGTTCTCCAGAACTGGAGATGATTAAAATCTATCAATCAAACTCCCACTTCTCCGGTTTTCTTGTATATAAATTTCTTATCGATAGCGGAATGGTCTGTCCCTCTATTTCCGGATAGTCTGGGGAGTAATTACGTATTTTCACTAGATTGTCCGATGGCTCGACCTCTGACGGGCTTGGGCTTGTGGCGATCGCCCACCCGTGTATTTCGAGCGAAATGACGGGGCGATTGAAAAATCACTTATGTCATTCATCAGATCGATTTATTTAATTTCTAGAAAAAAAATTCAACCGTATTGAAAAAACCCGAGGGGCGATCGTCCAATTGTTCCTAGAGCGCGATCGCTTTGCCCTCGACCGAGACCCCGGGGCGCCGCGACGCTTTCCCCTCAAACCCTAGGCGGTTTCGGCGGGCCTCCTTCGAGATAGCCCAACTGACGGCGAGCCTCAAAAAGCCCTAACGCCGTACTGACGGAGAGATTGAGGCTGCGAACCCCCGGTTGGATCATCGGGATGTAAAGAGTCGCGTCACAACGTGCTAAGAGTTCTACCGATAACCCGGTGGTTTCGGCGCCGAACAATAGCCAATCGTCATCGCGGAATTGAAAATGAATGTAATTGTCCCTTCCCCCGGTGGTGAACCCCAACCAGCGTCCGCCGAGGGAGCGGTGGAACTGGGTAAAGGCTTCGAGGGTTTCGTGGTAGTGGAAATCTACATAGGGCCAGTAATCCAACCCCGCTCGTTTGAGATAACGATCGCTGATTTCAAACCCCAACGGTCCGACGAGATGCAAGGGGGTTTGAGTGGCCGCACAAGTTCGGGCAATATTGCCTGTATTGGGCGGAATTTGTGGATTGACTAGAACAACTTGGGGCATAAATTCCTGGTTCTCGATTCGCGCACGAATCTCATCGTATCGCGCCGGGATGCGGCGATCGCCCTTTGGCTTCGCCGCCGCCCAACGATTGGGATTTTTAATACGAACGGGAATTTTTTAAATGATTAGATATTCTTATTTGACAGGACGAATGAAAAGTGCAGTCCCGATTTCACCCCCGATCGCCCTTGCCAATTAGGCCACCCAAGGGGGACAGAGCTGCCCTTCGAGTTCCAATTCTTGTTGGTGCATCTGACGGATGGCGCCTTGCACCACTTGCGCCGGGTCGAGACCGCGATCGATCTGGGCGAGCCACTGTTGGGCCTCATTGCCCTGGCGCAAAATTTTCTTGACGGGAGACAAAAAGCACCCAAAACCGTAGTGGCGAGCGAAAGGGGCCACCTCTTGGTAAAGCTGTTCGATCCACTCCCGGGCGCCGAGGGGTTGGCCGTCGTACCAGTGGCACAACTTAGCATCCAAACTCGTGCGGGCGGCAGCCGCCTCGTTGGCGGCGGTGAGGGCGAGCAAGTCTTCGGCGCGATTGGAGGCGGGCAATCGACTGCGTTGGAGCGGGTCCAACCCCGGATCTTGAAAGAGCTGTAACAAGCGCGCTTCTAGGAAAGCGGCGATCGCCAGCAGCAAGATCGGGTCGCCGACCAGGTCGCAAATCCGCAATTCCAGACGGTTGATATTGTACGGGCGGCGATCGCCGTTCGGACGCACCGACGCCCATAAATGGCGGACATTCTGCATCGTCCCCGCAGCGAGTTGCTCCTCAGTCCAGCGAATAAAGTGGTCGTGACTTTCAAAAAGCGGCACGTGTTTGGGCGTCTGCGGGAACACCTGCCATCGGGTCGAATGGGATCCGCTTACCCGACCGTCCAAGAACGGAGACGAGGCACTCAAGGCCAAATAAAGGGGCGCCTCGACCCGAATCAAACGGTAAGCACGCATCAGCACTTCCGGGTCGTCAATGCCGATATTGATGTGAATGCTGGCCGTGACCACATCCGTGCCGTAGGTTTGCTCGATATAAGTATGGTAGGGATTGCTCGGATCGGAACGGTAGAAGCGATCGCTGCGACCCAAAGACAGGCTGCTGCCCGGAATCAGGGTGTAATCCCCCAACGTTTTGAGATAGTCGCGCAACCGCAGACGCGGACGCACCAAATCGCACAGTAAATGCTCGTAACGACAAAGGGGCGCCGTCGTATATTCCACATTGCGACTATCCGGCTCCCTCACGAATCGGTTGAGGGCCGCCACAATTTTGTCGGACAGACCGACAATTTCGCCGTGAGGCGTCCCGGTGTACACTTCGACCTCGAAGCCTTTCGATAGCAGCACGGGTTCTCCTTATTCTCAGTCAACAAAGGGCAGCAATCCCCTCTATTATGAACCCAAGACGGGCGATCGCCCCCGACCGAAAGCGTTCGCGAGGGCTGGAGAAGCCATTTAAAAATGCGCCACCCCCTTGTCAACTTTTCCGGGGGATCGGACACTTGAGGTGAGAACTGCCGTCAGCCGTTGGCTCTGAGTCAGAGCGACCCGTGTCACCATCGAATCAGAAAATTAAACGCGATCGAACGTCAAGGGCGACGGTCCCGTTGTCTGACCCAGACACTCACCCACCCGGTTGGAACGGCTGACTCGACCCACTGACCGAGTAGATGCTGTTGAGAGGTTTTTTGTGAAAAGAGTTTTAGCGATTATTTTGGGCGGGGGTGCTGGTACCCGTCTCTACCCACTGACCAAGATGCGGGCGAAACCCGCCGTACCCCTCGCGGGAAAATATCGTCTGATCGATATTCCCGTCAGTAACTGCATCAACTCCGATATCCTTAAAATTTACGTCCTGACCCAGTTCAATTCGGCGTCTCTCAATCGTCACCTCGCCCGAGCCTACAGCTTTGCAGGCTTTACCGAAGGATTTGTCGAAGTCCTCGCCGCCCAACAGACTGCGGACAATCCGACGAGCTGGTTTCAAGGAACTGCAGATGCAGTTCGCAAGTACTTGTGGCTATTTGAAGAGTGGGACATCGACCACTATTTAATTTTGTCCGGAGATCACCTCTATCGGATGGACTATCGGGAGTTCATCAATCGCCACGAGGAAACCGGAGCCGATATTACCCTGTCGGTGCTGCCGATTGACGAAAAACGCGCCTCCGATTTCGGATTGATGAAGATCGACGACACCGGACGGGTCGTCGATTTTAGCGAGAAGCCCAAAGGGGACGCCCTCAAGCAAATGGCGGTGGATACCACCACCCTCGGCTTGAGCGAGCAAGAAGCCAAACAAAACCCCTATATTGCGTCGATGGGAATTTATGTCTTCAACAAAGAGGTCATGAATACCCTGTTGCGCGAGGCTCCCGATCGCACGGACTTTGGTAAAGAAATTATTCCCGCTTCGGCGAAGGACTACAACGTCCAAGCGTATTTATTTAAGGGATATTGGGAGGATATTGGAACGATTCAGGCGTTCTACGAGGCGAACTTGGCACTGACCAAGCAGCCACAACCGCCGTTTAGCTTCTACGATGAAGAAGCGCCGATTTACACCCGTTCTCGTTTCTTACCGCCGACGAAGCTGCTCGATACTCAGGTGACCGAGTCGATTATTGGCGAAGGGTGCATTATTAAAGAATGTCGCATCGATCGCTCGGTGTTGGGCATTCGCTCGCGGGTGGAAGCCGGATGCACGATCGAGGATGCGTTGGTGATGGGTTGCGACTATTACGAACCCTTTGCCGAACGTCAATCGGGCTTGCAAGAGGGGCGCATTCCGTTAGGGATCGGCTCCAATACCACGATCCGCCGCGCGATCGTCGATAAGAACGCTCGCATCGGTCGGAAAGTGCAAATTATCAATAAAGACCACGTGGAAGAGGCCGATCGCGAAAGCGAAGGGTTCTACATCCGCAATGGCATCGTGGTGGTCTTGAAGAATGCCACGATTAAGGATGGAACGATTATCTAATTGTCTGGTCGGCAAGCTGGATTGACGGCATTGCCGATCGCCCAGTTTGCACGATCGCAGGAGGCGCGATCGCACCGGGGAGTACGTCCCTGTTTGACGGGCGATCGCGCTGTCTACTTGCGCCGATCTCCTCCAGGTACGGAAATTGCGTTAGTTCTCCAGTGCAAGAACCGAACTTTCCCGAACGAACAAATTCGATAGCGTAGAATGGCGACTCGACCTCGACTCGCGACGGGCGAACAATCCAGTCCCCGACAGATCGCGCGCGATCGCCCCCCCAATCTAAAATCTAAAATCTAAAATCTAAAATCTAAAATCTAACCCCCGCAACCCCTAAAACCCTGTAACTGAATATCGATGAGGAGGCAGATCGATGGCTGCGACCGACTTTAAAGACTACTATCAAATCCTCGGCGTCAGTAAAAACGCCAGCGTCGAAGAAATCAAACGCACCTTTCGCAAATTAGCCCGAAAATATCACCCGGATATGAATCCGGGCAACAAGCAAGCCGAGGCCCGTTTTAAAGAAATCAGCGAAGCCTACGAAATCTTATCCGATCCGGAAAAACGCAAGAAATACGACCAATTCGGCCAATATTGGAAGCAAGCGAGTACCTCCGGCGGTGCCGGATGGCCTTCTGGCGGTGCTGGATCCGGCGTCGGCGTCGATTTTGGCAACTTCGATTTCAGTCAGTTTAGTAGTTTTGACGAATTTATCAACGAGTTACTCGGTCGCGTCGGGGGAGGAAGCAGCAGTCGCGGGGGCGGCTGGAATTACAAATATCGCACCAGCAATTCCGGCCCGAGTGGCTTTGGAACGGGGTTTGACGATTTTGGTGGGTTCGGCGATCGCACCAGTACCAGTAGCACCTCTCTCGACCGCGAAGGTAATATTACCTTAAACTTCGGCGAAGCCTTTCGCGGCGTCACCAAACGCCTCAGTGTCGGCAGCGAAACCATCGAAGTCCGCATTCCCGCAGGGGCTAAACCCGGCAGGCGCATTCGCGTCCGAGGCAAAGGTCAATACAGTCCTTACAGTCAAGAACGCGGCGATCTCTACTTAAACGTAGACCTCCAACATCATCCCTTCTTCCAATTTGAAGGAGACAATCTCGTTTGCGAAGTCCCCATCACCCCGGACGAAGCGGTATTGGGTGCCTCCATCGAAGTCCCTACCCCGGACGGTACGGTGAAAATGAATATCCCGCCGGGAATCCGATCCGGTCAGTCCCTGCGATTGCGCGGGAAAGGATGGCCGAATCTCAAAGGCGGTCGCGGCGACCAACTGGTAAAGATTACGATCGCCCCCCCGAAAAATGGCGATCTCAGCGCCACCGAACGGGAATATTACGAAAAAATCCGCGCCACCCGTCGCTACAATCCGCGCGCCCATTTGCAGGGAATGAGAGTTTGAGTACTCGGGAGTGGGGAGTCGGAATCTCTATTCCCCATTCCCGAAATCGAAGATCAAGACCCAATTTCATACCCAAAGAGATTGGGATTGACCTCATCCAAGTTTAAATCGGCTAACCCATATTCCGCCCAACGGCGATCGACCATTGACGCCACCTCCGGGTCGGATTCGAGGGCTTCCCCCCACTCATGTTCGGTTTCCGGGGGGATTTTGGTGGTTGCGTCGATCCCCATGCGTCCGCCCAAACCAATTTTTTCACTGGCAAAATCTAACGTGTCAAACGGCGTATTGGGCAGAATAAAAACATCTCGACTCGGGTCTACTTTCGACGAAATCGCCCACACCACTTGACGCGGGTCGCGGATATTAATCTCTTTATCGACGACAATCACGAACTTCGTGTATGTAAATTGCGGTAACGCACTCCAAAACGCCAAGGCGGCGCGACGGGCTTGACCGGGATAAGCTTTATCGATGGAGATAATCGCCGCTTTATAGCTGAGGGCTTCCATCGGGAGGAAAAAGTCGGTAATTTCCGAGACTTGTTGGCGCAAGATCGGGGTGTAAATCCGGTTGAGGGCGATCGCAATAATTGCTTCTTCCTTCGGCGGGCGCCCGCTAAACGTAGTCGAGTAAATCGGATCTTTGCGGTGAGTCAGACAGTGGAAGCGAATCAAGGGCGAATCTTCGACGCCGCCGTAATACCCCATGTGATCCCCAAACGGACCGTCGGACAACATTTCCCCGGGGGTAATCGTTCCTTCTAAAATAAATTCGGCATCGGCGGGGACTTCTAAATCGAGGGTTTTGCATTTCGCTAACGCCACCCCCGAACCGCCGTAGAGTCCCGCAAATAGCCATTCGGACAAGTCCACGGGAATTGGTGTGGCGGCGGCCATAATCAATAAGGGATCGATTCCGAGGGCGATCGCAATTTCTAATTTTTTGCCCTGTTGGGCGGCTTTGCGCAAGTGACGCGCCCCCCCACGAACGGATAACCAATGGACGGTCATGGTCGTGGACGATTGCAACTGCAAGCGATAAACGCCGACGTTAGGAATTCCCGTTTCGCAATCTTTCGTAATCACCAATCCGAGGGTAATAATTCGTCCCGCATCGCCGGGATAGGGTCGAATCATCGGAATTTTGTTTAAATCTAAGTTATCTCCTTCGACGATAACTTCCTGACAGGGAGGGAAAAAGTTACGTCCGGGTTTAGCTTTGAGAACGTCAAACAGGAGTTTCCCAAATTCGATCGCCTGGGAAATTTTTTTCGGCGGTTTGGGTTGTTGCAACATCCCTAGTTTTGCACCGAGGGTTTCGAGTTCGGCGGGTTTTTCCATATTCATGGCCCAGCAGACTCGTTCCTCGGTTCCCAGACAGTTGATGGCGACGGGATAATCGGATCCTTTGACGTTTTCAAACAGTAAGGCGGGACCGCCTGCTTGTAAGACCCGGTTGGAAATTTCGGCAATTTCTAAATCGGGATCGACAGGGGTGGAAATTCGCCGCAATTGTCCGCGTTGTTCGAGGAATTGGAGAAATCCGCGTAAGTCTCTAGCCATGTGTTGGGATTGAAGGATTCGATCGGGTTTGTACTTCTATTATCCCGGAAGGTGTGGAGGATGAACATTGGCGCGATCGCTTATAGATCGAGTATACTCAACTCCTAAGCATAGTGCCTCGATGTCATAACGCTGAAGATATGGCGGGTTTTTCACCCTCATTCTTTATCTAAAATAATATCTAAAACAATGATTTGAGTTCCAAAACTCAGAGAATAAAAGGCACGGCGTGCGAATATTCCTTAAAGTGTTTTCGGGAGGATTGCAGTCCAGTGGAAGATGGAAGAAGAGAAGTTGAAGTTGACCTAAGTCGTGAATTTTTTGAGGATTTAGAAGATAACAACGGCCATCAAAAAGTAGAGAGTGAGATCGTCGATCTCGTGACTGGCGACGATCGCGCTTATCCGATCTTTCGACAAGACGAGTTCGATCTCTCTCGGAAATTAGAGCAGTTTTTTGAAAATAGGTTTATTCAGACGAAATCATTTGAGGTTATTGCTAAAAAACTCAGCGAATCTCTGGAAGATCGCGAGCAACCACGAGCAATTTCTATGATTTTAGTCGATGCCGAAAATTTAAAAATCAATCAAAATACCGATCGGTTTTTAGAAGATCGAGCGGCTTACCCGTTAGAAGTTAAAATCGCTTTTGCTAATTGGTCGAATCCTTCTCTGGGAGATTGGGACAGACAGCTTTACAGTCGCGGATATCAATTAATTCACGTTCCCAAAGGGAAAGATGGGGCGGATGCAAAGGCGATCGCGATGGGCAGTTCGCTATCGATTCGCGATCGCCAACTTAAGGAAGTTTTTATTGGTTCTAACGATCGTTTATTAGATCATTTATGTAATGAATTACTCAATCAAGGGGCGATCGTTTATCAGGTAGGGATTAAGGGCGATCGCATTACCCTCAAACATCTAAATCATGGCGAAACTAAAACTTATTCTTTAAAAGATTACGAGCCGATTGAAGATAAATTAGAGTCAATTGATTTAGTTCAACAGAAATTAGAGTCTCAAAATTCAAAGATTGAGAAGATTGAGAAAACGCTTTCATCTTTAGAGCGTTCAGTTGCAAATATACAAAAATACATTGCCAAACAGGGAAGTTTGGGGGGCGATCGCCCAACGACGGAAACAGTTTCTTCAAATAACAGTCAAAAAGTACAACAAGAAAAGGAAGCTACTGTAACTCAAGCGGGTCAATTTAAAACTGAAGCCGATTTAGCTACAGCTTTAGTTACAATTATCCGCGATCGTCAGAAACTATCGCCGAATTCCCCGATGAATTTGATTGAATTGGGAACTGAATTTCGAGCAATCTACAGTCAAAGTGTAGGAAATCTTGTTAAAGAGTCGAAATTAGCTAAAAATTTATCTAAATTCTGCGAAAAGCGAGCGGAATTTAGACTCGATAAATCAGTCAATCCTTACCGAATCTATCTACAGTCTCAAAACAAATCACAACAAAAACAGTCCGCCGATTCCCATGTCAATTCAAACTCCACACAATCGACTCATATCTCTTCACAATCCGACTTAGAACAGGCTTTGCAGACACTTATTATCTCTTTAAGACAAAAGCAATCTGAAAAAACTGTCGATCTATCCATTATTGGAACGGAATTTCATAAAAGATACAATAAATCACTCAGTTCGGTGTTAGAAAAGTTAGGTATGGGTAAAAAAGTTATCAACTTTTTTAAAACATCCACTAAATTTAAAGTACATAAAACAAAAAATAATTATAAAATTTCACTATCGTAATCTTCAAGCAGGTACAGCACTCGGGCGATCTGATGAGGTACAGCGCGATCGCCCCTATCCCCCCAACCCCCTTTGAAAGGGGGGCGAAGGGGGGATTTCGGGGGGAAGGAGGAAAATCCCCCTGTTTAAGGGGAATTTAGGGGGATCTAAATGTTTTGCATAGCAGAGAAAAATGCTGTAGCCCAGACAAAATCGCTATAAATGGACGATCGCTGTCACGGAAGTGACCGTTGATTTTCGTGCAGCAAATCACGACAGAGAAATCCGATTTAATCTAAAATTTAATACCATCTAAAATCTAAAATCTAAAATAAAATATGTTTCAAGCAACTCGGCGGCGATTGGCGATTTGGTATGCGACAGTTACGGCGGTTTTGTTGTTATTGTTTGCAACTGGATTTTATGTTTACGTCCGAACGACATTGATCGAACGGATTGACGATACCCTCAAACACGTGGTGGAGGTGGTAGAACGATCGCTGGCGATCGAACCTGTCGCGGGAGAAAACAACCATTTTCGTGTCAATATTGTCGCGAGTTTTCGCAATACTCCCGAGACCATCGAAGACGATCGCATCGATATCGAATGGTTCAGTCCGATGGGGGAACTGTTGTGGTCTACGATGTGGGAACCTCTCGACGTTCCCCTCCATCCCGATCGCGTCGGCGAAACCGTACAATTGCAAAGCGGTCAGCTTTTGCGACAAGTCACCGATCGCGTGCAAATCGGACGGGAAGTTTTAGGATATTTGCGGGTCAGTCACCCCTGGTTTGAGGTGACTAAACCGATTCGCCAATTAATTTTTGATTTGACCGTGGGGACGATTTTAATGGTGATTGGAGTGGCGGCGATCGGGTGGTTGTTATCTGGGTTGGCGATGGAACCTGTCAAAGCATCTTACCAACATTTAAAACAGTTTACGGCGGATGCATCTCACGAGTTGAGAAATCCGATCGCCACGATTCAAACGAACGTTCAAGTTGCTTTGGCGGATCCCGATCTCGACAATAGCGCACAAAGACAACAACTTTTACTGGTGGAACGACTCACCCGACGGTTGGGAAAATTGGTGGACGATCTGCTATTTTTGGCGCGACAAGATAGCGGAATGCTACACCCATGTTGGGAAACGGTGCATTTAGACGAGTTGGCGATCGAGGTGGTGGAAGAACAGCACGCGATCGCCGCCGACAAGCAAGTTTTACTCTCACTCGATATACTCGACCCCTTGCCGGAATCGAACGCGGAGGAACGGCGATCGGGGGAATACACCCCACCCGCCGACCTCGACTTTACCTTATCCGGCGATCGCGACGCCCTAGCGCGGTTATTGACCAATTTGGTGAGCAATGCAGTCCAGTACACCCCAAATGGCGGTCAGGTCGAAGTTAAGTTGGACTACGTTCCCGCCGCCAATCGGTCCAACCCCTCCGAAAATTTACGGGTGACGATCGCCGATACCGGAATTGGCATTCCCAACCGATGTTTACCGCACATTTTCGAGCGTTTTTATCGCGTCGATCCGGCCCGAGCTCGCGACAACGGACGAAACGCCTCCGGCGTCGCTTCGCTAACGGCTCAAACCGTTTCTGGGTCGGGGTTAGGACTGGCGATCGCTCGGGCGATCGTCGAGAGTCATCACGGTTACATTCGGGTTAAAAGTCAAGAGAATAACGGAACGACAGTACAAGTAATTTTACCGATCGCCCAACCCGAAAAATAGAATTCCAACTCTACCCCTGTTCCTTCACCCTGGCGCCAATCCGATCGCGGCGCTACAGATTTCAGTCTTTCCCACCTACCTTCTACCTCTTCCCCTCACCTCACCACCGTACTCAAATCCACATTATCCAAATTCGTTCCCTCTAAATTCGCCCACTGTAAATTCGTTTTCGTTAAATCAGCCTTTCTTAAATCCGCCCCACTTAAATTCGCCCCCCTCAAATCCGCCCGAGTTAAATCCACCCCTCGCAAATCCGCTTCACTCAAATTCACCTGATTTAAACTCGCCCCCGTTAAATCTGCTTCCCGTAAATCCGCCAAGCGTAAATTCGCCCCCCTCAAATCCGCGCGCGTTAGATCGACACAGCGTAAATCCGCTTGGGTCAGATTGACTTGATTCAAACTGGCGCCAATCGTATCGGCCCAACGCAAATCCGCCCCTTTCATATTCGCATCCGCCAAATAAACTTTTCGCAAATTGGCGCGAGTCAAATCTACCCCCATCATGTCCGCCCCACTGAGATTCGCACTGCTCAAATTGGCGCCGCGCAAATCCGCCCCAATTAAATCCACCCCACTCAAATTAACTTCAGCCAGAGAAACATTCGGCGCAATCCAATAAGCACCGCCGAGGGTCAGATCGATCCCTTCACTGAGCCGAGTTTTGACATCGTAAACCGCCTTGTGCAAGATCGCGCCTTTTAAATTGGCTCCCGTGAGGTCGGCGCCACTGAGATTGGCTCGAAATAAATTGGCACTTTCTAAATTGGTTTCGACCAACTTCGCACAACGCAAATTAGCACCGCGCAAATCCGCCCGTTTGAGGTTGAGTCCGCTCAAATCCACCCCACTGAAATTGCCCCCCGGAAGGGAAATATCGGAAGTAATCCAATAGGCCCCAGTATTTTTGGGGTCGAGTCCGTCACAGAAGCGGGTCCTCAAGTCGTAGACCGCTTTTTGCAGGATCGTCCCGCGCAAGTCGGCTTGACTGAGATCGGCGCCGCTCAAGTTGGCGCCACTGAGGTTCGCTTCGTTAAGTTTGGCGCCGATTAAATTGGCACCGCGTAAGTTCGCCCCGCGCAAGTCGGCTTCGGTGAGGTCGGTTCCGACTAAGTTGCTGCCTTTGAGGTTGGCCCCACTGAGGATAGATTCGCTGAGGTTGGCTAAATTGAGGTTGCTTTCGCTGAGGTCAGCTCCGGTGAGGTTGGCTCCTGCTAAATTGGCACTAATCAGATCGGCATAGGAAATGGTCGCTTCGCTCAAATCCGTCCCGGTGAGGTTGGCTTCTCTCAGGTAAGCGCCTCGGAGGTTGGCACCGCGAAGGTCTTCCCCGGTGAGGTTGGCGGGAATGAAGTCGTTTCCAAGAGGTTTCTGCAGACTGAGTTCGTGGTTGGTCAATGGGGTATGGGTTGGCAACAACGGTGACATGCTCGTCCCAAGTATCGTGCAACCTTTTAATGTTGGTTGGTCGTACCTGGGAGGGAACGGAGTTGAGTCGAGGAATTCTTTCTTGGCTTTTGGCAGATTGTTTTGTAGTTAGTGGTAGCTAGGGAAGGGGTAGTCTGAACTCTTGATGGACTCCGACTCCAAACTACACCGCTCGATCGCATACTTGCGAGAAGCGATCGAGTCCGTGAGTTCGCGCAATGCATAGCTGTAGGATGCCGATAACGTTTCCAACCACTCATCGAGAAGTTGGGTTGGTTGGCGATCGCGGTAAATTCGGTAGGTGTACTTCACAATCATGGTTGAATTTTACCGCTTTTTCTAAAGTGCTAGAATCCAATTTCGCGGCGATCGCAGCCGCGAAGCGACTTCTCGTAGAGTCCCCCTCAATCTGGCGCGCATTCCTCCCAGACCTCTGGAGGCGGTTCGGCGAGCAAGAATTCCGCGATGTCTAGGTCTTTCCCCTTAGCGGACGGGGGGTTGGCGTGGTGCAGGAGTCGGGTTCTGCAATCGCGAATCGCCCGGCCAAGCGCAGAACGGCACTAACGGCTCGGGTCCTCCGTACAATTGAGGAAGTTGTTTCTAGTTGAAATGGGCGATCGTAAACTTTCTTTGCATTTTTCACCCCTCTTGAAATCCCATGCTAAATTATTAGGTGAAGCCGAAGGGCTTCCCTGGCAGATAAAGCAGCCAAGTGTCACCGCACAACAAGCAAAGAGGTAAAAGCTGTTTCGTTTCATATCTGTCTCGTCCAACCACAACACCCAACCCACTGGGATTTTTCCTCAGTTTGCGACAAGAGAGCGCGGGGACTGAACGGGGAACAAAGGATCTGTCCGATCTCTACGGGGTTCAGTCCGGCTCTAAAGGCAACGGCCAATAAGAGGAAAAGTTAGCAGGAAAAAGGGTTGGGTGTTGTTTTGCCAATTTTTCACTCGGGCAAGATCGCACTGGAGGAAAGGGGTCGCCGTGGCGTAGAATCCAATCTCTTGGATGGTGATGGGTCGAATGCTGAGGGAGCAATTGGGGCGATCGCTTCGAGTTCGCACGCCTTTTGGATAGCCAAATCGGGCAGATTTGTCCCGAGGAATATTCTCAAGGACTTTAATATTAAAAATCGTGAAGTAAACTAAAGTCGGAATCGCTTAAAAAATCCCGGTTTCCATTTGTAAAGGGTTCGATCGCTCGGGGAATAAGGGTTTTCGCTCCGATCGGCTTGCTGTCATTGCTTTCGGGGTTGTTAACGGAAAATGCCGAACATTTCCACCCCGAGGAGGGAGCGATCTTCACCCTGTGAAATTTTTCATTTCCTTGCAATCAAAAAGTTACAAATTGCGATAATCGTCCCATTAGGAACCTTTCAAGTTGTGGACGATCTCGATTCCGGGCGATCGCGACTGCATACCCCGCTCGATCTCAATTCCCCCATGCTATGACTAACTTTTGAACTCCGAAGATTCTGATGTTGACCTCTCTATCGATCGGACCTTTATTATTGGTCGCTACTTTCCTCAGTGCAGTTGGGATTGGGGCGATCGCTCCGAGGGCGATCGCCCAAACGGACGAAGCATCCATTCCAGAATTGGCCGAATCGATCGCCGAATTGAGTCAAATCCAAAGCGAAGCGATCGCCTTTCCCGAAGATGCGGCGATCGTCGATGTCACGCAAGCCCCTTACAACGCCGTGGGTGACGGCATTACCGACGATACGGCAGCCATCCAACGCGCTCTCGACGCCTACCCCAACGGCAACAAAATCATTTACCTCCCCGAAGGCACCTATTTAATCTCCGATCGCCTCACCTGGCCCGAAGGGCGCCCCGGAGCCACCGACTACAAGCGCACGATTTTACAAGGCGCCAGCACCAACGGTACGGTTATCAAACTCCAGGACGACGCCCCCGCTTACCAAGACAGAGACAATCCCCAAAGTCTGATTTACACCGGACCCGCACCCGCCCAACGATTTCGCAATGGCATCCGCAACCTGAGTGTCGATACCGGGAACGGCAATCCCGGCGCGATCGCCATCCAATTCAATGCCAGCAATCAAGGAACCGTGCGCGACGTTAAAATCCGTTCCGGAGATGGATCGGGACTGTACGGGTTGGACTTCGGGTTTACCGACGAAATTGGACCGTTACTGGTTAAAAATGTCGAAATTGAAGGCTTTGACGTCGGTATCCGCACTGGATTTACCGTCAATAGCATCACCTTCGAGAATATTCTGCTAACCGACCAAAACCAATACGGTCTCGTCAATGGGTCTCAAGTCCTTGCCATTCGGGGCTTGACCAGTCACAATCGGGTTCCGGCAGTGTACAACGCCAGCGATAACGGCGCCATTACCCTCATCGATGCTTTATTACTCGGCAGCGACGAGGGACAAATCGCGATTAAAAATGAAGGAACTCTGTTTGCGCGCAACATCACCACGAGTGGCTATGGTGGCATTATCGAAAATGATGGCGTTTTAGCCGTCGAACCGGGAGTATCCGAGATCGACGAGTGGGTTTCTCAAGAAGTCTTGAGCCTGTTTCCCAGTCCGCCGCGATCGCTCAACTTGCCAATTCGCGAAACTCCCGAGGTTCCCTGGGACAATCCCGACAGTTGGGTGAATGTCATGGATTTTGGAGCGTTTGCAGATGGCAAACACGACGATACCGCAGCGATTCAGGCGGCGATCGACTCGGGCGCCCAAACCCTCTTTTTTCCTTCACAAGGAACCTTTACCGTCAACGGTACGGTTCGCATCGGCGGGAACGTGCGACGGTTGATCGGAACCGAGGGACGAGTCAACGGTAACGGCTATTTCGAGATCGTCGATGGAAGCTCGGACGTGGTGGAGATCGAGCGATTTGCGAGTTTGGCCCGAGGAATCGTCCATACCTCCTCGCGCAGCCTGATTTTGCGTCATTCGATCCTCGACAGTTACCAAAGTGCTTTGCAAGGGGCGGGGGACGTGTTTATCGAAGATGTAGCTGCTTCCCCGTGGACGTTTAACGGTCAAAATGTCTGGGCGCGCCAGTTCAACGTGGAATCGGACGAAACCGCCAAAATCACGAATAATGGCGGTAATTTGTGGATTTTGGGCTTAAAAACGGAACGGGGGAATGTGGCGATCGACACCCTCAATGGGGGGCGCACGGAGGTACTGGGAGCCCATATTTATTCCACTGCCGATTTTCCCTCGGAGTTGATGTTTAGAAGTGTTGACTCGTGGGTGTCTTTCGCTGGGGTTCGCGAAACCAATTTTAACGGCAATTTCTTTCGCACGGTGGTTGAAGAAACCCGAGATGGAACCACGCGATCGCTCGTCTGGAAAGAAGCCCGAGGCGGCGTCAACGGGAGTTTGCTCCCCTTGTACGTCGGTTATCCTTCGGAGGCGATCGCCCGCCAACCTCAATCGGTTCCGGAACCGAGCGCGATCGTCGCCTTGAGCGGAATTGGCGCGATTCTGGCCTCTCGGCGTCGGCGGAAACCCCAGGGCTGACATCTTTGTTTAAAGAGGATACAGTCCGTACTAATTGATTGGTAAAGTTTGATGTCATTGACGAGACTTTTGGAAAAGCAATGGTACATTAATAAGTGAAGCAACCGAGCTTCCCTGGCAGATCGAACAGTTAATGTTCAATTCGTTTCACTGAAGAGGTAAACGCTGTTTCATTACACATCTGTCTCGTCAAACGAACAAACCCGACCTGAAGACTAATATCTCCTTATTTAGCAAATAGAGAGCAATGCAACTGACCGATTGAGTTCGAGTGAGTGCAACTCTAGGAAAGCTTGAGAAGGAAAGGAGATGACTTAGCGAGTAAGGGGCGGGTTTGTTATTTTGCGTCGCTTTACCCTTTGATTCCCTGGCAGGATTTTAGCCACCCGAGGAGAAAGAGATCCCGGAGAAAAACCCAATTGCCTCTCAAAAACCTACAATAGTAAGAGTTTTTACTCAGGAGCGTGATTGGTGTTAAAACTCTATGGTGGCGCCCGCAGTCGGGCTTCGATCGTGCAGTGGTATTTAGAAGAATTAGGGATCGATTACGAATTTGTTTTCCTCGACATGCAGGGCGGAGAACATTTACAACCGGAATATTTAGGGATCAATCCGATGGGGAAAGTTCCCGGAATTGTCGATGGCGATTTCAAGCTGTGGGAATCGGGAGCGATTCTAATTTATTTATCCCAAAAATACGGTCGAGCATCGAGATCGGTGACGGAAGAAGCAGAAATTTGTCAGTGGGTGCTGTTTGCGAATGCAACCCTCGGTCCGGGGTTGTTTGTCGAATCGAGTCGCGATCGCGAAGCGCGGCGTTTGTTGAGTCCGCTCGATGAAATTTTGGGGCAACATTCCTATATTATCGGCGATGAATTTGGGGTAGCCGATATCGCCGTGGGGTCGATGTTAATTTATGCGAGCTTGATGTTGAATTTCGATTTCAACGAATATCCGGCGTTGAAGGATTACCTACAACGAATTGGCGATCGCCCGGCGTTTAAAAAGACGATCGGCGCGCGTTCTCATTCGTAATTGAACCCCATTGCTGAAAAAGGGCGCCGATCGCGGCGCCCCAGGAAAGCCCGTAAAGCGAGAATTCGATTTATTTGAAACCGACTGCAGCTTGCCAAACAAAAGCCAGCAGCAAGAAAAACACCGGAATAACTGGCATGACATCGACGAGCGGATCGAAGATTGAATAAGCTTCCGGCAGTTTTGCCAACAGCATTGCTGCTTCCATCTTGATATCTACCTCTCCAACACAGATTTCATAATTGAAACAGATTTTAACATGGTTGGCGATCTGATTTTTATTTTTACGAGGGAGCGGCAGCGAGCCAACTGGCAAATTCTTCAGCAAAGCGATCGCCTGCGATCGCCTCGCGAATGCGGCGAGTGAAGCGCATTAACTCGGTGATATTGTGAATGGAGAGCAAAGTATAAACCAAAATTTCGCGCGATCGCCACAAGTGATTGAGATAAGCGCGGCTGAAGTTCTGGCAAGTATAACAGGGACAGTCCCCGTCGAGGGGGGTAAAATCTTCCGTAAAGCGGGCATTTTTAATATTCCAGCGATCGCCGCCCACCAACACCGCACCGTGACGAGCCCAGCGCGTCGGAATCACGCAATCGAACAAATCTACCCCCGCCGCGATCGCCCGAACCATTTCCCTCGGCGTTCCCACCCCCATCAAATACCGGGGCTTGTCTGCGGGTAAATGGGGCGCGGTCACCTTAACAATTTTTTCAATTAATTCCGGCGGTTCCCCGACGCTGACCCCGCCAATCGCGTAGCCGGGTAAATCCAACTTCGCCAGAGACCGGGCCGCCTCGGCGCGCAAATCCGGGTAAACGCCACCTTGGACGATCCCGAATAAAGCGCGATCGCGCGGGTCGTGGACGGCGATGCACCGTTCCAACCAGCGATAGGTTCGGGCCGTGGCTAACTCCACCTCCTCCCAGGTCGCCGGATAGGGCGGACATTCGTCAAACGCCATAATGACGTCCGCGCCGAGGGCATGTTGGATCTGGATCGACTTTTCCGGCGTCAACTCGATCGTGCGACCGTCGCGCGGCGATCGAAACGTCACTCCTTTTTCCGCGATCGTCCGTAAAGAACTCAAACTAAAAACTTGAAATCCACCGGAATCCGTCAGCATCGGGCCAGTCCACTGCATAAACTCGTGCAGTCCACCTGCTTTCGCCACGATGCGTTCCCCCGGTTGGAGGTGTAAATGATACGTATTGGCCAACACCATCTGCGCCCCCGTCGATCGTAACTGCGCTGGCGTCAGCGTTTTCACGGTTGCCAAAGTTCCTACAGGCATAAATATCGGTGTTTCTACCGAGCCGTGCGGCGTCTCGAACCGTCCAGCCCTCGCCTCGGTGTGGCTGCACTTTGCCTGGGTGTTAAACGTAAAATGGTGACCCAAATTTCGCGGTTAATCTAGATAGCTTTTCAATCTTTCCTCGTTTCCTGCCTCTTGTCAAAACAATAATGGGCCTTCGTCGTCAATTTCGGCATCGAGTTTCGCCGAAATCACTTCCCGTAAAACCGCTTCGAGAGTGGAGGTTTCGATTTGGCGAGCGGCGCGATCCTGGAGCGGGTTAGAGAGAGGAATTAAGCGCAAAACTTGCCCCTCTTGAATTAAATCAAAATAAGATTGAGAATCCGGAGCTTGTTGGAGTTCGAGACAGTCAAAACTACAGACGTTAAGATAAATCCCGTGGTTGGCGATCAAGGTCGAGCGGTTGGGATCGGCAAATACTTCCATAATGTAACCGTCCCCTTCACTGTGCAGTTGGTTGCCGTACCAGTGGACGTAACGAACTCGCCCCAAATCCCCGAGGACTCTGAGCATATCTTGTTTGTTGACGACAATACCAGTATCCACAATGCAAGGAGGTGGCACCCTGGTATTGAATGGATCGTGATTCATGGTAAAAAACCACCTTTGGTGTACAATCTTTACCCCTCCAAAATTCAGAAAAGAATTTGATGGCGGGCATCAAGAGGGAGTCGTTAAAAGTTTTTGTGTTTCGATGGCGAACCGGATCGAATTTAGACCCGGCACGATCGATACAATTCTGGCACAGGTTCTCGATGGGAGGTATCCGTAAAATGGCTGAAAAATCGCAAGTCGATTCGATCGCCCGTGGGCGACCCGATCGCCCTATCCAGCAGGAATACTCATCAACGGACATCGGCGGGGGAGAACACCGTCGCCGCTCGGGTGAGGTCTACAACTCGTGTAGTGAGAAATCGAGAGCCTGAAATGGATAAATACAAGCCTCACTTTTGGGAGGCGATCGTCCAAACCAGCAAAAAATTGGGGGCGGGACTCGCCGCCGCGATCGCCTTTTATACCTGTTTGCCCGTGCCGCTCAGTTGGACCCTAGAGTTTCGCGGTATTGCCCGCTTCGCTCCCGCCGTCGGCTTGGGCGTCGGAGCCTTGCTAGCCTTGTTCGATGCCCTGTTGCATCTGCTCGACATGCCTATCTTAACGCGCACCGTCTTAATCGTCGGCATTTGGATCGCGATCACCGGGGGACTGCACCTCGATGGAGCCATGGATACCGCCGACGGACTCGCCGTCCAGGATCCCCAACGCCGATTGGAAGTGATGGCAGACAGCCGGACGGGCGCCTTCGGCACGATGGCAGCGATCGCCATCATCTTGCTGAAAACCGCCGCCCTCAACGATTTGGACAGTTCCCGCGCGATCGCCCTGATGGCTGCCGCCACCTGGGGACGCTGGGGACAATTGGTGGCGATCGCCCGCTATCCGTACTTGAAAGCCACGGGAAAAGGAGCCTTTCATAAAGAATCGATGCACTCGCCGTGGGATTTACTGCCCGGTTTGGCGATCGCGATCGCCCTGAGCGTCATTCAAGGGTCGGTCGGCGGTGGGGACTGGAGTTTGGCGATCGGGATGGCGAGTGCGGGCAGCGCGATCGCCATTCTCACCGGAGCGTGGTTTAACCAGCAACTCGGCGGTCATACCGGAGATACTTACGGCGCCGTCGTCGAGTGGACCGAAGCCCTATTATTATGCGTTTTGGCAGGATTTTGAGAGATTTGAGATTGAGAAAGTGGCGCTGTCCTTGCACCCGCTAACCTCTGACGGCTTCCCCTGCGAACCCTTCATGCTTAAAAATGATCGCGAACTGAGCAAACTATTTTGAGGAGCGATCGCCAACCATGGCCTCTGTATTAGAAGAATTTCAACCCATTGCAGCCATAGCGACCACCCCACGAGGCGTCCGATGCTTGCAACGGCTGGGGGAAGATCCTCAGATGACCCTTTGGGTCGGCGAAGCCCTCGGCGAAATGCCCCGTACTCGGGTTTACTCCGGTTCTCTCAAAGACCATTTGAGCGCGATCTGGAACGAGACCCGCGCCCTTGTTTTTTGCTTGGCGACCGGGGCCGTCGTGCGCTCGATCGCCCCCTTATTACAAAACAAACAACAAGATCCGGCGATCGTCGTTATCGACGAAGGGGGTAAATACGTCATCAGCTTGTGTGGCGGACATCAACGGGGGGCCGATCGCCTCGCCGAGTCGATCGCCCGCCAACTGGGCGCCACCGCAGTGTTGACCGGGGCATCGAACGCCCTGGGATTGCCCGGTGCGGATGTTTTGGGCGAACCCTTCGGCTGGCAACGGGGGGTCGGGGACTGGAATGCGGCGAGTGCGGCGATCGCGCGCTCTGAAGCGGTCGAAGTCGTGCAGGAGGTCGGCTGGAAGATTTGGCAGCAGCATCTGCCGCCATCTCATCCCTTTGTCGGCGAGGGATTGAAGCCGATGCCCCCCGTTGCCGACCTTGGCGCCCGCATCTGGATAAGCGATCGCCGCGTCCCGACCCATCCCGAACCCGAGATCCCCGAAATCCGGTGGCATCCGCGTGTGTTGTGGGTGGGGGTCGGCTGCGAACGGGGAACCTCAGCTCGCGTTATCGAGACGGGTATCGAGCGGGCCTTATCCCAAGCGGGGTTGGCGCCCGAGGCGATCGCCGGACTGGCCACGATCGCCCTCAAAGCCGACGAAATCGGCTTACTCGAACTGAGTCGCGATCGCCACTGGCCCTTAAAAACCTTCGAGGGGTCGGAGTTGCGAGCGATCGCCGTTCCCACCCCCTCCGCCGTCGTCGAGGCTGAAGTCGGCACCCCCAGCGTGGCGGAAGCCGCAGCATTGAGGGCCGCCGGAGCCAGCGAATGGGCCGAAGCGCTGGTCGTGTCCAAGCAAATCTGCCGCATCGACGGCGAACCGGGGGCGGCGACGGTGGCGATCTCCCGTGCACGACGGGAATACAGCGATCGCCCGGGTCAGTTGTGGCTCGTCGGCACCGGGCCGGGTTCCCTGGAGCTGATGACCCCCGCCGCTCAAATGGCGATCGCCGGAGCCGATGCGATCGTGGGTTATACTCTTTACGTAGACTTAGTATCTCCCTTATTGCGTCCCGGTCAAATCGTTGAATCCTTGCCGATTACCCGAGAACGAGAACGGGCCGAACGGGCGATCGCCTTAGCCGATCGGGGTTTAAAAGTGGCGGTGATTTCCTCGGGAGATGCGGGAATTTACGGCATGGCGGGATTGGTGTTAGAACAGCTCGCCGCGAAGGGTTGGGACGGTAAAACGCCAAAAGTCGAAGTGTTGCCCGGGATTAGCGCCGTCAACGCGGCGGCGGCGCGGGTGGGAACGCCGTTAATGCACGATTTTTGTGCGATCAGCTTGAGCGACTTACTGACGCCGTGGGAGGTCATCGAGAAGCGCTTGCGAGCGGCGGCGGCGGCGGATTTTGTCGTGGCCCTGTACAATCCGAAATCGCGCAGCCGCACGGAACAGATCGCGATCGCGCGGCAAATCTTGCTAGAGGAGCGATCGCCGGATACCCCGGTGGCGTTGGTGCGATCGGCGTATCGCGAAGACGAGCGCATCGAGCTGACGACCCTCGATCGCCTCTTCACTTGTGAGATCGACATGTTAACCACCGTGTTAATCGGCAACCGCAGCACGCGACGGCATGGAGACTGGATCGTGACGCCCCGAGGGTATTTGGGCTTTGACGGTCCGGCAGGTTCCCCCAGTTAACGAGAGGGGTCTCGGTGCTTCACTTGCAGCGATCGCCGACGGGGGGAGAGCCGAGGGAGACGCAATCGCGACCCTGTCGCTTCGCCTCGTACAAGCCGCGATCGGCGATCGCGATCGGATCGCTGGGGTCCGATTGCCAATCGGGGATCGACGTGGCGACCCCACAACTGAGGGTGACCACCTCGTTAATTTCCGAGGTCGCATGAGGAAGTGCCAACGATCGCACGCGAGTGCGGATGCGATCGGCCACGCCGAGAGCGGTTTGGGCATCGGTATTGCCTAAAATTACCGCAAATTCCTCGCCCCCGTAGCGGGCGACAAAATCTCCGGCCCTCACGGCCCGTTCGATCGCCCGTGCCACTTCTTGCAAGCAACGATCGCCTTCGAGATGTCCGTAGGTATCGTTATAACGTTTGAAATAATCGACATCGCACAAAATCAGAGATAAGCTTTTGCGATCGCTGGCATGACGGCGCCATTCCTGTTGTAAATACTCGTCAAAATAGCGCCGATTGGCGACTTGAGTCAGTCCGTCGATAAAAGCTAAATTTTTCCACTGTCGCGTATAGTCGAAAGCAACGGCCAACACCGCCGCACTCAAGGCGATCGCCGGGGTAAAACTCGGCAACCACCAACCGTTTAAAAAAAGCCAGTAACTCGTGGCGATCGCGCCGAGATTGCCGACGGTAATTTCCGCCAGTAAAATCCGACCGATGCCGATCTTTTTTTTCTTGAAAAACTTACTATTTAATACTAAAAAACTGCCGATCGAACCTAAGCCCGCCCACAGTACAATCCATAATTTTTCCTGAATTTGACTGACCGTTAACAGGAGGGGACGACCGTCCAGGGCAGCACCGAGTAATTGACTGATCGCATTGGCATGAACGATCGGCCCTTCCATTGCCAAACGGTTGTCAAAGGTGGCATTTTTGGTGTTATAAGGGGTGTGGAAAATATCTTTGAGACTCGGCGCGATCGCCCCGATCAAGACCACGCGATCGTGGATTAACTCCCGAGAAAACCGATTTTCCAGGACATCGGTGAGGGAAATACAGGTAAATTGGTCGCGATCGCCACGAAAATTCAAGAGCATTTGATAGCCCCCGGTATCGATATTACTGTAGCCACCGCCATGACTGGACAAAGGTTTTAAAACAGCCCGACCCAAACGATAAGTTTTCGTCTTGGAATCGACAATTTCCGGCGTAATCCCTTCAGCTTTCAAATACAACAGGGCGAGTTGAACGGACAAACTACTTTTCATCGTCTCGTTCCGATGAATAGACATTAAATGCCGCCGTACTTTTCCATCGGGATCTAAAACGATATCGGAAAAACCAATTTGTTCTAAGTGCGCCAAAGTTGGCGCCGGGGGAATCTTGTTCCCGACAACTTTTTCAATACCGATTAAATAAGGTGTCGAGCGGTAAATTTCTTGAAGTTCGTCGGAACCGGGTTCGACCGCCAAATTACGATAGAGATCGACCCCGATCGCCCGAGGTTTGTAAACTTTGAGATGGGCGATCGCCTCGGCCAAAACGCGATCGCTCATCGGCCATTTTTGTAAGAATTCGATATCCGCTTCGTCCACCGTGACGAGGGTAATTCGGCGATCGGGTACTTCGAGGGATCGCCACTGAAAAAAGTGGTCTAAAAGGTTCAGTTCGATAAATTCAAAAACCCCGAGTCCACTGGTCACCACGGTTAACGTAGCGACGATTAGACTAGTCAGAGTAACGCGCCCTCCGTATTGCCAACGATCCTTGTTGAAGCCTCGCACGACTGACATGCTCTATCTATACCGAGAATTTTAGCGAGGAGAAGAACTGGCATTGAGTGGGATCCTGGGTTCTCCGGCTATCTTCTCCAAACCGACCGATTCGAGCAGTTGTTCCCAAATCCGATCTTGATTGTCCGTCGCTGGCGACTGGCGCCACTGGGCCGCGATCGCGAGCGCATCGTACCACAAATGATTTTGCAAATAAGGGGTCAATTGTGCGTGCCAAGCGGTGCCCTCCTGGGGAACCGAAGTGCTTGTCTCGCGACCGGGATTGGAGAGTGACGGATCCGCCATTACCCGTCTGACATGTCCGGAAACCATCGGATCTCCGGGACGCAAGGCGCGATCGCAGGCGACGCTGAGGAACCAGGTGTAATCGCGATCGGCCACCAATCCCGGTGCGTCGGCGGGGAGTGTAATTTCGATGACTCCTGGGGAGCGCTCGATGGCGATCGACTGCTCGTAATAATAGCTTTCCCCCTCGTCGCGCAGGGTAAACACCGCCTGACGGGCGGAGGTTTCGGGAATGTAAACAAAGAAGGTCGGACGTTCTCGCGCACTCAACGCTTGGTCGCGATGGGGAACTAATGGGGTTAACGAGGCGTTTTCCGTGGGGAGATCCCCCGGACACAGGCCCACAGAAGCGGGACGAGTTCCGGCCCCTTCGGTTTGTTCCGGTTCGCCTTCTCCGGGAGGCTCGAAAAAACCCAATACTGTAAATCTATTCAGATCCACCGCAAGGGGTCGGGCCAAGACTGGAGCGATCGCGATCGGAGCGATACTCAGTCCAATCCCGAGCAGGATTGCAGACCAAACCTTTGACTGACGGCTCATCATTTTCCTCTTCCTTACACGGTTTGTTAACGACTATATGAAAGATTCTGATTCTAAAGTCCCACTTGTTTTACAACTTCACCGACGTGGAGATCGGCGATCGCCCTACTCGATCGATCCTCCTTAACTCCTCAATTCTAAGCGCTTAATTTTGTCAAGACCAGTGACCGACTAATACGAAGGCCGCCCAATAAAAAGGATGCTCGTATGAGGACTGTTCTTTTAAAAATAATTGCGCCTGACGCAGTGCTTGCGCCTTGCTGGTTTGAGGTCGAGCCAGAAACTCGTAAAACTTTTCCATCAGCATCGCCGTCGAGCCGTCGTGAACGGACCACAAACTCGCTACCGTACTGCGGGCGCCGGAGTTGACCGCCACCCCGGCCAAACCGAGCGCCGCTCGTTTGTCCCCGAGTGCGGTTTGACAGGCACTTAACACTAATAATTCAATGGGAGTTTTATACGGCTCCTGACGACTTTCTAAAAGTTGGCTGAACTCTTCGAGATCGAGACGGTCGTCCCAGGTGAGAATATAGGTTTCTTCCCGACGAGAACTGAACTGGCCGTGGGTTGCCAGATGCAAGACGCGAAAGGGTAAATCCTCCACTTGTTTTTGCAGCATCGTCGAGGTAAACGCTTCGTCGAGAAAGGTTTGAGTCTCGGTATAGGCTGCAATTTTTTCTAATTCTAATTTGACCCCCGGTAAGGGAGAAAAGCCGCGCCGACCTTGGGCCAATCCCCCGGCAATCACCTGTAAGGAATGGGGGGTTAGGGAGGTGTCGCCGAGTAGTTGCAGTCCCGGGGCCACGGCGAGGGCGTATTTATCGATCGCGTAGCGTTCGCCGTCGTAAAGAACCGCCATCGGCAGATTTTTTAACGCTCCTTCCAAGACGAACACCAGGGTTTCGATCTCGGCGCGAACGAGTTCGGGTTCTAGGGGAGCGAGCAGCCAGCGATAGAGTTGCTCGGACAGTTGCAGGCGTTTGCGGTCGGAAAGGGCCGGATTGAGCGATCGCAACAGTTCTTCGACCGTTTCCTCGACTTCGGTCTGGGACACGAGGGTTTCGTGATAGCTCAGGGTTCCGTCCGGGAGGGAAACGACGATCGCCAGACGGCGATCGAGCAAGATCGGATAAATCACCGCAGCATGGCGGTCGAGACCCGCGATCGGTTGCGGTTTCGCCTGCAAACACGGCTGTTGCAAGAAGTTTTCTAATTCGATCAGTTGCAGGTTTTCTAGGGTTTTCAGGGCTTGTTTGAGCCGTAGGGGAGATTCGCGAATCTCCCCTACGGCGATCGCAGCGCCATTGGGTCTCGGTTGCAGGAGCAGATCGACAAATTCGCGATAAATCGGTTCGACTCGTTCGCGGAAGGAAAACTGGACTTCCTGACTGATAGCGACCAGTTCCCGGCGCAAGGATTGTAAGGTATTGACCGCTTCGCCATAGGCGGCGATCGCCCCGTCGAGATCGCCCGTGCGCCCTAGCACCCGTCCCAAACCCCACTGCCAGCGATAGGCAATATGGTCGGCGTGACTGTGCAACGCCAGAGCGAGGGCTCGGTCGAACAACGATCGCGCGCTGTCGAGTTGTCCGGTACGTTCGTAAAGCTCTCCGAGGGTGCCGAGGGTATAGGATTGGGCGATCGGATCGCCGAGTTGTCGGGCTTCTCTAAAGGATCGCCCTAACCGTTCGCCCGCGTCGGCGAGGCGATCGTAATACTTCTGTTGGGGATCGTTTAAAATCGCGATCGCGTAGTTGACGCGGGCGTAAATTTCCTCCCGTCCTCCCCCATCGAGGGCGTTGAGTTCCGGTTCGAGAACCGCTAACAAGGCTTCGATTTCGGCATGGCGATCCTGGGGGATCAGTAAATGCAGGTGGTTGAGTCTGGCTTGAACCCGTAATAAGGGACGAGTCGCCGTCGCGGCGGCTTTCTGGTAATAGGCGATCGCGCCGTCGTCGTCGCCGAGCAAATGGGCGTTGTTACCCCGATCGATCCAACTGGTGGCGAGGGGATTGGGAGAATTGAGGCGCTCGAACAATTGATGGCTTTTTTCGAGCAGTTCGCGAGCGCGCTCGAATTCCCCCGCGTGCTGCACGGCTAACGCCAAACTTTGCCACCCCGTCGCACTCAGGGATAAATCGGTCTGTTGCTGGAGTTGAGTTTCTACTTCTTCTAACAGTAGATTTGCCTGTCGGTAGTCTCCCAACATTTGCAAGGCTTGTGCTTGGTTGATTTGACTGCCGAGTACCCCGAGGCGATCGCCGAGGGCCGCGTAGCGATCGCGCGCTAACTCCCAGGTCTGAACCGCCCCTTCGAGATCGCCCATGGCAAACCACACCGAGGCTCGGGCGTTGGTCGCTTTCGCTAAAATGGCAGCTTCGCGGCGATTCTCCTGGGGAGACGCTTCGCGAACCCCCGACGGCGACGTTTCGAGAAGTTCAAAACATCGTGAGATCGTCTCCCGCGCGGCGGACCAATCCCCTAATTCGCGATAGGCCAAACTCAGATAGGTCAAACTCAAGGCGCGATCGAGGCGATCGTCTGCGCGAGTGGCCGCCTGTTCCCACAAGCGCGCCGCTTGCGCGTACTGCCCCTTCGCGAACAATTCCCGGGGGTTTTCGACCGACTCGGACACGGCGATCGCCGATTCTGGAGGAAGATTCAGGTTGCTGGTTCCACGAGCCTCACTCACTAGGATTAAGCAGGTCAAAAAGGCGAGTAAGATGGAGGCGATCGTTCGCCGTCTTCGCCGCCAAGGAGTCCAGTGCGATCGTCGATCTTTATTCATGCTCGTTTTCAGCCGTCGGGTCGGGTAGTCGAGTCCTGATTCTAGCCAAAACCAACGACAACGCCACTAGGGCTTGAAATTTGGTGGTTTGGACTGGTGCGATCGCCCCGAATTCGGCTCTCGAATTTCCCTCGCTCCAGTGAGGGGGTCTCGATCGAGGTTATTTTGGATCGATTTTAGACAGAATTTCCGATAAAAAGGCTTGATAGTCGATCACGGGTTTGGCAATATAACCATCTGCACCACTTTGCGCCAGCAGTTCTTCGCGATCGCCTGCCATGGCGTTGGCGGTTACTAAAATCACGGGTAATGCCGCAGTGGCGGGGTCGGCTTTGAGCATTTGGGTGATTTGCACCCCGTCGATGGGTTGACCCTGGTAGCGACTGTTCGCCAAGGCCACATCCATTAAAATGACGTCGGCTGTTTTGGTGTGGGCAATTTGCAACACTTCTTCGACATCTTCGGTATGTTTGACTGCCAAACCGCCTCGCTTGGTCAAAATTTTGGAAAAAACTTGGACGTTGATCGGATTATCTTCAACGATGAGAACAGTTTTCATGTTAGATTCCCCGCTCGACTAGATCGAGAACAATCGCCCTCGGGGCGCGATCGCAGTCTGGAGCTTTTGAGTAGCAATGGTCGAGTTGTTCGACGTTCAATAACAGCAAACACCGCTTTTCCTGAAATTTAACATCTTTTTGTAGAAATTGACATTAAATTTGATTCGCTTGTTTTTACAAACCTCCCCCTCAAACCCTTGACTACCCGCGATCGCCCTCTAAATTGACTGGGGTTCTCTCCCCTCGCGATCGCCGACCTCTTCCCCGTCCTCCTCCTCAGATCCTTTGAGGATCTATTTTGAATCGAATTTTATTGATTTTTTATGTAAAAATTTTAGAGTTTTTCCTTCTATCTTTCCTAATTTTTTTCTCAATTCTTCTCTAAATCTTTTCTCGTTTTTATCTGAATTTTCATTTCTATCGCTCGCCCCGATCTCTACCGATCCCTAAAGGGCTTCTGAGCCGATCTCAAAAATTGCGATCGCCGATCGATTTCCTCTCTAGCATCATCTAAGGCCGCCTCCGGCCAGGGAAAGGATTTGAAATCGAGATGGCGGTATCCTTCAGGACTGCGAACTTCGTAAAAGTAAACGTCTCCGGCAGCGATCGCAATCCCCATCTAACCGCGATTTTTCCTTCGAGATCGGGGATCTGAGACATTAATTTTCCCTATCCGAGCGATCGGACTAACCTGAATTTCAAAGATTATCTTAAGATCTTCTTAAGCAATTCAGCATCCATACACGACCAACGGAGGTTATTCGATGGCGGATATTGTCGAGATCGCGGTCAGCAATGAGGGGTTTGAGACCCTCGTTGCCGCCGTCAAAGCAGCTAATTTAGTCGAAACTCTCAAAAGTCCCGGTCCGTTTACCGTTTTTGCTCCCAACGATGCGGCATTTGCCAAACTTCCCCCGGGAACGATTCAAACTTTATTGCAAAATATCCCGCAGCTTACCCGAATTCTGACCTATCATGTCGTTCCGGGTAAATTGACTCAAGCTCAACTCAAGGAGATGCCATCACTCACTTCTGTGGAAGGATCGCCAATTGCGATTGATTGTAGCGAAGGTTTTGAAGTGAAAAATGCCACCGTAATCGCGGCGGATATCGAAGCGGATAACGGCGTCATTCACGCGATCGATACGGTGTTGTTAATGGGTTGAGTCGGGTTGTTTTCGGATTCTCATCATTGCACCATCGGCGCACCCTCGGAGAATCCGAAACTCCAGAATCAAGCAAATTTATTCGTAACTTTGTGAAAGTTGGCGTTCGGGTAGGATCGCTTCTCCATATTCGGGAATCCACGTCAGCCACTCGGTTTCGCTATAACGACACAAGAGTAAGGCTTCGTCGTAGCAAAAAGGGCTGG
Source organism: Oxynema aestuarii AP17 (assembly GCF_012295525.1). Lineage (GTDB taxonomy): Bacteria > Cyanobacteriota > Cyanobacteriia > Cyanobacteriales > Laspinemataceae > Oxynema > Oxynema aestuarii. The sequence goes on along the minus strand of NZ_CP051167.1, from coordinate 2,309,648 downwards.
GACGTTGTAGGAGTAAAACCCAGGTGTTGGTGTGAAAGCGATCGCGATCGAGTCGGTCTCTCACTCGTTTGAATTCGACCTGGCGATTTTCAATTTTCATCAACTTATCCTTCCCTTGTGCCATGACCGATCCACTGGGGAAGGCGATCGCCTCCCCCTCGACATTCCCCGAGTTTTCCTGAATCTTGATTTTGTCTGTATCGAAAGTTACAAAATTAAGGGGTTCTCCGTCAAGAAACTGTCTTATAACTTTACAAGCAGGAATTTGCTCAATTTTGCAATTCTTATTCTTCGTCCTCGTTTTCCCCAAAGATTCCACATCGGTTTCCACAAGGGGTTCGTCGTTTTCCACAAATTAAACAGTTTTTTCCACAAGCTATCCCGGTCGAGTTGCACTCTTTTGGTGGAGTTGGGGATTTCTCCGCGATCGCCCGAGTCCCCACTTCCGTGGGGTCAAATTGTTAAATTAAGTAACAAAAAATGCACTCAAATGCCTATTATTTCGTCAGAGTTAACACTCAAAAACGCCACTTTTAACATTTCGCAACGTTGACAATCCCACCCCTTCTCGGCGCACAATAAAGCCGCTAGCCTCGATTGGCTGAGGGAACCGGGGGCGTTTGCGTAGCATCTCCCCAGGAGAATCGCCCCAATCGGCCACCCCTCAGACCCGAGGTTGTTCCAGCCCCGCGCGCAAGGAGAGGTTGCCCATGAAAGCCAACGTCAGCATCCTGGCTGAAATCCCCGAAGAACTGCACGAATCGCTCAAAGGATACTTAGAAACTCATCCCGATTGGGATCAAGACCGCGTATTTTGTGCCGCTCTGTCCCTGTTTTTACTGCAAAATGGGGAGAGTTGCACCCCAGAATCATCGCGCAACTACCATCGAGCGGCACGGGTGTATCTCGAAACGTTATTCCACAATCCGGCGTAGCGATTCAGTTTCGCGCGATCGCGCCCCCTGGGATAGGAAAGCGAGCTGCTCTCAATTAAATCGAAGGTTCGGGGATCCAGGTATCCCGCGCTCTACCTCAAAGGTGAGTGTCGGGATACCTGGATCCCTCGCCCTTGTCGATTCCCCGCCCGGCGGCAAGGACAAAGCCCTACAATGCGGATGAGAGCAGCAACCCGTAGGCATAGCTTGTAGTAAAGTAGAGAATCGAAGAGCATCGGGGACTCTGGGGAAAGGAAACCGCCTGTCAAGTCGATCTGTCGGGGTTCAATAACCTAGACAAGTGGCGGGGGCCAGCAATACCCAATCGCGTTAGTGTAGCGGTGCGTAGCACGGTTGGGAAGCCCGCGCTGTACCCGCAGGGTCAGCGTCGGGAGGATGTCACCGCTAAACATCCAACGTCAACATTATTGAAATGAGTGAACCAGCGAATCCATCTACCTTACTCGATACCCTCGTCGTCGGTGCGGGCATTACGGGCCTGACGCTTGCATTCGACTTGCAACAGAAATCGAGCGGCACCGCCCATTCAGCGAAAGTTCTCGTCGCCGAAAGTCAAGCTCGGGTGGGAGGTCGCATCGTTACCGCATCGGGAGATGGTTTTCTCTGGGAAGAAGGCCCCAACAGTTTTGCGCCGACCCCAGAGTTATTACAATTAGCCGTTGAAGTCGGCTTAAAAGATAAATTAGTCTTCGCCGACGGCAAACTCCCTCGCTTCGTCTACTGGCAGGGAGAATTAATGCCCGTTCCCATGAGTCCCCCTGCCATCATTAGCTCAAAACTGCTTACTTGGCGGGGGAAACTGCGCGCATTCTTCGGTGCTTTGGGGTTTGTCCCCCCGGCAATGGCCGATGTGGGTTCCGAGGAAACTGTCGCCTCCTTCTTCGAGCGCCATTTGGGCCGCGAAGTGCTGCAGCGCTTAGTCGAACCGTTCGTGTCCGGGGTCTATGCCGGAGATCCGCGACAGTTAAGCGCCCGAGCGGCATTTGGGCGTGTGGCGCGCATGGCAGAAGCAGGGGGCGGACTGGTTGCGGGAGCAGTCCGCACGAGCCGCCAGAAACCGAAAACGAAAGTCACCCCAGATCCGAACGTCCCGCAGCCCAAACGGGGACAGCTCGGTTCTTTTCGTCAAGGATTGGCGACTTTGCCCGAGGCGATCGCCGATCGCCTCGGAGACGCAGTCCAACTCAACTGGCACTTAATTCGCGTGCGCCCCACCGAACGACACACCTACATTGCCGAGTTTTCGACGCCGGACGGTCCGAAGCGGGTAGAAGCGCGCAGTGTGGTCTTGACCACCCCAACTTACGTGACGGCTGATTTATTCGATCCCCTCCACGGGGAGATTGCCCGGGCCTTACGGGGATTTGTCTATCCGTCAGTGGCTTGTGTGGTGTTGGGATATCCCACTTCGGCGTTGAAACGCCCGTTAAATGGTTTTGGGAATTTGATTCCCCGAAATCAGGGGATTCGCACCCTGGGGACGATTTGGTCTTCGTCCTTGTTTTCCGGGCGGGCGCCGGAGGGTTGGAATTTGTTGATTAATTTTATTGGGGGCACGGGGGATCCGGCGATCGCCGAGTTAGAGAAAGACGAGATCGTTCGGGTCGTGCATCGAGATTTACTCAAAACGCTGCTCGCGCGAGATGTAGACCCGAAGGTGTTGGCAGTTCATCTCTGGAAGCGGGCAATTCCCCAATATTGCTTGGGTCACCACCAGCGCTGGGAGCAGATCGATCGCGGCTTGCAGGAGTTTCCCGGTCTTTACTTGTGTGGGAATTACAGTGACGGGGTAGCGGTGGGCGATTGCGTTCGTCGCGCGCGCGATCGCGCTGCGGAGATCCGCCAATATTTGGCCTCGGCGACGGTCTAACTTTTTCTAAGTTTTTGGCCTCGAAAACTGCTCGTTTGTCCGATCGAGGGAGCAGTTTTCGAGGCCAACGACCTGAGAGTTACGATTGAATTTAGAAAATCAAAAATTCACAACTTAAAAAACTTACAACAATTCCTATCAAAACCCGCCGATCGATCTCGCCGTTCGATCGTTTCATCCCCTTCATTTACATCGTAGAACGTCGTGAAATCCGATCTTAAAACCCCGTTCGATCGCATCTTTTAAGTTCCCTAGCACCCTAAAATTTGGGGTAAATTAACGGTGGCATCGGGGTAAAAATCCGTGTTTTACTTTCTGGAAGATTACTGAGTCCGGCTCGAATTTGGATCGAATTGTCATCGAATTTGCTGACACCCTTAAAGCTTAATTCAATAATTGAAATTGCGGTTTGAACCCATCGATTGCACCCTGTAAAATTGTCAATCGATCTCGGGCAAATTGCAGCGAGACCCGATCGCGGACGCCAACGGCGATCGACCCCAAAATACCGACCGACACCCAGCAAAACCCACAAAGATTGAGACGGTTCCAGAGATCGCCCCCCGCAACCGCTCGGTCTTCGCATTCATACTTCCATTTCCGGCGATCGATCCGAACTTTGAATCTCAAACTTGTAGCCCACCCCTCGGACGGTTTGAATCAGTGAAGGACTCCCCGTATCCGGTTCGATTTTGCGTCGGATTTGGCCGATATGAACGTCTACCACGCGCTGGTCACCCACGTAGTCATAATCCCAAACTTCCTGTAACAATTCCGATCGCCGCCAAACACGACCGGGATGACTGGCCAAAAAGTAAAGTAAATCAAATTCCAAAGCCGTTAAAGAAACAGGTTTTTCGTTGAGAGTCACCTCGCGACGCACCGGATCGATACACATCGCGCCGAAGGTCAAAGACGGCTGTTCGGCGGTTTGGACGACACGCTGTCGTTTCAAAAGCGCCCCCACCCTGGCTCCGAGTTCGACCAGACTAAAGGGCTTGGTGATGTAGTCATCCGCCCCCAAATTAAACCCTCGAATTTTATCAGCTTCATCGGTGCGACTGGTCAGCATCAAGACAAAAACCCCCGTGCGTTTTTGCATTTCCTGACAAAGCTGATACCCGGTGGTATCCGGCAAATTAACGTCAAGAATCACCAGATCGGGGTTAAATTTTTCAAAACTCTCTAGAGCTTTTTTTCCATCCTCTGCCGACTCCATTTGATACTCTTGCTGACTCAGAAAGCGATAGATCAAATTGCGGATGGCAGGATCGTCATCAACGACAAGAATCTTGGCAGGAGCCATAGCTACAACAAATGCGGTGTGAACTGGGTAAGAACGATCGAAGACGCTGACATCTCAGAGCCGATGCCAGACTGGAGAAATTTACACGATTTCCCGAAAACAGGACAACACTAACAATCATTTATCCAGCATTGTGACATTTTCCTGACCCCAAGCCTACCGAATACGAGGCGGGCTTCCCAGCTTGGCAGAAAATCGTTCCGAGGTCTTCGGAGGTTTCGAGTCCCCTTGTTTAGCAGGTCGCATCAGCATCGAAAATGGTGGTTACCTCAGCACTATCTTGCCATTCTAAATGCGGAAGATCTCGCCCATGCGGTCGAGAAGTCGAGCCATTCGATCTCTTGGGGAAAGGAAATCTGTAAGGGTAGAGCCAAAGATGCGATCGCCAGAGCCGTTTGCCCCCAGTCGATTCGAGCTAGCCCCCAGGAAGAGCGGAACCCCCGAGAACGCTGCCCTTAAAAGATAGGACGGGTTGCTCTCTGAGCTTTACCCATCGTCACACAAATCGGGACAGGTTACTCGGGGAGCCTCCCGATCTTATCTCCTAGGAGAAGGAAGTTATAAGAATTTAGAGATAAATCCATGGGAATTGTCAATCTCATGTCACGATCTTTCTAAGCTGCGTAACGACTTCAAGGCTCGACCCGATCTCGGTCTTGAGTGTGAACTGGGGTAGAGGGTTAACAACAGGTCTCGACTCTCGTCAAATCGAGAACGGCCAACAAACTCACAAGCGAGGGCATACTAAAAAGAAAGAAGCGATCGCTGCTGCCCATTCCAATCTAGGCAATTGAGGGAGATTCCAGAGATAATAGAGTTCTACGGATTTCTACTGCCATTCACATGAGGCGCGATCGCCTCGTTTGGGGAGAGCGACCAATTGGCCAAAACCTCGTCAATCTGGCAAGTTTTTGAAATATGAATATTAACTTTTCACCGACCCACTCCCCCCTCATTCTCCTCGTGGACGACGATCGCACCACTCGCATGATGTTGCGTCGCGCCATGATCAAAGAAGGGTATCGCGTCGCCGAAGCCAGTAATGGATTGGAGGGCGTTGAAGCGTACCGCCAAATTCAGCCCGACATGGTATTGCTCGACGCGCGAATGCCGGGTTTGGATGGGTTTGCCTGTTGCCAGCAAATACAAGCGGTCTCGGAACTTAAAAGTACGCCGATTTTAATGATCACCAGTTTGGAAGACGAAGATTCCGTAGACCGAGCCTTTCAAGTGGGGGCCACGGACTACATCACCAAACCGATCCACTGGGCCGTGTTACGCAGGCGCGTCCAGCGTTTGTTGCAGGAAAAGCAAGCGGAACGAGAAATTCTCAAAGCGTTGGAGCGCGAACGAGAACTCAATGCCTTGCGCTCGGGCATCGTGACGACGATTTCTCACGAATATCAAACTCCTTTAACAGCCATTATTTCCTCGGCAGAACTGCTCGAATGTTATTGGCCGAGGTGGGGTGAAGACAAAAGAAAAAAACATTTACAACGGATTCAAACTGCTGCCGGGCACTTGAGTCAATTAGTGCGCGATGTATTGTCGATCGATCTGGCGCAATCGGGTCAATTGGAGTTCAATCCTTTGGTCTTGGATCTCGAACAATGGTGTCGGGCATTAGTGGCCGAAGCGGGGGATCCCCGCCGCGAAATCGCCTTGAATTTTGAAGGGGACTGCCAGAATTTAATACTCGACGGCCAACTATTGCAACAAATTTTAACCAATTTATTGTCTAATGCGATTAAATACTCCCCCGGCGGAGGAGCGATCGAGTTAATCGTCCGTTGTCGCGACCTCCACCGGGAGGATGCGGATCTCGGCAGCGACGGCCAGGAAGCGAACCGTTACCAGATTTTGGGAGGGGTAGCGCAGTTAGAGCCTGCGGACGATACCTGTTCGGCGATCGTGTGCTTGCAAGTTCGCGATCGCGGCATCGGGGTGCCTGCCACCGAACGACGGGCTATTTTCCAAGCGTTTCAGCGAGGCAGCAACGTTGCGACGATTCAAGGAACCGGGTTGGGATTGGCGATTGTCAAACGTTGTGTGGAGCTGCACGGGGGACAAATTGAAATTGACAGCGAACTCGACGTGGGAACCACGGTGACGGTGACTTTACCCGTGCGGCGCCTCTCCCCAAATACCTCTCTAGGCGATCGCCGTTCGATTGCCGAGTCTTCTTCCTTGGAGGCTACGGGATAAGCCCGAACGATGGAGCAGATCTCACCCCCCCACCGGGGCGATCGTGACACGCGCCGAGGGGATCGAGAGATTGTTACAATTTTTTGTGTTTGTGAAAACCCGATGATTTCTAGAGGCTAGAGCGATGCGGAACTCCTTTAAATGGATCGGTATGATGGCAGCGCTGATGACGGGTTTGACCTCTCCAGTGTGGGCTCAAACCGATCCGACGGGCAGTCGGGATTCCGGCCAGGTCACCGATGAAGAGACGACGCCGATGCCGACGGCGGCGCCCGAGCCGGAGTCCGAGGCGGTGCCTTCCCCGGAACCTGGGAGCGAAGATCTGCCGGAGACGCCAGCAGCAGAACCGAGCGAGTTGCAATCCTTGCTTTCGGAAGGGCAATTTTTGCTCAATTCTAAAAAGTACGATGCAGCGTTGGACCTTTACGATCGCGCCGTCGATCTCGACGGGGATAATGTGGATGCTCGAATCGGTCGGGGAATGAGCTTGGCAGCGTTACAACGCTACGACGAGGCGATCGCCGAACTCAACCGCGCGGTGGAGTTGCGCCCTCAATACTCCCTCGCGTGGCTCAGTCGCGGCACGATCCTCAAAGATACCGACCGTAACGAAGCCGCTCTAGAATCGTTCGATCGCGCCTTGGCCGGAGATGGCAGTTGGGGCGAGAATCGAGCCGCAGACGCTCACATCAATCGCGGTTCGGTGTTGTGGCGCTTAGATCGTCGCGAAGATGCTCTCGATGCCTTCGATCGCGCGATCGCCCTCGACGATCAATTTGCCTTGGCTTGGTATAACAAAGGCACGGCCCTGCTCCAAGAAGGCCGCTACGAAGAGGCGATCGTCGCTTACGACCGCGCCTTAGCCAGTCAGGGGGATTGGGGCTTAACGACCGGCCCGGCTAGTGCCTGGTACAACCGGGGGGTTGCCCTCGAATTACTCGAACGCTACGAAGAGGCGATCGAATCTTACGATCGCGCCTTGCGAATTACCCCCAACCACACCAAAGCCAGACAACAACTGGCGAACTTGCGCGATCGTCTCGACCTCTAAGGCAACCAATCCGGCTGCAATCCGCTAAACGGCAATTGTTCCGGTTTGAGTTCCCCCTTAACCTCTTCTGCCGGAGGTGCCCCGGTCAAGGGTAACAACCACAGGCGACTTCCCGTAACCGTCGCTCCCGAACTGGTGCGCGGCAAGTCTGTGGATACGGCAGGGTTCTCCTCCCCACTGGCGACAAAAATTTGATCGAAGAGCAACCCCAACCCGTCTGGGGACAAGCTCATCTGAATTTCTCGCTGTTGGGGTAAGACGATTAAGGTTTGTAACTGCTCGGTGTTGAGGTCGATCGCGGCGATATACGGTTCTTCTTGATACTCGTCGCCGGGAATTAATTTCGTCAGTAAACAGTAGAGAATATCCCCATTGGGGCTAAATTGAGCGTCTAAAATCGAGCCGTTGGTCCGCCACAGTTCTTTTTGAACCCCTTGGGCGGGAATGACCAGGAACAGCGATCGCGTGTAGTCGGTGTTGAACTTGACCATCGCGGCGGCGCTTCCGTCCCGCTTGAAACTGAGGATCTGGCCGAATTGGGCCATGAAATCCAACGGTTCGGCATTCGGTTCTAAGGGCAAGTTGGCCAAGCCTTGTCCTTGGGCGACGACGACCCCGGTACTGTCCGGGGTAATCATAAAATCCCCACCGGGTTCGTTCCCCAGGGATTCCGGGGCTTTCCCGGGTTCGATTTTCCACAAGCTGACTTGACCCGGATTGTCTTTGGGAATCCGTTGGACGACGGCGATCTGGCCGTTGGGGGCTAGGTCGAAACTGAGGTTTTGATATTCTTGGCTGTCTAAAATGCGCTCGATTTTTCCCGGCGGTTTGGGATCGGGGGGCGGTTCCCCGGGTATGTCGGGATGAATTCCGGTGGTGACGGTGTACAGTTGTTGCTCGAATCGACCTTGCAAGAACGAAAGGCGATCGCTGGCGGAGAATAAGATCCGATCGCCTTCGGGATAGGGTTCGTAGTCTGTCACCCACAATTCTTTCGGGGTGAGAATCGTTTTTCTCGGCGTCGTCTCGTCTGCGGTACTGAGGTTGTAGAGAATCAGGCGTCCCCGTTCTTCCGGTTCGACGCCGAGGTAGACGATCGCGCGATCTCGACTGCGGAATCGACTGAGAAAGGGTTGGATTTGGGCGCTTTCGTCGTCCGGGTCGGAAAAGCGATCGCGGGCGCCGTCCAAGGTTACTTGGAACTCAAAGCCGTAAGGCGCGGGGCGATCGAGGGTGTACGCCATCCGCCGACCCGCCCAACTGATTTTTCCCGGTAACGGCGGTTCGATCTTGAGGTGATCTTCGACCGATTCCCGATTCATCGGTCGGGAAAAGGTCATGATGAAGGCGCGATCTTCCGCTCCAATTTGCTGCTCGTCCCAGCTAAATTCCCTGACCGAGGGGGCGGTTCGTTCTCCGGTGAGCAAGATCGCGGCAATGATAACGGTCAAGATCGCCATCGCGACCCACGCCACGCGATCGAGGGGTTGGGAGAATTTATCGGCGATTGGATTCGATCCCATGTTTGGATTTTAGATTTGAGATTTTAGATTTTTAATTTTATCGTTTGAGTTTGACGGCGCGATCGACCTATGGTGTCGCCGTGCGATCGCCCCGCGCACCCCGAGGATCCCCCCGTCCGCTCACCCCTCGATTTCGCCGACGACGCCTCCATCGTGGCGATCGCCGCCAAAAGTTAATTCTTTTTTCGATTTTAAAAAAAATGACTCAAAACAATCAATAAAAACAATAATAACAATAAATTAAAATCTATTCATTCTCCCCGATCGCCTTAAATAACCCCCTTGAATCGGTCGCGATCGCCTCCTATAAGCCCAGCTTAGACAGCAGATTACCGATTTTTTTGACAATCTCTTGGATCGATCGCCTTGAGGATAGTACCCTTAAAAGCAAGATTAAAAAATAATTAACTTTTCTTACAAAGCGGGTAGTTTGAGGGGCGATCGCCGACCTCCCTTGCTCTTGTAAGCTTTGCTTTTTGCCGTTTATTAGAGGTCGTCACTGATGGATCACTTCCTCGGTACAACCGTATGGTTCGTACCTTGTTACACCTTAATCGGGGGGATTATGTCCGGGATGTGGTCGCCCGGGATCCTGCGTCGCATCGGTCCGCGACCTGCCGGATATGCCAATGCCTTGATGACCTTGCTGGCTTTCACGCACAGCTTGTTCGCCCTTCCTGGGATTTGGAACCAACCCCCTCAAACCCTATCTTGGACCTGGTTAGATGCCGCCGGGTTGCATCTGAGCCTCGATGTAGAAATCTCTGCCGTCAGCGTCGGGGCGATGGCCCTGGTCACCGGACTCAACCTGCTCGCCCAAATCTTCGCCGTCGGCTATATGGAAATGGACTGGGGATGGGCGCGCTTTTATGCCCTCCTCGGTTTATTTGAAGCGGGGATTTGCTCGTTAATCTTGTGCAATTCCCTATTCTTCAGTTACGTAGTTTTAGAAATCCTCACCCTGGGGACTTATCTCCTCGTCGGCTTGTGGTTCAGCCAGGGTTTGGTGGTGACCGGAGCTAGAGATGCGTTTTTAACCAAACGGGTCGGCGACTTAGTGCTGCTCATGGCCGTGGTTGCGCTCTTACCCCTCGCGGGAACTTGGAATTTTACGGAATTAGCGCAATGGGCCGAAACTGCCCAACTGGATCCGACCGTCGCCACCTTGTTAGGTTTGGCACTGATTGCCGGACCGTTGGGGAAATGCGCTCAGTTTCCCTTGCACCTGTGGCTGGACGAAGCGATGGAAGGACCGCTCCCGAGTACAATTTTGCGAAACTCGGTGGTGGTCGCCACGGGGGCGTGGGTATTGATTAAATTACAACCCGTTTTAGCCCTCTCAGAAATCGGTTTAGCGGCGGCGGTCGCCATCGGCTCGGTCACGGCAGTGGGCGCCTCGGCGATCGCGATCGCCCAAATCGACATGAAGCGTTCCCTCTCTTACTCGGTCAGCGCCTACATGGGATTGGTGTTTATCGCCGTGGGCACCGGACAAACCGATACCGCCTTGATGCTCTTATTCGCCTACGCCGTAGCCATGGCCCTGTTGGTGATGAGTGTCGGCGGCATCGTGTGGAACAATATCACCCAAGATTTAACCCAATATGGCGGCTTGTGGTCTCGCCGTCCCCTCTCCGGTCTGTCCTTCATCATCGGTGGTGCCGGACTGATTGCCCTACCGCCGTTTGGCGGCTTCTGGGCGTTGCTACAAATGGCCGATCGCCTCTGGGCAACCCGACCGGAATTAGTCGCGGTTCTCCTTCTCGTCAACGGCTTAACTGCATTTAGCGTGACGCGCGAATTCGGCTTGTTATTTGCCGGAAAAACGAAACCGATGACCGTGCGATCGCCCGAAGTTCACTGGCCGATGGTGTTACCGATGCTAATCTTGGCAGGTTTTGCGCTGCACGTGCCGATTTTGCTCTGGCAGTGGCAACTGCTCCCCGACGGCTTGAGTTTCAATCTCGCCGCCGCGATCTTGCTGTCCGTTTCGAGCGCGATCGGTCTCGGTTTGGGGGCGTTCGTATATATCGGCGATCGCTGGGAAAAACCCGTGCGTTTGGGTTCGGCTTCCCTGCAAAACTTTTTCGCCTACGATTTTTACACGGCCAAACTGTACAAATTGACGATTGTTTTTGCCGTGACGATCGTTTCCCGTTTGATTTCTTGGTTCGATCGCTATATCGTCGATGGTTTTGTCAATCTCGTCGGTTTAGCCACAGTATTTAGCGGCCAAACTTTGAAATATAACGTTTCGGGACAAACTCAATTTTATGTCCTGACCATTTTATTTGGCGTTGCCACTTTGGTGACGTTAGCCATCTGGTTGTAGGTTCGCACGAGTCGCCAGATAGAACTCAAAAAGAAGGATAAGGCGGGCTAATTGCCCGCCAGCAACTCTCCTAGCTTTTCTCCTGGCTTGCAGCTTCTGAGTCCCTACTGCCTACTTCCCATTCCCCACTTCCAATAACAATGCTAACTACATTAATTTGCTTACCTCTTATCGGTGCGGCAATCGTCGGCTTTTGGCCGGGAAAAGCCAATAGTTCCTGGTTGAGAACCGTGGCGCTGGCGATCGCCACCCTCATTTTTGGCTGGACGTTGGCGATCGCCATGCAATTCGATCTCGGCGTTTCCGGGTTTCAGTTACGGGAATTCACCCCTTGGGTTCCTCAACTGGGATTGACCTATCATTTGGCGATCGACGGCTTATCCTTTCCCCTGTTAGCGCTGTCGGCCATGCTAACTTGGATTGCCATTTATGGCAGTGGCGATGGCGTCGAACGCCCCCGGCTTTACTACCCGATGATTTTATTAGTCAATGCCGGGATTGCCGGGGCTTTTGCCGCCCAAAACTTGTTATTATTCGTCCTTTTTTACGAACTCGAACTGATTCCCCTTTACTTATTAATTGCCATTTGGGGTGGCGAGAAACGCGGTTATGCGGCGATGAAATTCCTCATTTACACCGCGATTTCGGGAATTTTGATTCTCGCGGCCTTTTTGGGGATGGGATGGCTTAGCGGGGCGAGCAGTTTCGATTGGGAGGCGATCGCCACTCAAAATCTCTCCTTAAAGAGCCAATTCATTTTATTAACCATCCTGTTAATTGGTTTTGGCATTAAAATCCCCCTAGTTCCCCTGCATACCTGGTTGCCCGATGCCTACGTCGAAGCCTCCCCACCGATCGCCATTCTTTTAGGCGGTATTTTGGCCAAATTAGGCACTTACGGCTTAATTCGCTTCGGTTTACAACTCTTTCCCGGGACTTGGGAACTCATTTCCCCCGGATTGGCGATCGTCGGCGTGATTAGCGTGCTTTACGGGGCATTGACCGCGATCGCCCAAAAAGATATCAAACGCATGGTCGCCTACAGTTCCATCGGACACATGGGCTATATCTTGGTCGCCACGGCGGCGGGAACCGCCCTGAGTACCTTGGGCGCCGTCACCCAGATGGTCAGTCACGGCTTGATCCTCGCCTTACTGTTCTACCTAGTCGGGATCGTCGAAATCAAAGTCGGTACCCGGGAACTGGCTCGTCTCAACGGGTTGATGAGTCCGGTGCGCGGTTTACCCTTAACCAGTGGCTTGCTCGTCTTAGCCGGAATGGCCAGTGCCGGAATCCCCGGTCTAGTCGGGTTTATCGCCGAATTTATGGTGTTTCAAGGCAGTTTCGACATTTTCCCGGTTCCGACCTTGTTATGTATCATCGCCTCCGGCTTGACGGCGGTTTACTTCGTCATTCTTCTCAACCGCACCTGTTTCGGACGGCTGGATAACGCCACGGCGTACTATCCGAAAGTGCTGTGGCGCGAACGAGTTCCGGCGTTTATTTTAGCCGCGACCATCTTCGTTCTCGGAATTAGCCCCGCCTGGTTGGTGCGCTGGAGCGAACCCACGACGAATGCAATGGCGTTGGCGTTAAAAGCGCCAATCGCGACCCCCGTCGCTTTAGGAAAAAACATCGATCGCGGCGATTCTCCTTTGGAGACGCTTTCGCGTCGCGGCGCCACTGTTTCGCAACTCAACTCCGTTCAATTTTAAGCCCGAAACCCATCGGTAGGGTCGGCCAATTTAACCCTACCGATCGCCTTTCAACTCCGCCCGCGATCGTTTGCAACTTTCAGATTTTATCCCCCTCAACTTTACCCATCAATTGCCATGAGTGCGACCCTGACGAAACCGACTTTACCCCCCTCGCAACACGAATTTGCCCCGATCGTACACCGTTTGGAAGCGGGGGGGGCTATGTTGCCAGATACGCCGGAAAACTTAATGCAAATCATCGGCATTTATAAAGCCTACGCAGTGCCGATGGACTTTTACTGGCGCGATTTACTCTATATCGCCGAAGAAGTTTTTTTAAACCCCTTACCCTTTTTTAAATACTTCCTTCCCCAACATTATTTAGACCTTCACAATCACTACGCCGGAGACGATGCCGATCTGCGAGTTTGGCGCGGCGAAGCGACGGCCCATCCCGAACTTTTAGAATTTATTGAAAAAGGAGAAATCGGCAAAAAATTACCGCGTTTACTCCACCATTGGCTGCACGATCGCGTCAATATGGAATTTGCCGAAGCCTGTATGAGAGCTATGCTCTGGCACGGTCGAGATATGGGATGGGGCCAGTTTGACGCCTATCTCGATACGGACGAATATAAAGCCAATGCCGATCGCGCAATTAAAGCCTATTTCAAAGGCAATCCGATGATGTTGGGGCTTTATAAAGCGTTTCCCGACATGTTTATCGAACAAGTTCGTCAGTTGTCTTATTACAGCAATCTCGGACTGTTTTGGGAAGTGATGGCTCCGGTCTTTTTTGAAATGTCGGACTTGTACGATGAAGGGAAGTTAACGACGGTTCCCGAGGCGATGAATTTCTTAGTCAATGGCATTTTTGCGATCGCCGGACGCCCGATTTACCATCACGCTCACATTCGCGGCGAAGTTTACGAGATCATCCCGAAATCTAAGGGCTTTATGTGGCTTTACGAAGCGGCTTTACCTTATGTGGAAGCTGTATTTTATCGCACGGCACCTTTCCGAGGAACGAAATCTTATAACGCCCAGGCGAAAGAAGTTCCAAACGAACAAAAAGACTTTCATTACGGAATTCTTTACGCCGATGTTTTCCCCGTGGGGACTGCAGGGATTCCGCCGACGTTGTTGATGCAGGATATGTTACATTTCTTGCCCCCCTATTTGGTGGATTACTATCAAAAACACTGTCGGGGGGAAGATGATATGTTAATTCAGTTGGGAATTACATTTCAGCGATCGATGTATTGCGTGACCTCGGCGGTGATTCAAGCTTTGCGCACGGCGTTGCTCTATCCTTTAGACGATCCCAATCCGAAACACTTACAAGCAAATCGAGCATTTTTTGAGGCGCAACTCGATCGCTTCAAACGTCCGGAAGCGCGCTTGCGCGATATTCAACGTCAGGATTATCGTTAGAGCGCGATTTCTTCATGGTAAATATGGGAAGAAATTCGGGGGTTGGCGATTTCTAGGCGCCAAATTCGCCAACCCTCGATCGCCCTCCCCTAAAAAGCTGAGGGGTTTTTAATGGAGGGCGATCGCCTAAAATCTTAGATTTTGTCAAGAAAAATTAAGAAATGTATCTGAGGGGGATGACGGTTGTTTTCTCCCCTCTTTTTTGTGGATAATTATTGCAGAATCGCAAGGGTGAATGATTCAGGGAAAATCTGGGAAACGAATTGCCTCGAAACTGAGGAGTTTCTCAATCGAAGCGATTGAATTCCTGAGAACAACTGCGTCTAAGCATAAGTGTCGAATTGCCACTCGGGAACTGAGTTTGATACAACTAAAGTTAGTTTGAAGTTTGAGTACCGTTGATGGTTTCACCCCGCGCCAATTCTTCCTTATCTTTGTCGGACAATTCTATTATTTTATGGTTAGGCGATCGCGGGTCACACTGGAAGCAACACCAAGCCATGTTGGGCGATCGCGGCTATACTCTTCGTGCGGGGCGTCTGGAGGGGGAACGCTGGATCGTGCGCGGACGCCAGCGAACCAACCCGATCGAACCGATCGCGATCGTGGTGCGAGGGGCAGATTTCGAGCCGATCTGGCAGATGCTCGGCGCCCTCGTTCGCGTAGCGTCTCCACCGGAGAATTGCCACATCCCGATTTTAATCCGAATCGGGGTGGGAGAAGCATTCGATCCGACGCTCGTTTTAGAACGCGAAGGGGTCGATTACCTCAGAGAACCCTTTGAATCCAGCGATTTACTGGTGCGGATCGAACGGTTGCTGCAATCTGGATCGCGCAGGCGCCAGCAGACACAAATCGAGCAGCAGTGGACGATTTTGGAACGGGCGATCGCCCAAATCGGCATCGGGGTGACCATTTCGGATGCCCTTCGTGCCGACTACCCCATTGTTTACGTCAATTCCGTATTCGAGCAACTCACGGGTTATACTTTTGCGGAAGTGAAAGGTCAAAATTGTCGCTTCTTGCAGGGAAAAAAGCGCGACCAACCGCAAATCGCTACCCTCCGAAAGGCGATCGCCACGGGAGAACCGTGCGAGGTGATTTTAGAAAACTATCGCAAAGACGGGACTCGCTTTTGGAATCAGGTTCAAATTTGCCCGTTTCGCGACGCCGAGGGAACGGTGACTCACATTGTAGGCTTGCAGTCCGATGCCAGCGATCGCCGAGCCCAAGAACAATTTTTCTTCGAGAATCGAGAACGATTTCGGCTGGCGTTTGAAAATGCGCCGATTGGAATGGCGATCGCCAGTTTGGAACCGGAAAAAAAGGGTACGCTTTTACGCGCCAATACAGCATTATGCCGGATGCTCGGCTATTCTCACGCCGAACTCAAACAATTGACGATCGAACGTGTCAGTCATCCCGACGACTGGAAAATCGATCTCGATTTAGCCTACAAACTGCTCGCCGGAGACATCGATCGCTACCAGATCGAAAAACGCTACATCCACAAGCAAGGACATATCGTTTGGGGCAATTTAGCGGTCAGTTTAGTTCGCAACGAAGTCGGCGAACCACTTTATGCAATTTGTCATGTCGAAGACATCAGCGATCGCAAACGGGCCGAACTCGCCTTGCAAGAACGAGAAACCCAGTTACAAATCCTCGGGGACAATCTCGATCGCGGTTTGATTTACCAACTCGTGCGCGACCCGGACGGATGCTATCGCTTTTCTTATATGAGTGGCGGGGTCGAACGCTTGCTCGGACTGACGCCAGAACAGGTCAAAGCCGATCCGAGTAGTCTGTATGCTTTAATCGCCGAAGAAGACCGTCCCCTACACGATCGCCTCACCGAGGAATCGTGGCGCAATTTGTCGGTGTTTTCAATGCAGATGCGCAAACGCAAACCGGACGGATCCCTACAGTGGTCGCAACTGCGATCGGTTCCGCGACGGTTGCCCGACGGAACCACGATCTGGGATGGGATCGAGGTCGATATTACCGAACTCAAGCTCGCCGAAGCGCAATTACGCGAGAGTGAGGAGCGCTTTCGGGGAGCCTTTGACGATGCGGCGGTGGCGATGGCGATCGTCGATTTACAAGGTAATTTTATCCAGGTCAATCGGGCGTTGTGCGACTTACTCGGTTACGACGCCGAGGAATTATTAAAATTGAATGTCTGCGCGATCGTCGATCCCGAGGAGCATTTTGCTGCAAAAACCTTGCAACCCCTTTTCGAGGGACGACAATCGGCCCTGGTTCAAGAAAGAGAATATTTACATAAAGACGGGGAAAAAATTGCCACTCTGGCAAGTATTTCGCTGCTCAAAGACGAACGGGGGAAGCCACGTTACGCGATCGGTCAAATTCAAGATATCCGCGCGCGTAAAGCCGCCGAGGCGCAATTAGTCCACGCCAAAGAAGCCGCCGAAGCCGCCAATCGCGCCAAAAGTGCGTTTCTGGCGAATATGAGTCACGAACTGCGCACGCCGTTACACGCAATTTTTGGTTTTAGCGACCTGTTGCGTCACAGTCCAAATTTATCGGAGATCGAACGAGAACACTTGCAGATCGTGCGCCGCAACGGGGAAAATTTACTGGGTTTGATTAATGAAATTCTCGACCTGTCCAAGATCGAAGTGGGACGGGGATTGCTGAAACTGGAGCATTTCGACCTGTACCGACTGTTGCAGGAGTTAGAAGAGATCTTCGGGGTGAAGGCGCGTCAGAAAAATCTGGGTTTTCAAACGATCGCCGCGCCGAATTTGCCTCGATATGTTTGCAGCGATCGCCTTAAATTAACTCAAGTTTTAATCCAGTTATTAGAAAATGCGATTAAATTTACGACCCACGGTGAAGTGAGCTTAGAAGTGCGTCCGGTGGCGGGGGATTGTCCTGCGCAGACCCTACGGGAACGCCTGCGCTTTGCGGTGCGCGATACGGGGATCGGAATCGCCGAGGAAAATCACGATCGCATCTTCGAACCCTTTACGGCGGAGCGCGTCGGGACGAAGGGTTCGACGGGATCGGGATTGGGTTTGGCTCTAGTCCGCAAGCATCTCGAACTCCTCGACAGCGCGATCGAATTGTCCTCGGAACCGGAGAACGGATCGACCTTCGCGTTCGAGATCGAGGTGGAAACGATTAGCGAAGATGTTCGAGGGACTCAGGAGGCGATCGTCGATCCCGCTTCCCCTCCTACAGCGTCGCCGACGGCGGAGGAATTACAAATTGAGAAGTTGCTCGCCGATTTATCCGCTTCCTGGAAACAAGAGTTACGAAAAGCGGCCTTAGTTTTGGACGATCGCGCCCTATTCGCCTTACTCGACCGACTCTCGGACCGAGAAGCTCCTCTAGTGCATTGCTTGCGTACTTGGATCGATAATTTTGCCTACGATAAAATCATCGAACTCCTCGATCGCCATTGTCAAGATTCGTCGTAATTCGATTGTTGTGAACTACCGCTATTGAATCAAAGATTACAATAGCGGCTTCCCTCTTCACTGGGGACTGCGCTAGATAGAACTTAAAAAAGCAATATAGCATTTTCCTCTGCTATGCAAGACATTGAGATCGGCACTGTACCTCATCAGGCGCCCGAGTGCTGTAACAAATTTTTGGATATTCTCGTCAAGTCGAGCGATTTTTTTTTGATTTTCTCACAGAGAAAGGCGAGCTCAATGCCCGCCTTTCTCTGCGATCTTTCGGTACTCGTTCGGTCTAAGTGAGGCGATCGCAGGGGCGATCGATCGCCGCGCCCATCCCCCTTACCAGCGCCCTTTTCGCAAGCGTCCGAACCACAGATAGCCGCGCCGTCGGGCCGTTCTGAATCGGCGCGATCGACCGAAAACCATGTATTTGCTACCGGGATAAATCCAAAAGGCAAACACTAAAAACTTCGACGTCAACCAGGCAGTTTCTTCGATGTCGAGCAAATAGGTCGCCAACAGGGTCGTCAACGTCGAGTGTAGGACGAGGGCGCTTCCGGAGACGATCGCATAACGAAAAGCCGCTTCGAGTAAATTGCGCTCGAAGCGAGCAAATACCCAAAAACGGCAAAGGCTAAAGTGAAAAATTCCCCCCGCCAGGGAGCCGAAGACGGCCCCTCGCGGAACCGGAAGCTCGAACAGCCTGACGAACAGCGAAAAAACGATAAAATCTAGAGCCGTGGCTAAAAAAGAGGCCACGCTCAATTTGCTCATATCCTGCAGGTGGCTGCGGAGCGCTCTAAAAACACTCGATTTAATAAATTCCATAGTCACACGAACTCCCCCGTCTCAAGTTACCAGGGCGTCTGGGTTATCTTTACTCCTTGTCGCTCGAATCCCTTCCCATCCCAGCCATGGCGAGCGATCGGCGGGCGACGGGTAAAGCACTCCTGAAATCGTCAACCCGTCATTGCTGGCGATCGCGCGCCGATCGCCGAGGCTCGGGCTTTCTTTTATTGAGTGGGTTTTTAAGGCCAGTCGGGAGCATTATTATGCCAGTTGCCCAACTGGACCGTCAAAAAGGGCGATCGCCCACCGGGGTCGGAACCTGTCTTGGGTCGATCCAGCATCGGCGAACGGCGCGAAGATCGCGACGCCGCCAACCCGTCAAATCCCTTAACCACGAACGCTTAGACCCGTCCCTCCGTAGGGAAGCCCTAACAGCATGGTAGCCCATACCCACCTGTGGCCATCGGCTGTCTTGGGTGATAATTCTTTAAGGAGCCTCAAGTTCGTCGGCAAGCGATCGCGCTCCACCATCGATCGGCCCGTCTCGAACCGCATCTCGTCCAGCGCAGTCGGACCGTACCAATCCAGCAGAGACTATGCAATCCGTCAGAGCAGTACCTAGCCAGTCTCCAGTCAGCCAGTAGCATCAGGGAATAGGGGCAATACGCATGAATGTCGAGCGCCGATCTGACCAATCGTGGTGTGACGCTAAAGTTAAAGGAAAATCCGATCCGTCGCATTCGTGCGGCGACTCTTCCGGGGGATCGAGCACTCACTGCACGTCCGCAGAAGTGGCGTGCGAGTACGACGGAAGCGAACGAGAAGTCGCCCAATTGCGCGAACAACTCGCCCGAACCTCGGCCCAACTCGAACAATACCGCAATTATTACGAACAATTGCCCGGTTTTTACTTCAGTCTGACCTCGGAGGCGATCGTCGAGCAAGTCAGTGCGTTTGCGGCGCGACAACTGGGATATTCGCGCGATCGCCTGCAAGGTCAACCCTTCGTCAACCTGTTGAACGGTCCGCAAGAAGTCCGAGCTTTCCGTCAGTGGTGGACTGGCGCCGATTGGCAGCATCACAGCGATACGGAGCAAATCCACGGGCGCGAAGTCACCCTTCAATGCGCCGACGGTTCGCCCTTATTTTTGCGCCTCAGCATCCGCACTGTCCCTCCCCTTCCCCCGGGAGACCTCCGAGGGTCGAGGACGTTTCCCCACCCGGCGAACGAACCAGAACGAGTGTTGTTCGTCGGCGAAGAAATCGGCGATCTCAAACAAGCGCTCAAAAATTTGGAACAACAGCGTCAATTCGGGACCCAATTGCTCGAAGCGACAGATGTTTTAGTTCGCAATTTCGTCTCTACAGTCCTCGATACCGCCAACTCTTTAGTGGTGGTGCTCGATCGCGAGGCGCGGATTATGAGCTGCAATCTTGCCTGCGAGAAGACGACGGGCTACCGCTTCGAGCAAATGAGTAACCGACGGGTGGCGGAGTTATTTTTAATTCCCGAAGAGGTGGAAGCGTTCCACACGGTTTTAGTGCAGTTGAGTTCGGGAAACGGACCGAATCACCACGAAAATCGCTGGTTGACCCGGGATGGCGAGTTACGGACGATCGCCTGGTCGAATACGGCGATTTTTGAGGAAGATAGCGATCGCGTCAAGTACATTATCTGTACCGGGATCGACATTACCGAACGCCGCCAAGCGGAACAAGCCCTGCGTCAAAGCGAGGAACGCTTGCGAACCCAGTACAAGCACATCCCAATTCCGACTTTAACGTGGCAGTGTGTCGGCGATGAGTTTTTCTTGATCGACTACAACGATGCGGCGTTGGCGATGACGGGGGGCTGCGTGGCGCGCTCGTTGGGGAAAACCGCACGCTGCATGTATGCGGACTGTCGGGAGTTGGTCGAGGAGTTAAAGCGTTGTTTTCGGGAACGACGCACGATTAAAAGCGAACGGTTTTATCGCTTTTGCGCGACCGCCGAACCGAAACATTTCGCGATCGTTTACGTGTTCGTGGCGCCGGATATGGTGATGGTCCATACCGAGGATATTACGGAACGCAAACAGTTGATGGGGGCGTTGCAACGACAGGCCCGACGGGAACGTCTGGTCGGGGTGATTCAAGGACGGATCCGCCACTCCCTCGATCTCGATCGCATTCTGGCGACGACGGCGAAGGAGGTGCGCCGTTTCTTGCAAGTGCAACGGGTCGCCATTTACCGGGTCTCCCCTCCCCTCGCGGAAGGCGGTTCTCGGGATTTGACTTTTGTGGTGGAATCGCGCACGTCGGCGGTTCCGTCCCTGCGAGACGAATCGTTGGACTGGCGCTGGTTCGACCCGGAACCGCAGTGCGCTGGCGACGGCTTACCCGTGTGCGCGATCGCCGATCTCGAAACGGCGGATCTCCCCTCGGCGGCGATCGCCCGCCTCCACGCTTTGGGAATTCGCGCTCACTTGCAAGTCCCGATCTGGATTCGCGAACGTTCTGGGGTCGCCCCCGATTCCGATCGCCCTCCGGAACGGGGGGACCGTCTCGGACTCTGGGGATGGTTGTGGGTCGATCGCTGTTCGGCCCCGGGTCCGTGGGAGGCGTCGGATATCGATTTCGTCGAACAAATTGCCGGAGAATTGGCGATCGCCATCCAACAAGCGCTCCTCTATCGCCAACTCCAACTCGCCAATCAGGAGTTGGAACATTTAGCCACCCTCGACGCCCTCACCGGATTGGCGAATCGCCGTCATTTTGATGCCTATCTCAATCGCGAGTGGCAGCGACTGGCGGCGGCAGGAGTACCGCTTTCGTTGATTCTGTGCGATATCGATTATTTCAAGGCTTATAATGATACTTACGGTCATCTGGCGGGCGATCGCACCTTGCGAGAGGTCGCCGATGCCTTGCGCTCTACCTTGCGCGAGGGCGAACTCGGGGCGCGCTACGGCGGCGAAGAGTTTGCCCTGATCCTACCCCACACCGGGGCTGAAGAAGCGATGAGCGTGGCTCAGACCTTGCGATCGCGCATCCATGCTTTGGCGATCGCCCACAAAGCCTCGTCTCTCGGCCAGATCGTCACCCTCAGTTTGGGGGTCGCCACCCGGGTTCCTTCGGCGAACTTGTCTCCCGCTTCCCTGATTGCGGCGGCGGACGACGCCCTCTACCGCGCTAAAGCCCTCGGACGCGATCGCGCCATCTTCCACCATTCCATCGGTCCTCCCCCGGGTCATTGCCCTTAATTCGGATCGCTCACTCCGGAAACTTTAATAATTTTTTATAATCCGCCTGCCGTTCTCGGCGATCGCGCCTCAATCCCCACCCCTTGCGGCGATCCCGGGTCTCTCTCCCCCCAACTCGACTCGACGGGGTCGGCCTGACTCGCTCCCTCCAGGTTTCCGTAAAAATCTTGCATAAATCCTGCACGTTTAATTCTCCGACGATCGGCGATCGCAATCTGGCTTCAATAAAAATAAAATTACTTAAACATCAAGGTTAACGACTAATCCAAAGGTAAAACAACTTAAAAATACCGAAGAATTCGTTGTTTATCCTAAAAAATAAGCTTTTGAGTCGAAAAATCACTCTTTTCAACCCTAAAAATTTTCTTTGACGGAGGTTCAAAAACTCGAAAAAACATGAATTTATAACGTAAAATATTCCAAAGGAGGGACGGCGATCGCCCGCTCCTCGTCCTTCACTTCCCAGCATGATTACTCAAGAGCGACCCCTAGCCGACCTCAGCCCCTGGATCCCAATTTTGGGCGCCATCCCGTAAATTAGGATAGGCAATGATAAGATCGCAGGGAAAGACCAGAATCCCGAGCGGATTATCGGTGATACCGTTGACTTCCCTATTGTATAGCGCATGACGATGCTGACATCTCCAACTCCCTCCGTTCCTACAGGCAAAACATCTAAACTTGAAGGTATTAAAGAACGCAGTAACTTCCTGCGCGAACCCCTCGCTACAGAACTGCTAGAGGATACCACGCACTTTAGCGGTGACGGGGTGCAAATTCTTAAATTTCACGGGTCTTACCAACAAGACAACCGAGATAATCGGGTCAAAGGGCAAGAAAAAGACTATCAATTCATGTTGCGTACCCGGTCCCCGGGAGGCTTCATTCCGCCCCAACTGTATTTAGCCCTCGATCGCATCTCCGAAGAATACGGCAATCAAACCTTGCGCGCCACCACCCGTCAGGGCTTCCAACTCCACGGCATTTTAAAGAAAAACCTGAAAGCGGCGATCGCGGCGATCGTCCAAAACATGGGATCCACCCTCGGCGCCTGCGGCGACCTCAACCGTAACGTCATGGCGCCGCCCGCCCCGTACAAAAATCGTCGCGATTACACCCTGGCGTGGCAGTACGCCGACAACATCGCCGACCTACTCACCCCGCAAACGGGCGCCTATTACGAAATTTGGCTCGACGGCGAAAAAGCCATTAGCGCCCAAGAAGACCCCGCCGTGGTCGCCGCCCGCCAGCGCAACGGTAACGGCACCATTTTCCAGGATAAAGAAGAACCGATCTACGGCACCCACTACATGCCGCGTAAATTCAAGTGCGCCGTTACGGTTCCCGGCGATAACTCCGTCGATCTCTTTTCCCAAGATGTAAGCTTGGTAGTCATTACCGACGAGGCGGGAGAACTGCAAGGCTTCAACGTCTACGCGGGCGGCGGGATGGGTCGCACCCACAACAAAGAAGAAACCTTCGCCCGGGTCGCCGACCCCATCGGCTACGTCAGCAAAGACGACGTTTACGATCTGGTCAAAGCGATTGTCGCCACCCAACGGGATTACGGCGATCGCGTCAACCGCCGTCACGCCCGGATGAAGTACCTGATTCACGATTGGGGAGTCGAGAAATTCCGCGCCTCGGTCGAGGGCTATTTCGGCAAGGCGATCGAACCGCTCAAACCCTTACCCCCGTTCAAATACGAGGATTATCTCGGCTGGCACCAACAAGGAGACGGCAATCTCTTTGTCGGCTTGTCGATCCAAAACGGTCGGGTTTGGGATCGAGATAGCCTACAGTTGCGAACCGCCTTGCGCGAGATCGTGACTCGCTATAACCTGCCGATGCGGGTCACCGCCAGCCAAAATATTATCCTCTACGAAATCCAACCCGCATGGCAACGGGAAATTCAGGAGATTCTGACGCGCTGCGGCATTCAGTCGGAAACGGACATCGACCCGTTAGAGCGCTATTCGATGGCTTGTCCGGCGCTGCCCACCTGCGGTTTGGCGATTACCGAGTCCGAACGGATTTTACCGTCGATTCTCGATCGCGTGCGGGCGGTCCTCGATAAAGTCGGCTTGTCCGAGGAACATTTCGTGATTCGGATGACCGGATGTCCCAACGGTTGCGCCCGTCCGTATTTGGCAGAAATGGGGTTTGTAGGGAAATCACCCGATGCTTATCAACTCTGGTTGGGGGCCGATCCGAACCAAACGCGCTTATCCCGGGTGTATTTGGAAAAATTAGAGATCGACAATCTCGAAGCAACCCTCGAACCGTTGTTTGTTTATTTCAAACAGGAACAAGCCAGCCGTCCGCAACGGGAGAGCTTTGGCGATTTTTGCGATCGCGTCGGCTTCGAGGCATTGCGTCAGTTTGCCGCGAGTTATGCCACGGGTTCGGCGACGGCGCCCGCGACGGAGAAGTCAGCCAAGCGTCCCCCCCGCCGCCGCATTAACGTCCGCGATGCGGTTTACCAACAAGTTAAGGTGGAAGCCAAGCGTCAGGGCCGACCGATGAGCGAGTTGGCGAGTGAGGCGATCGCGGCGTACTTGGAAGAGCTCAAGTCGCAAGGTTAGTTCTCTAAAGGTTAGCGCGATTCTGCTTCCCAGAATCGCGCCCGCCGGGTCCGAGGCCCGTTTGAACTAAGTAAGTTTTGGATCTATGCAACGAGTGGTTATCGACCCCTCGCAAATCGACGGGGGTAGGGTCCGCCTCGATCGCGAGCAAAGTCATTATTTATACCGAGTGTTGCGCTTGCACGGGGGCGATCGCTTTATCGCGATTGACGGGGGCGGTCGCTGGTGGCTGGCGCAGTTGTGCGCCGAAGCCCAAGCGGAGTTACTCGAAGAACTGGCGGTGTCTACGGAATTGCCGATCGCGGTAACGGCGATCGTCGGGTTGCCGAAGAGTGGTTTTGACGAGATCGTGCGACAGACCACGGAGTTAGGGGTGACGACGATCGCCCCGGTGACGAGCGATCGCACGTTGTTGCGTCCGAGTCGGCAGAAG
This sequence comes from Oxynema aestuarii AP17, assembly GCF_012295525.1. GTDB lineage: Bacteria > Cyanobacteriota > Cyanobacteriia > Cyanobacteriales > Laspinemataceae > Oxynema > Oxynema aestuarii. The sequence continues at coordinate 2,284,794 of NZ_CP051167.1, read as the reverse complement.
TTGGAGCGTTGGCGGCGGATCGTCAAAGAAGCTGCCGAACAGTCGGAACGGCAGATCGTACCGGACTTGCTCGATCCCGTGCCGTGGGACGCGGCGATTGCTGCGGTGGGGGAGGCCCGCCGTTATCTCTGCGTGGCGCGGGGGGACGACGTGCCGCACTTGTGCGAGAGTCTGCGCGTTAGTTCCGGGGAAGCGGTGGCGATCGCCACCGGACCCGAGGGCGGCTGGACGCCTGCGGAGGTGGAACGGGCGATCGGCGCCGGGTTTCAACCCGTGTCCCTGGGTCGTCGCATCCTGCGCGCCGTCACTGCCCCGGCGGTCGCCTTATCTATCGTTGCGGCAGCTTACGAGGTACAATAAAGATTGTAGTCTGAGAGTTTTTTATAATGAAAGAGATCTATCCCTCTTCTCTCATTGTCGGAGATAGCGATCGGCGTATCCCTTATCAGGAGAGATCCAGACGGCTCTGACCCTGTTTTTGAGTTTCTATTAGGAATCCGTCGCGATCTCCGACCCTGTAAGGGTTCTAGAATTAAGTCAAGACAAGGGTTTTTCTAAAGTGACAGAAGAGGGATATTTTAGCAAATCATCAGGTACAATCCCCACCTGTGATTCCCCATGTTGCGCGGTAATCCATCGAGCCAATTTACTTCGTTACTCGATTGAGAGTTGCCATACTATAAATTAAATATTTGTTATTTTTATGTCTTGAATATATAATTCAAAAAATAATTCAACGAATTATCAAGGGATATCAATCGTGGTTCATAAAATTGCTCTTTTCAATCACAAAGGTGGCGTTAGTAAAACAACCACTGTTTTTAACTTAGGTTGGATGCTTGCTTCCAAGGGTAAAACCGTTATTTTAGTGGATACCGATCCCCAATGCAATCTTACCGGAATAGCTTTAGGAGAAGGAACTGAAGAGGATGAAAGTAGAATACAAAACATTTATGACACGAAATTTAATATAAAAACTGGCTTGGCTCCTGCTTTTGAATCACAACCCAGGATGATTGAGGCTGTGGATTGCATTCAAGTCGAAGGTCAAAAAAATTTATTTTTGCTCCCAGGGAGTGTTGGCTTGGCTGAATATGAAGTGACCCTAGGTATTGCACAAGAACTCAGTGGTTCAATTCAAGCTCTGAAGAATTTGCCTGGATCTATAACGGATCTACTCGATAAAACAGCGAAACAGCTTAATGCTGATTATATTTTGATTGATATGAGTCCTAGTTTGGGTTCTCTGAATCAAAATCTTTTAATGACTAGTCATTTTTTTATAGTTCCTACAACGGCTGATTTTTTCTCTCTTATGGCAATTGATTCTTTAACTAATATTTTACCACGATGGTATAAATGGGCGAAAACGGCTAGTTCAATGACAATTTTAAGGGAAGCAACTTATCCATTTCCTGATGTTAGATTAAAATTTTTAGGGACTATTATTCAAAATTTTAGAATTATACGAGGTAAAGAAACTGCGGCTTTTGAAATTTGGATCCAAAAGATCGAGCAGGATGTATCGCAAAAATTAGTACCTGTATTAGAAAAAAATAATATGATGCTACCTGATGTTGGATATTCAAACCAGGGTATTGACGAAACGTTTTGTTTGACAAAAATTCAGAATTTTAATAGTTTAATCGCTCTTTCTCAAGAACATAGAACTCCCATTTACGCTTTAACTCCTGAACAATTAGGACAAACTGGTAAAGTTTTACAGCAAAATCAAAACAAACAGAAAGACTTTGAAAAAACATTTTCTAATTTAGCAGATAAAGTGATTAACCTAACCACTCAATATGCAGTCAGCACTTGACCAGTTTAAAATTAGTATAGGTCGTGTTAGAGACCTGATTGCTCTTTATAACTCTCTTCAAGCCCAATCTACTCAGATTTTAGATTTATCAGATTTATTGAGAGCTTCTTTAGTATTAGCTGTGAGCGCTCTAGATTACTATATTCATGAAGTTGTGACTCTAGGAATGTTGGAAATTTATCGAGGACAACGCCCCGAACCCAATCCTTCTCGAAATCAATCTCAATCATCTTTTTCTCGTTTTAAAGTGTCTTTAGGAAATGCACGTCAAGAGCGTAGTATGGCTCTAGGTATTACTTCCTGGCTGGAAGATCAAATACGACAAAATTATGGTGATACATTTTTACAAAGTTCTCATAATATTTCATCTCTAATCCCAGTCTTATCTACCTTAATTAATAATAAACTTAATGATATTTCTTGGTTGGAAGATGAAATTCGAGTATATCTAGGATACAAAAGTTTTCAGCATCCAGACAAAATTTCTGAAGCGATTAGGCTGATTTCAGGTAAAGAGTTATGGAATGAAATAAGTCAGAGAGTTGCTAGATCTCCAAGAGATATAAAACAAAATTTAGCTTCTATTGTTGATCGTAGAAATAAAATTGCTCATGAAGCTGATATCGATCCAACCTACAATATTGGAGATAGGTGGCCAATTAATCCTAATTCAGTTATAAGTTCAGTTGATTTTATTGAAAATATTGTGGAAAATATTCATGTAATTTTATAAGATTCTTAGCATTAGCATGTTATTATAAATAATAATTAGATTTTTGATTGTAAAAATTAATTTTTACCCCTCCAATTGCGGAGCCAATATCCAAAATTATTGATGAGCAAGGGTAGGATTTTATCGCCCTTTTCCATAAGATTAAGCTAGTTACTGGATTGATGGATTTATACTTATACGGGAATGACCGTCTGAGTGAATTTATTGAAAAATACGATAATGATAAAAATCCTATAGCATTCCTAAATTAGTTGAATCAGGGCGACCCACATGAAATCCTTTAGAGTGGGAGCATCTTACTCCCTAGGGTCTGTCATCAATTAAGGGAATTGACAAAAATAGTGAAAAGTGTGTAGCCTGCTGCCCGTTCGCTCAAGATAGCTCAAAACCGGGATGAAACGGCGTTAGGCTTTACGAGACGACCAATGGCAACCCATCAAACACCTGCTTCCGGGTCGTCCGGGTACAGTTGGGGTCACAGCTAAAGATAACCGTTTATTCGTCGAAGCTGTGTTGTATCGCTTTCGAGCAGGGATTCCTTGGCGAGATCTTCCCGAACGCTTTGGGGAATCCCATATCTTTTTTTTAAGTCCCGGTCAAGCCAGCGATCTCGTCGCTGCCGATCAGTTACTGCCGTCAGTGGAAGTCCAGGCACTGCTAGCGGATAAAGCTTACGATGCCAACGAACGAGCCAGACAACCGTTGCGCGAGCGAGGGATTGAAGTTGTCATTCCCTCGAAAAAGAATCGAAAAGAAGCCCACGATTACGATCGATGTTTGTCTGGAACCCGACATCTGGTGGAAAACTTCTTTGCCAAGCTCAAACAGCATCGAGGGATTGCCACTCGCTATGACAAGGGCTCGGTGAACTTCCTGGGTGGCATTTACCTCGCTGCATCCGTGATTTGGCTGGCTTAATTTTCCGCAGGCGCTTTCCTCCACGTTCGGTCACTTTTGTGAACCTACATAATTGATGACACGCCCTAGTTGAGTTACAAATCATTGACGATTGCTATATTGCTCAAAATCCTATTTCTGAATAGATTTTACAACTCGGCTAGGATGACTAGCTCGGGAAATTGAAATCAAAATTTTTTTGTAACAGTCTGCTCTCTTCCCCTTACCGATTAGCAGCCTACACGGCAGTATTATAAAAGTAGTACAAAACAGCCTAAAGTTGTAGATCTTCATGGCAGCGACGATCCTTAAAATTGCGACGTTTAACCTGCGCTACGACAAACCGGATCCGGGGAATTGCGCCTGGAGTCGGCGGCGGGAGGTCGTGGCGGAATTGATTTTAAGGGAAGCACCGGACGCGATCGCCACTCAAGAATTGCTCCCGTCCCAGCGCCACGACCTGCATCGCTTATTGCCGGAGTACGAGAGTATCGGGCGCGATCGCGACGGCTCCGGGACGGGGGAATGTTGTGCGATCCTCTATCGGCGATCGCGGCTACATTGTATCGAACACGGCGATTTTTGGTTGAGCGAAACCCCGGACATTCCCGGCAGCGTCTCCCCCGAGTGGCAAAATCCCCTACCGCGCCTCACGACCTGGGGTCTGTTCCAAGCCGCCGAGGGGGACGGGGCGATCGCGAAGGGAGAACCAAGCCGGATCGCCATTTTTAACACCCATCTCGACTACCGCAGCGCGATCGCCCGGGAACGAGGCGCCCGCTTAATTGCCGATCGCCTCGCCCAACTCTCCCCGGAACGGGTGCGGGCGATCGTCGCGGGAGACTTTAACGACGAGGCCCACAGCCGACCGCGCCAGATCTTGGGCCAACCCCTCGCCAACGGCATCCATTTGGAAGACGCGATCGCCGCCCTGAGTCCGGAAGAACAACTGACCTTCCACGACTTTCGCGACCGCCCTTTTGCGGCGATCGATACCCTGTACTGCGATCGCCGCTTCAAATGCCACGGCGTCCGCGTCAACCGCGATCGCCCCCACGGGATCTGGCCCTCGGATCACTTCCCGGTCTCGGTCGAACTGGAAGTGTGACCGCTCAACCCCTCAATAAGCCAACACGCAATTACGTCCCCGATCCTTGGCTTGATACAATGCCTTATCTGCCGTGCGATAGAGAGATTGAATATCCTTGCCGTCTTCCGGATATTCGGAAATCCCGGCACTGAAAGTAACGTAGAATCGATCTTCTGGCGGGCCGACGGATAAATCGTGGTTGACCATCTGCAACACCTGATTTAAGCGCTTGAGCCCTTCGTGCTTGGTCATGCCGTACATACCGACGATAAACTCTTCCCCGCCCCAGCGTGCGACCACATCCTCGCTGCGGAAGGTACGTAATAGGAGTTTGCCGAATTGTCGCAGAACCGCATCTCCGGTGGCGTGTCCGTAGCGATCGTTAACTTGTTTGAAGCGATCCAAATCTAAAATAGCCAAACAAAGCGGTCGGTCGTGGCGTTCCGCTTGATGCAGGTACTTGCCCAACTCCTGAGTAGATTTGCGGCGGTTGGCTACTCCGGTGAGGGCGTCGGTTTCCGCCATATTGCGTAACAGTTGGGTGCGTTCGAGACGGTTGACGATCCGGGTGACTAACTCGGGGCCGACGATCGGCTTGCTCACGTAGTCGTCGGCGCCGGAGGCAAAGACTTGATGGACCGTTTCCGGGTCGGTATGGCCCGTTAAAAAGAGGACCGGTAGACCGCTCCATCGCGGATCGTTGCGAACCACCTGACACAGTTCGATGCCGCTCATGTGGGGCATTTCGACATCTAAAACGATCAAATCCGGGGTGGACAGTTCCAAGGTATCCCAGAAGCGCTGGGGGTCGGAAAGGGTGATGAGGCGCATTCCCCACGGTTCGAGGAAGGTTCGCAAGAGGGTCAAGATTTGTGGGTCGTCATCGACGACCATGACTTGGGCTTCGGTGGTGTGGGTGCGCTGCAACACTTGGGTGACCGCTTCCATCACCTGGGAGGGAGGAACGGGTTTTTCTAAAAAGGCGCGTCCGCCGAGACGGGCGACTTCGAGGCGGTCTTCGACGCTACCGTGTACGGTGGAGACGAGGACGGGGACGGGGGGAGTGCGGTTGGTGAGTTCTTCGAGGAGTTTTAAGCCTTCTTGCTTGCGGTCTTCTTCGTTGGTGCAGTCCGTCTCCAGGGGGATCGCCTCTAACGCTTCCGGTGTCGCTCCGTTATCGGAGGCGCCGCCGGGATCGACGGGTAAGGAGATGTCCAAGAGAACTACATCCGGGCGGCGGCGGGCGATCGCCTCGCGCGCTTGTGCGACTTGGCGGGCGACCAAGACTTTCATCCCCCAGCGTCCGGCTTCTTGGGCGATCGGTTCGCTCAGTTCGCGATCGTCATCGACGACGAGCAGAAGCGGGCGTTCGTCTTGGGATCCCTTGTGATTGCGGTCTTCGTCCCGGCGTTTGTCGTCGATTTCGGCGCGCAACTGCACGACTAAATCGGCGAAATAGAGGGCTTTTTCTTCGGGAACCTCGGCACAATCTAACAATTGTTCGACTTGGCGGGCGAGTTGAGATCCTTCGTTAAAGCCGAAGGTTCCTAAAGATCCGACCAGTTTGTGGGCTTCGTGGTGGGCGCTTTGGCGTAGTTCGTTGTCGAGGTGGCCTTTTTTGAGGGCGATCGCCGCTTGTTCGACGATGGTGACGCGATCGCAGATCCGGTCTTTAAAGCGTTCCCACACTTTGGCGACGGCGGCTTGGGTTTGTTGTTTTTGGGCTTCGGTGAGGCTGGGGGGATCGTTTAAAGACAGTTGGAGGGTATCGGCGATCTGGCGCACTAAGGTTTCGCCGTCAACCGGATCGCCGACGAAGGCGATCGCCTCCGATCCCCCCTTTGTCTTGCGCCGTTCGCCTTTTTTGGCCTTCGTTTTCCTTTTTTTCCCGGTGGCGGCGATCGCCTCGGTATCGGTACCGTCGGGAACGCAGTAAACGATCGGCAAATTGTCCGTCAGTCCTTTAGTTCCCGCCTGTCTGAGAACTTCGACCGCCGCCGGGTTGCTCAAGCGATGGGCGATCGTCAACAAAGACCAACGTTTTGCCCCCAATTGTTCTAAGGTCTCTTCTCCGGTCTGCACGCTGCAAATTTCGACCTCGGACAGGCGCTGGCGCAATTGTTCGACCAATTCTCCATCCAACCCGGCGACTAAGACATCGATCGCCCTCGGGCCTGGAGCCCCCGTCGGCAAGGCTTTGAGGCGATACCCCAACCCGTACACGGTCTCGATCAAATCTGCCGGAGCCCCGACCGCTTTTAACTTCTGGCGCAATCCCTTGATATGAGCGCGGATCGTATCTTCTGCCGGAGGTTCTTCAAAGGACCATAAATGATCTAAAATCGCGCTGCGGCTGTAGACTCGGTTACTATTACGTAAAAATAATTCCAATAAGCGATATTCCGTGGGGGTGAGCGTGACGGGCTTGCCCCCAAAATGCACCTCGCAGGTACTCGGGTTGAGCTGCAACTGACCCCATTCGAGGACCGGAGGTAATGGCGAGTTTCCCCGACGCAACAAGGCGCGAATCCGGGCGGTCAATTCCGCCACTTTAAACGGTTTGACCATGTAGTCGTCGGCCCCCGCATCCAAGCCTTTGACTTTATCTTCGGTGGAATCTTTAGCGGTTACTAACAGAATGGGCATTTGATAGCCCTCGGCGCGCAAGCGGTGGCATAAAGTAATACCATCGACTTTCGGCAACATCAAATCGAGCAGAATTAAATCGTAGGCACACGCTTCTATGAGATTCCAACCGACTTCGCCATCGGTCGCCACATCCACCACGTAGTTTTGCTCGCTTAAGTTGGCTACGAGTGCTTCGGCAATCGGTTCGTCATCCTCGACCAGTAAAATTCTCATCGCGGCTTTATCAATCACAAATTTTTACAAGTTTGAGCGCCCCCACTCAAACCATTTCAAACATTTCTAACATTTCACCATCCCAATACAAGTTGGCGATCGCCCGTTTTCCGGCAAGGAAGGCTTTCACTATCGCCGATCCTCCTCGATCTGAGCATAAATTCGTGGGATGGCGTCAGTGCATCTGTTGAGAAGAAACTGCACGATCGCGCACTGACCTGGGGGGCGATCGCTGTTAGAGATCGAATCAGCTTTTGGGAAAAAGGACATCCCTCGGCACTCGGGGGAGAACCGCAGCGATCGACATCCCCGCCTGTTTTAATTGGCGATCGCTAAAGTACGAACCGACCTCTTCGGACTTTCCGATCGCGGGAAAACAATAGGAATACGACAAGCGAAATTTAGTTAAAAATCGTCAAGGGTTCGAGAGTTAAAACCTGCACCTCGATCCTACTTCAGAGGCAAGAGCAACAAGTTGAGAAGAGGATTGAGAAAACCATTTAACAATCGTTGTCAGAAGATAACGAGTCGTTAGGGGGATTTACTATTCATAGTAACTTAGTCCACGCGATCGACTGAATAATATCGATTCCAAAGGGATGCGATTTACACTCTGGAGATCTTCAATTTTTACATAAACTGCGCGGGGACGAACTGCACCGGAACCGACGGCGGGGGCGTCCGCTCGATGTCCCCGTCGCACTCATTTTGAGACCGATCCGGCGATGGTGCGATCGCGAAAGCGTCTCGAAAGGAGTCAGGAGGCGCTTTCGCGTTCGCCGAATGACTCTCTGGTATCTTTGGCAGCAGCGCCATTGCCGGGGATTCGTGCTAGACTCGCTGCGTTTGTCATTGCGTCCGTGCGGAAGAAACGGCGATCGCCGAGTCTTCGCCATCGCATTGATTGGCTTAAAATCTAGAGTTTTCCTCAGTTATTCGGATTCGAGTTTTACCCGAGCGCACTAGCTTATGAGTTTAGACGTTCAAGTCATTACCCCATCGCAAGTTATTTGGGATGCCCCTTGTGACGAATTAATCTTACCTAGCAAAGACGGCTTGTTGGGTATTTTAAGCGGTCACGCCTCCTTGGTGACCTTCGTGACCGTCGGCGTCCTGCGGATTCGCTTTCAACAGGTCTGGATTCCCGTGTTTGTGATGGGAGGACTGGCAGAAGTCGAATACGATCGGGTGGTCATCTTGGTCAACGATGCTTGTCGGGGAGATGCGATCGACGTGCAGCAGGCTCAGCACGCTTTGGAAAAAGCTCAAGATCGCCTCACTAAGCCTCTAAACGATAAGGAACGCTGGCGGGTCGAACAATGCCTCAAACAGGCCGAAGCCGAACTGAGTGCGGCCCGGGAGTTTCCTCAACCGCTTAAGATAAGCTTACCGGAAGTTCGCGCAGGTGGGCGATCGCAGGCCAGCCAATCCGCATTTAATATGCTCCGCCACTTGTAACCGCGATCGATCCGGATGACGAAGCGAGTAGATCGCTCAATTCAAAACTGTTTTCCCGGCGACCTTCCCGGTGTTGTCGATTTCGTAAACTAGAGGCACTCCCGTTTTCAGTTCCAACCCGGGGACTTGTTCGGTGTCGAGATCGTCGAGTTCCATGACGATCGATCGCAGGGAATTGCCGTGGGCGGACACTAACACGTTATCCCCCTCTCTCAGGTGCGTCAAAATGCGATCGCGGAAAAAGGGCAGGGTACGGCGGGCCGTGTCTTCTAAGCTTTCTCCCCCAGGCGGTCGGGTCGCAAACGATCGCCGCCAGCGATGCACCTGCTCTTCACCGACTTTCTCGGCCATTTTTGCCTTGTTGTACCCTTGCAAATCGCCATAATAGCGCTCGTCGAGGGCCTGAGCGAGAAAAATTGGGATTTCTTCGTCGCGATGCCCTTCGTATTTATCCCAGCCATGCCATTGAGGATCGTCGGCATCGTGCTTGAATACCGGGCTTTTGCCGCCACACAGACCCTCGCTTTCCGTCAGACAGATCGCCGTGGTTTCGATCGCCCGTACCAGTAAGCTGGTAAACGCCACATCGACGACATATTCCCCGAGTTTGCTGGCGGCGGCGATCGCTTCCCGGCGTCCGACGCGATCGAGTGGAACGTCCACCCACCCGGTAAAGCGATTCGCTGCATTCCACGTACTTTGACCGTGGCGGATCAAAATCAGTTGAGCCATAGGTGATTAAACTTATTTTCTCACGATTGGGAGCTGCCTTCATTATCCGGCGATCGCCCCTACGGCTTTAACTACCCTCCGATAGAGCTTTGAACGCTTTTCAGCCTATCCGCGCAACCACGACGCCAAACAGTGCCAAAAGCGATCGCCCCACCACGCCGCCAGCACCCCACACAAGATCGTAGAGGCGATCGTAATCACCATCCCGTCCATTCCCCCGCCAAACACACTCCAACCGACCAGGGCCCCTGCCAAAGCACCGCAAATAAAGCGAACGATATAGAGCGCGTAATCGGGACGTTTGGGTGGGGTGGGAGAGTTCATGGCACGACGTTGAGGATCGTTGTTGAAGATCGTTGACTGGCGAGAATTGCTTTTCTAGGGAATTCGCCCTCGATGGTTGCAACCTTTTTCAAAACAAACTCGATATTGCAGCAACCTATACCATATTTTCGATCGAACCCGTAACGATCTTTACAAAGATTTATTAACAAAAGCGTTACCCTGAATCAAGAAACTTTCAAAATCGTTTCAGGACGGTTTCCAATGGGTTTAAACAAACACGTCGAAATTGAAGTTTTAGAATCCATGCAATCCGGCATGGCTCAATTCTATACCCCCCTATCTTGTCACGAAACCATGCTCGTGCAAGTGCCGCCCCGTGCCATTGACGACCTGTTCGTGCATCACTTTCAAACCGATCGCCTGTTGGTCGTGCGCGGCAGTTTTGTGTTAGTAGTGTTACAAAATCGCCAATATCGCTATCTGCCGTTGAGCGATCGCCATCCGGCGGTCATTACCATTCCTCCGGGAGTTCCCCACGGGGCGTTAAATTTCAGCGACGAACCCTGTTTAGTCGTCAATGCCGTACTCCGACATGGAAAGGCGATCGAACGGGATTATCGTCCCATGAAACCCCGTTTTGCTTACGATTTAGAGGCAGCCAAAGCCGCTTTAGATCGAGAATTGGCAACGGCGATCGGCGCCTGAGTTTTCTCCCCAAATTATGCCCCTCATTAAAGTTAAAGTCAAACCAAACTCCAAACAACAAAAAATCGATCGCGAAGCCGATGGCAGCTTGACCATTCGCTTAAAATCGCCGCCAATTGAAGGAAAAGCGAACGACGAACTGATCGAATTACTGGCGAAAACTTTTAAAGTTCGCAAGTCCGAAATTACGATTAAATCTGGTGCAACTTCCCGAAACAAACTCGTCGAATTGCCCGATTTGACTTGAGGGGCGATCGGGTACAATTTTGACCTATAAAATCCACCCAAAAGCCAAAATACCAGAACATTCCCAGAGATAGAGAGATCGAGCGGCGATCGGTTTTCATGATACATTAAAAAATGTAAACATCCTGAAAGTCGTTAACGTATCGAATCTCGTGGAATCGCAACTTTCTCTATCCTCCTCACCCAAATCGATTAAATCCTTCATCCAAACCATTTGGGCCGACAGCCTCACCATCTTATGGGGAGACTGGCTGGATTTGCGCGTCCGAATCGTGCAAGTCGCCGCCTCCGGACTCGTCTCTCCCCTCATTTACATTCTCGCCTTCGGTTTGGGATTGGGAAGTACCTTAAAACCGGGGATGGGAAGTGGCAATAGTTATTTAGAATTCATGCTGCCGGGAATGGTCGCCCTTTCTTCGATGACCATTGGCTTTGGCGGAACCGTTTTTTCAATCTGTGGCGAACGGTTATTCACGAAAAACTTTGAAGAAATGCTCTTATTGCCGATCCATCCGATCGCCTTACATTTCGGTAAAATGATGGCGGGAATTTTGCGCGGTTTGATGACTTCCGGATCGGTAATTTTAGTGGCTATTTTATTTACCGGGAAAATCTGGAGTTTTCTCAACCCACTGTTTTTACTGATCTTAGTTCTCAACTGCGCCGTTTTTTCCGGTTTGGGCGTCATCGTCGGATTGAGTGTAAAATCCCTAGAAAGTGTGGGGATTTATAATAATTTTATTATCGTTCCCATGTCTTTTCTCGGTGCGACCTTTTTCGATCCCGCGCAACTTCCCAGTGCCTTAAAAAGTGTGGTTTATTTATTACCGCTAACTTACACGAGTATCGGATTGCGTGCTGCCGCCTATCAAAGCACTCAATTTCCTTGGTACAGCGTAGCCGTTTTGTTGATTTTGGCCGTTATTTTATCGGCGATCGGGGCTTATAAATTTGCCACCCAACAAGATTGAATTTCTCTCGAACGATCGCCTTTCTAAAACAGATCCAGCAATTGGCGCTGTCATGAGAGACAAGAGGCAAAGATCCCCCAAACTCCCCTTAAATCCCCCTAAGTCCCCCTTTTTAAGGGGGATTTAGGGGGATGAAAATGTACCGCCCAACAGCGAAAATGTAAGCTACCGTCGATCGCCTTTTAACGGATTGGATACAGGAACGATGTAAAAAGAGTGGTCACTACAGAAAGGGGGTAAGCTTCATAACTTGTTTTTGCAGTAAAGAAGAGCAGTAAATCATAAGCGATCGCCCCCTTTTGATGTTACGAAAAATAGGGTTTTCGATCGCAGATTTTCTCAAAACCTTATTTTTTCCTAAAATTTCCCGTTACCGACGATCGCCCCCGAGAAAGTCATCATAATAGAAAAGACGGCGATCGCCCAGGAACAGAACGATGGCAAAACTCAACGCCCTCACCGAGTTTTCGGCGCGAAAATGGCATCAATTGAATGTAAAACAGCGACGGGGGGTGAAAATTGCCCTGGGGCTGCTTTTCCTCGCCGCAATCGCGCGATCGCTACCCTATTTAATACCGATTCGCGCCTCGGATATCGCCCAAACCGAACAGGCGATCGTCTTTCGCGATCGCAACGGACTGCCCCTCGGGACTCTCCTCACCCGCGATCGCGATCGCACCGCCGTCGTCAGCCTCGATCGCGTTTCCCCTCACTTTATACAAGCCATCCTCGCCGCCGAAGACAAGCGCTTCTACCGACACGGTGCGTTAGACTTGCAAGCAATCGGGCGATCGCTGCTCGAAGCCGTCCAAGCCCGCCAGATCGTCTCCGGCGCCTCCACCATCACCATGCAACTCGCGCGGATGCTAGAACCTGCGCCGCGCACCCTCCCCCACAAACTCGGCGAAATTTGGCTGTCCTGGCGCCTCTACGCAGGCATGAGTCGCGACGAAATCTTGCACGCTTATATCAATCGGTTGCCGATGGGCGGCAATCTCTACGGCGTCGAAGCCGCCGCCCGCACTTATTTCGGCGTTCCCGCCAGCGATCTCACGATCGCCCAAGCCAGTTTACTCGCCGCCATCCCCAACGACCCCAATCACCTCAACCCCAACACCCACTGGGACGCCCTCAAACGGCGCCAGCAATACGTCCTCGATCGCATGGTCGCCGACGGCTACATCACGCCCCAGCAGCGCGATCGCGCCTACGCCGAACAGCCCCAACGCTTAGCGGGCGATCGCGGCATTGAGGCCGCCCCTCACTTCCTATTTTGGCTGGCAAACCAAGTGCCAGACACCGTATCTCAAGTGACCACGACGATCGATCGCCCCTTACAAGAATTTGCCGAAGCCCAAGTCAAGCAAATGGTGCGCGCCCTCGCCCCCCACGACGTGCGCCACGCCGCCGCGATCGTCCTCGACAACCAGACTGGAGACGTTCTCGCCTACGTCGGATCCCCCGACTACTTCGGCGACGATCGCCTCGGACGCAATGACGGCGTGCAAGCCTTACGCCAGCCGGGATCGACCCTCAAACCCTTTTTATACCAATTTGCCCTCGAACAAGATATTATCCAGCCGAATACGATTTTGGCCGACGTTCCCACTCACTACGCCATCCCGGGGGCTAAATTATACAGCCCCGTCGATTACAGCGAAAAGTTTTTGGGTCCCGCGCGGGTCCGCCTCGCCCTCGCCAACTCCCTCAACGTCCCCGCCGTCAGAGTTTTGGAAAATATAGGCGTGTCCGCCTTCCTCGATCGCCTCCACCGCTTGGGATTCGACCATCTCACTCAATCCCCGGAACATTACGGCTTGGGACTCGCCCTCGGCAGTGGTGAAGTGAGCTTGTGGGAACTCGCCCGCGCCTACCTTACCCTCGCCCGTCGGGGAGAGGCGATCGCCCTCAACCCCCAAATCGACGCCCCGACTTCTCACAATCCCCGGCAAATTGGCGATCGCTCTCACTGGGCGTTAATTATCGATATGTTAGGCGATCGCTACGCCCGGGCGCGCGCTTTCGGCGTCGAATCCGTCCTCGACCTCCCCTTCCCGGCGGCGGTTAAAACCGGGACTTCATCGGACTTTCGCGATACCTGGACCGTCGGATTTACCCGCGATTACACCGTCGCTACCTGGGTCGGCAATTTTAGCGGCGATCGCATGAAACAAGTCTCCGGCGTCACCGGGGCCGCCCCTTTGTGGAATCGTATTATTTTACACTTGCACGAAAACCGCGAACCCGCCCCCTTTCCGAATCCTCCCGGTTTCGTCAAACGCCCGATTTGCGCCACCACCGGGGTCAAACCGACGCCGGAATGTTCCGCAGTAGTTTTAGAATATTTTGAACCTCAAGATTTAGCCAACTACGATCGCCCGCATCCGGTCACTTTATCCGACGATTATCATGAATGGTTGGCGCGACAAAACACTCCCAAAGCGATCGCCGATCCCGTTAAAATTGTCTTTCCTCAAAATGACGATTATTTCGTCTTAACGCCTCACGAAGAAACGGCAAAAATTCAACTCAAATTAGCCGGAATTCCCGCCGATCCCGTAGAATGGCGCATCGGCGATCGCGCGGGAGTGCAGAAACGGGTAACGACTGAAGCAAAAAATTCCTTATTTTACGAACTTCCTATCGGAAAATGGACGGTCGAGGTCAACAGTGGCGATCGCCGCGATCGCATTACTTTTGAAATTCAAGCCACTGAATCCCCCAACGCCCCCCGGGGTTTCTCAATTTCCGATCGCCCCCAATCGACGCAAAACGACTAAATTTTACAGTCTCTGCTTCACTGCTTGCAAAAGGAACAATTTCTAATTCTTTTTTGCAGATCGGGAAATTGGATTTATCATAAAGATCGGCCATAATTGTCATGGCTGAGTTCTTTATCTTCAATGGCAAGATGAATCGAGAAACTTTGAGAATGCAAGCGGTTCAATCCCCGATTATCCCGGTCGTGGGTGAGTTGATTCGGCAGCATCCAGGAACGATTTCTCTAGGACAAGGGGTGGTTTCTTATCCGCCACCACCTCAAGCTAAAAGCGCAGTTTTATCCTTTTTTGACAATCCAGACAATCATAAATATAAATCCGTTCGAGGGATTCCCGAGTTACTGGATCTTATTGAAACTAAAGTCATCAGTGAAAATCAGATTAACATGACTGACGATCGCTGTATTGTCGTCACGGCGGGCGGGAATATGGCATTTATGAATGCGGTGTTGGCGATCGCCTCTCCCGGAGATGAAATTATTATTCAAAGCCCTTATTATTTCAATCATGAAATGGCGATCGCGATCGCTGGATGTCGCGCCGTCATCGTCGAAACTGACGAAAATTACCAACTTCGTCCGGAGGCGATCGCGGCGGCGATTACCCATCGAACTCGTGCAGTGGTCACCATTTCTCCGAATAATCCCACCGGGGCAGTTTATAGCGAATACGCTTTACGTTCGGTCAATAAACTGTGTCGCGATCGCGGAATTTATCATATTACCGATGAAGCTTACGAATATTTTATTTATGATGGCGCGCACCATTTTTCGGCGGGGTCAATTCCTGGAAGTGGCGAACATACGATTTCCTTATTTAGTCTTTCCAAGGCTTACGGATTTGCTAGTTGGCGCATCGGTTATATGGTTTTACCGAAGCACTTACTCGATTCGGTGAAAAAGATTCAAGATACGATTTTAATTTGTCCTCCAGCGATCTCGCAATTTGCCGCCTGTGGTGCTTTAACCGCAGGTTTTGCTTATTGTCGCGATCGCATCGATCGAATTGCCGAAGTTCGTCATCTCGTTCTCGATTTACTCGAACCAATTCGCGATTTATGTACGATTCCCGACGCGAAAGGCGCTTTCTATTTTCTGCTCAAAGTGCATACCGATTTAAACGCGATGGAACTCGTCGAAAAACTGATTCGCGAGTATCGAGTTGCGGCTATTCCGGGAACGACCTTCGGGATTGAATCGAGTTGTTATTTGCGGGTGGCGTATGGCGCGTTAGAACGAGAAACGGCGGCGGAAGGAATCGGTCGGTTAACCCGTGGTTTGCGCGGAATTATCGCTGTTTCCTAAGATCCGATAAGATTCAAGAGGCGATCGGGAATAATAAACCCAGTTAAATAAAAATACTGGGGGCATCTCCATGAAAGAGGGAAGTATAGGATTTTCGATCTTATTTATGATTGCGATCTTGTTCCTGGCGCTTTGGAGTTTGATCGAACAAATTGAGGAAAATAAGCGGAAACAACAGCCCGTCGATCCCCTCAGTGTTGTGAGGGTCGATCGCCTCCAAGTTTGATAAAACTAGCACTAAAACTTTTCTCGTTTGAAAGAAAATACAGATTTAATATCTCTTTTTTACTCGGGGGAGTAGCATTCGAGTCTAACTTTGTAGGATCTAGGGGATCGGCACTCGACGGCAAAGAGAAAAACCGAAAAAAAACGATTTTTGAGGACGGACTGGTGGGGAAAAGGCGATCGCCACTGCCCACGTTCGCCGCGAAAGCGGTACAATTCTCAAGCTGAAGTCGCGATCGCATAAGTTGTATGGACATCCAATGGCAAACCGTTAAAACTTACGAAGATATCCAATATCACAAAAGTGATGGCATCGCCAAAATTACCATCGATCGCCCTCACAAGCGTAATGCTTTCCGTCCGAAAACGGTTTTCGAGTTGTACGAGGCGTTTTTAGATGCCCGGGAAGACGGCAATATCGGCGTGGTTCTGCTCACCGGGGCTGGACCGCACAGCGATGGGAAATATGCCTTCTGTTCGGGGGGCGATCAAAGCGTGCGCGGTGACGCGGGTTATATCGACGATGCGGGGGTTCCGCGTTTAAACGTCCTCGATTTGCAACGACTGATCCGGTCGATGCCTAAAGTGGTGATTGCGTTAGTCGCCGGATACGCGATCGGTGGCGGTCACGTCCTGCACGTTATTTGCGATTTAACGATCGCGGCGGACAATGCAATTTTCGGACAAACCGGACCGAAAGTCGGCAGTTTTGACGGCGGTTTTGGGTCGAGTTATTTGGCGCGAATTGTCGGACAGAAAAAAGCCCGAGAAATTTGGTTTCTCTGTCGTCAGTACGACGCCCAACAAGCTTTAGAAATGGGTTTAGTCAATTGCGTGGTTCCGGTGGAACAACTCGAAGCTGAGGGAGTGAAATGGGCGCAAGAAATTTTAGAGAAAAGTCCGATCGCGATTCGTTGTTTGAAAGCGGCATTTAATGCAGACTGCGACGGTCAAGCGGGATTGCAAGAATTGGCGGGCAATGCCACCTTGTTGTATTACATGACTGAAGAAGGATCGGAAGGGAAAAAAGCCTTTTTAGAAAAGCGATCGCCGGACTTTCGTCAATATCCTTGGCTGCCTTAATTGGGGGGGGATAAACTTTCGTTATTCGTCAAAATTGGGCGATCGCCGAGGGGTCAATACTGCTCGATCGCCCAATTTCAGTCAAGAAAATTTCTAGGAATAACGGCGATCGCCTGTCGCAATTTTGATTCGTTCTCAAGTTTCAGATGCCATGCACGATCGTTTATCAGAAGATTCAAATCATCATTTACCCCAAGTTGACGTGGCGATCGTCGGCGCCGGAATGGCAGGATCGATCGCCGCCCGACGATTACGCCAAATCGGTTATCGCGTCGTCATCGTCGAAAAATCCCGAGGGGTCGGCGGACGAGTTGCGACCCGGCGAATGCACGATACCCATGCCGATCTCGGTTTACCCGCGTGGTCGGTGCAGGGGAAATTCATGCAAGGTATCCTTACTGCGATCTCTCGGCGAGAGGCGATCGCCCCTTGGACGGATACGATTTACGAATTCGACGGCGAAAGTTTTGTAAAAAATACGCACTGGTCGCCCGCCTATGTTTCTCCCGCAGGGATCAACCGAATCGCCAAATATCTCGCCTCCGGACTGGAGATTTGGCGACAACGGCGGGCCGTGGCGATCGCCCCCACCCCGGATCGTACTTGGTATATTGCCCTCGAAGCCACGGGAAGCGATCGCAGTGACGCGACGCCGATGGAGTTAACGGCGACGGCGATCGTCCTCGCCACTCCCGCGCCGCAAGCGGTGACCCTGTTAGAAACGGTAAACGGCCATTTCTCGCCCCATTTCCTCGATACCGCGCGATCGGTGGAATATGACCCGTGCATTACCGAGATCGCGGGCTATTCCCCGGACAAACAAGGGGAGATCCTGCGGCGATCGCCCCCCTGGCGCGCGGTTCGCTTCCCAAGAGACCCCGTTCTCGCCTCGGTGAGTTGGGAAAGCAGCAAACGCACGGGCGATCGCGCCCCCGTTTTCGTGTTCCACAGTAGCGCCGCATTTGCCGAAACTTATTTAGATACAAACGATCTTACTTTAGTGGCACAAGCATTGCGCGATCGCGCCTCAGAAA
The DNA here is from genome assembly GCF_012295525.1 of Oxynema aestuarii AP17. Taxonomy (GTDB): domain Bacteria; phylum Cyanobacteriota; class Cyanobacteriia; order Cyanobacteriales; family Laspinemataceae; genus Oxynema; species Oxynema aestuarii. The sequence goes on along the minus strand of NZ_CP051167.1, from coordinate 2,266,567 downwards.
CATTGTTTCCTTGGCTCGACCGACCGGAGTGGTGGCAAGTCCATCGCTGGCGTTACGCCTTCTGTCGCCGTCCCCACCACGGACCGCTACTGGCGTCCACCCAGCCCGCGATCGTCGCTTGTGCGGGGGATTGGTGCCAAGATAACACACATTTAAGCCATTTTAGTTCGATTGAAACGGCATTAAACTCGGGCGATCGTGCGGCATTCTGGGTCAACCAGCAATTAGAAAATCGGTCTTTTCCGCCGTTCGTGAGCCTTTGGAAAAGCTAAACTGTTAGACATTTAAACAACATGATGGCAATGCCGTGTCCATGGTGAAACCCTTGGGAGGGGGAGCATCTTGCTCCCTATTTGGGTTAGTAGAATTTTTTTCCTATATCAATGGCGAGCAGCTTACTCCCTACTCCCCAAAAACTCAAAAAGTTTTGAGCCACCTCCTCGATGACCCAAAACTTTTTAGATGTTGCAGTTCGAGATCTGAAACTGTTCGGCAGTTGAGAGCAACAAACTCGTTCAATCTTACGAACAAGACGACGACTCGCCCAGTGGCAGTCAAACTGACTTATTGATTGTCATCGTCGTTGTTGTTGTTGTTATCGTCGTTATCGCCTTCGTTTCGATCGAAGTTGCTGCCCGAACCTGTCGTATTCTTACTTGCGTAGCGCCGTTTGCCAAAACGACCTGCATTAGACCGTCTGCGATACTTGCGCGCGTAAGCTTCGTTACGTAAAGCTTTTTCTTTTTTCAGATTACGGCGTTTAGCCATTCTCACCTCTAAAAAACAACCAGCGAATTGATTAGCGCCGAGCAACTCTTTCGCTTGTCTGACTCGCTCTGTCTTGTTGGCGCTTGGCTGACCTCTAAGCGAGGGAGCTCAACGGCTCAGAGAGGGCCGAGCATCTAGTTAATTCGCTAGATTACTCAGTTTAGCACATTCATTTTCAGTGCTTGCGAAAATCGTCCCTTTGACAAAAAGACCTGTAGCAAGGATGGTGGCGAAGGGCGATCGCCTTGCGCCGCCTCGATCTCGCCTCTTAGGATTAACAATTTATTTAGGATCCGCCGACACCGCGATCGCGGCATTGGGCCGCAAAATCGAGGGCGTCTTCTGGGGTGTGAATGCGACCCTCGACCCGCGCCAGTTGAATGTCCGCCAGAAGCTGGCCGATTTGCGGACCGCCTCGAAGTCCGAGGGCTTGCATCAGTTGTTTTCCGGTCACCAAGGGAGTCGGATGGGCGATGATATCTTGCGGGTCGAGGTAGCGCGCGATCGCCCCGGACCAGGCATCGAGGGGCATTCCCCCGGCGACGGCGATCGCCACCAGGGCCGGAAACATGTTATCGACCGCCTCAAACAGAAAATACAGCGATCGCGGCGACGAGTGGTTTAAATCCAGCGCCGATAACTCTGCCGTCTCCGTCGTCAAGCGCAGCCAACCTTTGAGAGTACGCACGGCGGCGTGCATTTGGGCGCGGCTGAACTTCAACTGCATCAGTTGCGTTTCCGCCGCTTTGACCTCCCGAGGGAGCAAGGTGGCTAATTTGGCGATCGCCCGGTAGCCGGACACCTTGAAACGAGGGTGCAGGTTTTGTGCAAATTCCTGTTTTAACGCGGGCCAGCGATCGCCGATCGCCGCCGCCGCCCGTTCGATTTCGGCAGCGATCCGGAGGCGATCGCCCGTAGCGTCGGGGAAATAGGGCTGTAGCAAGCCCACCTCCCAGGCGGCAGCGATCCACTCGCCCCCGGAGGGACAGTCGAGCAGGTATTCCAACTCCGTTTGAATGCGTTCCGGCGCCACTTGCCGCAACAGGCGGGCTAACTGGGCGATCGCCCCTTGAGTTTGGGCTTCGATCGCGAAATTCAATTGAGCGGCTTGACGGTAAGCGCGCAACAACCGCAGGGGGTCGTCGGCTAAGTTGGTCGGCGAGACCATCCGCAGCACCCGGCGTTCCAGATCGGCTCGTCCGCCGAGGGGGTCGAGCCATTCTCCGGTGTGGGGGTTGTAGGCGATCGCGTTAATCGTGTAATCTCGGCGCTGTAAATCTGCCACCAAGTTCGTCCCTTCGAGTTTGGCGAAATCGACCGTAGCGCGATCGAAGACCACCCGGGCGATCCGCCGTTCTGCATCCAAGAGGACGAATCCCGCCTTGTAGCGATTGGCAATTTGCCGCGCCGTGGTGACCGCCTGACGCGGCAAGACGAAATCGAGGTCTAAGTGGGGCGATCGCCGCTTGAGGAGGCTGTCGCGAACCGCTCCGCCCACCAAATAGGCATCCGGGGGCAGTAAGTTGAGATCGAACGGCCAGGAGTCGGGAAAAAGGATAGACACGGGGAAAGGGGGAGGGCGGAGGACGGTTGAGGTTAATAGCGGCCCAGGAGATCGCGGACCGAACGGCGATAGTCGAGGGCCAGTTGATAATCCGGATCGATAGCGATCGCCCGTTCGTAAGAGTCGAGGGCTTCCTCGTAGCGTTCGAGGGATTCGAGGGCAATCCCGCGCGAAACCCAGACAAAGGCATCGTCGGTTTCGAGTTCCACGGCGCGATCGAACGATTCGATCGCCTCGTCGTAACGGCGCAACTCATTAAAGACGACGCCGCGACGGGCCCAGGTTTTGTAATCTTGCGGGTCGATTTCCAACGCGCGATCGAACGAATCGAGGGCCGCTTGGTAGCGTCCTAACAAGGTTTGAGCGATACCGCGATCGCGCCAAGCGGCGGCGAAGTCGGGTTGTAATTCGATCGCGCGATTGTAGGCGGCGACGCCGGAATCGTAGCGCAGCAACCCCGTACTGAGTAACGACGCCAGGTCGTACCACGCCGCCGCCGAGTTCGGATCGAGTTCGAGGGCGCGATCGAAGGCATCCCGAGCGTCGTAAAATCGCTGCAAGCGCACTAACAAGCCGCCTTTTTTCTGCCAGATCGGCGCCGCATTCGGGTCCAATTCCAACGCCCGATCTACGGAATCGAGGGCTTCGTCGAGGCGATCGAGCTGGCCTAAAATGCGTCCTTGGGCCGCCCACAGTTCCGGATTGTCCGGTTCGCGGGCGATCGCGCTGGCGTAAGCTTGCAAGGCTCCTTCGTAAGCTTGTCGTGCGTCTTCGGGGCGGTTTAAGGCATCTAAAGCTTCCGCTTGTCGTTCCCACGCCTCCAGATTGTTCGGTTCTTGTTCGGCGACAGTTTGGAACTGTTCGATCGCCTCTTCGTAGCGTTCCAACGCTAATAAAGCCCGACCGCGACCCGACCGCGCGCTCAACAACGTCGGATCCAGTTGTAAGGCGCGGTCGTAAGCGACCAAGGCTTCCGCCGGTCGTTCCAGTTCGGCGAGGACTTTAGCGCGATCGCCCCACAACCGGGCCGTATCGGGATCGAGGTCCAATGCTTTTTTATAGGCGATCGCCGCCAACTCGTGACGGCCCAAGGTATAGAACGCATCGCCGCTACACTGCCAAGAGCGAGCGTAATCCGCCGCCACCGCCAAGGCTTTGTAGCATTCTTCGTTCGCCGCGTTCGGCTCTTCGGCGGCGAGTAATTCGTTGGCGCGATCGACGAACCCATCCGCTTGTTGCATTTGCGATCGCGCCTGCTGCATCTGAACGACGAGGGACACCAGCGCCGCCACCAGCGCCACCGCCGCCGCAACGGCCACGCCCCACATCCATTTCGGCGAGGGAGCCAATCCGGTTCCCGAGGAGCGATTCCGGGGTCTTTGGCGATCGCGAGGCGGATCGGTCGGAGTGGGAGACGGCGCGATCGCCTTTTCTGGCGTGTCGGAACGGTTCGCATCGAGTTGGGCCAAATCCGCCAACACCTCCGACGCCGACCCGTAGCGATCGCGGAAATAACTCAACACCATCTTGTCGAGAATGCGGGCCAATCCCTCGGTCACCGTCGCGTGTTGGCGCCAGCTCAACTCCCCAGTTTCCGGATCGCGACCGAGATGGGTCGGGTGAATTCCCGTCAACAAGTGAATGGCGATCGCCCCGACCGCGTAAATATCGCTATTCGGGCGCGGATTGCCGACTTGCTGCTCTTTCGGCATATATCCCGGCGTTCCCACCACCCCCACACTCTTGAGTTGCCCCCCCTCGATGGTCAGGGTACTGATTTGTTTGACCGATCCGAAATCGGTCAGGGCAATTTTGCCATCGGATCCGCGCACGATCGCACTCGACGGTTTGAGATCTTGGTGAATGGTATTTTGTTCGTGAACGAATTTGAGCGTTTCTAAAATATCTTTGAGAAACGCGATCGTTTGTCCTTCGTCGAAGCGCTCTCCCGCCATCAATTTATCCTGGAGCGATTCGCCTTCGACATACTCGCGAACTAAATACAACTGCCCGTTCGCCTCAAAATCCGCCAGTAATTGGGGGATGCGATCGTGGGTTCCCAACCCGTGCAGAATTTGGGCTTCCGTATCGAATAAATTGCGCGCCTCCCACAACGGGAACGCTTCGTGATTGTCAATTTTGAGTTGTTTGAGAATGCAATAACTTTGCCCAGTACGCTGCAAATCTTTCGCCAACCAAGTGCGGTCTAATTGACCTTCACCTAATTCCCTTAATATTTGATAGCGATTGTCAACGACTTCGCCAATCCGATGTAAGTTTTTGAGATCTTCAAGCACGTCTTTTGCCCGTTGGTAGCGCTCGTTTAAATCCGTATGCACCATCCGATCTAAAATATCCGCCAAACGAGCATCGACTTCGACTAAAGGACGCCACATCAACAGACCCGTTTGTGGATGTCTTTGCAATTGGCGCGGCGACATCCCCGTTAAGGCTTGAATCGCCGTCATTCCCAAAGCGTAAAGATCGCTGCTCGCCGTCGGTTTGCCGCCGAGTTGTTCGATACTCATGTAACCCGGCGTTCCGATCGCCGCCGTCGTCACCTGTCCTTGCGCGGCGATCGCCAGCGTTTCAATCTCTTTCAAACTCCCAAAATCGATCGCGGCGATCCCCCCATCTTGGCGCCGTCGGATCAAATTGGACGGTTTGATATTACGATGCACGATATCATAACCATGAACGTACTCTAAAATCTTCAGCACGTCGTAGAGCAAATTAATCGCTTGTCGGTCATTCCAACGGCGACCCTCGCCGATTTCTTCCCCGAGATCGTGCCCTTCGATATAGTCTTCAACGGTATAAAATTGCTCCTCGTCCTCGAAAGCATCGCAGATATGAGCCACGTCGGGACAGTTTTCGAGCGCCTCCAACCGTTGCACTTCCGTTTCAAACCGCCAGCGCGCCTCTTTGAGAATTGACGGTTCGGCGAGATTCGGTTGGAAATGGCGGACGATGCACAATTGCTTCACTGCTGGCTGTTGGACGACGGGTTCCTCCCCAGCCGCTTCGTAAATTTCGGCGAGATAAATGCGGCCAAAAGCCCCTCGTTTGAGGTTTTTAACGAGTTTGTAGCGCCCTTTAAGAACAGTTCCGATCATGGGTTTATCGAGTAAATGGCAAAGGAGCGATCGCTCCCGTGAAAGGCAACAGCAAACAGCCCGAAATTGACAAGCCGCGACGATGACCTCCGCACGCAAATCAAGAGAGACTTTGATGCAGACCCCTCCCATTCGTCGGAACGGTCGCTCGCCTCGATTAACTTGAATTTTAGTCGGTAGCATACGCTAACTCGCGCCCATTTCGATCCGAGGTTCCCCCCCTCCGACGTCGCGGGAATCGGGACGTTACTGACGCGCCCCCCAGCAACTGAGTCGTTTCGACTTCTACCGCTTCCCCCCCACTTCTGCCCAATTTCTCTGGGGCCAACCACCAAAACGAACCCGCTTTGTGGCACCCTGAAAAACAGGAGTTTGCCCAATACTTCGATCGCGCGATCGCCCGGACTCGAAGCAGCCAACCCAACAGCTTGCGCATCCTCTCGGCGATCGACGTTTTTGCACCTATCACCAACCTACCGTATGCAGACACTTCCCAATCCCAGCCTCAGCCCAACCCCCCCCAGCGACGCCCTCACCGATACTACAATCCACCGTCGCTCGACCCGTCCGGTTCCCGTCGGCAACGTCACCATCGGCGGCGGTTATCCGGTCGTGGTTCAATCGATGATTAACGAGGATACCCTCGATGTGGCCGGGTCCGTCGCCGCCATCCGTCGCCTGCACGAAATCGGCTGTGAGATCGTGCGCGTCACCGTTCCGAGTATGGCCCACGCCAAAGCCTTAGCTCAAATCAAAGAACAACTCGCCGCCACTTATCAAGACGTTCCCCTGGTCGCCGACGTCCATCACAACGGCATGAAAATCGCCTTGGAAGTCGCCAAACATGTCGATAAAGTCCGCATTAACCCGGGACTGTACGTGTTTGAAAAACCGCAAGGCAATCGCACGGAATACACCCAAGCGGAATTTGACGAAATCGGCCAAAAAATTCGCGAAACCCTCGAACCGTTGGTGATTTCGTTACGCGACCAAGGGAAAGCGATGCGAATTGGGGTCAACCACGGTTCCCTCGCCGAACGAATGCTCTTTACCTATGGCGATACCCCGGAAGGGATGGTCGAATCGGCCCTGGAATTTATCAAAATTTGCGAATCCCTCGACTTTCACAATTTAGTTATTTCTCTGAAAGCATCGCGAGTTCCCGTGATGTTGGCGGCTTACCGTTTGATGGTCAAGCGCATGGACGAACTGGGAATGGACTATCCCCTGCATTTGGGTGTCACCGAAGCCGGAGACGGCGAATACGGTCGCATTAAGTCCACGGCGGGGATCGGAACCTTACTCGCCGAAGGGATTGGCGATACGATTCGCGTGTCGCTGACCGAAGCCCCGGAAAAGGAAATTCCGGTGTGTTACAGCATCCTCCAGGCGTTAGGTTTGCGCAAAACGATGGTGGAGTACGTCGCCTGTCCGTCTTGCGGTCGAACTTTATTTAATCTCGAAGAGGTTCTCCACGAAGTTCGCGAAGCGACCAAACACCTGACGGGTCTCGATATTGCCGTGATGGGTTGTATCGTCAACGGTCCGGGTGAAATGGCGGATGCGGATTACGGCTATGTCGGCAAGCAACCGGGATATATTTCTTTATATCGAGGCAGGGAAGAAATTAAAAAAGTCCCGGAAAATCAAGGTGTGGAAGAGTTAATTAACTTAATCAAGGCTGACGGTCGTTGGATCGATCCGTAAGGGAGTGAAGTTTATGGGGTCGGCAAGGGAAAGTCCTAGAAAATTGAGACGTTTTGGCCTTGCCAACCTCTCCGTGCCGAGGGAATGGCGATCGCAATCGGTCTCGGCTGCTGAGTCCGTAAAGCCTATGTTATCTTAGGGCTATGGTTTTGAATTGAGGAGTATTCAAAATCTTTTTTCCTCTGTATTCAAGCTAAATTAGCGGCTGGGAATATTTATCGGTGTAGCTCGATCTTGTGTGTGCTCGGATCCGGAACATTCCCGAAATGCACGTTACTTACGTCCCCCTTTCAAACTGAAAACTCGGATCGCCCGATCGCCCCTCGATTCGGAGGGACAGACGATTTGAACGAGGGTTCGTCTTTTTGCAGTTTTTCCGTCCAGGCTCAGAATAACAATGGTCATGACAAAAAGCGGGCTGGTATTAGGTGCAACAGCAGTTGCGTTAACTGCTGTTACAGTTACGGGCGCAGGTCTCCATCTGTCCCAAAGTCAAGCATTTTTTAAAGAAAGTCCCAAAGAACTGGTTGACGAAGTTTGGCAGATTATCGATCGCAACTACGTCGATGCTACGTTCAATCAGGTCGATTGGCGCGCGGTTCGTCAGGAATACCTAAACCGACCCTACGGCAATCGCGAGGAGGCTTACGAGGCGATCCGAGAAATGCTCGAACAACTTGAGGATCCCTACACGCGCTTCATGGATCCTAAAGAGTTCGAGAATATGCAAATCGATACCTCCGGAGAGTTGACGGGGGTCGGAATCCAGCTCGCTCAAGAGGAAGAGACCAACGAGCTGGTGGTGATTGCCCCGATTGAAGATACCCCCGCTTTCCGCGCCGGAGTGCAAGCGCGCGACGTGATCAAGGCGATCGACGGGAAGAGTACGGAGGGGATGGATATCAATCAGGCGGTCAATTTGATTCGCGGTCCGGTCGGTAGCGAGGTGGTGCTGACGATCGAGCGCGAAGAGGAGACGATGAACTTTACGATCCGCCGCGATCGCATCGAAATTCATCCGGTTCGCTACAGCTACAAAGACAGTCCCTATGGGGGGGTCGGTTACATTCGTCTGACCCAGTTCAATGCGAATGCGGTGGCGGAAATGCGCGACGCGATCGAAGATTTAGAAGGTCAGAATGTGGTCGGCTATATCCTCGATTTGCGCTCCAATCCCGGCGGGTTGCTCAATGCCAGTATTGAAATTGCGCGGATGTGGCTCGATCGCGGTACGATCGTCTCGACGGTCAACCGTCAGGGCGAAATAGACCGCGAAAGTGCCAACGGACGGGCGATCGCCGACAAACCCCTGGTGGTTCTCGTCGATGGCGGTTCCGCCAGTGCTAGCGAAATTCTCTCCGGCGCCTTGCAAGACAACGGACGCGGTACGATCGTGGGTACTCAAACCTTCGGTAAAGGGTTAGTTCAGTCGGTACGCGGCTTGGGCGACGGTTCCGGGTTGGCGGTGACGATCGCCAAATATTTGACCCCAAGCGGTCGCGATATCAACCACGAGGGGATCGTCCCCGATATCGAGGTCGATCTGTCGGAGGAAGAACGCAAAGCTATTCGCCAAAATCGCACTTTGATCGGCACCTTGGGCGGCGACCCGCAATATAGTCGAGCGCTCTCGATTCTCGGCGATAAAGTGGCGGAAGCCAAGGCGACAACTCCCGCACCCAATGTTTTATCTAAATAACTTGTGAATTCATAGAGTTATCCCGGGCGAAGGGCGGTTCGCTTTCACAAATCCCCTAAAAAGAGGTCGGTACGAACCAGACCTCTTTTTTCGATCGCGCGATTCTCAGGCTCACTCGATCCAACGAACCCCCACGAAATGGCTCGGACGTCCCCATAAATCCTCGACGGGGGACACCTCCTCGATCGCCAAATTAAACGGAATCGCCGTCGTGATGTAGCGTTGGGCGAGTTGGCCTAAATCTGGGGTCAGTTGAGCCGCCGCCGTCGCCGCGACTCCCAAACCGAACAGTTGTTCGAGGGGTCCTTTGGGCGCCAGCCACGAAATCCCGAATGCCAGTCCGGCGGTCAATAACATCCCCACGGATAAATTCGTGCCGCAACGGGGATGAACGGCGAGGTCCCATTCCCCCTCGGTGAGGCGAGTCAGGGCAGTTTGAGCGGCCCGGCGCAGTTGTTGGGTGTTGACGTGACCGTAAAGGTAAAAACCGCGATCGCTCGACATTCCCCCGAGTTCTTGGTTGTCTCGAAGCTGACCCAATCTGCCACGGCGGCGATCGTCTCGGGCGGCTTGTTCACCGAGAACCCAAACCGTAGCGTGTTCGAGGGCGTGAACTTGTCGAACTAGCAACAGTTCTTTCAATCCCGGGACGAACTCTAACTCGTGTAACAACTCCGCATCTTGAGTGCGTTGGGGAACGAACTCGAAGGGAAACGTAGGGTCTGGCGAAGCAGAACGTCCGTAAGTCATAGGTGCGAAACCTCGATGAATTGAGCGAGTAGAGAATTGAACGAGCAGACTCTAGAAACGCGAGCCTCAAGATCGACTCCCCTGGAGGGAGACACCGCGACCAGTCTTGAGAGCGAACCGTGGGCGATCGCGCCGTCAATTTTCACCGGGACTGAAAGGCTGTCCCTCGCGGAAGACTCCCGGAAAGCGCCTGCCACTCGGATCGATCAAGGTTCCGTTCCCGTGAGGGATCCCCCCGCGTAACTCCCCTTCGTAGCGAACGCCGTTGGGAAACGTGCAGGTTCCTTCGCCATCGAGATTTTGATTGAAAAATTCCCCTTGGCAGCGCGTTCCGTCGGGACGGGAAAAGACCCCATTTCCGAGGGGACCACCTGCAAAAAATTCGCCCACATAGCGATCGCCGTTAGCAAACACAAATTGACCGCGACCGGACGGTTGCGAACTAATCACGTCCGTTTCTATGTTCCTAACAATCTCGAATTCTCCTTCGTAGCGATCGCCATTAGGATAAATGACTTTCCCCTGACTAATGACTCCATTTTCAAAGACCCCTTCATAACGGGTATCGTCAGCAAAAATAAACACCCCTTGACCGTTCGGGCGACCGTTACGAAATACCCCTTCATAGCGATCGCCGTTGGCATACACGTAAACCCCGCGACCATTGGGTAAGCCGTTCGCAAACTGGCCGATATAATTATCTCCCCCTTGGTAGTTGCACTTCACCTGACCGGAAGTGCGCCCCCCTTCACAAATTGGGGGTCTAACATCGCTGCCATCTTGCGCCCGTCCCGGTAACACACTGGTGTAAATTGCAACCACTGGCCCGATCGCGAGAGCGAATAAAAATAATCCCAGATTTTTCGGTACTGTTAATATCATTGCAATCGTCCCCTTAGCATCCTTGCGCGTAGTTCCTCAATCCTATTTTAGGTCCGCATTTCGATTGAGTTGCTGCCTCCCGTCACCGAGTTAACTCGGTGATGGGGCGATCGCCGCCCGGTAACGAACCACCTCTTCCCTGTAGATGAACACGGAATCGGAAATCCCACCGCCGCAGATTCCCGATCCCAACCAACGGTCTTACGGGCGCATCGCCGTCGCGTTCGGCGAGAGCTTCATCGCACTTTCATTCGCACTCGCCACATTCTGTTCCCCAACCGCCTTACTAATTTCAACGCCGTTTTGTTCCAAAATCACGATCGGCTCGATCCCTTCCAGACGTTCGATCCGCTTGACCAAAACTTCTCCATTGCCGCCAATACGCTGGCCGACTCTAACATAACGGGTGGTCGGTTCCCCAGGCGCTTGGACGATAATTTGGGTCTCTTGACCGACCCGAACCACGCCACTGACCTCTACTCCTTGGGCGATCGCCGTATCCGGCGGCGGCGGGGCTGCGGGTTGTTCCGCGACAGGTGCAGGGGGAATCTCCGGACCGATTGCTTCCGGCAACTCCGGTAAATCGGGAACCCCTCGCGCCGCTTGAGGGGGAATCATTGCGATTTGAGGTTCCCCCGTCCCTCCCGACGGTCCCCCTGGACCGATACTCGAAGGTAATTCCGGCAAATCGGGAACGCCGCGCCCCTCCTGGGGAGGAATCCCGGCAATTCTTTCGCCATTAGGACCGAAAGCGACTTGCTGCGAACCGGAAGGAACCGGGGCGCCGATCGCCTCGGGAAGTTGCTTGAGTTCGGGAACCTGACGCCCTTCGCCTTGGGGTAGTTTGGGCAGATTCGCCACTTGTGTAGCCGTTCCCGGCGCTGTCCTACCGACCGGAGGTTCCACGCGCGGTAAATCTGGCAAATTTGGTACCGCCTGGGCTTCCCCTTCTGGTAAGGTTGGCGCTTCTTCCACCTCTCTCGGTTCTGGAGGTACCTGCACCACGCCAAAGGGGTTGGCGGCGGTTCGTTCTCGTTTTTTCTCTTGTTCGACCTTCTGCACCCGTTCTTCCTGAGACATGGGTGGAATCAAATTCGAGATCGCCGTGGGATCCGACTGTTCTGTAACCGTGGGCGGTTGAGTGAAGGGTTGGGCTTTGTCCCCTTCTGCTCCCGCTTCGGGGGTTTCCGTGGCACCCGGACTGGCGCCGGGACTCGGACTGGCCGTTCCGGTGGGTGTGGAAGTCGGACTCGATGTGGGTGTCGGCGAGGGGGAACTCGTGGTGGTTTCTTCTTGTGGTTCGTTTCCACACGCACTTAACAAGAGAACGAAGATCCCGATTGACGCCTTAAATAGAAGTTGACGCATGGCCGTTGGTTGGATGAGGGTAGTTTCCTGTTCGATCGCGATCGCCCCACTCAAGATCGAGGCGTACTAAAGTTTTGTACTCAATTTAGGAGGAATCGCCAAATTCTCCCCTACTTTATCTCAATTTCTCGATCGCCATTGAGGTTTGGCGATTGTATCGATTTTTTAAGGCTATTTTAGAAATTAGGCGCAATTTTCTGCGATCGGGGGTATTCCCCCTTGCGCCAATCCTATCACGGGCGCTTGGAAGTGGCTACTCGTGAGTTAACTCGGGAAGTCCGAGGCGATCGCCCGGACTCAAATCCCGGCTTTTTTGCTAAATCGAGTTAACATGACCGGACCGAGTAAGCGCACGTGACCGAGACAATCGAGACCGACTTTTTTACCCAGTTCTTCTCGTAATGCTGGCGGGTAAAAGTGCATTGCACTGCCCCCTCGACCGATCGCTTCGCGCCGATCCCACCACCACGAGGCAAAATCAGCTAAATAATATGTTCCTCCCGGTTTTAAAACTCGTTGAATTTCGGATAATACTCGTTCGGGATCGGGATAGTGCAGAAAACTAATTGTATTAAAAACAGCGTCGAACTGCCCGATCGCAAAAGGCAGATTTTCCGCATTGCCACTGATGTAAATCACTCGGGCGCGATCGCGCTTGTTTTGCCTGGCCTGTCGCAACATTTCTGCGGATAAGTCCAATCCGGTCGCCTGAATGGTTGGAAATTTTAATAACAGGCGATCGATCAGGCGTCCCGTTCCGCAACCGAGATCTAAAATCGCGGCGCGATCGGCTAACTCGACATATTCGAGCAAGCGTTGGTGAATGGCTTGATAAAATACGGAAGGCAGTAGATTATCGTAACTCGGCGCCCAGCGATCGAAGAAATATTCTTTAGATTTAAAAAGTTGCTCGTCGTTCATATAGGGTTCCTATTGAAGCTCTATAGCTGATTAAAAAGTAGCGATTTTATCCTTCTTTATTGCTCTCTCGAACAACTCAATCTGTCCTCAGCATAGAAGTACCAATTTACCCACCCATTGGTTGCCCGATCGCATGGGAAATCGCCAGAATATAACCAAAAAAACAGCATAATTATATCATATTTTTTAGTGAATTCAATAAAAAAAGCGGGTCGATCGCCCGCCTCAACTCTGCTAAACTTGCTTAAGTTTGTCTTTTAATCGACAACTTGCGCGCCATGACTGCGCGGATCGCTAGAACTTGAATCACTCGGCGCAGTGGGTGCTTTAAACCTAGACATTTGCCCCTTTGTTGTCGTAAAGGGTAGCGGTTTTTCTGCCAATAAAGCATCTAAATTTGAGTGCAATACATTTCCCGGAATTTCACCGATCGCACTAGCGATTGCTTCTCCATTAGGATTTAAAAAGACGAAATGCGGAATCCCATCGACCCGATATTTGGCAATTTCCGGCAACCATTTTGTATTATCGACATTGAGCATCACGAAATTAACGCGATCGTCGAATTCTTGTTCGAGTTTTTTGATTTCCGGCGCCATCGCCATACAGGTCGTACACCAATTGGCATAAAATTCGATCAATGTCGGGTTTTCGTTCGCCATCGCCACCTCGAATGGCGTTGAATTTTTAGCCAAATCCGTGACGGAAACCGTCGTCGCTTGGGTTCGCAACCCCAGGAACAGCGCCACACTTAAGGCGACGGCGACTAAAACAATCGAAAAATTCCTCAGCCGGGTTGCTAAGGTAGAAGAAGCGGGTTCCGGTGAATTGACAGTCATGAGTGCTTTTGTTACGAGTTGTTACATGATGCTTCTAGTGTAGCGAAATTGCCGCGATCGTTCCCCGTATTGACCTCATCCTCGACCGAAAGTGACCCGAGTCGCGGGGGTTCACCCACTTAAGTCCACCCTCGTCACGGAGAGGATCTCAAATCAGTCCGTTGTCTTCCCAAGGGCGTATTTCTTATCTGGCTAAAGCTCAAAGCTAAACCCCGAAACCTAATATGAAAAAACGAGTTACCTTAACATTTCCAAAACGATCGATACAAATGCCAATTACTTATCGATTGGCGAAAGATTTTAATGTTGCTGCCAATATTATTCGCGCTCATGTAGCGCCGAATCAGATTGGTAAATTAGTGGTAGAATTGGCTGGAGATATCGATCAATTAGATGCAGCGATCGATTGGATGAAAGCTAACGATATTGTTGTTTCTTTCGCCAGCAGAGAAATTTTAATCGACGAAGAAAGCTGTGTAGATTGTGGATTGTGTACGGGAATTTGTCCGACCGAAGCTCTCACCCTCGATCGCGAAACCTACCAGCTCAATTTTACGCGATCGCGCTGTATTGTTTGCGAACAGTGCATCCCGACTTGTCCGGTGCAAGCCATTTCTACAAATTTGTAAGTTTCTACGTTGCTAAATCGACAGATGTTCGCCTAAATCACAAAAATAATACTATACTGATCTGTACCGATCTGTAGCGATCTAAAATCGAAACCCTCGACCCGCCATGATGAAATATCGACGTTTTGGACGCACTGAATTGCAAATTCCCGTGTTTTCTTGTGGCGGGATGCGCTATCAATACCAGTGGCAAGATGTTCCTCTTTCAGACATTCCTGAAGAGAATCAACGCAACCTCGAAGCGACGATCGAACGGGCGATCGCCCTCGGTATCAATCATATCGAAACTGCACGAGGATACGGCACTTCAGAAATACAACTCGGTCAAATCTTGCCCAAATTCGATCGCGATCGCCTCATCGTCCAAACGAAAGTCTCGCCGATGGAAGATTCACAAGACTTTCGCAAAACTTTCGAGCAATCTTTGAAAAATTTGCAATTAGATTATGTAGATTTATTGGGGTTGCATGGCATTAACACCGACGAACTTTTAGACTATAGCTTAAAACCCGGCGGCTGTTTGGATGTTGCCCAACAACTACAACAACAAGGAAAAGTTGGTTTTATTGGCTTTTCCACCCACGCGCCAACAGATATTATTATCAAAGCAATTAACAGCGATCGCTTCGATTACGTTAACCTGCATTGGTATTATATCAATCAGTTTAATTGGCCTGCCATTGAAGCTGCGATCGAACGAGATATGGGGGTTTTTATTATCAGCCCGTCGAACAAAGGAGGTTTACTCTACGAACCGTCTCCAAAATTAGTAGAATTGTGTAAACCTCTCAGTCCGATGGTCTTTAATGACTTATTCTGTTTGAGTCATCCTCAAGTCCATACCTTGAGTATCGGCGCGTCTCGTCCGACGGATTTTGACGAACATTTGAAGACATTAGATCTGCTCGATCGCACCTCGGAAATTTTACCCCCGATTATTGAAAGACTGGAAAATGCGGCGATTTCAGTATTAGGTGAAGATTGGTTTAAAACCTGGCACGTCGGTCTTCCCACTCCGGAAGAAACCCCCGGAAATATCAGCATTCATACGATTTTATGGCTGAGAAATTTGGCGATCGCCTACGACATGATCGAATATGGCAAAATGCGCTATAACTTATTAGGAAATGCCAGCCATTGGTTCCCTGGAGAGAAAGCAGAAAATATCGATCGCCTCGATTTCAATCCCTGTTTATCTCGCAGTCCCCACCGCGAGAAAATCCCTCAATATTTAGCCGAAGCTCACGATCTGCTCGTTTCTAGTGAAGTAAAACGACTTTCACAGCAATAAGATCGTCAACGGAACGGGTGTTGCCTCTTGCGTCTTGACTCCTAACGGCTGACTTCCCCCATGCACATCGATCACGTCCATTTCTACATCAAAGATGCACCGCGATCGCGCGATTGGTTTGTCAAAGCGATGAATTTTCAAGATCGCGGATGGTGGCGTTCCCGTCATACCCAGACCGGGTGGGTGAGTAGCGGTCCGGTGAATCTGTTGCTGTCTTCGCCGCTAACCCCCGAGAGTCCGTGGTTTGACTTTGCCCGATCGCATCCTCCCGGAGTGATGGATCTGGCGTTTCGGGTGGACGATCTCGAAGGGGCGATCGATCGCGCGATCGCGGCGGGGGCGCAAGTCCTCGAACCTGCGCGCCAATCTCGGGACGATCGCGGGGGGCTCAAATGGGCGAGGGTTGCGGGTTGGGGGTCGTTGTCTCATACTCTGGTCGAACGTCGGGGACGGACTGAGGGGAGATTTCCGCAACTGGGGGAGTTGAACGTCGATCGAGATCGGGTCGCGTCTGCGTTCGCGAAGCCAGTCCAAAGGAGTCAGGAGAATCGCGTCGAGGATGGGGACGGAGAAGACCCGTTAAACCTATTAGGGATCGATCATGTGGTGTTGAACGTGAAATCGGGGGAGTTGGAGGCGGCTTGCGATTATTATCAGAAGAGTTTTGGGTTCGAGCGACAACAGAGTTTTACGATCCGAACGGGGCGATCGGGGTTATATTCTCAGGTATTGGTTCATCCCGGAGGTCAGATCGAATTACCGATTAACGAACCGACCTCGGACAATTCGCAAATTCAAGAGTTTTTAGAGTGCAATGGCGGTTCGGGGATTCAACATATCGCCTTGAGAACCGATCGCCTCGTCGAGACGATCGCCCGTTGGCGCCGTCGGGGAGTCTCGTTTATCGACGTTCCGGCGACCTACTACGCGGGTTTGGCAAGACGGTGTCCGGTCGAGCTGTCCGAGGAGACCTGGGGGGCGATCGCCGCGCAAGGGATCTTGGTCGATTGGCAGGATGAGGCATCGGATGCCTTGTTATTGCAAACCTTTACCCAGCCAATTTTCGACCGTCCGACCTTTTTTTTCGAGGCGATCGAGCGCTACCGAGGGGCACTCGGCTTTGGGGAAGGGAATTTTCAAGCCTTATTCGAGGCGATCGAACGGGCGCAGATCGAGCGTTCGCGCCCGGGATAAACCACGGCGATCGCCTCTACGTCGATCTGGGAGGGGGACGCTTCAGGTGACGCGATAGATAAAGCTCAACGTCGCCCACACGCTGGTATCGAGGGCCCAACGATCGCTGCCGATTTCCAACGCTTCGAGACGTTGACTACTCGCATCGTTCAAGTCGTGCAGGACCGCTTGAGCGAAACTCAAGGGATTTTGAAGGGTAATCATCGGTTGTACGTCCCCTCGGGGGCGGATAGATCCGGAGAGACTGGCAAAGGTTTGTTGAAAGGGGCTGGCGCTGCAAATCACCTGGGTTTCGCTAATCCCAGCCGACCCGTGGATCGCCCAGGCGGAGGAGGCATCGGCGCCCGGAACCGTGGCGGTTTGACCGGGGGCGATCGCATTTTGCTGCAAGGTCGGTTGGGTTTGCCCCGGTTGTCCGGTGGTGGGTTTAAGGGAAGGA
This sequence comes from Oxynema aestuarii AP17, assembly GCF_012295525.1. GTDB lineage: Bacteria > Cyanobacteriota > Cyanobacteriia > Cyanobacteriales > Laspinemataceae > Oxynema > Oxynema aestuarii. The sequence goes on along the minus strand of NZ_CP051167.1, from coordinate 2,249,400 downwards.
TAGAGGGCGATCGGGCTGCCGCTATTGTCGAGGGCGAAAACGATGCAGTAGATCGGGCGATCGCCGTAATTCTCGACGCGGTAGCGGATGCGACTGCCGAGGGCGATCGTGGTCAGACCGTCCGGGGGTTGGGCGATCGCGCTTTTGCTGCCGTTGGCATTCAACAGGGGCAAGCTGCCCTTTTTCGGGGGCGATCCAGCCCGAGGGGTATGCAATTGGATTAACGCCCGTTCTTCCGGCGCCACGGTTTCCAAGGTGACGCGGACGCCCAACTGAGAAGAAGTTTGATTGGCGCTCAGGCGCAGAAACTTGGCGGCGAGTAAGGTTTGCAGTTCGGGAACCAAACGTTGGGCGGCGGATTTGATCGCTTCGCCGCGTTCGCCGACGGTGTGGGCGAGCAGGTCTTTACCGAGGGAAAAAAGGGCGTAACTGCCGGGGGGGATCGAGGGTAAAGCGGTACTCGGTAAGTTGGCGACCCAGGCATCTTGAGCGCGACCGAAGAGATAGTCGGCATTGTGTTCCCCGGCGATCGCCTGAGAAACCCGGGAAATCCCGGCAAAGGCGCTAGTAGCATCGACGCGCTCGATCCGCTCCAATCCGGCATCGAGGGCGATCGTCAAGCTGATATTGCGCGGAATCACGCGAACCGCTTCTTGGATGAGTTGTCCTTTGCGTAAGCGGGTGGGTCGTGGCGGTTGGGCGTTGGGTTTTCCGGTGCCGAGGACTTGGGCCTTGGCGGTGAGTCCGTCGCGCGATCTCATCGAAATCGGCTGTCCCGGGGGATCGGACGGATCGAGGGGTAAGGGGATAAATAGGGAGTTGGGTTGGTAGTTGTCGAGGACGGACACCGGGAGGCCGCCGAGCCACAGTTGGGCCGTCTGACCGCCATCTTCGACGGAGGTGACCACCCCTTCCGCAGGTCGTCCCTGGCGGACGGCGGCGGGGAGGGGGTCGCCGTCAATTTTGGTGGGCGGATTGACGGGGTTGGGGCTGAGACGTTTTAAAACCGTGGGTTTTTGCAGGGATTGACCGCTCAGGTAGCGGACGACCCGCTTCGCCCCTTCAAAACTCGATTGTAAGGAGGTTTCGGCGGTCGCCGACCATAACTGTTGGGTCAAGGCGTAGGTGAACAGACCCGCACTAAAGTCGTTCCAGTGGGTTTCCGTGGCGACGCGATCGCTCTGGGAAGCGGCGAGGACGACCCCTTGAAACGGAGAGGGGACGTTACCGAAGGGGTTGGACCCGCGCAGTTGTTTTTGAAAGGCGAGTTCTGCCGTACTCGGTCTGACCCCGGGGGGACTCGGGCGCGATCGCACCCGCAAGTTTCCTTGTAAGGGATGACCGGGATAGACGAAGGAGGTATCGAGAACGGCGATCGCCTGTTTGGTTTTCAGGGAACCGAGTAACAGGTTGAGGGTTTCGCCGAGGATGTCGTTCGCCGGATCGTCTTCGTCGGACGGTAAGCCGCCATCGAAGGGAACCAGGGTATTTTGTACCCCTTCCGGGGAGTCTTCGGCATCGATGCGCCGACCGTAACCGCTAAAGTGAAAGACGACTAAATCGCCGGGTTCGGCGCGTTCGATCAGGTGAGAGATAAATGTTTTTTCGATCTGCTCTCGGGTAGCTTGTGCGTCGATCAGGGCGATCGTGTTTTCCGGATCGAAGCCGAAACGATGGACGAGGAGTTGTTTTTGCAGTTGCACGTCCGTCGCACATCCCGAGAGGGGCGTCCCATTCGGATATTGGTCGATCCCGACTAATAACGCCAGTTTTCGCGGGGCGTTTTGAGCCAGAGCTCGGTAGTAGCGATCGCCTGCCGTCAGCCATGTTGTTTCGCCCAGACCCAGTGCCGCTAACACCGAACTGGCCCGTTGTAAAAATTCCCGTCGCTTGAGTGCCATTCCCTATGTTTATCCTTCTACCCTTAACTCTTATTCTGTGACGGCAACGAACGAGCTGCAACCGGAGAGATCGTGGCGGTTTCGACTTCCCACGACCGTGCCGAAGTTTGTCGAACGGCGATCGGCGATCGTTGCAGTTGGCCTCCGTTACCCGTCGGTGGCGGTCTGACCTGGCCAACCCACTCAACCCCTTGTTTTCTCGGTCTCGGACAAGGATCCGCGAGCCATCCAGTATCGTCCGTTTGTCTACGACTGTCGCTTCGACTGCTAGAAGAGTACAGGATGCTCGCCTGTCGTTCCCGGGTCAAAATTGATTGCAATAATAAATAAAAATAACAATTTAGTTGCTGAAGGTTGAGTTGCTGAAGGTTGAGTTGTTGAAGGATCCTTGCCCCTGAATGTTTGTACGATGTATCCCGATGAGTGGGAAACTTGCGCCGCGATCGCCCCTCGGTCGCGATCGCGCTCGGAGGTTCTTTTGCTTTGAGCGTGCAAACTCACTCCCGTTTTCCCGGGAGCGATCCGAGGCACGGCGATCGCGGCGAAACGACAACCGCCATCCCTGGTCTTGAGCCTACGATACTCGCAAAACCGCCAACTCTTCAACCTCCGAGTGCAAAGCCGCCGCCGCGATCGCGAAGTGGCGCCTCACTCCTTTGGAGTCGCTACGCGATCGGAGCATCGCTTCCCGTGGGCCGCCGGGATCGGACAGGTATCAAAACCCTCCAATCCCTTCTCCTTCAAAGGTTCTGCCCACCTCCAATCGCTTTAATACGATTCCACACTCACCCGCATCGCCCGGGCCAATTCCGCCGCCACTTCCGGGCGCGAAAATTCCGGGGGCGGTAACTCACCCTGGCGCAGCAATTCGCGCACCTTCGTTCCCGAAAGGTGAATGCGCTCTTCCGGCTGACTCGGACTCGTTTTCGTCGTCGCCATGCCTTTCGTGACCTTGCAGTAAAAAGCGTGCTCGAACTTCATCGGCGCGATCCCCAACTCGTCGGGATCGAACTCGTCAAAAATATGTTGGGCGTCGTAAGTTCCGTAATAATCGCCGACTCCCGCATGATCCCGACCGACAATAAAATGGGTGCAACCGTAATTTTTCCGGACCAGGGCGTGGAAAATCGCCTCTCTCGGTCCGGCGTAACGCATCGCCGCCGGGTTGATCGCCAAGATCACGCGATCGCGCGGATAGTATTTCTCCAAAAGAATCTCGTAGCAGCGCATCCGCACGTCCGCCGGGATGTCGTCGGCTTTGGTCGCCCCCACTAAGGGATGCAAAAACAAGCCGTCCACGGTTTCGAGGGCGCATTTCTGAATATATTCGTGAGCCCGGTGAATCGGGTTGCGGGTTTGGAAGCCGACCACGGTTTTCCATCCCTTATCCCGGAACATCTCCCGACTTTTCGCCGGGTCGATTTGATACTTGGGAAACAGGGGATGGGGATCGCGTTCGAGCAACCAAACGGGTCCGGCTAAGTTGATCGGGCCTTGGTCGTAAATGACTTTAACCCCCGGATGCTTCTCGTCTTCGGTCCGATAGACGTTGACCGCTTCGAGGGCTTTGTTGTAACGATATTTCTGCGTCAGTTCGAGGACGCCGACAAAGCGACCGAAGGGGTCGTCCAAACGCACCCAGGAACCCTCTTTTAAGGGTTCGGCGACTTCTTCGCTCACGGACAGGGTAATCGGGACCGACCAGGGGAGTCCGTTGGCTAAACGCATGTCGGTGACGACGGATTCGTAGTCTTTCTGCTCCATGAAGCCGACCAGGGGGCTGAAACCGCCGATCGCGATCATGACCAGATCGGAGAAGGTGCGCTCGTCCATTTGAAGGCGCGGCAGGGTTTCGGCTTGCCCCAGAAATTCTTGCTTTTGGGCCGCATTAACGAGACGGTCGATCAGGTGACCGCCATGAGGGGGGATTAAGTCGCGTTGCTGAGTCAAAACGATTCCTCTTGTGGATGAACTGCGTTGGCTTGAGTCTGTTTTGGCTTGCCTCAACTATCCTACTGCGCCGAGGGGCTTACCGAGACACCCAACCGAGGTAGGGGCGATCGCCATCCCCCCCAAGGGATCCGACTTGGGAGGTCAATAAGGCGTTTGATGACTGTAGCCAATCGCGGCTTACGATTGTTGCTCGAACGGTTCGATGACGCCGCCGCCGAGGACACGATCGCCGTCGTACCAGACCGCCGCTTGTCCCGGCGTGACGCCGAATTGCGGCGCTTCAAAGACCAGTTGCACCCGGTTGTCCCCCAGGGGGATAATCGTGGCGGGCACGGGTCGGGTTCGATAGCGGATTTGAACCTCGGTGCGGATGGGGGCGCTCGGTTCGGCGATCGAAACCCAATTGACGCGACTGACGTTACACTTCGGTTGGGTCGCCGAGGCGCGATTGCCGACGATCACTTGATTGCGTCCGGGGTCTAAAGCGACGACGTAGAGCGGTTCCGGGGCGGCGATGCCGAGTCCTTTACGCTGACCGATGGTATAGCGGTGTACGCCGTCGTGCTCTCCGAGGACGTTGCCATCGAGATCGACGATCTCGCCTTTTTGTTGGAGGATGTATTTTTCCAGGAATTGCTGCATCGAACCGTGGGATTCGACGAGACACAGATCCTGACTTTCCGGTTTTTTAGCGGTTTTCAAGCCGTATTGGGCAGCAATTTCGCGGGTTTGACTTTTCTCGATCGCCCCCAAGGGGAACAGGCTGCCCGCGAGCAGGTCTTGGGGCAGGTCGTAGAGAAAGTAAGATTGATCTTTATTACGATCTACGGCGCGCAGCAGTTGGTAGCGATCGCTCGCCGCGTCGTATTCGATCCGGGCGTAATGTCCCGTCGCAATTTTATCCGCTCCGAGTTCGGTGCGCGCGTAGGCGAGCATCGGCCCAAATTTGACCGCTTTGTTGCATTGAGAACAGGGTAAGGGGGTCACCCCATTGCTATATCCGGAAACGAGATAATCGACGATATGTTTTTGGAACAGATCGCGGCTGTCAACGACGTGATGGGAAATGCCGAGCTGTTCGCAAATAAAGGCTGCATCGACCATTCCTTCCGAGCAGCACTGACCTTTCCCTTTCATCAACCATAGGGTCAGACCGAGGACTTCGTAGCCTTGATGGTATAACAGGGCTGCTGCAACGGAGCTGTCAACTCCACCGGAGAGACCGACAACAACTTTATTCATGGGAATTTCAGAATGGCAGTGGGATGCAGGACATCACGATCGCGGCGGCGGCGATCGTGCATAGCTCGATTTTAACGATTTTTGACCCGGGGTTGAGATCGCTGACCCAAAGCGATCGCCTCCTGATAGTTTTTTTCAAAAATAATTTTTTCAAAAATAATGAGATGGATCGAGGATAGGGACACTGCCGTGTCTCTCCCCTCGATCCATCTCCATCGAGGTTTTAGAAAAATGGTAGGACTACAAAAAGCACAACCAGCTTGGAACGGTTTTGCGCAGAAGTATCAATTCATTTCGATATATCCTTTGCTGGCGAGATAGTCGAGCACTTTTTTAACGCTCTCGTCGATACTTTCCTTATCGGTATGGCAGTTCACTTCCGGATCTTCGGGAGTTTCGTAAGGGTCGTCAATTCCGGTAAACTGCTTGATTTCACCCGCCCGAGCTTTTTTATAAAGTCCCTTGACGTCGCGTTCTTCGCAAACGGCGAGGGGAGCATTGGCGAACACTTCGACAAAATCGCCGATCCGCTTGCGAACTTCTCGACGCATCTCGCGATAGGGAGAAATCGCCGAAACTAGGACGATGACGCCGTTGCGGGTCAGCAGGTGCGAGACGAAGCCGATCCGGCGGATGTTTTCGTCGCGGTCTTCTTTACTGAAGCCCAAGCCTTTGGTGAGGTTGGTTCGCACGATATCGCCGTCGAGAATCTCTATCGAGTATCCGCGCGCTCTGAGTTCTTTTTCGACTCCCCGGCTGATCGTCGTTTTCCCTGCACCACTCAGACCTGTAAACCACACGGTTACACCACGCTGTTGCATTTTGATTTAACTCCAATAAATGTTCATTTCAATCGACAGCGATCGGGTTCGATCCCGATAGAGCTTTTAGATTGTACTGAAATTTGCCCCCGAATCACGCACCCCCTCCGATGTCAACGAGAGGCGATCGCCTCGTAACGGACAATGGGAGGGTGTCGATCTAGCTTTTCAATCTTCCAAAATCCATTCCACGGGTCGGGGAATTTTTTCAACCAGTGGACTTAAATCTTTCGACGCACTCACCCAAATGCGTTCGCTCCCTTGCTGGACGAGGCTTTGCAGGTAAACACTCAAAGGCGCTTCTTTGACTTCGGTTTCTACCACAATCTCGCGATCGCCACATAACTGTTCGACTTCTTGTAGAATATCCGCCGCTAAAGCTCGATAGCCTTCTAACATAGACGCTTGCAAGCTGCGCCGCGACCCGATCCCGAGCCAGCCGTTTTCGCCGAGATCGCGCATCAGTTCGTCTACCGCATTGGGATCGATCGCGAAGACCACTTTTAACTGAATCTGACCCTCGCGAGCAGTTGCTAAAGCTCGATTGAGGGCCGTTTCGTAGCTGTAGGGGTTAGTCAAAATCAGCACTAAGCTTGCCATGCTACCACTTTAATCCGACGAGGGGCCAATAGAGTTTGCTGGTGGCTAAGAAGAGGACGTAGCCGATCGCATCGAGCCAAATCCCCCACCGCAGCACGGATAGGGGCCGCACGTAGCCACTGCTGACCGCAATCGCGATCGCCGGGGTACTCACGGGTAACATGAAGCCCAAACCCGCCGGAATGACGACGCCGAGGGTCATGGCCCGGGGGTCGATGCCGTATTTCTGGGTCAGGGCCAGGGCAACGGGCAAAATGACCGCGACGGCGGCGGCATTGCTCATAAATTCAGTCATTGCCAAAGCGATTACAACAACGGTAGCGAACACCAGAATAGGAGAATTTATACCGGAAGCCAATATCAGTTGGGTGAGGGCGGATGCGGCTCCGGTGTCGGTCAAGGCCGCACTGAGGGCGATCGCGCTGCCGTACATGACGAAAATCCCCCAGTTGACATCTTCTTCGACTTCGCGCCATTGCGCCACGCCGACGATGAAGGCGAGGCAAACGCCGATAAAGGCAACGCTATCGAGTCCCCAGTTGTCCCCTTCCACGACCCACAGGACGATCGTCAGTAGGGTGATTCCGGCGGTGTACAGTTCTCGTCGCGAGATCGGTCCGAGTTGCTTGTTGCGTGCTTCTAAAAAGCGGCGGGCTTTCGGGAGGGAGACTTTTTCCCCTTGCGCCATGAGTTGGAGCAAGCCATAAGCGAGTCCGAGCAAGATCAGCACGAGGGGAATGGTCCAGACGATCCACTGGAGAAAGCTAATCGAATCTCCGGTGGTGTTGAATAAGATTCCCAAAGCGAGCGGTCCTCGGGCGCCCCCGAGTAAGGTGGTGTTGGAGCCGATCACGACGCCCCAGGCGAGGGCTAGGAATGCTGCTAAGCCAAAGCGTCCGCCGGGTTTGGCGCCGGAAGCGCGCACGACTTCGAGGACGATCGGAAACAGCATCGCGGCGACGGCGTGGGCGCTAATCACGCAGGACATGATCGCGGCGAGCAGTAGAATGGATCCGAGTAAGGTGGTTTGTTTTTTGCCGAATCGCGAGACGACGGCTAGGGCGATGCGGGTACTGAGTCCCGATCGCACGATCGGACTGGAGAGGATGAAGGCGCCGAGGATGAAGAAGACGGCTCGATTGCCAAAGTAGGCGTAGGTGTCTTCGTGGGAAATGGCGCCGCTAAAGGGTAGCAGGAGGAGAATCAGGAGGGCGGTGACGGGAAGAGGAAGGGTGCTAGTTCCCCACATGAAGACGGCGACCCCGAACACGGCGAGCGATCGCCGCGCTTCTGGTGTAAAGTCGGGTAAGGGAATGACCATCACGGTTGCGAAAATCAAGGCCGCGATCGCGCAACCGATCCAATGCTTGCCCAGGCGATCGGAATATCGCCTTAATGAGGTCAATTGCTGCCAAATCAACACAAAATATTGCTGTATGCCCATGCAAATCCTTTTCGCTCTCGGTCGATAGCCGAACTCACCAATGTTGTCAGCCCGTTCTGGGTTCGGTACTGGCGATGCTCCTGACAGAATCCGATGCCTCGCTCTACCTTCGACAAGCGGGCATCGCTTTCTAGCTCAGTGAATTATACGCGATCGCGCTTGAATGCAGGGGCGATCGGTTCGAGGGTTTGCCCTCGAATTTATCGCCGCTTTTTGCCGAGCCAACAGGTTCGAGAACGAGAGCAGTTTATTCTATAGATCTCACGCCTCATCGCGGGCGATCGTGTAATATAAAATATTCTATAAAACAGAATTAAAACAATACAAAGTCATTGAAAAACAATAAAAAAAATACAATAAAAACAATAAAAACAATAAAAAATAAGAATTGAAACCGATTCGACCGTAAGTAAGCTTCGAGACGTAGCTTTGCTCGCATGGGTGGCGATCGCCTCACTTGCATCGCCTCACCTGTAGGGACACGGCATTGCCGTGTCCTTAATCCATTAGAAGTTGTTAGAAACAACTATACTATCTTTCCAAAACTCGCTCTCTCTCATTATTTTAAAAAATGGTATTAGAAGTTGTTAGAAGTTAGAAAACACTATAGGTTATCTTAGAAAAAAGGAAAAACTGGGTTTCTCCTTTGCCAGTTGCCTCCATTCCCGAGAACCTGCACGAACCCGGTGTTTCTTTATTCCCCAACCAGACAAGCGCCAGACCGATGTCTATAGATTTTATCGGCCAACGTCACCTCCGCTTGTTGACCTTCACGGCTATCCTGGCGGGAGGCACCCTCTGTCCCTTGGCGATTCCGGCCCTTGCTGGAGTGGGTACGATGCTGGCGGGGGTTGCAGGGGGTATCGTCGCCAACGACGTCATCGCCTATCACCTCACTCAACTGTCCGCCAAGTTGCGCCAAAGTGGGGACACCCTCGCCAATCAAGATATTACCAAAGCCACCGGGTTGACCGTCGGCTTGGTGATTCAGTCCGTCGCCGAATCCGGGCGTTATCCCCAAGCAGCGAAAGAGCTCAAACACCTCGCCACCACGGCGGCGCAACAGTGGACGATGTTTGCGCAAGTCAATCGCGACGGAGAGTTTGGCGAGTTAGACCCGTTGCAAGAAGAGCAAATTAACAATCTCTTTGCTAAATCCGGTCGGGAGTTCTACGAACAAACGGTTTTAACGGTAGACGATTGGTGCAGCGTGTTGCGCGATGGCTTGTGTGTGCGTGCGAAAATCACCTTACCCGATGAGATCGTTCTCGATTTAGCACAAACCTTACATCACGGCTTTGCCAAAGCGTTGCGGGAAGTTTTTAAAAGTGACTTCGAGGAAGGCGGGAAAGCGTTTTCCGGGCTCACCCTGTCGATGTTGGGCGAAATTTTGGCAATTTTACGGGAGGCGCCCGAACGAAGCCCGGCAATTCGTGACGGCTTGACGGCGATTGAGACCCTACAGCAGCAACTTCGTCGAGAGAATGCGGCGGGATTCGTGCAGTTGGGGCATCAGATCGATTCTGGGTTCGAGACCTTGTTAGAACAGTTTGGGATAACTCAGGCACAACTGACCCAACTGCACGGGTGGTTACAACAGCAGTTAGACCAGATTGCTCGAAAACTGGACGTGTTGCAAGATACCGCCAACGAGATTAAAAGCAATACCGAAGAAATTATCGACTCTATCCAGGAGTTTATCGAGTCGCAACAACGGCGCAAGGTTCAAGGGATGTCGTTTAGCCTCGATACGAGTCCGCCAACGGTCACCCATTGGCAAGGACGCGAACGGGATTTAGCGGTGGTTGAAGGGTGGTTGAACGATGAAAATACCAAACTCGGCGTTATTGTCGGGATTGCGGGGATGGGGAAATCGACCCTGGCGGCGAAAGTGTTTCGTCAAAGAACGGATTTTGTCGGTAAATTATGGCTGGATTTGGGGCAACGTCCGGCGTTTTCGATTGTGGCGCGCGGTATTTTGAGCGATTTGGTCAAACTCTCCCCCGAAGATTTACAACAAATTGAAGAAATCCACTTGACGACGGTGTTAATACGCTGTCTGCAAGAGCAACGGTTTTTGCTGGTGTTGGACAATCTCGAATCGGTTTTGGAGGATGAAGGTTATCGGGATTTTCTACAGCAGTGGCTGGGGAAATGCTATCGGACGGAAATTCTGGTGACGACACAAGTGGTGCCGCCATTAGTCCAGAATCTGCCGACGGAATTAGCTCTCCAGGGACTCTCGCCGAGGGAAGGGGCTCAATTATTGCAGGCGTTGAAAATTGGCGGGACGGCGGAGGTATTAGCGCAGTTTGTCGAACGAGTCAACGGTCATCCGCTCACGTTGCAACTGGTGGTGGGGTTGCTCAATGACGAAAAAGGAGAAGGGGCGACGATTGAGGATTTAGCCGCGTTGGGGATGGCCGAGGTCGGCGAGTTGATGGGGCGCCTAGAGGGGATGCACCGTCAAGAATTGGTGCCGTTGGTGGCGGTGTTGGCGACTAGTTTTAACCGTTTGACGGCGACGTTACGGAAGGTTTTGTTGTCGTTGGTGGTTTTGCGTCAGGGGTTTGACGCCCAGATCGCCACGGCGGTTTCTGGGGAGACGGTCACGGACAAGCTGTTGCGGGAGTTGGTAAAACGGGGCTTTTTAGTCGCCGAAGGGCCCGAGTTTTATACGTTCCAGCCGTTTATTGCCGAATATCTCAAGTTTAATTTGGGAGATTTAACGGCACGACACGAGCAAGCCATCGCCTTTTATCAAAAGGGGTTGAAGTCCCGGGAAGAGTGGCAAACCGTGGCAGATGTCCGGGAATATTTAGAGATCTTTTATCATCTCTGCGAGTTGGGAGAGTACGAACGAGCTTTCGATCGCATTAGGCAGGGGGATAATGTATACGAGTTCCTGACGTTACGCGGTAATTACGAAGTCTTGGTCGATCTGTATCGGCAATTGGTCGAACATCTCCCCAATCACCAAGACTGGCGATATCCTGCCTCGTTAACCTCGTTAGGCAATGCTTACAATTCCCTGGGACAGTACCGAGAGGCGATCGCCTTCCACGAACAATCTCTCGAAATTCAACGGGCGATCGGCAATAGAGGGGGGGAAGCCACTTCTTTAAACAATTTAGGCAATGCTTACTATTCCCTGGGACAGTACCGAGAGGCGATCGCCTTCCACGAACAATCTCTCGAAATTGAACGGGCGATCGGCAATAGAGGGGGGGAAGCCAATTCTTTAGGCAATTTAGGCAATGCTTACAATTCCCTGGGACAGTACCGAGAGGCGATCGCCTTCCACGAACAATCTCTCGAAATTGAACGGGCGATCGGCAATAGAGGGGGGGAAGCCAATTCTTTAGGCAATTTAGGCAATGCTTACAATTCCCTGGGACAGTACCGAGAGGCGATCGCCTTCCACGAACAATCTCTCGAAATTCAACGGGCGATCGGCAATAGAGGGGGGGAAGCCAATTCTTTAATCGGTTTAGGCAATGCTTACTATTCCCTGGGACAGTACCGAGAGGCGATCGCCTTCCACGAACAATCCCTCGAAATTCAACGGGCGATCGGCGACAGAAGGGGGGAAGCCACTTCTTTAGGCAATTTAGGCAGTGCTTACGATTCCCTGGGACAGTACCGAGAGGCGATCGCCTTCCACGAACAATCCCTCGAAATTAAACGGGCGATCGGCGACAGAAGGGGGGAAGCCAATTCTTTACAAAACTTAGGTGCTTTGTACCCAAAAATCGGCAGAATTAAAGAAGGATTTGCGGCGAGTCAGCAAGCACAATTAATTTATCAAGAATTAGATTTACCCCTTGAGGCTTACCCGATTCCCAATTGGATGAAAACCATTGCTAAATTTGCCCGACGCAGTAAAGTTCATCTAATTGGATGTGCGATCCTCGGTGTTTTTGCGTTCCCGTTTGCGATCGTTGGACTGGTTGGCATTATCCTTTATCGCCTCATCCGCAGTCGCTTCGCCCGCCGTTGAGGGGTCAGTCGATCGCCCTTCTCAATCACTAATACCATTTTTCTAAAACCTCGATGAAGATGGATCGCCTGTAAGGACACGGCAGTGCCGTGTCCCTACCCTCGATCTCTCTCATTGTTTTTGCACTTAGTGTAAAACACTGGTTGCTTCGACTGATTCGCTGCTGGGCGATCGAGCCTTCCGAGGGAGGGGCGAAAAATTTTTCACCTCTCCCACCGTTCTACTCGGCGGCGTCGCCACTGGTTTGAGTGGGATAACCGCGAGTGAGGAAGGGAACGGCGACGATTTCTCCTTGAGCTTCGCCGACGCGGACGCTTAAGCCTTCGCCGCCTGCTTTGGTGCGGATGTACGCCAAGCCGAAGGCCCCGGTATCGCCGACGGTACAACTGGTGAGTTTGCCGACTTTGTCTTCGCCGACGGTGACCGGGGTTTCGGGTTCGACACGACGATCCAAACGGACGCCCCACAATTGTTGTTTGACGCCTTTATAGGTGTTGAGACGGGCGATGGTTTCTTGTCCGATGTAGCAGCCTTTGTCAAATGAAATGGTCTGCCACAATCCGGCTTCGAGGGGATTGTAGTCGTCGGTGAGTTCGCGATCGCTCGCCGGACGCCCTTGTTCGACGCGGAGGCGTTCCCAGGCGCGATCGCCCATGGGGACGGCCCCGGCTTCGGTGAGGCTTTGCCAAAGTGAGGCGCTGCGATCGCCTTCGCAAATTAGAGTATATCCGGGCAGTCCCACGCCACTCCCCCGACACAAGCGCACTTCTGTACCGTCGATTGCGACGATCGCGTGAGACCCGTCAGTTTGCGGTGCGGCAATGTCCCATTGTTTCAAGAGGCGATCGGCCTCGGGTCCGATTAAACTAAACATTCCCGTGGTCTCAGTGAGATCGCTTAACTCGACTTTATCCGCCGGGAAGATATAGCGATCGAGCCATTGCAGCATTTTTTGACGGCGGTTCGGCGAGACCAGCAGCAAGACGGCGGTTTCGGTGACGTAAGCGCTGACGAGGTCGATCGTGCGAGCGGTAGAGGTGACAAACACCGTCTCGCATCCTCGACCGGGTTGCAACCGTTGAAAGTCGTTGGTACTTTGATTGTGCAGAAAGCGCAGTTTGTCGTCTCCGGACAGTTGCAAGCGTCCCCAGTGGCGGCGATCGCACAAAGCGACCCCGTTGCGGGCGGCGGCGATCGCCTCGCCGTCGTTACCGAAGCTGTCCGGGACGGGGCGATCGCCGTCTTCGGACTCAAAGGTGGCTCCGGCGGCTTTTTGCAAAGTTTCGAGATCGGTGGTCATCGTGGTTTTTGTATACAGGTTTTCGTCAATTTAAGCCGATTTAGCCTATTTATTCTACCGTTTAAGCCGGAAAGTCGATCTTATGCATTCGGTAAATTTGCAAATAAATCGTCGATGACTTTGACGGTTTTTTCTTCCAATTGGGTCCAGTCCACCTCGCCGTTTTCGTCGAGTAAATCCGTATCGATTTCTACTTCTACGGTTTCGGCGGGGGTATGGGATTCTATATAATCACGAAAGCACACTCGATAACACAATTCCCAGACTTGCACGCGCACTTGTTGCTCTTGTTTGTGCAAACAAAGCTGATAGCCGGGAATGGGGGTTTCGACTTCTTCGTAAGTCCCCTCCCAGGTGGATTGTTCGATCTGTTTGCGGATGTTGTCGAGAACGCGCAGCAGGGTGGGTTGCATCAATAATTCCGCTTGGCGCCACGCTTCCATGTCTTTGAGTTTCGGTTTCATCGCCCCTGACTTGCGAGTTATTCCTCAATCAGGATAGCGGTTCGCGGCGATCGCTGGCGAGATCGGGGCGATCGCGCGACGGACGATTCGATCGATTCTTGATATTTTGTAGCATTTCTTGATTTAATTTTTGGCTTTTTAAAATAGGATGAAATCTATTGCATCGATCGAGATTTCCGCTTAAATTAATTTCTAGAATTTCCTAGATTCATGGGACTAGAGAGGCTGATTTTGCTGGAACTTTCCAGATTTTTAGATCGTTAGTTTACAGGATCGCTCCGATGAATAATCTGTCCGAACAAGATGTGTTCGTTGTCGAAGTCAGTCGAGAACGTTCGATCCGTCGCACGGTCATGTTGTTGGAAACGAAACGCCGACGAATGCGCGAAGAGGCGATCGAGTTAATCCGCAATCTGGCGTTTTTGTCCCTCCCGGTGGATTTAGCCCGCAACACGCCGGATTTGTCGGAAGATATTCTAGCCGAAGCCCTATCGCGCTTGGGCGACGATGCCTTTGCACGCTGGTTGTGGGAAACGATTCAAGAACCGACCCCCTAACCGCCTACTCGCGATCGAGGGGTTCGGCGTTGCGCTGTTCGAGGGAGTCCAACTCCGGCAATTCGACGAGTTCGACTTCTTTTTGAGATTCGGAGGCCGGAAGTTGCTGTAAATCCGGTAAAGCCACCATATCTTTTTCTTTTTCTTTGACGGAAACGGGCATTTTGAGCGGTTGGCGCTCTTCGACCCAGCAACTGGCGACGGGAAGCGTTTTTTCGAGGTCGTCGAGGGGTCGCGGAATCACCATCACGGCGTGGAATTCGCCAATGCGTTCGGCTTCGTACATTCCCGCTTCCACCGCGACGACCACGTCGGCGACGGCGCCGCGCACGATCGCCGTACAGAGTCCGTCCCCGATTTTTTCGTAGGCGGCGAGTTGGACGTTGGCAGATTTGAGCATGGCATCCGCCGCCCCGACCATCGCCGGAAAGCCCCGGGTTTCTAACAAGCCGATCGCCTGATTGCTCAAGCGGGACTGTCCTTGTTCTTGGGCGAGGTCGGACAGGCGCGAACCGATGGGAAAGATGACTTCTAAATTGGGCAGGGGACGGGGCAGAATCAGCTTAGAAACGGTCTGTCCGAATTTTTCCGCCGTTTCGGCCCCCGCTTCGACGGCGAGGCGCACGTCGGCGATCCGACCGCGCACGATCGCCGTGCAGTGACCGCCGCCTATTTTTTCGTAACCGACTAAGACGACCCCGGCGGATTTGAGCATCATGTCCGCACAACCGACAATGGCGGGAAAACTCTGGGTCGAAACCAGTCCCAACGCGCTTTCGCTGAGGTTATCGGTTCTTCTCAATTGTTGGCGGGGAATAATTCCCGATTGTTTTCGATCCATAGTCTGACCTCCATCGCTCGCAAGGGCGGGGTTTTCCCCTGCTTTCATTGTAGGTTTAAGGGCGGGCGATCGCTCGGCGGTACGGGTGGAGTTCGGCCCGTAGGGGGGGATTCGGCGTGGGGGGATCCGTGGCGGCGATCGCGATCGCCGTCCCTAAGACCCGGTCATTTCAAGCCGATCCGTCCGAGGGATTGGGGGGTTGGGAATGGGGAAACAGAGTAAATAAGAAGCGACTGATATGCTCCTGACCGGAACGCAAGGCGTCGGAGGTCGAGGGGCGATCGTCCCCCGTCGGTTCGGTGGTCGATCCAGTTTCCGTTTCTAATTCCGTTTCTAAGTTCGTTTCGGTTTCCGTTGCCGTCGGGGGAGTCGGTGGCGGGGCGGGGCTGGGTGGTTCCGGTCGGTCTGGTTCCTTCGCGGCGTCGTCGGCCACAGGTTCGGGGGTCGGGGCGGGTTCGGGGAGAGCAATATCGCTCCACTGACGGCTGCGATCGCCGAGGATCGAACCTGCGGGAACGATTTTCCCGGGGGCGATCGCGGGATTGAGGACTGTGGTCGCGGCGCCGAGGCAGGCATTCGCCCCGATCGTTCCACTTCCGATCGCCAATACTCCGGCTCCGAGGGTCGCCCCTTCGGCGATCGTCAGGGTACCTTGATGGGCTTGGACGATCGCCCCCATCCCGATCGATACCCCGGCACTGACGATCAACTGACTGTTTGGACTCGCTTGGAGAATCACCCCAGGGGCGATCGCCGCACTCTCGTCAAGCTTTACGTCGCCACTGACGTACACCATCTGGTTGTCAGTGGCTCGTAGGGGCGGCAAATACATGGGAAATCAAACCTCAAAGGGTCTTGACAAAAATCATTTATCGTGCATACGACCGTCGGGCAAGCCGCGATCGCGCGGGCGATCGGGGGAGTCGGAGGGAAGTTAGCGCCAACGCCACCCCGACTCCCCCCGCCGACGCAAAGGGATTGCCAACGAGATCTAGGGAGATCTACGGTCTTTGAACGATCGTCTCCACCACCCGGCGTTTGGCTTTCGGGTCGATACCGATCAGGCGCACGTATTCCCCGCTATATTGCGACATGAAGTTTTCCAGTCCGGCGATCGCTCCGGCGGCGCTGGTGGCGTCGAGTTGACCGCAGCTCTTCCACGACCCGGTACGGAAACGGCGCTCGTCCACATGTTCCGCGCCGATGCGGAAACCCCCCGCGAGGAGCTGCTGCACTTGTTCGACCACCTCGCGATCGAGCTTGGTACTCGTCGCCGTTGCCGTCGCCGTCGCCGAAGTGCTCCCGCCGAAACTGCCGCTACTGCTACCACTCGCCGGACGGGCGCCCGCACTCGGCGCCGGATCTCCGGGACGTTGGATGATGGTTTCGACCACCCGGCGTTTGGCTTTCGGGTCGATGCCGATCAGGCGCACGTATTCCCCGCTATGTTCCACCAAGCAGGCGGCGAGGGCGTCCATCACTTCGGAAACTTGCTTGCTGTCGATGGGGGCGCAGCTCTTCCACGACCCGGTACGGAAACGGCGCTCGTCTACATGTTCCGTCCCGATGCGATAGCCACTCTGGATCAGTTGACGCACTTGTTCGACCACTTCCCCGTCAAAACTCGCCGATCCGGCAGCGCCCGCACTGGCGGAACTGGGGCGGGAGGGGCTGTAGCTGCCGCTTTGGCGGCTAAAGGTAGCTTGACCGTTGGGGCGTTGGATGATGGTTTCGAGAACCCGGCGTTTGGCTTTCGGGTCGATGCCGATCAGGCGCACGTATTCGCCGCGATGTTCCGCCAGACAGGCTTCCAGGGCGCCGACCACTTGCGAGACTTGCTTGCTGTCGATGGGGGCGCAGCTCTTCCACGATCCGGTGCGGAAACGGCGCTCGTCTACATGTTCCGTGCCGATGCGATAGCCGCTATCGAGCAGTTGCCGCACTTGATTCACCACTTCCGGGGAGAGGGTCGAGTTAGAGGAAGAAGCGCCAAAACCGTTAGAATTACTTGCTGTATTCATTTCGTTGCGAATATTGGTAACACAAGCCACGTTTTCCGCACATTGATATCCCGAGCGCAAGGCTTCGTTAATATCGACGACGTGGCGACTAAATTGAATATCGGCCTGTTGCACGTCCGGGAGGCGATCGGCCTGTTGTTGGTTGGTAATCACCGAGCCGGAAGGCACGTATTTTCCGGGGGGAATTTCCACATCTTGAATCAGGGCGTGCATCATGACGATACAGCCCTCTCCTACCCGGGCGTTGAACACGGTGGAGCGGAAGCCGATAAAACAGTTATCGCCGATGTAAGCCGGACCGTGAATCAAGGTCATGTGGGTGATCGAAGCATTTTTGCCGATCCAGACGGAATATTCTTTGCCGTCATCGCCGATGACTCGGCCTTGTTCCAACCCGTGAATGACGACCCCATCTTGGATGTTGCTTCCCGCACCGATATTGAAGGGGAAGCCTTCATCGGCGCGAATCGAGGTTCCCGGTGCAACGAGGACGTTCGGTCCGATGCGTACATCCCCGATGATGTTAGAAAAGGAATGAACGTATGCGGATGTATCGATTTGCGGTTCGGCTAAGTTTTTCGACCAGGGCGTGGGGGGGGCGGCGACGCCGACGCTACGGACTACCATAATTTTTGATTTCCTCCTTCCTGAAAACGGGTCATTTGTCATTTGCCGCGATCGATTACAAATGACAAATGACAACTGACCGAGACAACTAACGGTACTGGTCTTTTTTGCTATATAGGGTCTGATTTTCGACGGTCACCGTATCGACGATCGCCACGACGGTTGCATCGACGGGACGCTCTTGAGACGATCCGAAAACTTGGCGGGCGGCACTCCCTCGGGTGACGAGTACCCATTCGTCTACCCCAGCTCCTACGCCACTGTCGGCAGCGACCTCGTAGTCGGGCAGCAGTTGCCCGTTTTCGTCGAGCAGTTGCAATAAGAGCAGTTTGACTCCTCGCAAACTCGGTTCTTTTTGCGTGCTGACGACGGTGCCGCGAACTTTAGCCAGTTGCATGAATTACGGTCGATTCATCGGTCGAATTCCGGCGGTACTCTCGCGAAACTGCTCTACAGCTTCGGTGTACCGAATCGGTAGGACGTATTCGAGGTTTTCGTGGGGACGCGCGATAATATGGGTGGACGCGACTTGTCCGCCGTTGACTCGGTTGACGTTTTCGATTCCGGCAGCGACGGAGGCTTGCACTTCGGAGACGTCGCCACGCACGATCACGGTGACGCGGGCGCTCCCAATTTTTTCATAGCCGACCAAGGTAACCCGGGCGGCTTTCACCATCGCATCGGCAGCTTCGACGACGGCGGGAAACCCGAGGGTTTCGATCATGCCAACAGCGATTGACATCCGTAATAACTCCCAAATTTAATGTTGGTTTGCGTTGGTTTGCGTTTGACTCGTGCGATCGCGTTTGAGGGGCGATCGCCTCTCAAGGTTAGTAACTGCGGAATTGTTCGACGGATTCGGTATATCGAATCGGCAGCACGTATTCGAGGTTTTCGTGGGGACGGGCGATGATGTGGGTGGACGCCACTTGACCCCCATTGACCCGCTTGACGTTTTCGACTCCGGCAGCGACGGAGGCTTGCACTTCCGACACGTCGCCGCGCACGATTACGGTCACGCGACCGCTTCCAATTTTTTCGTATCCGACTAAGGTGACGCGGGCCGCTTTGACCATCGCATCTGCCGCTTCCACGACGGCGGGAAATCCAATCGTTTCGATCATGCCGACGGCAATAGACATTTTCCTGACTCCCAAATGAATTGTTTCAACAAGATTTTATGGTGAGATCGCCCACTTTTAACAAAATATCGATCGCTCGGATCGATGGGTATCGAACTCGATCTAGTAGGTTCGGAACTGCTCGACAGCTTCGGTGTACCGAATCGGCAGGACGTATTCGAGGTTCTCGTGAGGACGGGCGATAATGTGGGTAGATACAACTTCTCCGCCGTTGACCCGCTTGACGTTTTCGACTCCGGCAGCGACGGAGGCTTGCACTTCCGACACGTCGCCGCGCACGATTACCGTGACCCGGGCGCTCCCGATTTTCTCATATCCGACTAACGTGACGCGAGCGGCTTTGACCATCGCATCTGCCGCTTCTACGACGGCGGGAAACCCCTTGGTTTCAATCATTCCCACGGCGATTGGCATCTGTTTTGTCTCCTGTTAGGATGAGTCGAATTAATAGCATGAAGCTGTCGAGAAAATTTTGACGGGAATTCCCAGTTTTTCTCGCTTTATAAAAGCTTTCAGTGTTCCTCTATCCAGAATAGGTGAAGCTTGTATCTCTTGACAATATAAATAAATATCATGTTGACAAATTAAAGTCATTAACAAAACTAATATCTTAATTAAAATTAATAATTTATTCATAAAATCGACGTACTTGAGGGACGATCGCCGACCCGGGGATCCTCGCCGATCGCGGCGTCAGGGAAGCGGCTGGACGACGGGTGGGAGAGGAAAAGCGACGGCGAGCGATCGCCCCCGAGATCGGGACGGGGATCGAATCGATCTCCCGGGAAAATCTGCCTCAAGAGTCGTGCAATCGGGACGGGCGATCGGCGAGTTCCCCTAGGTAATGATGCTCTCGGCGATCGTCAAATTTCAAAAAAAGTGACCCGAGCGATTTATCATTTCTCTAGTCTTCCCGTTATTGGTTTTAGCAATAAAACCCTTAAGCTAAGATTAACCAAAACCTTTTTGCGGGTAGATTTTCCTCGAATTCTATCCGTTTGTTCCAGAGAAATAGAACGATCTACCTCCCGATCGAGGAGGAAGAAACGATGATATTTAACCGCAGATAATTACCAGGAAAATTTCGATGAATGAATTTCTCCTCCAAACGAGTTGGTGGATTCCTATATACGGATCGATTGGAGCCGTCTTAACCTTACCGTGGTCTATGGGTATCGTGCGTCGGACCGGGCCGCGTCCCGCGACCTACTTCAACCTCCTGACCACATTACTCGCCTTCGTCCACGGCCTATTTCTATTTAGAAGTACCTGGGGTCAAGCCCCACAACAGTTAGTCTTTCACTGGCTTACCGTTGCCGATTTAGACTTATCTTTGAGCTTTGAAATTTCCCAAGTCAGTACCGGGGCAATGGAACTGGTGACGGGCTTGAGTTTAATCGCCCAACTCTACGCCCTCGGCTACATGGAAAAAGATTGGGCATTAGCCCGTTTCTTTGGGATGATGGGCTTTTTTGAAGGGGCAATGAGTGGCTTGGCGATTAGTAACTCCCTGTTTCTCAGCTACGCCTTGCTCGAAATGCTCACCCTGTCCACCTACCTAATCGTCGGCTTCTGGTACGCCCAGCCCTTAGTGGTCACGGCGGCCCGGGATGCCTTTCTCACCAAGCGCGTCGGCGATATCTTGCTGCTGATGGGGGTCGTCAGTCTCTCGGCCCTGTCCGGTAGCATGAGCTTTTCCGGCTTGGAGGCGTGGTCGGAGACCCAGCAACTGTCTCCCTTAACCGCGAACTTGCTCGGATTGGCCTTAATTGCCGGACCGATCGGCAAATGCGCCCAATTTCCCTTACACCTGTGGCTGGACGAAGCGATGGAAGGGCCCAACCCGGCATCGGTGCTGCGAAATTCCCTGGTGGTCTCCTGTGGCGCTTACGTGCTGATTAAATTGCAGCCGATTTTAGCCCTATCTCCCTTAGCCTCGACTACGGCGATCGTCTTGGGGACGCTGACGGCGATCGGGGCGTCCTTGGTGGCGATCGCCCAAATCGATATCAAACGCACCCTTTCCCACTCCACCAGCGCCTATTTCGGCTTAGTCTTCATCGCGATCGGAATGCAGCACGTCGATATCGCCTTGCTGCTCATCCTCACCCACGCCCTCGCCAAAGCCCTGCTCTTCATCAGCACCGGATCGGTCATCCTAACCACCAACAACCAAAACATCACCGAAATGGGCGGTTTGTGGTCCCGGATGCCCGCCACGACGATCGCCTTCGTCGTCGGCGTCGCCGGATCGATCGACCTATTCCCCTTGGGCATGTTCTGGGTCTTGCGGCGCTGGGTCAACGGCTTCTGGAGTGTGCCGTGGTGGTTAGTCGCGGTCTTAGTCATCGTCAACGGCTTAACCGCCTTTAACCTAACCCGCGTTTTTACCCTCGTCTTCTTGGGCAAACGACAAGCCAAAACCCGCCGCGCCCCCGAGGTCGGCTGGCCGATGGCCTTGCCCCTCGTCTCCCTCACCATTGCCACCTTACTCGTTCCGGTGATGTTGCAACATTGGCAATTCTTGCTCAGTTGGACCGGACCGTGGGCGCGAACCGGACCGGACCCGGCACTATTTTCCGTTCCCTTACTAGTTCTCTCCGGCGTCGTCGGCTGCGTCGTCGGCGGGGCGATCTACATGTCCCCGAGTTGGCCGAAACCCGTGCAGTTGCCGTGGCCTGCGGTGCAGAACTTGTTGGCCTACGACTTTTACATCGATCGCCTCTATCACCTGACCGTCGTCTTCGCCGTCGAGCAGTTTTCTAAAATCACTGCCTGGATCGATCGCTATTTCGTCGATGGTCTGGTCAACTTAGTCGGCTTTGCCACGATTTTTAGCGGTCAGGGCTTGAAATATACCGTTCCGGGTCGTTCTCAACTCTACGTCCTGACCATCCTCGTCGGGATTAGCGTTTTGGGGCTGCTGATGAGCTGGTTGTTATAAATCCGATCCATCTTCTCCATCCTCACCCCCCCCGAACCTCCCTCGCCGATCGATTTGGATAAGGAGTTTGACCGTCGATGCTCACTTTGTTAATTGCTTTGCCCATTCTCGGGGCAATCGCGATCGGGCTTTTCCCCGCAAAACCCACCTCCAACCGCTTTCGCCAGTTGGCCTTAGCCACGGCGATCGCCGTCTTCCTATGGACCGTATTGCTCACGACTCAATTTGACTTGAATCAAGTCGGATTGCAATTTGAACAGTCCCTCTCCTGGATCCCTTCCTTGGGATTGAGCTACCGCCTCGGCTTGGATGGCATTTCCCTGCCCTTAGTGCTGTTAAACGGCCTGTTAAGTGCGATCGCCATCTACAGCACGTCGCGCTCCATAACCCGCCCCCGCCTGTACTACGCCCTCGTTTTACTCCTGATGGCGGGAGTTTACGGCGCCTTTCTCGCCCAAGATCTGCTGCTGTTCTTCCTCTTTTACGAAATCGAACTCATTCCCCTCTATTTACTGATCGCCATCTGGGGAGGCAAACGACGCGGTTACGCCGCCACCAAATTTTTAATCTATACCGCCCTTTCCGGCATCTTAATTCTCGCCGCCTTCCTCGGCTTAGTCTGGTTGGGCGGATCGAGTAGTTTTGCTTACCAACCCTTCGCCGGAAACCATTTACCCCTGACGACTCAACTCGTGCTACTGGGTGCCTTACTCGTCGGCTTCGGCATCAAAATCCCAGTGGTTCCCTTCCACACCTGGTTACCCGACGCCCACGTCGAAGCCTCGACCCCGATTTCGGTCCTCCTGGCGGGAGTCCTGCTCAAATTGGGGACTTACGGCTTATTGCGTTTCGGTTACGGCTTGTTTCCCGAAGCGTGGCATTATGTAGCCCCCGCTTTGGCCAGTTGGGCCGTGGTCAGCGTCCTCTACGGGGCCTTAAGCGCGATCGCCCAAACCGATATGAAAAAAATGGTCGCCTACAGTTCGATCGCCCACATGGGCTACATCCTGCTCGCCGTCGCCGCCGCCACCCCCATTAGCTTGCTCGCTGCCGTGTTCCAAATGATCGCCCACGGCTTAATCTCCGCCTTACTGTTCTTACTCGTCGGTATTATTTACCGCAAAGCCGGAACCCGCGATCTCAGTGTCTTGACCGGATTGCTCAACCCCGAACGCGGTTTACCCGTGATCGGCAGTTTGATGGTTCTCGGAGTGATGGCGAGTGCGGGAATTCCGGGCATGGCCGGATTTATCGCCGAATTTTTGGTCTTTCGCGGCAGTTTCACCGAGTTTCCCGTACAAACTTTGCTCTCGATGGTCGGTACGGGATTGACCGCCGTCTATTTCTTGCTGTTAATTAACCGAGCCTTTTTCGGTCGCTTGTCTGACGTGGTGGTCAATTTGCCCCCGGTTCAGTGGGACGATCGCATTCCGGCGATCGTTCTGGCGGTGTTTATCGTCATTCTCGGTTTACTCCCGAGTCCCTTGGTGGATTTGACGGAAAACCAAACCACTGCCCTGACGCGATCCCCCTCAACCTTCTCCGTTTCGGCCCTCTCCCCGGATCCTCCCGGAACCGTAGGACCGTAAGCGCGATCGCCAAAACTTTACCCCAATTGACCGTAGAGTTTTGGCGCGATCGCCCGCTCCCCCTCTCTTTGGCTTGAGCGGTGCGTGCTAAGGTCAAAATAGATAAAATTTAAGCAAAACTCCGCGCTTAACTGGCTCCTTTCCCCTGATTCCCCACTTATTCATACCCATTCACAGCAATTCGCAACATTTATAAATTGAGGGTGAAATTTCGATGACCCGTACCGCATTTAAACCATCCAATCATCCCCTAGCTGCTTATATCGAACGCCTGGAAGCAGGCGGCGACTTACTTCCGGACAGCCCGGAAAACCTCGTCGAAGTCGTCGGCATTTTAAAAAGTTATGGCGTCGTCCTCGATGCCTATTCCAAGAACTTAATTTATATCGCCGACCATCAATTTTTAGTCTTCTTTCCCTTTTTTAAATACTTCAACGGCGACATTAACCCCACCAAGTTGCTGCGCCACTGGTGGCACGATCGCATCAACTACGAATACGCCGAATATGTCATGAAAGTGATGATGTGGCACGGCGGCGGCGGTCTCGACGACTATCTCGATACCGAGGAATTCCAACAGTTAGCCGAACGAGCCATTCGCGCTAAATTCAAATTCAACCCCGCCATCTCAGCCATTCACGCCATTTTCCCCGATTTCTTGCCCGAGTACGTGCGGCAGTCGTGCTACTATAGCGCACTCGGTCAATTCTGGCGGGTGATGAGCGATATTTTTCTCACCCTCTCCGACCGCTACGATGCCGGAGAGATTCAATCGATTCCCGAAGTCGTCCAATATATCCTCGATGGTTTGGTCGCCGCCGCCAGCAAGCCGATTACCTATGGGGTCAAGATCGGCGATCGCCGTTACGACATCCTCCCCAAATCTGCCGGGTTGACCTTTTTAATGGATACCGCCGTCCCTTATGTCGATACGATTTTCTTCCGGGGTACCCCTTTCCCGGGGACGGTTTCTTATAACGCCCAAGCCCATCAAATCCCCTATTTTCAACGGGATTTCGCTTATGGTGCCTTGTATGCCGATCCCTTGCCGACTGGGGGCGCGGGCATTCCGCCGACGTTGTTGATGCAAGATATGCGCCACTATTTGCCGGATTATCTGCACGAAGTTTACCGGACTAACTGCCGGGGTGAAGATGACATCCGGGTGCAAATCTGTCAGAGTTTCCAAAAATCGATGTTCTGCGTGACGACCGCCGCGATTAAAGGCTTGGCTCCCCATCCCCTGACGACGACCGACCCGGAAGAACACGAAGCCAATCGCCAGTATTTAGAAACCTGGATGGATCGTTTTATCACTTCGCGCCTGGAAATGGTCAACCAACGGACCGAACGCGCCTGTCAACTGTTTCCCGAACCGTCGGAAAAAACCAAATAAATTCAACGAAATCAATATATCAATCTAGGGGCGAACAATTTTTCTGGTTCGCCCCTAGATTATCTTGCGATCGACCGCTCTCTTTTTCGATCGATCCCCTAACTGGCGACTAATTGGGCCATCACTTCGGCGACGGGGACGATTTTTCGAGCGCGTCCGGCGTTGCTTCCGGCGAAGATCAAGCCGTTTTCGATGTCGCCGCGCGCGGCGCGATCGAGGGCCTGCACGATACAATAGGTCTGGCGCCGATCGCGACAGGCGCACACTTGCAGGCAGTTCGCCAGACATTTTGTCTCTAATTCGTCGGAATGGGCGATCGCTTTTTCGACGAACGGATTTTTTAAGGCCCGTCCGGGTAAGCCGACGGGAGAGGGAACGATAACCACGTCTTCCGGACGGGCCCGACAGTGGAATTCTTTATAGCGCACGTCGGCATCGCATTCGTCGGTGGTGATAAAGCGCGTGCCGATTTGCACCCCCGCCGCACCTAGTGCGATCGCGCGATCGATGTCGCCGCGATCCCAGATTCCTCCCGCCGCGATGACGGGAATGGGGCGATCGTATTCGCTGTTGAGAAATTCGATTAACTCGGGGATGACGCGATCGGCGTCGAGGGCGGGATCGTAGAGTTCTTCGTATTTTGCGCCTAAGTGACCGCCTGCGGTATTGGGATTTTCAACGACGAAGGCATCCGGGAGGCGATCGTAAAGCCGTTCCCACTTGCGACAGATGACTTTCGCCGCCCGGGTGGAGGAGACGATCGGCACGAGGGCAACGTCGGGATAGTCTTTTGTATATTTCGGCAGGTGAATGGGCAATCCCGCCCCTGAGATAATCAAATTGACACCGCGTTCCGCCGCCGTTCTCACTAATGTTTCGTAATCTCGGGCGACGACCATCGCGTTAATCCCGAGAATGCCGTCCGGACTGAGGGCGCGGGCTTGGTTTAATTCGTCGATTAATGCTAACCGATTGGCTTCAAAAAAATTCCCTTTTTTCTGTTGGCGATCGTAGTAGGGCGAGTTCAGTCCCAATCCGACTGCTGAAACAATCCCAATTCCTCCAGCATTCGCGACGGCTGCGGCGAGATTGGCTCCTGAAATTCTAATCCCCATACCGCCTTGGACGATCGGATAGCGGGCGGTATGTCGGCCTATTTGAAGAGGGGGTAAAGAGGTCATCATCTGTTTTGAGAACGGTTAATTTTGTCTTGATTTCAATGCGTCATTGATGAGGAAAACCCCTTGTCTCGAAAAGCAGAAACAAGAGGTTTTTGGCTGTTAGAGAGGGAGAAATTTGAGGGGATTTAGAGTTGAGAGTTTAGATTTTAGATGGAGGGAAGGGGGAATTAGAATGGGCGACCCTCTTCCCTTTTACTTTTTGCCTACTCCCTACTCCCCTTCCTCTGGCCTTTTGCCTCTTTCTAAGCTTCACTTCTGCCTTGCTTGAGGCCATATCCAGATTGTTGCCAGCCCATACATCCACCTTGCAAGTTGTAGACTTTTTGATAGCCTTGGGCGACGAGCCAGTGACCGAGGGCGGCGCTACGGGCGCCGGACATGCAAGTGACGACGATCGCCCGATCTTTGGGGAGTTCTTGGAGAATGCGATCGCGGCTCATACGTTTGGCGCCGGGAATGTGACCGAAGAGATATTCTAAAAATCCACGCGCGTCGATAATTTCTAATTGCTGTTTACGGGATTTTAATTGAGAGGGGGTCAGGGTTTTCAGGGTTGCCTTGCGTTTTTTGGTTTGAGCCATGAGTTGCCGATTCTCCTATTTGCAAGTTGAATGAGAGTTTGGACTTAAAATCGATCTGAAATCTGAGGAAGACTGAGAATATTTAGGATAGCTTTTACGAAGCTAATACTGTCAAGACTTCCCCCTATTCTCCCTCGATCGGGGGAGGTCTTTAGTCGTGGGCTTTTCTGTTAGCTGCCACCGTCTAAGGATAATTGGTGTAAGCCTAAGAATTGACCGCGAACTTGTTCGCCTTCGGGAAAAGCGGTGACGCCAAAGAGATAGAAACCATCTAATTCGGGATTGCGATCGGTGTGCAGGCGAATGGTGACTTTCTCGCCGGGTTCGATCGCGCGATCGAAGGAAAATGTCCAAGAGCGATCGTTATTGGGATCTGAATTCATTCGTTCGAGGGCAATTTTTCTCCCCCCGCGTCCGCCTTCGCAGGCGACGGAAGCATCGAAGTTAAAGTCGAGTGCTTCGGCTCCTTCGGGTTGGGTGATGGTCACTTGTTTGAGCGCTTCTCCCGCACTTTCGGGAACTTCGAGGGTGAAGTAATAGTTTGAGGGAACGCTCGCACAAGGATGATTGGCGGAGAGTGAGACAAAACGCGGCGGGGCTTCAAAGGCGATCGTGCCGTCAGGCAGTTCTACTGCACTCGCAGGGGTGGCGATCGCGCCGAGACTGCCTAAGCCAATCGCTAGGGTTGCCAAAAGGGAAGAGGGGGAAAATAAACGGGTTAAGCGTTGCATTGAATTTACCTTTCTTTTTGCTTGTTGATTTAACTATATACCTAAATGGTTATGTATGTAAATCTGTATTTTTGCTTATTTTGGCAATTAATGGAATCTTTTCAAAAAAGAACAGAGAGGCGCCAACTGTCCCCCCTGTTCGCTCGGACTCAGAGGTAGAATCGCTCTTTTTAGAGGTAGGAGTTAGCTGACACTTGAGTGAGTTGAAACTTGTCCCATCACGGCAAAACTTTTGACAAATGGTCCGGCCATGCGCGGATCTTTAATCATGGCGCCGTAGTCGCCTACGGGAAAGACTATATTGCGCTTCATATAGGCCATACTCAGACCCATCATATTTAATCCTTGAGAAAGCCATTTTTCCCAGCTTTCTCGGGAAGCGCGTAAATCCCAATTCAGTGTTTGACCGTCGTAGCTTCCGGCATTCACTGCTTTTCCGTTGACAATTTCAATAAAGCCAGTGGGGCGATCGCTATCTTTAAATCCATAGCCGATAATAGAATTAAAATTGATTTTAGCTAGAGAGCTGGTGAGTTCTTCATCGGCATTCCACGCTTCTTTAAATTGCTCCATCCATTGGGTAGAAAACAAATCTGACATCGATAATGCTCCTAATTTGAATTTACGAAACTCCGGCTAAGTTTGGCTAAAATTAGCCGATTGAATCTAAAAATTGGGTTTTCAATATTTTTGCAAACTCCCAATTTTTAGGGGCGATCGCCGTTGCAGTTCAAAGGGGTTGTGGCCGATCGCAGTTTAGTTAAAATCGCAAAAGCTTGAGGGATTTTTTAGAGAGAAAAAGGGGGAAGCGATCGCGATATTGGCATCAAATTAAGTTGTTTGTGAGGATGCGGACTAACCCAAATATCATTGGGTAGGGGGGTAGCCGAGGGGGAATGAAACAGTCCGAATCCAAACGTAAAAACAACCAGTAAGACATCGACTATGAGAAAAACCGATAGTAGTTGTCTGATTTGACGCCACACGATCGCTCACCTCTAGGTTCTAAATCAGTTAGGAGTTTGACGTTCTGGAAGGGGGTATACAACCAGAACGTCATTGCAGACTGGGCTTTCCACTCGGATTGTCCTTGTGGTCGATTCGAGTGGACGTGGCGATCGCGCCTCGCCCAGCGATCGATGGGTGCGGACTCTCTAACTCTACTCAAACATAACTATATAGTTGTTTTACGAATAAGTCAAGTAAGAAAGTCAATTTTCTCTCAAAGCTATGTCAGTGCTGGTTCGTGGCGATCGGGCAGGGGGGATCGGGTTCGGGTCACGGTACGCTAGATCCGAAAAAATAGGAAAGGGTTAACCACAGAAGCCGAAAACTTACCCAATCTTACTCAATCTCACTCAAATCGTGAGAAATTCCCGTAGCATTGACCAATATTTCTAGAAACTGAATTGTTAATAAAGTCATCAGTGGTGGTAAAATTAGCTCTAGTTAGGCGCCATTGGTAGCGTAGAGCATTTAATTCCATGTTATTAGGGTTTAAAACACAACTTAAAGTTAATCTGACTCAACGACAAAAACTCGCTCGTCATGCGGGAGTGGCGCGTCATGCTTACAATTGGGGTCACGGGTTGTGTTTAGGAATTTTATCACATAATGCCGCTTGTCGTCCCGATGAAAAAATCAAATTTCCCACAGCTATTGACTTACATAAGTGGTTAAATAAGTTAGTAAAACCAGAGAATCTGTGGTATTACGAAGTTTCTAAGTGTGTCCCTCAATACGCTCTCAGACATCTCGCCCAGGCGTGGCAAGATTGCTTTAAAAAAAAGAAATCTAGACCTAAATTCAAGAAAAAAGGTAGACAAGACAGCTTTACTCTAGATGGAACCATAAAAATATTATCTGAAAATAAAATTCAGGTTCCTGTCATTGGAATTCTGAAAACTTATGAAAGATTATCGGGAAATTATCAACCCAAAAATGTGACGATTAGTCGAGAGGCAGATCGCTGGTTTATTTCGTTTAAAATAGATGTCAACGTGACCCCCACCGAGAAGAAAACAGATGTAGTGGGGATAGATTTGGGGATAAAAGCGCTTGCCACCTTATCAACGGGAGTAAGTATAGAAGGAATAAAAGCATATAAAAAGTATTCAAATAAACTAGCTAGACTCCAAAGACAAGTTAGCCGAAAAAGTCTCGGCTCTGCCAATCGAAAAAAGTCCCAGCTTCAAGTCCAAAAACTCCATCGGAGAATCGCTAATCTCAGAAAAGATACGTTACATAAGTTGACCTTACAATCATGCAAGAACCACGCCGTTAATGTGATAGAAAACTTAAACGGATCGGGCATGATGGCCAATCATAAACTAGCTAAATCTATCGCCGATATGGGGTTTTATGAATTCCGACGACAGATGGAATATAAGAGCCAAATATATGGGTCACAATTAATAATCGTAGACAGATTTTATCCATCTAGTAAAATCTGTTCTAATTGTGGAAGCATTAAAGACTCATTACTCTTATCAGAAAGACTGTTTGGTTGCGACCATTGTCATCTCAAAATAGACAGAGATTTAAACGCAGCTAAAAATCTGGAAAAAATAGGTCGAGCTACGGCCAAATTAACGCCTGTGGACAAGAGCGAGCCGACTCCCTTGGTAGAAGCAGGAAGTAAAATCGACTCAAACGTATTGTTCATCAAGCTTTCAGACTTGATGGGTAAGTTTGGGTAAGTTGTATCTAGCGGTCGATGGAGAAAATTCTCAAAAGTGGCGAAGGCTGGCGGTTGGGGTGGAATCCGCAAGCGGAAATCTATCGAGGTTTAGTGGGAAGTGACGATTGGGCGATCGAATTGAGTGAAAGTGAGTTAGACGATTTTTGTCGGTTGCTCAATCAGTTGGCGACCACGATGGCGCAAATGGCTGAGGAGTTGATGGAGGAAGAACGGATCGCTTGTGAAGCGCAAAGCGATTTATTGTGGATGGAGGTTGAAGGCTATCCGGAGGCTTACAGCTTGCGCTTTATTCTCAATGAAGGGCGACGGGGTGAGGGGTTTTGGCCCGCCCGGGTAGTTCCGGAGTTGATTGCGGCGGCGCGAGTGCTGAAAGTCTTTTAAATCCGAGGGAGGGCGATCGCACGGTGAGTGCGAAGTCCGATCGCCCCGGGAAAGCCAGACGCGCACAGAACCGAGCCACCTCCTAAAATGATTGAAGGAATAGTGCCAGAGGGTGAATTCATGGTCAAGGGGATTTGGCAAAAGTGGTTGGGGAGTGGGAACAGTAAGCCCCCTCGCCGACAACCAGAGGAAACGACAGCAACGCCTGCGAGTCCGCCCCCACCTTTGGAAGCAGAAGATTACGAATTACTGTTTCGACAGATTCGCGAAGGAATGATGACGGGATGGGATCGATCGCGCGTCGTTCAATTTTTCGAGGTGCTCGGGTCTCGGGGGGACGATCGCCTCTGGGCCGAGTGGTTGAGAGGGTACGGCGATCGCCTGTTGGCGCAAAACTCGTCAAGTCGAGAACTGGCCGTCGTTTTAACCCGTTTGGGTCAGATGCAAATCGGCGAATTCAGCAAAGTGGCGATTAGTATTGGCAGCCAGTTACTCGAACGGCAGATGGGGGTACAGACGCCACCCCCTCCACCCGTAGCGCCACCCCCGCCGCCGCCTGCAACGTCGGCAACCCCTTCGGCGACGGAAGCGGGGGAAGATTTGCAACAGGAAAGTTCGGAACCTCCGGTGTCAGAATCGGGGATATCGGAACATGAAGTTTCGGAACATGAAGTTTCCGAACATGAAGTTTCGGACTCTCAAGTGGCTTTGAGTCCAGACGAGTATTTCCAAAAAGGGAACGAACAAGTCAGCCAACAAGATTGGGAAGGGGCGATCGCATCGTATCGTAAAGCGATCGAAATCAAGCCGGATTTTGGGGCGGCGTGGATTAATCTCGGTGGGGTGCATTTTTACGCGCAACAGTATCCGGAAGCGTTGGAAGCCTTCGATCGCGCTACTGCTTTTGCCGCAGACAATCCCAGTTTGTGGTTCAATCACGGTTTTACTTTATCGATGCTCAATCGACCGATCGAGGCGATCGAATCTTATAAAAAGGCGATCGAACTCAAGGGAGATTTTATCCAAGCGTGGCAGCATCGCGGGATCGAACTGTCGAAACTGCACCGCCATGAAGAGGCGATCGCCTGTTATGAAAAAGCGATTCAAATTAAGCCCGATTTTGCCGAAGGCTGGACCGGACGGGGCAATGCGTTAATGCAATTGGAACGCTACGAAGAAGCCACGACCTGTTACGATCGAGCGATTCAATCCCAATCGAATTATGTGGAAGCTTGGTTTAATCGGGGCTTGGTGTTGATGCAGCAACAGAAACCGCAAGAGGCGATCGCCTCTTTTGAACAAGTGGCGCAGTTGCAACCGCAAAACGATCGCGCCTGGATTAATGTTGGCTTAATTTATCTGAGTCTTCAGAACTACGATCGCGCGATCGCTGCCTTCGACACGGTGTTACAACTGCGACCTAACGACCCGGATGCGATCGCCTTGCGCGAACAAGCCCTCAAACAAAAAGAGCGCAATCCCGATGCTTAAACTACAGCTTTAACCGATCGAAATTGACGATCCAGGCGGGTGAACTTGCCCGTCTGCGATCGTTTCGATCGATGAATCGACAAATTAACGATCGCTAGAGTAGGAAATTGGCCCATTTTGAGCGAGCGCGGGTCTGAGTTAAGAGATTGGCCGCTTATGGGGACATTTTTTCAGGAGTTTGCGATCGTCCGCGAGGGAGGCGATCGCTCTTATTTGAAAAAATAAAACTTCAATTGTTTCTATAGCAATCCTCAATAATTTTTAACCCAAATAGAGAGCAAGATGCTCCCACTCCCAAGGGGTTGAGGGGGGTAACCCCGACTCATCCGATTTAAGAATACTATATCAATACCATCGAGTTTCTTTTGTTAAAGATCGTGTTTTTCCCTTGATTCATTGCCATCAATCAACGTATAAAATAAATGAATAAACTCTCAAAACTAAGGAGCTTTTAGGATGACCATCTGGGTGAACGAGCAAGTCGATCCGTCGGGGATGATTTACGCTTGCATCGCTTGTTCCGACGAACAGCAAGCCCAAAAATGCCATCAAGAGTTTTTAGAAAACCTCAGCGACGAACAAAAACAAACGGGCTGGA
The DNA here is from genome assembly GCF_012295525.1 of Oxynema aestuarii AP17. Taxonomy (GTDB): domain Bacteria; phylum Cyanobacteriota; class Cyanobacteriia; order Cyanobacteriales; family Laspinemataceae; genus Oxynema; species Oxynema aestuarii. Next base: position 2,216,894 of record NZ_CP051167.1, on the reverse strand, counting down.
TTGCCCGTATGAGAACGGTGAGTTCTTGGGATGAAGTTCCGGTCAGCGCGTTGAAACTGTCCTGAAACAAGGCCATGACAGGCGATCGCCTCACGGTTGGGGTGGAAACTTGCGCGGGAGGCGCGGCGTTTTCGCCTTCAGAGGGCTGAGAATCTGATTGAGGCGGCGAAGCTGCTGGGCCGTCCCCATACAAATGAGCGTATCGCCGGGTAACACCATCGTGTCTGCTGTCGGACCGCCGATCAGGTTGCCGTCGCTGCGGCGAATCGCGAGAACCAACGCCCCCGATCGCGATCGCAGGCGCGTATCGGCGAGAGTTTGACCTTCACAGGGACAGGCGCCGGGTTCGATGCGAAACTCTTCGAGATAGAACGCGCGATCGGCCCCGGTAATAATCCCATCGACAAAATCCATCACCTGGGGTCGCAACGCCGCCGCCGCCATCCGCCGACCTCCGGTAATGTAAGGAGAAATGACCGCATCGGCGCCGCCACGCTGAAGTTTTTGCACCGCTTCCTCGCTATTGGCGCGGGCGATCGACCGGATTTTCGGATTGAGAGTTTTCGCCGAAATCACCGTATAGAGATTTTCCGCATCCGAAGGCATCGCCGTCACCAAGCACAAGGCGCGATCGATCCCGACCTTCATCAACGTTGCATCTAAAGTAGCATCCGCCTGAATCGTGATATAGCCGAGGTCTTGGGCGATTTGAATCTGTTCCGGATCGGTATCGATCACCACAAACGGAATATTTTCCGCACTGAACTCATAGGCGATCTGACGCCCGGTGCGACCGAAACCACAAAGGATGTAATGATTGGAGAGAGTGTCTAACAAGCGTTGTTGCTGTCTCAAACGCAGTCCATCTTGAAAGTATCCCTGAATCAGGGCTTCTGTAAAGCGGTTGACGATGTAACCGATACTGACCAGACCCATCGCAATCAGCGACACCGTAAACAAGCGACCCCGTTCGCCGAGGGGGTGGACTTCCATATAGCCGACCGTCGAGAGGGTAATCGCCGTCATGTACGCCGCGTCCGACAGCTTCCAACCTTCCACCAACCAGTACCACAAGGTTCCAATTAATAGGACTCCGGCGAGTCCCACCCCTCCGGCGAGTAATTCATTGCGTATGCGTCGGTATTTTTTCTGAAAATTAGAATACAAGGATTTTGAGGGGGGTCTCAGTGAAACCTAGTCGCTTAGTTTACCATGGGTATCAATGCGATCGAATGGGTAGTGGAGAACTATTTTGGCCGAACCGAATCAAACCATACATATCACCCTACCGCCGTTGAAAATTACCCTTAAAGACGGCCAGCAAGCAACATTGGAGTGGCAACCGCAAGCCCAGAATCCTCCTGCGCCAGCGCCATCGCCAGAGGATCGAAGTCGGTATGAAATTAAAGCCTATCCGATTAGTTCGACGGAAGGCTGGACGATCGAACCTGCACCGCCACGGCGGGAATGGATGGACCGGATCCCTCACGGGTTTGCTTATCGTTGTTTGCCTTTAGTGATGGCGAATCAGATGGGTTGGATCGTGCGGTGTCCGACGGACTTCGAGGCGGTCTGGAATGGACAAATGCATTATCTCAATTCGATCGCCATCCGGTTTAAGGAAGAAGGGACGCCCTACGAAAAATTGATTGCCTCTCACTTTGGTTCGGGGATTCTCACCTTTTCCCTGCCGTGGCTGTTTCGGACGCCGCCGGGAATTGGGTTGATGGTACGCGGGGCGACGAATTTCTTCAAATTCAATGCGGCGCCTTTGGACGGGGCGATCGAAACCGACTGGTCCCCTTACAGCTTTACGATGAATTGGAAGATCGTCGAAAAAGATATTCCGGTTAAGTTTAGCAAAGGGGATCCGATTTGCATGTTGGTTCCCTATCCGATGGATTTACTCGAACGCTTCGATGCGGGGTTTGTCTCGATGGAAAGCGACCCGAAATTGAAGCAAGATTATTATCAGTGGCATCAATCGCGCAATTCATTCAACCAGCGCCGCGATCGCACTCCCCTAGAATGGCAGAAAAACTATTATGGCGGCAAAGGACCCGACAATACCCCAGCGCCGAATCATCGCACGTCATTTAAGTTATCCCGATTCGATCGATCGAAACCGTCGCCCCAGGAAGGGGAAAGCTGAGTCGGGAGTCCGTAGCGCGCTCGTCAGACCCGCTACCGGGCAACTTTTCACCCCTATTTAACAATGGGAGCGGGAATTCCCCGATTCTACCGAAGGTGAATCGTGGGATGAAAGCGACTCTTCGGCAAATCAGTGATAATCTTATCATCTGGCTATATCGGCGATAATGTTCAAGGCGTACAAATACCGCATCTATCCAACCCCCGAGCAACAAGCGACTTTAGCCAAGAGCTTTGGTTGCTGTCGTTGGTATTGGAACTATGCGTTAAATTTGTGCCAAGAGACTTATCGAGCGACCGGAAAAGGCTTGTCAAGGGGTGATCTTCAGGGATTATTACCTGCCCTCAAAAAGGAATACCCTTGGCTTAAAGAAGATGTCTATTCCCAATGCTTGCAAGTCGTGGCGTTGAACTTATCAACCGCTTATCGAAACTTCTTTGAGAAACGGGCAAAATTACCCCGATTCAAATCCAAGCAGGGAAGGCAATCTATCAGTTATCCTCAAAATGTTAAGTTTGAGGGAAATTACATCAAACTGCCTAAAGTTGGGTTAGTGCGTTGTCGTCAGCATCGAAGTTTTGAGGGAAAAATCAAAACTGTAACCCTCTCCAAAAATCCAGATGGTAAATATTATGTTTCAGTTTTGGTGGAGGGTAGAGAAGAACCTCCCTTTCCCTCAACTGAAGGAAAAGCAATTGGCATTGATTTAGGGCTGACCGATTTTGCGATTACCAGTGAGGGGTCGAAATACAATAATCCCAAGTATTTTGATAAACACGCGCGAAACCTAAAAAGAAAACAGCAAAAACACGCTCGAAAAAGGAAAGGCAGCAACAACCACAATAAATCGCGGGTAAAAGTTGCCAAGATTCACGCCAAAATAAGTCGCTGTCGTGAAGATTTTCTCCACAAGCTATCCCGTAAGATAGTGAACGAAAACCAAGTGATTGTGGTCGAATCCCCCCTAACCCCCCTTAATAAGGGGGGAACTAAAGGGGGGATAGGCATGGTTCGCCATCACAAACTCGCCAAAGCGATTAGTGATGTCGGTTGGGGGATGTTTTGTACGATGTTAAAGTACAAGGCCGAATCAGAAGGAAAAGTTTATCTAGAAGTCGATCGATTTTTTCCTTCTTCTAAAACCTGCCATGTATGTCTCAATCAAATCAAAAGCTTGTCTCTTGATGCGAGAAGCTGGACTTGCGAACATTGCCAAACCCATCATGACAGGGATATCAATGCCGCCATCAATCTCAAAAATGAAGGCTTACGGATATTAGAGTTAGGAACTCGCTCTACTGCCCTTGGAGGGGATGTAAGACGAGGTGGTAGAACTTCAGTTCTATCTAGCGCAGTCCCCAGTGAAGAGGGAAGCCGCTATTGTAATCTTTAATTCAATAGCGGTAGTTCACGTTGAGTGGCAATTTAGGAAAAAATTGCCTATTTTATGGTTATTTATCTTAGCTTTTGGTACATTACTCGCACCGATCGGGCAAAAAATGCCGTTTTTAACTTTTGAGGGGTTCGGGGAGCTATAAGTCCCGCGCTGTATGCGAAGCATCAGCGTCGGGATACATGGACTCCCCTTGAAAAGTCTCATCCCCACCCTACGGGAAGGGCCAAGCCCTACGATGGGGATGAGACCAGCATTTACAGGCAGCTATAGCCTTTGGTAAACTCCGGCTATGCTGACCATGAACTACACCTACCGAATCTATCCAGATGCCTTGCAGCAGACTGAACTGCGATCGTGGCTTGAGACGTGCACAGGCGTATATAACTACGCGTTGCGCGAACCCAAAGACTGGATTGCTTCGCGTAAGTGTTCGGTAGACCGATGCTCGTTGGAAAAGGAATACATCATTCCCGCCGATGAGCCATTCCCGTCTTACCATCGTCAGCAGAACAACCTGCCCAAAGCAAAGAAGCCATTCCCGCACTTGGGCAAGGTGCATTCTCAGGTGTTGCAGACTACGATTCGTAGACTGCAACACCTGAGAAGTCTTTCGGAAGCGGGGATATGGATTCCCTCGTTTCAAAAAGTTCGGTCAATTCAAATCCTTTGTGTTTCCCCAATTCAAGAACAATCCCATCAATGGCTTCACAATCAAATTGCCAAAGATCGGGGAAGTACCCATCAACCTGCATCCCCCCTTCGCCCCCCTTTCAAAGGGGGGTTGGGGGGATACAGGTAAGGGTATTGTCCAGGGTGCGAGGAACACAATGGTATGTCGTCGTCACCATAGAATCGGATATATCGGTTCCCGATGTCCCGGTTCATGGTCGGGCGATTGGGATTGACCTGGGATTGGAGCGATTCTTGACCGCTTCCGATCGCTCTTTCCAAGAACACCCTAAGTTTTTCAAGTCGATGCAACGCAAGCTGAAATTGCTGCAACGCAGAGCAGCACGAAAACAGAAGGGTTCTCAAAACTGGGAGAAAGCACAAGTCGAAGTGGCTAGAATGCACCATCGGATTGCGAACCGTCGTAAAGATTTCCATCTGAAAACGGCTCATCAGCTTTGCGATCGGGCGCAAACTATCTTTGCAGAAGATCTCAACGTCACGGGGTTGACGAGAGCAATGCTGCGAACAGATTGTGTTGATGCCGCCTTCGGACAATTCTTGTCTCTGACGGAATGGGTTTGCTGGAAGCGTGGGGTCTACTTTGGTAAAGTCAATCCCAACGGCACCAGTCAAACCTGTCCATCCTGCCTTGCTACGGTGAGCAAGGGGTTGGAAGTCAGAGAGCATCATTGTCCTGAGTGTGGGTATCGAACGCATCGCGATACGCCTTCGGCGTCGCTACGCGAACGTGCTGTAGCAGAGATGGTTTTGCATCGTGGACAAGAAAACGTAGTATCCCAGGGACTCTGGGGAACGGAAACCTCCTGTCAAGTCGGTCTGTCGGGGGTCTATGACCTAGATAAGTGGCGTGGGGCCCGAACACCCAATCGTGAGGCTGGGAAGCCCGCGCTGTAATCTTTGATTCAGCGTCGGGAGGATGTCATGAAATTAGATCCGATCTCATGAGTAATATCGAACAGGGTAAATCCGGACTTCCTCGTTTTTATGTTGACGTGCGCGATCGATAAGGGACTTTACGTCGAGCTGTATTGAGTGAAGCTCGTCAAAGCGATATGCCCCAGGATTGGACTTGTGAATGGGTTACTTTTTGGGCTCGGTCTGATTTTGATTGTGAAGCAATCATTAAGATGGAGTATCGGAACCATCTAATGGGTCTGATTAGATTTGCCATATATCCTTACCCCTGTGACGAGCCAGAATTTGTCTATATTCATAATGTCGAATCTCAAATAACACAAACACGTTGAGTAGATCCAGTAGGTTTTTGGTTGCTCTGGTATGCCTGTAAGACTGCCTTAGAGTATTGTTCTGGAGATGAGTCAGAATCCATCGTTTTGTTGGATTCTCTAGAAGATGCTATCCCTTACTATCGAGATCAAGGTAAAATGGAAGGTATCGGTTATGCTTTCAGGTTTACAAAGGAAGGCGCGCGCGAATTTTGTCAACGACAAGAAAATACCTTTGGGATTCCAGCCGAATTCTAGGGAAGACTGGATGGAAGATTTTAGCGATCGCTTTACGATCGCCGGGAGTCCCACCGACATAAATCACCAAGAATTTTATGACTATTTGAAACATCGTACCGATCGAGACTCGAAGTAGATCGTCAAAACCATATCTTGGGCAAAAATGCCTAAAATTCCCACGAGACCTTGATTGGCGATCGATCGCTCATACAAATCTGCTAACCTCTCCAGATCCCAAAATCGACCCGGTTTAGAATAGGTCAATTCAGTTTTTATTTTTGGGATGCTCATGAGTCCAGAGAGTGTGTTAGACAATCCGGCGGTAGAGAACACCCCTTTCGATGCGGACGAGTTCGATCGCGTGGTGATGAAAACTTACGGGCGTTTCGCGATCGCCCTCGAACGCGGTCGAGGGTGTCGGGTGTGGGATAGCGACGGGAAAGAATACCTCGATTTCGTGGCGGGGATTGCCACCTGTACCCTCGGTCACGCCCATCCGGCGATGGTGGAAGCGGTCAACCGTCAGATTCAAAAACTGCACCACGTCTCGAATTTATATTACATTCGCGAACAAGGGGAACTGGCGAAATGGCTAGTCGATCGCTCCTGCGCCGATCGCGCGTTTTTCTGCAATTCCGGGGCGGAAGCGAACGAAGGGGCGATTAAATTAAGCCGTAAATACGCCCATACGGTCTTAAACATCGACGAACCCGTGATTTTAACGGCCAACGCCAGTTTTCACGGGCGGACCCTGGCGACGATTACGGCGACGGGACAGCCGAAATATCAGAAAAACTTTAACCCCTTAGTCCCCGGTTTTCACTACGTCCCCTATAACGATTTCGAGGCGATCGCGGCGGCGATCGCCCAACTCGACGGCGGCGAAAAACGCAGGGTGGCGGCGATTTTACTCGAACCGTTGCAAGGAGAAGGGGGCGTCCGTCCGGGCGATCGCGCCTACTTCCAAAAGGTCCGGCAACTGTGCGACGAGAAAGGCATTTTGTTGATTTTAGACGAAGTACAGGTCGGCATGGGGCGCAGTGGCCAACTCTGGGGATACGAACACCTCGGAATCGAACCGGATATCTTCACCTCGGCGAAAGGATTGGGCGGGGGAATTCCCATCGGGGCGCTGCTGTGTAAGTCGTCGTGCGATGTCTTCGAACCCGGAGATCATGCCAGTACCTTTGGCGGGAACCCCTTTGCTTGCGGGGTCGCCTTGGCGGTCTGCGAAACCCTGGAACGGGAAAATCTGGTCGAAAATGCCCGCGAACGGGGCGAACAGTTGCGTGTTGGCTTGCAGGCGATCGCCGATCGCTACCCGCAGTTATTCGTCGAGGTACGCGGTTGGGGATTGATCGACGGGATCGAAATTGCTGCCGAGTCCGAGGTCACCTCGATCGAGATCGTCAAAGCGGCGATCGTCGAAGGTTTGCTCTTAGTCCCGGCGGGACCGAAAGTGGTGCGCTTCGTCCCTCCGGCGATCGTCACCGAAGCCGAAATCGATCGCGCCTTGGAAATGCTCGATCGCGCGATCTCGACCCGAGTCAGCTAATCGAGACCGATCCCTAGATCCCGACAACCAAGCCCGTCCGAGGCTTGGTTTTTTGCTGGAAACACGCCATCTTCGGGGTCTTCGCTCAAGGTCTCCCCAGGAGCATCCCCCGTCTCGATTCGTCGAAATTTGTGGCTATTTTCCGATCGCGGGGGTGAAAATCGGGGGTCAGACCCCTTATGATGAAAATACAGATTAACTTTTAAGCGCACGAGGGGTGAGCTAAACCCATGGCTCCCGAATCTCCACCCACAGGCGAACGAAGACCTCAACTGAATTCAAAAGGAAGAGCGGCGAATCCTACAGACTTCCTCTCGACTCCCGTAGGCAGAAATAACCGTTTGCCCGTCGATCCCACCTCGGAAGTGTCCAAAAGTTTTATCCCGGGCTGGTTGGTGGCGATCGCCACGGTCGGCGCCGTCGTTACCGGGGGCATTTCCCTGTACACCCTGTTGCAATTCAATCCCCTCAGTGACAATCGCCCGACCGCCGGGACCGATTCCAAAACCCGCACGACCCAAATGTATACCGTGAGTGCCTTGGGACGCTTGGAACCCGAAGGCGAAATCGTCCAACTGACCGCGCCGATGTCCTTTGAAGGCGAACGCTTGGAAAAACTGCTCGTCGAAGAAGGCGATCGCGTCCGCAAAAACCAGGCGATCGCCATTATGGACAGTCGCAACCGCCTCACCGCCGCCCTCGACATCGCCAAACAGCAAGTGCAAATTGCCCAAGCCCAATTAGGACAAGTCAGGGCCGGGGCCAAAGCCGGAGACATCGCCGCCCAAGAAGCGGCGATCGCCCGTTTGAACGCCCAACTCCCCACGGAAATCGCCGCCCAACAAGCCACGATCTCCCGCCTCGAAGCCCAACTTCAAGGGGATCTGAGCGCCCAACAAGCCACCATTTCCCGTCTCGAAGCCCAATTACAAGAAGATCGCGTCGCCCAAAACGCTCAAATTGCCCGCCTCGAAGCCCAATTTCAAGGGGACGTTACCGCAGCCCGCGCCACCCTCGATCGCCTCCGCGCCGAATTACAAGGTCGGATCGCCGCCCAAACCACGACCGTCGCCCGTCTCGAAGCCCAATTACGCAACGCCAGCGCCGAATACCAGCGCTATCAAAATCTCTATCGCGAAGGGGTCGTCAGCGAATCCCTATTCGACTCCAAACGCTTGGACCTCGAAACTAGCTTGCAAGAAGTGAAAGAAGCTTACGCGATTTTAGACGAAATTCGAGCCACCGGAGACAAGCAACTCGAAGAAGCCAGCGCCAACTTGCAACGCCTCGAAGTGACCGGACGCAAGCAAATTGAAGAAGCCAAAGCCGCCTTAGCCCGCATCGAAGCCACCGGACGGGAACAACTCAACGAAGCCCGCGCCATTCTAGAGCAAATCCGCAGTACCGGACGGGAACAGATCGCCGAATCCCGGGTGAATTTAGACCGGATCGTGGTGACCCGCGAACAGGATAAAAAACAAGCCGAATCGACCTTAGAGAGTATCTCCGAAGTGCGAACCGTGGACGTCCAAGCCGCACAAGCTGAGGTCGATCGCGCGATCGCGGGGGTGAAAGAAGCCCAAGCGCGCCTCGACGAGGCATACGTGCGATCGCCCATTGACGGTCGCGTCATGACAATCCATACCCGTCCCGGCGAAACGGTCGGCAATCTCGGGATCGTCGAACTCGGTCGCACCGATCGCATGTACGCCGTCGCCGAAGTCTACGAAACCGACATCAAAAACGTCCGCGTCGGTCAACGGGCGACCATTTCCAGCGACGCTTTTGAGGGGGAATTACAAGGGACTGTGGAGACTGTCGGCTTAAAAATTGGTAAAAAAGATATCCTCGATACCGACCCCGCCGCCGATGTAGACGTGCGCGTCATTGAAGTCAAAATCCGCCTCGACCCCGAACATAGCGATCGTGTCGCCAGCTTGACCAACTTGCAAGTCAGCGTCGCCATTGCCACCCTCGCCCCCCAAGAAAATTGATCGTTTTCAATCCAATTTACTTTAAATTTTAACTTTCTATTTTAACTTTAAAATTCGATCTCCTTCATCTAACCTCACTCCAGTTGTTTGAAATCATGTTTCGTCACAAAATTCCCCTCGCTTGGTGTCAACTGACCCGCGAAAAAAGTCGCTTGTTCGTCGCCTTAGCGGGGATTAGTTTTGCCAATACCTTGATGTTCATGCAACTGGGCTTTCGCGACGCCCTCTTCGACAGTTCCACCCGAATGCATCAAAATCTCAATAGCGATTTGGTTTTGATCGATCCTAAGTCCGAAGCTTTAATTGCCATGCAATCGTTTTCATGGCGGCGTTTGTATCAAGTTTTAGCCTTTGAAGAAGTCGAATCGATCGAGCCTTTATATCTGGGATTGATTAATTGGAAAAATCCGGTACAGAAAAACGATCGCTCTATTCTGGTGATGGGTTTTAATCCCAACAAAGCAGCTTTAACGATGCCGGAAGTCAACCAGCATTTGGACAAAATAAAACTGCAAGATGTGGTACTGTTCGATCGCGATTCTCGCCCGGAATTCGGCCCCATTCCCGATTTACTCGCCGAAAAAGGTTCCGTAGAAACTGAAGTAGGGATGCGCCGGATTCAGGTTCGCGGCTTATTTTCGATGGGGGCTTCTTTTGCTGCCGACGGCAATATTATCACTAGCGATTTAAACTTTATTCGTTTATTTGAAGAGCGCGATTACGGTCAAATTGATGTCGGTTTAATTCAGCTCAAACCGGGAGCCGATCCGGAAAAAGTTCGCCAAAAAATTGATGACTATTTACCGGAAGACGTGCGGGTTTTGACTCATCAAGGGTTTATCAAGTTCGAGCAGGACTATTGGGCGACGAGTACGGCGATCGGCTTTATTTTCGGTCTCGGTGTGGCGATGGGTTTTATTGTTGGTATCGTCATCGTTTATCAGATTCTCTACACCGATGTTTCGGATCACTTGGCGGAATATGCTACGCTCAAGGCAATGGGATATCGAGATTTGTATTTTTTAAGCGTGGTGTTTCAAGAAGCATTAATTTTAGCTATTTTAGGCTATTTTCCAGGATTTTCATTATGTAGTTTTTTCCTTTATTCTTTAACTCAAAATGCCACTCAACTCCCGGTTTATATGACGGTTTCTCGGGCTTTATTTGTGTTTTGTTTGACGTTAATTATGTGTGCCATTTCAGGGGCGATCGCCGTCCGTAAATTACGTGCTGCCGATCCGGCAGATATTTTTTAAAAGCAGATGTTTTGAGGGATGTTTGAATTGACCATAAACATCGATGAATTTAGGCGATCGCCAATCTATAGCCATTCTCAATCTTGTTGTAAAATAATCTTATTGTAAAATGAATGGCTTGTAAGGACACGGCAATGCCGTTTCCCTAGGGGGATTTTGCGATTTTACAAAGGACTGCTATATAAAAAACAATAATCTTTTACCTTTCCTGACAAGTGTCCTCCTTCCTTCCCGAATTTTAAAACCTACAAAATCAATGAAACCTTTTACCTCTCCTGTCGTCAATATTAAAAAATTGGATCATTATTTCGGTCAAGGAGATTTAAGAAAACAGATTTTATTTAATATTCACCTTAAAATTCATCCCGGCGAAATCGTGTTGATGATGGGACCGTCGGGATCGGGAAAAACGACCTTGCTAACCTTAATCGGGGCATTGCGATCGCCTCAAAATGGGAGTATTGAAGTCTTGGGAAATCAGTTGTGCGACGCACCGACGGAACGATTAGTCTCCGTTCGGCGGCAAATCGGTTATATTTTTCAAGGTCATAACTTGCTGCACTCGCTCACGGCCCGTCAAAACGTGCAAATGTCGTTACAACTGCACGCGGACAGCTTGACGGATAAGGAGCTATCCGAACGAACGGCCACCATGCTCGAAGCTGTGGGATTGGGCGATCGAATCGATTATTATCCGGAGAAACTTTCAGGCGGTCAAAAACAGCGTGTCGCGATCGCCCGCGCTTTAGTCAGTCATCCCCAACTCATCTTGGCAGACGAACCCACCGCCGCTCTCGACAGTAAATCCGGGCGAGATATCGTCGAAATCATGCAACATTTGGCCAAAGAACAACAAACGGCCATTTTGCTCGTCACCCACGACCACCGGATTCTCGATGTGGGCGATCGCATCGTGCGCATGGAGGACGGACGCTTAATGCGAGCTGAGGCGATCGCCGCTTTACCTTAAATTGGCGAGTGTCAGCCATCTTTAACGGCGTCCCGTCGAGCGCGATCGTCGGATGCGGGTATTGCCACCGCCTGCCCCCCTGCCATTGGCGGTGCGCCCGGACATCGAAGTATTTCCGGTCATCGGAGGTTTGCCAATCGAGGTCATTTCCCCTGCTGCCGCCGCTTTCGCCGCTCCCCGTCGGGTGTTGGTACGGAACGTCACATTTACCCCTTCGTTGGACTGTTCGAGAACGAGTAAGGGCGTCGGTTTCGCTTTTTGATCCCAGTGGATGTAAGCCACTCGTCCTTGAATCGTCGGTTGCCAGGTATCGTGATCTTCGCGGGCGCTCAAGTAGGTTTCCAAACAGTCGATAATTTGACTGATCGTTTTCGAGGTGGCTTGGGTCGGTAATTTCGTCAATTTAATTTGAATCCGGAATAACACCCGTTTGCCTGCTTTGGCAATTTCTCCGAGTTGATATTCCACATCAAACACTTCGTCTACTTGCCGACCCGTGCCTCGGTTTTCGGCATTCGGACGCAAGGCGACGGAGATTTTTTCCTTAACTTTGACCTTAATTTGATTGACAATGGCAAAGTGGAAATTTTCTTCTTCCATCCGCATTCGCAGATAATCTAAGTTGAACTCCCGAGAGTGAATCAAATCGGGGTTCTTCTCCATTTTGGTAATGGTGGCGAGGGCCATTTTCAGTTTTTTCTGGAGTTCGCGATTTTTAAAATCATCGAACTTGATCTTTTTATTGAGCTTGTCGATGCTAAGTTTAGAAAAAACCGCAAAACCAATGAGTAAGAGCAACAATACTCCCGAAACCCCCATCCAGATCTTATCTGAAGAGAGGTTGGCCTCGGCGGGCTGATTCGGAGTGGGAGTCTGTGCCAAAGTCGATGGAACGAGGATATGAGAGTTTGTCATTAGTTCTCCTTCATACAAGCACGCTGGAGTTTCACTTTTAGAATGCCCCCGATCCGACGGGCAGTTTCGGTGCATCCCTCAAAGGTGATGGGGGAATTTGCCCCGCAAGACTCAATTTTTCATGGTCGATGCCTCCCTCCTCCTCTTAAGCACTATAACCCCTGGAAGCCGATCGCCCGAGGGCAATTCGTACCGATGACCTAGCGGTAGAAGTACGACAACGACCGTGACCATCCGTTCGAGTTCTGGAGGACTCGCCGGGTCGGCGCCTGTCGCGCGATCGCAACCCGACGCCGGAGGCGGATCCCCCGATTTCAAAAAAGGAGCGGCAATGGTTGCCATCCTCCAAGCATAAAGCCGGGGAGTAGACTCGCCCAAAACTGATACTCGGTTCGCTATTTTTCAATAAATTTGCAAGTATTGGCTCTTGAAAATTTGACTCCCACCTTTAGCGAAACCTGACTTTAGTTTAAAATCGAAGTCTGTCAGTCGGTCATGCCCTGACCCGTACATACAAAATCTTTAAAATCAATAATGTCTTGTTTGCCCTTATCCGAGGCGATCGCCCAATCTCGTTTGCAATCCGTGCGTTTGGTCGCTACCGATATGGACGGAACCCTCACCTGCAACGGTCAACTGAGTGGGGAATTGCTCGAAGTTTTAGAAGCATTAAGAGATCGCGCGATCGCTACACTGATCGTTACCGGACGGTCGGCGGGTTGGGTCAATGGGTTGAGTCAGTTACTGCCGATTGCAGGGGCGATCGCCGAAAATGGCGGTATTTTTTATGCGGCCAATGGCGAATCCACCTTATTAACCCCTATTGTAGATCTCCCCAGTCACCGCCAACAGCTCGCCGCCGTCTTCGCCGAACTTCAACGGCAGTTTCCCGACCTTTGCGAATCGTCGGACAACCCCTTTCGCCTCACGGATTGGACCTTTGACGTGCAAGGATTGACCACCCGAGCGTTACACTCACTTAAACTGCGCTGTCGTGAATTGGGGTGGGATTTTACCTATAGTTCCGTGCAGTGCCACATCCGCCCCCTCGGTCAAGATAAAGCTAAAGGTTTACTCTCGGTTCTGTCGCGCTATTTTCCCGACCATTCCCCGGATTGCGTCGTTACTGTCGGGGACAGTCCCAATGACGAAAGTTTGTTCGACCCGCACTATTTTCAGCTCTCCGTCGGCGTGGCGAACGTCCTCGACTACACCACTCGCCTGACCCACCAACCCGCTTACGTGACCGGACAACCGGAAGGGTGGGGCTTTTGCGAATTGGCGCGGGCTTTGGTCGCATCGGATTAGGCGATCGAATGCCCAGTGAGGTCAATGGAGTTAATCGACGCTTTCCTGCTCTCCTGCTGGGATTTCATTGGGTTTGTTCCATAAATCTTGCGGGTTTTCGATCGGTTCGACGCTTCCCGAGAGAAATTTCCACTGTTGATTTTCGCGATCGAGAACGACGGTAATTTTAAACTCCTTATCAATCTCACCGAATAACATCGCCATGTCCTCTTTAAATTCCCAGCGATAAAAGTTGATATCTTTTCGATTCTCTAATAAAAACTGCAATCCCGGATTGCCTAACAAGCGCTGTTGAAAGCTTTCTAAAGTTTCTTCGGCTTGTAAGCGGCTCGATGAGGTGGTGTAGGCCGATTCTAAGTTGTCGATTTCAAATCCTTTTTCCAATCTCATGAAATAAGTATTGGTCGCCCTCGCCGTGGCTTTGGTTTCGGGAAAATAATTGCTGGCAAAATAAAACCAAATCGTCAAATTGACGATCGCGACGGCTAAGAGAATCCAACCGACAATTTTTTGCGGACTGAGGGAATATTTGTTACTCGGAATTGTCGGAACCGCCGCGTTCCTTTTAATGACGAGGGTTTTGGCAAAGCGATCGCCGAGGGTTTGATACTTCGGCGAGAGCAAAATTGGCGAGAGCAATAACAACAAATCAAAGGGTTTGAATAGATTGCGAAGGGCAGCTTGCACCAAACTGGGACGATGTCCCCGTACCGTCACGACTTCGGCCTGAAAGATAAACTTTCCGAGGGTAAGGCCGAGGAAGGATTCCCCCAGGGAGAAATAAGCGACCAGAATTAGGTAAATCACGAACAGGTTTCGAGGTTCGTTTATGGTGACCACTTGACTGTCCGCAAATAACCCAGTCAGCCCGATATTAAATTGAAGACCTAAGCCAAACCAACAGATTGAAATTAAGAGTAAATAATCGATTAAACCAGCGAGGATACGACGTAAAAGGTTGTCCAAAAATGATTGAGAGCGGCGAGAGGTCATAAGGATGGTTTGCGGTTCGAGCAACAATGTCGGTCGAGTGAGTGGTTGGCCGAGGTGTGGGAGCGGGGGAGCGAGAGGACGAGGGACAGCAACGGCAAGGGAAATCGACCAGGGCGTCAAAGTGGCGATCGCGTCAAATTGCCGTCGTTGCCGACCCCCCAGGGGGAGCTAAGGCTCAAAACCGGGCGATCGCGCTGCCATCGGTTCGGGAAATCATTCTAACCCACAGGGGCAGACCCGCGATCGCCACTGACCCTGCCGAAATCGTCCCGACGGATTGGAGCTGGGTTGAGTTATGGTGGTGAAATAACCAGCGCTAAGGTTAATCGAATATGAAAAAAATATTCTTACTCGCCTTATTTTTAGTAGGGCTGAGTTGGGCGTTGTTCAACTTCAAAGGTCTGGCAAACCAAGGCACGTTCGATGCAATTGTCTTGGATTTTCGCGAAGATCTCGCCGCCGGACAAGTCGAACGACAACTCGACCAACTCGGCGATCGCTACGGGGTCAAAGCCCGCCTCAACAGCGAATTTTCCCGGGAGGACAACTTTTATATTGTCGAGGGCGATCGCCAACTGCTGAAAACCCTCAAAAAATCCGAACTCTCGAAGTACACCGAGTATATCGAGCCGGATTATCAGTACAAAGCTCTCACCATTCCTAACGATCCGCTCTACGGTCAACAGTGGAATTTCCGCAGTATCAACCTCGAAAAAGCCTGGGAAAATACCAAAGGCAACGGGATTACGGTTGCCGCGATCGATACGGGAGTTTCTAAAGTTCCCGACCTCAAAGACACCCAATTTGTCAAAGGCTACGACTTTGTCAACGATCGCGAACTCGCCGACGACGACAACGGACACGGTACCCACGTCGCCGGAACGATCGCCCAAACGACCAATAACAATTACGGGGTCGCCGGAATCGCTTACGAAGCTAAAATCATGCCCCTCAAAGTCCTCTCTGCAGGCGGAGGCGGCAACATCGGCGATATTGCCGAAGCGATTAAATTCGCCGCCAACAACGGCGCCGATGTCATTAATATGAGTCTCGGCGGCGCGGGCGAAAGTCAAGCGATGAAAGAGGCGATCGCCTACGCCCACGAAAAAGGCGTGGTCGTCGTGGCCGCCGCCGGGAACGAAAATCGCAATTCCGCCTCTTATCCGGCCCGGTACACCCACGTCATCGGCGTGGCGGCGATCGACTCCACCGGACAAAAAGCTCCCTATTCTAACTTTGGCGCGGGGGTCGATATCTCCGCTCCCGGTGGGGATACCAGCAAGGGCGAATCCGGCGGCATCCTCCAAAATACGATCGCGATCGATCCGGATACCCGCCGTCCCACCAGCGTTTTTAAAGCCTTCCAAGGCACCAGCATGGCCGCCCCCCACGTCGCCGGGGTCGCCGCTTTAGTCAAAGCCTCCGGCGTCGAAAACCCGGACGAAGTGGCCGAAATCCTCAAACAATCGGCGCGAGTAATTAAAGACGACCCCCTCAACCACTTTGGCGCGGGTCAACTCGATGCGGCGAATGCAGTACAACTGGCAATGCACGGGAAAATCGACTTCCGCGACTTCTTCCGGTGGTTGCGCGATAATGGCTATCTCAATCCCGGTTTCTGGATCGATGGCGGCGTTTACACTTTAGTCCCGAAACTGCTGATGATGGTCGGGTCTTACTTGCTGGCATGGTTGCTGAAAACCTATTTCCCGTTCGGCTGGACTTGGAGTATGGCAAGCGGCCTGATTTTCGGCAGTTCCGGCTTGTTCGTCCTGCGCGGTTTCTATATCTTCGATTTGCCCCAATGGCCGATGCGGGTCATGGGCAGTTCGCTGCCGGAATTAGGAACGGCGATTCAAGGGAGTAGTGCGTTAAACCCGATTTTTGCGAGCGTGCTGATTCCGGGGATTTTAATCGTGCTACTGTTGGGTCACCCGCAGTGGAAGAATTTCGCGATCGGTACGACCCTCGGCGTGGCAAGCTGTCTCGCGATTAGTGCGGTTCTCGTCCCGGGTCCGATGTTACTGTGGCTCGGCAGTGGTTTGGGCGCCCGGGCGTTCTTGTTGGTCAATGCATTCTTGTGCTTTGGCTTGGCCCGTCTGGCGCTAAAAGGAGAGGAGAAATTCGCATGAGTGTATCGCTAACCGGAACGATCGAACGTCGCGAAATGGGTACGGGCGCCTGGGCGTTGGTCGCCGATGACGGTCAAACTTACGAAATTTACGAAGGCGCTCCCTCGGACTTGTTGAAACCGGGTCAAAAGGTCAAGGTTAACGGTCGCATCCGCGATGATGTGATGACGTTGGCGGCGATCGGTCCGGTGTTGCAGGTCGATGGGTTCGAGCTGAATTAGGCAGGGATTTTGTGGGGCGGGCATCTTGCCCGCCTTTACTAAGGCTCCCCAAATTCCCAAGCCGTCTCCTATATAGCGATGCTCGATCGGTTGTAAAGTTTATGGGTTTTAGGGACACGGCAATGCTGTTTCCCTACGGGGTTTTAGCGACTTTACAAGCTGGAGCTCAGATTCAACTGATTGAGACATGCTGGATCGCGCTAAAATCCAAAATCTAAAATCTAAAATCTAAAATCCCCCCTCTCTACATCTTCGCCAATACGAAGGGTTAAATCGGAGTCGAGGTAGCCTGTGGAACTGGTTTCTAGACGGGGGAATTTTAAGAGGGTTTGAAGGGTTTTTGCACTTTCTAAATCACCTTTCTGGACGATGATTTGGCTGTGGGGTTGGCGATCGGGCCAATCTTCGATCGCGTAGACGTTTTTAAATCCTTGTCTTTGTAACTCGTGCAAGAGTTTGCGGGCGATTTGGGGGTTGCCGGAGGCGTTTTGAACGGCGATATCGAGGCGTTTTAGGGCGCGTTGGTCGGGTTGCGATCGCCCCTCGGTTTCGTCGCCGTTGCCGAAATATTGAGCCATGACCCGATCGCGCCCTTGGCGATCGACGATCCAATAACTGCGATCGCTGTCGTGTCCGTCGCTGATTTTTCCGGGAAGCATCACCATTTGCAAGCTTTCCGGCGATCGCCCCAATCCCATTTTGACGGCGGCGAGCAGTTCTTCCAGACTCAAGTTGGTATTGATATACTTCTGCATGACTCGCACAACTTTAGACACTTGAGGTAAAACACTCGGATCGCTCAGCCGCGTCTGTAGGGCTTCGACGAGTAAGTGTTGGCGTTGAATGCGTCCGATATCGCCGTAAGCGTCGTTACGAAAGCGGGCGAAATGTTCGGATTGTCGTCCGTTGAGGGTCTGCCAGCCGGGTTTGAGTTCGATTTTGAGTTGTTGGGTGCGATCGGTGTAGGACATCGGGTAGGGAACGAAGACCTCGACGCCACCGAGCAGATCCACGAGTTCGCGAAAGGCTCCAGTTCCGATGCGGATGTAGCGGTCGATCTCGACATCGAGTAGGTCGGAGATCGCCTCGGAGGTGAGGGGAATTCCGCCGAGGTAGTTCGCTTCGTTAATTTTGGCGTAGCCGCGATCGCCCAACCGGACCCGGGTATCCCGGGGAACGGACAGTAAACTGATGCTTTCGCGGTCGGGATCGAGCCGAACCAGGAGTAAGGTGTCGCTGCGTCCGGAAAAGACGGCTTCGGGGTCGTCAGGAGCGTCGAGGGGGGGATCGACGCCCATCACCAACAGGGTCATCGGTCGGGCTAACTCGAAGCGGGGAAAGCCCATCGAATCGCGATTGGGGGCGATCGCCTTCAATTTTTCGGCAGCTTGTCGGGCTTGCAGTTGTTGGGGAGTCAGGGCATTTTTCGGATCGATCAGCGCTAGAACCCCGCCGACGGTGGCGGCGACGGTCGTCATCAATAAGAAGGTAAAGCTCCAAAACACCAACCGCGCCAGTTTGACGCTCAACGGTTCTGGGGGCATCGGTATCGATTTGCGGGATTTGCGCGATCGCCTCGGAGGGCGATCGGGTCGTTTCGGTGATTTTTTCCCCGATTTGGGTACTTTGTCATATAGGTCTAGCGCTTCAAACATTTTCACGCAAAGATTTTGAGAGGTATTTTGAGATGGATTTGGAGATGACCGAGGGTTAAGTTCGTGTTAACAACATTTCTGGAAAAAAGCAGGGGGATTTTTTAATATTTTTTGAAAAATTAATTATCGCTAGTTTTATAGGGACTCAAGTTTGAACCTCAAAATACTATTTTTCAATTGAAAACTTTACTCTAAATTCATAAAAAAGTATCTCTTATTTTTGAGTCACATGCTATCATCATTTGACAGAAAAATAAAGAGGAATCGGAGAATTGAATTGTCAAAGTTTGTAACAACTCAATTCTCCCGGCGATCGCGAAGCCTCGATCGCGATCGAGTCGTCTCAATGGAGCAATGAAATCATCTATGATCCCCGTTATTTTAGCTGGTGGAAAAGGCGAACGATTTTGGCCGCTCAGCCGTCGGGCGCGACCCAAACAGTTTCTCTGCCTCGATCGCACGGGTAAAAGCCTATTACAAGCGACAGCTGACCGACTGCTCGACGTTGCCGGAGGATGGCAAGGCTTGTGGGTCATTACCAGTGCCGAATTGAGCGACGGCGTGCGCGAACAACTGCCCGAGTTACCCCCGGAAAACCTGCTCGCCGAACCCCAAGGACGGGATACTGCGCCTGCGGTTGCCTGGACCACCTTAGAAATTGCCAAACGCCACGGGGATGATGCCCTCATCGGCTTTTTCCCGGCAGATCATTGGATCGGCGATCGCGAGGGGTTCAAAAATACCTTAGAAGCGGCGAGCCAACTGGCGAACAGCCAAAGGGCGATCGTCACCCTCGGGATCGAACCGACCTATCCTTCTTCCGGTTACGGTTACATCGAACAGGGACAAGGCGCCGGAACCTATGCTGGAATCAGCGCCTATCGGGTCAACCGCTTTACGGAAAAACCCGACCGCGAGACCGCCGAAACCTTTATCGAAACGGGAAAGTACACCTGGAATAGCGGCATGTTCATTTTTCGGGCCGGAGTCGTCATCGACGAATTACGCGCCTACGCCCCGGAAATCCTCGATCCGATCGCCGAACGCGGGGTCGCCGCTTATGCGGATTTACCGAAAAAGAGCATCGACTACGCTTTGATGGAAAAAACCCATCTCACTTACGTCCTGCCCGCCGATTTCGGCTGGGACGACCTCGGGGACTGGAACGCCCTCGAACGGCTGCTCAAAGATGACGACTGTCCCAACGTGGAAGTCGCCCGTCATCTCGGACTCGATACGAAAGGGAGCATTTTCTACGCCAGCAACCCGGAAGAGGCGATCGTTACCATCGGTTTGGAAGATGTGGTCGTCGTTCGCGATGGGAACGTCACCCTAATTGTTAAAAAAGAGCGCACTCAAGACATCAAAAAAGTTCTCCAAAGCTTGAAAGAACGACCGGAATACCAATCGGAATTATAACGACAACGGTTCCGACGCGATCGGCGCGTCGAGCCAACTGCGCTATGGTGGAAAGTGACTCGCGATCGGCCCCGATCCTCAATGCGGCGATCGCCCCACCCGTGCGCGACTCTCTCCCGATCTTACCGAGTAAATTTAGAGGTCAAACCATGAGCGAAACCACCACCCCAACCCAAAACGCCACCCAAACCCCCCAAGAAGAAAAAGAAGCGGCCCGCTATCCGGAAACTTCCGAAACCCAAGAACGCTACTGGGGAACGGTCACCGTTTTAGAAACCGGACAGCGCTATCGCATCAGTCGCTTGGAAATTAAACCCGGTCACCGGATCATGACCCAAATTCACTACCACCGCAGCGAACATTGGATCGTGGTGTCCGGAACCGCCAAAGTGATTTGCGGCGACGACGAATCCCTCGTGATTCAAAATCAGTCTACTTACGTCCCGCCGTGTACCGCGCATCGGGTGGAAAATCCCGGCGTCATTCCCCTGGTCTTGATCGAAGTGCAGAACGGAGAATTTCTCGGGGACGAAGACACCGTGCGCTTAGCCGACGACGCGATCGGCCATGGCGATCGCCAACCATCATAAACCGTAAATTCGCAATCTCCATTCACGGGCGATCGCCTCGCCGTCGCACTCGATGACTCTGGCGGATGGGAAGCCTTCAGGGAACGTCCTACGGGTCGAGATTGGAGTTAACCGTCGCAGGAGCGGCGATCGCTCCAATCCAAAATCTACACTCTACACGCTAAATTCTGCTTCATGCTTTCCAACTTCGTTCAATCTAGCGCTCGCCAACGAGAGATCGTCGAAATCGTATTTCGCAACGGTTGGGATTACATGCGGCGCTTACTCACCGCCGGGAAAGCCGACGACGAGCCGAAACTGCCCCCCCCGGCGGTCTTACGCAATATCCTCATCGATCTCGGTCCGGTCTACGTCAAATTGGGGCAACTGCTCAGTACCCGCCCGGATATTTTACCCCCGGAATACATCGAAGAACTGACTGCCTTACAAGCAGAAGTCCCCCCGGTTCCTTGGGACGAGATCGAAATCCTCATTCGCCAGCAAATCCGCCAACCCCTCGAAGAGGTTTTTCAAACCCTCAATCCCCAACCCGTCGCCGCCGGATCGATCGCCCAAACCCACCGCGCCACCTTGGCGGACGGTCGCGAAGTCGCCCTCAAAGTCCAGCGTCCCGGACTCGAAGAAGTTGTCGAGCAAGATATTGCCCTGCTCAAAGGGTTGGCGGAGTTGGTCTCGATTACTGATATCGGACAAGCCCAAGATTTGATGGGATTGGCGGATGAATTTGGCAACGCCTTGCGCGCCGAGTTAGATTTTGCCAAAGAAGCGACCTATACCGATCGCCTCAGTCGCAATTTATCCAAAAGTCGCTGGTACGACCCGAAAAAACTTAAAATTCCCGAAGTTTTTTGGAATTTAACCACGGAAAAGTTATTGGCGATCGAATGGTTGGACGGCGACCCGATTTTACTCGCCGACTATACCGGACAAGAACACGGCGGCGACAGCGAAGCGCAGAAAAAAGAACTCGTCACCCTGTTAACCCGGGTCTTTTTCCAGCAAATTTGCCTCGACGGGTTTTTCCACGCCGACCCCCACCCGGGGAATTTGTTTTATTTAAAAAACGGACAAGTCGCCTTACTCGACTGCGGGATGATCGGACGTATGGACCCGCGCACCCAGCAGTTACTGATCGAGATGCTCTTGGCGATGGTCAATTTAGACGCCCAACGCTGTTCCCAGCTTTCGGTAGAAATGGCGGGAGTATCGAGCAAGCGGGTCAATTTGGCGAATTTAGAGAGCGGTTACGATCGCCTCCTGCGGCGCTATTACAATTTGAGCTTGTCCGAGTTGAGTTTCAGCCAGATGTTTTACGAAGTCCTGCAAGTCTCGCGGGAAAATAATTTGAGATTGCCCTCGAATATGGGACTTTGTGCGAAGGCGATCGCCAACCTGGAAGGAATTGCTCGCACTCTCGACCCCGAGTATAATTTCGCCGAACAGATCAAGCCCCTCATGACCGATCTGTTCGGGCGCCAACTCGTCGGCGAAGCCCCGTTACAAGGCTTGTTGCGAACCGCCCTCGATTTGAAAAACCTCTCGTTACAATCCCCCCGCCAATTGGAAGTGTTTTTAGACCGGGTGACCACGGAAACCTTGCAATGGAATATCGCCGTAAGTGGACTCGACGGACTGCGCCGGACGATGGACGACGCCGCCAACCGCCTCTCGTTCAGTGTTTTGGTCGGTTCTCTGATTATGGGCGCCGCGATGATTTCCTCGCAAACGGAGATTTCGCAAGTCTACTGGGTCAGCGACGTGTTGTTCGCGGCGGCGAGTATTGTCGGGTTATGGCTCATTTTTAGTATCCTGCGATCGGGTCGCCTGCGCTAACCCTTACCCTCGTCAAATCCCAACCCTATCTATCCTTCCTGTCGGCGGCGCCATCTTTGTAGGGACGAAGAATTTTTCGCCTCTACAAAATTTGGGCATCGTGCAGACATTCTCTCCTCGATCGCGACGATCTCAATCTTCATTACAGTAATGATTGTATAGAAATTGCAGTGAGTGTGGTGACTTCTGGATGATTTGTAGAGGGGAATTGGCAAGCTGTAAGGATAAGAATCAGGATCGGGGCGATCGCAACTTCAGATTTACTAGTTATAACACCCATCATTCTATCACCGTTCGATTAACATATCTGTAAATTAGAATTGAGGTTCATTTCTATGGGTTCTTTTATCATTTGTAATTAATCCCAAATATTTAGCTTCGCGATCGCCGAGTAGATGCGAAACTTCATCGGAGATTGACCAAAATAACGAGGGATTAATCACCGATCGTACAAGTTTTTTTATCACTTTGTTGTCCGTAGATTTAGCGAAATAACGCAGGCGATCGCCCCGACTCTCATACATACCGCGATCGCCCCTACCCACACAACTCCTCAAAAATCCTTCCCCTCACTTCTTCCAGAAATCGTCATGACAACGAACCGCAGCCGTCCCCAAGAGTGGAACTGATGCGCTAATCTTGCTAATATCAACTCCTGCAAAACCCAAGATTCTAGGGCATTCGATTCGGTTCAATTATGACCACCACGACCACCGACTTTCTCAGCCAACTCAACCCCAGTCAACGCCAAGCCGCCGAACATTTTTCCGGACCGTTGCTGGTCGTGGCGGGGGCGGGTTCGGGCAAAACGCGCGCCCTGACCTACCGCATAGCCAATTTAATTCGTACCCATCGCATCGATCCCGAAAATATCCTCGCCGTTACCTTCACCAACAAGGCGGCGCGGGAAATGAAAGAACGGATTGAAGTGCTGTTTGCCGAATCTTATGCCTTGGCGCAATATGGCAAACCCTTGGGAGGACTCGAACCCGTCCAACAAACTCAAGTTCGATCGCGGGTCTGGAAAACCTACATCAAACCCCTTTGGATCGGTACTTTTCACTCCTTGTGCGCGCGGATTTTGCGCTTCGATATCGACAAATATCAAGATGAAAGTGGGCGTCAGTGGAACCGCAATTTTTCGATTGTAGACGAATCGGAAGCCCAAGATTTATTTAAAGAAATTGTCCGCAATCAACTCAATTTAGACGATAAAAAGTTCGACCCGCGCAAAATGCGCTACCAAATTAGCGGGGCGAAAAATCGCGGTTGGACGCCGAAAGATCTCGAACAAAACGAGCCGAATTTTCGCGGGCGGGTGATGGCGGATATCTATCGCAACTATCAAGACCTGCTCGCAAAAAATAATGCTCTCGATTTCGACGATCTAATTCGGATTCCCGTGGAATTATTTCGGCAAAACGAGCAAATTCTCGACTACTGGCATCGCAAGTTCAATCATATTCTCGTCGATGAATATCAGGATACCAACCGGACGCAATACGATCTAATTCGCTTGCTTTCCACCAATGGCAGCCATCCCAAATCCTTCGAGAATTGGGAAAAGCGATCGGTGTTTGTGGTCGGCGACGTGGATCAGTCGATCTACAGCTTCCGGATGGCCGATTTTACGATTTTGCTGGAGTTTCAAGAAGATTTCGGCGACGGCTTGGCGGATGAAGACACTCGAACTTTAGTGAAGTTAGAGGAGAACTACCGATCGCGCGAAAATATTCTCGAATTGGCGAATAAATTAATCGAGAAAAATACGGAACGCATCGAAAAAGTCTTGCGACCGACGCGCGGCGAAGGCGAACAAATTATCTGCCATCAAGCGTTTAATGAGGTCGAAGAGGCGGATTTTGTGGTCAGCCAAATTCGGATGCTGGAATCCCAACATCCGGAGTTGAATTTCGGCGCATTTGCAATTTTATATCGCACGAATGCTCAATCGCGACCGTTTGAGGAAGTCTTGGTCAAGTCGCAGATTCCTTATAAAATTGTCGGCGGTTTACGCTTTTACGATCGCAAGGAAATTAAAGATGTTTTGGCCTATTTACGGGCGATCGCCAATCCGGCGGATAGCATCAGTTTGCAGCGTATTATTAACACTCCCCGTCGGGGAATTGGGAAGACGACTTTACAACGGTTGACCGATGCGGCGAGTCAATTAAATGTGCCGTTGTGGGAAATTCTCAACGACGAAACCTCGGTGAATACCTTGGCGGGGCGATCGGCAAAAGCGGTCAATGCGTTTGCAAAAACGATCGCCAAATGGCAAGAAAAAATAGAGGACTGTACGGCGGCGGAAATCTATCAAGGGATTGTCGAAGAATCCGGTTACATCGACGAACTCAATCAGCAAGGAACGGACGAAGCGGAAAACCGCCGTCAAAATGTAGAAGAACTCTACAATGCTATTTTGCAGTTTGGCGAAGATGAGGAAGATTCTTCCTTGGCGGGATTTTTAGCCAGTGCATCCCTTGCGTCGGATTTAGATAATTTAGACGAAGGGGAAGCGGCGGTTTCTTTGATGACTCTTCATTCCTCGAAAGGGTTAGAATTTCCGGTTGTCTTTTTAGTGGGAATGGAAGATGGATTATTTCCGAATTTCCGCAGTTTGAACGATCCGAAAGCAATTGAGGAGGAACGACGGTTGTGTTATGTCGGCATTACCCGCGCCCAAGAACGACTCTTTTTAACGATGGCTAGCGAACGGCGATTGTGGGGGTCTTACGAACGATCGCGTCCGTCCCGTTTCTTGGCGGAGTTACCTCGGGAATTGTTAATGGGAAATGCGGTGGCGAAGCAACGACGATCGCGCGCGACGGCAAAGAAAATTGCTAAAGGATCGGCGGCGGGGGTGGCTAATTGGAATGTCGGCGATCGCGTGGTTCACGAGACTTTCGGGCCGGGTCAAATTTCCCATGTTTTCGGAACTGGAGAAAAGCTGGCCTTGGCGATCAAGTTTCCTCGGTTGGGTCAGAAGATTATCGATCCGAAAAATGCACCGTTGCAAAAACTTTAGGCTTAATTTAGGCTTGATTTTGGCTTAATTTCGGGCTAGCTGTTGGGCGATCGCCCGTCACGGTTTTGGTGATAGTAAATATACGAGAAAAGTGATGGAACGCGGATTGATGTGGTTGCCCCTTCTGGCCATTTTTATCGGCTTGGGATGGGCGGGTTGGAATGAATATCAAAAGGTGGAGGCATACCGCCATTGGGCCGAGGACTTCGATCGCGCCAAATACGATATTTACGCGGTTCTCGGACAAAAGGGCGATCGCCTCACCTGGGGCAAACCGACGCGATCGGGTCCGGTGGAATTGCAAAGCTTTTCCTTAAAGGATGTAAAATCAATCCGACTGCTTGTCGATCGGACCGAAGTCGATCCGATCGTCGCTTCTGAAGCTGCCCCCAAGGGCGCTATCTGTTTGGAATTTAGTTTCTCTCAAGGGCAAGACCCCCAACGCATCCGATTTACCGAATGGTCTCTGGCGTCCCAATGGGCGCAATATCTGCGAACCGAGTGGAACAGGTGGCATTCGGAAGCGGTCAATTCTGAGGAAATTTCGTAAACTTTGGGAATACGTGCTTAAAAACGGCAATTTTTTGAAGTTGTCCGAGCACTATAACGACCATGCGAGTTCCATAGCCATTTCTCACCCAACGACCCATGATTTTAAAGCTATCCTCCTGGAAAGCATCGGGCGCGATCGCGATCGCTGCCGTTGCTACCGTTTCCACCCTCAAACTCTTTGTCAACGACTGGGTTCCCGCCTCGATCGCCCAAGAACCGGACGCGCCTCAAGCCGCCCCTACCGTTGAAGTCAGCAATCGCCTGATGCGGACCTTCGGCGACGAGACCTATGCCGTATTAGCCCTGGCGTACAGTCCCAGCGCCCCAGTTGTCGTTAGTGGCAGCATTGAAGATACAATCAAGTTTTGGCGCAGTACCGACGGCAGCCTACAATATACCGCCGCCACCCACTTAGATGACGTTCGCGCTCTGGTGATGAGTCAGGATGGTAAATATCTGCTCAGTGGTAGCGACGACAAAACCGCCAATATGTGGGATGCGGCGACGGGTCAAATCCGCTTTACCCTGATCGGTCACCAACAAGCAGTCAAAGCGGTGGCGATCGCCCCGGATACCGCGATCGTCGCTACAGGTAGTTGGGACAAAACCATTCGCCTCTGGAACGGGACCAACGGGGATCCGCTTCGGATTCTCACCGGACATAGCGACGGCGTCAATGCCTTGGCGTTCAGTCCCGACGGGGCAATCCTCGCCAGTGGCGGCCTCGATCGCACCGTTCGCCTTTGGGATGTCGAAACCGGAACCCAACTCGCCAGCATCGTCGCTCACGATGACTGGGTAAGTTCTCTCACATTTACCCCCGACGGCGAGCTGTTAATCACGGGCAGTTTCGACAATACGGTAAAAATTTGGGATGTAGCAACTGGGGACTTGTTGCGAACCATACGCGGTCATGCCTTCCCGGTTTATGACGTGGAAGTGACGCCGGACGGCGAGGCGATCGCCAGCGCCAGCGACGATCGCACGATCAAGCTGTGGAGTGTCAGAGATGGTCGCCTGTTACTCAATCTCACCGGACATACCAAGTCGGTCTTCGCGATCGGCATCAACGGCGACGGAACTCGTCTCGCCAGTGGGAGCAACGACAACACGATCAAAATTTGGGATATTGCCCCGTAATTTTTGCCAATTTTAGGCAAAAATAGGGCAGTAATATGAGGGTGCATTGACCAATTTTTCACTATAACAGTCCTAAATGATTTGTAACCCAAATAGGGAGCAAGATACTCCCACTCCCAAGGGTTTCAGTAGGGACCCGGCAATGCCGAGTCCCTACAGGGATTTGGTTTTAACTTAACCGCAATACCCACCCGGCTTTGACCCGGTCAAGGGCGAGGTCTTAGACCCACTTTTCTGATAAATCCCTTTAAAACTAAGACGCTACGACCGTACTACAATCTTCGTGTTCGACGCGGAAGACATTCGCCGTAAGGTTGGCAATAACTTGTTTTCCTTCTTGAGTTAATTGCAAATACCCTAACGCATCTTCGATGTAACGATAAACGACATTCCAGAAAAATTTGGGATAATTCTTGCGTAAATCCCCCGGATTGGCGTAACCCAAGACTTTATTTTGTCCGGTTTCTTCAAACTCGTAAAATAAAGCGGGAATTTTTTGTAAATAACGCGGGTCGCTGAGTTGACCGATCAGATCCGCCGCACGCACTAAGCCGGGATAATTGAGGGTATCTTGGTGGTCGCGGTCTTTGGGGACGGGAAAGCGAGTCAGTTCGATATTGGCTTTAATGGCGTCGGCGTCGATCAAACCGTGTCCGCCGAAACGTTCGTGAATAAAGAGTTTGCCGCGATCGACGTGATAGGGAGTCAAACTGGCATCGGTGGCGCCGGGTTGTAGGGAAATTCTGATCCCATCGCGACCCGTAGCATACATACGATCGCCGATCTCGTCGCCGCGACAGACCCCTTTGATATAACCGATATCGTGACAGAGTAGGGAAATAATAAAATGTAACCAGTCTTCGCAGGAAACACCACCTTCGCGAATATGTTTACCTCGCAAGATTTCTTGTCCGACTAAGGTGACGAAAATTGTATGTTCGACGTTATGATAAAGCGCGTCACTATTGGCAATGTTTTCTAACGCCATTGCGCCAGCCCAAGCCAGAATGTCAGCATAATGCGGTTTGTAGCCGCCATAGGTTCGATGGTAACCGTCTTGAAGTTTAGGAACAAACGAATCAATTAAAAGTGCAGTCGCATTTAACATTCCTACTTTCCTCCTGGCAACGCGATGACTGTTTGGTGAACTTTGCGGCTCAACGATATTTTTCCCTGTCCAGAGAAACAGAGATCGTGCAGCCCGGGCGATCGCCAGAAAATTTAATTTCAATTATTCGATAGGTCTTTTTAAGACGTTTCGATCGAGAATTGAAGTTAAATTTTGCTTTTGGCGATTGCCAATCGCTATAATTAGTATGGAGGAATTAAGGATTATAATTCGTGATGCAGATCGAAAATAACCTGTGATTATTTAATGCGTTTTTGTCGATCTAAATCGCTCTCATTTGGCGATCGATCTCGTTAAAAATCGTGATGTAAATAAGCTTTTCGAGGCGATCGCCACCCCCTGGAAGTCGTGATGCAGATCACCGCCACCGCTCGATCCCCGAGCCGTTCGAGAACGCCGATCCCCCACATCCAATCGCGACCGGGGGCGATCGCCCGTCCTCTGTTCCATGCTACTCGATCCGATGGCGATCGACCACCCCCAATCCCCTGTTTCGA
Organism: Oxynema aestuarii AP17; assembly: GCF_012295525.1. Lineage (GTDB taxonomy): Bacteria > Cyanobacteriota > Cyanobacteriia > Cyanobacteriales > Laspinemataceae > Oxynema > Oxynema aestuarii. The sequence goes on along the minus strand of NZ_CP051167.1, from coordinate 2,188,000 downwards.
GAAAAAACAGCACGGATGCGAGATCTCGCGCCTCAATCGGGGGCGATCGCCGTTCGGATCCCCTCAAACTGACGCCGAAAGATTCTCTTCCCACCGACGCGGACCGCGATCGCGCCGAATTTCCCGCCAGATTTGGGTCGCCGCCAAGGCGCCATCTCCCGCCGCCACCACCACTTGATTTAATCCCACCTTCAAATCGCCGATCGCAAAAATACGCGGGTGAGAAGTCCGTCCCATCTTATCCGTTATCAAATAACCGCCTTTCATCTCCAACGGGATATTCTTCAAATAAGTATTGTGATAGGTCGAACCCATCGAAATTAATCCCGTTTCTAACCCAATCTCCGTTCCATCGACCAATTCCACCCCGGTCATCCGATGGTTTTCGCCGAGAAACTGCTTAATCGGCGTTTCTACTAACCGATAGCCGTGTTCGCGCAGTTCTTGCCGCAGGGGTTCGCTCACTTCAAATAAGCCGTGGGTGAAAATCGTAATATAGGGCGTAAACCAGCTTAAATTAAACACCATTTCTTCGATGCTGGCTTCACTTCCGGCAAAAAATCCACACTGTTTGTCGGCCATTTCATAGCCATCGCAAACCATGCAAACGTGCAGATTGTAACCCGCATATTCAAAGACATTTCTCATGTCTTCCAACGGCACTAAATTATCGATAATTCCACTCGCCGCGATGATGTATTTGGCTCGAAACGTCGGGTAAATACTATTTTGCCGACCGACTTTGACGCGCACTGCAAATGTCTCTCCCTCATCGACGACTTCTTCGACGTAGCCGTTGAGCATGTCCCCGTTAACGGATTCGTAATGCTGCTCTCCTCGTTTGAGTAAAACTCGTCCGGGAGTGTCTGGAGGTAAGCCGAGATAGTTGTGCAGTTCTTGCATCCAAAACGATCGCGCCTTTCCTTTATCAATAATTAAGCTCGAAAGGCGATAGCGTTGCAAGTAAATTCCAGCAGACAGTCCGCCCGCACCGCCGCCAATAACGATCGCATCGTAAACGCGATCGCGCCGTTCTTCCAAGTTCTTTTTGGTCAGTTTCATAGGATTAAGTGAAATAAAAAAAACAACAGAATTTTATCAGTGCTTCAAAACAGGCGATCGCCATGTTTGCGCGCAATTCCGGCTAAATGGGGGCTGACAATCGGAATCGATAGAGAAAAATCAAACATTTCAACGGCTTCAAAGCCAGCTTGTTTGAGGGCGTTTCCCGTTTCCCGATTGGGATTGCAACCGTCAAATGCTTTTTTCCAAGCAGGTTCGATCGCGTTCTGCACGGTTCGCGTTAATGTCCCGCATTGTCCGGCGATATGTTCGACAAAAATAAATTGTCCTCCGGGCTTGAGAACTCGCAAAATTTCTTGTAAACTTCGGGACAAGTTCTCGACAGAACATAAAACATAAGTGCCGACGACGGCATCGATTTGTCCGTCTTCAAAGGGGAGTTTTTCCGCCGTTCCTAAGTGAACCCGAGCCTGTTTCAGACCGACTCGTCCAGCTTGTTGTTCGAGATACGGATGCATGAAGGGATTGGGTTCGATTCCCACCCAATCTATTTCGGAACTATAATAACCGAGATTGTTTCCCGCACCGGGACCAATTTCAACGACAGTACCGGACAAATCGCCGAGTAAATCGCGTTTGAGTTCGCCGATCGATCGGTAGCGATCGCATTCGCGCACGGCGATCGCGCTTTCATCGGCACGGTTGACTTTTGACATTCCCCAAGCAAACAATTGTTTGTACCAATTGCCTGGAGCGTTTAAACGGGAGATCATGGCAGATCCTCCAGTAAAATGAGTAAAGTTAGGAGGCGATCGCGGAATTTAACAGGCACGAGTTCGGTGGTGCAATTGCATCGAGAATTTGAACAAGTTTCAAGGGTTCGAGGATGACTGTCAAACTCGCGATCGCGATCGATTTCATGACTTAAATTAACGGATTAAATTAACCTAAATTAAGGTTGTTTGCCGCTTCGGGTTTCCAGTCCCAAGCGCTTCCACTCCAACATACCGCCGATCAGGTTCCAAACGCGATCGAAGCCTTGTTTCGCCAAGTAATCGGCAGCAATGGGACTGCGATGGGCACTCAAACAAATGACGGCGACGGTTCGATCTTTTTCGATGTCGCGAAACCATTCGGGCCACACGAGCGATCGCAGCATCGGAATCGAACCGAGCAACAAGCGAGGTAAGCTGAGATTGACGGCGCCGGGAACGTGTCCGGTTTGATATTCCAGTTGCGATCGCACGTCGATTAACAAGGGCGGATCGTTGAGGGTAACGAATTCGCGCGGGTCGATATCGGTAAATGCTTGTCGAGCTTTAGAAGTAGTAAAAGTCATGTTTCGATCTCACTTAAATTAATGTCGTCGAGGGCTGGGCTGGCAAGGGTTACACCCACCAAGGTTTGGCGCCCGTTCTCGGATCGATATCAGTCCAGGGAGCAATCCAGATTCGATTATCCTCTACGCGGACGCGAACCAACTTTAAGGGACGGTCTGCGGGACCGCGTACTACGGAACCGTCGGGACTGTAGCGCGATCCGTGACAGGGACATTGGAATTGTTCGTCTCTCCCGTTCCACGGGAAGGTACAGCCGAGGTGAGTGCAGTTGTTGACGATGCCGCGATCGTCGAGGGTACCGTTCGCTTTCACGGTTAAATAGGTCGGTTCTCCGGCGAGTCCGGCGATTAAGGCGCGGGTACCGACGGGTTCGCTTAAAATCTGGCTCGCGGGAATCACGTGACCGAGTTTATCTTTGGCGAGAATGGCGCCGTCGCTGCTGTCGCTTTCTTTCGGCGGGACGAAGTATTTCGCTGCCGGATACAGGGCGCCCCCCGCACTGGCGGCGACGGCGGCTCCGGTCAGAAAGTTGAGCAGTTTGCGCCGGGACATTGAAGGGTTGGAATAACTGAAACTATCTTGCACGATCGCATCCTCCAGATTTGTCATAAATTTTTACATCTTGCTATATAGCTTAATAGTGATTTAGTTAATTAGTCAAGTAAAAATGGGATCGATCTTGAAAAATTTTTGCAGTAAATGCGGGCAAAGCCTTGTCCTTGAAGGGGTTTAACCCTTTAAAAAAATAAAAAACCTCGATCGCCCCCCAGGGATGGCGACGCTCGTGGTGGCGGCTTTCGTGTCTCGGTTGCCCCACGGCTTGGCAGTGGAATCGCGATCGGGTCTTGTCAATCCCCCCGTAGTATGATTAAATAAGTATCTAGTTATAAATAGTCGTTAAGATTCGATCGCCCGTCAGGTCGGTCTTCGGGATCGCCGCAATCGGCATCGGGTCTACCGGATGGAGGATAAAAAAACAAATGGCACAAATCGTGGTCATCGGGGGCGGAATTGGGGGATTGCCGACAGCCTATGAGTTGCGACATCTCCTCGGGAAAAAGCATCGAGTCACGTTAATTTCCGATCGCGCGCAATTCACCTTTATTCCCTCCTTACCGTGGGTGGGAATGGATTTAATGCCCCTAGAACGGGTGCAAGTAGACCTGGCAACCGCCTTGGGACGTCAGGGGATCGAATGGATTCACGACCGCGTCGAGGCGATCGATCTCGAAGGGCAACAACTGCACGTCAGCGATCGCGCGATCGCTTACGACTATCTGATCGTAGCCACCGGAGCCGAATTAGCCGTCGATGCCGTCAGTGGCTTGGGACCGCACGGCGGTTATACACAGTCCGTGTGCAACCCGCAACACGCCTTAATCGCTCGCGACGCTTGGAAAGCGTTTTTAAAAAATCCCGGACCGTTAGTGGTCGGCGCCGTACCGGGAGCCAGTTGCATGGGTCCGGCGTATGAATTTGCGTTATTAGCCGATTTTATCTTGAGGAAGTACGGCTTGCGCGATCGCGTTCCGATTACCTTCATCACCCCGGAACCCTATGCGGGACATCTCGGGATTGGGGGGATGGCGAACTCCTCAGAAATGGTCACCGCCTTGATGAAAAAACGCGAGGTGACGTTGATGGAGAATACCGCAATTACTTCGATCGAGCGCGATCGCGTCTGCTTGAGTAACGGCGAGTCGGTTCCCTTTGCCTATTCAATGCTCTTGCCCCCATTTCGCGGCCCTCGCTTCGTGCGATCGACCCCCGGACTCGGCGATGAAAACGGCTTTATTCCCGTGTTACCCACCGGGCGCCACCGGGATTTTCCCTCGGTCTATGCCGCCGGGATTGCAGTGGCGATCGCCCCGCCGGAAGTCACCCCCCTGCCCTTGGGCGTTCCCAAAACCGGACAAATGACCGAAGCGATGGGAATGGCGGCGGCTCACAATATCGCCCTCGAACTCGGTGTCATGGGCGGCAAACCCGTCAAACCGACCTTAGAAGCGATTTGCATGGCCGACTTTGGCGATACGGGCTTAATTTTCATTGCCGATCCGGTTCTGCCCGATCGCAAAACCGGAAAACGCCGTCGGGCCGTGGTCAAACAGGGGCGCTGGGTGAGCTGGAGCAAACTCGCGTTCGAGACGTTTTTCCTCGCCAAAATGCGCTGGGGAATGGCAGTGCCGTGGTTCGAGCGCTTGGGACTGCGAACCTTGGGCCTGTCCCTCGTCGAACCCCTCGATCCCGACGAGGAGATCGCAGTCGAACAGGGGCGATCGCTCGCCGGAGTCGGGGGATCGAAAGTAGAAACGTAAGTTTAACTCGGAAACGGAGGTCGTCAGAGAATGAATCTATAAATTATCCGTTTGGTCTCCCCATCAGAGGTCATCTCGTCCGTTGCGATCGCGCGAACTTGACTCGCCCAGCGATCCGATTCAAACGCATTGAATTCAGCAGTCAATTTCAGGAATTTCTCTATGGAAATGAACCTCAGTCCAGACGAACTCGAATCTCTGGCTAACCGATTCAAAATTTTGGGAGAACCCGCGCGCTTGCAAATTTTATCCTCGATCTGTGGGGGAGAACGGAACGTTCAAGAAATCTGCGATCGCACGGGCTTGAACCAAGCCAACGTTTCCAAACATTTACGCCTCTTAAAAGATGCTAAAATTGTAGCGTGCAAGCGCGTCGGTGTTTGTCGTTACTATCGGGTGATCGACCCAGATTTACTCGGTTTGTGTGTCAGCGCCCGTCATCTTTTACAAGATCGAAAAATCCTGGCACATTCTTAATTAATTCTGGATTTTATCTAGGCGATCGCCCCTTCCTTTTCTAGAAAATTGCCTCGAAAGAATCGGTTACAATTTCGTAAATTTTTACAGATTTTTGTTAAAAAAATCGAACCGATTCCGTCAACCAAGAAGAGAACAATCGCGGGCGATCGCCCCCTCTCCCCGAGATTCCCCCGCCGCCGTCCGAGATCGAAGCCCATCGACCAATTTTTCTCACTTTCGCCCCTCATCGAGCAAGCAACCGTCACCAGGAGGACCCCATGCAGAGTTTAGACGATCGCCACTGGCACCCCCCCAAATCTTTACCGTTACTCCTCGGCGGACTTGTCGTGATTGTCGCCAGTTCCTCGGCAGCAGGCTGGTGGTTGGCGAATACAGTCCAACGGGAACCCGTCGAATCAGCCGCCGTGGCGACGACCCCGGAAGCGATCGCCGTCCGGGTCGCCCCGGCGATCGAACAAACGACCCAAGCCGATCGCAGCGCCATCGGCAGCACGGAAGCGATCGACACCGTAACCGTGACCAGTCGGGTGATGGGGCAGATTCAACGCTTATCCGTAGAAGAAGGCGATCGCGTGAGCCAGGGAGATATTTTGGTCGAGATCGACGCCAAAGATATCCAAGCTGAAAGCAATCGGGCCACCGCCGCGATCGCCCAAGCTCAAGCCTCCGTGACCGTGGCGCGATCGGCGCAAATCCAGGCGATCGCCGGAAAAAATCAAGCCGTCGCCGCGCGATCGCAAGCCGAAGCCCAATTCAATCAAGCGATCGCCAATCGCAACCAGGCGCAAGCGCAAAAGCGGCAAGCGCAAGCCGAACGAGAACGGGCGATCGCCGCCAAACGCGAAGCCGAAGCGCAACTGAGCGAAGCCGAAGCCGAACTCGCCGACGCCAAATTACATCAACAGCGCATGAGCTTGTTATATTCCCAAGGCGCGATCAGCGAGTCCCAACTCGACACTGCCAATACCCGCGTCAGCGTCATCGAAGCGCGCATCGGGCAAATTGAAGCGGGAATCGACCAAGCCGACCGCGCGGTCGCCCAAACCGAAGCGGGAATCGAACAAGCGGAAGCGGCGATCGCCCAAGCTGAGGCGGGAGTCGAACGGGCTCGGTCTCAAGTGAGCCAAGCGGACGCGGCGATCGAACAAGCTCAAGGGGCCGTAGACCAAGCCGAAGCCAGCATCGCCCAAGCCCGCGCCGGAGTCGAACAAGCCCAAGCCAGCCAAGAACAGACGATCGCCAATTTAGATTACGGTACGGTCAAGGCGCCCTTCGATGGCGTCGTCACCCGCAAACATACCGAAGTCGGCGCCATGGCGGGGCCGGGACAACCGTTAGTCACCCTCGAAAGTACGGAAAAATTGCGCTTTAGCGCCGCCATCCCCGAATCCTTCGTCAAACAAGTGCGCCAGGGAGACGATTTCGAGGTCGAGTTCGACGCGATCGATCGCGTCGTAAGCGGACAAGTCACCCAGATTATCCCCTCCGCCGACCCGACCGCTCACAACTTTACCGTCAAAATTGCCCTGGAGTACGAGCCGGATTTGATTCCCGGAATGTTCGGACGTATCCGCCTGAGTGCGAAACCTTCCGTCGGCGAGCAAGGGGCGTACTGGAGCGCCTTAAGCGTTCCCAAAACGGCGATCGTCGAACGCATGGGGATTACGGGGGTGTATAAAGTGGTTGACGATCGCGCCCGCTTCCAGGCGATCGCCACGGGTAGCGAAACGGGCGATCGGGTCGAAGTGTTTTCCGGTTTGGAACGCGGCGATCGCGTCATCCTCCAACCCTCCGCCGACTTGAAAGATGGCACGACCGTGACCGTCACCAACTCGTAGTGAGGATCGCTGTCAATGGGGTGGCAATTTGCTAAAAAATTGCTACCCCATTGACCGTGATTTTGTAGCAAAGTTCAAGCAAAGTTCAAAAACCTTTATTATGTGGCATTCTAATTTTTCCAAACTTTCCAATTTTTCCAAACTTTCCAAACTATTTATCGGTCTGTGTTTGGCTCTTTTTCTCCTCGGTTGGCATCCTCAAAGCGCCAACGCGCAAACCAATCCCCAGGAGTTAGCCAAAGCCGTTCGCGAAATCGAATATCTCGACTCGATGCGATCGGAGTTGGCGGCGACCATCGACCCCAACACCGAACCGACGATGCAAACGATGAAAGAAGTTTGCAAACCCGTCGGGATGCGAGCGAAAGAATTAGCTAAAGAAAACAACTGGCAAGTCAAACAAATTGCCAAAAAATATCGCAATCCCGCTCACGCACCCGACGGAATGAAAGCCGAAGTCGCCCTCAATAAATTCGACCTCGATTCCGATTTAGTCGGTTTCTGGGATCGCGAAACGATCGACGGTCGCGAAGGAACCCGTTATTATCGCCGGATTAATGTAGAAGCGAGTTGTTTAGCCTGTCACGGCGCTAAAAACGATCGCCCCCAATTTGTCAAAGACAACTATCCCAACGATTTAGCCTATAATTTCAACCCTGGCGATTTACGCGGGATGTACTCGGTCTTTATTCCCGACGTGCGCGAAGCCATCGACGCGGCGATCGCCCCTCAATAGGGAACGGCGATCGTTAATTTTAGCTTAAATTAATCCAAAAGGCGGCCCGAATGGCTGCCTTTTGTGGTTTAATCCCCTAACACTTCATCCGGTGTATCCGCTCGATCGCCGGATAAGTTTTATAATTTAACCATCTAAAATCTAAAATCTAAAATCTAAAATTCCCCATGAGCTTACTCCGATGAAAAAACAAGTATTCGTTTGCCAAAATCGCTGTTGTCGCCAGTACGGAAGCGATCGCGTCCTTGCCGCTTTTCAACGAGATCCGGTAGAAGGAGTCACCGTTAAAACATGCGGTTGTACCGGACATTGTGGTAACGGTCCGATGGTTCTCGTCGAACCCGATGGGATTTGGTATTGGCGAGTGCATCCCGATGAAGTCCCGACTATTATCGAGCGACATCTTCGCGGCGGTCAACCTGTTAAAGGGATGTTATATCCTAAAGTTCATCATGGTTAAAATCTTTCAAGTTACATCGAATTTAATTATTTATTTTAACATCAATTGAAACTTTAAATCAGGGGCGATCGCTTCAGGGAGGGAGAGGGTTTTGGTACTGGAAACCATTAAATTTTGGTATCGCAATACACAGGCAAAATCGCAAGACTGGTTAACGAATCCCGAAGGCAATGGATCGGGCAAGCCAACGCAAAATTTACCCGTCGATATTACCCGGCAACTCCAGCGCAAAAGTGAAGAACTGCCGACGGCGATCGCCCATCAAAAAGCGTTAAAAGATTCATTTAGCAAAGCTTTTGAAAATTGGCGCAGCGATCCCGAAGCCCCGAATAGCCTAGTGGTTCTCGGCAGCCCCACGGATCGCCTTCCCCTGCTTTTTTGCGAAACTCTTGCCACCCAAATCGAGCGTCAGTGGATCCACGAGCGATCGCTGGATTGGGAAAGAAGACCCTCCGATTATGCGAGTTTAAGCGTGCAGTTAAAACAGGCGATCGGCGAGACTCAGATCGGTTTTTCCGACGAGGGATCGACCGATATTTTAGAGAAACGGCAAAGCTTGGTGATTGTCCCGCAATTAGAATGGTGTTTTTTGCGGTGTATTGAAGGATTAGAAGCGATCGAATTACTCCGGGAAATGATTTTTACCGATTCTTCTCGATTTTGGTTGATCGGGTGCAATCGGTGGTCTTGGCAATATTTTGATTATGTTTCTAAACTGAGTGCATATTTAGGCGATCGCCTCTCTTTACCCGGCTTAAATGCCGAAGAATTAAAAACTTGGCTCGATCCGATTTTAAATTCCCTAAACTTTGAATTTTCTGAAGAATTTGACGAAGAAAAAATCGATAAATTTTGGCAGCAATATTTTAGCTACTTGGCTCATCTTTCCTCAGGAATTCCCAGTGTAGCTGGCGATGTATGGTGGCGATCGCTCGTTTGTCCGCAACCGTCGGAAGACGAGGAAGAAAAATCGGAAGCGATCGCAGAATCATCGCTCAAAACGATAAAAATTATTCCTAAAATACCCAAACTTCCCGATTTACCGAGTTTACTCCCGGAAGATCGCTACTTGCTGTATTCTTTATTACTTCACGGAGGCATGAGTTTATCTCATTTAGCCTTAAGTTTAGGAGAAAGTGAAACAACCGTGCAAGCGAGAGTGCATTTTTTGTGGTTGGCGGATGCGATCGAACGGAAAAAAGATTTTCTTTGGGTCAATCCCGCCTATTATCCAAAATTACGAGATCTTTTGGATAGCAATAACTTTTTAGTCGGTAAGGATAACATTTAATTTTAGTCGATTCGATCTTCAAAGTGAATTGTTGCGATCGGGTAAAAATCAGATATACCCTTTAAAAATAATTCCCAATTCTAGAAAATATTGTTTTCTTTTCCCGTAATATTTATCTTCATTCTTCCCTTTTGCCTTTTGGCTTTATAGATATTTCCAATGAAAACCCTATTTTTACTCCAAAGTAACGGCAATTCAAATCAAGCAACGGGACTCGAATCCCTCACCGAAATCACGCTTTATAAAATCACGATCGCCGTCGTCGTTGTCGCCGCGACTTACGGCATATTGTGGGCGAATGAAAAACTGATTGCTTGGGTTTCGGAAAAAGTCCCGAGTCGCTTTCGTTTGGGGGTCAAGCAGTCCTTACCCTTTTGCCGTGCGGTGATTATTTTAATAGCAGTTTTAACCCTGGTTCGTTTATTTGTCCGCTTGTCGGCGAATAATTTATTAGCGTTGACGGGAACGACTGCAGTAGCGTTAGGTTTTGCATTTAAAGATTATGCCAGTTCTTTAATTGCTGGATTTATTGCCTTATTTGAAGGGCCGTACCGGGTAGGCGATCGCGTGGCTATTGGCGAGCATTATGGTGAAATTGTCAGTTATGGATTGCGTGGGGTTCGTTTAAAAACCCCTGATGATAATTTAGTGACAATTCCCCACAATAAAATCTGGACCGATCCGATTTCTAATGCGAATGCGGGGGAGTTAGAAGCGCAAGCGGTCACCCATTTTTACTTAGCGCATGAGGTTGACGTAGAATTGGTGATGAAAATCCTCTATCAAGCCGCTTATACGAGCAAATACACGCAATTAAAATTACCGATTGTCGTGATTTTGTCAGAAAAGCCCTGGGGAAGTCATTTTCAGGTCAAATCTTATCCGATGGATGCTAGAGATGAGTTTATCTATCAAACGGATCTGATCGAACGGGCGAAACAAACGTTTGCTAAATATGGGGTCGAGTATCCATCGGTTTGGAGTGATTGGAGCGATCGCCCGTAAGGAGAAAATGACCTGAAATCAACTTGCAAATCAACATAGCGGAAAAAAAGTTAAGACGACGGACGTCAATTACGCCCGTCGTCTTCATTCGTTCGGTGACCGATCGAGTTATCTTTTAGTTATCATTTAAGGTCGCCGACGAGTTGTTTTTCCGGTAATTCCGTGTATTGGGCGACAATTTCGCGGAAGCGATCGCCTTCGATAGTTTCTTCATCGATGAGTAAATCGACCAAGCGATCCATCAACTCGCGATGTCGATCGAGAATGTGACGGGCTTTTTCATAGCAATGGACGGCGATCGCGCGGACTTGGCGGTCAATTTTGGTCGCTAATTCTTCCGAACATTCCGATTTCGACATGAAATCGCGACCTAAAAAGACTTCGTTATTCTCATTTTCCAACGCCACCGGACCGAGATCGGACATTCCGTAGCGGGTGACCATTTCCCGCGCCAACTCGCTGACCACCCGCAGGTCATTACTGGCGCCGATGGTCACTTCCGAATCGCCGAAGACCACATCTTCCGACGCCCTCCCGCCGAGGGTAATTGTAATCCGATCCATCAACCAGGCGCGGGTATACAAGCCGCTATCGATCATTTCTTCGTCAAACCGTTGTTGGGCGAAACCGCCGACCCCGCCGGAACGAGGAATGATCGTCACTTTGTTTAAGGGGTCGGAATGTTCGAGCAAGGTCATCAGCAAGGCGTGACCGACTTCGTGATAAGCGATCAGGCGTTTTTTCTTGCTGTCGAGTAAGGGAGTCAGGCGCAAACCGACGGTGACGCGATCGATGGCGTCTTCAATTTCCAACTCGCCGATCGCCTCTTTATGGCGTCGCGCCGTTAAAATTGCCGCCTCGTTGAGCAAGTTCGCCAAATCGGCGCCGGAGAACCCGGGGGTCCGACGGGCGATCCGTTCGATCGAAACGTCGGAGGCGAGCTTTTTATTGCGCGCGTGAACTTTGAGAATACCCAAGCGCCCGTTATAACTGGGTAAATCGACGGTCACCTGGCGATCGAAACGTCCGGGACGCAGTAAGGCGCGATCGAGAACATCCGGGCGGTTGGTCGCGGCGATAATAATAATTCCGGTATTGCCTTCGAACCCGTCCATTTCCGTAAGTAATTGGTTGAGGGTTTGTTCCCGTTCGTCGTTTCCGCCGCCAATTCCAGCGCCCCGTTGGCGACCGACCGCATCGATTTCGTCGATAAAGACGATACACGGGGCATTTTCTTTGGCTTTTTTAAATAAATCCCGGACGCGGGAGGCGCCGACGCCGACGAACATTTCCACGAATTCGGAACCGGAGATGCTGAAAAAGGGGACTCCGGCTTCTCCAGAAATGGCTTTGGCGAGTAAGGTTTTCCCGGTTCCCGGCGGACCGATGAGCAAGACGCCTTTGGGAATTTTGGCGCCGACGGCGGTAAAGCGTTCGGGTTTTTTGAGGAAGCTGACGACTTCTTGCAGTTCTTCTTTAGCTTCTTCGATTCCGGCGACGTCGTCGAAGAGGACTCCGGTTTTGGCTTCCATTTGAAAGCGGGCCCGGGATTTGCCAAAGTTCATCGCTTGATTTCCCGCTTGGGACGATCGCCGCAAAATGGTCATCAAACCGCCGATCAGGAGCAGGATGAGGAGTAAATGGGCGACGATACTGAAAGCCATCGTGCGATCGGCGGACGGTTGGACGTCGAAGGCGATGATTTCGCCGCCCTGACGGTTTTGTTGGTGGATTTTTTGAAATAATTCCGGGTAGCGATCGAACAGAAGAACTTGTTTTTCACCTTTGACGCCTTTGAGTTCGACAGTGGCGATCCGTTGTTCGGGATCGATCGCCACGCTTTCGACTTCGTTGGCTTCAATTTTTTCTAAAAGTTGGCTGTAACTGAGGTTTTCGCTTTTATTTTGGGCGATCGCCGCCCCCCCAAATAAGGCGCCTTGGGCGATCGCGACGGAGGCGACGACGGTTAACATGCGTCGGGCGAATTCAAGGGTCAGGGGCGATCGCGCCCGACCCCGCGATTTCTCTTTCGGGGGACTCCCTGTAGTGTTGAGTCTCGAACGACCTCGATCGCGCACCCCACGTTTATCGGCTTTGAGCATTTCCCACTCGATCCATTGTTTCCAAACACCTTTCATAGTCGATTGCCTTTGAGCTGCTGCCTCGGAGCGATCGCTCAGTGCTTTCTGGCTCGAACCTCTGGCAGTCCTTGAATAGAACGTCTTCACCCTATAGTGTAACGCCGTAGACCCAAACTGGCTTTTGCTCGGCTGTGGTCTCTCTTGCATCGCTTTGAATGGCTTCTCGGGATCGTTGACCCGCTTTCTCGATGGGGACACGACGGGCGATCGGCTGTCGGCGCATAGACTTGTGTGAGGACAATTGACGAATTTTAGATGGGAGATTGAGAGGTAGATATAGAATGTACTCGTTCGTCTGGCCGCGATCGTGCGGTTGGACTCTCTCCCAGTGATGGGGGGATTCAATTGAAGCCACCTGCGTGTGGGGGCGCTAAAAACTCAGTTTCTGGGTAGATCGCAGACAAATTTATTAACCTATTGATGTTTCACATACTCTTTAAATAAAGCTGGAACCGCCAACAGCAACTCCCCACGATCGTCGCAGACTTTTTCGATTAAACCCCGTTTTCGTAAAGACTGGATCGCAGTCAAAAAATCCGCATCCCGTAGGGGCGATTCGCGAATCGCCCCTACGGGTTTCTGGAAAATATCGGCGGCTTCTTGGTTGGCTAACCATTGAATGACTATTTTTTCAGATGCGGATAACCGTTGATAATATTCTTGTAATATCGGGTCTAAGTCTCCTAAGCATAAACTGGGATAGGATAAGAAGCGATCGACGCTGCCATTAAATAAGTCTTCGATGGTAGTCGCAAGAATATTCAACCAGGACGGGTTGCCCCCATAGAGTCGGATCAATTCTCCCCATTTCTCTTCATCTTTCAATCCTTTATTGCTTAATATTTCTGCTGCATCTTCTGACAACCCGCCCAGTTGTAAGCTCCGGCAATGGCGATTTTCTCCTTCTAAAGTAGCAATTTCTTTGAGCTTTTCCCAACTCAGTAAGAGAAAGCAACTGTTATGAGGCTATCGCCCAATTTCTTTTAAGAATTTTCCATAACTTGCGTTGTCTGGCAGATAAGTGCCTGCCAATTCCCCAGAAGCAAACAGTTCTTGGAAATCGTCGAGAATAATCAGGCAGCGATTTAAACGTAAATAGTCGATGAGGGATGATGATTTAGTTTCTTGATTTTGAGAAAAAAACTGGATTAAGTTTATTTTTAGAGAATTCAGGGCAAAACTGTTGTTGCAGTTGCGCCAGACAATATATAGCAATCCTAAGTCATTTGTGGCAAAAATCCATAAGAATATAGCTTAGGGAAATCAAAAACTTGGCCATCAGCAAATATCTTGAATAGCTCTTTAACTCTTTTAAATGAATCACATAAAAAATAAAATGTTCTCAAGAAATTTTTAGTTTGCAGCCAAATATCTTCAACTGGATTTTGCTCGGGAGCATTCGGAGCAAACTTCGTACAAGTAATCAACCATTCATCTTCTTCTAAGCCTTCATTTAGCTCTTTTAAAAAATCTCGAAATTGTTGAGAGTCGTGATACCTGGCACCATCCCAAAAAATGGCTAATTTTTGTCCCGGTCTTTGTTCTCGTAAGTATTGTATAAACTGAATGGTATTGTCGGTATCGGCTTTCGGGTATTCTTGAAGAATAAATTCATGAGTTTGGTAATCTAAAGCGCCATAATAACTTTGGCGACTTTTTTGGTTTTTAATGGGAATTTCGACTCTTATATCTTTTCTTCCCCAAACAAAACCCAAGACGTCTCCCCAAAGAAGATGACATTCATCAATCATAAACACAGCAAGCTTTCCAGCTTTGATATCCTCTTCCCAGTCCTTAAGCTTCTTTTGAATTTCTTCTTCTTTTTTTTTGACTAGCTTTTCATCTTTGGCTGGATTCTTTTTTTGCGACTTTTTCCAGCTCATGCCAGCCGCTTTCAGCAAGTCATAATAACTTTGATTTGAAGAATAAATCACGTTGTATTCTTGCTGCAAATATCGTTTTAAGTCAGACAATCTCAAATACTCTTGTTGTCTTATCCATGAAGTGATTTGTGTTTTTTCTTCCGGTTTTAGATAGCCTTTACTTCCTTTGTATTGAAGATTCAAACTCTCAACACCCTCAAAAATTGCTTTATTTTTCCATTGACTAACGAAGCTCGAAGAAACATTTAATATTTCTTCAATTTTCTTAGAGGGTTGACCAGATAATTTCATTTTGGCTGCCAATGCTCTCTTCATTTCTTTGGTATTTGTGGTATTTTCAATGAAATTATCTAGCTCGTCTATGATATTCATGAGGTCTGTCTGATATTGAGAATCTTCCGTGTATATTATAACAAAAAAAGCTTCCATGAATCATTTAGGACTGCTATAGTCAAACTTATCTTTAATGTTTTCGACCAGTTCTCTAGCTAGGCTTGTTTTGCCTATTCCCGGCAATCCAAAAATATTAACAACGCGGATTTTTTCGTCAATACTCCACTGTTTCAACAGGTTGATTTCTGCCGTGCGATTTTGGAAATGTTGCAGTTCCGGGGCTTCGGTTAAATCGTGACGTTGTTCTGGTTGCGTGCTGGTAGAAGCGGAGGTGGAGATGGGCGATCGGGTTTTTGTCGCTTTTTTGGCTTTTGGATAAGGGCAATGTTCTTGACAGAAGTTAACGTGAGTAATTTGTGCGCTGTCACTGACACTAAAATTTAAAATATTGGAAAATTTTATTCTTTCTAAGGTAGATTTAAAATTTCTTTTTTTGACCTCTTCCCCTAACACATCCGACAATAACTTCCATAATTCCGCAGCGACTCTTTTAGTATGGTCTTTAGTGCAGTGATAATCCTCGGCGATTTGCTTGTAACTTTGATTCTCTAAAGTTCCTTCTAAGATAGTGCGTTGCAGTGAGTCGAGACGCTTTCCTGTTTTAGCAAAAACCCGATCGTCCGTCCATTCGATCGCTTCCTGAATCTCCATAAGTGTTAGATAAGGTAATCCAGTAGTTAAGATTTGACGTTACTTTATCACACTAAATACAACTTTTGCCACCAAATACCACTTTTTGTCACCAAGCAGGAAGCCAAAAGCTGGAAAAACTCCCCACCAAATGCCACCGCGTCTAGGGTCACGAAATAAAAATTGCGTGGCAAAATCATAGATATGTAGCCAAAAAACGATCGTACATATAGGGTTCCTTAACTATAAACGCTATGTAAGCTTTACCATAAGGGGAATTATGCAATGATTGTAAGCTGGTTTTCTAAAGACTCCTCTGATGGTGATCAGAAAATCACCCCCGAGGATAAACGGCGAATAGTTGCTCAGTTTAAAGAATGGTTGCCGCGCATTCTGGCAGTGCCGGAAGTACAGGAAATGATGACTTTCGATCGAGTGATTAGTTATTTCCAGAGCGATCGCCCCTCAAATTCTGCGGTCAAGAATGGAGTAATTATCCGTCAACCACACGCTGAAGGTCAAGTGTTAGGGCAGATATTTTTAGATCGATATAACCAGATTGTTTGCCGTCAAGATGGCAGTCCATACGGTCGTCAGATAGTTGCGAAAACCTTAGACCCGAAATTGAGCAATGCTTTCGGCGATCGAGATTTTGTGTTTGTCCAATTAAAAGAGAAAAATTTACCGGGCGATCGCATTGAACAGGATGTTTTTAGTCAATTTGGGGATTTGTTGCGCGATCTGCTGAGATTACCAGAAGTTATCCCAGAGATTACCTATGATGATGCCATAAAATATTTCGTGAGCGATCGACCCCGAAATTCAAGAATTAAGAAAGGCGCGATCCTGCGTAAGGCTCATTTCCAAGGCTATCATATCGTCCAAATGTTTCTGGACAAAAACAATGAATTGGTTTGTGACTCACTTGGTAAACCCTACGGTCGCCAGTTTGTTGCTAGAAAGTTAGACGAAGAATTGCAAGAGTGCTTTGGTGACAAAGATTTAATTATTGTGGAATAAGGAGGAAAAGATGGATCCTATATCAATTTTGACTTGGGCTGCTGTATGGGCAATGGTATCAGTGATGGTTCATGTAACTGTTACCATGATCCTATTAACTCTAGATGAAGTTTTCAGTTGGTTTCGTAAACATGCTTATTTAGTCACTGGAAATGATATAGGTTTTACTGCATTTAAAAATCTCGGAGATAAAATTGGAATTGCAATGAACGACCCTGAGAGTTATACAACCATTCAAGGAGTATTTAGTCCAAGTTTGAACAAAATCAAAGAGGCTAGAGTGGTTAAATCATCCTATGTTGATTTAGACTTTCTTAGAAATCATGAATACGGTAGAAGAGAAATAAAACTTTACACTTCTTAAAGTTTTTTGGATTGCTCAATATCGAAATAGGAACTCTCGCTTTATTGTTTATTCAGGGTAAACGCATCTAATTCGGACAATTTCATATATAGGGCTTTACTTACATGTCATACGCTATATATGGATCCAGCAGTCTCAATAAGGGGCAGACTATTGATAATTTTGGCAAGAAGAGGCTAGAAAATGGCTCTTATTGATTTGATGCGTTTACCCTGATTGTTTATTAGCTTTGAATAGATATGAATAAAGCTCCTTCTCTTGTTATTGATGGTATCCCAGTCCAAGTTTCCGAAACGGTTGCCGCAGTATGTCGTTCTAGACTTGTTAATGCAGTCAATAAGCTACTGGATGAAACCAATCTTGAGGATATCCAGATTACTGTAGGAACTCAATCGGCAAATCAGAAAAACGGTCAAAAATCAGAGGAAGGATCTAAAGATGCTCCCGAAAACAAATCTAACTACGACCTGTCCCCTGAAGACCGCGCCAAAAAATACAAACCCACCCAACCTTTATTTACTTTCGAGCAATTAGTTATCACCAAAGAAGTAGAAGAAGACTTACTGTTGGCGGTTGACTTAATTGAGTTAGAATCCAAAGTTTTTGATGACTGGGGTTTGCGACAAATTGAACCGTTTCCTCGTACCGCCCTCAACTTTCATGGTAAACCGGGAACGGGTAAGACTTTAGCCGCACACGCGATCGCCTCTAAAATTAACCGACCTATTTTAGTCGCCAGTTACGCTCAAATTGAGAGTATGTATCATGGAGAAGGGCCGAAAAATGTTGAGGCAATTTTCATGGCAGCAGAGCGAGAAAATTCCTTGTTGTTTATCGATGAAGCTGACTCCTTACTTTCCAAGCGACTCACAAACGTTAATCAAGGATCGGAACAAGCGATTAACTCCATGCGGAGTCAGTTACTTATCTGCTTAGAACGGTTTCGCGGCGTAGTCATTTTTTCCACTAATCTGGTGCAAAACTATGATAAAGCCTTTGAAACCAGAGTTCGCCATGTCAACTTTCCCATGCCAGACGAAATCTGTCGTCAACAAATATGGGCGAAACATCTTCCCGACAAGATGCCAAAAGCCGAAAATGTGTCCCTAGCAGAATTAGCTAAAGTTGATGATGTTTGCGGTCGGGATATTAAAAATGCCGTGATTGATGCGGCCATGAGAGCGGCTCGTCAAGGCAAAAATCAGCTTGACTTAACCGATTTTATCAACTCGATTGAAGCGATTAAAAAAGCTCGCATTAATGTGTCTTCCGAGGATGAATCTAGAAGTTTAACTCCCGAAGAGAAGAAGGAAATCGGGAAAAAAATCAAAGAAGCCATAGCCAAGGAAGAAAATACTGATGAGAAATGATGAAGAAGAAATTAGTCGAAGAATTCTCCACGCTTTGCGAAAACACCAAAAGCCAAAGCTTTTTGACCCCAGCCGCTTAATTTTTTCGGCGATCGCTGGTTTCTTAGTTGTAGGTTTTTTTATTTGGGAAAGCCAGCCGAGAGTAAACATAACAGACCTCGACGTTTACCACAATGTCAGAAGGTCATCAGGTAAAAATATAAAAATGGTTCTGGACTTTGAAACGGCTCACCTGAAAAATCGTAGTTGTACAGCTGCTGCTTATTTCTACTACAAAAATGGCAGAAAGGTAAGAAGCACTACTCGCGGCTATCGCACAGAAGACAATCAACTATCAACCAGTGATGATTTTCGCCCTCGGTATGAACATAGTACATACAAAAATTTTACTTTATATATTCCCAACAAGTATTTCAATCGTGGAAGCTATAAGGGAAAAGTAAAAACATACTGTGGAGACGAATTTATTGGAAACACCAAAAGCTTTCGGTTTACAATCGGTCTTTGAGGTTAATTTATTGCGATCGCTCTTTTGTTTACCCCTGAAAAAAGAAACCGGGTTTCTATGACAATTTTGGTGGGATGACAGAGATTTTATAAAGAAACCCGGTTTCTGGTCGCAGGTTAAGGAAAAGAAACCCGGTTTCTATGACAATTTTGGTGGGATGACAGAGATTTTATAAAGAAACCCGGTTTCTGGCTGTCGGTTTCTGATACAAGAGGCGATCTCTCTTCTATTTTCCAATGGGGGCGATCGCTTTATGTTATGGTTGGACGGGTTGTTAAAAAAATAATATGAGTGGTATCGAGCGAGAAATCTACCTGGAAAATCGAACCAGTCTGATTAACAAGCATCTCCCTGCCACCGAAAAATCACAAAAGGAACTGGAAACAGAAGGGATCGTCTATTTATTTAATAATCGCCGAACAATGGAGCAAGTTGCAGAGGAAATTAAGAAAAGGGGAGAGAGAACCGGAGCAGAGGATTTAGAAGATAAATACGAACGCTATGGATTATTTTTTGCCGAGCCAATCGGTTATATTCTAAAATTAGATGGTTCGCAAATTCCTCTCCACTATGGGGAAATAAAAATCCAAAAGATCACAGGTAAGTATCATGTCATCCCTCGCACCAAACCGCGTAGAACAAAACCCTGAAAATATAACAAATCTGCTCGCTAATCAAGCATCAGAACCAGAATGGGAGTTTGCGGAAATCTGGGTCGATCCTTGGCTCTCCCCACCCTATATTCTGATGTTGGTGAAAGAACGCTCGGGTAAATTCTCGATTCAAAATCCCGCACAAAACTATAAATCTATCTTTACCAGCGATACTTACGAAGAGAGCCAAATGTGGCTACTAGAGGATGAATACGAGCGAGTTACAGGTCGCTTTTGCCAACCAGAGTAACAGAAAAGGGATCGTTTTCCTATTGTTTGAAAGGCGATCGCTCCTTTGCCAAGCTCCCGCTCAATAAACCAGGTTTCTATCATGAAAATAGTGGGATGACAGGGATTTTCCAGAGAAACCCGGTTTGTGGCTGTTTATTTTAAAGCGATCGCCCTTTGGAAATAAAAGGGCGATCGCTTTATACTCTTGTTAGAAAGTTGGATAAAATCCTTCGTGTTCGGTCGAACAGAGAAGCACTATCTTCTGGCGTGCGATCGCCATCAGATTACCAACCTTACTAACCGTAGATCCTGTAGGGACGCGATCGATCGCGTCCCTACAAGTTCATTACAAGTTCATTCATTCACACCGTCGTTTCTGCCAAAGCCAGCTCGGCTGACCGGGATGAGTCCGATCGCACGGCCCGGAACATACCAAAACGGCACAGACCCGTACCGAATGCCAGCCGCATCAGCAGCAAAGTTGGCACTTCCCGCAAAGATTTGATCGTCCCCAACAGACCAAAACGAACCAATCCTTGCGGTCTGGCTATCCCCTGCCAAATCGAATCGAGCCAAGAAGGCAAGGTCGCTGCACTCCAGTCGGCAGTTGTCACCTCACCCTCGACCCATCCCGTTGCCGAGAGTAATTCGGCAAACCCTTCAATACTGGCAAATGCCGGATGGGACCACTGATCGAGCAGTTGCCGCATCACCGGACGTTCCCAAAAATTGAGTGGCGTTTGGCGATCGTCTCTTTGATTCCAGTCGGCGACCACCAAGATACCCCCCGGCTTTAAGACGCGCATTAATTCTTTGGCAAACAGCGCCTTATCCGGCATGTGCGGTCCGGCTTCAATCGACCAAACCACATCAAAACTGGCATCCGGGAACGAAAGAGATAGGGCATCCTCGACCAGAAAGTTAACGTCGAGGTCTTCCTCGGTCAGTTCCTTCGCCCGTTGGACTTGTTGGGGACTGATCGTGACCCCCGTCACCGCAAAGCCATAATCGCGCGCCAACATGCGACTGCTGCCCCCAATCCCGCAGCCGACATCCAACACGGTCGTCCCTGGGGGCAGTTCGTCCAAGCCTCCCCAACTCACCATTTCATGCACGAAGTCAGCTTTAGCTTCTCGGAAGTCCTTTCGTTGCGGAGGCGAACCGTAGTGACCTAAGTGGATGTGTTCGCCCCAGTAGTATTCTAAAATGCCATCTTCGGTCCAGGTATCGTAGGCATTGGCAACGGAGTCTGACGACTGGTATTTACGGGCAGACATCAGATAGACAGCAGTGGCGATCGCCACAAGTGCGAGCAAAGCGCCGATCGCAAACGACAAACTCATCAACATCCTCCCTAATTGACAACTTCGAGTTTCTCTATATTACGGGGCGCTACAGGATTGCGCCCCGAGCGAAGATGGCTAATCCGCTTAGAATGACCTCAAGCGGGCGATCGCGGCGATCGCCAAACGATACCACTGCCAAAGCCTACGCCTCCCAGGAGAGTCTTGAGGAGACACCGACGACTTGACAAAAGGGTGAACCCCCGTGGGAATTTTTCCCATTCGCATCAGTTGGTATTGCAACATTGGCATCACTGTTGAGGGGGAGAATAGGGGAGCGGAGGCAAAATCAAGGCCGTCGCCTCCCGAACGATCGCAGATCGTTCTCGATACGGGACTTTCCCTTCGGGAGTGGCTACATATTGCTCGCAAAACTCCGACAAAGCGACGGCGGATTCAGTAGGGGATAGCCCACTGAGAACAAAGGTCAGTTTGCCAGGGGCGGCGAGGGTGACATTACACCCACGAGAGCACGCAGCCATACAGCGTAAGGGCCGAACGGCAATCCTTTCTTGCAAGTTGCGAGCCTTCAATTCGGCTTGCACGCGGGCGAGTAAATGTTCTCCACCGGAAAGATCGTCGCGGCTTTTTTCTTCAGGCGAAAAGCGACACAAACAACAGGCGAATAAAGTGACTTCACTCATAAGATCGGCACCTCGTTAAGGAGTGAGATTGAACTGATGGAGACTCATTTGAGAAAGATCCGAATGCGACAGGTGGAATTCGTCCCAACCCATACAAATAGTCTTGTAACTTTGAGGTGGCGCGATCGCCATATTCCGCAAATAGAACAACGTTGCCCGACCGCCGGATTCCAACAGCAATATGGCATCGGTTTGCGGATTGTAACCATCGACCGCCTCCAGGAGGTGAGCATTCAAGTGACGGTCGTAGAGCATTGGCATCTCCGGGTTGGCCAGCCAAGCATTGAGAAAAGGAACCATCCGCGATCGCGGGACGTAGTGAGATGGAAAACTTTCCCCCGCGATTCCCAGGTGAGGGGTTTTGAGGCTGCAAACGACGGCACCGCGTTCCCCAGCGAGATAACCGACCCAGGCATTGTAACCAATCACCAACAAATTGGTTGCAATGAATGCTTGCTGCCAGTCATCTCCCTTTTGTTGCCACAGATCGGTCTCAACTCTCATCCGGTTTCTCCCGTAAAATCTTCGCCGCTTCGACCATGTTCTTCAACGCCGGAATCACCTCTTGCCAACGTCGGGTTTTCAAGCCGCAGTCAGGATTGACCCAAATTTGCTCCGTGGGCAAATTGGCAACCCCCGTCTGCAATTGCTGCACCATTTGCTCCACGCTCGGAACGATCGGAGCATGTACGTCGTAGATCCCATTCCCGACTTGATGTTTGTAACCTGCCCCGGTAATTTCAAACAAAGTCTCGTTGTTGCTACGGCTGTTCTCAATCGACAGCACGTCCGCATCGAGCCGTTCGATCTGGTGGATAATATCGCCGAACTCGCAGTAACACATGTGCGTGTGGATTTGGGTTTCCGGTTTGGCGATCGCTGCCGCCAGGCGGAAAGCATCCACCGCCCAAGAAAGGTATTCGTTCCACCGTTCCGATTTGAGGGGCAGTCCTTCGCGCAAAGCGGGTTCGTCAATTTGAATGATTTGCGCTCCGGCAGCTTCCAGGTCGGCTACCTCATCGCGCAGAGCCAGTGCAATTTGCATCGCCTGTTCCCGACGCGGAATATCCGTGCGCGGGAATGACCAATTGAGCATCGTAACCGGCCCGGTCAGCATTCCTTTGACGATTTTGGAGGTCAGCGATCGCGCTACCTCAAATTCCCGCACGGTCATCGGCTCCGTCCGCGTGATATCTCCATAGATAATCGGCGGACGCACGCAGCGACTGCCATAACTTTGCACCCAACCGTGTTGGGTAAAAGCAAAACCGGATAGTTTCTGCCCGAAGAACTCCACCATATCGGTGCGCTCGAATTCCCCATGCACCAAGACATCCAAGCCCACTTGTTCTTGAAGCTCAATGCATTGGGCAATTTCAGCATCGATACGCTGTTCGTACTCGCTTTGAGTGATTTCCCCCCGTTTTAACTGTAGGCGTAGCTTGCGAACTTCCGGAGTTTGCGGGAAAGATCCGATCGTCGTCGTTGGAAACGCAGGGAGCTGGGGTTGGTGCGATCGCCGTTGCTGGTAAGGAAGGGAACGCTCGAGATCCGAGACTGTCAGATCGCGCAAGCGCTCGTGTACCCTTGGCGTTGCTGGCGCAAACTGCTCAAATGCTTGCCATTGCCGTTGGATTTGAGCCAATGCCGTCTCCGGATCGTCCGCAGAGAGTAACACGACTTCCTCAAGCTTCTGTCGGGCGAAACTCAGTACTTGGCGTAAGGGTTCTGGCAGCTTGGTTTCCTGAGTCGCATCGTGAGGGACAAATTGCAACGATGCAGAAGGATGTAAGTAAATGTTGGTGGTCACCGTCCGAATGGCCTCCAAGGTGGCTCGTACCGATGACGGGCGGATCTTCCAGACATTGCGGGCGTCCACCATTCCCACGCCCAATTGCTTGTCGGCAGGGAATCCTTGAGTCTGCAACAGTTCCAGATTGCGCCCCCGCGTGAAATCGAGGCCGATCGCCGCTACGGGTAACTGGGTCACCCAGCCGTAATTTTCACCCAAATCATCAAAGTAGCTCACCAGGTGGATCCGCAAGCCAACTTCAGTCAGTCGGCTGTAAGTCTCTGTCATCGCAGTTTGCAGGTCGGGAACGCCACTTTTAACCCCGATCGGATCGTGAAGTTGCACTTGAGTGATGCCCAAATCTTTCAGTTGTTCTAAAAGATCGACATACAAGGGTAGGAGTTTGGCTAAATCATCTTCAAACTTTCCTTTTCGCCGACTCAGATGCAAGAGCGTGACCGGACTCAGGACGATCGGGACGGCGCGCTCTCCCAGCAGCGATCGCGACTGGCGCACGATCTCGAGAAAATCGCTAAAGTTTGCCTGTGGCTCGGCATCGGCCTTAATTTCTGGCACTAAGTAGTGATAGTTCGTATCGAACCACTTGGTCATTTCCAGAGCTGGAATCCCTGTTTGACCGCGCGCCATAGCAAAATAGAGCTCCAGCCCCTGCAATCCTCGAAATCGCGGCGGAATTAACCCCAGTCGTACCGTCCAATCGAGGACGGAGTCGTACAACGTGCGATCGCCGACACCGATGCAGTCAATCCCCCCATCGAGCTGGGTTTTCCAGTTTTCTACATCGATGTCGCGACTCGTTTTTAGCAAGCTCTCGGCATCCGAAGCATCGTTCCAAAACGCTTCTAGAGCTTTCTTAAGCTCGCGCCGTTTGCCCATGCGCGCGTAGCCCAGGGTCATCGTTTGAATGGTCATTGTTGCGAGTCTAAATGGTTGAATAAAGGATTGAGGGTTCGAGGGATCTCAAAGAAAAAAACAGGAGTAACCTCGAGCCATT
This sequence comes from Oxynema aestuarii AP17, assembly GCF_012295525.1. Classification (GTDB taxonomy): domain Bacteria; phylum Cyanobacteriota; class Cyanobacteriia; order Cyanobacteriales; family Laspinemataceae; genus Oxynema; species Oxynema aestuarii. The sequence continues at coordinate 2,163,522 of NZ_CP051167.1, read as the reverse complement.
GCCACGCGATCGCCTCGCGCTTGTAAGCGAAAAGGCTACGACTGACAAGACTCAAACCTGCTATTTTCTTAGATACTCCGAAGCTGAAAGTAGGGAAAAATTAGCCTTCTCGCGCTATTGCACGAGCCGAACGCACGCCCTCGTAGCTACGGGGGTCGGCCTTGCATTGAGGCAAGAATTCAAATTTTCACCGCGTTCTAACGACCGTTACCAGAGCCGTGCGGCGACGCTCCAATAACAAACCCGTTGCGAACGAGAAAAGCTTGCAGAATTCATCATCCGTACCTCGCAGATGTTGTGTGACGTGTGTTTTCTATCGGCGGGCATTCTGACTCGGAGGCTCGGACAATAGGGAGAGTCCTCCTTCACAGCTGCGGGACAGTGGCAGATTTTCACTGCGCTTTCCCCGTTTCCTCTAGCGGCTGACCCCCGCTAGAACCGATGAGTTAAACTGACTGGGATATTCTATCACTAAATAAGGTCGGTTTGAAACATCAAACCCAATTTTTTCGGTTCGAGAGCCTCAAACTAGAGATCGGCGATCGCCGATCGTCGGTTCCCGTTTGGTTATATTATGTTACTTCAAGCCAGTAGCGACTGTAATTTATTGAATTAATTACACAATAGTCCTGTATTGTGCTAAGACTGCGATCTGAGAATTAAGCGATCGCAACCTTGCCAAATCCAAAATGTGTTTTCGCAAGAATATAACAACGAAAGTCACAATCAATCGATAAAAGCTTACATTTTCTGAGGCGCGGGTTGAAGACTACGATTTAAAGACTACACGGCCTACGAACACTCGATCTTCAAAATCTAAAAGAATTTCTGAGAAAACTCAATCACCGAATCTCTATGATGTATCTTTTTCCCTTGAGGATGGAGGTATATTAAATTTAATAGCTTTTTGGTTCGATCGACTTCCAAAGTCCGTCAAAATCTGTTAAAACAGCTACAAACCAACCCATTGAAATAAAGACTGCTTTTCTTTTGTGGTTTTCCCCCTACACGACGGCGAGGAATCTGAGATGACCCCCTCTCAAAATGACGGTAATGCTAAAAGCGATCGCAATCTGTTTGAGGATTCTAAATCACTCGAAGATTGGTGTTTGGACGAACAATTACTCGAAAAAACTCTAGCGGCTTATAGCAATGCGATCGCCGAACGCAATTTAATGGCTCGGCAACTGCGCGAAACTCTCAAACAGCTCTCGGATCTCAAATTTGCGTTAGAACGAGCGGCCAAGATCTCGGTAGGAGATCGCCACAGTATTATCAATTTTTTGCGCGAGCAGTTTGGTCGAGGGTATCGCGCGGATTCGGCTGCTCGAAAAACAGTCCACCCCCCTCACGATCTCCGTGCGATCGAATCAGTATTAGCGCCCATCGTGCAGGCGATCGATCGGAGGAAGGTCTGGCATGGAACCATCGAGCTAGCATTGGGGGAAAGTCAAATCGCTCGCTATTATACGACGGTGGTTCCTTTTTCGAGAGAACCGGGACAACCGGATCAATTTTTGGCCTTACAGGTCAATCTAATGGAGGGGGTCAGAATCGAATAACGAGGGGTTTTGATGGATCGATCGCGCTCTAGAAATCACCAGAGGTTAGATCTTCGAGACGGGGGAAAGCTCAAGACGATGGGGAGGGGCGTCGTCCCTCATCCGCGATCGCGATCGACGCGATTGGAGCGCTCGGAGATCGCATTTCCGGTGGCAAACATAGACATTACTTTTCTCATGCGATCGGGGGACAACTCGGGATCGTCTTCGAGTGGGAGCGAGCAAAATAAGGGGAGTTTGAAGTGAAGTTTACCAAGACAGCAGCCACAACATTAAAGCTGCAACGGTTAACGTTACGATTTGCAGGGCAATCGTTTGAGCCAACCAACGGAACGGCTTCCAAGTATATTCCATGAATTTCATCTCCTCAACACCTCTAGTCCTCTAGACGATCATGCTCGATCGATGCTCCCGGGATCTGTGCGATCTTGCACCCCCTAGAACGGTGATTTTGCTCACCCAAAACCTCGATCTCGATCGCCAAAAATGGGGATCGCTGGGGTTGAAAAAGCGCCGATGCACCAACCTCACTCCAATGGAAGCGATCTCGAACCCGGCCCCCGCCATTGGCGATCGCCACCAGAGAAATCTAAAAGTTGTCTAAAGTTGCGAAAGGAACTGGGGAAAGTGCCGGGGCGATCGCCCCCATCGTACCGAACGAGCCTTGCAGAAATTGGCGGCGAGAAAACACGGAAGCTTACCCCAAAAAACAACGACAGCCGCTCCTCTCTTACGAAAAAGGGCGGCGCGTCTGTATTCCTCTAAAAAAATCGGGATGACTGGATTCGAACCAGCGGCCCCTTCGTCCCGAACGAAGTGCGCTACCAAGCTGCGCTACATCCCGATGCGCGGTTTTTTTCCTTAACCAGTCTAGAGTATAACATCATCTTTGGCTAGGATGTAAAGAGTGTCACTTAAATTTTTCATGGCAAGCGTGAGTGTAAAGCCTGATTGGTTGCGGGTCAAAGCCCCTCAGTGGGAGCGCGTCGGCAATGTCAAAGAAATTCTGCGCGACCTCAAACTCAATACGGTCTGCGAGGAAGCGTCCTGTCCCAATATTGGCGAATGCTTCCATAACGGGACAGCTACCTTCCTGATTATGGGTCCGGCTTGTACCCGGGCTTGTCCGTATTGCGATATCGACTTCGACAAAACGCCGCGATCGCTCGACCCGGAAGAACCCGCGAATTTGGCGGAGGCGGTGCGTCGGATGCGGCTCAATCACGTGGTCGTCACCTCGGTCAACCGCGACGACCTGCCCGATGGGGGAGCCACGCAATTCGCGCGCTGCATCGAAGCGATCCGCGCCGCTTCCCCGGGAACGACGATCGAAGTGTTGATTCCCGATTTATGTGGCAACTGGGACGCTTTAGAAACGATTCTCAAGGCCGGTCCGGAAGTCCTCAACCACAATACCGAAACCGTCGAACGGCTCTATCGCCGGGTGCGTCCCCAAGGGAATTACGAGCGTTCCCTCGAATTGCTGCGCCGATCGCGGGCGATCGCCCCCTGGGTGTACACCAAATCCGGAATCATGCTCGGGTTGGGCGAAAGCGAAGCCGAAATTCGCCAAGTGATGGCCGATTTGCGCCGGGTCGATTGCGATATCTTGACCATGGGTCAGTACCTGCAACCGACGCCGAAACACCTGCCGATCGCCGAATGGGTCGCGCCGGAAACCTTCGAGCAGTGGCAAACCCTCGGCGAATCGATGGGCTTCTTGCAAGTGGTCGCCTCGCCGTTGACCCGCAGTTCCTATCACGCCGAGCAGGTGCGCGCCCTCATGGAACGTTACCCCCGTTCCCGATCGTGAGCGCCACCGATCGCGAAGCCGGGGCGATCGCGCCGACCCGCCTCGCCGTCATCGGCGCCGGGATGTGGGGTTCGACGTTAGGACAATTAGCCGCCCACAACGGCCATCACGTGAGCCTCTGGTCCCGTCACGGCGATCGCTCCCTCGCCGAGACCGTCGCCGATGCGGAAATTCTCCTGTCCGCCGTCTCCATGAAAGGGGTGCGTCCCGTCGCTTCCCAAGTCCGCGACTTGCCGATCCGCCCCGATGCCATTCTCGTGACGGCGACCAAAGGCTTGGATCCCGAAACCACCTGCACCCCTTCGACGATCTGGCAAGACGCCGTCGGCGATCGCCCGGTGGTAGTCCTCGCCGGACCGAACCTCTCCAAAGAAATCCAACAAGGGTTACCCGCCGCTACGGTGGTCGCCAGTACGGATTTTGGAGCCGCCGAACGGGTGCAAGGGATATTCTCCTCGATGGATTTTCGGGTCTATACCAATCGCGACCCCCTCGGCGTCGAACTCGGCGGCACCCTCAAAAACGTGATGGCGATCGCCGCCGGAGTTTGCGACGGCTTGCAACTGGGCACCAACGCCAAAGCCGCCTTACTCACCCGAGGACTCGCCGAAATGATTCGGATCGGTAGCGATTGGGGTGCCCAGGTCGAAACCTTTTACGGCTTGTCCGGACTCGGCGACCTCTTGGCGACGTGCAATTCTCCCCTCAGTCGCAACTATCAAGTGGGGTATCAATTGGCGCGCGATCGCGGCCTGCCGGAGATTTTGGCCGATCTCGAAGGAACTGCCGAAGGCGTCAACACCACCGCCGTCTTACTCGATCGCGCCCGCCGCCGGGACATTTCGATGCCGATTTCCTACCAAGTCGGTCTGCTCCTCGACGGCAGCATCACCCCCAAAGCCGCCCTCGAAGCCTTAATGGGTCGCGAGAGCAAACCGGAATAGCCTGTCTCCAGCCCTGGAACCGACTCACGGGATCCGCCTCGTCGGGGCGGCGATCGCCTCTCGTCGCCCCGTCTTTAATATTTTGAATCTTTTCAACCTCGAAAAAACTTCTTCCCTTCCACGGGCGATCGAGGTCACGTTTGCCCCTTCAAAGCCCCGCGATCGCCCCAGAAAAACCCCTGTTCTAAATTCTTCCGGGAAAGCTTTACAACCCCTTGAATCATTGGATTTGGTCAACGATCTCGAACCGATGACACAGGTGATGTAAATTAATTTACCCCTTGACCGAAGTCACTCTTAAATCGGAAAGGGCTTCTTATACTAGCATGTAGGGGTCGGCCAGTCCTTTCATGGAAAACCAACCGCTTGCTTGATGTCTGTGGCTCTTCGCCGGGGTAGTGCCAGAGAGAAAACAACCGTGCAGCAACCGCAACCGACTCGGGGGGTTGCTCGCCGAATCCTTTCTCTAGGGTTCCTTCGGAGTTGAGAACACCCATGGAGTTAGGTCAATTCGCTGGAAGAACGCATCGTTCCGATATCGAATGTTTCCCCTGGGGGAATACTAACCGACAGGCAGCGATCGATCCCAAAATTCCGATCCCCTGGAGCTGCTGAGACTTTCACCATGCCAGGAATTTCTTTTAACCCGAATACGGAAGACGACAAACGAGTGAATGCCCAAGAGTTTGACGATCGCGGCATCGCCAGCGAAAGCGACGACGAAGAAGCATACGCTCCCATCGACGTCGAATTGGACGTGGACGATGCCGATAGTGCCACTTTAGTTAACAAACCCAGCCGTCGCACCACGGATTTAGTCCGCTTGTACTTGCAAGAAATCGGGCGAGTTCGCTTGCTCGGACGCGACGAGGAAGTTGCGGAAGCGCAAAAAGTTCAGCGCTACATGCAACTGAAAGAATTACGGGACGAAGCCGCCACGGACGACAATCCGGAACTCAAGCGCTACGTCCATTTGATCGAAACCCGCGATCGCCTATCTTCGCAATTAGGATTGCGTCCGTCCTTAGAACGATGGGCCTCGGAAAGTGGAATCGACGTGACCGAACTCAAGCCGAGTTTGGCGGCGGGGAAACGCAAGTGGGCTGAATTAGCCGGATTGGTTCTCGAAGAACTAGAGAAAATCCAGACGGAAGGCGTGGGCGCCAAAGAACACATGATCAAGGCCAATTTGCGCCTGGTCGTGTCCGTCGCTAAAAAATATCAAAATCGCGGTTTGGAATTGTTGGATTTGATCCAAGAAGGTACCTTGGGACTCGAACGAGCGGTCGAAAAGTTCGATCCGACCCGGGGCTATCGGTTTAGCACCTATGCTTACTGGTGGATCCGTCAGGGGATTACTCGGGCGATCGCCACCCAAAGCCGCACGATCCGACTTCCCGTCCACATTACCGAAAAACTCAATAAGATCAAAAAGGCTCAACGCAAACTTTCTCAAGAAAAAGGTCGCACCCCGACCATCGACGATATCGCCGAAGAGTTAGAAATGACTCCGGCTAACGTGCGCGAAGTCCTCTTGCGCGTTCCCCGTTCCGTTTCCCTCGAAACGAAAGTCGGTAAAGAAAAAGATACCGAACTCGGCGACTTACTCGAAACCGACGATATCTCGCCGGAAGAAATTCTCATGCGAGAAGCTTTGCAACGGGATTTGCAGCATCTGCTCGCGGATTTGACCACCCGGGAACGAGACGTGATTCGGATGCGTTTCGGATTGGGTGACGGTCATCCTTATTCTTTGGCAGAAATTGGCCGCGCCTTGGACCTGTCGCGCGAACGGGTGCGTCAGATCGAAGCGAAGGCCCTGCAAAAACTGCGGCAACCCAAACGCCGCAATCGCGTCCGCGATTATCTCGAAGCGCTCAGCTAAAGCGAGTGGATGACAGGGTGCTATCTATTTCATATCAACACTTTCGCGCCGATCGCCTTGAAAACTATTTGTTTGACTGCTCGCGCGATCGCGTCGAGACCGATCTCGTCCGCTCCGGCGAGGCGATCGATGTTATAAAATTTAACATCTACGCCGTTTTTCCCTCCGTTCGCTCCCCCGCGATCGGCCAGTCGTCCCCAGGTTCGCGACTTGGCTAGGGATCGCCGGATCGTCCGCACTTCACTTTTTTGGCGATCGCCCTCCCAGATACGCCGAAATTAGTTCTCAATAAGAAGACGTTCTTGCTAGTTACTGTTAAATTGTGTATCCTTCTCAATAAGGACAGTTTGTTGAGAAGAGAACGGGGTTTAGTATGTCTGCTTACACGGCCTCCTCACTCAAGGCAGAATTAAACGAACGGGGGTGGCGCCTGACCCCCCAACGAGAAACGATTTTACAGGTTTTTCAAAACCTTCCCAAAAACGAACATCTGAGTGCGGAAGATCTCTATACGCTGCTCCAAAATCAAGGAGAAAACATCAGCTTATCGACGATCTACCGCACCTTAAAACTACTATCGCGCATGGGGGTATTGCGAGAACTCGAACTCGCCGAAGGTCACAAACATTACGAAATCAATAAACCCTACCCCCACCACCATCACCACCTGATTTGCGTTCGCTGCAACAAAACCATCGAGTTCAAAAGCGACTCGATCTTGAAAGTCGGCACCAAAACCGCCAAAAAAGAAGGCTATCACCTGCTCGACTGTCAACTGACGATTCACGCCATTTGTCCGCGCTGCCAACGGGCATTACTGCCACTTTAAACCGAATTTCAATCCAATTTCAAAAAATTTAAAAATAAGCGACCCGCGCGTCAACAAACCCTTGAGAGCGCAACAGCTTAGTGCGTTCTTCCGCAATCTCCCGGCGCAAGGACGAACCGACATGAACGTAATCCCCTAAGCGAGAGTCGGCGGCAAAAGCATCGGGGAAGATCTGACGCACCGCTTCTAAGGTTCCCTGACGGAATTGAGGAACCACGACCACGTACAACTTGCGATCGAGCGATCGCCGGGTCGTCGCGTCGGCGACGCCACTGGGGGGCAGACCATAGGTTTGTTGAAATTCCTTGAGGGAGATTTCCGTATCGTCGCCGAAAATCCCGTCGATGCGTGACGGGGGAAATCCGGCGATCGCGAGGCGTTGCTGGAGCGATCGCACTTGGGAACCGCGATCGCCGTAACGGATTTCACCGGAGGTATTCCCACGGGGTACGAACCCCTGACTCGTCGGCGCAGGTTGCGGTTGACTGGCGAGGGCCGTCCGGGTGTTCGAGCCGACCAGACCGTCGGCGCGCAGATTATTATTTTGTTGGAAGCGAATGACCGCCGTTTCCGTATCGTAATCAAACTCTCCCGTTACCGGACCGGCAAAATAACCGAGTTGTTGTAATTGCTGCTGGAGTGCGCTGACTGCGACGCCGCGATCGCCGACCCGCAACACCTCGTTACCGCTACTGACCGCCGTCACCGTTCCAAATCCTTGGGCCGGAGTCGCGGCAAAACTCTGCACGGGGGCCGATCGCTGCGCCATCCGACCCATCGCCTGCAGGGTTTGCGAATCGACAATTCCGGTGACGGGTAAACCGTTGGCCCGTTGGAATTCAATCACCGCCGCTTCCGTAATCGGACCGTAATAGTCGGTAACGTCCGTATTAAAATAACCGAAACTCTTCAAACGCTGCTGGATCGATCGCACCGACGGACCACTATCCCCTTGTTGGAACAACACCGTTTGGGCCGCCGTCGGCGGAACCGGAGCGGCGATCGCCAACAACAAAGCCAGTACCGACCACCCCAGCAATTGGGGCATCGAACAACACAGCCACACAAAGTGGCGATCGCGGGGGGTTGCCTTGGGAAGGTCGCGATCGCCCTGACTTTCGTAAGCCCGGGCTAATTCAATATATGCAAGGGTTTCCATATCGTTTCTACAGGCTAACAAACGACATCGAGATCGGAGCGAACTCCGGTTCGTCGTCATGTCCCCTCAAACAACTGCCGTACCGTCAAACCGATTCCGATGCACCTCCAGGGACTTTAGAGCGGACTGCCGACTCACCGCTCGATTTTAATTCAAAATCGGTAAAGTGACTGTAAAAACACTGCCTTTGCCCACTTGCGATCGCACCGCGATCGTCCCGGAATGCGCTTCGGCAATGCGACGGCACAAATGAAGACCCAAACCACTGCCCGATCGCTTGTGATTGCCCGACCGAAAGCGCTCGAATAGGTTCGCTTGCTCGGCGGGTTCGATCCCCGGTCCGGTATCTTCCACGGCGATCGCGATCGCCCCCGACTCCGGCTTCAAGGTGATTTCCACCGATCCGGCTTCGGTAAACTTGATCGCATTGCCGATTAAATTCGTAAACAAGCGCCACAATTCCAGGCGATCGCCGCGAATATTGGTCTCGGCAAACCCATTTTCCGGGGAGAGATAGCGATCGTCAATTTTTAAATCGATCGCTTGCGCCTGGGCCATCGGTTCGAGTTCGGCGCACAATTCCTCAATTAATTGCAACAAGTTGACCTCAGTAAAAGTCAACCGCTTGCGCGCCGCCTCGTAGCGATAGACCTCCAACAAGGTATTGACCATTTTCAACAGATTCTCATTACTGCGCTGCATCGTGTCGAAGGCTTCTTGCATTTCCGGGGTCACTGCGCCTAATGCCCCTTGACCGAGCAATCCGAGCATTCGATCCGCCGCCACCAACGGCGTGCGCAAGTCGTGAGTCAGACGAGAGACAAAATCCTCGCGCTGGCGGGCAATTTCGTCCCGTTCGTCTACGCTGTGTTTGAGGCGTAGCAGCGATCGCACCCGAGCGAGCAGTTCGTCGATTTCTACAGGTTTGCGGATAAAATCGTCCGCCCCCACATCCAGTCCTTGGACTACACTGGGGCGATCGTGGGCGGTAATCAGCAAGATCGGTATAAACGGTAAGTCCGCATTGCTGCGCAGTCGTCGCGTCACTTCGTAACCGTCCATTCCCGGCATCATGATATCTAACAACACTAAATCCGGGGGGGATTGCTCGATCGCCTCCAAGGCGCTATAACCGCTTTCTGCCGTACTGGTTTCGTATCCTTCTTCTTCTAAAATCGTTGTCACCAGTAATACATTATCGGGAGAATCGTCTACGACTAAAATGCGATCGGCTGTTTTAGAATTTGGAGATAAAGGCGGATGGCTCATCGATTTATAGGGTTTGACACTTCGCAATTCTGTCAAGATTCGGACAATCTTAAAGTCTTACAATTTTCTCATTTTGTAAGCTTTTAAAAATCGTACTCTAGAGTGATTTTAAACTTGAATTGTTTATGTTAAAATTAATGTTCTTATGGAGTGGAAAAGTAAAAGTAACTGACGCAATTCGAGCGGACGACGAGATCGAGAGAATCTTTGTATTTCAGTGGATCTCACCTTCACCCGTTGTCTCGATCGCCCCAGGACGACATCGAGCGATCGCGATTCTCCTTTGCAGACAATGAGCGCGAACGCCCCTAGCTTTATTTGGAACGGCGTTGGACGAGCCGACAAAATCTTAAAAAATCGAATATTTTTCAATCGTGAGAGCGGGGATCGCCTAAGTTATTCATAGACTTTTAATCGACTCCAACTGATAGAAAATTATCGAGGAGAATCCAATCGTGGCTTATCGAATCCAAGAACAAGAAACCATCGATCGCGGCATCAAGCGAATCGTCGGTGACGAAATCGAACTGGCGATCGCCGACTTACGCGGTCATACTCATCTCGCCCAAGAAGAAGCGATTCACGACGCGCGCAAACGCTTGAAAAAACTGCGCGCCGTAGCTCGATTGGTGCGCTTCGGTATCGGCGACGAAGCCTACCGCCGCGAAAACCAAACTTGGCGGGATGCGGGACGTTTATTATCCGATGTCCGCGATGCCAGCGTTTATGTGGAAACCTTGGACAAACTCAAAAGTGCTTACGCTAATTATATTGCTGCCGATGCATTTAGCACCACCCGTTCGTCATTAGTCGATCGCCGCGATGCCATCCTCAAACAACATCTAGGTGAGGATAACAAAATGGAACAAGCGGCGGCAAAAATCGAACAGTCTCGAACTCAAGTGGAGGAATGGAACCTCGGCGATCGCGATTGGGAGGCGATCGCGCCGGGTTTCCAACGCATTTACAAACAAGGTCGCAAAGCATTACAGCACGCCTTTGAAAACAGAAGCATCGAAAATTTTCACGATTGGCGCAAACGAGTTAAAGATTTCTGGTATCACTTGAGAATTTTAGAATCGATCTGGCCGAGTTTGATGAATCAAATGCAAACTGAAGCCAAACAACTGTCCGATTATCTCGGCGACGATCACGATTTAGCCGTCTTGCGACAGTTATTAGTTGAATATCCGAAATTATGTCCCGATCGCGAGGAATTTGAAGCCTTAATCGCTTCGATCGACCTGCGCCGCAACCAACTGCAACGATCGGCGAAAGTCTTAGGCGATCGCCTTTATGCAGAGAAAGCGAGTGCGTTTGTCGATCGCCTCGGACATTATTGGTACACTTGGAAAGCCGAACAAAGCGAGGCGATCGGCGATTGGAACTAAGCGCGCCTAATCCACCCCAGCGCGCCGGATTCGCGGCGATCGCACCTGTGGCTATCTCCCTCTACGGTTAGAGTTTCGATCGCCGCGCGATCGGGTAATAATCTATTGGCAGATAGATGAAGCAAGCGGGTTGAATTCGTTAACTTAAGAGTGGCATAAGTAGAAATAACCATTTACCCATTTATGACTGCGATTAATACCACAGGAAACTCTCAAATTCGCTCTGAAGATACCAAAAAGATTGTCGAAAGATTTGAAGGGTTAAAAACCGACGACCAACTGGCGTTACTCTATTGGATTTACGAAAAAATGGGGGATTCAATTACCCCCGCCGCTCCCACGGCGACCGACCCGCAAATTGCCCCTTTATTACTCGATAACTTTTTTAAGTTATCCGACGACGAACAACTGCAAGTTATGCGCGATCTCGTCGAGCGTAAAGACACGCAATACAGTCACGCTTACGGCGCCTTAACGGCGAACAATCAGTTACTCGTCTGGTATGCGTGGGCGATCGCTATGGGAGATACGGTGGTCGATCTGCCGGAAAATTACTCAGCCGATGGAGCGGTTAAGGACATTCTCAAACAGGTTGAAAACGCCGAATTTCAAGATCAAATTTCCATTCTTCGAGAAATTGCCGCCAATATGGGTTACACCGATATCGGCGAGGTTCCCTCCCAGGAACAAACCGGGAAAACCCCCAGTCTCTAAACCTAGGCAACGCCTAAAAGTAAGCTAAGTTAATTTCAAATTCGGAGAAGGATCGTTTACTTTCCTTTTCCGTTTTTCTTGGGCGATCGCCGCTTTTTTGGTTTCTAACCCTAACGCTCTTCAAGTTCACGAGCAGTTTCTACTAACTCGATAAACTCCTTACGATACCCTTCTAAATCGGCACCCCGAGATCCTTTGGCAAGATCTAAGACTTGCGTGAAACTGGCATCGCCTCGATCTTCCGAATTGCGCAAAATCATGCCAAATTCCGCTACGGCTGCCGAAAACTTAAAGTTATTGGAACTATTTTCTAACGAAATTTGGCGATCCACAACAGGTTCGGCGATGAGTTGCGATTTATTTTTATCGGGATGTTTGTAGCGCAACTTAACGAGCATTAACTCGTCCGCTTTGTAGCCCGTCGGATCGGTGATTTCCGATGAATTTGTTTGATATCGCAACGGGTCGATAGTCGGTAAGGGAATATCGCTGTCTACTCCGGTGGGGATAATTTCATAAAGAGCAGTAACCGAATGACCGCTTCCTAATTCTCCCGCATCTTTGCGATCGTCATTAAAATCTCGATCTTGCAAGATGCGATTTTCATAACCAATTAAGCGATAAGCTCGGACGCGATCGGGATTAAATTCGACTTGAATTTTGACATCTTTCGCGATCGTCAGTAAAGTGCCGCCCATTTCGGTCACTAGCATTTTTTGGGCTTCTTTCTCCGTGTCGATATAACCGTAATTACCGTTACCTTTGTCGGCTAACTGTTCCATTTTGCTATCTTTCAGGTTGCCCATCCCGAAGCCTAACACAGTTAGAAAGACGCCGCGATCGCGATAACTTTCAATTAAGCGCACGAGTTCGGAATCGCTAGAAGCACCCACATTAAAATCACCGTCAGTCGCCAGAATAACGCGGTTATTTCCATCAGGAAGATAAGTGCGTTTAGCCACTTCGTAGGCGAGTTTAATCCCCGCGCCTCCCGCCGTAGAGCCACCGGAGTTGAGGCGGTCGATCGCCTCTAAAATTTTAGCTTTTTGGTTGCCGGGAGTTGGAGATAAAACTAAACCCGCCGCCCCCGCATAAACCACAATCGATACCCGGTCTCGTTCGCTCAATTGGTTGACCAACATTTGCAAAGATGACTTGACCAGAGGTAATTTATTGGGCGCCGACATCGATCCGGAAACATCGAGTAAGAAAACTAAGTTGCTGGGTGGGATTTCTTCTCGGACCATCTGTTTTCCTTGTAATCCAATATGGACTAACTGATGTTGAGGATTCCAAGGGGCTTGAGAGATTTCTGTGGTAATTGAAAACGGGCGATCGCCCTCTGGTTGAGGATAATCGTAGGTGAAATAGTTAATTAATTCTTCAATTCTGACCGCATCGGGAGGTGGTAACTGACCGGAGGTAATAAATCGCCGCAGATTACTGTACGATGCGGTATCGACATCGATGGAAAAGGTAGATAAGGGATTGTCTTTGGCTAAGTGAAAGGTATTATCGGTAATGAGATGGTATTCTTCGGTATTGTATTGAGTCTCTGTATTAGGAGTAATCGGGGTGACTTCTCCAGGGAACGGATAGGGTGCTGGAGCTGCCGCTTCTGGAGAAGAAGCTCCTGGTGCCATGCCTGGATCGCTAAGCGTCACCATCCCGTCCGGTGCTGGAGCTGCCGCTTCTGGAGAAGAAGCTCCTGGTGCGCTTTCCGGACCGCCAAGATTCACCGGAGTTACAGAGTCTTTAACACCTGGTTGCTTAGCTTTATAAGTTTGACTTAATAACGAGGATAGCGCAAGCGCTACCAAGAACACCACAATAAGCGGAAACAGAGACCATCGAACCACATTTAAGTTTCGATATGTACTAGATCGGCGGAAATTGGACTCGGAATCGAGCGACGATTGACGATCGCCGGAAAATTTATCCTCTGGAATTTTCATTGTTTTGACCTGGGGTAAATTTTGGTAGTTTTGGGAAATTTATGCGATCGGATACCCTGGATCGTTCGCTTTCCCTTCACCCCGGTTTCTATTTTTGATGACGTTCGAGCAAATAGATTCGTTAGAAACCAGTTTTTTAAATTCGTAGTCGATCTGACACCTCATCAACAGTTGAGGTGTGGAGGAAGAAATTTTTTTATCGGAGGAACTGAAGGCGCGATCGCCTATGGAGAGCGATCGCCAAGAGCGTGTGGGGATTCCCTAAATGAGCTGAGGATGTCACTCCTGTCCTCAGAGGCGGAAACGATCCCCGCTCGATAAAATTCTGAATTTGATTCTGATTGGGGGGTGATATTTTCCAATATTCCCCAGAACAGAGAAATTCATATCACGGCGATCGCCAAAAACGATCTCGCCATTTCTAGGGAGGCGATCGAAGCAGTTAGGAGTTGAGACTCCCGCGAGTTTACAAACTTTCCAAATAACTGAGTAAATCCGCCATGGCTTGGGGACTCGGCTGGAATTGGGGCATCGGTGGGGTTTTGCCGCTTGTGACTTGTTCGATTAAACCGACTCGGGATTTACGTTGCGAAACATCCGTGAGGCTCGGTCCAACTTGGGTTCCTCGGCGACTGCCATGACACCCGGCGCAGTTCATCTGAAAAATGGCATGACCGCGAATGGGATCGCCGGAGAGGGATAAAACGGTTTTGGTATAAGGATCGGAAATTTGAAATTGATAGGCGATCGCGACAGAAATAAGGATTGCCAGGACGATCGTGACGGCGATCGCCCAGACCTTCTGGGAAGAGGAGGTCACTTCAGACTTGGCAACTTGATGATTCAACAGAGTTCTCAGTTGAGAGGAAGGTACAAATAACTTTTGATTTTCTAACATATCTTAAAAGTATTGCTCGGGATAGGCAAGCGCCGGAGTCTCGATTGAGTCGAGGGGGCATCCCGCCACGGCGAGCTTACTTTCAACTTTTTCTCGCTCTGGGTCGCCCAAGCGAGAAGCGCGGATTATGAAAGACTATAAAGAAACGTTAACCAAGAAATGTGAACTTGTTGAGGGGTTGGGGGAGTAATCAGTCCCCCTCAAAAATTTTTGATTGAGCGTTGGGATGCTTCGAGCGGCTCAACATACACTGCCCAAACATGGTAAAATCCTACGACCTGAACGAGCCCGAAATTGCGAAAACCGAGCTAGATCCATACAATTTTTTGTACAATCTGTGCTGTCTATAAATCTTAGGGACTAGGATAGGGCCGATCGCCTAGATGTCAGACCGATAAGTTCGCTTGGAGGTCAACTAGTAGGTTGTTGCCCGAGCTGTATTCTTTGAATCAGCGTGGGTCGTTCACTTTCGTGCCGTTCAACTGTACGTCAGTCATAAGGAGATCGAAACATGGTAGAACCCTTACTTTCCGGTATCGTCCTCGGTTTAATTACGGTGACCCTGGCGGGTTTGTTTTTTGCTGCTTACCAACAGTACAAGCGGGGCAACCAGTTCGACCTCTAGGGGCGATCGCCCGGCGACTGTGTTCGCCCGGCGTCTCCAAAGGAGAAACAAGGATCGCGCTTAAGCAGTAGCATCGTTGGTTTCGAGCCGATAGAAGGTAATGGCACAGTTGCCATAAACTTTCTGTCGGCAAATTTTTAGGTGGGAAACTGTCGCCATGGGGGGACGGTTCGGATCGTGTTCTACGGCGAGTTCTCCGTCGGCGGCGAGCAGGTCGTAGCGGGCGATCGCGTCGAGAACGCCGGAATAGAGTTCGCCGTGATAGGGCGGATCGAAATAAATGCGATCGTATTGACGGGCGCCTAATTTGGGTAATTGTTTGAGAACGTCACCGCGATAAACGTAAAATTGCTGTTCTTCCCGGGCATATTTGGCTAAATTTTCGCGAATAAGCTGGCAGGCGCGCCCGGATTGCTCGATCGCCACGACGGTATCGGCGCCGCGACATAACGCTTCCGCACTCATCGACCCCGCACCCGCACATAAATCCAACCAGTGACAGCCGACGATCGCCCCTTGCCAAATATTAAATAAGGCTTCGCGAACTCGGGCTGCAGTCGGTCGGGTTTGTTGTCCGGGGAGGGTTTTGACGAGACGGTTGCCGTAAATTCTCAAACTCATAGGGGAACCAGTGAAGGGGGCGATCGATCGAAGGGAAAGCTGATGAGGGACGATCGCAGTTCTTCCCCATTTTATGAGGAAGGTTTGACGGCGACGACGCGCAACCGCTTGTAATCGGCGATCCAGGTGCCGTTTTCATACAAGGTGGGGCGAAGCTGATTGTCGATATCGCTCAGGACGCGATCGCGCTGAGTGTCCGATAACTCTCGGAAAAAAGAGTTGGCAAACATGGTAAACCAGTTTCGCATCCCGCGATCGCCCTCCGAAAGCGACGTGGGGCGATCGAACAGTACCGCAAAAGTCACGCACAGTCCGTATTTTTCCAGAATAGAGGTATATTCGCCAATACTGGGAAAATACCAGGGCGAATCGATTTGACTGGCAGATAATCCTTCTTTTTCTAAGGCTAGATATAAAGCTCGCCGCATTTGGGCGATATTGCCTTTACCGCCAAACTCCGCCACGAAACGACCGCCGGGTTTGAGCGATCGCGCAATCCCTGCCGCCACTTTTTCCGGTTGTTTCATCCAGTGCAGCGCCGCGTTAGAAAAAACGGCGTCAAATTCGTTGTCGAAGGGTAAATGTTCGCCATCGACTAAGATAAATTCGAGGGCGGGATAAAGGGCGCGAGCGCGATCGAGCATGGCTGGCGAACTGTCCCCGCCGACTAAGCGCGCCCCACTCGCGGCAATGCGCGCCGTCAGATGTCCGGTTCCACAGCCGAGATCGAAGATGCGATCGTCGAGTTTTGGGTTTAACAAGTTCAACAAGTCGGTGGCATATTCCGAGACAAAGATATGCTTGGCATCGTAAAGCTTTGCATTCCATGCCGGAGCTTGTGGATTGGATAAAAAAGAGTGGGTTCCACCCTGCATGACCGTGGCCTATCTAGATTGAGTTGGGGCGCGATCGCCCGCTCCCCCCGACCGATCGCCGTCGTTCCATTGTGACATGCGAGAGGTATCTGGGGGAAATCGACGGAGTTGGGAGCAGATTGCGGCTTTTACGGAGGCGATCGCGACGATGCTAGCTTGTCGCGGGATCTACTCCGTAAATCCACCAATAGGTAGAGGTCAAAAGCTTTAGGATTTTTTTAGACTCAGAGGCAAGTTATTCGTGTATTTACTCCCTCAGATAATGAAATCTCCTTTAGTTATCCTCGCTTGGTCTGTTCTATTATTAAGTGTCAGTCAGTTGATGTTGGCCTTTGTTAAAACGGTCGAACTAGAAAGATCTCCGGCTATTAGTCAAGAAGCCGCGCAATTTTCCAGGGCGATCGCCGTTCGAGACAATTGAGTTTCGGAGAACTTTTTAGCCCCGAAATCCCCAATCTAAACTCTAAACTCTCAAATCTAAACTCTAAAATTCCAAAAGAATTTCGAGTAAAAAGTCTAACGCTGTCGTCCGTCGTTCTTTAGCAGTACAATCGTCATTTTCGACGGCGTATCCCGCGACCGTAGCAGGCGATCGCCACAACTGTAAATGATCGACGGCAGGATCGGCATAAAAACTGGCGCGTCCGGGACCGAGCAGGGCCGAACTCCAATGGGTAAAGCGATCGTGACTGAGGCGATAAATGGGAAAATTGCCGTAGAGCGGCACTCCCCAACCGTCGAGGGCGATCGCCGCCTTGACCGTTCCACCTAACGCCTGCCATCCCCAAGCGGCGCCAATCGCGCCGACAACCCCCGCACTAAAGGCAATCCAGGCGATCGCGCGATCGTCGTTCCGGGCCGTCTCTCGGTCGAGAAAATGCAAAATATGTAAAGCACTGTACGCCGGATAGTCCCAAGCGGGAAAAACTAGACACTCCAAATGGCGATCGCTCCATCGTTCGTCCCCGGTGAGGTCGTCGAGAAACTGGCGGGTCAGTTGGGGGTCGTGAATTCCCGGACAAATGAGTAGACGCAAAATGTTCGATAAGGGGTGAACGAGGGGGTAAACATCCGAGCTTGAGCGATCGAATGCGAATCAAGAGATTGACCGATTCTGTGCGATCGTAGCTTGTTTTGCCCATTGTCGATTATTTTGGGTAAAGTTTGGCTGCGGCTTCGACCCCTCGACCGCCCGGGGAATCGACGGAGCGGCGATCGTGACGGGCGATCTTACCCTGCAAAATCGTCATTTTTTCAGGGTAAGGTTGCCGTGGTTCGCTGGAAATCTTGCGTTCTACCAATTATCCGACGCCCGGATATTTCCAGACCCCATTAAAATATCTGTTGAGGTCAAGCCAATTGCTCGCCGATGAACGTCGCCCACTTTTCCCCTACTTTAGGGCAGATCCCACGAAGTCGTGCTTGGGTGCACCGCGATCGCCTTTCACCCCACCATCGTATTCGGACAGTATTTTAAGGCTTTAAGAGACAGCAAGATGGCATTAATTTTAATTGTCGAAGATGCAATGTTCAGCCGCAAAATGATCCGTAAGACCTTGCAAAAGCAAGGGTATGAGACCCTAGAAGCCAAGAATGGAAAAGAGGGACTCGAACTCGTGCGCGAAGTCAATCCCGACTGTATTTTATTGGATTTGCTAATGCCGGAAATTGACGGGTGGGAGTTTCTCAAAATCTTGCGTGCGGAAGGCTATAAGACCCCGACGATCGTGATTACTGCGGACATTCAGGAAACTTCGCGCCAGCAATGTTTGGAGTTAGGGGCGCAAGCGGTCTTAAACAAACCCCCTCAAGCGCAGGTGATGCAAGATGCGATCGAAGCTGTTTTAGCGACCCCTTCCGAAGGATAACCGGGCGAGGAGATCGTGTACTCGTGGTGAGGAGGGGAACGATGAGGGTGACAGATTTGAGGGAAGGTCGGATCCCTTGGAGGAAGCGCGCGCCAGAGGCAGGTCACGACAGGACTGGCGAACTGGGGTGGGTATTGTTCTTGTTGGTTTTGGGTGAGTTGGGGGACGAAATCGGGGTGTTTTTTTTGTGTTTTGGGTTGCGTGTTTTCACGAGAGGCGATCGGTAAATTCGCGGACGATCGCGGGGGATTTTCGCTTGTTACAATTGAGATAGATTGACCTTTTTTTGAGGTAAACGATCGAGGAGGCGATCGCCTTTGACACGGAATCCTGTTTTAATTAAAAGTTTTAAATCCACCGAGTTATTGTCCTACTAAGTTTTAGCAGTTATCGGCCAGTCCGGTCTCGAAATTACCAACGGTAAAATCATTGTCTCTTCAATAATTATGACTCCTACAGTGGAACAAATTGATGCCTTACAAGAAATGATTAATATCGGAGTTGGCAGGGCGGCTAGTGTTTTGAATGAAATGCTAGAATCTCATATTTCCTTGCAAGTTCCGTACATTAAAATTTTTTCACCTTCGGAATTAACCGAAGAACTCGAACATCGATTGGGACCGATTCAACTCTCGGCAGTCCGCTTGATGTTTACGGGGTCTTTAAGTGGGAATGCACAGCTCGTGTTTCCGACAGATAGCGCTTCTAAGTTGGTTTCTTTGCTCACCCAAGATGAATTAGATTCTCTCGATTTAGATTCGTTAAAAATTGGAACCCTTAGCGAGGTCGGTAATATTGTCATTAACGGCGTGATGGGGTCGATTAGTAATTTACTCGGCCAGCATTTTAATTATTCGCTGCCGATTTATATCGAAGATACAGTAGACCATCTTTTAACGTGGAGCGAGTTCGATCCCAACTTAGTAATTTTGCTGGCACAAGCGCGCTTTTCCGTAGAAAGTATGCATATTCAAGGAGATATTATTTTGATTTTTACCGTGAGTTCTTTTGATAGTTTGATTGATTCGTTACAACTTCAATATGAATGAATTTATTAATAATGGACGAAGTTGAGAGAGTTGCTCAAGCCTTTTTTATCCTCGATCGCATTCCTTTTGGCAGTTGTATTCTGCGGGAAGATTTAGTCGTCGTCTTTTGGAATTCCCGTTTGGAAGAATGGACTAAAATTCCCAGACATACGATTCTCGGACGCTCGATAGTAGATTTTTTTCCTCATTTAGAAAAACCGAAATATAAAACCCGCCTCAAACCAATTTTTCAAGGGGGACCGCCGACGATTTTTTCCTCGCAACTTCACAAACATATTATTCCGGCGAAGTTACCGAATGGAGACTTGAGAATTCAACATACTACGGTGACTTCCATCCCACGTTTTGAGGGGGATAGTTATTATGCGATTTTGGCGATTCAAGATGTGACCGATTTGACCGAACGCATTCAAGATTACCGCCAGATGCGCGATCGCGCCCTAGAGGAAATCAAAGAACGACAACAGGCGCAAGAAGCTTTATATCAAAAAACGGCGGAATTTGAAGCCATTTTTAAGTCGATTCCCGATGCGGTTGTTTTTGCCAATTTAAGCGGAGAAATGATTTTACTCAATCCCGCTTTTTCCAAGTTATTCGGTTATAGTTCTGAGGAAATGCTCGGCCAACCTATAAGTGTTTTGCAGGCTGATTATAGCAATTCAGAACAAAATTGTTATGGAAAAGGAAAGTACTCACAGGCGAGAGATGGGGCGATCGCCTCGGATCTGGTGCAACCTTATGAAGTCGAATATCAACGCAAAAATCGAGATATTTTTGTCGGGGAAACGATCGATAGTGTGGTTAAAGATGGCGAGGGAAAAACCCTAGGATTGTTGCGGATCGTCCGGGATATTACCGAACGCAAACAAGCAGCAGGGGCGTTAGAATCGGCCAATCAAAAGTTAAAAGATTGGGTGACGGAGTTGGAAAATCGCCATCGCGAAACCCTGATTTTACGAGAAATGAGCGATTTACTGCAAGCCTGTTTGACGGTGGAGGAAGCTTATGCGGTGATCGCGCGATCGGTTCAGTTACTGTTTCCGAATTTGAGTGGGGCTTTATTCATTCTCGACGACTCGAAAAAGTTAGTGGAAGCGGTGGCTCAATGGGGGGATGTAGAGACGACGGAAACGGTTTTTTTGCCTCAAGAATGTTGGGCCTTGCGTCGGGGACGGGAACATTTTGTGTGTGACAATCGCGGCGGATTGCCGTGCAAACACGTACTCAATGACGGACTCGAATACAGTTGTACGCCATTAATGGCTCAAGGGAAGGGGTTAGGTACGCTCTATTTATGTTCGGAAAAAAGCGGTGAATTCACCGCGTCGAAACAGTTATTAACCTTGACGGTGACCGAGCAAATTTCCCTGTCCCTGGCGAATTTGACGTTGCGCGAAACCCTCAAACAGCAGAGTATTCGCGATCCCCTCACGGGATTGTACAACCGCCGCTACTTACAAGAATGCCTCGGGCGCGAAATTCATCGAGCCAGAAACCAAAATGTCGGTGTGGGAGTCATCATGCTCGATGTCGATCGCTTCAAGCAGTTTAACGATAGTTTCGGTCACGAGGCGGGGGATGAAATTTTGAAAAAATTGGCCTCGTTCCTACAGGAAAATAATAGCGAAGCGGATATTGCTTGCCGTTATGGGGGGGAAGAATTTACGGTAATTTTGCCACAAAGTTCTTTGGAGCAAACTCAGGAAAAAGCCCATCTTTTGCGCGAAGGCGTGCGCCTGGTTCAAGTTCGTTACCAACAGCAGTTGCTCGGTCCGCTTACGATTTCGGTGGGGGTGGCCAATTTTCCCGAACACGGACAAAGCGGGGACGCCTTACTGCGGGCGGCGGATACGGCCCTGTACCGGGCGAAGCGGGAGGGGCGCGATCGCACGGTGGTGGCGGAGTAGGGGCATCGCCAAGGGGTTATACGGGGTCTGCCTCCGTGCTAAGCCCTGTTGAAAGTGGTTATAACTTGCATGGATTGGGGTGGCGATCGCTGTTGGCGATCGCGCCGAGGGTGTAGCGCAATCATGGCGGGATAACCATCGACATCGACGATATTTTTTCCCGTTTTTTCACTCGAAAACAACGTTCGCATGAAGGGTGTCAAACAAGA
This sequence comes from Oxynema aestuarii AP17, assembly GCF_012295525.1. Classification (GTDB taxonomy): domain Bacteria; phylum Cyanobacteriota; class Cyanobacteriia; order Cyanobacteriales; family Laspinemataceae; genus Oxynema; species Oxynema aestuarii. The sequence goes on along the minus strand of NZ_CP051167.1, from coordinate 2,141,949 downwards.
ATTGAAGGGATTTTGTCAGTGGGAGTGGCTGTCTCGCTATTTGCCGACGTTGTTGAGCGTCGGTATCGGTTTGGTGCTGTCGGGGGTGGGCTTTGAAGCGATCGCGCGCTGGCAGCGATCGATGCAAATGGCCGATCTCGAAGCCAAAACTCAGAATGTGGCGCGCGCCGTGGAAACTCAAATCGACGCCCATCTGCAGGGGATCTGGTCGATTGGGGACGTGCTCGCCCTCGGGAAGGGGTCGTTTCAACCCCAAGGTTTCGAGACCTTAGCCCGTCATTTTATCGCCCGCCATTCGGGGGTCGAGGCTCTGATGTGGGCGCCCCGGATCGACCGGGAACGGCGCTCGGATTACGAACGGGCGATGGGGGAGCGTTTGGGTCGAGCGGTCACCCTCAGTGAGGGGCGATCGCCCGCGTTTCCGGTCAGCGCGATCGAACCGAGTACCCAACGGGGATTTTCCTTGGGGTTGGACCTCACGACGATCGCCGCCTTCGAGGACGCGATCGCACGATCGGTGCAAAGTCAGCAAGCGGCGGTCAGCTTCGAGCCGACTCCGGGCAACCCCTACGGCAGTTTTGCGGCGATCGTACCGATTTACGACGCGGACGACGAACTGCTCGGTTTGGCGATCGCCCTGTTCGATTCCGGTCGCCTCCTCAAACAAGCCTTTAAAGGAATCCCCCTCGACGAAATCGACGTGGTGTTCTCCGAACCGAGGCGATCGCCCCAAATTCAATGGCTCACCCTCTATCGCAGCGATCTGGAGCAAACCTACGCCGAGCCGGAAATTCAAGGAAAAATTGCCCACCTGATCCGCCGGGACGCCTGCTCGGTTCCGGCGCGATGTCGCTACCCGGTCGTCATCGCCGGACACGAGGCGATCGTCCAACTGCTCCCCAAAACCACCCAAAGCCCTTTCAACGCGCCCCTTTTAGCCTGGATCTTTCTCGGCGCGGGTCTCTCGCTCACGGCGATCGTCGTCGCCTATCTCGCCGAAGTACAAAAACGCTCTGCGCACCTGCAACACCAAATCCAAGACCTCTCTCAAGCCAACTTCGAGCTGACGCGACTCAACCGGATCGGCGACTTACTGCAAGCGTGCGTCACCCTGGAAGAAGCTTACGAGACCATCCCCCGCCTGGTCGAAAAACTGTTTCCCGAGCAAGCGGGATCCCTCTACATTCTCAGCGCTTCCGGTAACGTCCTCGAAGCGGTCAGCTCTTGGGGCGAACCGACGGGTAGCGAACTGGTCTTCGGTCCGGATGAATGTTGGGCGATCCGTTCGGGAAGACCCCATATTTTTGAAAAAAAACATAGCGGTTTGGCGTGCGCTCACTTGCGTCACCCGTTTCCGTCGATGTGCTTGTGCATTCCGATGATGGCTCAGGGAGAAACCTTGGGACTGCTCTATCTCAGTTCTCGCCAACGCAACGGGTTGAGCGAAAGCAAGCAAGAACTCGCCGATAATTTTGCCGAACGTTTGGGTTTGGCTTTGGCCAATTTAAAATTACGGGAAAAGCTCAAAAATCAAAGTATTCGCGACCCCCTGACGGGTTTGTTCAATCGCCGCTATTTAGAAGAATCCCTCGAACGCGAACTCTACCGCGCCACTCGCGAACAACAAGGATTGGGGGTGATCTTGCTCGATATCGACCATTTCAAACAGTTTAACGATACCTTCGGCCACGATGCGGGGGATACGTTACTCAAAGAATTGGCGATGTTTTTGCAAGGTAATATCCGTCAGTCGGATATCGCCTGTCGCTATGGCGGGGAAGAATTTGTCTTGATTGTGCCCGATGCGTCTCTCGATACGATCGTCGATCGCGCCGAGTTGTTGCGTCAGGGGGTGAAACACTTGCACGTTCAATATCACCGCGAGTCTCTCGGGACGATTTCTCTGTCGTTTGGCGTCGCCTGTTTTCCCCAAAACGGGAAATCGGCGTCGGGGTTAATCGAGGCGGCAGATGCGGCGCTCTACGAGGCGAAGGCTCAAGGACGCGATCGCGTGGCGATCGCCTCTTCCGGCTCGACGGATCTGTAGGGAATGCTACCCTAAGAATCACATCCCCCGAGAGGGGATAGCGATCGCCAGCCCGGGAATCGTTCGCACGCCAGGATTATCCCTGCCATTACCATTTTATTTATTGAAAGGTCATGGGAGCTAACCTGTCCCCGGTCTTGGGATCGTTGCGATACTGTTCCCCGTTGAGGATTCTAAAGTGGTTGCTACTCCCGAAACCGTCGAGAACAATAGCCGTAGCCCGCAGGTCGGCGATCGCGTCGCCGTCTTGCTGATGGGATATGGTGAGGTCGAAAGTTACGAAGATTTTGCCAACTATAACGAGCAGGCGCTCAACTTGCTCACCGCCAAATTCGCCCCGGTTCCGACCTGGATTTATCCGCCGTTGGCGAAACTGCTGGCCCTGTTCGATTTTCACGAATGGAACCACCAACACGATAATTTTATTTCTCCCCACAATGCCATTTTCGAGAAACAACGCGAAGGCATTGAAAAGGCGCTCCAACAACGGTGGGGCGATCGTGTTGAAGTCTTTAAAGCCTTTAACTTCTGCGCCCCCTTCCTCCCCGAACAAGTCCTCGCCGAAATTCAACAGCAAGGGTTTCAAAAACTCCTCATCTATCCCCTCCTCGTCGTCGATTCGATTTTCACGAGCGGGATCGCCGTCGAACAGGTCAACAAAGCCCTCGATCGCCTCGCCGACCAAGATTCCGGCCAATCTCCCATTCAGTCGATGCGCTATATCCCCTCGTTCTACAACGAACCGGACTACATCGCCTTGATGGCTCAACTGGTCGAAGAAACGATCGCCGCCGAACTCCGTGGCGACTACCTCCCCTCGGAAATCGGCATCGTCCTGATGAATCACGGCTGTCCTCACAAAGCGAAAGGGTTTACCTCCGGAATCCGCGAAAGTGAGGCCCTCTACGAGTCGGTCCGCGAACAACTCATCTACCGCTATCCCCTCATTTCCGTCGGCTGGCTCAATCACCAAACCCCCTTAATCGAGTGGACCCAACCCAACGCTCACTTAGCCGCCGAAAATTTGATTCAACTCGGGGCGAAGGCGATCGTGTTTATGCCGATTGGCTTTGCTACGGAAAATCACGAAACTTTGCTCGACGTCCATCACATCATTCACGCCCTCGAAGCGCGCCACGATCGCGTCCGCTACGTGCAGATGGCTTGCGTCAACGAACATCCTCAATTCTTACAAATGGCTGCCGAGTGGGCTCACCCGCAAATTGAAGCCCTCCTCGCGGAAACCGAAGTCAGTGCCGTTTCGGCGAGCCACTCTCGGACTCATGCTCGCGGACACACTCACAACCATACTCATTCGCACGCCCATTAATATCTAATGTTTCTTATCGAAAGAAGGGTAGGCATTGCCTACCCTTCTTTTTTTGGCGAACGAACCGATCGCTTCGTGTCCGACGTCCGCAACTGTCCAAGCTTCTAAAGCGATTCCATATCCATTTGCATCGTCATGTCCATTTCTACGGGCATCGCTTCCACTGAATTAGAACTCTTCGATCCGATCTCCATTTGGGTGTTGGAATCGATCGCGATCGAACCGCGCACGGGCATCATTTTATCTAATTGTAAAATCACTCTTCCCCGTCCGTTTCCGGTATAAGATTTGAGGTCAATTTTCGCGTCGGGCGGCATTCCCGGTAACTGTGGAGTTTGGGGATCGGCGTTTTGAGTGACTGCGATATCTAAGGTAATCTGATTGTCTTGTAATTCGACAATTTCATAAGTCGCAATTTGCTCCAACTTCATGCCATTGACCGCCGGAGAATTGACAATTTGCCAGCGTGCTCCCACACCGATCGCCTCCGAAGGTAACGGCGTAGAAATTTCTTCGATCGAACTCATGGTGCGATCGAACAGTTGTTGAGTATTGGGGTCGATATTGCCAGGAAGATCGAAGTTAGCTAGCTTCGTCGCCCCATGTTTGTTAACGAGCATGGTTCCGGTCATTCCCACGATCTTCTGTAGTTCGGAACGGATCGCCTCCACCATCATCGGCGGGGAATTCGCTGCGTCCATGACGTCGGATTCGGTATAAACGAAACTCAGATGAATGTCGCCATTGTCTTCGACGCGATCGACCACTGTTTCCATTTTCATCATCATTCCGGGCATATCCATCGCCGGAATCATGCGTCCGGCGATCGACATATTCATATCCATGTTAGTGACGACAGACAAGATTTCTTTAGAGTTTTCGGCAGGAGAAAAACTCAATTCTTGTCGGGGTTCGATCCCGCGATCGAGCAGTTGAAAGCGGTTGGTATCGGTGGGGCGATCGCCACTTTCTCCAGTTTCTAATTGGGCGGTTTGTAATGGGGCGATCCGGACATCCGCCGAGGCGGTTTGGGGACGATCGATCGAAGCGGCGATCGATCCCGCCAAGAGGACGAGGCTGCAACCGCGCCAAAGTTTTGATTTCATCAATTTCATCAATAATTATCCTGATTTTTACAAGTTGAGGGAATGGGATGCATCCGGTCAATTTCACCTATTTTTTTCGGGTCGATCGCCCCTGCAACCATGGATGCGATCGCGTTTCACCAGGGGATAAGTCGAGGGGAAGTTACAGCACTCGGGCGTCTGATGAGGTACAGTGCCGAATCCCCCTATCCCCCCTTCGCCCCCTATCCCCCCTTCGCCCCCCTTTCAAAGGGGGGTTGGGGGGATGGTTGGGGGGATTTCGGGGGGAACGAGGAAAGTCCCCCTTGTTAAGGGGGATTTAGGGGGATCTAAATATCTTGCCTAGCAGAGGAAAATGCTGTATCCCCTTTAGATTTAAGGTTCGAGGGGAACCACGACCCACATAATCAGGTATAACACCAGTCCGGGTCCGCCCATTAACGCAAACAGGACAAACGCCAACCGGACCACGGTGGGATCGACGCCGAAATATTGCGCCACTCCACTACAGACTCCGGCAATTTGTTGGTTACGTTGGCTGCGATAAAGTCGTTTGTTATTCATCATCGGGATCGAATACTCTCTTGTTCAGGTTAACCAAACTCTCCCACGACATCGGCGATCGCAACACAAATTATAGATTTTCGATCGCCACGGGTTCGATCGCGTCCGCCGGGTCGAACCCGAACACCCGGGCGTAAAAATAAAACTCGCCATCGAGGGCGCGTTTGATATTTTCGCCCCGGCGGAAGCCGTGTTGTTCCCCTTCAAAGGCGACGTAAGCGACGGGTAAGCCTTTACCGCGCAGGACTTCGAGCATGGTTTCGGCTTGATTGGGCGGGACGATTTTATCTTCGAGTCCTTGGAAAAAGATGACCGGACAGGAGAGGCGATCGCAGTGATGAATCGGCGATCGCTGCTCGTACAAGTCCCGGCGATCGGGATACGGACCGATTAATTTATCCAGATAGCGAGACTCGAATTTATGCGTATCTTTCGCTAGGGCTTCCAAATCGCTGACGCCGTAGTGGCTGGCTCCCGCTTTGAAGGTATCTCGAAACGTGAGGGCGCACAATGTGGTATACCCTCCCGCGCTGCCTCCGGAAATCGCCAGACGATCGCCATCGACGAGACCGCGATCGGCCAAATATTTCGCCCCGTTGGCGCAGTCGTCCACGTCGTAAATGCCCCAATGGCCGTGCAGTTGCAAGCGATAATCCCGTCCGTAGCCCGTACTGCCGCGATAGTTGACATCGAGGACCGCAAAACCGCGCGAGGTCCAATATTGAATCCCCAAACTTAGAGTGCTGCTTGCGGAAGCCGTCGGTCCGCCGTGGCTTTTGACCAACAAGGGGGGTAATTCCCCTTCGGGGGCTTCGTAGTCGGGATTTTGCGGCGGGTAGAAGATGCCGTAAGCGGTGGCGCTTTCGGTGGTCGGAAAGGCGATCGGTTTCGGGGTGGACAGGTAGGCGCGATCGAAGTCTAAGGTGGTGGACTGGCGCAGAATTTTGTAGGTTCCGGTGTCTAAATCCAGTTGGACGACTGCGGTGGGTTCGCTGGCGGATCCGCCAATAAACACGGCGCGGTTACCTTGAACTTGTAGGGACGCAATGGAGGTGTAAGGGGTTTGAATTTCTTGCAAGTCGCCAGTTTTGACATTCAAGCGGCCTAAGTGCGATAAGCCTTCGCGGCTGTAACTGCACGCGATCGCCTCCGGGGAAATTAAGCCGTAAGTGGACATCCCGAATACCCAGTGGGGTAAGCCGAATTCTGCGGTTTGCGGGCAGATTGCTCGCACTTGTTGCCCGTCCCAGGTATATAAATTCCACCATCCCGAGCGATCGCCGACGAAATAGAGCTGACCGTCCTCGGACCATTGCGGTTGAAAGATCGACTCGTCATGACCCCCTGCCACCCGTTGGCTGTCGCCGAGGTTGCCGTCGGCGTCGAGGGATGCCACCCACAACTCCGTAGCATCCCACGGCATATCCGGGTGATTCCAACTCAACCAGCACAGTTGCGAACCGTCGGGACTTACCCGGGGAGAGGAATAGAAGTCGTCCCCGGCGACGAGGACTTGGGTGCTACTTCGACCGTCGAGGGAGATCGCGGCGATCGTGTTGACGGGTTCTCCGGCGCTGCTGTGGTCTTCCCGAACTGCGATTAAGCGCTGTCGGGGTCGGTCGTGGTCAAAATCGGCATAGCGGCGACCGTCGTCCGGGGTTATCGCTTCCGGGTCTCCTCCGGGACTCTGGCGATAAAGCCGTTGGTCGCTGAAGTTGACAAAATAGACGGTCTCTTCGGCGACGAGATAGGCGCCGCCTCCATATTCGTGAACGCGAGTGCGGACGTTGAATTCCGGTGGGGTGACGTCTTCGGTTTTGCCGTCGGGACGGCGCCGGGCGATCGCGTAACGTCCGCCTTCGGTCGGTCGCATTTCCAACCAATAGACTGTCTCGCCATCGAGGGCCAGTTGTCCGATGCCGACGGTTCCCGCAATAATAAGATCGGAGGAAATCGGGGATTTCCAACTGCCATAGGCTTGGATTTGCCGTTGGGTCATGCTTTCGGTCTCCTAAAAACTACGAGTAAGGGTGTTCGAGGTTAAAAAAATCTGACATAAAAAAGCTTTCCTCGATTGAAAAATAGCCGTTTGAGGATTTTTTTAAAAGCGGGGAGGGTAAGAATAAATTCCTAGGCTTTTTGTTTGGGCAGTCGTTTGATGTAATCGCGAATGACCTCAGACATGGAAACGCCCCGACGGTCTGCTTCTGCTTGCAATCGTTCTTTTTCTTGGGCTGTCAATCGAATTTGTAAAAGTTCGTCTCTAGCCATTTTATTTTTGTGTTTACAAATAAACTTACAGATTATCCTCAAGTATAGGCTAAGCTTCCCTCGACCTGCAATCGCATCCACGTTCGGGGGCGATCGCCCCGTCCTTTGAGTCTGGAGGTCGCGTCAGGCGATCGCCCACCCCCCCCTACAGCGTTCTGAATCTACCGTTTTCTCTCGATCTCGTGCATCTTTGGTCAAATTCAGTCGATTTACTGTTTAAAATATCGATCGTTCGTACTTGTTAGCTGGATGGACAAAAATCTAAAAGCTTACTCTATTTTTTCCAGACTATTATTTATTTCGTTAACCTTCGGCGATCGCCCCCTTCTACAACCTCACCAATCCGATGATCGAAGCCAGTACCCTCATTAAATTCCTCGTTCCCTTATTTTTAATTTTATCCGGCTTAATTGCTGGATTGATTATTGAAAAACGCCTGATCCAAAAGCTCAAATCGATCCCTCAAGTTCGTGACTACGCCCGCTATCAAACCTTTATCGATTCCCTGCACGGGATTCCCTTCGTCATCTTTTTTACCGCCGGAATTTACACGGCGTTAATCGCCAGTCAACTCAGCCCCGAAATACGCTTATTTTTATCGAGAATTATCCTCACGATTATTTTAGGGGCGCTGACTTTAGTTATTTCTCGGCTTTGTATCGGTTTCGTGCGCGTCTACAGTCAGACCTCCGATAGCGATCTTCCTTTAACGTCGTTATTCGTCAATCTGACCCGATTGGTTATTTTTACCATCGGAAGTTTAATTATTCTGCAATCGATCGGAATCTCGATTACACCTTTACTGACTGCGTTAGGGGTCGGCGGTATTTCGATCGGTTTGGCATTACAAACTACCCTATCTAATCTGTTTTCGGGATTGAATATTATCATGTCTCGCAAAGTCAATCCCGGCGATTATGTCAAGCTGGAAACGGGGGAGGAAGGCTACGTGACTGATGTCACTTGGAGACATACGACTATTCGCGAAATCCCCAATAATTTGATTGTCGTTCCTAACGCCCAGTTAGTTTCGGCAACGTTTAAAAATTATTCGCTTCCCGAACGAGAAATTATCGTCCTCGTCGAAGTTGGAGTGGCTTACGGTAGCGATCTGGAAAACGTCGAAAAAGTGACCCTCTCGGTGGCGGAAGAAGTGATGCGCGAGGTCGTCGGTGGGGTGCCGGAATTTGAACCCTTCCTCCGGTTTCATACCTTCGGTTATTTCAGTATTAATTTTACCGTTTATTTCGGCGCGAAAAAGTATTTCGATCATCTGATTACGCGCCACGAATTTATCAAGCGCCTGCACAAGCGTTATCAGGAAGAAGGGATTGAAATTCCCTTTCCCATCCGTCCCGTTTATCCACAAGATCCAATGTGAAATCTAAAATCTAAAATCTAAAATCTAAAATCTAAAATCTAAAATCTAAAATCTAAACTTCAACCACCCTACGGACTTCTGGGTTCCCAAAAAAAAGTCCCCGAGAGGAGACGAATCGCCGGGGTAAGCGTTCTCAACCATCGCTCAATAACAAGCGGAGACATCTTGGGGGGTGCCAATCTCGGTTGAGTTTAGTCTCACTTCTCAAGGACATTTTTAATCTATCGTTGATGCCAACGATCGCACCTCACCCAATTGGGTGATTCGATCGGGCGATCTCGCCCAGGTCACGCAGCATAAGGGGTTCGACCCCTCACCGATTAACCCTCGGGTAAAAAGACCATTTTGGGGACGAGACGGCGATCGCCTTCAGACTCAGTAATTTCCGCAATTCCAAGAAATTCTCCATCGTCGCGATCGACACATACCGGGGGGGGGCAATTGCCGCTTGCGGGGGGCAGGGGGACGCGCTGACCTTGGCACCAACGGCGGGCGAATTCGGGGGAAAGGGACACTTTAGATAAGTGAGCGAGGGCTTTGTCCGGGGCGATCGGGGTAAATGTGCCACGATCGCACGCGGTTTCCATCTCCTCGAAGGTGACGCTATCCGCGAGGGCAAAACCGCAACTTTGGGTGCGCGTGAGAGCGGCCAGGGTTCCCCCGGTTGCCAAGATCTCCCCTAAATCGCGGGCGATCGCCCGGATGTAGGTTCCCGGGCCGCACTCGATATCGAGGACGGCTTCGGGATAGTCGCCGCCGCGCCACTCGGACAGCGCGATCCGGTAAATCTCGACTTGCCGCGCCGGAACTTCCACCGCTTCCCCGGCGCGGGCGAGTTGATAAAGGCGCTTGCCGTTGACTTGTATCGCACTATAAGCCGGGGGGATTTGTTCGATCGCCCCGACGAAGCGACCCAACACCGCCTCTACCGCGTCTCGGGTTAGGGTCGGAACCGGGTTTTGGCTGATGACTGTTCCTTCGAGGTCGTCGGTGGCGGTGGTCACCCCAAAGCGCACGGTGCCGCGATAGGCTTTCCCCGTGGGGAGGTACGGCAACAAGCGGGTGGCTTTACCGACGGCGATCGGTAAAACTCCCGTGGCGGCAGGGTCTAAGGTGCCGCCATGTCCGACGCGCTTGGTTCGCAACAGGCGCCGAACCCGGGCGACACAATCGTGAGAGGTCATGCCAGTAGGCTTGTTTAAATTGACGAATCCTTGCACGATACCGCGATTCTAACTGCTCTTTGCTATCATACGTCGCCATAGCAGCGCGCGATCGCTTCGCGAGCAATCAGGCGTATCGCCCCTCCAAACCGAGAACGGTGGCGGGTTGATTGCCGTTGGGACTCTTCCCCGGATTGGGGCCACTATTGGCGCCTCAAAAGCGGCGATCGCTCCGAAAACTATACTATAATTCTCAGTGAAATTATAGTATAAATACAAAACAGGGATCTTGCCCATTCCTCATGAGCCAGCCTGACTCGCTCCCGTCAGAAAGCTATCCGTCTAATCCCATTTTTCTAAACCCTCGATGGAGATGGATCGCCTGTCAGGATACGGCATTGCCTTGCCCTGACAGGGATTTGGCGACTTTACCCGGTGGATTTCAGATTCAATTGATTTAGGAGTACTATATATTTTTCTTGTATTAACTTTGCATTATTTTTGCATTAAATAAAAGACGTAACCGAAACTGTCGCCGTAGCGATCGAACACTTCGATTTCCCGTTCGGTCTCGTCGAGAACTTGGAGAAAATTTTCGTCTAAATTGGGTTGGCTTCGCCAGTAGCGCACGCGATCGCGCAACGGGCCGTAATAGGCGTCCCAGGCGGCGCGGTTTAAAACAAAATGGTCGAAAACTTTGTAACCCGCCTGGGCGGCGAGTTCGAGATTGCTGGAAATATCGGTCATTTCGGGATATTCTTGTTCCCAAAAGGCGATCGCCTCCGGCGGTGGCGTCGGATCGAGCCAGGTGACTTCGCTGACGACGGCGAATCCAGTGGGTTTGAGCAGGGAGTACCAGTAGCGCAAGCCTCGCTCGAAGCCGATCGTGTAAATTGCCGCTTCCGACCAGATTAAATCGATACTTTCCGGCGGTTCGTCGAGTTGGCTCATATCTCCGACGCGAGTTTCGATGCGATCGCTCAAATTGGCGTCGGTCGCCGCTTCGCGCAATTGGACTAAAAACTGTTTGTACAAGTCTACCGCCACGATCCGCGTGTCGAGCGCCCGGGCTAAAACGAGGGTGTGTCGTCCCGGACCGCAGCCGAGATCGAAGACGCGGGAGCTACTGGGAAGGGGAGGCAGGCGCCGCAAGGCGTCTAAGGTGGCTTCGTCACTTCCGGGGCCTTCTTGGGGTAAATCGCAGTGCAGTTTGAGTAAGGCGTCTAATTCCATCGATGGGTACGGGTAGGGGTCGGTGCAATCCTATTTTAGAATTTACGGTTGAGATTGGCGATGGAAGGGAAATCGGGGGGGGGCGGACGGCGAAAGGGGCGATCGCTCTCCGGTCAATCGTTTTAAAATAAGGGAGCGACCCTCAAGATCTGCCGTTGAGATCGCGCCGAGTTGTCGGCTTGTCGATCGTGCAGAAATTTCATCAAGTCGATGCATTAAAATCATACTCTGGACCCAATGGTAATTAAAGATACGATGGCACGCAGAAGCGAAATTTAGTCTGGGGGCAATGGCGGCGGGAGTCAGGCGACGCTTTAGAAAATTGAGCGGCGATCGGAGTTTCCAGTAATGTTGATAATTTGATGGTTGAGTGAACAGAGCGAGGGGAAGTCTATCTTTTGGCGATCGTTATGAATCAGAGCGAACAGATCCGTTGCGTGGGTAAAGTTTATTTAGTTGGTGCGGGACCGGGAGACCCCGGTTTGCTCACCCTCAAGGGCAAAACTCTACTGGAATATGCGGATGTGGTGGTTTACGATGCGTTGGTCAGTCCGCAAATTCTGGAGACGATCAACCCGAAGGCGGAGCGGATTGATGCGGGAAAACGTCGGGGTCGTCATTCCCTCAAGCAAGAGGAAACGACGCGGATTTTAATTGAGAAGGCGCGCACTCATGCGGCGGTGGTGCGTCTGAAGGGGGGCGATCCGTTCGTGTTCGGTCGCGGTGGCGAGGAGATGGAAGATTTAATCGCGGCGGGGGTTCCGGTGGAAGTGGTACCCGGCGTGACGGCGGGAATTGCGGCGCCTGCTTATGCGGGGATTCCGTTGACTCACCGTCATTACAGTTCGTCGGTGACGTTCGTGACGGGGCACGAGGCGGCGGGGAAGTACCGACCCGAGGTGAATTGGTCGGCGATCGCCCACGGTTCGGAAACGATCGTGATTTATATGGGGATCCACAATTTACCCTATATTACTCGGGAGTTACAAAAGGCGGGTTTGTCTCCAGAAACGCCGATCGCCCTGATTCGTTGGGGAACTCGTATCGAGCAGGAGGAGTTGATCGGGACGATTGGCTCGATCGTTCGGCAGGTGGAGGAAACGGGGTTTGAGGCCCCGGCGATCGCGGCGATCGGCTCGGTGGTGAAGTTACACGAGATTTTCGGTAACAGTCGTCCCGTGGTGTTTGCTTGAACGGGCGATCGATGTCTGAGTAATCGATGAGTCGTGCGCGAATACGAACAGAGAAAGACCGTTCCGGCGGTCTTTTTTGATGGCGATCGAGGGCTTGCCATCCCCTTCAGGGGATTGGTTCACTTGCAAGATCGAGTGCGATGGGGACTCGAAGATAAAGAAGTTTCAATCCCGTTGCCGGGATTCAGTTAATTGAAAGACAAGAGCGACTGTGGCCGCTCATTGCCAGAGGAATTCGTTTCAATCCCGTTGCCGGGATTCAGTTAATTGAAAGCAACTTTATCAGCGTATGTACTCCGCAAGCAGCGACTCGTTTCAATCCCGTTGCCGGGATTCAGTTAATTGAAAGTTGAGCCGTTGCGAAAGTCGCTGCCTTCGCCCGGTTTCAATCCCGTTGCCGGGATTCAGTTAATTGAAAGTTGTTGTCTAAATGCGCTCGAATTTCATCGTCTGTTGCGTTTCAATCCCGTTGCCGGGATTCAGTTAATTGAAAGTCTCCGAACACCTCTCCGAACACCTGGGAAGAAACCCTAGTTTCAATCCCGTTGCCGGGATTCAGTTAATTGAAAGCCCGAAAAGCTCTAAATAATATCCTGCAAAGAGAAGGTTTCAATCCCGTTGCCGGGATTCAGTTAATTGAAAGCTAATCTTGAAAAATCAAGATTGGTGCATGCCGATTTAGTTTCAATCCCGTTGCCGGGATTCAGTTAATTGAAAGACTCAATCACCTTCAACAACCTCTACAGTAGCTCAGTTTCAATCCCGTTGCCGGGATTCAGTTAATTGAAAGTATTATTAGCCCATACTCTACTATTTACCGATAAGTTTCAATCCCGTTGCCGGGATTCAGTTAATTGAAAGAGGCTTCATTCGTCGGGCAGCTAAAGGGTTACTCATGTTTCAATCCCGTTGCCGGGATTCAGTTAATTGAAAGAAATCAGATATTAGATAGTACCTCAGATATATATAAAGTTTCAATCCCGTTGCCGGGATTCAGTTAATTGAAAGATCCCCGAATCCAGCGAGGATGCCATGATGCGCGTGGTTTCAATCCCGTTGCCGGGATTCAGTTAATTGAAAGTTAGAAAACAAACCATGAATCATTCAGCGACAGATCGGTTTCAATCCCGTTGCCGGGATTCAGTTAATTGAAAGTCATGGATGCCGATATCGTTCATTTGAGGTTCGTTTCAATCCCGTTGCCGGGATTCAGTTAATTGAAAGAAATCGAGCGGCGGCAATTTTGACAGTTAGTCTGGTTTCAATCCCGTTGCCGGGATTCAGTTAATTGAAAGCAGCTTCGAGCTGCTGCGCATGCTCAGGCCAAATTGGTTTCAATCCCGTTGCCGGGATTCAGTTAATTGAAAGCGAACGATCAAGGAGATGTCGGAAATCGATCGGGGTTTCAATCCCGTTGCCGGGATTCAGTTAATTGAAAGAGCGGAGATAATCTCACTTCAAAGCAGAAAAGTGCTAGTTTCAATCCCGTTGCCGGGATTCAGTTAATTGAAAGAACGCAGAAAGCGAAAAAATTGGTCTAGATACGAGTAGTTTCAATCCCGTTGCCGGGATTCAGTTAATTGAAAGTCTAAAATGCTTTCGTTCGCCTCTTTCTCACTTAGGTTTCAATCCCGTTGCCGGGATTCAGTTAATTGAAAGCCGGCAATATGTATGCGCCCAGGTAGGATACCGCTTGGGTTTCAATCCCGTTGCCGGGATTCAGTTAATTGAAAGTCTCCCTCGATCTCGATCGCCCCCCCTTCGATAAAGTTTCAATCCCGTTGCCGGGATTCAGTTAATTGAAAGTCGGAGTTGAGTTTCTTCTCGAAGTTATTGTTGAGGTAGGTTTCAATCCCGTTGCCGGGATTCAGTTAATTGAAAGAGGAAATCATGAAATCCCAAAGCTTTCCATCAGAAGTTTCAATCCCGTTGCCGGGATTCAGTTAATTGAAAGAAAGTATCCTTTACCATTCTATACTAGAGCTGTAATGTTTCAATCCCGTTGCCGGGATTCAGTTAATTGAAAGGTCAGTCCGGTAGTGAAAGCGATGGGGTGAATAGTTTCAATCCCGTTGCCGGGATTCAGTTAATTGAAAGCCGGGAGACGATTGCGCACCTTGTCGCCGATGTGCATAGTGTTTCAATCCCGTTGCCGGGATTCAGTTAATTGAAAGACCGGGTGCTGAAACGTACACCCAGAGCGCTTCGTTGAGCCGTTTTTGGCGGGAGTCTACTCAAACCCCCGTTTCAGCCGTTGGCCTTCGGCCAACCGAGGCACTCAAAAACTCGTAAACTATTGATTTGTAAAGGTTCTAGACTTTTGGCGGGACCCCCGGGGAAATCGACCCCGCTTTCCCCCGCCAGAAATTGGCTTAGTTGACATCATACGATCGCCCGTCACTCCTGTCTACCCCCTCAGAAAAATTTTTCCGATCGCCCCTCCACCCACCTTAACCCATCCGATCGCCTAAAACCGATAACTCAACACCTTCACTCTCGTCCCCGTTTCCGGCAAACTTTCCCGAGTCAGTTGCAGCGTATCGCCTCCAGCGCGATCGACGATCGCCGGATCCACCAAACTCAAAAACCGATCCACCTCTACCAACTCGCACCCTTGCCCCGCCGCTTCCGTTAGATAATGAGTCGGAATCACCAAACGCGGATTGAGTCGATCCATCGTCGCCTTCGCCGCCTCCGGACCGTAAGCTTTCGGACCGCCACCGACGGGAAGCAACAACAGGTCCGGACGACCGATCAAAATTTGCTGCTCCATCGTAATCGGCGCCGCCGCCCCGCCCAAATGGACGATCCGAAGCCCCGCCTGGGACCACACCCAAACTACATTAATCCCAAAACGGCGACCGCCTTCGAGGTCGTGATCCGTGCGAATCCCCTGAATCGACTCACTCCCGAGTTGATAAGCTCCCGGTTCGTAAAGCAACCTCGGACTCCCCGGCAGCCCGTCCGTGGCGCCCTCGTCGAGCAAGCGCGAACTAATCAGCACCAAATCCGCCCCCACCTTCGGCGGGCGATACCCGGCGGTACAACCGAGGTTGCGAAAAGGATTGACTAAAACGCGCCGCCCTCCACCGCTAAACAAAAACGCCGTATGCCCCAACCACTGTACGGTTAAAGCATTGCTCGCCGGGGTCGGACTCGGCGACGGACTCGTACTCTGCGCCCGTCCCGGCTGTCCCATGGAGGGCCACCCCGTGCCTACTGCACTCAAGACTCCGAGACTGGCATATTTCAATAACTGTCGGCGATTCACGATCGTTCCCAAAAAATTCGACATCCGTATCACTCGATCTGCCCCCGGTCGAACCGGGTTAACGGGCGACAGACAACTCCTTCACTTGACTGAGAAAATTGGTCAGTAACTGTTTGCCCGATTGGGTCAGAATACTTTCCGGATGGAATTGAACCCCTTGGATGTGGGGATAGTGGCGGTGACGGACTCCCATAATCGTGCCGTCTTCCACCCACGCGGTGATTTCGAGATCCGGCGGGCAAGTATTGCGGTCGATGACCAGGCTGTGATAGCGGGTGGCGGTCATCGGATTTTCGATGCCTCGGAAAACGCCGACATCGTTGTGATGGACTTCGGAGGTTTTGCCGTGCATCAGTTCCGCCGCCGAAACGATTTTACCGCCAAAGACTTGACCGATACATTGGTGACCCAAGCAAACGCCGAGAATCGGGATCGTCGGCCCTAATTTTTCGATAATTTCGAGGGAAATTCCCGCGTCTTCCGGGCGTCCGGGACCGGGGGAAATAACGATCGCACTCGGTTGCAGTTGTTCGAGTTCTTCGACCGAAAGGCGATCGTTGCGATAGACCCGAATTTCAGAGGCGACGGGCCAATCGTTCCCAAGTTCGCCCAAATACTGGACGAGGTTGTAGGTAAAGCTGTCATAGTTATCGATAACGACGATCACGGCTCGTACTCCTTGGCGAATGGGAAAATTGGGGTTGACATAACCGCGTTGTTATGCTATAGGGCGATCGGTCTTGAAGGCGGATGTTTCTACAACTTTTCTAGAGTACGATCTTTCTAGAACAAGAGGCTAGAAAAACAGGGCGGCGATCGCCCCGTACAAGCGCGGGATAATCAGCAATCCCGCCACCGTAATCGCTGCAAACGAAGACACCATCACCGCCCCCGCCGCGCAATCTTTGGCAATTTTAGCCAGTTCGTGGTAAGTCTGCTCGACGGTCAAATCGACCACCGACTCGATCGCCGTATTGAGCAACTCCAACGTCAACACCAAGCCAATTGTGAGGCTGATAATCGCCAGTTCCAGTCCAGTCAGACTCAGCGCCACCCCCAAACTGACCGCCAAACTCCCGATCGCGACGTGAATGCGAAAATTACGCTGGGTGCCAAAAGCATAGGTAATGCCCTGCCAAGCATATTTAAAACTAATCAGGAGACTGTTAGCGATTTTCCAGGAAAATTGGCGATCGACTGGGCTCGATTTCCCGCTTCGCTTGGTCGGCGGCGTCGGGACTTCGTGGGACATAGGCAAACTCTCAGACACGAACGATTGATGGGCAAGGCTTTGGGATAAGTCTACAGGCACGGACCGTCGATTTGCATTCATGGCTAAAACCTTTTTGGAACGGTTGACGTTGACCTCGGGCCGTCTCATCCTACAACTGGATTAGATGGATAATTGTTACCTGGCACGCTTTTCCCGGTCAACGCTTAAATTTCAAGACCGACAGCATGGAGCAAAGTTTCTTGCTGCGCCAACATGCGCGAGAGACTGTCGTCGTCGGGGTGATCCCAGCCCAACAAATGTAGCAACCCGTGAGCCGCCAACCACGCCAGTTCGACGGTTAAACCGTGGCCCCGGGCGATCGCCTGACGCGCCGCCGTTTCTACAGAAATCGCAATATCTCCTAAATAAAGGAGGTCATCCGACTCGAACGGCCCCGCCAGTGGGGAATCGACTTCCAAAGCGGCAAAAGCTAACACGTCCGTGGGTTTGTCTTGCTGACGATATCCGGCGTTGAGTTGTCGAATTTCCCCATCGTCACTCAGACGCACGCTCAGTTCGTAGCCCCTCGCACTGGGTAATTCAGCCCGCATCAGCGCCAACCAGGATGCAAACCAGCTTTCCCAGGTCTCGGAGGCGATCGCGGGATCCGGGAAAGACGCCGCCCCCGGACTTTCCCAGAAAGGTTGCTGCACGCTCAGTTCGAGTTCGATCCGTCGGTCAATCACTGGGGTAGGTACTCAACGGGTTAAATAAGACAGACCGACGAGAAGGGCAATCAGCCCGGTGGCGGTCAAGAAAAAGTGTTTGAGGGACTTGCCCCCTTTGCGAACCATATTGCGCATCGCCAGCTTGACATAACTCGGCGGCGGTTCGCCAGCACTAGCGGCTTCAGGGGTGGGGTTGTTTTCTAAGTCGGCAGTTTCTGGAGCAGTCGAAGAGTCGTTCATCGATAAGGATTAGTGTGGTAGAAGATTACACAAAAGTACAGAAAGGCAAGGAAAAGTACGGAAAAGTACGGAAAATTAACAAAAATTCGCGACGGTTAGAAGATGACAAAAAGCGAGAATTGTCCCAAATTCTAACAAAAAGGGAGTCGCAAGAATGGCGGATTTCGGGGGGGGGCGATCGCCGCCGCCTCGCCCTCAGTCCCCGCGAAATCGCCCGGGGAGTTGCTCGAAATCAAAAAATCGGAAAAAACGAAGGCGATCGCCGCTTCCGCTTTTTCCGAACCGTTTCGGTCTCGAAAACTTACCCCCACCTCAGACAGAAGCACTGGCAAATTCACCAATTTGATTGTCTTGACGCAAGTAAGTTTCGACAAACTCGTCGAGTTCTCCATCCATCACGTCGCCAATCGCCGTGGTTTCGGTTCCAGTTCGCAAATCCTTGACCATTTGATAGGGATGAAAAACATAATTGCGGATTTGGTTTCCCCAAGCCGCCTCGACCATATCGCCTCGAATTTCGGCGATTTCCTTGGCCCGTTGCTCTTGGGCGACGGTGAGCAATTTTGCCTTTAAAATCGCCAGGGCTTTTTCTTTATTTTGCAGTTGCGATCGCTCCTGGGTACAGCGAACCGCAATCCCCGTGGGCACGTGGACGATTCGCACCGCCGTTTCCACCTTGTTGACATTCTGCCCGCCTTTTCCGCCGGAACGAGTGGTGGTAATTTCCAAATCCTTCTCTGGAATCTCCAACTCGATCGAATCGTCGAGAATCGGCATCACTTCCACCCCGGCGAAACTCGTCTGACGCTTCCCATTGGCATTAAACGGCGAAATCCGCACCAAGCGATGGGTGCCTTTCTCCCCGCGTAAATAGCCGTAAGCATAACGCCCTTCGAGTTCTAAGGTGGCCGATTTGATCCCGGCTTCGTCCCCTTCGGACAGTTCCATACAGTGGACTTTGTAGCCGTGGGCTTCTCCCCAACGGGTGTACATCCGCAGTAACATTTCGGCCCAATCTTGAGCGTCGGTACCTCCCGCCCCCGCATTAATGGACAGGATGGCGCCGTTCTTGTCGTAAGGACCCGAGAGTAGTTGTTGGAGTTCCCAGCGATCGAGTTCCCGGGCCAGTCGGGTAAGATTCTGTTCGGCTTCTTGGTTCAACCCTTCGTCGCTTTCGAGTTCGAGCAATTCGAGAATGGCTTTGGTATCTTCCAGCGAACTAGTCCATTCTGCGTACTGCTCCAGATGGGACTTCAAGTCGTTGAGTTCTTGTAACGTCTGCTGGGCGTGGGTTTGGTCGTCCCAAAAGTCCGGCTGAGCCGCCAACTGCTCTAAGTCGTGGATTTTAGCTTTCAGTGCGGGTAAGTCAAAGATACTCCTGGGTTTTACCCAGGCGATCGGACAACATTTCGATTTCGCGTTTGATTTCTAGCAAGTCCATCGTTATTCCAGGGAGTTTCTGCGATCGAGAGGTTCACTACACTCTCGATTCTAGCCGGATTTGATGGCAAATCGATCTGGAATGGGCCATTCTGGCAACTGTTCTCGCCCTCCAAAAACGAAATCGGGGTACGTGGCAGCATACCCCGATCTCGTTCGCCGGATCTCGTTCAAATCTTGGTTAGTGGGTTAGCCTGTCCGTAGCGTCTCAGTCGCGATTGAAGGCAATCAGCAGGCGCAGGATGAAGATGAACAGGTTAATGTAGGTCAAGTACATCGACAGCGCCGCACTCAAATATTGTTCGTCGCGATAGGTGCGCGGCAAGATGTAGAAATCGACCACCGCCGCCCCGCAAAAGAGCAGCACTCCCAAACCGGAGATCCCGATTTCGAGCCAGGTGGGGGTGTAAATGCCAAAAAAGCCGAGCAACAGTTGGGCGACGAGAACCACCAGTAAGGCGATAATGCCGAGTTGCACGGTTTGGGTGAGGGCGAGCCCGTCTTCGTCGCCGAGGTTGGAACCGATTTGGCGGGCGGCGATGAAGGTGACGCCACACCCTAATGCGGCGATCCCGATCCCTTCGATGCCGACGCCTTGGGTACTGAGGGCGAGAGAGACAATCCCGGCGAGGGTGTAGCCGGAGAGCAAGCTATAGGTCACCAACAGGGGCAAGGCGACGCTGTTATTGGCTTTTTCGGCGACCCCGCGCACGGCGAAGAACAGGATTAATTCGAGGATTAAGGCGCCCCAAAATGTGGTCACGAACAGGTTGGGGGAGTTGGTCAACACGCTCAAACCGCCATAGGTGCCTAAAGCGGTGAGAACGAGTCCGCCGCCGAGGAAGGGGAGGGCTTTGGGGATGACGTTGGGGCCGACGAGGGATTGCGATCGCGCTTTTTGAAAGGCGTTTTGAAAATTACTGGTATTGCTCATGAGCGATTTTCGATTTCGTTTTGGTCTGATGTTGGTGGGTTATTGAGCGATCTTTGCAGTGAATGCTCCGCTCATGACGCTTCGCGTTCATAAGCGGCTTCCCAATCCCATAGCAGAGAGAGGGTGACCGGCATTCTCGGTGTAGCGCAGGAACTTTTGCCTTTCGCTACCTGCCCGTCCTTTCGGCGGGTCAGCTTCAGTTTGTAGGCCAGATATCGAGCGGCGATATTATACGACGCCCCCAAATCTGCGTTGTACCGCTTCCCATTGGCGAATGTCGCTAATTCGTACTGAGTTTTAGAGCGTCGCACCTTGCCACTGCCGTCAAAAGCCCAAGAGGACGTACCCCGAGCATAAACATACTCGGTTTTACCCCCAACTTCCTGAAACTTCTCCTGTGTCAGTAACACGAGACGACGATGCAGCCAGCCATGAAACCTCTGCTTCAGGTTTGACCGCTTCTTGCCGCCTTTGGGACGCCAGCCCTTCAGGTCTTCAAAGACGATCGTACTGGCTCCATGCTCTAGGGCAAAATTAACGATTTGCCGAGATACCTGCCGAGCAATGTTGGCGTTGATGCCTTTTGCCTTGCGGTACGGAGTCTTAGCAAATCCACGGTGCAACGTTTTGGTCTTTCGTGCCTTTTGTCGGATGATGTTGGTCTGTTTGTCTCGACGGTCTATGTCAGAGGCCGGATGAATGAATTTCCGGGCCAATACAGTGCCGTCTGGACAAACAATTGAGGCTGTAGCCAGGGTATTGATTCCTACGTCTACCGCACACACCACATCGGTTTCCCACTTAGGCGGGACGATTCCGAAGGGCACTGCCAGATGACAGCGCTTCTGGGAAACCACCAGATAGGGAGACTTGATTGAGCCGATTAGATGCCGATGCCGTTTGCTGGCAATCGGGACTTCTGCCCAGACCCAATCAGAGCCATTCCAAACCTTAATCCAGGCCACCATCAGGTGAACGTCGAACTTCACCAACTGCCCTTTGTAGAGTGCCGGATAACATTCGGCATCCACATTAAAAGCAGGTGGCTTAGCATCCCGACGCTTCCGAACTCCTGACTGCCATTCTCGGTATCGAGTCAGATAGGAAGAGACCTGTCCTTCTACAAACTTGATAGCAGCACGACGTAGGTAGGACGGGAATTTGTAGAACCGTTTGCCAAAATAGAGATACTTCGGATCTGGATTCTTTCTGGTGCGATGAATGAGCTTTTCTACTGCCGCACAGAAGCTTTTTGCTGCAACCAGTTCCGGCCAGTGGCCCATGACCACATAGCTCAGAGCTTTGCAGTAAGCCCGGTACTCATCCACCGTTGCCGCCAGGTGAAGTCTCACTTCTGGCGATGGTTGCAAGCCCCATTTATCAGTGCGTACAATAGCTTTACTCATAATGAAGTATTTTAGCATGGAACGAGATTTTGTCACCCTGAAGACGAGAAATCACAGCGCTTACAGGCTGTGTTATCACTTAGTTCTGTCCATGAAGTATCGGCATAAATGTCTGAGTGCAGAGATGCTGAACAGGCTAGAGGTGATATTCACCGATCTATTGGTCAAGTGGGGAGGAGAGTTGATTGAGTTTGGCGGGGAGCCTGACCATGTTCATCTGCTGTTCGAGGTTGACCCCACAATTAGGCTCTCTGACTTGGTGAAAAACTTGAAGTCGGTATCAGCCCGAAAAATGCGCCAGGAGTTTGCCGAGCAGCTACGCCCCTTCTACTGGAAGCCTTATTTCTGGAACCGGGCTTACGGACTGATGACGACGGTCGGGCAAGCCAATATCGAAACTCTCCTGAAGTACATCGAGAATCAGGATGACCCGCGCCAACTTCGTCCGCCGCTAACTAGCGAATGACGCTTCGCGTTCATTCGTAGGATGCGCGGCGGTTTTGCTCAACCCACGGATCTGCCAACACCGGATGAGTTGGCACGGTCTTCGACCATAACTATTGTGACGGATCGATCGCGTTGCCAAGAGTCTGACTCTTCCCGGGGGTGAGCTTCATGAAACGCAACGAGAAACGATCTCGAACCCTTGAATTTTTAAGTGGTTTCGCGGAGAGGGCGATCGCCCCTCACCCCCGAATTCCGTAGAAGAACGATTGTTGCTGGCCGTGGCTGTAGACGAGAATTAATTAAGATTTCGTTAATCTTTTAGCAAATCTACCCAGAGATCGCCCCTAGCTTACTCGGGGATGACCTATTTCGAGGATTTACAAGCATGGCAGATCAATCCTCTGTACGCTCTAGAGGGATGGAACTTTTAATCGCTTACCATCACAATCCCTCCATTCAAATTCGCAATCAAATCGTGCGGTTGAATGTCGGTTTGGTTAGAAAAATTGCTCACCGCGTCAGTCATCAATGCGCGGAACCTTACGAGGATCTCGAACAAATCGGCTATTTGGGCTTGATTCGGGCGATCGAACGCTTCGACCCCACCCAAGGATGTGCCTTTAGTTCGTTTGCCGTTCCTTACATTCGCGGCGAAATGCTGCATTTTCTACGCGATAAAGCCTCTACGGTTAGAATTCCCCGTCGCTGGCGCGAATTGCAAGCGCAAGGTCAAAAAGTTCGCGAAAGTCTGACCGTTAGCCTCGGTCGTCCGCCCAAAGACCTCGAAATCGCTCAAGCCCTCGACGTTTCCTTATCCGAGTGGCGCGAAAGTAAATTAGCCCATCAAAACCGCACTCCGTTGAGTTTGGATGCGACGGTCGCCCATCAAGTCGATAGTACGGTGACCCTGGGCGATACGTTACTCGATACCCATTACCAAACTCTGCAAAGTCTGGAAGAAGAACGCCAGCAGTTGCAAGGGGCTTTAAACAATTTAGAAGAAAAAACGCGCTGGGCGATCGAATCGGTGTTTTTCCAAGAAATCCCGCGCAAGGAAGTCGCCCAACAAATCGGCGTCAGTCCGATGACGGTGACCCGTCGCATCAAACGGGGATTGGGCGAGTTGATGACGTTATTAAAACCGTCGTTGGCGCAGGTCGAATCTTAGGGGAATTTTAGACAAATTTAGACTCGCAAACCACCTATCAGACGATCGCCCCTCCATCCAGGCGACGGACCGCAACGATCGCGGGTTTGGGCGGCTTCTGGGTACCGGGATCGGGCCAGTTGGAACCGATGGGAACCTCGCGGGTTTGGACGAATGAGGTGCCATCGGTCGTTTTGAGGGTAAATTTACGGGTTTCGGTGCGATCGCCCTCCCGGATGCCGTTCATTTCGCCGGGATGCTGGACCGCTAAAAATAACGTCTCCCGATTTTGGGTTAAAAACGGACCGCAGATTTCGCACTCCATCGGTCCGGTGGCGAATAAATAAGCATTTCCCGCATCTTCTCCTCGGGTGGGAATCAGCCACACGGAATTATTGCCAAAACAGCCGCGACGGTCGGCGCCATCGGGCTTATTCTGTTGGTCAGTGGAAATATCCGTGACCATCCAGACGTTGCGATCGCCGTCAATCAATACGTTATCGGGATTGGAGAACCCCGCCCCCCCGGCGTCCGGTTCGCCCCCCATCGCCAGCATTTCCCACTCAAAACTCGTCGCCGCCGGATCGTCGTCAGTTTCGCGCAGACGCATAATCCAGCCGTATTCCCACGGTTCGCCGTCGGGCCCGCGAAAAATTCGCAAGTCGGGGCCGCCTTGTCCGTCTGCCGATCCGGAAGTATACGCAATATAAAGCCGACCCTCGCTGTCAGTTTCCAAGTCTTCCGGACGGGCGCAAGCAGTTCCCCCGACCGCATTGGCAGCATAATGGGCGTCGATTAGGATCGCCCCTTGTTTTTCGATCGCGTTGCCCTCATACAAGTCGCCGAGGGTTTTAAACTGCTGCTTGAAGGCGATCGCCTCGCGATCGGACGCCACCTCGAAGGTTCCCCCGTCCGGACGTTTCGGCAATCTCACCTTCGCCCCCCCCAAGTGACTGGGCAACACCGGATCGATCGCCGTTTCCGCTTTGAGGGGAATCCAGCGCCCGCTTCCTCCCGGCTCAAAAATAGCAGTGTAGAGCATTCCCTCGGCGAGTAATTGAGAATTGGCTTTATCTTTGGGATCGCGCACCGTTCCCTTACTGACAAATTTGTATAAGTGACCGCCCCGGCGATCGCAGCCGGAATAGAGGGCCAGAGGTTGACCCGCCACCACCTTAAACCCGACCGCTTCGTGACGGTAGCGTCCCAACCACGTATGCTTCGTCCCGTAATCCTCCGGGTTACTCGGATCGACTTCGACCATGTAGCCGTATTTATTGCCCGCCAACCGGAACACGTTCCCCTGTCCGTACAACCCGCCGATATGAAACGGGAGGTTACTCGGGTCGAAGGAGGAACCGTCGGGGTAAACGGATTCGGGAACTTGGGCTTGAAAATTTTCTTCCGCACTGAAGACCGTTCCCCAGGGACTGGTTCCCCCGGCGCAATTGCCAAAGGTCCCGACGATGCGATCGCCCAATCCATCCTCAAATCCCCGTTTTTTGGCCTTTTTAAAAATCGCGACCCCGGGCCCGGTGGCGTTGAGATAGCGCCCTTTCAAGCCGGAAATTCCCGAAATTCGGCGGTTGGCGGGAGAGTCGGCCAATTTCCACTCGCCATTGTTGCTTTTGCGAAGGCGGACGACGCCGATTCCTTGATCTTCGAGGGCGGCTTCGCAGATTTCGCGGATTTTGGCTTTGAGGGGATCCTTATCCGGTAACTTCCCCGCGTCGATCTTGCCCTCTCGGGATTTTAACGCCGTTGCAACTTCCTCGAAGGGGAGCGATCGCCCGATCGCGATCGGGTAAGTCTGCCGCCAGGTACCGCCACTAATATACTCGAAGTTGACCGTCAACCAGCCTTCGTTGTCGCCGACGGCAATAAATGAGAGGTAATCGTTGTTGTAGCCGAATCGCGAATCGCCCAAGGGATCGCCCCAGGCGGCGATCGTGTAGTAGCCGTACCCCTCGGGTAAAATCAGGTCGTCCGCGAGGCGATAACGGCTGTAGGCTTCGATTTGCGCTGCGCTACTGCGGGGGTCGCCATCTAGAGGAAAGGGGCCTTGAAGGGGTTTAAATGCGGTGTTGAAGGTTGCCGTGGACGGCGATCGCGGGGTAGACTGCTGTTTTTGCGCGATCGAGGTGCAGGCGGCGGCACCCAATCCGGCGCCGATGAACATGAGAAAATGTCTGCGCTTGAGGGTCATGGCCCTTGTGAGTTGCTGCTGTGGGTTCCGGTTCGGTTCGACGAGATTCGACGAGCCAGGCTGCGGCTCAGGTCGAGTTCTATATTGCTATGAATATCACAACCTAGAGAACTTTCAGTTTAAGAAAAGGTAATTTTTCGATTAAATCCTCGGCGTGTTCGCTGAAGGTCAACAGGGGCGATCGCCAACCTATAGCCATCCTCAATCGGTTATAAAATTTAGGGTGTAGACACGGCATTGCTGTGTAGGGACACAGCATTTTTCTCTGCTATGCAAGACATTTAGATCCCCCTAAATCCCCCTTAAAAAGGGGGACTTTGCTCGTTTCCCCCGCAATCCCCCGAAGGGGGGATAAGAGGGTCGGCACTGTACCTCGTCAGACGCCCGAGTGCTGTAGAGATTTGACGGTTTGACAAGGTCGATCTGGGATTCAACGGATTGACGACGGCTATAGACGATCGACTCAGTTGCAATCCTATTGACAAATCGTAACCGGGAACTTCTCGCCGTCGATCGCTTCTCGGAATCGGGACACTTCGAGTCTCTAGATCCTGTAAAAAACATTCAACAATTTTATATAAAATGGCGGTTGTTTTTATTGCTTGAGTACGCTTATCTCTCGAGAGAAAAAGCAAATTTATTGTTTTTGAAGATAGATTAGTTTTAAAAAAAAACTCCCGCCAGATCGGCAGTTTAACTTCTATCTGAAAGATTTTGCAAGGGATTCACGCCGAGAATATTTCTGCTATAAATGACTAGATTGGTGTCAGTTTTTTTGAGGGAAGAGGAGTCAATTACATGGGTCAGACACTCGGGCGGGTGAAGCCGAAAGTCTGGGGAATTTTCGCGGGCGTAGCGGCGATCGCGACCCAACACGCCCCACTGGCGATCGCGCAAGCTTCAACCGCCCTCCCGTCGGGAGGATCGATCGCGCAAGAAAACGAAGCCGCGATCGCCGACGATCCCTCGATCTTCTGTCGTCGGGTCGATGTACCCGATGGGTTGCTAGTTCACGAAAAACCGAATAGCAGTTCGGTGATTTTAGGGGCCTTGCGATTTGACAGCGAATTGACTCTGGTCGAAGATTTCGAGGCGATCGAAACCTCCGAAGATGAGATTTGGATCGAAGTCGCCGCCCCGGTTCCGGGCTACGTCCTCCACGGGTTGCCCAGTGACAGCAATCTCGGCTTTTGCGGATCGGCAACGGGTAACGCCGCCCTGGAGGCGACAGAAAGCCTCTGTCGCCAAGTCAACCGCCTGACGGCCCCGATCGGCTTAAAAATTCGGACGGACGCTTCCGGGCGATCGCCGTCTCCCGGGGGATTGGATGCGGGCGATCGGGTGCTGTTATTACCCGGTTACACCCTCGTTGACGATCGCGAAGGCGGGCGTCACCAGTGGGTGCGCTTGGCGTATCCGAGGGATGGATACGTCCCGATTGCCAATTTAATTTACTGTTTTTAGCCCAGTTTTAGCCATCTCGGCGGCGATCGCCTCCCAGGCAATGGCGAGGGCGGTCTTTTTTGCTATAACTACATCATTCAATCGAGACCGCACGCGGATCGCGAGGAGTCGAAAGGAGTCGAACCGATGTTTACCAAGAAGCCCTGGCGCTACAGTACAACTTTAGTGACCCTCGGGGCGATCGTTCTCGGGGTCGTACCCGTGAGGGCGACGATCGCCTCTCGAACCCCCGGACGATCGGCGATCGCCCAAGCGGAAACGAGCTTGTGTCGTCGGGTCAGCGTCCGCGAAGGGCTGATCGTCCGCCAACGCCCGGATCCGAACTCCCCGCGCATCGGTAGCGTCGAGTATAACAGCGCCGTCTATCTCGTCGAAGGCTATCGCGGTATTCCCGGACCGGACAATCGGGTATGGTTAGAAATCGTCGCCCCCTATCC
This sequence comes from Oxynema aestuarii AP17, assembly GCF_012295525.1. Taxonomy (GTDB): domain Bacteria; phylum Cyanobacteriota; class Cyanobacteriia; order Cyanobacteriales; family Laspinemataceae; genus Oxynema; species Oxynema aestuarii. The sequence continues at coordinate 2,114,749 of NZ_CP051167.1, read as the reverse complement.
GGGGTATGTTTCTAACGGAGAAGTGAATGGGGAGGGCAATTTAGGCCCGTGTACCCCCGGGGAAGGGACGGCAACCCCGCCGCAACTGTCCACCTCGCCTCTGTGCCGCAAAGTCAACGGCGAAGTGGCCCCGCAAGGGATTGCAGTTTACTCCGATGCGTCCCGGTTTTCGACTCCCCGAGGGAATTTACCGCCCAATGGGTTGGTGTTACTGCGGGCGAACAGTCCCGCCATCGCGGATAAAAACGGGGAGTCGCGATCGTGGGTGGAAATTACCTCTCCTGTTGAAGGGTTTATTTCCACAGAAAACTTGATCCTGTGTAGCGGTAGCCCCCCCGCCACCGGACAAACGCCCCCTGTGGCGCGACCCCAAGGGAGTAGGATCCCTCGCGGTCCGCTTTGTCGCCAAGTCGAACCTCGGGTGGCGCCGCAAGGTCTGGCTATTCGCGCCCGTCCTTCGGAGTTTTCCGAATATGTCGGGGGGGTCGAACCGGGAGGACGGATGACTTTGGTGGAGAATTATCGGTTAATTCCCGATCCGAATGGGAATTCGCGCAATTGGGTTGAGATTTTGGCGCCCTATCCCGGTTTCGTGTCGGCGGATAATTTGATTATGTGTCCGTAGGCGATCGCTGTCCGTCGTCGGCGATCGTAAAGTCTTGTTTTTCCCGTTCGGAAATATATCCTTCTCGGACGGCGATCGCGAGGAGGCGATCGAGAAAGTCGGTTAAGGTTTGAACGGTGCGATCTCGATCGAGCTCGAATCGTTCTCCCTGGGTTTGAGAGAGAGCGTCTTCGTAGACTGTACAGGTTAGGCGATCGCCCTCGGGTATCAGGGCGATCGTCACCCAGCTTTCTGGAAAATCCAACTCTACACGATCGCCTTGTTTGAGACTGGCAATTTTCTTGGGAAATCCATCTTCAAGCAACATGCAAATATCGGGATCGAGGGAGAACCACAACTCGCGATCTCCTAGGGCGATCGAAATGACTTGATTTTTCTCAAAACAAAACTTTCTCAATCCCCATTCAAAATGAGAAAGTTCGTTCGATGGATCTTTTGGTGGATCTGCATAATTCGTTTGCGGGTCGTGGAATTCAATGACAAAATTTTTTAATCCTTGCATAATATATAGCCATCCTCAATCAGTTATAAAATTCATGGGTTGTAAAAACCCGCCATTGCCGTGTCCCCAATAGAACTGCTATAAAATGCATAAAAAATCAAGAAAAAGGGCAGACGATCGCCTGCCCTTTCTGTTATATCTTGTCAGACTTTATCAATAGTCCGACATTATCTATTTAGACCTTAGTAGTCGAAGTCACCGCCCATTCCGGCACCTGCAGGAGCATTTTCCTTCGGTTCCGGTTTTTCGACGACGATGCACTCGGTGGTGAGAACCATTCCGGCGATCGAAGCGGCGTTTTGCAGCGCGGAGCGGGTCACCTTGGCGGGATCCACGATTCCGGCTTCAAACATATCGACAAATTCGTTGGTCGCGGCGTTGTAACCGACGTTGAAATCTTTCTCTTTGACGCGCTCGGCGATCACGGCGCCATTTTGTCCGGCGTTTTCGGCAATCCGCTTCAGGGGAGCCGCCAGGGCACGGGCGACGATGTTAGCGCCGATGAGGGCTTCACCCGTCAGGTTGCTGCTGGCCCATTCTTCCAGGGTCGGAATCAGGTGAGCGAGGGTGGTACCGCCACCGGGGACGATGCCTTCTTCAACCGCCGCTTTGGTGGCGTTGATCGCATCTTCCAGACGCAGTTTGCGGTCTTTCATTTCAGTTTCGGTCGCGGCGCCGACTTTGATCACGGCAACGCCACCCGCCAATTTCGCCAAGCGCTCTTGCAGTTTTTCCTTGTCGTAGGAAGAATCGCTTTCTTCCATTTGACGGCGGATTTGTTCGCAACGGGCTTTGACGGCTTGCTCGTTCCCTTCGGCGACGAGGGTGGTGCTGTCTTTGGTGATCGTGACGCGGCGAGCTTTACCGAGCATGTCGAGCTTGGTGTTTTCCAGTTTCAAGCCCGCATCTTCGGTGATCAGTTGACCGCCGGTGAGGACGGCGATATCTTCGAGCATGGCTTTGCGGCGATCGCCGAAACCGGGAGCCTTGACGGCGGCGACGTTGAGGACGCCACGCAGGCGGTTGACCACCAGGGTTGCGAGAGCTTCTTTCTCGATATCTTCGGCGAGAATCAGCAAGGGTTTGCCCGCGCGGGCGACTTGTTCGAGGACGGGAACTAAGTCTTGAACCAGATTAATTTTCTTGTCGGTGATTAACAAGAAGGGTTCTTCGAGAACGGCTTCCATCCGCTCCATATCCGTAGCGAAGTAGGGGGAGATGTAGCCTTTGTCGAAGCGCATCCCTTCGGTAATTTCGAGTTCGGTGGTCATCGATTTCCCTTCTTCGAGGGAGATGACGCCTTCTTTACCGACTTTATCCATTGCTTCGGCGATCATCTGGCCGACTTCTTCGTCGTTTCCGGCAGAGATCGTACCGACTTGGGCGATCGCTTTAGAATCTTCGACGGAGCGGGCGTGCTCTTCGATCTTGCTGACCAAGAACGCGGTCGCTTTGTCGATGCCACGCTTGAGGGTGATCGCGTTGGCTCCGGCGGCGACGTTGCGCAGCCCTTCTTTCACCATCGCGTGGGCGAGGACGGTGGCGGTGGTGGTCCCGTCTCCGGCGGCGTCGTTGGTTTTGGAGGCGGCTTGACGGATCAGGGAAACGCCCGTGTTTTCGACGTGATCTTCGAGTTCGATTTCTTTGGCGATGGTCACGCCGTCATTGACGATTTGCGGAGCGCCGAATTTCTTTTCGAGAACGACGTTGCGACCTTTGGGGCCGAGGGTGACCGCGACGGATTCCGCTAAAATATCCATGCCCTTTTCGAGGGCGCGGCGGGCATTTTCGTTGTAGATGATACGCTTAGCCATAGGTTGAAATTCCAGTGAGTAACAGGACTACGATCTAGAAAAACCGTGTATTGAAGAAAACGAGAAATGGGTTTGAGGAGACTCGCCCTTAGCCGACAATGGCTAAGATGTCTTTCTCGGCGAGCAGGACGTATTCTTCGTTACCTAATTTGATGTCGGTGCCAGCGTACTTGGAGTAGAGGACTTTATCTCCGATTTTGACTTCGAGGTCTTGACGGGAGCCATCGTCGTTGCGTTTGCCCGGACCGACGGCGACGATTTCGCCGACTTGGGGCTTTTCTTTGGCGGTGTCGGGGAGCAGGATGCCTCCAGCCGTTTTTTCTTCCGAGGCGCTTACTTTAACAAAAACGCGATCGCCTAAAGGCTTGACGGTAGAAACGCTTAAAGATACAGCAGCCATGCTTAATCCTCCTTAATTCGATACAGTTCGCTTCGAGGGTTGGGTGACTATCGACAATCGGCTCGCATTCTTTTCAAGCGGCCCGATCGCCGCTCGTTCGCTTGTGGCGATCTCGAATTAGCACTCTCAACTCCTGAGTGCTAATTTAGCGGACGAGATCTCTCAAAGGCAACAGATAGAACTGTACGGGTTCCCGAACTCGCTGGGGTGGGGATGGGGATCTGGCGCGATCGCCCCTGCTTTAGGGGCTTGAGTGCTCCGGACTGGGGGCGCGATCGCCACCGATCGCAGGAGGGGACGGCTTGAGGGAAAATAAAGTTGGGCGATCGTCTTCAAGATCGCCGCAGCCATCGGGCGATCGCGCCCTTGATTTGAGGAGGTAACTCATGAACCAGCCATCGACTTCGACCGGGACGAACGAGTGCACGACGTTAAGCCAATGTGTCGAAAGCTTGGGACTCGATCGCATCGAACGCCACGTTTTGATCTGCGCCGATCAAACCGTTCCCAAATGCTGCGATCGCGCCGTCAGCCTCGAAGCGTGGGACTATCTCAAACGACGCCTGAAAGAACTACAACTCGATCGCGCCATTGCCACGCGCCCCTCCTGCATCTTTCGGACAAAAGCCAACTGTCTCCGGGTCTGTTGCAACGGACCGATTCTCGTGGTTTACCCCGATGGGGTCTGGTATCATTCCGCCACCCCAGAGGTCATCGAACGCATCATCCAGGAACACTTAATCGGCGATCGCGTAGTCCGAGAATATGCCTTTTTAGAACGACCGTTAACCTTAGACCGCTCCCCCGCGCCCAATGACGACGCCCCGCAGCCGAACGTCCCAGGGCAAACGCAACCCGACGCGGACGGGGAAGAGAGTGCCACCGAGTCCCCCGCTTGAACCCTCTTTAGCCCCTGGGCTGACTCGATTGGACTGAGTGGTTTTGCACCTTTTGAACTCGGACTTTTTCAATTGAAACGCTATAGTACCATAGTGATTTATAATAAGTTGTTTTCTCGTGCTTTATCTCTTAGCAATTGATTAAGCCACAAACGAGCTGGCCAACCCAAGAATCGACCCCTGCCATTGCCAATATTTCCACGAGGAACTTGCTAAAGTCGGATAACTGGTATCGGCGAATCGGTCGGAAGGAACACCGATCTCCTAGACTCTGGATTTATTCAAATGCACTGAGTAATTAAATATGACTGAAACCACGGTAGGAACTCAAAAGCGGCTGCTGCTGATCGATGACGACCCGAATTTAATCTTGCTCGTCAAAGATTATTTAGAATTTCGGGGTTATATGGTCGTTACGGCAGAAAACGGTCGAGAAGCCCTCGAAATTCTCGAACGGGAAATTCCCGACATGATTATCTGTGACGTGATGATGCCGGAAATGGACGGGTACTCGTTCGTACAACACGTTAGAAAAGATCCGCGTTTCGACTGGATCCCCATTTTGTTTCTTTCGGCGAAAGGACAAAGCGAAGATCGCATTAAAGGGTTGACCAAGGGAGCCGATGTCTATATGGTCAAACCCTTCGAACCCGAAGAACTCGTCGCTCAGGTCGAGTCTTCCCTCAAGCAAACCGGACGGGTTCTGAGCCACAAAACGAAGATTCCCGATGGGGGACCGAAAATGCAAGTGCCGTTAGATGTCGAACTGACACCGACGGAACTGAAGGTGGTTCGCCTCGTTTCTCAGGGAATGGCTAACCGAGAAATTGCCAGTGAAATGAATGTCAGCCAGCGCACCGTCGAAAGCCACGTCTCGAACATGCTGGCGAAAACGGGTTTGCACAACCGTACGGAGTTGGCGCGCTGGGCGATCGAAACGAACATGGCGTGAGTGTTGGGGGACGCCGATCTCGGAGCCGGACAATCGTTTGCAGTCCAAATCGGCAGTGAGGCACGAGGGTTCTGGGGGAGTCAATTCAGTGCTGTTGGGGGGGCGCAAAGATGCCGTTCGATCGCCCTTGGCGATCTCAGGGTTCGGATTGCCCTTGAGAGCGTCCCTGGGGAGCCGGACGGGATGAAGGGGGCGAGCGACCCGTCAGCGAACCGGACGACGGGCGGACGATCGCTCGGGATTCGCGAGCAGCGATCGATCCAGCCACAACCCCAGATTTAGCGGTAAAGTTGATAGGGAAGGGAGTTTATGCTCCTTTCCTGGGGAAGGTGACCGCTAGGACTATCCCGGGCGAACCTCTACCCCGCAATTGGGTTAATTGACTATAGACAATTCCTACTCATTATTTCATCATTTACTCTTAGTAGAATGACTTTCTTAAAATTGAAAACTATCCCGATAAATTGTTTATTTTTAGAGTTTAAAAACTTCTTCCATCCGGTCAACAAGAAACAATTAAATTGGACGGTCGCCCCGATGGTTCGGGGGAATTGGGGGATGTTTTCCGTGAAAACACAACTACAACGAGCAGGTTGCAGTGGGTTCGGGGGACGATCGCGATCGGGGGAAAGCCTGCCGGGGTTCGAGCGGCTCGGATTGATTTTTGCCGACCTCGAAAAAGAGAATACGTCCATCTTTTAAAAAAGTGATTCTACTTTTCGAGCTTTGCAGCTTTTCTAAGATGAATGTCAGTTTTACCCCATAGAGCTGGGCAGTTTTGGGTAAAATTATTGACTGTCCAAAAATAAATTTATTCTACTAATTTTAGGTATTAACTTCTATGACGTGTTCCATGAACCGTCTGTCTATTTTTGTAGACGGAAACAATATGTTCTACGCCCAACAAAAAAATGGGTGGTTTTTCGATCCGCGACGAGTTCTCGAATTTTTTACGAAAGAACCTGGCGTGATGTTGATTAATGCATTTTGGTACACCGGATTGAAAGATCCGCAAGATCAACGGGGATTTCGAGACGCACTGATCAGCCTGGGTTACACTGTTCGCACCAAAATTCTGAAAGAATATTACGACGACGTATCCGGTCGGTATTCTCAAAAAGCTAACTTAGATATTGAAATTGTCGTCGATATGTTTAACACCGTCGATCAATACGATCGCGTCGTTCTGTTTAGCGGCGATGGAGATTTCGAGCGGGCGATCGAACTGTTACGCTCTAAAAATACTCATATTACCGTCGTCTCTACCGAAGGCATGATCGCCCGAGAACTTCGCAACGCCACCGATCGCTATATCGACCTCAACGACATCCGCGATCGGATCGAAAAACTCGATTACTAAACGCGATTCTTCACCCCTACCGGGGGCGATCGCTTCCCAGCCACGAACCCCTAAACGATTCGTTAAACTAGCAATTAGTCATTTGCCATTCAAACTGATAGAAGATCGAACCCAAGTCCGTAGCAGACAGGAGTAAAACCTACATGAGTCCATCCCAAGATCGCATTATTATTTTCGACACCACCCTCCGCGACGGCGAACAGTCTCCCGGGGCGAGTTTGAACCTCGATGAAAAATTGACGATCGCCCGTCAACTCGCCCGCCTCAATGTCGATATCATCGAAGCGGGATTTCCTTATGCCAGTCCCGGGGACTTTGAAGCAGTGCAGAAAATTGCCGAAATAGTGGGGGTCGAAGGCGGTCCGACGATTTGCGGTTTGGCCCGGGCGACGCGCAAGGATATCGAAACGGCAGCCGAAGCCCTCAAACCTGCGGTTAACAAGCGCATTCATACCTTTATCGCCACTTCGGACATTCATTTAGAGTACAAACTCAAAAAAACGCGGTCGGAGGTCATCGCGATCGCCGAGGAAATGGTCGCCCACGCCAAATCTCTCGTGGATGATATCGAATTTTCCCCGGAAGATGCGGGTCGGTCCGATCCGGAGTTTCTCTATCAGGTTCTCGAACGGGCGATCGCCGCCGGGGCGACGACGATCAACATTCCCGATACAGTCGGTTATACAACTCCCCACGAATTCGGCGCCTTGATTCGCGGGATTAAAGAAAATGTCCCCAATATCGATCGCGCCATTATCTCCGTCCACGGTCACAACGACCTCGGCTTGGCAGTCGCCAACTTCCTCGAAGCGGTGAAAAATGGGGCGCGCCAACTCGAATGCACGATCAATGGCATCGGCGAACGGGCGGGCAATGCGGCCCTCGAAGAATTGGTGATGGCGTTGCACGTCCGGCGCCAGTATTTTAATCCGTTCCTCGGTCGTCCGGCGGAGTCGGAAGAACCGTTGACTCAGATCGACACGCGCCAGATCTATAAAACGTCGCGCTTGGTCTCGAACTTGACCGGGATGTTGGTGCAGCCGAATAAGGCGATCGTCGGCGCCAATGCGTTCGCCCACGAGTCCGGGATTCACCAAGATGGGGTGTTGAAAAACAAGCTCACTTACGAAATTATGGAGGCACAAACGATCGGGTTGACGGACAATCAGATCGTGTTGGGCAAGTTGTCCGGGCGTCATGCGTTCGCCAGTCGCCTCAAAGAGTTGGGTTTCGACCTCGGCGAGAACGAACTCAATAAGGCATTTCTCAAGTTTAAGGCGATCGCGGATAAGAAACGGGAGATCACGGATTGGGATCTCGAATCGATCGTCAATAACGAAATTCAGCAACCCCCGGAATTGTTCCGGTTGGAGTTAGTACAAGTGTCTTGCGGCGATCGCTCCCGACCCACGGCGACGGTGACCTTGCGGACGCCGAGTGGAGAAGAACTCACCGACGCGGCGATCGGAACGGGTCCGGTGGATGCGGTGTATAAGGCGATCAATCGGGTGGTCAACGTTCCCAACCAGTTGATCGAGTTTTCGGTGCAGTCGGTGACGGCGGGGATCGACGCCCTCGGCGAAGTGACGATCCGCTTGAAGTACGGCGATCGCATTTTCTCCGGTCACGCGGCGAATACGGATATTATCGTGGCTTCGGCTCACGCTTACGTCAATGCTATGAACCGCCTTTATGCGTGGTTAGAAACTCAAGGTCAGGAACAAGGAGAGGCGATCGCTTCTGTAGCTGGTTCCTAGTTTTGAGCGAAAGCTACAACTGAAAAAAAAGGCGCGATCGCGGCGATCGTGCCTTTTTTGATGGGAGGGACGGCGATCGGCCCTGTAGCCCCTTCGGACTGACTCGAATTCGTCCAGGTCACGGTGAAGTCGCTTTATAGATATCGTGAGATCGAGGCTGGTGAGAGTGACGCGATCGCCGATGGAAAATTAAACTCGGAACCTTATTTAACCGGATGGAATCGAGATTGTTTTTATCCTGCTTTAATCAAGGCAAAACAGGAGATTAAACAATTCGTTCCGATCCGCGTTTCCGAACAAAAGTCCAGTCGTCGTTCTGCGGTCAAAACTGAAGCGACTGAGGTAGTTTGTCCGCAGTGCAAACGATTTATGACTAAGGTTTTTTGGCGATCGCCCAAACTTAAAGCCGAGCATTTTCTCAGTTGTAGCGATCGTGAGGGAGGATGCGGAACGGTGATGTTTCTAAATCTTGCTACCCTGCAATACGAACTCCCTTATTCCCAGCAAAAACCGGATTCGACGAAGTGAAGCGAGCATCCTTGTCCTCAATGCGGACAACCATTAGAACCTCACGAATATACTCGCGAAGGACAACAGAAAATCATGTTGCACGGTTCCAATCCCAAAACCCGCCAGAACAACTGTAAAGAGGTTGCTTTTTTTACTCCAACTATATTTTTAAGTGGCTTTTTTTGGAAAAACCGTCGCGATCGCCGACCCCGTAAGCGTTCTAGAATTCAGTCAAGACAAGGGTTTTCCTAGACTGACAGAAAAGGGATATTCAGCAGAAAAGAGACCGAGAGCACCTACCCGCTTCAATGGTTTGAGCGAAAGCACCTGCGAACTTGACTGAGATTAAGGAGCGACGAGCATGGAGGGATTTGAACCCCCGACCCTCAGAACCGGAATCTGATGCTCTATCCACTGAGCTACATGCCCTTACATTTCTCTATTCATACCACATTTTTCACTCAATAGCTAGGGGTAAAAATATGGTTTGTTAATTTGCAGGACAGTTGCAAAGGCTGAATCCTTTATCTGGTAAGCATTTCATGGTTTTATAATAGAATGATTCCATGTTTCATTTCCCAGATGTCATCCCCGAAAGTAAGCTCGACCCCGATCCAGTTTCTCTCCGGCAGTGCCCTACTCGTTTGTTGCACCCTGCGTCCCCTCCCTCTTCGATATTTTTAAAACCTTGCGCGAAACTCACCGCTTGCCGTTAGGAATTGACGAGTATTTAACCATTTTGCAGGCATTGCGCGGTGGGTTTGGATTGGAAAATTGCCAAGAATTAGAACAACTGTGCTGTCTGGTATGGGCGACATCCGAGGCGGAACAAAACACGGTGCGCCGAGAACTTGCAAAAATGTGGCGACAAATCGAGCTACGCCCTCCGCAGAAAAAACCCGAATCCACTCCAACGCCGATCGCCGAAACCGAGACACAACCGACGCCGGAAACTCCGACTCCCGAAGCGCCGCCAGTGGATTCACCTCCCCCAACGCCAAAACCTGAAGCTACACCTGAGATAACGCCGACGCCGGAACCCCAGAATACCTTTACAGTGGTCGAGGAACCCGTGCAAACCGTGCAGGCAATTCGCGATTCTGCGCCACAGATAGAACTTCCACGCCCGCGTTATGCCTTGCAGAGGGAATATTTCCCGGTGACGCGCCGGGAAATGAAGCAGTGTTGGCGCTATCTGCGGCGTCCCCTGCGGGAAGGAGCGCCCACCGAGTTGGATGTGGAGGCGACGGTAGAGAAAATCGGGCGGGAGGGGATTTTGCTGGAACCCGTACTGGTTCCCCGTCGGGTGAATCGCACGGATTTAGTGATGTTGGTGGATGTGGAAGGGTCGATGGTGCCGTTTCACGGGTTATCCCGGCAATTGGTGGAAACGGCGCAACGCGGGGGACGACTGCGACAGACGCGGGTTTACTACTTTCACGATTATCCCGATCGCTATTTGTATCGACATCCGGGACGATTTCAGGCACAACTGATTGAGGAAGTTTGGCAAAACATTGGGGAACGGGCGGTAGTTTTAATTATCAGCGATGCGGGGGCTGCACGGGGAAATTACGATGAACAACGGGTGAAAGCAACCCAAGAGTTTATCGAACAGTTGCAGCGATCTGTGCGATATTTTGCTTGGTTAAATCCAATGCCAAGTGAAGATTGGCAGCAGAATACCGCAGGGGAAATTGCGCGGTTTGTGCCGATGTTTGGGTTGAGTTTGCATGGGTTGAATCGGGCGATCGCAGTTTTGCAGGGGCGATCGCCCAAACCCTAAACATCCGGGGTAAATTCTACCTCTGGAATTGATGCGATCTAGGAAATAGGGACAAAAAAGAACGAGGTACTGTAAAGTTGGTAGACTAGAATAAAAAAGTAAGCAAACAGGAATAGAAATCTTAATTTTTTGAAAAAAATCATGACTGAGACAGTAAAGAAAAGCGATTTACCGCCATTTTTCCCAGACCATACCCAATTACCCGAATCTGACGGTACGTTTGTGAAAAATTTTCAAGAACATCCGCAAAGTCTCCTACTTACTGACTCCCTGACCTCTACCCTGCAACGGCTACATCCAGACGGCTATTATTGTATCGGTCAAGATTGTGGGATTTATTGGCGCGAAACCGACCCGCCGGAAAAAGGTGCAGAGGCTCCCGATTGGTTTTACGTGGCAAATGTACCACCGAAATTGCAGGGGCAATATCGCCGTTCTTATGTGATTTGGCGAGAACATATTGCGCCGACTATCGTGTTGGAATTTGCCTCGGGAGATGGTAGTGAGGAACGCGATCGAACGCCATTATATCGGAGCGATCGAGGGGATGTAAGCAAACCGGGTAAATTTTGGGTTTACGAGCAGATTATTCGCGCACCTTATTATGGAATTTTTTCAATTCAAGATAACAGTTTAGAAGTCTATCATCACGTCGATGGATTCTATCAGCCGATGACCCCCAACGATCGCGGACATTATCCAATTCCCCCGATGCAAGTAGAGTTGGGAATTTGGGAAGGAACCTATCAAAATCAAACCCAACAATGGTTGCGCTGGTGGGATTTGGAGGGCAATCTATTACTTATCGGTCAGGAAGAAGCACAAAAGGAACGCCAAAAGCGCCAACAGTTAGAGGAGAAAGTGCGATCGCTCTCTCCCGAACAATTAGCGAGTTTGGGAATTGATTGGGATGCGATCGGCTAAATCGCTGCCAATTGCCACCACAATACTAGAAAATTGGGTTAGAGGACGGGCTATGACTGCCACACAAGCGAGAGAAAAGCGAGTTGCCGTGCGACAGAGGAAAGGTCGCTTCACCCAAGGATTTCTAGCCACCAGTCGCGCCAACCCCAAGAATAACAGCACCGAGAAATGGGGGGTATCCCTGCCATACTTGCGGCAAGTTTTAGAACACAGTCCCGTCAAACAGCAAATCGCGATCCTCGACTGCTGCCATTCCGGGGAACTCTTCAATTATCAAGAAGCAGACCCGGGACAATCGGAACGAGTGACGCGCTGTTTGATATCCGCTTGTGGCGCGCCGGAATTGGCGTATGAGTCCACCACAGCCGAACATAGCGTATTCGCCGAGGCATTATTGCAAGGGTTGCAGCAGGAGGGCGTCGTGAGTACCGTCACCCTCTCTCATTATCTCATCCAAGCGTTAGAACCTTGCGGGCAAACCCCAAAAGCTATCAACCGCGACGGCGAGATTATCTTAATCGACCCGGACAAAGAACCGTTACGGGAACGCGAGAAAGCGGTGGTGACGGGGAAAAATCCCTATAAAGGATTGGCCGCCTTTCAAAAAGAAGACGCCCCCTATTTCTTCGGTCGCCAAGACCTGACGAAAACCTTAGTCAATCGCATCCATGACGATTCATTTTTGGCAGTATTGGGGATTTCTGGCAGTGGGAAATCCTCGGTGGTCAGGGCCGGATTAATTCCCGAATTGGAGAAAGGAGATCGCTTCCCCGACACCCAATCCTGGAAAATTTACGACCCCTTCAAACCCGGAGACGACCCCCTAGAGAGTTTAGCCCGCGTCTTGGTGGACGAACGCCATTCCTTCGACCGGGTTAACGCCGAACTCGCCCAAGGGGCCGAAGGCTTACAACGGCTGATTGCCGAAACCGAAGCCCCGGCGGTGGTGTTGGTCATAGATCAATTCGAGCAAATTTTTACTCAATGTCAAAGTCACGCCAAACGCCAACAATTTTTGGATTGTTTATTGGGGGCATTAAACCATTGTAGGGGCGATTCGCGAATCGCCCCTACACCAGGGGCAATTCAAACCCGACACACCCCCCACATCGACTCCGACCCCCCCCTTTCCAAGGGGGGCCGGGGGGGATACTCCCCCTCCCTACGGGTCGTAATCACCATGCGGGCGGATTTTGTCGGGGAATGTGCCGAATATCCCCAACTGGCGCAACTCATCGAAACGAATAATAAAATTGTTGGCCAAATGCAGGAGGCGGAGTTACGCGAAGCCATTGCTAAACCCGCCGAGAAAGAAGGATGGACCATCCCGGAAGACCTGCAAAACGAGATAGTGAAAGACGTGCAGCAGTCCCCGGGAAGCTTGCCCTTATTGCAATACCTCCTGTACGAACTGTGGGATTGGAGAGATCGCGGTTTGAAGGTGAAAACCTACCAAGACATGGGCGGCGTACTCGGAGCCCTACAAACGCAAGCGGATAAGATTTATAACTCCCTCGACCCAGAAGAAAAGACCGTCGCCAAGAGCATCTTCCTCGAACTCACCCAACTGGTAGAAGAGGACAAACCCACCTGCAGACAAGTCCGCAAAACCCGGTTAACCGACTTACCCCCCTCCCCAGAAACAGTAGAAACCGTACTGGCGAAATTAGAAGACGCCCGCTTAATCGTCACCGGCGAACTGCAAGCCAGAGGGAACAACGGGGATAAAATCAAGGTAGTGGATGTCGCCCACGAAGCGCTGATTCGCAACTGGGAGACCTTAAAGCAGTGGCTAGGCGAAAACCCCGAAATCAAGCGTCAAAGAGACGAAATCCAATGGACAGCCCAAGAGTGGGAAGACTGGGGAAAACCGCGAAATCCCGAAGATTTACTTCGAGGTATTCGCTTAGCTGAATTTGAAGCCTTTCTTAAGCGCTATCCAGAGGAGCTTTCTTCGGTTGCTATTGAACTCATTCAACTGAGTATTGAAGCTCGTGACCGAAGGGGAATTCCAGGAATAGTATCTAAGGTTACTGATTTTTTCAAAAACCATGAGAAATGAGAATCAATGAGTTTCTACTCATTATGATTTCATTAGAGATGTTTTGTGTATATCCCCCTCTATAGATTTTCACACAAACGGAAATGACGGGGGACGAAGGCTTGAGGTCAAACCTCCGCCCCACCCTTCACTGCATTTATTTCGCCAACCACATGCGCAAGAGGGCGAGCAGTTCCTCGGTGTCTACGGGTTTGGCGATGTAGTCCGACGCCCCCGCCGCGATGCATTTTTCCCGATCGCCCTTCATCGCTTTTGCCGTGAGGGCGATCGTCGGTAGGAATTGAAATTCCGGAATTTTGCGAATCGCTTCCATTGTTTGATAGCCGTCCATTTCCGGCATCATAATATCCATCAGCACGATTTTGATGTCCGGGGTGGACTGGAGTAACTCGATCGCGTCGCGGCCATTTTCCGCGTACACCACCTCCATCCGATACTGCTCTAACATGCTCGTCAGCGCAAATACATTGCGAACGTCGTCATCGACAATCAACACCTTTTGACCCACTAACACGTCGGTGGAGGGTGCGGCGGGATCCTCGCGCTTCACTTCCTCCCGGACGGCGGGTGCTACCGGAGTGCGATCGCCTGCCACCTGCGGCACTGGCGGCATCGGCGGGGGCGATGCTTGTGCAAGTTCCTCTAGGGGAAGACGCGGCGGCGCCTCCGCTACGAGAGGCGTTGCGGGAAGCTGACGATCGCCATTCGGGGATGGACTCGGACGGAACACCTCCATCTGTTCCTCCAAATCCTCCAACGAGCGATCGTCCTTGCGAATCACCGTATCCGCCATCCGCTTGAGTGCGGCTTCTTCCGGTGGCGTTAACTCCTGTCCGGTGTAGACAATAATCGGCAATTCCCACAAATTCAGCTCGTGACGAATCGCTTTGAGTAACTCCAACCCATTCGCCAACGCCAAATCCAACACCACCCCGTCGACGCGATTGCCGCGCAAACAGTCCAACGCTTCTGGAACCGTATTCGCGGCGATCGCCTGCACGCCGCGTTCCTGGAGCGCTTGTATAAAACTGTTGCGCTGGGTCACATCGCGGTCCACCACTAACAACCGTTTCGATTCGCCTTCCTTCGGCGTCTGTACCGGAGGTAAAATCGCCGCAATCCGGTCGAACGCCTGGGCCAATTCCTCCGGCGAAATGGGTTTGAGTAAATAAAATAACGCCCCGAGTTGCAATCCCCGTTGCTGTTCCTCCTCCACCGAAAGAATCTGCACCGGAATATACCGTGTATTCGGATCGTCCTTCAACCGACTGAGAACCGTCAAACCATCCATCACCGGGAGGCGAATGTCGAGCAGAATTGCATCCGGTTTGAACTGCTTCGCTAAAAACAAACCCGTATCCCCTTGCAACGCCACCAGACATTTAAACCCCCGTTGGCGACCCATATCTAAAAGGATGCTGGCAAAATTCACATCATCCTCGACGATCAACAACGTGCGATCGCCCGTCCGGATCGCATCCCGGTCGTCGGCGATCGGCGACGGGGGCGGCGTAATGTGAGAGATTGTCGAAATTAACGACTCCGACGGCGGACTCGCCACCGTTTCCCGGGGCCGTTCCGTCTCGACCGCCGCAGGCTTCGGGGGTTGTTGGGGTTGCGGCGGTCCTTCCTTCGGCTTCTGCACCGAACCCATATACCGTTCCGGTAAATATAAAGTAAACGTGCTACCGATATTCGGGGTACTGGTGACCGATAAATCGCCGCCGAGTAACCCGGCGAGTTCGCGGGTAATCGACAAGCCCAACCCCGTCCCGCCGTACTTGCGGCTGGTGGTACCATCGACTTGCTGGAACGCCTCAAAAATCACGTCTTGCTTGTCTTCCGGGATGCCGATCCCGGTATCCGTGACCGCAAAGGCGATCGCGCGATCCGCGCGATCGAGAAACGGGTGATTTGGCTTCCAACCCGACGTGACCCGACGGATATTTAATGTGACTTTTCCTTGTTCCGTAAACTTAAACGCATTCGAGAGTAAATTTTTGAGAATTTGCTGCAACCGTTGATTGTCCGTATAAACCGATCGCGGCAACCCCTCCTCACAAGTAATTTCAAAATCGAGTTTTTTCTCAAACGCCACTTGGTGGAACGTGCGATCGAGATAGTCGTGCAACTCCTTCAACGGCATTTCTTGCACCTCGATTCGCATCTTACCCGACTCGATTTTTGCCAAGTCCAAAATCTCATTAATTAACGTCAACAAATCCATCCCCGCCGAATGGATCGTCTTCGCATACATCACCTGGCGATCGCTCAAATTCTTATCCCCATTGTCCGCCAACATCTTCGCCAAAATCAGCAAACTATTAAGCGGCGTCCGCAACTCGTGGGACATATTCGCCAAAAATTCCGACTTGTACTTCGACGTTTGCGCCAACTGCGCCGCCTTCTCTTCCAACGCCAACCGCGCCCGTTCGATTTCCTGATTCTTGCGCTCCACTTCTGCATTTTGCGCCGACAGCAACCGCGCTTTTTCTGCCAGTTGTTCGTTCGTACGCTGTAACTCTTCCTGCTGCGTTTTCAACAACTCTTCCGATGCTTTCAACGATTGCGCCTGTTGTTCCAAACGCTGATTCGTTTGAGTTAACTCCTTCTGCTGTTTCTGCTGTTCTTCCGTCAGCAACTGCGACTGTTTCAGCAACTGTTCCGTCCGCATCGAGGCGCCGATCGTATTGAGAACGACCCCGATACTTTCCGTGAGTTGGTCTAAAAACTTGAGGTGAATGTCGCTGAAGCGTTGGAACGACGCCAACTCCAACACCGCCGTCACTTGTCCCTCAAACAACACCGGAATCACTACAATATTGAGGGGAGACGCCTCGCCCAAAGCCGAACTAATTTTAATGTAATCCGACGGAACCTCGGTCAATAAAATTGTTTCCTTTTCCAGGGCGCACTGTCCGACCAAACCTTCCCCTAAATGGAACGTATTCGAGAGATGTTTGCGATGACGATAGGCGTAGGTACTGACCAACTTCAGGAACGGTTCGGCGATCGCATTTCCCGGCGTCGCATTGACATTTTCCATCAAGAAAAACGCCCCGTGGTGCCCCGAAACTAACGGCGCCAGTTCCGACAGAATCAACTTAGACACCGCCTGTAAATCGCGCTGCCCTTGTAAAATCCGGCTGAACTTCGCTAAGTTCGTTTTCAGCCAATCTTGCTCGTTATTTTTCTGCGTCGTCTGGCGCAAATTGGCGATCATCTGATTGATATTATCCTTCAGCGCCGCCACTTCTCCTTGGGCTTGGACCGCGATCGATCGCGTCAGATCCCCCTTCGTCACCGCCTTCGCCACTTCGGCGATCGCCCGAACCTGAGTGGTCAAATTCGCCGCCAACTGGTTGACATTATCCGTCAGATCTCGCCACGTTCCCGACGCCCCCGGAACCCGCGCCTGACCGCCTAACTTACCCTCGATCCCCACTTCTCGCGCTACCGTGGTCACCTGTTCGGCAAAAGTCGCCAGAGTTTCCACCGTCGTATCGATCGTTTGCGCCAGGGCGGCAATTTCTCCCTTCGCCTCCACCGCCATCTTACTCTTGAGGTCCCCATTCGCTACCGCCGTAATTACTCGGGCGATTCCGCGAACTTGGGCCGTTAAATTACTCGCCATCGAGTTGACATTATCGGTGAGATCTTTCCAGGTTCCCGCCACCCCTTCGACGTGGGCCTGACCGCCTAACTTACCCTCGGTTCCCACTTCCCGCGCCACCCGGGTGACTTCGGAGGCGAAGGAACTGAGACGGTCCACCATCGTGTTGACCGTATTTTTCAACTCCAGCATCTCACCTTTGACATCGACGGTGATTTTCTTCGATAACTCGCCGTTGGCGACCGCCGTGGTCACTTCGGCAATGTTGCGAACTTGGGCCGTTAAATTGTTCGCCATCAAGTTAACGTTGTCGGTGAGGTCTTTCCAGGTTCCGGCGACCCCTTTCACTTGCGCCTGACCGCCGAGTTTGCCCTCGGTTCCCACCTCTCTCGCCACCCGGGTGACTTCCGAGGCGAAGGAACTGAGGCGATCCACCATCGTATTAATGGTATTTTTCAACTCCCAAATCTCGCCGCGTACATCGACGGTAATTTTTTTAGATAAATCGCCGTTGGCGACCGCCGTGGTGACTTCGGCGATGTTGCGAACTTGGGCGGTTAAATTGTTCGCCATCAAGTTAACGTTGTCGGTGAGGTCTTTCCAGGTTCCGGCGACCCCTTTGACGTCCGCTTGACCGCCGAGTTTGCCCTCGGTTCCGACTTCTCGCGCCACCCGGGTGACTTCGGAGGCGAAGGAACTGAGTTGATCGACCATGGTGTTGACGGTGTTTTTGAGTTCGAGGATTTCGCCTTTGACGTCTACGGTGACTTTTTTGGATAAATCGCCGTTGGCGACGGCGGTGGTGACTTCGGCGATGTTGCGAACTTGGGCGGTGAGATTGCCCGCCATCAAGTTAACGTTGTCGGTGAGGTCTTTCCAGGTTCCGGCGACTCCTTTGACGTCCGCTTGACCGCCAAGTTTGCCTTCGGTGCCCACATCTCGCGCCACCCGGGTGACTTCGGAGGCGAAGGAACTGAGTTGATCGACCATGGTGTTGACGGTGTTTTTGAGTTCGAGGATTTCGCCTTTGACGTCTACGGTGACTTTTTTAGATAAATCGCCGTTGGCGACGGCGGTGGTGACGTCGGCGATGTTGCGAACTTGGGCGGTTAAATTGCCCGCCATGGAGTTGACGTTGTCGGTGAGGTCTTTCCAGGTTCCGGCGACGCCGGGAACGTCGGCTTGACCGCCGAGTTTGCCTTCGGTTCCGACTTCGCGGGCGACGCGGGTGACCTCGCTGGCGAAGGATCCGAGGCGATCGACCATGGTGTTGATGGTGTTTTTGAGTTCGAGGATTTCGCCTTTGACGTCTACGGTGACTTTTTTGGATAAATTGCCGTTGGCGACGGCGGTGGTGACGTCGGCGATGTTGCGAACTTGGTCGGTGAGATTGTCCGCCATGGAGTTGACGTTGTCGGTGAGGTCTTTCCAGGTTCCGGCGACCCCCTGGACGTGGGCCTGACCGCCGAGTTTGCCTTCGGTTCCGACTTCGCAGGCGACGCGGGTGACTTCGCTGGCGAAGGATCCGAGGCGATCGACCATGGTGTTAATGGTGTTTTTGAGTTCGAGGATTTCGCCTTTGACGTCTACGGTGACTTTTTTGGATAAGTCGCCGTTGGCGACGGCGGTGGTGACGGCGGCGATGTTGCGAACTTGGTCGGTGAGGTTCTCCGCCATGGAGTTGACGTTGTCGGTGAGGTCTTTCCAGGTTCCGGCGACCCCTTGGACGTGGGCTTGACCGCCGAGTTTGCCTTCGGTTCCGACTTCCCGGGCGACCCGGGTGACTTCGCTGGCGAAGGAACTGAGGCGATCGACCATGGTGTTGACGGTGTTTTTGAGTTCGAGGATTTCGCCTTTGACGTCTACGGTGACTTTTTTGGATAAGTCGCCGTTGGCGACGGCGGTGGTGACGTCGGCGATGTTGCGAACTTGGGCGGTGAGGTTGTCCGCCATCAGGTTGACGTTGGTGGTGAGTTCTTTCCAGATGCCTCGAACTCCTTGGACGTCGGCTTGACCGCCGAGTTTGCCTTCGGTTCCGACTTCGCGGGCGACCCGGGTGACTTCGCTGGAGAAGGATCCGAGTTGATCGACCATGCTGTTAACGAGTTTGGCGGTTTTGAGAAATTCGCCTTTGAGGGGGCGATCGTCGAGTTCGAGGGGGATTTTGTGGGAGAGGTCGCCGTTGGCGACGGCTTGGATGACGCGGGTGGTTTCGGTCATCGGCTGTACGAGGTCGCCGATTAGGGTGTTGACGGATTCGATGCAGGTTTTCCAGGCGCCGTTGTTGCCGTTGAGGGTGGCCCGATCGCCGATTTTTCCTTTTTTGCCGACGACTTCGCCGATGCGTTGGAATTCGCCGACCATTTGCTGGTTTTGTTCGAGGATTTCGTTGAGGGTGTCGGCGACTTTGCCTTCTAAGCCCGTATGGTGTAGGGGCATTCGGGTGTTGAAGTCGCCTTGTTTGAGGGCGTTGAGGGTGGTGAGGAGTTCGTTGAGGAGGTCGTTGTTGTTGGCGGGGGCGGTTTTGGTGGTCGTCGGCATGGTTCGGTCTGCGGTGGTGAGGTTAGGAGGGCAAGGGAAAGCGAGGGCGAGGCGATCGCGCTGTTGTTTCCGGGTCTAGTTTTCGATCCGTCCCGGATGGTTGGTTTTCCGTGCGTTTTTGCCGCGATCGCGACTTCCCTATCAAAAACGGTAGATGCAAAGGTCGATGATTCCGGGGGACAGGGTCTAGTCTAGGTTTCCCGGATTGAAGGGCGATGCTTTTCCCACCCTAACTCAGGAGTCAGTATTTTTACTAGGGGAATTTGCGCAAGCAAGAGATCCCTGGACAGATCCCGCGATCGCTCCCTTCTCTCGTTGTAATTTTTTGATGAATTTTAAGATTGCTTTTTTATCAAAGAAAATTGATTTAATTAGCACAATAGCCTTTTAGTAATGGTTTTAGCGATTTAACTTTTTGAATATAAATCAATACTTTTATCTAAAAAATGGGCTTTTTCGGGGGCGCTAGGGGCGATCGCCCCCTCCAGGGCGCCCATTCGAGGCGATCGGGTCTAAGTAAAAATACGGAAAAAAGCCAATTATGAAGATGAAGTTATCGTAAAGTGTCCGTGTTGAAAACATCAATAAAAACTGCACTTGTTCGATCCCACAGCTAGTGGATCTACTGGAAGTCTACTCAAATAAAAGAATCCTGAGAATGTAAACTAACTTCATCTTAAAAAGCGATAGTTTTTCATTTGTAGAAGCAAAACAATCCTAAAAGTTCCGGGTTTTTGACAATGGCAATCTTTCCAGAATCACCGAGAATAAGAACTAGGGGGAAGCAAGTTTGCAATGTAGTTAACACGAATAAATTGGCACAAGGAATTATGAAATCTCAACTCTTTACCAACGGACTTAAAACTGGAACAGTTGCTTTGGGTCTTCTCTGCTTAACGGCTCAAGGTGCCAGTGCCAATCCTTTGAACGGTGTAGTTTTCAACGTTTTCCTGGAATGTATTAACGATGGTGTCGTCCTGCAAAGAGATGACGCCCGGGTGAACGAATATAATTGGCAGTACGCGATCGATGCCACCAACGACGGCAGTGGCGGCAGCCAATTTGAAATGTTCGGGATGGGGGTTCGCGAAACCCAAGATAGCATTTGGGTCGTCCTCAACGGCAATACACCTCTGACTGGCGTCTTTGATTCTGATGCGGCTGACGACAATATTGGCTGGGGCGATTTATTCTTTAATTTAAACCCGACAACTGATTTCCAAACAGCTAGTAGTGAAGGCAGTTTGTACGGCGTTCGCTTCGCGGGTACGAACGATTCTGGAGTCTCCGAAGTCGGTTTATACAGAAATGTCACCGCTCAAAGCGTTACTGGATCGAACCACGGTTATGCTAGCTTGGATGCTTACCACGACGCGATTGCGAGCGCAGATTTGGGCGACATGGACGCCGATGGGTATCTCGACAACGGCCAACAATACTATCGAGGAGGGAGTAGCCTCAATACGATCGCCTCTGGAACTCCCCTCAGTGGGATTAATTGGCTCAGTGACGAGGACTTAGCCGACGGACATTTCGATCGCTCGTTATTTGGCGGTAGCGAAACCATCGCTTTTAGCTTTAGCAAATCCTCCGTTTTCGGCGAACCCGAAGCCCCGACTCAAAGTGTTCCCGAACCTTCTAGCCTCATCGGTTTGGCGTTCCTCGGCTTGAGTGCTTTCGGTGTCAAACGTCATAAAAAACAAAGCAGCAATTGGTGACATCCTCCCGAGGCTGAATCAAAGATTACAGCGCGGGCTTCCCAGCCTCACGATTGGGTATTCCTGCCCCGCGCCACTTATCTAGGTCATAGACCCCCGACAGACCGACTTGACAGGCGGTTTCCGTTCCCCAGAGTCCCTGGGTTACTACGTTTTCTTGTCCACGACGCAAAACCATCTCGGCTGCAGCATGGTCACGATGCGTTCGATACCCACACTCAGGACAATGATGCTCTCTGACTTCCAACCCTTTGCTCGCCGTAGCAAGGCAGGATGGACAGGTTTGACTGGTGCCGTTGGGATTGACTTTAGCAAAGTAGACCCCACGCTTCCAGCAAACCCATTCCGTCAGAGACAGGAATTGTCCGAAGGCAGCATCTACACAATCTTTTCGCAGCATTCCTCTCGTCAAGCTTTTGACGTTGAGGTCTTCTGCAAAGATGGTTTGCGCCCGATCGCAAAGCTGATGAGCCGTTTTCAGATGGAAGTCTTTACGACGATTGGCAATGCGATGGTGCATTCTAGCCACTTCGATTTGCGCCTTCTCCCAATTTTGAGAACCCTTCTGTTTTCGTGCTGCTCTGCGTTGCAGCAATTTTAGCTTGCGTTGCATCGACTTGAAAAACTTAGGGCGTTCTTGGAAAGAGCGATCGCAAGCCGTCAAGAATCGCTCTAATCCCAGGTCAATCCCAATCGCGCGACCGCGAACTGGAGCATCGGGAACCGAGATATCCGATTCAATCGTGACGACAACGTACCATTGCGTTCCTCGCACCCTGGACAATACCCTTACCTGTATCCCCCCAACCCCCCTTTGAAAGGGGGGCGAAGGGGGGATGCAGGTTGATGGGTACTTCCCCGATCTTTGGCAATTTGATTGTGAAGCCATTGATGGGATTGTTCTTGAACTGGGGAAATAGAAAGGATTTGAGTTGACCGAATTTTTTGAAATGCGGGAATCCATATCCCCGTTTCTGAAATACTTCCCAGGTATCGTGCAGTCTGCGAATCGTGGTCTGCAACACCTGAGAATGCACCTGACCCAGATGCGGGAATTGCTTCTTTGCTTTGGGCAGGTTGTTCTGCTGACGATGGTAAGACGGGAATGGCTCATCGGCGGGAATGATGTATTCCTTTTCCAACGAGCATCGGTCTACCGAACACTTACGAGAAGCAATCCAATCCTTGAGTTCGCGCAAAGCGTAGTTATATACCCCTCTGCACGTCTCAAGCCACGACCGCAGTTCAGTCTGCTGTACGACATTTGGATAGATTCGGTAGGTGTAGTTCATGGTCAGCATGACTATAATTTACTACAGACTATAGCTGCTGATAAATGCTGGTCTCATCCCCATCGTAGGGCTTGACCCTTCCCGCAGGGTGGGGATGAGACCAGCTCCCCGAACCCCTCAAAAGTTAATCCAATTGGAAAGCATTGTTCGACAATAATTCAGAGATTGCGAGGAGGGACACGGCAATGCCGCGTCCCTCCTGTGTCGTCCGAGCGAGGCACACGATCGCATACAATCAAGAAGTTGCCTTCGAGTCTCGGTCATGCAAAATACTCGTCTTAACAGCTTGTTCGATCTTGCTTTCGGGCGGTTGCGGGCGTCCCTTCGCAATCCTTGGCGGCGACTGGCGTTATTTGCGATTAGTTTTCTGTTAGGCAATTTGATGGGAACGACGATTTCGACGATCGCCGGACAAAATGCCAACTTAGATACGGTGGTCGCCGCGATCTTAATTGTAGTGACCGAAACTTACAGTTGGTTTGTCTATCGGGCCAATCGCCGAGTCTCCCAATCCTTGTTCGTCCAAAGCGTCAATGCGTTTAAAGTCGGCTTAATTTACAATCTCTTCGTTTTGGCCTTTACCCTCGGATCCTAACCTCTGCGTGTCCTTGCCCGGATTCATCCCGACAGCGTCATGACCGACCGAACGACAACGATCGCCGCAATTTTGCAACAGTGGGCGCGCGGTGAGATTTCCTCTGCGGAGGCGATCGCCCAACTCGAACCCTACGAACTCGAAGACCCGCGCCGTCTCAACGCTTTCGGCATCGATCGCGATCGCCTCCGGACCGATTTAGCCCAGCGATCGCGCCTTTTCGAGTCCGTCGTGGGGCGCCCGAGTTTAAAGCGTATCGACAGCAAGACATTTTTACCGAGTTTGTGGTTCGTCTGGCTCCCCCTCGCCCAACACTTAGCCCGTCGGCGAACCGATCTGGGTCGGCCCTGGATTCAGGGGATTTTAGGATTGCAGGGAACGGGCAAAACCACCCTCACTCACATTTTAAGCGCGATCCTCACCG
Source organism: Oxynema aestuarii AP17 (assembly GCF_012295525.1). Classification (GTDB taxonomy): domain Bacteria; phylum Cyanobacteriota; class Cyanobacteriia; order Cyanobacteriales; family Laspinemataceae; genus Oxynema; species Oxynema aestuarii. The sequence continues at coordinate 2,090,975 of NZ_CP051167.1, read as the reverse complement.
AGTTAGACCTCAAGGTACTCTGTTTGTCCGTAGACGACCTCTACAAAACCTATCGCGATCGCCAACAACTGCAACGACAAGACCCCCGCTTAATTTGGCGCGGTCCCCCGGGAACCCACGATATCGACCTGGGAATCGCCGTATTAGACCGACTGCGATCGCCCGACGATCGCCCGATCGCCGTTCCCCGGTTCGACAAATCCGCTTATGGCGGCGCGGGCGATCGGGGCGAACCCGAACGAGTCGGCGCCGTGGATCTCGTCCTCTTTGAAGGTTGGTTGGTCGGCGTGCGCCCGATCGCCTCCCACCACTTCGATCGCGCCCCCTGGCCCATCGAAACCGACGCCGACCGCCAATTTGCTCGGGACTGTAACGACCGCCTGCACGCCTATCTCCCCTTGTGGGATCGCCTCGATCGCCTCACCGTCCTCGATCCCGTCGATTGGCAACTGAGCTGTCAGTGGCGAATGCAAGCGGAACGCGAAATGAAAGCGCGAGGACGCGACGGGATGAGTGACGACCAAATCCGAGCTTTCGTCGAATATTTCTGGAAAGCCTTACATCCCGAACTATTCCTGCCTCCCTTGCGGGCCGATCGCGATCGGGTAGACCTGATTTTACAGATCGATCGCGATCGCTCCTACCGCGCCGCGTACTAAAACCGCTTATTGCCCTTGGGGCGCGCGATTGCCCGCCGTCCCCGGATTGATATTAATAAACGGTAGCGCGCCATCGTTCCCCATCACCATCGGAAACTGACCGTTCCACTTCTCGATCGCCGCCTGTTGCAAAATTTCCTGGGTAATCGTTTCTCTTAACAGCCGTTGCGCTTCCGCTTGTCCCCTCGCGCGGTTAATTTCTGCCTGGGCATCTTGTTCCGCTTGTTGGGCGCGAAACACGGCGCGCTTAGCATCTTGTTCGGCAATTTGTTTCGCTTCGATCGCTTTCGCAAACTCCGGCGAAAACGCGACATCGACTAAAGAAATATCCCGAATAATCAACCCGTAATCTTGCAGCCGAGCTTGCAATTCGCGATCGATTTCGTCTTTTAATTCCGTGCGTTTGGTAATAATTTCCTCCGCATTTTTCTTCGCCGTCGCCGCTTTCACGACTTCGGAAACTGCCGGGAAAATAATACGCTGCACCACCTGTTCCGAATCGCCAATACTCTGATAAACCTCATTGACCTTTTGCGGATCGATGCTCCAGTTGAGGGCAACATTCATTTTCACATCTTGCAAATCTTTCGAGGCCGCCTGGGCCGGAATATCGCTTTTATCGACGCGAACGCTAATTTTTTCGACGCTGTAAACGATCGGGACGATCGGATGGAGACCTTCCCCCAATACCGTATCTTGAACGGCGCCAAACTTCTTGAGAACGCCGCGCTGTCCCGCATCGACAATCACGAACGGTTTTAAGGCAGTAATCGCCAGCAGCAAAACAAAAGCTCCCGCAATGCCTCCCGCAATAATCAGAATATTTTTGGCATCATAGGAGGTTGCTGAATTTCGATTCGATCTCATAATCAATTTACCTGTATTGTGTTTTTCGCTTTCTCCACTCAATGGAACCTCACTGACAGAGAAATTGACCGATATTTTCCAAAAAATTTAAGTCTTATCCTCCATCGCCATCCAATTTGCAGTAAAACTGAACTCAAAAAATAGTTACCCGAAAGCGGTATCTACGCGATCGTGCCAAGATATTCGAGTACGACAACTGTATTGTTCTATGCTAGACCTTAAAAACGATGGGTGTCACTCAGTCATTTAGTTTTATGAAGACAAACCCCCCTCATGCTTGGCCCAGCAATACTCAAGAGGCGATTTCCATTCAAGAGCAGTTGCGATCGCAAGTCGTCACCACCGACGAATTGGCCGAGGTCCGCTACGTCGCTGGCGTCGATGTCGGTTACAAGCACTCCGATTCCCTCACCCGGGCCGCCGTTGTCGTCTTGAGCTTCCCGGATTTGCAATTGTGCGATCGCGCGATCGCACAAACCCCGACCACGTTTCCCTACATCCCCGGGTTTCTCTCCTTTCGCGAAGTCCCGGCGGTGTTACAAGCCTTAGAAAAATTGAAGATTACCCCGGATTTAGTCCTCTGCGACGGTCAGGGACTGGCCCATCCGCGCCGTTTCGGCTTGGCGTGTCATCTCGGTGTCATTACCGACCTTCCGGCGATCGGGGTCGCTAAATCGCGCCTCATCGGCGAACACGAAGCCTTAAGCAACCGTCGCGGACATTGGCAACCTCTCCTCGATCGCGGCGAAACCATCGGCGCCGTGGTGCGATCGCGCACCGGAGTCAAGCCGATTTACGTCTCCATCGGTCACCGAGTCGCTCTCACAACGGCGATCGATTATGTCTTACGCTGTACCTCCAAGTATCGGTTGCCGGAAACGACGCGCTGGAGCGATCGCCTTTCGCGCGAAGACAAAACTAATTAAGGCGATCGCACGAGAGACGGAAACTCGGGCAACCCCTCAATGCTTTCAATGTTCTGATTTATTATCTTGTATTAGAATAACACTCAACGCTTTGCAGGCACATTTAAAGGCAAAATTGTACATGAGATACGGATTTTACTTGTATGGTATTTTTCCCCTCCCGGGACCGCAAAAATTAGAGCTAGAAGGATTGGATAAACAACCCGTTAAAACTCATATTTTTGATGATTTTGTGTTTTTATATTCCGAAGCCAAACAACAACGCTATTTAGCCAGTCGGCGCAATTTACTCGGCCACGAAACCGTCTTGGAAGAAGCCATGCACGCCGGATATCGAACGGTTCTCCCCTTGAAATTCGGCACGATCGCCGAAAGCTGGCAAGCCGTCGAGAAGGAGTTACTCGTCCCTCATCGCCAACAGTTGCACGAGTTGTTAAAACAGTTGACGGGAAATCGAGAAGTCGGGATTAAAATCTTTTGGGAAACGAACGAAGAGTTACAACGCTTACTCGATCTCCAACCGGAATTAAAAGCGAAACGAGATAACTTACAAGGGAAAGTTTTAAGCATGGAAGAAACGATCGCCATCGGTCAGGAATTGGAGCGATCGCTCGAAGCTCAAAAACAGGGGATTATCGATCGCTTTCACCACGAACTCAATGCTCTAGCGATCGATAGGGTGGAAAACGATCCCCTTACCGAAGCGATGATTTATAATGCCGCTTATTTGATTCCTTGGGATCGAGAAACCGAATTCGGCGATCGCGTCGAACGTCTCGATCGCGCTTTTGAAGGTCGCCTGCGCATCCGCTACAACAATTTTACAGCCCCCTTCAATTTCGCACGGCTCAACTCCGATTAAATTGAGAGTTAAAATGAGTCCGAATGGCGATCGCTCGGTTGCTTTTTTTTGCCGAAACGGGCGATCGCTTCGCCTCATTTCTATCTTTAGGTAGATGTCGAATCTTGAAAAATTGGCTAGTCGCCAAGCAATTTTTTGCCTGATTCGTGGCTTCGCCCCCCTAAAAAGCTCACCAATTGAAGAAGTATTTCTTAACAAAATTAAGCTTCGTAACAATTCAAATCGTCGATCGACCCGCGATCGCAGAACCCTTGGTAAAATGGACGGCAGTTCTCTAAAAAATTCGAGATTTTCAAGTCTGAGCGAGCGATCGTGTTGCCATCCCCAAGGATCGACAACCGACTTGACCATTGCAATCAATTTTTGATGCTAGCCGCGATCGCCCGCATAGATTTGCAAAGCGATCGGCAATATGAAAAACTCATTTACCCGCTTAAAAACCCTGTCAAAATACTTGTCAAAATACTTGTCAAAATATTTGTCAAAATATTTGTCAAAATACTTTTGCAAATATAAATTTTACAGCATTTTAGGACTGGGCACGGCCTTAGTCATGCTCAGTTTTAAATTTTTGTTCGCTCTTCCGGCTTACGGTCAAGAAACTGTTACGATTAACATCTTGATGAACGCCCTCGAAGCCAGTCAATGGCAACCCTTCGTCCCCCAATTCGAGGCGGAAAACCCCGGAATCGACCTCAATATCATCGAAGGACCCAACGCCACTAATTTAATTGAAGATCTCTATACCTCCGCCTTTCTTCTCGGCGATTCGCCTTACGATCTCGTCTATATGGATACGGTTTGGGCGCCGAAATTCGCCGCCGCAGGCTGGCTACAACCCCTCGACGATCGCATCCCCAAAGCCGAACTCAACCAGTTTTTACCAGGGGATATCGAAGCGGGACGCTATCAAGACCAACTGTATCGCATTCCCGTGCGATCGGATGTCGGAATGCTCTATTACCGCACCGATTTATTAGCCGAAGGTGGTTACAATCCTCCAGAAACCTTTGAAGAATTACAAACCATTGCCGCCAATTTACAAGAAAATTCCCCAGCCGATTGGGGTTACCTTTGGCAAGGAAAACAATATGAAGGACTCTCGGCGATGTTCGTCGAAGTTCTCAAAGGATATGGCGGTTTTTGGATCGATCCCGCAACCAATACCGTCGGACTCGATCGCGCCAATGCGATCGATGCCGTCAAATTTTTAACCGCAACAATCGACACTGGAATTACACCAAAAGGCGTGACTACCTACACCGAAAATGAAACGCTTCGGTTTTTCATTAACGGCGAATCCGTATTTTTAAGAAATTGGCCTTATGTATGGCGAGAAGCCAATAAAGATGACTCGCCCATTGCCGGAAAAATTGCCCTCAAACCGATGGTTCATGCCCCCAAATATAACAGTGGCGGCTGTCAAGGTGGGTGGGGATTGGGCATCTCTTCCACCACCGCCTATACCGAGGAAGCCTGGAAAGTTATTCAATATTTCAGTAGCGAAGAATTTCAACGCCAATTCGTCTTATCCACCAGCTACGTTCCCTCGCGACGATCGCTGTTTACCGACCCCCAAATTGTCGCCGAATACGGTCACTATCCCGAACTGTTAAGCGTGTTAGATAACGCCGTTTTGCGTCCTCCCGTCGCCCAATACGCCCAAGCCTCCGATATTTTACAACGCTATCTCACGGCGGCGTTAAGCGGGCGATTGACCCCGGAAGACGCCATGCAAAGCGCCGCCGCCGAAACTCGCAGGTTATTAGGGCAGTAAATCGCGTGGAGAGTAGCGATTTACCTCACTTAATACCGCGATCGCCCGTCCCGTTCTCCCGAGATCGTTTCTCATATAAGGTATGCCGATCTCATGGCTTCAATGGCGATCGCCTTTTAACCCCCGTTTTTCACCGATTGAATTTTCACCGATTGAATTTTAGCCGATTGTAGAAATCTACAACTTCTTCCATGAAAATCGATACAATTCGAGGTAGAGACCAACTCACCGGGTGGATTCTCGTTACCCCCGCATTGCTGTTATTATTACTCGTCTTTGCTTATCCCATCGGACGTGCATTCGTCTTGAGTTTGTTCGCTGAAAACCTCGGGACTAACTTGCAAGCCGAATTTACAGGATTGTCCAATTACGCCCGTATGTTTGGAGACGGTCGCTTTTGGCAAAGTATCTGGAATACGAGCATTTTTACAACAGCATCCGTGATTTTAGAATTGATTTTTGGGTTGGGAATTGCCCTCGTTTTAAATCAATCTTTTCCCGGACGGGGCGCCGTTCGCACGATCGCCATTATTCCTTGGGCCTTACCGACTGCGATTATGGCGTTAGCTTGGGCGTGGATTTTTAACGATCAATTCGGCGTCGTCAATGATATTTTAATGCGTTTGGGACTGATCCAACAAGGGATTAACTGGTTGGGAAATCCAGCCCTGGCAATGGTGGCGGTCGTGGTCGCCGATGTTTGGAAAACCACTCCATTTATTAGTATTTTATTGCTGGCTGGATTGCAATCCATTTCCGAGGATTTATACGAAGCTCACGCGATCGACGGCGCCACGCCTTGGCAGAGTTTTCGCCAAATTACGCTGCCGCTTTTAATGCCACAAATTACGATCGCCTTACTATTTCGGTTCGCCCAAGCTTTCGGCATTTTCGATCTCATTCAAGTGATGACTGGAGGCGGCCCCGGGGGAGCAACTGAAATGGTCTCGGTTTATATCTATGCCAATGTCATGCGCTATCTCGATTTTGGTTATGGTGCGGCGTTAGTGGTGGTGACTTTTTTGCTCCTAATTATCGTGGTGGCGATCGCCGCTTATTTTCTCTCGAAATCTCGCCATAGTAGCGATCCAATTTAGTTAAATTGTGACCATCTTTGAAAGATATTTAATTTGTAATTCGATCTGATTTAATTTGTAGATTATGGCAACAGCATCCAGCTCAAATCAAAACAATTCAAATCAAAATCAATCGATCGCTTTTTCCTGGCGATCGCTCGTGATTCCCATTGCCGTAACGGCGATCGTAGTTTTTACCTTAGCGCCCGTTTTGTGGCAACTGCTGACTTCTTTTAAAGTCAACCCAGAAATCGAAACAATTCCCAATGTTTATATCCCCTCCAAAATCACCGTTCAACATTATACGGAATTGTTCGTGCGTCGTCCGTTCTTTGCCTATATTTTAAACAGTGCTTTGGTCTCGATCGTTTCAACTGTATTGTGTTTGGCGATCGGGTCTCCCGCCGCTTATGCCTTGGCGCGATTGAGAATAGCGGGAGAAAAAATCATTCTGGCAGGAGTTTTAATCGTTACCCTGTTTCCTTACATTCTGCTCTTTTTAGGCTTGCTGGAAGTCATCAAAGCGGTGGGATTGGCGAATAACTATTTAGCTTTGATTATCCCCTACACGGCGATTAATTTACCCTTGACGATTCTGGTCATGCGCAGCTTCTTTCAGCAACTCCCTAAAGATTTAGAAGATGTCGCCAAAGTAGACGGTTACAATACTTGGCAGATGTTAACTCGAATTGTTTTACCGCTTACCTTGCCTGCTATGGTGACTACGGGAATTTTAACCTTTATTTTTTCTTGGAATGAGTTTCTTTTTGCTTTGACTTTTATCACCAAAGAAACCATGAAAACGATTCCCGTCGCCGCCGCCCAATTAAGCGGGGCTTCTCAATTCGATACGCCTTACGGCGCCCTAGCCGCCGCCACAATTCTCGGGACGTTGCCGTTGATTTTATTGGTGTTATTCTTCCAACGTAAGATCGTACAAGGGTTAACGGCGGGGGCGGTGAAAGGGTAGAGAAAGATAGAAGAGTATCCCCCGCCGCCCGGGGCGATCTTTTATTCAGAAATAGCAGGAAAAATAGCAGGAAAAATAGCAGGAGTTCGCAAAATGGCTAAACTAGAGATTAAAAACCTCAATAAAACATACAATTCCAAAACGATTCCCGTTAAAAATATCAGCCTGGAAGTCAACGATGACGAATTTTTAACCTTACTCGGACCGTCGGGCTGCGGTAAATCGACTACCTTAAGATTAATTGCTGGATTGGAACAACCCACCCGAGGTCAAATCTTAATCGGCGATCGCGACGTGACCCATTTAAAACCGGGCGATCGCGATATTTCGATGGTATTTCAAAGCTACGCCCTTTATCCTCATATGACCGTTTATGAAAATATGGCCTCGGGGTTGAAACTGCGAAAAATTCCGACCCAAGAAATTAGAAAACGGGTTGAAGAAGCCAGCCGCTTGTTAGATTTAAACCTGGATTTAATGAATCGCAAACCCGGGCAACTCTCCGGCGGACAAAGACAGCGAGTGGCTTTGGGTCGCGCCTTAGTCCGACAGCCGGAGGTATTTTTATTAGACGAACCGTTAAGTAATTTAGATGCGCTCTTGCGCGAACGAGTACGCGCCGAAATCAAACAATTATTTGAACAACAAAAAGCCCCGGTGGTCTACGTCACTCACGACCAAGTAGAGGCGATGACCCTTTCGAGTAAAGTGGCCGTCCTTTACGAAGGAAACGTCCAACAACTCGACCCTCCGCAACGAATTTATACCCATCCCGCCAATCAATTTGTGGCGGGGTTTGTCGGCAGTCCTCAGATGAATTTACTGACTTTGAATTGTCAGGGAAATCATGGGATTTTAGGCGATCTGCACATTCCTTTACCGGAAGGGTTATCGACGCCACCACAAATCGTCATGGGAATTCGTCCGGAACACGTGAGACTTCCCCAGGAGACCGATCGCCTCATCGTGCACGGACGGATCTTTTTAGTGGAAAACTTGGGAATGCAAAACCTCTTGAGTGTGAGAGTGACCGGAGAGCATGACGAATCTACCACAGTTCGGGCGTTGTTATCCGCAGATGTAGACTGGGGAGGGGATGAGGTGAAATTAGCGATCCCCCCGGAGTCCATCCATTGGTTTGACCTCAAAACAGGCGATCGCCTCCGTTAGCATCCGCCGCAACCCCCCACCAACAAAGTCCCCCTTGTTAAGGGGGATTTAGGGGGATCTAAATGTCTTGCATAGCAGAGGAAAGTGCTGTACGGGCGATCGATGAGCTATCATCGAAACATGAGTCACCCCCCGCCATAGGTGAGAACACCGACCCCATGAACGCAGAAGACTATCGCAGCTTTTTGCAAGAGCTGTTGCAAGCAATCATTGCAAGCAACAATAACCGACAGGTCGTTTATCCCCTCCTCGCACGACACCAAGATAAACTCGACTTGACTTTTGCCGAAGTTGCCACACAGTGGTTTAACTCCCAACTCGACAAAAATCAGTCAGAAAGAAACCAAGCCCTAACGTCGATCTTCTACCTTGCTGTCGATCTATATCAATTTCCGTTAGGCAATCGGGCGAACAACCTCGAAATCGCGATCGCCTGTTACGGAGAGGCATTACAAGTGTGTACCCGCGACGCCTTTCCCCAAGATTGGGCCACGACCCAATATAATCTGGGGAATGCCTACTCCGACCGCATCCGAGGGGAACGGGGGGAGAATCTCGAGGAGGCGATCGCCTGTTACCGAGGGGCTTTACACGTTTATACCCGCGACGCCTTTCCCCAAGAGTGGGCGATGACCCAAAACAATCTGGGGAATGCCTACTCCGACCGCATCCGAGGGGAACGGGGGGAGAATCTCGAGGAGGCGATCGCCTGTTACCGAGGGGCTTTACACGTTTATACCCGCGACGCCTTTCCCCAAGAGTGGGCGATGACCCAAAACAATCTGGGGAATGCCTACAGAAACCGCATCCGAGGGGAACGGGGGGAGAATCTCGAAGAGGCGATCGCCTGTTACGGAGAGGCATTACAAGTGCGTACCCGCGACGCCTTTCCCCAAGATTGGGCGATGACCCAAAACAATCTGGGGAATGCCTACAGAAACCGCATCCGAGGGGAACGGGGGGAGAATCTCGAGGAGGCGATCGCCTGTTACGGAGAGGCATTACAAGTGCGTACCCGCGACGCTTTTCCCCAACAGTGGGCCACGACCCAAAACAATCTGGGGACTGCCTACTCCGACCGCATCCGAGGGGAACGGGGGGAGAATCTCGAAGCGGCGATCGCCTGTTACCGAGAGGCTTTACACGTTTATACCCGCGACGCTTTTCCCCAACAGTGGGCCACGACCCAAAACAATCTGGGGAATGCCTACTTATACCGCATCCGAGGGGAACGGGGGGAGAATCTCGAGGAGGCGATCGCCTGTTACCGAGAGGCTTTACACGTTTATACCCGCGACGCTTTTCCCCAACAGTGGGCCATGACCCAAAACAATCTGGGGACTGCCTACTTATACCGCATCCGAGGGGAACGGGGGGAGAATCTCGAGGAGGCGATCGCCTGTTACCGAGGGGCATTACAAGTGCGTACCCGTGACGCTTTTCCCCAAGACAATGCGGAAACCTTATTCAATCTAGGCTTAGCCTATCGCGATGCTTCCCAATTACACGATGCCTACGATACCTTTAAAGAGGGCATCGATACCGTAGAGTTGATCCGCAGTGGCATCATCGAAGGGGGCGAAGCGGACCGCCAGAAATTAGCAGAAGAATGGAATAAGCTCTATCGCCATACTGTCGAAGTCTGTTTGGAGTTGGAACAGTACGCCGCCGCCCTGGAATACGTCGAACGCAGCAAAGCACGCAACTTGGTCGAACTGCTCGCCGCCATCCGGCTCAAACCCGACGGCGTCTCCGCACAGGTGTGGGAACGCTATTGTCAACTGCACGAACAATGGCTGCAATTACAACAGAACCGACCGCAAAACGGCAACCCCGGGCCGACCTTCAGCGCCAGTGACGACGGGGAAGCGCGCCAAGTCCGCCGTCCTCACCCCGGCGATACCGCAACCCCCGCCCCAAACAGACCGACCTTGGCGCAGTTACGGCAGCAAATCGACGAGTTCGTCGAACGCGAGATCGCTCCCCACGACAAGCAATTCCGCTTCGGACAAGGAGTCCAACCGATGGAATATGGAGAGATCCAAGCCCTCCTCGGCGAAGGGACTGCCCTGTTGGAATGGTACCTTACCGCCGATGCCATTCACGGCTTTCTGGTCACCCGCCACGACGACGGCCCCCAACATTTCGCCACCGACCGCGCCGCCGCCACTGCGTTAACCGAGTTGACCGACGAGTATCTCAAAAATTACATTCACTCTCAAAAGAACTGGCGGGCAAAGTTACCCGAGGTCCTGCAACGATTGGCGGCGATTTTGCCCCTCCAGGAGATCGGCGCCAAGCTGAGCAATTGCGACGAATTAATCGTCATTCCTCACCGCAACTTGCACCTGTTCCCCTTCCACGCTTTGCCCCTAGGGGAGACCCCGGGTCAGTATTTCGGCGATCTATTCTCTCGGGGGATTCGCTACGCCCCCAGCAGCCAAATCTTACACCTGTCGGTCAGACAGGGCAATGTTGCCGGGTCGCCCTTACCCCTGTTTGCCATCCAAAATCCCACCGGAGATTTGCCGTACACGGATTTAGAAGTGCAAGCGATCTCCAAAAACTTCGCTCCCGCCCAGATTTTAGCAGGCGAAACCGCCACGAAACCCACCTTTAGCACCCAGAAAGATGTCTTGAAAACGGCGGCGGTGGCGCATTTCTCCTGTCACGGTCTGTTCGACTTCAGCCAACCGCGCAAGAGCGCCCTCATCCTCGCCAATGCTCGCATAGAGACGGGTTCGACCAGCGCGAGTAAGGGAGTGCGCTCAATTCGATCGCGCCGAGGCGACTTCGACGCCGAAGCTTGCTTCACCCTCCCGGAAATCTTCGACCTCCGCCTGCCAAACTGCCGCCTAGTCAGCCTTTCCGCCTGCGAAACTGCCATGGTCGATATCCAACAAACCAGCGATGAATATATCAGTTTGGTGGCTGGGTTTCTGTTCGCCGGGGCGCCGAATGTTCTGGGCACGTTATGGGCGGTCAACGATTTTTCGACGGCGTTGTTGACCGTCCGCTTTTACGAGTTATTCCTATCGCGGGAGTCCGATGTATCGGTAGCTGTCGCATTGAAAACTGCCCAAACCTGGTTGCGCGAGTCTACCGTGGGTGACTTGTTAAAGTGGGTTGAAGATTCGCGGTCCATCGATAGTGAGGAGAAAAAGAAGCTGCAAAACTATTTGGATTTGGATTGGCTCGATTTAGACGAAACCCCGTTTGAATCTCCTTACTTTTGGGCTGGATTTACTGCAGTCGGTCAATAAGACAAGCAAGCGATAGGAAAAACACCAATGCCGTCTCCCTACGGCGGATGCAATAATATATAGCACTCGGGCGATCTGATGAGGTACAGTGCCGATCCCGAAATCCCCCCAACCCCCCTTGGAAAGGGGGGCAGTGAAAGTCCCCCTTTCCAAGGGGGCAGTGAAAGTCCCCCTTTCAAAGGGGGCAGTGAAAGTCCCCCTTTCAAAGGGGGCAGTGAAAGTCCCCCTTTCCAAGGGGGCAGTGAAAGTCCCCCTTTCCAAGGGGGATTTAGGGGGATTTAAATGTCTTGCATAGCCGAGGAAAATAATACAGCAATTGGCACTCTCATGAGATACACGAGGCACATATCCCCCCAACCCCCCTTAACAAGGGGGGCAGTGAAAGTCTCCCTTTCCAAGGGGGCAGTGAAAGTCCCCCTTTCCAAGGGGGATTTAGGGGGATTTAAATGTCTTGCATAGCCGAGGAAAATAATACAGCAATTGGCACTCTCATGAGATACACGAGGCACATATCCCCCCAACCCCCCTTGTTAAGGGGGGCAGTGAAAGTCCCCCTTTCCAAGGGGGCAGTGAAAGTCTCCCTTTCCAAGGGGGATTTAGGGGGATTTAAATGTCTTGCATAGCCGAGGAAAATAATACAGCAATTGGCACTCTCATGAGATACACGAGGCACATATCCCCCCAACCCCCCTTAACAAGGGGGGCAGTGAAAGTCTCCCTTTCCAAGGGGGCAGTGAAAGTCCCCCTTTCCAAGGGGGATTTAGGGGGATTTAAATGTCTTGCATAGCCGAGGAAAATAATACAGCAATTGGCACTCTCATGAGATACACGAGGCACATATCCCCCCAACCCCCCTTAACAAGGGGGGCAGTGAAAGTCCCCCTTTCCAAGGGGGCAGTGAAAGTCCCCCTTTCCAAGGGGGATTTAGGGGGATTTAAATGTCTTGCATAGCCGAGGAAAATAATACAGCAATTGGCACTCTCATGAGATACACGAGGCACATATCCCCCCAACCCCCCTTAACAAGGGGGGCAGTGAAAGTCCCCCTTTCCAAGGGGGCAGTGAAAGTCCCCCTTTCCAAGGGGGCAGTGAAAGTCCCCCTTTCCAAGGGGGATTTAGGGGGATTTAAATGTCTTGCATAGCCGAGGAAAATAATACAGCAATTGGCACTCTCATGAGATACACGAGGCACATACCCCCCCAACCCCCCTTAACAAGGGGGGCAGTGAAAGTCCCCCTTTCCAAGGGGGCAGTGAAAGTCCCCCTTTCCAAGGGGGATTTAGGGGGATTTAAATGTCTTGCATAGCCGAGGAAAATAATACAGCAATTGGCACTCTCATGAGATACACGAGGCACATATCCCCCCAACCCCCCTTAACAAGGGGGGCAGTGAAAGTCCCCCTTTCAAAGGGGGCAGTGAAAGTCCCCCTTTCCAAGGGGGATTTAGGGGGATTTAAATGTCTTGCATAGCCGAGGAAAATAATATATAGAATAGACAGATAAAACCATCACCCGTACAGAAAACAATTTAAGTAGGAAAAATGACACCAGAAATAATAATTAAGGCATTCTTAGAAGTTTGGGAGACTCAACCGGAGTTATTCGAGGAAACGGGCGCTGTCGATAGTTTGGAAAGTCTGCAAACTCAAATCATCGAATTGCGCGGACAAGACAATGAAACCGTCGCGAAAACCCTCAAAAAATGGTGCAAGACTTACAAACCTTTACGCAATGAAGTTTTAGAAAATAGCCGCAAACCCAAACTCAGCAGAACAAAACCGGAAGATCGGAGCCAGGTTCTCACCAATCGCTATCCCGAATTATATCAAAATTTAAACGAACGAGTGCCGACGCATGACACGGAGAACTCGTAATGACTGCGCCCGAAAACCCGAAGTCTCATCCTGCTTCAGATGAGTCGATTGACGCCCCCAATGTCTATCTGTTCGCTTCTTTTTTGCAAAAAAATCGGGAACACACCGATAAAATTAAGGGGAATCACCCGTTATGGCAATGGTGCGATCGATTTTTAAAATCTTTTGACGACAAGCAACTGACTCCCCAGCTCCAGTTTCCCGAAGATCCCACCGATGAGATTCGGATTGATTTATTACCCAACGATACCAATAGTTTAGATTTCCGCGATCGCAATAACCCGGATTTAGAAGGAGCGATTCAACCCTTACAACTCCACGATAGTTATGTCATTTACCTCAATGTCGGCTATCCCGACAATGAGGAGTCGGCTAGTTCGCGCTTTCAGGTGCCGATTTCTTCTCTAGGATCCTTCAATCCCAATAAAGAATTATTAATTGCTCCCGATACGCCCTTATTTTTAGGCTCTACTTTACTCGTCACCGCCTGGTTGACGACGAGAAACAAACAACTCAATTTTGACTATCTGCACGATTTAAGCGATGGGTGTTATACGGAATTAATCGGGCAAACGCCGCCACCCGTCCCCCGCCGTGGGGAGTTATTTGGAAGTACGATTTATGAATATGAGTTACCCAAAAACGGCGATCGTTGCGATCGCGTCTTGGTTTGGCTCTTCCGCGACGAGAATGCCGACCAAAAGTTTAGTGATTGCTATCAACAATTCACCGAACTATTCTTTTATCGCCATAAAGTTGTCCGAGCGTTTCAAGATAGCCGTAAAGTTTATCAAAACCTCGATCGCGATTACACCGAAGTCGAACAAAAGCTCGACTCACTGCACGGCAAACTCGAAACCGCTCAAAAACGCATTGACTATCGGCAATTAGAACAGTTCCAAAGCCAGTTAAAAGTCCTGGCGACAGACGCTTTAAGCTACACGCGATCGTTGCGAAAGTTGGAGGATTATCAAACAACGATCGAGATAAATCTTTACAATTATAATGAGAAGTTAGCGCAGATTTGTGGTAAACTCGAAGTCGATAAGGAAGAACTATCAACTTTAAGTCAATTCTCGGAGGCTACCGCGCCCCATTTCCTCAGAAAAATTAGTGCGGATTTGCGCTACTACAAACACGGCACCGATTTGATCGAGGGAGCGATCGCCTCCATTCGCGGCATCGTAGAAATTGACCAGGCGAAGCGCGATCGGGCGATCGAGAATACGATTCAAAACTTGGGTGCGGGTTTGGGGGCAGGTGGGATCGCCGCCTCGGCCCTGTCCGGTCACATCAGTACGGGCATGACCCTCAAACTCACGGGGAATTGGCAAGATATTCACCCCGGCGTTCTCACTTTGCTTGTCAGTGGGGGAATTGGTATATTTTTCTTCGCGATCGCCGCTTGTCTCAACGGCAGTATCGCCAAATGGTGGCAGAAATATCGGTAAAAGCGCCATTGGCGATTTGCATCGAGTCATTAAACGCCGAACCCGCATTCTGTCGCGTGACGGAAAGTTCCCCAAAAAAGACAATGGAACGGCCAATCTAGGGGGAGAAGCAGAGAAGTGAGAGAAGCCGAACCCTTGATGAGGAGGGGGTTCGAGAGATGGGGAGTTGGAGCAGGGGGCAGCGAGATGCAAACTGGGCGATCGAGGATTTGCAGGAATAGCATCGAGCCATAAAAGCGTTTAGGGCGCTGGGTTTTCGTCGAGGTTGGCTTGATGCTCGCACTCGAAACCCACCTCGTACCAGCGATCCATATCGACTTCCGATAAGTGAGTGAGATGGGCGCACGGTGGCGGCGAATGGAATTGGGCGATCGCCGCCCACCCCAAACTGCGGGTCACGTCCAACATAGTTTTGAGCCAAAACTCCTGATTTCCCGGGACTCCGGTTTCGCTGACCAACTCGACCTCGACCGCAATCCCTTTCGCCCCTAAAATAATTTGAGCGAGCCATTTCGCCCGGGGCAAGTGCGACGGCGAGGTAATGACTTTAACTTTCCTCACATTCCACTGTTCTAAAATCGGACAACTGAAATAAAAATTGCCAAACGTGGAACTGGCGCAGTTTTCCAGCCAGACTCGCTCTGTCGGCGCTTGCGATCGCTCGAAAATCAACCAAATACAGGGATTTTTGGAACCACTGGAAATTAAAATCGGAATTTGCGGCTGAGTTTTAGCCAGTTCGGCGACGTAGAGTTCCCGGCGAATGCTGCCACCGAGAACCAAAATTGCATCGACCGGACCGCGACGGGCCGCGTGTAGGGCGATCGCGTGAGGGACGGCGGTAGCGGTCAAAATTGCCAGCAGTAACGCCAAAGTGCTTAACAGATAGAATTTTTTTCCCGGTCTTTTTCTTTTAACCGAATCGGGCAGCGATCGAGATCGCTGCCGTCGCGTTTTAAACTTCACAATCACAAAGGGGGAGAACTATTCGGATTCGGGCAAGCTAAAGGTGACGCGACCCTGGGAATCCACTTGTTTTTTCGCACCCAGTTTTAACAGTTCTTCTTCGGCTTTTTGCTGGCGTTGGCGATCGATGGCCGTGTAATATACTTCTTGCCACCCCCAAAACCGCACCCGGGTACTGTCCGGATCGGTTTTGAGGAATTCGGCAGTGCGGCGGTAGATTTCTGCGAGCTCGGTATTGCCGGAAGCTTGCGCCCAACGCGCGGCCATTTCGTGAGACCGAACGCTCCCTTGAATATCGCCGAGGAGGAGTAATTGATCCAAGCCTTTATAGCGCCACACTAAAAAGGCATCAGGGTGCATGGTCGGACTGAGGGCGTCGGTTCCGCGATCCATCAGTTGAATACTCAATTCCGGATCGGCTTGGTAGAAGGAAACGGCGCTGGAGAGAAACAAGTAAATCTCGACAAAACGCGGGTCGAGTTGGGTAATCAGTTTGAAGTAATCGTCATTGAGATCGTAACCTGTTTGTAAGCGAGCCGGGTCGTCGCCAAAATATTGGATGAAGTTTAAAAACGTCCAATCGGCGATGAGGTTATCGAAATCGAGAGTGGGGGTTTGTTCGAGCAATTGCAACCGCAAACCCCATTGTTGTTCTTGTTGTTCGGGGGTGAGGGTCGATAGGCGGGGACGATCCAGTTGAAGTTGCTGCAAGGCGACGACGCCGACCAAAGCAAGCGCGACGATCGCGCTGTTGAGCAGTAGGGGGAGTTTGGTTTTGGGAAAAGGTTTGACTTTGGCTTGCACGGGCGATCGCTCCGAGTCAATTGCACTGTGTTGAGATCTTATCCAGATTTGAGTAGCACTAGACGATCTCAAAATTATTCTAGCTAGACTAGGGACGGGGATCGACGCGATCGCGGCTCGTAAAAAGCGGCAAAACCACCTCCGGAAACCGATCGCAGGTTCGTGAAGTCAGTGTTGAGTAGGGCGACGAGGGGGTTACGGACATGGACGCTTAGCAACCTGTCACAAAACTTTCCCCAATTAGCCCCTTGGCTAGGTTATCTTAAACATAACCCTCGATCTATCCGACGACTGCCGACCGTTACTCCGATTGAATTGTTATCTTCAGCACTAAAAAGCTACGGTTTTGTTGCGCTTGGATCGACAGGTATTTATCTAGTCCCCGAATCTCCAAGTCCCTTGAAAAAGGCTCGCATCTGCCCCGATCGAACCCACTCCTGCGGATCTGCCCATTTTCTCTCTCCTTTTTTTCTCGACTTTAAGATTATTTCTCTTCAAAAGTGCGCCGTTCGAGCGCGTTGCGATCGCCGATCCCGAGCTGACCGAATCCGTTTTGTTGCCGTCAACCCATATCGTCGCTTAATCTAAATGACTGGAAAATCCAACCGTTTTCGCTTCTTTCACCTCGCCCTGTTTGCTGGCGCCGTCGCCACTACCACGACCCTCTCCTTACTGACCCCCCTCGGATCCCGGGCCGTGCGAGCCGAATTGGACAACAGTCCCAAAATGTTGGTCGATGAAGTTTGGCAAATTGTCAATCGAGACTATGTAGATGGTTCCTTCAACCAAACTGATTGGGAAGCCACCCGCGCCGAACTGCTCGACCGCAATTACAGTTCTCAAGAAGAAGCTTATCGGGCCGTTCGCGAAGCGTTAGAACAGTTAAACGACCCCTATACTCGGTTTTTAGATCCGGCCCAGTATGCCGCGTTAACCAGCCAAACCGCAGGGGAACTGACAGGGGTCGGGATTCGACTGGAACTCGACGAAGACACCGGGCGGATTTCAGTGGTCGAACCGTTAGAAAATTCTCCGGCCCTGGAAGCGGGAATTCAAGCGGGGGACCAGATTCTGGCGATCGATGAAAAGTCCACCGAAAATATGAGCGTCGAAAAAGCGGCGGAATTGATTCGGGGAACGGTGGGGACTGAAGTCACCTTGCAGATTTGGCGTCCGAGTGAAGAACCGTTCGACTTGACCCTGAAGCGAGCCAAAATCGAGCTGGCGGCGGTGAACTACACCTTGCAGCAGGAAGGGGGGACGAAGGTCGGTTATATCCGTTTGAAAGAATTTAGTTCCCATGCGGCGGAACAGATGAAACGGGCGATCGAAACCTTGGACGAACAGGACGCGCAAGCGTTCGTGCTGGATTTGCGCGGCAATCCGGGAGGGTTGTTGTATGCGAGTATCGAGATCGCGCAAATGTGGATGGATAACGGGGCGATCGTGCGGACCGTGGATCGCGGCGGCCACAGTCAAGATTTTAACGCCAATCACACGGCGATTTCCGAGAAACCTCTGGCGGTGTTGGTCGATAGCAATTCGGCGAGTGCCAGCGAAATTTTAGCGGGTGCGCTCAAAGATAACGGACGGGCTACGATTATCGGTACGCAAACCTTTGGTAAGGCGTTGGTTCAGTCGGTTCACGGCTTGTCGGACGGGTCTGGGTTGACGGTGACGATCGCCCACTACTATACCCCCGACGGTACGGATATCAGTCATAAGGGCATTACGCCAGATATTACCATCGAACTGAGTGGGACCCAACGACAACAATTAGTGACCAATCCGGATTTGATTGGGACGCCCCAAGATCCTTATTACAATCAAGCGCTGTCTACGTTACAAGCGCAGTTGACTCCGAAACCGTTAGCGGTTCAGTAGGGATTGGAGGTTTCCAGTCCGATCTGTTTTGAACCGCGATCGCGCGTCGGCGGTGAGCTAGCAAGGCTGACCGCCTCTTTTTTGCCGAGTCGAGGGTGAGGAGATCGGCGATCGCTCGGGGTTCTTGTTCGTGCCGATCGCCCAAAAAACGATGGCAACGATGGCAACGATTGCAACTATTGCAAATTGTGGCGCGAACGATCGCCACCTCGGCGATCGTCATATAATCGAGCGGACGCGATAATTCACCGACCCAAATCGCTCTCGGCGATCGCCCGAATCCCGTCGAGGTCTCGTCCTCATGTCCCGAGAGAGTCCAACTGTAGAGAGATCGGGGCTGAGGGGCAGCTCGCGCGCGTTCGCCAGGTTTTGCCACAGATTTTGCCAAAATTAAAGGTTTTAGGCGGGTGGCATTCGGGAAAAGCCGAATTTGATGGCTGAATACCATGTCGGTCGCCTCCTCCGTCGCTCCTGGAAAACTGGAAAAGACAAACGGGATGAATTATGGGACGATGGGCGATCGCGCTCGCATATTATTGAGGCTCCCTATCAGCCAATCTATGTCTAAACAAAAACACCTCATTACCCCGATACCCGGCGATCGTTGTTTGGCGGCGATCGCGGTCTACGGGTTCGATCCGGCGATCGAATCGCTCGATCTCGACACCGATCCCTATCCTTTAGATTCCTATCGCATCGTTTTACTCGAATTCTACGACGCCCGAGGTTATACCCCCTCCGGATGGGTGGCGGTACGAGAAATGCTGCGCTTCGAGCATAAAAAACGCAAAGCCGCTCACAAACGCACCCGCCAACTCGCCAAACTGCTCGAAATTCCCGCCCTCGAATGGGAGCAAGTCCAACCGCTTTATCTCGGCGAGTTACCGGGGATGCAATCCCACTACGATTTCTACGAAACCCGCTTTTTCGATCGCAATGCGTATCTGGAAGTGGAACAAGATCGCGAAGACTATCCCTTCGGCGCCAGCCTCAACGGCGCGTCCGCAGACCGACCCGGCGTCGATGGGGACTGGCGATTGTCGCCCGAACGCAACGGGGTCGAACGCCGTTTGCTCGGTTATGTCGCCGTCGATTGCGGTATGGTGGCGATCGCCGATCCGTCCTATTTGAACTTGTGGCAAGATAATCTTCCCGACGGGAGCGATCGCGCTCAAGATTTTTCCTTCTCCGGCGCCCACAATGCCACTCATCATACCGAAGCTATGGGCGGTCAACTTTACGCGCCCTTCCCCAATCCAGATGCGGTTCTAGAGGCGATCGCCCAAGGTCGTACCCCCTTATTTGAAGCCGGAGTTGCAGTTTCTACGGGCATCGGCGACGGAACCTATCCCGTTTATGCCGAATACCAAGACCTCGGGCAACCTTTTGGCAAGCGCATTGTGCGGGTGACTGTCGATTTCACCCACCATATTTTGCTGCAAGATACGCTCAATTTTGCCAGTACCACGGATTAGAGTCCCATTCGACCCTGCAACGCTGCTCGACCTCGAACCCTAGATAAGTGCGGCGTTGCCGAAGGGGTTTCCCCACTGAAATTGAATGGCTCAATTCATTTCTAAAATCTGCTTCAATCCGATCGCCTCAAATTTACGGATTTTATGAAGATTAAATGAATATTCAAGGATCGCCACTGACAAAAGCCGTTCCATACGAGAAAATGGGGATAACTCAATCGCTCGTGGGGAAAGATCCCATAATTTCCCCGGGCAAATCTCTAAAGAGATCGACAATTCGAGCGTTATTGAGCAAAGTTTGACAGTTTAAAATCCAGTCCGTCGCATTGGAAACAACTGTCAGGGTGCAAAAGTCTTAAAACATAGAAGTAATTGGAGAAACTTAAGGCAGTTTCTCAACGGCTGGCAACCGGAAACGGACTGTCAGCTCCTTGGTTTTTAGTTGATGCATAAATAGCCTTAAAAGTCAAGCTAAACTTTTTGAAAAAATGAATGCGGATCCTTAACTAACTATTATTAAAAGGTTTCCGGAGCCTTTATGAATCGGGGTGCAACTGATATCGACTGGCATCTTTTTTAGCTCGAAATACCGATTCGGGAGGCCGATAATGAAACAGTACATTCCAGACTCTTATTCAGACAACGAAGGCGATCGCACTCCCGAACCGTTGCATCGTTTGCTGCTGGCTGTCGTGCTGACGGGTTTATTATACGTAACCGTCGGTTCTCAACTGTCCGAATCAGTCAAAATTAGCAGCGAACGGGCTCACGGTGGCGATCCGCCGAAGGCGTCGCTGGGCGATCGCGCCCTTTCCTCCAACCCCAGCCCCGAGGCGAACCGGGTTCCCTCCGTCCCGGCGAGTGCGGTCCACTCCGAGACCCTCGCCGAAGTCTCCGAACGGAACGAAGCCTGTTCCGAACGCAGCGATCGCCACTGCAACAGTATTTTACCCAGCTCTCCCGTCCCGGTGAATGCCTTAGCCGATCGCCGCAGCGTTCTCGATTAGCTCGATGTTACGATCGGCTGACATCTCTAGCGAGTTAGAGCCGTTGCCAGTAAAGTAGAATATTGCGGTCGAAGCAAATTCGTAAACAGTTAACAGAATTAGGCATGAAGCTGGCAGCAAGAGTTGGTCAGGTGACTCCCTCCCTCACCTTAGCGATTTCCGCCCAAGCCAAAGCGATGAAGGCGGAAGGTATCGATGTTTGTAGCTTTAGCGCGGGCGAACCGGATTTTGACACGCCCGACCATATTAAAGCTGCCGCCAAAAAAGCACTGGACGAGGGAAAAACCAAATACGGCCCGGCTGCTGGCGATCCGCAATTGCGCGCGGCGATCGCCGCTAAACTGCAAACAGAAAATCAACTCGACTATCAAGCCGAGAATACGATCGTCACCAACGGGGGCAAACATTCCCTTTATAACCTGATGGTGGCCCTACTCGATCCCGGCGACGAAGTCATTATCCCGGCCCCCTATTGGTTGAGTTACCCGGAAATGGTCAAACTCGCCGAAGGGACTCCCAAAATTGTCGATACCACGGCGGAAAACGGCTACAAACTCACCCCGCAACAGTTGCGCGACGCTTGCACGCCGAAAACGCGCTTGTTAGTCCTCAATTCGCCGTCCAATCCGACCGGAATGGTCTATACTCCCCAAGAATTGCGCGCGATCGCCGAAGTGGTTGTCGAACGCGATATTTTGGTAGTTTCTGACGAAATTTACGAAAAAATCATCTACGACGACGCCGAACAAGTCAGTATCGGTTCGTTATCGCCGGAAATCTTCGCCCGGACGATTATTAGTAACGGTTTTGCCAAAGCTTACTCGATGACCGGATGGCGGTTGGGATTTCTCGCCGGACCGCTAGAGTTAATTAAAGCGGTGAGTACCCTGCAAAGTCACAGTACCTCGAATGTCTGCACCTTTGCTCAATACGGGGCGATCGCGGCCCTGGAAGGATCCCAAGATTGCGTCGAAGAAATGCGTCAAGCCTTTGCCAAACGACGCACCTACATTCTCGATCGCCTCAAAGCTATCCCCGGATTGACCTGTCCCGAACCCAAAGGCGCGTTTTACGTGTTTCCCAATATCAGCCAAACGGGGATGAAATCTCTCGATTTTTGCAAGGCATTATTAGACCGGGAAAATGTGGCGACGATTCCCGGAATCGCTTTCGGCGCCGACGATTGCATCCGCCTTTCCTATGCGACAGATTTACCGACGATTGAGAAAGGGATGGATCGTTTAGAACGCTTCGTGCGATCGCATTTGTAAGCGATTTGGCTCGATTTTTGCTTCCCTCAAGCTCTTTTTTCTCTGCAAGATTGTCTGCAAGATAGTAGCTTGAGGGCTGGTTAGCTGCACTCGGGCATCTGATGAGGTACAGCGCCGATCGCCCTATCCCCCCTTCGCCCCCCTTTCAAAGGGGGGTTGGGGGGATGGTTGGGGGGATTTCGGGGGGACGAGGAAAGTCCCCCTTTTTAAGGGGGATTTAGGGGGATCTATCTAAATGTCTTGCCTCCCAGAGGAAAATGCTGTAGCTGCACGCTTCTGTGGACATGAAAGATGATTTTGAAATCTAAAATCTAAAATCCCCAATCTAAAATCTAAAATTCTACCCCCCCGATCGCCCGTCTTCAATATCAAGAGAGGCGATCGGGTCTTTTTTGAGCATTACGATAATAACTGCACGTCCGTCAAATCAATTTTGACCTGACTAGTTTTCCCCGTTTCTACCGTTTCAATTTTTTGGCGAGTCGGGATGTAATAACCGCCGATTTTGTCGTAAAAATCTTCAAAATTTACCTTTGCTAAGGTTTCTCCCGTAGCATCTGCCGTAAATACCGCGCGATATTGGGTGCCGAGATAGCCATTTGGCGTATCGCGATCGCCCAATAAATCGACTTTAACCGCCACTTCACCCATCAAGCGATTGACTTGCACGATTTTGCGATCGCGCACCAAATAATAAGATGGCGTTCCCCCAATTTGATCGATTTCGACCGCGCCATTATTGCGGATTTCTCCGAAATTAAAACTCTCTTCCTCGTGGGCACGTTCAAAAGGAACCGCGTGTCGGTGAGTCGCCAACATATTCAACTGTTGCGACACTTCCTTCGTCACTTCCGGGTTATCAATCCCCGTGACTTCGCCGTTCAAATCCGCATCGAGACGGAGTTGACCGCGATAGGTCTCCCCGTTCCAGTTGACCTCCACCGCCGCCTGGTAACCGGGAAAGTCTTCATCCCAGGTATAGCGGTTTTCATACGCCTCCCGGAACACTTCAAGGGCGCTGTGGCTTTCGCTAAAGGCCATCGGGGCCGCGTTCGCCGGGGTAGACCCTCCCCAAACTGTGGCGAGGAGGGCGACGCAGCAGGTTAAAGTCAAAACAATTCGTGTGAATCGGTGTAGCATGGCGATCGATATTGCGCGAAATCTTGTCATTGACATAATTTAACGATTTCGCCGAGTTTTTGCCGATCGCCGTCCCCACTCAGCCATCAATTCCCGTCAGGGGGTCGGCGTGGGGTTGCGGTAACGGTTTCGACACTTCCCGCGACCAACCGTCGCCGGAATTTTTATGATTGCCCCCCTGACGCCGTTGCAAAATTTCGCGCTTGCGGCGGGCATCTTGCAATTTTGTCAGCTCTTCTTGATACACCTCAAAAATGCGGGTCAGACTGCTGGCGAGGGCATCCCAGCTTTCATCGCGGGCGAGTTTTTCGGTAATTCCAGTGAGTAATTCGCTTTGTTCGTGTTTTTGAATCAACGCTTTGAGGCGATCGCCATCTTTAAGCAAAGCCGCCTCATAAATTTCTCCATCGCACCACCATAACCCCGGCTGACTTAACAGCCAAGTGAGTAAATAACTTTCTGCATATTGTTCTTTAACCCAAGCGGTGATGTGTTTGAGTTCTTGCATGATTCTCCTTTCCCCTGACAATTTCAACAAAGATCGTAAGCGTGTCAAGGGCTAGTATATCCTTACCGAGAACCGTTGATTTTTCCGAAGGGATTCGGATCCGATTTGTCCCCGCGTAGATCCCTGCCAATCCTTCGTTTGGGGAATAATTTTAAATAATTTTAGGGAATCATTTGAACCGCCATGAAACAGATTGTTTATTCTCAAGTGATTCATCTCAGTCACCCCATTCACCCCGAGATCCCGCGATGGCCCGGGGATCCCCCGGTCGAGTTCGAGGCGATCGCCCAACTGCCGGAAGACGGCTATTATTTGCGGCGATTTTCGATGGGAGAACATAGCGCTACTCACATCAACGCGCCCAACAGTTTTTATACCGATGGCGTCGGTATCGATGCTTATGCTGCCGAATCTTTAATCCTCCCGGCGGTGGTTCTCGACTGGCGCGATCGCGCGATCGCCCACCCGGACTCGGTTGTAGAAATTGCCGACATCCTCGCCTGGGAAGCCCTACACGGCGCGATCGCCCCCGGCAGCGTCGTTCTTTTATACACGGGTTGGCAACAACGCTGGGCTTCAGGGGAACAATTTATCAACGATCGCCATTTCCCCGGTTTTGCGGCGGAAACCAGCCAATTTTTACTCGAACGACGACAAATCGGCGGCGTCGGAACCGACACTCACGGCGTCGATCCCGGACAAGACGATCGCTTCGCCACCAATCGTCAAATCTTGGCAAAACAGGGCATTGTTTTAGAAAATCTTGCCAATTTAGACCGCCTTCCCCCGACGGGAACCACATTGGCGATCGGTATTTTGCGCCTGCAAAAAGGTAGCGGATCTCCCGCCGCCGTTTTCGCCTTCATTCCCTAGCAAAACCGTAAAAGCAGATGCAAGCTTCACGATGTAGGGGCGCAAAAAATCCAAAATAGCGCCCCTACGCTTCCTATTTCATCTCTTCATTCGGCAACTTCCAGACCCTCAATAACGAATCCAACCGTTGAGGGTAAAGCGACTGTCTGCAAAATCATTAGAAGAACAGCGAACGGGTTGGACTTCGTGACAGCAACTACTACTAAAAAAGACAATACTGTTATTGTACGGTTGCACGACTTTCGACGATTCCGCCGCCATCGTGTAATAGGATTCGTTGTGCTTCCAACTATCGTAAATTTTTAATTCTCCCCCCGAGAACTGTTTTGGTTCGCGGTTGAAATAATAAACGTAACTGATCGCCCGAGTTGCAGTTTTTTCGTCGCCGTTGTCATTGTGGGCTTTATAATAATGCCCGTCATTATGGGCGGTGATTTGGGTTTCAATTTGACTGATGGGAAACTCGCCAATTCCCAACTCCTTGCAAATCGTCGAGAAATTTTGTTTGAGGCGGGCTTGAATCAGTTCCGCGAAATCTTCAAAATAGAATAACAGTAGGGATTTGCGATATTCTGGATCGCCACTCGATACCGTACTTTGGACGAACTCGGATTTTTTGTTCAGGACGTAATTTAATAAGCGATTATGTTCTTTTGGGGTTAAAAAGTTTTCGATTTGGAAGTAACGAGATTCGATTAAAACTGGACCATTGCTGGAGTTGGGATCGGCGGTACTTTGCGCCTGAATTTGTGGGGTCTCCGCTTGCGGCGTGGGGGTCGGTTCGGGCGGGGATTGAACCATTTGAGTCATTTCTTTGAGTTCGCCTGTTTCGCCGAACGTCAACGGCGGATCGGTGGCGATCGCCACGATCGAATGACTGGGAAAATACAACATCGATCGCCCCTCATCTACGGGAATTTGAAAGAGGCGATTATTCTCCGTTTCTCCCTGAGAACGGTTTTGCAATGCTTCGAGTAATTCCAGTAATAATGGCGAGTCGAAACTGAGAGACAATTCGCATTGATGTCCCCCTTCAATCAACATCATAACGTGAACTTGAGACTCGATATTTTGCGTAGTTGCGCTCATAATTCTTAGTGATGGTTTGTAGTTTCTCGTTCGAGTGAATCTTCATGCGAGAAGCGAACTCTCGACGTTCTCTCCCTGCTTTCTATCCCCGCTTGGTCTCCCCCCGACACAGCCACCCTCTGAAGATAAAGCAGTGGTCTGCCATGTTGGCCGATCGCGGTTTCAATT
Source organism: Oxynema aestuarii AP17 (assembly GCF_012295525.1). GTDB lineage: Bacteria > Cyanobacteriota > Cyanobacteriia > Cyanobacteriales > Laspinemataceae > Oxynema > Oxynema aestuarii. Next base: position 2,064,895 of record NZ_CP051167.1, on the reverse strand, counting down.
CTAGCATTTCATAAGGGGTCGGACTCAAGAAAAATAGCGCCGAATTATTCCTCGTCTCGATAGTTTGATAAGATTTGGCAGGAATGCAAACATTATTTTCGATTTGCGTGTCGTAAAGGCGAATCTGTCCCCCCATGAATCCTCGCGGTTCGGGATAGAAGAAATAGAGAAAACTGACCGATCGCCTTTGCGTTTCCGGGGCGTCATTATCGCCATTTATTTGCAGTTGTGGGACGGCGATCGCCGGAGTCAATTCGGCTTCAATTTCGGCGATCGGAAAATGAGGGATTCCCAATTTACTGAGGATATCGGGGGCGATCGCCTTTAAACGGTCTACTAAGAGGGTTCGCAAGCTTGCAAAGGAATGCGGGTAAGGACGGTAAAGGGGCGATCGCCGGAAATCATTTTGATGGTTGATAACGTAATTGGTCAGGGTTTGATGAGATTGGCGATCGAGAAAGTTTTCAATTTGAATATATTCAGTTTTCAGGGTTCTTGGCGGAAACGATAAACTTTTTTGTGGTGCTTCTGTTTCTGGAAATAAGGAATGCAGGTCAATTGTTGGCTGAGTGGCGATCGCCACTAAAGATTGCGGAGGAAAATACAAGGTCGATCGTCCTTCTTCTAAAGGGATTTTGAATAATTCTCCCCGATAATCTTCAGATTTGACGTTGGCTAACGCCTCGAACAGAGAACGCAGCAGTTTGCTATCTGGCGAGACAGAAAGCTGGCATTGATGACCGCCACGCAGTAAAATAGTTAGATCGATAGAGTCTAAATCCGCTTGCATAGTCCGCGATCGCTTTCCTTCTAAATCTCGTAATTTTTACTGAGTAAGTGGTCGTAACCGTTCGGAAAAACAAAATTCATCACCGAGAGGGAAATGGTAATATCTAAAGCAGTGACGTGATGCCACCACCCCGCCGGAACAAACATCGCTTCACCGGGGTGAATCACGACGTCGATGACGTTAACGTTTTTAAATAAAGGGTATTTTGTAAAATCCGGACGGTCGAGATCGATTGGGGTGTGGAAACTCATGTAGTTGTACATGAGATGTTTTTGGTTGGGCGAAATTAGTCGCATCCGTTTGCGTCCGTAAACCTGACAGAGAAAACTATTCATCAGGTCAAAATGAAGCGGGGTAATCGTTCCTTCCGGACCGAACCAAAATGAGAAACGTTCTCGTCCTAAGCTGCGATCGAAATAGTTGTCGGAGAGTTGGACATCTTCAAATAAGCCTTGAAATTCATCTTTGAGAATATTGGCGTTAAAGGGCACCATATAATATTGATTTGTTTTACCGCCATTGACGACGAGATCGGCATATTCGCCTAATTTCATCGTTTTTTGATGTTTTTCTTTTTCGATTTCATAAAGCGGGTTGGAGTGGCGATCGTACTGAACGGAAACGTCGAGATGACCGTATTTTTTTTTGAGATAGTCGGGGGTCCACCGTGAATGAGCTTTCCACTGGGGAACGATATCGGTCAAGATAACGGGGCGATTTTTGGCGTAATAGTTTTCGAGGAATTCTTGACGGGATAACCCCGATCGCCGTTCGACTTTGCCGAAATTGGGTTCGAGTTGTTCTAAATCGTAATAAATATCGAGTTGTAGTTTTAAGCTTTTGAGTTGTTCGGCTTGTTGGGCAATTTTGGCTTCGAGTTGTGCAATTTTGCCATCGGTAGCGCGATCGCCATTGTTCTTCTCGGTGGGAATAATTTCCTTAACGGCTGCTGTCGCTATTCTAATGTCAATGCCTTGTTCGATCATGGCGTTGACGATTTCACCGTCGGCAATCTTGCGAGATTTATGGTTGGCAATCCATTCTTGCCAGTTGCTGGGCAGTAAAGGGGCGAGATCGCGCATATTTTTTTCTTCCTAATGTTAACAAGATGAGATCGTCGAGATGAGAGAATATTTTTAGGCTTTATTGAAAAGAAAATCAAGAGGGAATGGACAGGAGTAACGGGCAGGCCCGATGCCTGCCCCACAGAATTGATTTTGTCTTGTCTAGAAGTCGGCCCGATGCCTGACTTACATTAATGCCTATATTAATGCCTACATTAATGTAAGAAATGCCGCATTCCCGTCAAGACCATGACGATGCCGAGTTCGTTGGCGGCGGCGATCGAATCTCGATCGCGCATACTGCCCCCCGGTTGGACGATCGCGGTGATGCCTGCCGCCGCCGCCGTTCTTACGGAGTCGTCGAAGGGGAAAAAGCCATCGGAGGCCAAAACGGCGCCTTGGGCGCGGTCTCCGGCTTCTTCCAGGGCAATTTTGACCGCCCCAACCCGGTTCATTTGTCCGGCGCCGACGCCCAAGGTGGCGCGATCGCGCGAGACTAAAATTGCGTTAGATTTAACGTGCTTGACGACCTTCCAAGCGAACAGAAGTTCCGCCAGTTGGTCGTCACTGGGTTTTTTCTCGGTCACCACTTCCCAGTTGTCGGGATTTTCTACAGCATCGTCCGAGTCCTGGACTAAAAATCCGCCCGCGATCGCCTTGACGGTCTGTTTCGGTCCGGTAGTTAAATCGGAAAGGGTTAAAATCCGGACTTTGGACTTTTTCTGGAGAATTTCTGCCGCTTCCGGTTCGCAAGCGGGGGCGACGACGCATTCGAGGAAGGTTTTCGTCAATTCCGTGGCCGTTGCTGCGTCGATCGCCCGGTTTAAGGCGACAATTCCGCCAAAAGCGGATACGGAATCGGCAGCAAAGGCTTTCTGATAGGCTTCTACCAAGGTCTCACCCATCGCCACCCCACAGGGATTGGTATGTTTGAGCACGGCGGCGGCGGGGGAATTCTCCGGGCCGACAAACTCGCAAATAATGCGGCGGGCAGCTTCTAAATCGACTAAGTTGTTATAACTGAGTTCTTTCCCCTGCAATTTCTCGGCGGCGGCCCATCCCGTCGGTTGCGCGCCGATTTGATACCATCCGGCGGATTGATGGGGGTTTTCGCCGTAGCGGAGGGACTGCATCAACGATCCGGCAATGCCGAAATGTTGCTGTTGCGGCAAGCTTTCGGGAACGTTTTCGAGGGGTTGTTCGCTGAGGTACGTGGCGATCGCGCGATCGTAACTCGCCGTATGCCAAAATGCCTCGCGGGCGCACGCTTGCCGGAATTCTAGGGAAACTTCGCCGTTTTTGGCGCGCAATTCGCCGAGATACGCCTCGTATTGCGCCGGATCGGACAATACGGTTAAATGAGCGTAATTTTTCGCCGAGGCGCGCAATAAGGTCGGTCCGCCGATATCGATATTTTCGATCGCCTCCGCCAGGGTCGTTCCTGGTTTGGCGATCGTTTGCTCGAACGGATATAAATTAACCACGACCAGATCGATGGGGCGAATGTCGTTATTGTCCAAATCCGCCCGATCTTCGGCCAAATCGCGACGGGCTAAAATACCGCCGTGAATGCGCGGGTGCAAGGTTTTGACGCGACCGCCCAAAATTTCCGGCGATCCGGTGTAATCGGAAACTTTGGTCACGGGTAATCCCGCTTCTTTCAAGACTTTTGCCGTCCCACCACTGCTGATGAGGTCGAACTCGAACTCCTCAACGAGGTGACGGGCGAATTCTACTAACCCGGTTTTATCAGATGTACTCAGCAGTGCCAGACGCGCCATGACTCCGTAATCCTTTCTCTCGATATCGTTTTTAGGATACGCCGAAGTTTGTTTTTTCTCTAGGAGGGGGTGGGGAAAAGGCAGGAGATACGAGGGTTTACTCCATCATCTAAGAGACTGTTTATGAAGAAAAGATAAAAAATCTTGTAGGGGTTGGGTGACCAAACCCCCGATCTTGGGTAAACCGATGGCTGCCATCGGTCGTTTGATGCTGGGGCGATTGCCTCCTCTCAAACAGGGCTGTTAATGTTTATTTTATAAACAGTCTCTCAACTCTCAACTCTCAACTCTCTATTTTTTCCCTCCCGTCAAAGGTTTGGGACAATTCCGACGAACCTATGCTAGCCTGACGGTAACCCCCTACCCCTTGTATAGATGCTTCCGCGTCGTCTCCACTTTGTTTCTGGCTGGCTGACTCGTTCCAAGTCGGCTTGTTTATTGTTTGTCGTCGGTACGATCGCCTCTCCCTCTGTCGTTCTCGGTCAGATTATTCCGGATGCGACACTTCCTAATAATTCTACCGTAACGACGGAAGATACTCTAAAAACGATTACTGGTGGGACTCAAGCGGGCAATAATTTATTTCATAGCTTTGAACGATTTGGAATTTCGGCGGGAGAAACGGCCTATTTTAATAATGGAGAGGCGATCGCCAATATTATTACCCGCGTTACGGGAAATCAAATCTCGAATATCGATGGGGTTTTGGCGGCGAATGGCAATGCGAACTTATTTGTCCTCAACCCCAACGGGATTCAGTTCGGACCGAATGCGCGCTTGAATTTGGGGGGATCTCTGGTCGCGAGTAGTGCCGAACGCCTGTTATTTGACGATGGAACGGGGTTTTCGGCGCGTCCGGAGGGGAGTGAGTCCGTACTGACGATCGCCGTTCCGGTGGGGTTGCAGTATGGGGAAAATTCGGGCAAGATTGGCGTTAATTCTGCAATTTTAGCAGGGGCTCCCGATCGCGAGTTGCGATTGGGGGGCGCGGAAGTGACGATCGCGGCGGGGGAGGTGCGATCGCCGGGAGGCTATCTGGAAGTTTTGGGAATAACTAATGGAGTTGCCCGGTTTGACGGGACGTTTTCGGGAGAAGTCCGACGGGGCAACCTGACGTTTTCCGACGGGGCGATCGTCGATGCGAGTGGGGTGGGCGCGGGGGAACTGCGGCTGTGGGGCGATCGCGTAACCTTGCAAGATAATTCTAAAATTATCACAAATACCTTGGGCGATCGCGACGGCGGCGGGATGTGGGTGAGCGCGTCCCAATTACAAATGGGCGATCGGTCGCACTTGTCGGCGTCTACCTTCGGGTCGGGAAACGGCGGGAATATGGAAATTGAGGTGAGTGGGGACATTACTCTGGTCGGTGACGGGACGTATCAAGACATTCTCGACGACCTCTTTGAGAAACGAGTCACCCGTCCGGACCAACTGTCCACGGGGATTTTTTCGCTCAGTTTCGGTTCCGGTTCTGCGGGAAATTTGCAGGTGCGATCGCAACAGTTGAATTTAGACAATGGCGCCTTTATTTCCACGGCCCCGTTCGCCACGGGAAACGGCGGTAATCTGACCGTAGAGGCGGGGGCGATCGCCCTGCGGGGGTCTCAATTTTTCGCGGACAATTTCGGTAACGCCGACGCGGGACAAATTGAAGTCAACGCCAAAACGATCCAAATTCTCGAAGGGGGGGCGATCGCCGCGTCTACCTTCGGCGACGGACGCGGGGGAATGGTCAACATTACCGCTACCGAAGCGATGGAAATCGTCGGGATGACCCCGAACGAACGGTTTAATAGCGGCATGTTTGCCACGGCATATTGGGATGCTACCGAACCTGCAGGCAATTTGAACGTGACGACGCCGCGATTGAGTTTGCGCGGGGGCGCCCAAATTGCGGCATCGAGTTTTAGTGCGGTAGCGGGTGGAACGGTGAATATTAACGCAGATACGGTGGAAATTGTCGGGCGATCGCCCAATCGGATTAAATCGAGTGGCTTATTTACCCAAAGCTACGATATCGGTCCGGCAGGGGATTTAAACGTGACGGCGCGATCGCTCCTGGTCGGCGACGGCGCCTTAATTTCTGCGGCGACCACCGGATCCGGGGAAGGAGGAGACCTGACTATTCGCGCCACCGATTCGGTCACCATCTTTGGAACGGGAGAATTTGATTTAGGAACTGCCGTCATCGAGGGCAATTTTGACCCGGCGAATTTACAAGATGGCTTGTATACTTCGAGTGTCGGACCGGGGAAGGCGGGCAATTTGACCCTCGAAACTCGTCGTCTCAGCGTGCGCGATCGCGGCAACATCTCCACGGCGACCTTATTGCAAGGGGATGGGGGCAATTTGACCATTCGCGCCTCGGAATGGGTCGAACTCGATCGCTCCACCTTGCTGACGGGAACCTCTGGGGAAGGTGAAGCGGGGAATTTAAGCGTCAATACCGGACGATTGATATTGCGCAATCAAGCTGCAGCGATTACTTCGACGATCGCCCAAGGATCCGGTGGTTCGATTGATATTAAGGCATCTGAAGCGATCGACTTGAGCGACGGATCGGCGATCTTGACCACCACCGAAGGATCCGGAGATGCAGGCGGATTGCGGATCGAAACCGGATCGTTAAGGGTCACCGACGCCTCGGGGATTTCTACCGCTACCTCAACCCAGGGAAAAGGCGGCGATCTGAGCATTTTTGCCTCGGAAAGGGTGGAAATCACCGATAACAGCAGTTTGGTCACCGCTACCTTGAGCGCGGGAAATGCCGGACAATTGGCGATCGTCACCCCTTCTTTGACCCTGACGAATCAGTCTGGGATTACCGTGAGCAGTTCCGGGGAAGGGGATTCCGGCAACCTCAAAATTACCAGCGATCGCCTCGTGTTAGATTCGAGTCTACTCGTCGCCATTACCGCCTCCGGTCAAGGGGGAAATATCGAGATCGCCTCTCCCCAAGCGGTCACCTTGCGCCGCAACTCCGAAATGTCTGCCGAAGCGACCGGATCGGGAAATGGCGGCAACGTCGCGATCTCCACTGACGTGTTAAGCGTTCTCGAAAATAGTCAAATTCGCGCCACCGCCATTCAAGGAAACGGCGGCAACATCAGTATTTTGACTCAAGGGCTATTCGAGTCTCCCGACAGCCAAATTAGCGCCAGTTCCCAACGCGGGATCGATGGTGTGGTCCGCATCGACACCCCGGATCTCGATCCGAGTCAGGGGATCGTCCCGTTACCCTCGCAATTTATCCAGGCGAGCGATCGCGTCTTCCAAGGTTGCGGTAATGACGCCAATCGCAGCGAATTTATCGTCACCGGACGGGGTGGTTTGCCGTTCAATCCAGACGATCCCCTCACCAGCGAAAGTATTTGGGTCGATTTTGGCGAAATGACGCCTCATCCTGCCAATGTCGATCGCCATTCCTTTCCTGTTGCTCCTCCCGATCCCGAATCGAGTCCGCCTCCCTTGGTGGAAGCACGCGGCTGGACGGTGAACGATCGAGGGGAAACGGTGTTGACGGCAAGGGAGAGGGGCGATCGGGCAACTTGGTATCCTGATGTAGACTGTAATGTTGTTGGGAGTAGGGACGAACCACGAGGAAGAATTCCCAGAGATTGAGCGATCGCCCCTCAGCAGCGAGAAGCTCTTCATATACAATCTAAAATCTACAATCTAAAATCTAAAATCACATCGCCGTGTCTCTTAAATCCATTTCCATTAAACCCACAACGACTCAATCCCCTACAGGAATTATCGTCATGCTGCACGGCTGGGGTGCCAATTGCTACGACCTCGAACCCCTCGCCGAAGCTTTAAATTTACCGGAATATCAGTTTGAATTTCTCGACGCCCCCTTCCCCCATCCTCAAGTCCCGGGGGGTAAGATGTGGTACGACTTGGAGAGCGACAATTACGAAGGATTAGAAGAGAGTCGCCAACAGGTTATGGATTGGTTGGGCGAATTGGAACAGGACACGGGGGTTCCCTTATCGCGAACGATTTTAAGTGGTTTTTCGCAAGGCGGCGCCACGATTCTCGATGTCGGGTTGCGCTTACCCGTGGCGGCGCTCGTGTCGATGAGTGGTTACCTGCACTGCGAACCGGAACCGACGGGCGATCGCCTCCCCCCCAGTTTAATCATGCACGGCATCCAAGATCCAGTCGTCCCGATCGCCGCCGCCCACCAAGTCCGCGATTTGTTCCAAGCATTAGGGATGAGCGTTCAATATCGCGAATTTACGATGAATCACGCCATCTGTCCCGAAGAAATCGCCCTCTTCCATCAATTTGTTCGGGGATTGAATTTGGGGGAGGTTTAGATTTTAGATTTTAGATCGAGGCGGTAACACATCCCCCCTAAAAACCGAATATTGAAAACCTTTGCAAATTCTCCCGATACCGGATCGCTTGCGGTAGAATTTAAAGACAAATCGGCATCGAATCCAAATCGATGTAGGCTTTACGTGGATGGAGGCGCAGATTGTGATTACAGCTACGATTTCAAAGCGGGACATTGCTGCTCTCACCCCATCGGATGTTGAACAATTGGCATTTCGCCTGGAGTGCGATGAGTATACGAATGCCTTTGAAGGCTTGAACGATTGGCATTTGCTCCGCGCGATCGCTTTTGAGCGTCCCGAACTCGTCGAACCCTACATCTACTTGTTAGATTTAGAAGCCTACGACGAAGCTTGAGTGCATCTCGAAGGAGGAACGAGCAGAATGTCCGGCGATCGCAATTCGGTGATTTCCCCTCCTCCTTCGAGTCGTCCGGGACGAGTCTTAATCGGCATCACGGGGGGGATTGCTGCTTATAAGGTTTGTGAGATCGTTTCCACTCTGGCCAAATCCGGGGTAGAAGTTCGTTCTATACTGACATCTGGGGCGCGAGAATTTATCGCGCCTCTCACTATTTCTACTTTGTCTCGTCATCCAGCCTATACAGACGCCGATTTTTGGTCGCCCACTCGGGGCAGACCCTTACATATCGAGCTAGGAGAGTGGGCCGACCTGTTCGCGATCGCCCCGCTAACGGCGAATACCCTAGCCAAACTGGCAACGGGGATGGCGGACAATTTACTGACTAATACGGTTTTAGCGTCCAGATGTCCGTTATTGCTCGCCCCGGCGATGAATACGGATATGTGGGAACAGCCTACGACTCAGCGCAACTGGCGCGAGATCCTCGGCGATCCGCGCGTTTGGGGCTTGGAACCGGGATCGGGAATCTTGGCGTGCGATCGGGTCGGTTCCGGACGCATGGCGGAACCCGCACAACTTCTGAGTTGGATTGACTCACTATTATATACTGGCGGTCGGCGAGACTTACAAGGCAAGCGGGTTTTAATTAGTGCGGGGGGGACGCGAGAACACCTCGATCCGGTTCGTTTTATTGGCAATCCGGCGACGGGAAAAATGGGAATCGCCCTCGCTCAAGCTGCGGTGTCTCGGGGGGCAGAAGTAACGCTAGTGTGTGCGGCGATCGCCCCCCACCTTCTCACTACCTTGGGCGGAGTGAGAGCGATCGCCGTGACTACGGCAGCTCAAATGCAACAAGTGATGCTCGACGAATTCGAGACCGCCGATCTCACAATTATGTCCGCCGCCGTCGCCGATGTCAAACCCGCCAGTTACAGCCCGGAAAAATTGCCAAAACGTTCGCTTCCCGAGGCGATCGCCCTCGAACCCGTTCCCGATATCGTCGCCGAGTTAGGTAAACGCAAACAACCCCATCAAACATTAGTGGGATTTGCCGCTCAAACTGGAGATATTGTCACCCCAGCCCTAGATAAACTACGCCGCAAACAACTTGACGCGATCGTTGCCAATCCGATCGATAAAAGTGGTGCGGGTTTCGGCAGCGATACGAATTGGGCCGTAGCGATCGACTCCCAGGAACGACAACAAAAAATCGAGCCTTGTAGCAAGTTGGAATTAGCCCATCGTTTATTCGATTTTCTCAGTTTAAATACTGTCGGGATCCACACCTAACTCCCGCAACTTTTCACTGAGGCGATCGATTTTTTCTTGCCCGGACTTCGCCGCTTCTTCCGGCGTCGGGACTAATTCCCCCTCGGGAGTGAAAAAGCGCAACTGGCGATTGTCAATACCTAAAAATAATTGTAATTGTTCGCTCCACAAATGACCGCGAGGGTTGGCCTCCAAAGGGTGATAAGAGCCATCGCTTAAATGAAATCCGGCGAACTCCAGAGAATCTGGGTCAAACCAAAAATAATCGGGAGTGCGAAAAATATCTTGATAAATTTGTTTTTTCAATTCCCGGTCTACTTGAGCGGTACTCGCCGAAAGCAGTTCGACGATTAAATTAGGATATTTGCCGTCTTCTTCCCAAACCGTCCAACTTTTGCGCGGTTGGCGTTGGGTATTTAAAACGACGAAGAAATCCGGACCGCGAAAGTCTTCCGATTTGCGTTGATTGGCGGAATAATAAATGGTTTGATTCCCCGTGGCAAAAAAGTCATCGCGGTCTTGCCACAACCATTCGAGACATTTAATTAGCAGCATCATTTGCTGCAAGTGTAAGTAAGTTTCCAAGGGCGGTTCGTCACTGTAGCGATCGCACGGAGGAACTATAACATCTTTCCCCTGGTTTTCCAATGTTTTGGTAACAGGCATGGTTCTTCCTCGGGTTTATAATCTATTCGGATCTATTCCTAATTCTCTTAACTTTTGACTGAGGCGATTGATTTCTTGTTGAGCCAGCTCTCTTTCTTGGCGTTCCCGGTTAACTTCTTGTTGAGCCAGCTCTCTTTCTTGGCGTTCCCGGTTAACTTCTTGTTGAGCTAATTTCGCCGCTTCTTCCGGCGTCGGGACTAATTCCCCCTCGGGAGTGAAAAAGCGCAACTGGCGATTGTCAATACCTAAAAATAATTGTAATTGTTCGCTCCACAAATGACCGCGAGGGTTGGCCTCCAAAGATTGATAAGAGCCATCGCTTAAATGAAATCCGGCGAACTCCAGAGAATCTGGGTCAAACCAAAAATAATCGGGAGTGCGAAAAATATCTTGATAAATTTGTTTTTTCAATTCCCGGTCTACTTGAGCGGTACTCGCCGAAAGCAGTTCGACGATTAAATTAGGATATTTGCCGTCTTCTTCCCAAACCGTCCAACTTTTGCGCGGTTGGCGTTGGGTATTTAAAACAACGAAGAAATCCGGACCGCGAAAGTCTTCCGATTTGCGTTGATTGGCGGAATAATAAATGGTTTGATTCCCCGTGGCAAAAAAGTCATCGCGGTCTTGCCACAACCATTCGAGACATTTAATTAGCAGCATCATTTGCTGCAAGTGTAAGTAAGTTTCCAAGGGCGGTTCGTCACTGTAGCGATCGCACGGAGGAACTATAACATCTTTCCCCTGGTTTTCCAATGTTTTGGTAACAGGCATGGTTCTTCCTCGGGTTTATAATCTATTCGGATCTATTCCTAATTCTCTTAACTTTTGACTGAGGCGATCGATTTCTTGTTGAGCCAGCTCTCTTTCTTGGCGTTCCCGGTTAACTTCTTGTTGAGCTAATTTCGCCGCTTCTTCCGGCGTCGGGACTAATTCCCCCTCGGGAGTGAAAAAGCGCAACTGGCGATTGTCAATACCTAAAAATAATTGTAATTGTTCGCTCCACAAATGACCGCGAGGGTTGGCCTCCAAAGGGTGATAAGAGCCATCGCTTAAATGAAATCCGGCGAACTCCAGAGAATCTGGGTCAAACCAAAAATAATCGGGAGTGCGAAAAATATCTTGATAAATTTGTTTTTTCAATTCCCGGTCTACTTGAGCGGTACTCGCCGAAAGCAGTTCGACGATTAAATTAGGATATTTGCCGTCTTCTTCCCAAACCGTCCAACTTTTGCGCGGTTGGCGTCGGGTATTTAAAACGACGAAGAAATCCGGACCGCGAAAGTCTTCCGATTTGCGTTGATTGGCGGAATAATAAATGGTTTGATTCCCCGTGGCAAAAAAGTCATCGCGGTCTTGCCACAACCATTCGAGACATTTAATTAGCAGCATCATTTGCTGCAAGTGTAAGTAAGTTTCCAAGGGCGGTTCGTCACTGTAGCGATCGCACGGAGGAACTATAACATCTTTAACTTCGGTTTCAGGAGATTCTTTATCGGAGGCGCGATCGCGCTGTTGGAGAACAGACATAGTCATTGGGGGTAAAAAGGTCGGGCGTAGTCTTATTTTAGAAAAGATTAACGAACTCGGCGCCGTCGAACGCGATCGCGCTTCGATCGCCCCTCACCCCCCACCCCGGGATTCTGGGGAGACAGGGAATAGGCTAAAATGACCAGGCAAACGTGAACGGTAGCAGTACGGGGAAACTCCGGTGGAACTCCGGGGCTGTGCGGCAACTGTCAGCGAACCGGATGGGGGGGTTTGTCGCCGAGGGAAACAACACGAGGGGTCTCCGGGGAGACCGGGGAAGCGAACCCGACCGAGATCGCGAGCCAGAATGCCTGTCTGTTACCTGCTCACTCGATTTCCTGCCTCGCACGGGAAAGGAGTTACCAAATTCATGCCGACGCTTGAAACTAACGATTTGACAGCACTTAACGCCAACTCCCAAGTTATCGAAGATTTATCCTTGGAGCCACTGCCGATCCAACGTCCCTTATTACTGGTCGGTCATGGAACTCGCAACGAACAGGGACGACAAACCTTTCTCGATTTTGCTTCAAGTTATCAAGTTTTAGATCGATCGCGTCCCGTGGTTCCCTGTTTTCTGGAATTGACCGGACCGACGATTCAAGAAGGGATCGATCGCTGTGTGGAGCAAGGATATACAGAATTTTCCGTGCTGCCGATCCTGCTATTTGCCGCGCGACACAATAAGTTCGATATTACCAACGAATTAGATCGGGCGAGAAGTCGTCATCCAGAGTTAAAGTTCCACTACGGGCGTCATTTCGGCATTACCCCGGGGATTTTAGATTTGTGGCGCGATCGCCTCGAACAGCTCGATCGCCCGGAACACAATCCCGATCGGATCGATCGCGCCGAAACGGTCTTGCTCTTTGTGGGACGGGGTTCGAGCGATCCGGACGCCAATGGGGACGTGTATAAAATGGCACGGATGCTGTGGGAAGGAAGCGGTTACAAAACCGTGGAAACCTGTTTTATTGGGATTACTCACCCCCGTTTGGAAGAAGGTTTCCATCGCGCTCGTTTTTACAAACCCAAACGGATTATCGTTCTACCCTATTTCCTCTTTACCGGGGTCTTGGTCGAGAAGATTTTTCAGATTACCGCTCAACAACAGCAACAGTTCCCCGAAATCGAGATGACCTGTTTGCCGGAAATGGGGATTCAGCCGCAACTGTTGCAGGTGGTGCGCGATCGCGAAATCGAAACCCAACTCGGTCAAGTGCAGATGAATTGCGAAGCGTGTAAATTCCGCTTAGCCGCACTCAATTCCGGTTCTGCCGAAGCCGGACACCATCACGGACACCATCACGGACATCATCACGGACATCATCACGGACACCATCACCATGACGGCTCGGCACCGGATCCGTATGCGGACGAACAAGTCTACCACGATCGCATTTGGCAGGCTCCCTAAATTGAACTAAGAAAACCGAAGCGATCGAGGGGCGATCGCGATCGATCGCCCCGTCAAATTCCGCTAAAATGCGATCGACTCGCAACCGCCAACCCTTTACAAACCATTCCTTTCAGCGTTTGCCGAGCTTCGATTTTATCCCGTCGAGGGCTTCATTTTTACCGAGAAATGCAGCAGGAATCGGTAAATTTGTCAAGACTTTAAAATTAAAAATTTTATCGAGATCGGTATCGGGGCGCTCTCCCCGAGTCCCTGGAATAATTTGTTAATACCTTATCCTAAACAAAAGCGATAATTATAACAGAAAAGACAAAAACACTAGATAATACTAGTATTTTATCAAGAAAATCGAAGTAGACTTGTAAATTGCACTCAAAGAGTTCTGCGAAATAAATGGCAGATTTCCTGACGTTTATGACCTCCCTTTCCCCCAACTTGTACCTACCGGGTCAGGGAACCATTGCACCCTTACTGGCTGCGGCGGAAACCGCCGAAGCCGCCAAACCAGAAGAATCCATCATTGTTGCTGGGGTTCTGCTGAGTTTAGTTGTCATCTACCTCGCCAGCAAAATTGGCGGTGAAATTTGCACGCGCATTAACCTGCCCCCCGTCCTCGGGGACTTGGTCGGAGGCGTCATCGTCGGCGTATCCGTCTTCAAACTACTCATCTTTCCCGAAAGTGGAGTAGACGGCAGCGAGTCAGTGATTATCAGCGTGCTGCAAAAGACCACAGGTTTAGAACCTGCAGCCGCGATCGCCACCTTTGAAGCGCAAAGTGAAGTCATTACGATCTTTGCCGAACTTGGCGTCATCATTTTGCTGTTTGAAATCGGCCTGGAATCGGAACTCAAAGAACTGATCAAATACGGCCCGCAAGCCGCCGTAGTTGCCGTCGTCGGGGTTGTCGCGCCCTTTACGGCGGGAACCGTCGGTTTAATTACCCTGTTCCACGTCGCCACGATCCCGGCTATTTTTGCAGGCGCCGCCCTTACGGCGACCAGTATCGGGATTACCGCAAAAGTGTTGGCCGAAATCGGACAACTCAGTTCAAAAGAAGGTCAGATCATTATCGGCGCGGCAGTTCTCGACGATATTCTCGGGATTATCGTCCTCGCCGTCGTCGCCAGCTTGGTGAAAACCGGTGAAGTCGAAGTCACCAACATTCTCGTTTTAATCGTCAGCGCCGGAGCCTTTCTCGTCGGCGTGATTCTCCTAGGACGATTTTTGAGTCCTTACTACGTCAGTTTTGTTAAAGAGCTCAAAACGCGCGGTCCGCTCTTAATCTCCGCTCTCGTGATTGCCTTTATCCTGTCCTATATTGGTGCGGCAATTCACTTAGAAGCCATTTTGGGCGCGTTTGCCGCAGGCTTAGTCTTGGGAGAAACTGAGAAACAACAAGAACTGGAAGAACAAGTCGTTCCCGTCGCCGATGTTTTCGTCCCGGTTTTCTTCGTGGTCGTCGGCGCCAAAACGAACCTCGGCGTTCTCAATCCTGCGGTTCCGAGCAACCGAGAAGGGCTAATCATCGCGGCCTTTTTAATCGTGGTCGCCATTATTGGCAAAGTCGTTGCCGGATATAGCGTATTTGGACAAACAGAAGTCAAGCGTTTGGGGATTGGCATTGGTATGATTCCCCGAGGTGAAGTCGGGTTGGTCTTTGCTGGAGTCGGAGCCGCCAGTGGCGCCCTTTCCGATGCCCTACAAGCCGCCATCATCATGATGGTCATCCTGACAACATTTGTCGCTCCTCCCTTATTGCGATTGGTATTTCGCGAACCTGTCACTACACCTGAAGTGGTCGGGTCTACGAAGGACTAGCACCACACCAATTCGTAACGCCAAGCGGGGACGATCGCGATCGCGATCGTCCCCGCTTTTTCGAGCTTAGGTTAAGGACTGACGGAAAATTAACCCGTAAAATTAACCCGTAAAATTAACCCGTAATCGTTACCTCGTCCGTATTTACCCCCGTAGCGCCATAAACGCCACTGGCAACGTTGACCACCCGGTCTAAATCGTCTTGAGAGGGAACTTCACCTTTTAAAACCACCGTACCGCCAGTTTGCGCGACCCAGAGGCGCTCGAAGTCGTCGGTATCGGGATTTTGGTCGAGAGCGAGGGCGACTCGTTTCGCCAAGCCACTTTGGTCGTATTCTCCATTTAATCCCAGCCGTTCCGGAGGGGTAGAGGGATCTTCCGGCGCTTTGGGGACGCTGTACGCTTGCGCCGGACCGGAGGGATCGTCCGGTGGAGGAGCTTCGATGGTTTCCGGTTCGCCACCCGGCGTGACCATATCAAAAATGCGATTTAACCAACCCATATCATTTGTCTCCCAAAATGGATGTTCAGATAGTATGCGATGACGAGGACGATCTCGGTCTATCTAAAGATAGATGACACCGATCGCGATCGCCGGGCGATCGCCGCTTCAGTGGATC
Organism: Oxynema aestuarii AP17; assembly: GCF_012295525.1. Classification (GTDB taxonomy): domain Bacteria; phylum Cyanobacteriota; class Cyanobacteriia; order Cyanobacteriales; family Laspinemataceae; genus Oxynema; species Oxynema aestuarii. The sequence goes on along the minus strand of NZ_CP051167.1, from coordinate 2,049,236 downwards.
CGTGACGAGAACGCCTGTCTCGATCGCATGGTAGACCGAAGACTCGATTGCAGCCAAATCTTTTAGAATCGAGCATCTTAGGCTCTCTTCTGTAGAGACAAACGGTTTCCGGAACACTCACCCGATTGGCGATCTCGACGCGATCGCCTCGTCCTTATCTCTAACAATAAGCTTAAAAAAGACCGCAACTTCTGAGGGTCAAGATAAAATAAGCAATTACAACAGGAATCGAAGATCTTAGATTTTCACAAGGGCGACGGTCACTGATGAAACATACACTTTCTGTTCTAGTGGAAGATGAAGCAGGCGTGTTGACCCGGATTGCGGGTTTATTTGCTCGGCGCGGCTTCAATATTGAAAGTTTGGCCGTAGGACCAGCCGAACAACTGGGCATTTCTCGAATTACCATGGTCGTCACGGGAGACGATCGCGTCATCGAACAGTTAACCAAACAACTCTACAAACTCATTCACGTCCTTAAGGTTCAAGACATTACCGAAACTCCGTGCGTCGAACGGGAGTTGATGTTGCTTAAAGTCAACGCCAACAGTACCACGCGATCGGAAGTGGTCGAACTGGCGCAAATTTTCCGCGCGCGGGTGGTCGATGTGGCGGAAGATTCTCTCATTATCGAAGTCGTCGGCGACCCCGGTAAAATGGTGGCGATCGTTCAAGTTCTCAACAAATTTGGCATTCGCGAAATTTCGAGAACGGGTAAGATTGCGCTCACTCGCGAATCCGGGGTCAATACGGAATATCTCAAGTCTTTGGAAGCGAAGATTTAGCAGAACTGGCGATCGAGAAGATAAATAAGAACAGGGACATGGGGTTACCATGTCCCTGTTCTTATTGGCGATCGCCTATCCGAAAATCGGCTGGCTATCAATCCATTGGTAAACAAGCGAGTTTTCCGGCTAGATTCCCTTCAATTGACTGACTGACCCGATAGCTCCGCGCCGATTCGTGCCTAAATTTTGCTAAAGAATGGACAAGAGCGCGCTCGTGTAACCCTAGAAATTTGTAGTGTCGGCGATTTGGTGGAATTCTACACCCCCGGTTCCTTATCCTTTTAAAAACCGCTAAATCTGAAGTGATAGATTCGGCTTTTTCCCGAACGAATTTCCATTGACTGGAAGAAATTTATCTCCCAAATCGAGGAATTGTTATCGGCCACTTCCACGGTGGGGATAAGGTTGATTAGTTCCAGAATCCAGTTGCGCCGCTATTGACTGTTCTGGACCATGAGAAACCATAGAATTATCTCCTGCAACGTTCCGGAAGTTTGCAACTAAACCCATTAACAACAGGCTGAAAACCACGATAGATTTGTAGCTGCTCATAAAAAAACCGTCTCAGCGCTTCTATTTTTTCTTTCTCGGGTGTGAGGGTTACATCCGGTAAAAAAATGAAGAAAAAATAATAGAGATTGTTGTCTAAATAGAAATCTTTTTGCAGAAAAAATCCGGATTGCATCTGAAAAATAATGACCGTCGTCATGGCAGATCGTGGAATAGAAAATGATAGAAACCACGACAACACGAGACTTAAGAGTCTACCGATCTTCGAGTAATTAGGAAATTAAGAGAGTTTGCCGATGATTGGCGATCGCCAATTTTATACGGATAAATCTTTTCGATCCGAAAGGCGATCGCCTCGCTACGATCTGGAGCGAGTTAGGTATTCAAGGGATCTAATCCGAGAACCGGATCGATAACCTTTTCTAAAAATAAAGATTGTATTTAGTAAAGGAAATTGTTTGTGGCGATCGAAGGATGAGGAGGTGACGATCGCGGTCTGAATCGGAGACCTCGGATGCTGAGAACCTCAATGGTTCTTCCAAAATCTAGTCTATGAGGGTTGATGACATGTGAACTACCCCAACCTGCGATCGCAGGTTGGGGCTTCCTACCCATCAAACTGCGAAACGGTAGCGGTCTTGCGACCTCTACTATCTCGACTTACACTTGGGCGATCGGCGATCTCCCCCGTCCCAGAGGATATAATCCGCACTCCTTCATCTCCGATCTTTTTGGCAGCGTTGATGTCGCGATCGTGTTGAGTCCCGCACTTTTCACACTGCCAACTCCTAAGATCGAGGGTCAGGCTTCTGACTTGATTTAGGCAGACATTACAAGTTTTAGAGCTAGGGAAAAAACGATCGACTTCGTAATATACTTTGCCTTCCCACTCACACTTGTATTTCAACAGGGTGCAAAATTGACCCCAACCGACCTGACTAATTCCCCCCGGAGATAAGTTGAGAGCTACCACCTGTAAGCACTGAGAATAAGGCTCTTTCATCCACTCATATTCTTTCTTGAGATTCGTTATCTCTTTCTGAATAGCGAACCTAGAAAGACCTTTTCCGGTTGCTTTATAGGTTTCATTGGTTAGGTTAAGAGCATAATTCCAAGCAAAACGACAACACCCAAAACTTTGGGCTAAGTGCTGTCGTTGTTTTGCGGTAGGATAGATTCTGACTCTTGTTGCTCTCAACATTACCAGTAAAACTTTTAGCGATCGATTTATTAAATCACAAAAAGATCGAACTTCATTCTAAGTTCGCTTTCATCCCCCATCTACTTCGTTGAGATGGGGGAATTCTCGCTCACGTCGGTTAAAACGGTTTTCTAAACTTTCTCTGTAGTGATTGAGGTTTCCCAGAAAATAACCCCCTAAGTTCGACTACTCAGGGGGTTGATGCTCCTACTGTTCGGGCTTAGATCCCAATTCCTTGAGAAGCTCTGAAACTAGAATTTCGGCCAACCGTCTTTTAACTGTACGTCCTACCACGGGGAGTTTTACCCACCCATTCAGGTCTTTGTAGCTGCGTTGATGATACTATGCTTGACGGTGAAACGACCTAGAGAGAATAAACCTGTCCGTCAAATAACAAGCGGGTGATTCCCTTTTCTTGCAAATAACTGCTCGTTTTTTGCAGCATCTTACCATCGGGAACCTTGATCACCCGTTGGTTGCGGGCGGAAAAACGACGGGCGACGCGGTGATTGTCGAACACCGGGAGGGTTTTTTCTTGCACCTCCTGGGCGGGGATATTGCCCAATTCGGAAAAATCTTTCAACGGTCGGGTAATCAACTCGGCGCCGCGATCGATCACGAGATAGCAAATTTTCGGCAATTGGGCTTCCGCGAGGGGGATCACTTCGACAAAGGCGCTGCGCGGGCGATCGTGTCGTTGACGCAAGCGGAGTTCTTCCGCGTAATCCTCCTCTAAATCCTCGTCGTCGTCGTCGAGATCGTCGTCGTCGTCGTCGAGATCGTCGTCGTCGAGAACGTCTTCCCCGAGCATTTCTTTGAGGGTACTGGTTTCGCTGTCGGAATAGCGATCGGGGGATTCGTCGTCATCGCGATCGCTCCACAGACTATCGAGTTCCAATTGAGTTCCCAAATCGCGATCGTCGTCGGACTCCTCGGCGCCGACCGTCGTGCGCTTGCGGATGCGGCGATCGATGGGGGCGTCCTTGCGTAGAGACGGACTCGATCCCCGGCGTGTCGGGGTAGAAGTGGGCATTTCCCGGCTCGTTCCTTCACTCGAACTAGCCGCATTATTTTGAGAAGAACGCCCGGAACGTTTTTGCTGGATGAGCGCTTCGTATTCTTTCTGTGACAAACTGCTTTTGAGAATGCGGCTGATCGTCGAACTGCTGACCCCGTAACGACTGGCCAACGTCAACGTGGTCTCCCCCGGTTGTCGGTAGAGTTCGAGGATATCCTGTTTGTCAGAATCAGAAAGTTTTCGAGAAGTCATGCCGCACGAAGGATGCTGTGGTTAGAGATCGAGAGCGATTGGGCGAGATCCGACCGGGAAAAGCGCTGACGTTTCCCTGAATTAGCAATCGGACACCGCTCGATAAAGATACCATTTAATTCTCAGCCGCGATCGCAAAGGGTACAGAACCTCAGATCGAAACAGGCCCTGTACCCATACTACGTCAGCGTGCTGGAATTGGTGGAGTTGACAAAAAGTTCGTACTCCTCCCAGGGGAGAATTAGTCGCCCCCTCCCCCACCACGTCGGCGTCCGCGCGATCGCGATCGGGTCGAAATGTCGTATTCCAACACCGCTCCAATTCCGAATAAGACGCCGCTAAACACCCAAAAGACTTCCAGCAAACTACCGCTTTGGTAGTCCATGACTCGGGTTTCTGCATATTTGAACCACATATCCGCGATGTAGAGCGAAAACGTAGCTGCAGCAATCATCCGCCAAGACTGAGAAAAACGACCGCCCCAGAACGCCAGCAGCAATGCCGTTGCCAAAATCAGCAAAATCACGTCCATCACCACGTAAAACAGGCTGACGTAATTGCTAAAGGGCTTGAGAAAGTCGTCGATCGCCACAATCAATTGAGGGGCATTGGTGTCTACGGCAGTTTCTGCGGCGGTTTCGGCGACTTCCGCCGTCGCCGGAGCCGATTCGGTCCCGGGGAAAGAGAACAAGTCTGCCGGAGAAGACAACCAGACGGCAAAAGCAACCCCGAAAACGGCGATCCCCAACAGGACGCCCCACTGCCACGGTTCTAAATTCAGCTTGCGAGACGATACCGCCAGAACCATGCCGACGGTCAAGGCGATATAGGTGACGGCGTAAAATAAATCACCCAAGGATACGTCCGGTTCGAGTTGCCAGTACAGTTCCCACAACCCAAACATGACACTGCCGAGGAAATAGGCGATCATGCCAATCCCGATCGCCAGCCAAACGTTGCGTCCGCTTACAATTTGATTGGAACGCCAATTTCTAAAACAGAGTAGACCTGCGATCAAAAAGGCCGCTAGTTCAAAAATCAAGGTGCCAATCGAGTACCACAAGGGTAAGCCCGCCTTGGCTTCTTGAGGAACGCTAAACAATAGAAAAAACAAAAGGGCAAAAACCGCCCATGAAATCGAACCTACAACGAGGTTTTGAGCGGAAAGCAAAAATTGAGAAGTTGAGAGCTTATCTGATGTCGTGCGCATAGCAGTAGCCAAACAGGTAACTGGGCATTGAATAATCCGTCAAGGATACGCTTAAAAATACAACGGCTCCGAGGGCTGCAGGTTCTCCCCGGTCTGAATCGCCGATGGGGGAACCCGTTGCGATTGTCGCTCACGACGTTGACCAAAGCTGGCCTAATGGCGACTGATTGAGCCATTCGGTGAATTGCTTGCGCTCGTTATCCGGCATGTCTTGCAGGACATCGATCGCGCGTTCGGTAAAGCTTTCGTTCCCAAAATACTCTTTACCGAGACGGTGGAGTTCTTGTAACAGCGTATTGAGATGGTGTTCTTGCCAAGAAGGCACCTGCGCCCCCCCCAGAGGATCCATATTGAGTAAATTATTGACGCTTGCCGTAGAGTCGGCTTGAGGAAAGCGCCATTTTTGAAAGACCTGACCGATCTCTTTCTCAAATGACCCCGCCTGTCGTGTTCCGAGTAAATCTTCAATATCGAAATAAACCGCCTGCAATAGCAGCAGACAGGCTTGGGTATATAAAGGGGAAGCGGCAACACCGCTATTTTGAGGATCGTCGGCTTGATCTAAACGAATTTTGCCCCAAACACTATATCGATCGGGTTCTTCGAGTAGCACGCAAGCTTTGCCACGGTTATCTGTCAGATCTCTCCAGAAAGCTCTAGCTTCTTCCGCCTGCTGTGCGCTAAACACGTTAATCAGGCGAAAGGTCTGACCCTGATAATTAAGGATTGGAATCTGTTGACCCGTTTTCGGGTGTACGATTCCAGAGATTTCAACGTCCTGCCGTTTCAGAATAAACATGACACTGCCAATTGAGTCCTCGTGGCCTGGGGGTACTGTCGGCTAAATTCAGAATGACTTAGGCGAGAGTCTCGACATCAGCCGGATGGGGTTAGAGTTAGGTCGAGCCGCGATCGCGCAGTTCGTTGGCTGAGTCGCGCTGTCAACGGCTTCGCGATGAGCGAAGCGCCTTTCTTTGACCACCTATCTAACGCGCTGATTAACACCCTATCTTACTGTATCAAGAGGATGGCGCGGCAAAACCTCGGACTTACCCAACTGTTATCCAGTCTGCGCCTCGATTTGCTGACTTTTCTAAAAAATTTTTGCCGCCAATATTTGGACGGTCCCGAGTTCTGACCGATGTCCGATTCGATTTCCATCGGCGGAGGATAGCTGTTGTCTGCCCCCAAGGGGCGATCGTTGCAAAATTCGCCTAAATTAGATTGGTAGATTTACTCGATTTTTTGCTACGATAGACTGGCGTTTAGTCACCCCCTTACTTCCGTTAGGGGTCGAGCCGGGTTTTTTGCCCCCCACTAAGCGTCACTACCCCTCTCCCTGTGGGAGCCTGGGTGCGTAACTCAGTTGGATAGAGTAGCGAACTTCTAATTCGTTGGTCGCAGGTTCGAGTCCTGCCGCACCCGTCAAGCCAGTGCGATCGTCAAAATTAAGCTGTCAATCTTTTAAAATGCATAGTTACGAGGTGGGCAGGATGCCCGCACTCCTAAAAACTATCGTGTCCTGTAGGGGCTTGGTCAGCAAACCTACTTTGATTGAATCGGCGATCGCCCTTCTCTTAGTACTTTATATAATATGGGCGGTCTTGATATAGGCGCTCTCGACAATAAGTATTTTATACAATTTTTGCCAAGCTACCTCACTTAACGGGCGAGGGTTCCAGTTCCCCCGTTGTGTACTCTACAGGGATATAAACCCAGCTCAGTCGAGACCTTTTGATTGGCTTGACCAAATTATGGCTGGTAACGCCTGGAAACCTCGATGGGATAGAGAATTTTTTGGAGGGTTAAATTTAGACAGACTGAAGTGTTGAGTCGTGTTGATTTGAAACACCAACTGGCGACGGTAGACAACGATACATCGTCGAACTATTGACGCCAGAAAACGCTACTCTGCTGTTTTAAAAGCCCGTGACGAGGATTGAACTCGTGACCTCACCCTTACCAAGGGTGTGCTCTACCACTGAGCTACACGGGCGATCGCGACTTAAGAAGCAAGCCTCTCAGTTTCGCGGTCTTGCCGGACTCGGCAAGGAAGTGGGCCGGGCTGGATTCGAACCAGCGTAGGCGTAGCCAGCGGATTTACAGTCCGCCCCCATTAACCACTCGGGCACCGACCCGCGTTTTCCTTGCACGATTACTAATCCTAGCATAACTGCCTCAGATGTCAAATGTTTTTGCAATTTTTTTAAAAAATTTCGGACGATCGCCTACCCCCGATCGCCCATATCCCTTGCCCAGACAATATTTCAGCAAATTTAAAAATCTGCGAAAAATGGCCGCATCAACCGCGAGATCCGCGTTTGGGCGGACGGTTGGAATGGGAGCGATCGCCCTGGCGGTTTCGTTGCATTCGCATGGGAAAATCGCTCTCGTCATAAATTTCGCCGACCAATTCTTCTAAGATATCTTCCAAGGTCAGCAAGCCGACAGTCCCACCGTACTCATCGACGACGATCGCCAAATGCAAGCGCTGCTGCAACATTTCCTTGAGTAAATCTGCAATCCGTTTCGTTTCGGGGACGTACACTGGAGGATCCATCGCCATCGTCACCGGACCGTTCGCCGTTCCCTCTTTCTGCAACGCGGTCAACTGACCGATGGCCCGTTTCAAGTGAACCACGCCGACAATGCGATCCTTCGATTCTTCCTGAACTGGAATCCGAGAATAACCCGTTTCCAAGCATAAATCCACCAAATCCTGCAAACTCGCCTCGTGAGAGATCGTCCGCATCTCGATGCGCGGTTTGACAACTTCTCGGGCGCTGAGACTGTCGAGCATCAGCGCTTTATTGAGTAACTGGTGTTTGTAAAGGTCTAAATGTCCTTTCCCGCCGAGGATTTCGATCATCAACTGCAGATCTTTGACCGATTCTCCCTGCTGCACGCGATCGGATTGCACCCAGCGAATCACGGTTTGGGCGATATTTTCGAGCAGTTGGACGATCCCGAAAAATGCCAAGAACTGGGAAAGCCAGTAAATCGGACGCACCGATATCTTGAAATAAGACATCGAATTGTTAATCGCCAGGGACTTCGGGGTAATTTCGCCGAAAATCAGCAACAGGAAGGTGATTAAGGCGGTGGCGATTCCCAGTCCGGTGTTTCCCAACCAGAGGGCAAATAAATTACTCGTCAAGATGGCAGAGAAGTTGTTGACGAGGTTGTTACCGACGAGCAGGGTGGTAATAAAACGGGTGCGTTTGTGTAAAACTAGGGTAAAGATGCGCGTCGGATCCCCTTGTTCCTGAATGAGCGATCGCAGTTTGAGGTTGTCGAGGGAGGTAATTGCGGTTTCCGAACCGGAGAAAAATCCCGAGAGGACGAGCAGAAAAATCAAAACTCCTACATCGAGCCACACATTGCCCAAAAGTGGAGCAGGTTGAGCTGCAGCAATGAGAGGAGAGTCAAATGATGAAGCAATCACGATTGGGGTAGGGCTATAAGGAACGCGATCGCCCCAGAACCCGATTGGGTTTGGAGCTGAAAGGGACTATGCTTGCAAATCATAACGCGATCGCCCCCTCAAGTGGCGAGGGCGCACCGGGGGCGAAAGGCGAGCTAAGGGGAGGGAGTGGGTCGGATCTCCTTCCCTTGAGGGTCAACGGGTACGGATACAAAAAAACCGCACGGAGGGTGCGGTGATTTCAGTTGTTCGCTCGCTGGAACGGACGGGACTCCCGGCGTTTACCCGTCGAAGCGATCGCCACCGGGAAGCCGCCGAGAGCTGTAGATTCGATCGCGCTGCCTAATTCAAGGTATAGGCGGATTGCAAAGCCCACCAGATTAAGAAGGCAATTCCTCCTAAGATCGCGATCGAAGACAGGGCTACCGCCACCGGACTGTCGGCGCCTTTAAATTTCATAATTCCACGATTCAAATCAGACATAATGCCGCCATCCTTATATCTATACGCAATACCTCAAACCATCGCTATGGCAAGCGTTCGCACCCAAGTGGGGATGCCTAGAAAGGAGATCCCGGTGCTAATTTCAGGGTATCCTGGAAAATCCAAAGCGCAAACCCCATCAATTTTAACGGATTTCGTCGGGGCGATCGCCGCAGAGTTGGCGATCGGCGGAAATCGACCTAAATTTTGAGGAACTTGTCGCGGCGATCGGGAATTGGGATATACTCTAATTTAGATCTAAATTTAAAAAAGTTAACGATTTCAGGATCGATCGTCGCTCCCCGAGAGCAAAAGCCGAAACGAATCTGACGCTAAACAAAGCAAACTGCATGGGCAACAAGCCAACCATTGCTATTTCTCATCTAGGCTGCGAAAAAAATCGCATCGACACCGAGCATATGCTCGGCTTATTGGTAGAAGCGGGCTATAACGTCGATACAAATGAAGAACTCGCCGACTATGTAATTGTCAATACCTGTAGTTTCATCCAAGCGGCGCGCGAAGAATCCGTACGCACCTTGGTCGGACTGGCAGAAGAACAGAAAAAAATCGTGATTACAGGCTGCATGGCCCAGCACTTCCAAGAGCAACTCTTGGAAGAACTGCCCGAAGCCGTCGCCCTGGTCGGAACCGGAGACTATCACAAAATCGTCCAAGTGATCGAACGGGCCGAAACTGGGGAACGAGTTAAAGAGGTTTCCGCCGAGCCGACCTACATTGCCGACGAAACCACGCCCCGGTATCGCACGACGAGCGAAGGAGTCGCCTACCTGCGGATTGCCGAAGGGTGCAATTATCGTTGTGCCTTTTGCATTATTCCCCACTTGCGCGGAAACCAGCGATCGCGCTCGATCGAATCGATCGTTGCCGAAGCCCGGCAGCTCGCCGCTCAAGGGGTGAAAGAGATTATCTTAATTTCTCAAATTACCACCAACTACGGCACCGATATTTACGGCGAACCAAAACTGGCCGAATTGCTGCGGGCATTAGGAAAAGTAGATATTCCCTGGATTCGGATGCACTACGCTTATCCGACCGGGTTGACGCCACCCGTTATCAAAGCCATTCGCGAAACGCCGAACGTGTTGCCGTATCTGGATTTACCCCTGCAACATTCCCATCCTCAAGTGCTGCGATCGATGAATCGTCCTTGGCAAGCGGGGGTAAATGATAGTATTATAGAGCGGCTGAAAGAAGCGCTGCCCGAAGCAGTCCTGCGAACCACCTTTATTGTTGGGTTCCCCGGCGAAACGGACGAACAGTTCGACCATCTGCTTCAGTTTGTGCAGCGTCATGAGTTCGATCATGTCGGCGTGTTTACCTTTTCCCCAGAGGAAGGAACGCCTGCGTATGACCTGCCCAATCAAATTTCGCCAGAGGTCATGGAAGCCCGCCGGGATGCCTTGATGCAGATGCAGCAGCCCATTGCTTTAAAGAGAAATCGAACTCAAGTCGGGAAAGTTGTAGACGTTCTCATCGAACAGGAAAATCCAGCAACAGGTCAGTATATTGGCCGTTCGGCTCGGTTTTCCCCGGATGTAGATGGTTTGGTCTACGTGCGAGGCAAAGCTCGACTGGGATCGATGATTCCCGTACTGATTGAGAATGCCGATATCTACGATCTGAGCGGTCGGGTTGCCCGTGCAGCCGACGCGCTTCAGAGAGAATCCGTGGTTGTTTCTTAAGGCAAGCTGGCCTTTTGTGTTCGAGTGTGTGGGGATACGGGTGTGTTGGTTTGATGGGAACTTGACCCACGTAGGAAGGGATCGCATTGCACACTTGCCGAAGCTCGAACCCAACGGCGCCAAGATTTGCGCCGCGTGTTGACCCTGGTCGTGTCGCGGGACTTGAGTGACCCTCAAGAAATGCGGCTGTCGATCGAGATGCCCGTGACGAAATCGATTCGCTCGCGATCGAGCCAGTCAGGGGGCGAACTGCAATCACTACTCAATTCGCTGCCGAATGCAGCGCCAAAGACGTTTTTAGGAGATTAAATGACTCTTTCGTTTCAAAGTCTTGGTCTTTCCGATGCCCGTGTAGAGCATCTAGCAAAAAACGGCTTCACCGAGCCGACGGCTATTCAAGAGCAAGCAATCCCTCACCTACTATCCGGTCAGGATGTGGTGGGACAAGCCCAAACGGGGACGGGTAAAACCGCCGCCTTTTCGCTGCCAATTTTAGAGCAGCTCGATCCGAGCGATAAAACCGTGCAGGCCCTGGTGTTGACGCCGACGCGCGAGTTGGCGATTCAGGTCTCCAACGCGATTTCCGAGTTGAACGACGATCGCCGCGTGCGGATTCTCTCGGTTTACGGCGGCGCCTCGATCGAACGCCAAATCCAACGGTTAGACCGTGGCGTGCAGATCGTGGTGGGAACCCCCGGACGAGTGTTGGATTTACTCGGACGCAACAGCCTCAAACTCGACACCCTCAAATGGATGGTTCTCGACGAAGCCGACGAGATGTTGAGTATGGGCTTCATCCAAGATGTCGAAAAAATCCTCAAAGCCGCACCGCAAGAGCATCAGACGGCATTTTTCTCGGCGACGATGGACGCCTCGATCAAAGCGCTGATCCGCAAATTCATGAACGATCCGATCACCGTGGCGATCGAAATGAAAACCACGCCGAAGCGGATCGAACAGGCGGTTTACATGGTGCCGCGCGGCTGGTCGAAATCGCGCGCCTTGCAGCCAATTTTAGAGTTGGAAGATCCGGAATCGGCGATCGTCTTCGTGCGTACCCGCCGGGCCGCCGCCGAACTGACCAGCCAACTGCAAGCGGCGGGTCACAGTGCCGACGAATATCACGGCGATTTGAACCAGTCCCAACGGGAGCGCCTGTTACATCGGTTCCGCCAACAACAGGTGCGTTGGATCGTGGCGACGGACATCGCCGCACGGGGTCTCGACGTGGATCATTTGACTCACGTGATTAACTACGATTTGCCCGATAGTGTCGAAAGTTACGTCCACCGCATCGGTCGCACGGGCCGGGCCGGACGGGAAGGAACGGCGATTTCGCTGATTCTTCCTTACGATCGCCGCAAACTGCGTCAGATTGAGGATCGGGTGGGCCAACGGTTCGATATTCGTTCGATTCCGACGCGATCGCAAATTGAGGCGCGCCATCTGGAAAAACTGCAAACCCAGGTGCATGAGGTTCTCGCCGGAGAACGCTTGGCGTCCTTCTTGCCGATTGTCGCCCAATTGAGCGAAGAGTACGATCCCCACGCGATCGCCGCCGCCGCCTTGCAACTGGCTTACGACCGCATCCGTCCGAACTGGGCCGAAAGCGAAGCGCCAGAAGAACCGATTCCGGTGTACAGCAGTAAGCCCCGGCGCAATGGCGATCGCCGCACTCCCCGTCCTCGTAAATCGTTCGAGCCTCCCAAGAAAAAACGCTCCTCGCGTCGCGAACCGATCGGCGATCGCAAGTAGGGTAAACCTGGTGCAACTGCCCTCCGAGCAGTGAGCGAACACAATGGGGATCGCTGACGGTTCCCATTTACCCTGCCTCTCTCTCTCGGCCTCGCCGATCGAATGGGGGACATCCCTCGACCGATAAAATCTCACGTTCGGGATCGTCCCCTCCTCTTGTTTAGCAAATCCGGGGTAATTGTTCCCCACTCAATACATCGACGATGCGACTCGCACCGATTTTACTCTGCATCGTCACCAAGCCTTTTCCCGTTGCCGTAACGCGACCGATCGCCCGCGATCGCGGGTCGTTGCGTTGCAAAATATCGAGCGTCTTTTGTGCAAATTCTTCTGGGACGAACGCCACGAAACGCCCTTCATTAGCGACATAGAGGGGATCGAAACCGAGGATTTCGCACGCCGCTTGCACGTCTTCACGGATCGGGATCGATCGCTCGTCGATCGCGATGTCCACTGCCGCCGCCGAGGCAATTTCGTTGAGGGCACTCGCCAGACCGCCGCGAGTGAGATCGCGCAAACAGTGAATTTCGATTCCGGCGTCGAGTAAGGCGGAGACCTCCCGGATCGCGGGGGCCGAATCACTTTCGATCTCGGTTTCAAATTCCAGACCTTCGCGAACCGCCATAATCGCGATCCCGTGACGACCGAGATCGCCGTTGACGATGAGGACGTCGCCGGGACGGACCGAGGGAGGGGCGATCGCCTGGGAATGTTCGACGACGCCGACTCCGGCGGTGTTGATAAAAATGCCGTCGCCTTTGCCGCGATCGACGACTTTTGTATCTCCAGTCACAATTTTTACGCCGCAGCGATCGGCAGCTTGGCGCATGGATTGGACGACCCGCCAGAGAGTTTCCATCGGTAAGCCTTCTTCGAGAATAAAGCCGACGGTGAGATACAGGGGACGCGCCCCACTCATGGCTAAATCGTTGACCGTTCCGTAGACGGCGAGGGAACCGATATCGCCGCCGGGGAAGAATAAGGGGTTAATCACGTAAGAGTCGGTGGTGAGGGCGATCGCCCCCGGCGGCGGCGTCAGCACGATCGAATCGTGTTGGGTTGCTGGCGCGTCAAAGGTGGGGGCGAACATCTGTTCGATGAGCTGGTGCATTAACTTACCGCCGCCCCCGTGAGCGAGTAAGATTTTGGGATATTGGGCGATCGGAATCGGACAGGAGAAATCCATTGAAGTCTGTAGGGTTGAAAAGATATTGGGCGATCGCCCCCCGTTCGAGAGGAACGGCGGCGATCCTCCGATGAGGATAGCAGGTGTTGCTACCCAACTGGGAAGCCGAGTTTTTCCCTACAATTTCCGAGCCTCATTTCCCCCGCTTTTGCTCAATCACTTTTCGAGCGATTAACCAAGAACCTACAGAACATAACCCACTGAAAATTAATGCCATTATCAAAGGGTGAGGTGAGAGAAAAGGTAGCTCTATTTTCTCACGATTGGGAAAATACCACGGTTGAGTGACTAGCCCGAAACTAGAAGCAACGATCGCTCCTGCAGCAATACCAACCCCGATCGCCTGAATATGGTCTTGCAAGTCTTGGTTAGCCTTCGTTTGTTCCACTGTCGCCGTTGCTCGAATGGTGTTGACAAGCTCGGTAAACAACTCTTTTCCCGGTTCGAGGTAGTTGATATAGGTTTTAATTTGGGTGAGGAAGCGGGGACAAATTTTCTCGGCAAAATCCGCCCAGGTTTGGAGATTATCCCCCGGTTGGATAACCCGATCCAGACAGGTTTTGAAGTTTTGCGCGTTGGTGTCTAGGGTGGTATAATGGGCTTTTAAATCTCGCAAATAGCAGTTATATTCTAGTAAATCTTTAGGTAAGCTTGTTAATAGAGAATCCAGTTTTTTGAGTCGGGCTTCTGTGGGACTCTCAAACAATTCATAAAAGCTGTTTATCTGATTTTCTAATTGGCTGTAAATTTTTCTAGTATTTTCATAGCATTGTTTGGCTTTTTCCTGGACAAACAATATTTTTTGCCGACTCCATAACAAGTTTCTAAACCGATCGTAGTTGTCATTAGCTGACTGTTCTACCTCTGTGCTGTTGTTGGGATTGGCGATAGAAATCAAAATCGTTATATTTTGTGCTTCATACAGAAAGCAATCGGCATGAAAGAGTTTGCCTCCCTCGATAAACTCAGGAATTAAACCCGTTTTCGCACAAAAAGCATTGACCCAGGCTTCGGCTTGTTTTGGCAATTCACTCTCAGTGGAATACCCGGTCAACCACACAAATTTACCTAAATTCGCCTCAATCTGGCTCACTAAATCCTTAGGATGAAAGCATCCAAGATTTTCCACTCCTAGTTCTAAATCTTGGGGGTCAGGAGAGAGGGTTAAATCTACGCAATAGGTATCGTGGAGGCGAAAGGGTTGGAGCTTTCCCCCCAGTTTAAACCCGGCTGGGGTGGGAATGGCGGTGAATTTTACCTCACCAGCATGATGGCTTAACCATTCATACCTTAAAGTGTTTTCTGCTTGGGGATGATATTGAGGGCGATTGTCTGAGTCAGGGCTGTAACAAATGAGTTGAGATTTTAGGTTTTTCAGTTCTGGAAAGTCCAAGACTTTGCTCAATTGGGTTAAACTTTCCCAGAGTCGATCGGCCTCCGGATTGACTGAATCCGGAGGGTCGTCTAAGGCTTGACGCAGGTGGAAAGCGTAGAGGCTGAGGCTAAAGTTTTTCACGATTCGTTTTGGGGCGATTGGCGGGGTGAATCGGGTCGAGTGGTATTGTGTTTAATGGCTTGATCGATTAATTCCCCAGAAGATTTTCCCGCTTCTTTGGGAGTCTGTTGGCTACCAAACCCGCCTTTGTGTCCGGTTGCGCCTAAAAGGGGATTGGCAGAGCGATATCGATCTTGATAAACTTGATAAATGTCGGTGCGTGTGGGTTCTTTAACCCATTGTTCGATGAGTTCGACATTTTTTTCGTCATCATCGGTGAATTGGTTTGGCAGTTCGGTTAAACTAGACCAGTGGTCGGCGAACAGATTATCGGGGTTTTCCTGGATTAGCTTGATAAAGGCTTGAATTTTATCACGATCGCTTGCCATGTTTTGCTCTCCTTGTCCCACCACACAAAACGCCGCCCAGTGATAGGGAGATTTATAGGGGCGGTCATTGATTCCCTTTTCATTTTGCCCCAGATTTTGGAAAAATTCAGCTAAAGCATCCCGCCAGTCCCCTAGCAAAGGACATTTTTGTACCCAGTCTTGGAACCCCGCCACCGTGGTATCCCGCAGCCAGATTTGCGCCGTTTTCAGAGCGATCGCCAGTTGTCCGGGATGTTGTTGCAGGGTTTCATAGGTTTTAATCAGCAGCAGGGCAGTGGAAACTTCGTCCACAAACCAAAGACTGACGAGAATGCTGGGACTCCCGGCGAGGATGAAGCCACTGGAGAGGCTAATATATTCGTCGGTTTGGTCAAGGGCAACTTGTCCGGATTCGCAAGCGGAGAGGGTGACGAGGCTGCATTCGCTCAAGTTGAGGGAGGCGATAATCTCCTCTAGGGTGAGGATACCATCGGCAAGCTGCAAGCCAGAGTCTAGGGGAGAGTTGGGGTTAAACTCAGCATTACAGGAGAAAAACAGATGATGGGTTTGGCTGAGGTCTTTGGCGAGAAATGTGGCTTTGGTGGCGTTGTTTCTTTGTAAACTGCGGCGTTGGGGGAAAAGACTGCGAATCGTTTCCACTTCCACATCGGCAAAAGTCAGGTCTTCGGTGGGATTTTGGACGGCAAAGAAGTGTGTGAAGTGGCGACGGGGGCGATTTTGCGCTTGTTGCAGCAGTTGGCAACTGGGCGCATAATTCACTCCCTTGGGGAAGAGTTCTTGTAGGGTTTGACTCTGATTCTCTCCTGTGAGAACAGGTAACGCATGAATCGGGAACAGATGCAGGTAACGGTGAGGGATGAGGATGAGTTTTTGGCAATTCGGGAAGTTTTCCCGCAGGTTTTGCAGGATTTCATCCAGATGGAGGATTTGGGTAAGGCTGTCTAAGCGTTGCTGGAGGTTATCTTGCCATTGGGTTTTGTTGCGGCGATAGTCGTTGAGATAGGCGTTTCCCCACTCGCCGAGTTTTTCCAGGTCTTCCGGGGAAGATGTCCACAAGTGGAGGGTTTGAGCCGTGAGGGTGAACGTGAGGAATTTATCGCCGAGGATGTACCATTCGAGGATAGCGGTTTCCTCATCCAGTAGCTGTTGGATTTGGGGGAAGTGGAGGGGTTGGTAGGGGAATTTCTTCTGAAATTCGTCGCGCAATTGGTTGAGGTGGCTGGAGTCCCGGTTGGGGTCTTGTTGCAGGCGGCGGTCTTCTTGGAAGATGGCTTGACGCAGTTGTTGCAAGCGTTGGCGGTCTTCCGGTGAGATTCCTTGGGGGTAAGCGTCACGGGTGGCAATCAGTTCCACGAGGTTGCGGGCTTTACTGCGATCGGCGTATTCAATGGCGGCGGTATAGTTGCCCAGTTCTAGGCACACTTCCACCATGCCGCGATAGATTTTATTCCATTGCTCGTTAAAGTTGCGTTTGTAGTCCTCGGTGGTAATTTCACCGCGCAGATATTCCACCTGTTCTAAGGCTTCGGCAAAAGTGCGATAGGCATTTTCCAGGGCGGTTTGTTTCCGTTCGGGGTCGCTGCTGTAATACTGGGATTGTTGCTGATAGGTGAATCCCCAGTTATTCAGGGTAGAGGCGAGGTCTTTTTCCAGTCCGGGACGGCGCATAATCGCGGCAGCTTCGGTGTAGGCGGCGATCGCTTGGTCTAAGTTGGCGGCTGGGTCGAGGCCAAATTCCGCTTGTGTCAGGTAGGCTACCCCCAGATTAGTCAGGGTAGAGGCGAGGTCTTTTTCCAGTCCGGGACGGCGCATAATCGCGGCAGCTTCGGTGTAGGCGGCGATCGCTTGGTCTAAGTTGGCGGCTGGGTCGAGGCCAAATTCCGCTTGTGTCCGGTAGGCTACCCCCAGATTAGTCAGGGTAGAGGCGAGGTCTTTTTCCAGTCCGGGACGGCGCATAATCGCGGCAGCTTCGGTGTAGGCGGCGATCGCTTGGTCTAAGTTGGCGGCTGGGTCGAGGCCAAATTCCGCTTGTGTCAGGTAGGCTACCCCCAGATTAGTCAGGGTAGAGGCGAGGTCTTTTTCCAGTCCGGGACGGCGGCGAATCGCGGCAGCTTCGGTGTAGGCGGCGATCGCTTGGTCTAAGTTGGCGGCTGGGTCGAGGCCAAATTGCGCTTGTGTCTGGTAGGCATTCCCCAGATTATTCAGGGTAGAGGCGAGGTCTTTTTCCAGTCCGGGACGGCGGCGAATCGCGGCTGCTTCGGTGTAGGCGGCGATCGCTTGGTCTAAGTTGGCGGCTGGGTCGAGGCCAAATTCCGCTTGTGTCAGGTAGGCTACCCCCAGATTAGTCAGGGTAGAGGCGAGGTCTTTTTCCAGTCCGGGACGGCGGCGAATCGCGGCAGCTTCGGTGTAGGCGGCGATCGCTTGGTCTAAGTTGGCGGCTGGGTCGAGGCCAAATTCCGCTTGTGTCAGGTAGGCTACCCCCAGATTAGTCAGGGTAGAGGCGAGGTCTTTTTCCAGTCCGGGACGGCGGCGAATCGCGGCAGCTTCGGTGTAGGCGGCGATCGCTTGGTCTAAGTTGGCGGCTGGGTCGAGGCCAAATTGCGCTTGTGTCTGGTAGGCATTCCCCAGATTATTCAGGGTAGAGGCGAGGTCTTTTTCCAGTCCGGGACGGCGGCGAATCGCGGCTGCTTCGGTGTAGGCGGCGATCGCTTGGTCTAAGTTGGCGGCTGGGTCGAGGCCAAATTCCGCTTGTGTCAGGTAGGCTACCCCCAGATTAGTCAGGGTAGAGGCGAGGTCTTTTTCCAGTCCGGGACGGCGCATAATCGCGGCAGCTTCGGTGTAGGCGGCGATCGCTTGGTCTAAGTTGGCGGCTGGGTCGAGGCCAAATTGCGCTTGTGTCTGGTAGGCATTCCCCAGATTATTCAGGGTAGAGGCGAGGTCTTTTTCCAGTCCGGGACGGCGGCGAATCGCGGCAGCTTCGGTGTAGGCGGCGATCGCTTGGTCTAAGTTGGCGGCTGGGTCGAGGCCAAATTGCGCTTGTGTCTGGTAGGCATTCCCCAGATTATTCAGGGTAGAGGCGAGGTCTTTTTCCAGTCCGGGACGGCGGCGAATCGCGGCAGCTTCGGTGTAGGCGGCGATCGCTTGGTCTAAGTTGGCGGCTGGGTCGAGGCCAAATTGCGCTTGTGTCAGGTAGGCTACCCCCAGATTAGTCAGGGTTTGCGCTCGTTTTTCGGGTTGATTCGCCCGCAGTGCCAATACCAGATCGTAGCCGCGAATGGCAATCTCTTGCACTTCTGCATACCGACCATAGGGGAATTCTTGAATACTGATGCAGGTATTTTCGACTAAGCCCGCCACCCCTTCCGCTTGGTCGGGCTGTTGGGTGAGGACTCCCTGTATCCACTGGGCAATAGTATCCCCCAAGGCAGGAACGATCGACTCCATATTTTGCCGCATCACTTGATGAACTGCAACCTCATCCCCCCCGCTTTCCTTTTCGGTTTTGAGCAGTTGGAGCCAAAACTGAGTCAAGGCATCGCCTGAGTTCTCGGCATTGAGCAGGTTTCCCAATCCCGATGCCCCCATCGCCATCTCTGCCACTCGCGCCATCAACTCTGGACGACTGCGTAACACTGTTTCCAGGTCATCCGGTGCGGTATCACTCTCCTGCAATGCCCCAAAAATCTCTTGCATCAACCCCGCCAGTTGCGGATTTTCTAAAAGTTCCCTCATTTGCGGGTCTTCCACAAGTTCCATGAGTTCCGGGGGCAATTCTGCTTGGGCTGACTGGATTCGAGCCATCCTGATTTGGGTGAGTTTTTCCTCAAACCCCCGCTCAATGCCAATTTCTCGACACCGTTGCAACAATTCCCGATGCTCTTGCAAAACCCGTTGCTCCTGTTCCTCCCCATCGGCTAAATTCACTAACTGCTGCAACAAAGTATCAGTTTCCTCATCCAGTAATTCCGGATGTGCCTGCAAAAACGCCTCGGAATCTGTCCAGGTATCGGCGTTAATAAATTGCCAGAGTATAGCTGCTCTTCCCGACTGAGGAATCTCGCTGCTCGTCTGCAAAAACGCCCCCACCTGCTGCGCCAAATTCCGCACATCCTCCGCCTCGTCCCCCTGTCCCTCCTCCTGCAACTGCGCCGCCACCAACTCGCACACCCGCACAAACCCCTCATCCACCGACTCCAGATGACTTTTGAGGATTTGTGTCTTCTCCCCACTGGGACAGGCGAGGAGTTCTTGAATCAGGTCGAGATAAGCCTGCACTCTTTGTTCATCCATAGCCAGACACCGGGTAGGGGACACCACCCTGATTCTACGCCATCCCCGCCACTGAGAAACCCGGTTACTGAAGACCTCTGATTTTCCGTAAATCCTCCAAAAACTCCTCTCGCGTCACCGACTCTAAAACATCACGCCGTTCCTGGGTATAATCTCCCTGACCCCAACCCATTTGTTGCAAAAAGCGAATTGCATCAGACTGTCCCAAATGATTGACTAAAATCTGATAGCCTTTTTCTCTTAACTCTACTGCATTCATCATCCATAACTCCTTATTATTACTCCTGTAAAACCTGAATCAGCCAAACCACTGGATTGCTAATAGCAACCTTTAATTGAGATGCGTACCTGCGAGCGGTTTTGAGCAGGCGATCGTCTGTAGAAAGAAAAATATCTGCCCCAGCCGCTTCAGCACAAGCCAGATGAAAAGAATCGAACAGCCCAAACCCAAACCCTTCTAATTGTTGTGAACGTTCCTCCACCGTCGGATTAATTTCTTGCATCTGGGTTGCTAACGCCAAAAGACTAAGGATGCTCGTTTTTTTCTCCAGATTTCGCATTTTTTCCAGTTCCACTAGAATAGCTTCACTCGAAATGAGTTGCCATTCTCCCGTGCGAACTCGTTCCAGAATCGTTAAAACTGAGTCTCCCTCTAGCCGAACCCGTTCCTGCGCCCAATCATCAAAGGGGCGATTGAGACAACACACATCTAAATATACCGCAACCATCAACCCCCCCTACACATTAGCTACCACCCACTCGCACGCCTGCACAAACCCCTCATCCACTAACTCCAGATGACTGTTTCCGACAGGCCAGGAGGTCTTGAATCAGGGAGAGATAAGCCTGCACTCGCCGTTCATCCATCGCCACACACCGGGTAGGGGATACCATCCCGATTTTACCCCATCACCGCCAGTCCCAAACCCAAGAAACCGGGTTGTGCTCATCCCCTCATTTCTCCCCTAAACCCTCCCCAAAACCTGGTTTCTCTCCCTTTGCTAAGTTTTCTAACTCCCTCAACCCAGTCTTTAACTTAGGGACTGATGAGGATAAGCTCAGGGAAATAGGTTTGGTAACGGGTCGCATCACGAGTGAGTAGACTGTATCGACACACCAACCCATGAGCGCCAATATAGAAATCCGGTAAAGGCGATCGCCTCACACCACCCCGGCGACGATACTGCAAAAAGGCTTGACCCGCTAAAAATGCCGCCTCATAAGGTAATCCGTCTCTCTGAAAAACGCTAGAAGATAATACGGATTCGACTTCCGTTACTTCTTTAAACCCAATGGAGACTTCTGCATAAATAATTGGGTTGATATGCAGTGTTCCAGTTTCGGCACAATCAGCCAGTTGCGCTGCTGACCTTCTGCGCCCCAAAAACGCCCCTACCTGTTGCGCCAGATTCTGCAAAAATCCCGCCAGATTCTCCTCTCCCTCCTCCTGCAACTGTTGCGCCACGCGATCGCACATCTGCACAAACCCCTCATCCACTAACTCCAGATGACGGTTGAGGACCTCATTTTCCTCCCCACTCGGACATTCCAGGAGTTCTTGAATCAGGGAGAGATAGGCTTCGATGCGTTCTTCGTTCATGGCGACACCGGGGTACTGGCTATCTCTTGGTTATAACGCAACACCCCCACGATCCCATAAAAACCATCCCCCCAAAACAACGCAACGTACGCGAATGGAGTTGGGTTTGGAGACCAAATCCCTACAATCCACCATACTGAAAAGGCGATCGCAATGGTTCAAAGAAAATATGACCCTCATATTCATTAGACTCAAATTCAAGTTTGCACAGACTGAAACGAGGGCGGTGAAGGGTTAATTTTTAAGTTCGCCGCGTTCCCAGGTTCCCTCGATGCGAGTGCCGTCAGCGTAGATATAAACGCCGTCACCGTGCTTTTTGCCTTGTTCAAAACCACCGATATAACGATCGCCATTCGCATAGGTGCATTCTGCTTTTCCTTGAAATTCCCCTCCACTGACTTCACCCTGACAACGATCGCCGTTGGCAAAAATATAGGTTCCTTCTCCTTCTAAATTGCCGCGATCGAACTCGCCTTGATAGCGGTTGCCACTGGCAAAAGTATAAACCCCTTCCCCGTGAAATTTACCGTCTTGAAATTCCCCTTCGTAAACACTACCATTGGCAAAAGTATAAACCCCTTCCCCTTGGGGTCGTCCTTCGACAAATTCACCCTCATAACGGTTGCCATTGGCAAATTCACGCACTCCGGTTCCGTGAAATTGACCGTTTCTAAATTCACCTTCGTAATAGCCACCGTCTTTAAATTCGTAGCGACCGCGATCGTGGGGTTTGCCGTCTATAAATTCACCTTCGTAGCGATCGCCACTGGGAAACTCGCGGATCCCTTCTCCTTCCATTTTCCCGTTGATAAATTCGCCTTCGTACTGTCCGCCATCGGCAAAAATATAAACGCCTTCGCCGTCGGGAACGCTATCGGTTAAATTACCTTCGTAACGGTTGCCATTGGCATAGTTACAAACCGCTTGCCCGGTAATTTTTCCGTCAATTAGTTCGCCTTCACAACGGGTACCACTGGCAAAGGTATAGACTCCTTCACCGACAGGTTCTCCTTCTCTAAATTCGCCTTCATACTGTCCGCCATTGGCGGTGATATAGACTCCTCGTCCGTGAAATTTTCCATTTTCAAATTCGCCTTCGTAGCGAGTTCCTCCGTCAAATTCACGAATGCCTTCGCCGTGAAATTGTCCCGCTTGAAATTGGCCTTCGTAATAGCCTCCTTTGGCAAAGGTATATTTACCGGAACCGTGGGGTTTTCCGGCTTGAAATTCGCCTTCGTAGCGATCGCCGTTGGCATAGTTACAGGTTCCGGATCCTTCTAATTGTCCGTTTTGTAGTTCGCCTTCACATTGACCGCCATCGGGAAGGGTTATCGACCCGGCGATCGCGGGAATTTTGGGAAAAAACAAGGTAGAAATTAGAAAGATCGGAATAGTGTATTTTTGAATGGAATCAAGCATGGGATTGAAGGAAGTAGTTTTAGGAAATGGGGAGGCAGTCAGAATGCCCGCACCACAGGAGGGAAGATTGATTTTTTAATGATTATTTCCTGATAAATTCTAGAATATCCTAGAGTTTATCTCAATTCAAATGGAACGGAAACCATGCGTCCCTGTTGTCCATTTTCTGAAGAATCAAATTGCCAACTCCAGGCGCGATCGATCGCTGTATTATCGAGTACGGGATAACCACTGGAACTGATGAGTTGAACGTTGCTAACATTGCCGTTGGGATCGACATCAACACTTAGTAAAACTTCTCCTTCCCAACCTTGTTCTCGGGCGATGTCGGGATAACTCGGCTTGCCACAATTGATACAACCGACCGAACCGGAACCGGAACCGGAACTCGACGAATTGGGAAGATCGCCCATTGGGCCGGAATTGGCGATCGCGGGTTCGTCAAAGCCACTACTCGCCCCGGGATCCCAGTCGTTGCTGGGGGCGTCGTAGCTGTCGTAACTGCTGCTACTGTCGTCGTAGCTGGGCGTCTCGTTGAGAAAATTACTCGAATCTCCGGTGGAATCGGCGATCGGCGCGCTATAAGAGCTAGAAATCGGGGCATTGCTGCCTATTTCACTTTCTGCATAAGGATTGCTCTCGTCTAAGGGCGCCATCGATCCGGTTTCGTCGCGACTGGAGGTCGAGTAATCATTGTAGCTGGAGGCGATCGGGTCGTTGGGTTCGCTGGCGTCCCAGGTATCGGACGGCGACGGGTCGTTATACATTGGCGGTTGTACCGCAGGGGCTGAGGATTCGGAGGCGATTTCAGGTTCGGAAAATTCCGCTTCGGTCGATCCGGGGTCGAAATCGCTCTCTATGTCTGGATTTTCGTAATTTCTGGCAATTTCTGGCGGTTCGGTCGTCGTAAACTCTTCGATCGCCTCGGTCGGATCTTCGATCGCGGGAGAGGCGATCGGATCGTTCGGCGGTGACGACAGTTCGGGTTCGGAGATCGGCGGCGATGTCGGTTCGTCAAAGCTGGAGGAAGGCGTTTCGGAAATCTCACTTTCGGGCATCTCCGGTTCGGAAATGGCGGGTTTCTCACTTGAATCCGTAATCGCCGGGGATTGAGTGACCGGAGGGGCGATCTCGCGCGGTTCTTGCGGTTCTTGGGGTTCTTGGGGTTCGGAGATCGATCGTGCGATTTCTGGAGAGTCGGCGCGATCGAAGTTATCAACATTATTCTGAGTATCGAATAAGGGTCGCGTCGGTTCGGTCGGCGATTCGGGGATACTTTCCGGTTCCGAAAACGATTCCCTAGGAGAACTCTCACTAATCGTTTCAGTCGGCGATCGATAGGACTCCTCAATAGGCGGTTCCTCGATGGGCGGTTCTTCGATCTCGGGTTCCTCGACGGTCGGTTCCTCGACTTCGGGTTCCTCGACCTCGGGTTTCTCGACGACGATAAACTCGATCGCCTCTTCCGTTACCGTCCTCGGTTCTTGCGCCAACAATTGCAATCCCAACGGTAGGATCGCCACGTGGAGGGCGATCGAACCGAGCAAACTCCAACCGATAAACCGTTCGATTTGCTTTTCTTGTCGTTCTCGTTGCGACGAATAAACGCCATACACGCTCATCGTTTCAGCATCTCCCGCATCAATTCGGACGCCTTAATTTCCCGGATTGACCTCCGCGTTTGAGGGGGTCAAGACGATCGGTTTGCTTCCCAGAGGTCGAACCGGACTGGAAAAGCAATAGCATCACACCCTAGAATCTTTATCATTATTGAGACTCTTTAGCAATAGATTTTAGGCGACGATCGCGCGATCGGTCTATTTTTTGGACTTACAAAACGCCTAAAACCCTTAAAAAAACGATGTTATAGCCAATTTAGGCGATCGAAAATTTCTCGGCGATCGCCGTCGGTTGAAAAAATCTCTGAAATTACTTGACAAGTAATTTCAATTGAGCGTAGGCTTTTTGAGAAAAGCTTGCAATTTTGCCAATGGAGAGTCACAAGCACCTCAGTGTCTGGCTCCCTTCTTTTTTCATTACGTGAGAACTATATGCTTGATATCATTGCTGCTGGTGGCTTAGTCGCTTGGCCCTTATTAATCGCTTCCGTGGTGGCGGTGGCGTTAGTCGCCGAACGATCCTATTTTTGGTTTCGCATCCGCAAACGAGGACGTAAAGTTGCAAAAGACGCATTACAAACGTACTTACAAGATCCCCAAGCTGCTTTTAGTAAATTGGGGATGAATACAGATTTACCGATCGCCCGAATTTTCTTAGAAGCCCTCGAACTTAACGATCCCAATCCCGAAGAATTTCGGCTTGCTTTGGAGAGTGCCGTCCAAGCAGAAATTCCCGTTTTAAAACGGTTCAATACCGTTTTTGAAACGATTGTTAATGTAGCCCCTTTATTGGGCTTGCTCGGCACAATTTTGGGCTTAATGAATGCGTTTTCATCGTTACAATTAGGTGATGTCGGTGGAACGGATACCGTAGGCGTTACCGGGGGCATCAGTGAAGCCCTTGTTTCTACCGTAATGGGGTTAATTGTTGCAATTTTTACCCTCTTATTTACCAATATGTTTCGCAGTTTTTACCTGCGCGAGTTGGCCTTAATTCAAGAAGCGGGAGGGCAACTCGAATTATTCTACCGCCATCGCTACGAACGAGAACAGGAGAAAACTTATGCGAGTACCCGATGAACCGGAAAATTCGCCACAAATTAACATCGTACCGATGATCGATATCATCTTTAGTATTTTGGCGTATTTTATTATCTCATCTCTGTTTTTATCCAAATCTGAAGGTTTACCTGTCAATTTACCCAAGGCTTCTACCGCTCAAGTACAAGCAGAAACGCGCAAAATGACGATTACTCTCGATGCGGAAGGAGTGATTAGTTTAGATAAGGAAGAAATCGAGTTAGACTCACTCGAAGAAAACCTTCGCGATCGCATCGAAAAAGAGGGAGAAAGTTTGGTGATTTTAAATGCAGATGAAGCTTTAGATCACGGGCGAGTTGTTGCAGTGATGGATAAGGTTCGCCGCATTGAGGGTGCGAAGCTGGCGATCGCCGCTAAAAAACAATAAGGGCAAGGGTTTTATTTCATTTTCGATTGTCATGAAATACACCGGAGTAGGGGCGAACAATTTTCGTCCCTACGGTCGTTATTTAACTCATTTAATACCGATTTTCAAAAATAATGAGAGAGATCGAGGGTAGGGACACGGCAATGCCGTGTCCTTACAGGCGATCCATCTGCATCGAGAGTTTAGAAAAATGGTATAACTTACCGCGATCGCCACAACAACCACAGAAAATAAGGGGTTCCGATCGCCGCCGTGACCAGTCCCGAAGGGATTTCGGCGGGGGCGACCACGATCCGACCGAGGGTGTCGGCGACGGCGACGAGTAAGGCGCCGAACAAGGCGGCGAGGGGGACGAGTTGGCGGTGACGCGAACCGACTAGCAATCGCGCAATGTGAGGGGCGACCAAGCCGACAAAACTGATGGTTCCGACGGTAGAAACGGCGGCGGCGGCGAGGGCGACGGCGATCGAGATCGCCAGGGCGCGGGCTTTTTGCAACTGCACTCCCAGCAAGCGTGGCAAGTCTTCGCCTAATGCCATCAGATCGAGCCAAGGTGCGAAAACCCATGCAAGCGGCAGCAAAACAAGTGGCCAAGGACTCAAGCGGGCAATATCTTCCCAATTTCGTGCGTAAGTGCTGCCCGCGAGCCAAACTAAAGCCCGGGCGACGCGCAACTGGGCGACCACGACGAGCAAGTTAATTCCGGCGGTGCAGAACGCTGAAACCGCGATTCCGACGAGGGCGAGGCGAGTGGGTGAAAGGTTGCTGCGCCATGCGATCGCGCCGATGAGTGCAAACACGGCAAAAGCTCCCACAAAAGCGGCGATCGCCACGGCTTCGACGGAGGCGCCCGGGAAGAGAACCAAAATGAAACAGACCCCCAATCCCGCCCCAGAGGTAATCCCGACGATTTCCGGTCCGGCGATCGGATTTCTCACTACACTTTGTAAGAGCAAGCCACTCACAGCCAGGGAGGATCCGGCGAGGAGAGAGACGACCAGGCGCGGCAAACGCAACTCGAAAACAACCCAAGTGTAGAGTTCGCTTGCATTTCCGGCGATGAGGGCGAGGAATTTACCCGGTGAAGAAGATAAAGTCCCCAAGCTCAAACTGGCGATCGCGGCGACAAAAATTAGCCCGATCGCGGCGAGGGTCAGAGCGGGATAAGGGTAGCTTCTCCCTTGGTGAGAAGAAGAGCGCGCCGGACTGGATCCGCGATCGAGTCGCTCGTTTTTACCCACCAACCAAATTAAAAACGGCGCCCCGACCAAGGGAATCGTCGTTCCCACGGGAATTTCACCGAATCCCGCACTGAATTGCAACGCGCAAATATCGGCGCCGACCAAGACGATCGCCCCCCAAATGGCGGCAGCCGGGAGTAAAGTCCAGTGAGAGCGGCATCCCATTAATCGTACTAAGTGCGGAGCGACAATCCCAATAAAGCCGATCGGGCCGACCACACTGACCGAAAGAGCCGCTAAAAATACGGCGATCGCCGTACAAATCATGCGAGTTTTTTGCAAATTTTGGCCGAGCGATCGGGCTACGTCGTCGCCGAGCAACAAAATATCCCAATTTTTTGATAAAAGTAAGGCAAAAGTTGCAGGAATAGCGATTCTAGGGGCTGCATAAGCCGCATTACTCCAGTCCGTTTGTCGCAACGAACCCGCCCCCCACAGAAAGATCCCAGACAATTGATTTTCGTAAAAAACTTGCAAGATTGCCGTCAACGAAGCGAGGGCGAGGGAAACGGCTACGCCGGATAAAGTGAGACGCAAGGGAGATAAGTGGACTCCCGCAGCGATCGCGTAAACCAAGGCGGCGGCTAGAATCCCGCCTGCTAAGGCAACGCCGACAGGCGATCGATCGAACCACTGAGGGACGAAGATTAAGGCGGCGGTGACACTGAAGTATGCCCCCGCATTGATGCCGAGGGTGGCGGCGGAAGACAGGGGATTGCGGGTGACGGTTTGGAACAGAACCCCCGCCATGCCCCAGGCGGCCCCGGTCATCACCGCGATCGCCGATCGAGGTAACCGCAGCGATCGCACAATTTGGGCGTTCGGGCTGCCGTCCGGGGCGAAAACTGCCCCTAGGACGGTCAATAGATCGATTTCGATCTCTCCCTGGGCGAGATGGGCGATCGCGAGTAACATCAGTAAAAGTAAGCCACCCGCGATCGCGATGCTTGCCGATAGAAGGGGGGCGATCGATCCTTTTTTTAAATCGGCGATCGAGAGTGTTTTAGACAGATAATTCACGGTGAATCGAGGCAACTAAATCAAGTTTGAGCAAGGCGATCGATTTGAATTGGTTAGATCATTTTACTAAATTTTTGATAACATTTTTACCTAAGAGTTCCGCCGACAGTGGGCCGCCAAACAACCACGTTTGACCGTCAAGGGAATAAACGCGGTCCTCTTTAACAAATTTTAAGTTTTTCCATACAAAGTTATTCGTTAAAAGTTCTAAATAAGGATTGCTTTTATTAGAGATATAGAAGAAATGAGCGGTTTCTATTTGAGGTAAAGACTCCACCCATACCGAATTAAAACCAAATGAATTAGAATTCCCTTTCCATAAATTATTTAAGCCAATTTCTTGTAAAATTTGTACCGCCATCGAACTCTCGTTAAATAATCGCAACTCCGGACCGATGGGGGGCAGTTGTCCTAGGACAAATTTAGCGTCATCCAATCCGATTCCCTTTAACTGTTGGGAGATGCGATCGAAGTTTGAATGCATTTGCTTGAGAACTGCTTTACCCCGTTCTGCTTGACCCACCGTTTCGGCAATTTTTAAAAACGTTGCTTGCATTTCGTCCAATTGCCGGATTCCTTGGGGTGGGGGTGGTGGATAAGGATTGAAGAGTAAAGTTGGGGCAATTTTTGATAAGGTTTCTTTGATATATTCGTGACGAAATTGGACGCCGATAATTAGATCGGGATCGAGTTCGGCGATCGCTTCTAAATTCGGTTCCTGTCGCGTTCCAACATCGACAACATCCTCGGCGAGTTGCGGTTCGATTTGTACGAATTGCTGATAACCTGTAATATCGGCAACGCCGACAGGTTGAATCCCTAAAGTGAGTAAATCTTCAACGTAAACCCATTCTAGGGCGACAATTCGCTTCGGATATTCGCCATTAACTTTTAAATTTAATTGCGGGCGATCGCTCGTACAAGAAAAAATAAATACTCCTAATAAAAAACAGACTAAAAGTTTTAAAAATTTACTTGGTTTTTTTAACATTGTTTTATGTTTGATTTTTATGAATTTTTAATCCTCATCAATAATTTATTGGAAAACAAGTTGGCAATCCATTAACTGGATGAGGAATAACCGTCATTTTGACTCCAAAAACTTCTAAAATTTTTTCTGGGGTCATCACTTGTGCGGGGGTTCCCATTGACATGATTTCACCGGAACGAAACATAATCATGCGATCGCTATAAGCTGCGGCTTGATTGAGTTCGTGCAGTACCCAAACCACTGTAATTTGTTGTTCTCGATTGAGACTTTTAACTAAAGAGAGAATATCTAACTGATGGCGAATATCGAGAAATGTTGTTGGTTCGTCTAATAATAAAATCCCCGTTTTTTGGGCTAACGCTAAAGCAATCCACGCCCGTTGTCTTTCCCCACCCGATAAAGTATCGACTGCACGATCGCGCAAGGATTGCAATCGAGTCATTTCTAACGCCCATTCCATCGCAATTTTGTCTTGTCTCGATAAAGTACCTAACAGCGATCGATGGGGATAACGCCCGTAACCGATTAACTCCCAAACGGTTATTCCTGCGGGAATATCCGGGGATTGCGGTAACATTGCCAATTCGCGGGCGATCGCCTGGGTTGGCATTTTTGCAATATTTTTACCGTTCAAATAAATTAGACCGCGTTCGGGCTTTAATAGGCGGGCAATGGTTCTTAAAACGGTACTTTTTCCCGATCCATTAGGGCCGATCAACGCAGTGATTTTACCCATTTCGATGTCAATGGATAAATCAGAAACGATCGCGAGATCGTCATAACTAATTTTTAGATTTATGGCCCGAATTGCCCAATCAGTTGCTGCTATCATTATTTTTCTCTATTTGCGTTCATTTTGATAATTTTCAGCGAATTTGCCCAGACATAATTCGCTATAATTCGCTTAAGAATTTACCACAAATGAACGCAAATTTAATGGTTTTCTGCGTAAAAACTACACCGATAAGTTGAGGCGATCGGAGATCGCTTCGTGTAAAGCATTATTTACTTTACCGAATGCGGCAGCATGGGGGCGATCGCCATCGTCGGCATAACCGTAAGTAATCAGCCGATTGCGATTGAGGCAAAGTTTCGTAAATTTGGGTGCCAATAAATTGAATAATTCAAAGCGATCTTGCAATTCGGGAAACTGACGTTGATAGTTTAGAATTACTTGGCGAACTTGCTGCCAAAAATCGCGTTCGTCATACTGATGAAACTCTTCTAAGATATCCGACAAATAGCGATGGTGACAGATAAACAACCCTGCAAAAATAAACTGGCACAATCCCTCGGGAGGTTCGCTGAGTAAGATTCCTTTCAAGTCTGCGGGTATCGACTCTAACTCCGGTAAGGGATGGCGACTGACATTGACATCATCGACAAAATCTTTCATTGCCAATCGATGAGGAATATAATCTTTAAGAACGAGAATGGTATTTTCACCGTGGGGAGAAAACACGACGCCGTAGCGATAGAGATAATGTAAAAGCGGGGGCAATACGGTATTAAACAAGCGGTCTAACCAAACTTGCGGTGACAATCCCGATTTTTCAATCAGTTGTGACACAAAAGGTTTGCCATTTCCATCGATATGAACTAAAGCAGCTAAAGTAATCAATTTTTCGTCAGTTTCGCAGTAAGATAAAACACTTTCCCGCCACAGACAACCCAGCATTTCTTTATATTGATAAGGCGCCCCATGCAGGGCAGTAAAATAGGGATGTTCGTAGTTAATACTAGCTACTTCTCCCGGCAAAATTAAGCGACATTTTTGAGAAAGAAATGAGTCATTTTTCCAAATCGATGTAATCCATTCAGTAACTTTAGGGGCGATCGCAGTCCGTTCCCCCGGCAGTCCTCGATAAACCAACGTATTGAGAATACTCAGAGGTAATTTAACGTGACGTTTGTGGGGATTACTAATATTAACAAATGTCCGAATAGACTGCTGGGGTAAATAAAGATCGCTGCTTTTGCCGAGATAGACGATCTTTCCTTTAGCAATTTCTTCGGCAAAAATTGGGATGATTTTATTGTCCCACTGCCAGTCATGAACGGGCATCAATAAATAATTATCGGGATTGCGATTTTGCGCGGTTAAAATTGCTTTAAATTGGGCGAGATCGCTTGCTGATAATTCTTCTGCGATCGCTTGTTCGTAGTCGAGATCGGCGATCGCATTAAATTGGGCGGTTTTTTTAGAAACGGCCAGCCATGGGAGATGAACGGGTTGCTGATTTTCTGGGGCATGGGCCAAATAGTCGGCATATCCAAAACCGATTCGCCCTTTATTGAAGGTAATCCAAGGATGTCCCTCCATTTTTCCTTCAAGATGGGCGTAATCTAAAGCGAGTAAATCTGTTTGTTGTTCGCTTTGTTGTTCGCTTTTTTGCCGATCGATATGGGCATCGGCGAGTAAGGTTTGACTGAGTTCTTTAATTAAATGTCCTGCTGTTTCCACTGTCATTCCAACGGCTGTATGACAGTCGAGAACGAATTGAAATGGACTCGATCCTTGTTGCCAAATTTGACCGTCCCACCGTTGAATTGAATCCGGTTTCACACGATAACTATCAAATAACCGTTGTTTGGCTTCAAATTGATAAGCAATGCCTTCGGGAAGACTGAGTTTATAAAGGGCTTGCCGATCGCCTGTTTGTTGCAGGCATTCCGGTTTAACAATCTCTTCATACATAAACTCGGATAGCATTTTTGCCAGCAACTTTTGGCTAACGTTTTGCCAGCGTTGCGACTGTAAAGTAGCATTGAGAGTGTCTAAATTTTTCATGACAGAAACTCCAGGAAATCATTCAATAATTGTGAACGAGGCTATAGTTCGACTTCAGACGGTTGAAAAATGGGTGCCCGAAAAATCGTTTTTTGGGCAAAAAGAAAGTTGACTGCACAAATGAAAGCAGCAACAAATAAAGGCATTGCTAACGTATAGCGTTCGACTAGCCAAGACGCGAGTAAGGGGGCACTTAAATGGCCTAAATTGGCAAAAGACATGGCGAGGGAATAGTTAAAATGAAGGCGATCGCCCCGACTGCGATCGAATAACCGCAGTTCTAAAGCAGACTGACTGGTTGCCAAACAAAAACCGTAAATAAGGCGGGCAATAATGAGAATTCCGAGGGATATAGTCCATCCTTGGAGGAATAAAGTAACGGACAATAAAACCAGTCCGACAAGATAAATAGAATGAAGGCGATCGCGATGAAAAGATTTGCGAATGTAAGGCAACGCGGCGATCGCCATTGCACTCGGAATCATGAACAAATAACTACTTTCATTTAAGGTTATGCCCAAAGTTTCCGATTGGGTCACGTAAGCCGTAAAGAAAGGACGAATTAAGTTATTTGCCAGTTGAAAGGTTAGGATAATTAAGCCGATTGCCACTATAAATCCCCAGCGATCGCCGAAGCTTGAATGTTGCTCGGATGGTGGTGTAATTTCTCGGCGAGTTTGCGTATCTCTTAGAAAGATAAAACACAACAAAAACTGAAATAAATCGGCGATCGCGATCGCGTAAAATAGGGACAATGGGGCTTCTAAATTGACCATCCAAGCCCCGGCGATCGTCGCGGCAATAATGCCGCCGTGAAATACCGCTTGATAGGTTCCCGTGACGGTGGAATGCTGTTGAGAATCAGTCAGTTGAATAATTAATGGATAAACCATCAAATAGCAACTTTTAAATAACAACAAGCCAATCGTATAAGCGAGAAAGCAATTTGCACTCGTACTCGTCGCCATTAAAGCTGTAAAAAAGGCCGTTCCAATTTGAGCGCAATAGAGCAAGTATTTGACTTCAATCCAACGGGAGAAAACTCCCCATAAAGGGGCGCATAAAACCACAGTTAGGCGACAGATAAAAATGTAATATCCCGTATAGGAAAGATCTTCAATGCCAAAAACCTTGCTGAAAAATTGGGGATAGAAGGGCGATAGTAAAACCTCGGTAAAAATTGAAATAAAGACACAAGAAAATAGAGCGATCGGAATCCACTTTGGATTGACTTTCATCAGGCAACCCCGAATTGCTGGAACACGTTACGGCGTTCGACTGGATAAACTGTTTCGCCGAGGAGGGTATTGATAATGACAGAGTTGCGATGCGCCCCCAATCCCAAATCGGGCGCCCCTATTCCATGGGTATGAAGTTCGCCATTTTGGACAAAAATATGATTGCTAATCTCGCGGTTTAAAGCCAGACGATAGTCAAATTTAACCTCATATCTACCGCGACTGTCCCACTGAATTAAATCGCGAATACCGTCGATGCATCGAGGAATAGCATGACGATATCCCGTGGCGAGAATGACGCAATCGGTTTCGTGAGTAAAGCGAGTTTCTTGCTGACTGTGACGGTATCCCAGGACGAAACGATCGCCTTTTTCTGTTGTCACGCGTTCGACTTCTTTAACTTCTACTAAGGGAAGTAAGCGAACATTGAGAGGTTGACCGCCGATCGATCGTTCGTAAAGTAAATCGTAAATATCGGCGATTGTTTCAAAGCTAATACCTTTGTAAAGCAATCGTTGTTCGGACAACAGACGATCGCGTTTTTGGGGTGGCAAGTGATAGAAATAGTCGATATAGTCTGGTGAAAAATGCTCTAATCCTAGCTTAGAATATTCCATTGGCAAAAAGCCCGCCGATCGCGTATGCCATTCTAAACGATAGGAATAGTTTGACTGTTGTTGTAACAGTTCGTAAAAGACTTCTGCCGCACTTTGTCCGGAACCAATGACCGTAATTGAATCAGATTGTAAAGCGCGATCGCGCCGATTCAAAAATTCAGCAGAGTGGAAAATATGGTCGGAATAAATGTTTTGGAAACAGGGTGGGACTTGAGGGATGCTACCGACGCCCAAAACTAAATGATGGGCAAAGTAAGTGTTCATTTTTCCCGTTTTTAATTCTCGGGATTCGATTTTGTAATAAGTTTCAAAATCGATATTTTCCAAAGTAAGTGACTCTACTCTTTGCCCAAATTGACAACTGTTTAACTGTTGCGAAACCCACCGACAGTAATGATTGTATTCTCGGCGAGGAATATGGAACTTCTCGAAAAAATAGAAGTGATAGAGACGAGATTGGGCGTGCAAATAGTTCAAAAAGCTGTAAGGACTGCACGGATCGGCCATCGTTACCAAGTCGGCTAAAAAGGGGACTTGAATCGTACTATTTTCAATAAGTAAGCCGGGATGCCATTGAAATTCTGGTTTTTGTTCTAGAAATAAACAGTCGAGATTGGTTTGGTCTAATAAAGCGGCCAGACCTAAGTTAAATGGGCCGAGACCGACGCCAATTAAATCGTAAATTTTTCCGTTTATTGTTCCGTTCATTGTTCCGATTTTTTTCTGAAAGATTGGCGATCGCAAAACATCAAAGCAGCCCGTTTATCCGGAAGTTCGATTTCTCGCTGAAAGACAAAGCCGCAGCGTTTGAAAATATGAATCATTTTGGCATTGCGGATGTCCGGTTCGGTGACGACTTTTTGCGTTTGAAGTTTTGGCGTTGCTGAAAATTCAAACTGTAGGTTAGTCATTGCCCGCAATAATGGCAAAGCATAGCCTTTTCCTAAAAACTTTGGTTCGCCAATTAATAAGTGAATTCCGCGATCGCCCGCGTCTGGTTCGTAACATTGGGCGATCGCATCATCCTTGGCCCAATATGCCTCCCAATAACTCATAGGAACCCCATCGAGATAGCCAATATATAGGGTTTGATGGCGATCGCTTAAGGCTTTTTCTAAATGCGATCTCATTCGATCGCGATCGAAATTCAACTGCCAAAAGGGAATCACGTGAGGTTCGTTCATCCATCGGTGAATGCGGTCTAAATCTTTCTCTAACTCGACCGGACGAAAGGCGATCGTTTTTTCGAGCGATCGATCGAATTTTTTGTAACTAAACTGTAGTTTTTCTTCAGTTTGTGGAAACTTCATGAGATCTCTAATGGAGTAAAAGTTCTAGTTTTCAGGGTGTAAGGGATTATCCAACCACACGTAAACTGACTGACTCGCTAACGACCCGACTAATTCATCCATATCGTGAAAACGAGTCATTAAATTCGCCTTACAGCGCAATTTTGGCTGACTTAAATTCTCTAAAATTTTGGAATTGCCGGGATTAAATCGCTTCACCCGTTCCAAGGCCGATCGCAGTTCGTCTAATAGCAGACTTTCGTCAATTAAACCCGCGACGCCAAAGGCATTAATCAATCCAAATAAATTGTTTTGGAAGAAGTAATATCCCAAACGTTCGTCAGATACTTTGTCATCGCAAACGGTCTGGCTAGTTTCGCCAATTCCAGGAAGAAAACGATTCAAATGCTCGAAGTAAGATTGACGGAAATAATACCCCTGATTGTCGCGATAGTAAAAGCGATCGGGGTAGCCATTTTTGAGTTGTAAAACACTATTTTGCTGGTGGGCTTCTACGGCAACACCGTGAGTGAAATACAGCCACAAAATCGGGTCTAAAGAAATGTCTAAATAGCGGCGAAACCATTCTAAACTGATATCGCGGCTAGATCGTCTTTCCCGTTTTACTAATGCGCGAATGATGTGGGCGAGTCGGGAACCGTCGCTGTAAATCGAATCCTGACATAAAGAAATAATGCAAGTCGCGTCTGTTTCTGGGTTCGTTTGAAAGGGGTTTTCTCGCAAAATAGTCGCGAACGCGGGTAAGGGTTCCCCATTTACTTGAACGGCGAGATAAGCCGGATCGCGAATAATTTGGAATTGGGGAAATTTTTCGCCTAATTCTCGACCAATTTCACTGTCTAAAAGTCGATACACTTCGACACTACGTTCCAATTCTTTATAGAGATTTGTCCGCAAAGAATTGGTGATTTTCACGTTCAAAGAAAGTTTGAACATGAAAGCTCGGTCTGGATGATAAACTGTCCGAATAGAAGAAGTTGGTAAATAGGGCAATCCTTGCCGTCCTAAATCTTCTAACAAGCCCCGATCGCGCAACTGTTGACCGATCGGTTGGCGCAGAAGAAAATGAGCTTGCCACGGATGTAAAGGTAACAAAGAATAGCCATCATTTTGACAGTATTTTTGTTTGAATTCTTCAGAAATACTGTCATCTTCTAGCAGTCCCTGTTTGATCGCTTGAGTTGCCGTTCGATCCAGGGCCGATCCTTCGAGAACGATCGCGGGATTGAGGCGAAAATAGTGCAGGGAAAACGATCCTTTCAGTTCTGGAGAATAAATCGGTAAATCTTCTTCAGCAAATCCCTGACGACTTTTCGGGGTTGGGTGTAAATGATGTCCGAAAATTAACGCTTGTTCCGTGGTGGCAAAATTGCTAGAAAATTCGCTTAACAGTTCGGCATCTTGGCGTCTTTCGCGAATAAAATATTCGATATTGCGGCAACTTTGAACGACGCGCAATAAGAGTTCGTCTTGACTGGCGTGATGGTTGTGAACGATCGCCAATTCTTTAGAAAGTAAGGCGACTAAGGTAACGTAATCGAGTTCGATATATTCGGGATTGACCGTATTTTTATAGTAGAACGGAAAATGAAACAGATGACGACCTGTTGGAGACGAGTAACGCAGTCCGGCAATAATTTCTATCCCTTGGTGAGGTAAAGGACAGCGAATCAATCGATCCCAATTCTTGTTGAATTGTTGAAAGTTGGGAATATCTTCGGGAGTGGAAAGCGCGCCGCTTCCAGTTTCGCGCAAGTAGCAGTTAAAAAAGCTTTGAATGGTGGTGCGTTCGGCGATTTGTTTATCCGTTAAATGGAGATCGACAGGTTGAGAAATCGGTTTGAGGTTCATGGCTTCGATCGCAATAGTTGGACGGAGTAATTTCGAGGTAGAAATAAGAAGTTATCGGTAAAAATTGGCCGTTTCTCGATCGTAGGCTTGCCCTATCTCTCGAATCGTATCGAGTAAACCGACGAGATCTTCGATCGTAATCTGAGGATTGAGTAACGTGAATTTGAGATAAGTTTTATCCTCAATTTGCGTTTTGGCAATAACTGCAATGCCGCGATTGATTAAGGTTCGGCGAATGCAATCGTTAATCTCGTCGGGGCGATCGCACCGTTGGGGCAAATAGCGAAAAACGACGGTGTTTAGGGTTGGAAAATGAGCGAGTTCTAAATCCTCGTGGCGTTCGATCGCCGCCGCCGTTTGGCGCGCGATTTCGAGGGTGGTATCGATCATCTTACCGAAAGTCACTCGACCGATCGCCTCTAAAGAAATCCACAGTTTCAAGGCATCGAAACGCCGCGTAGTCTGCACGGATTTCGTCACTAAATCGGGGATACCTTCCTTTTCATTCGTTTCTGGATTGAGATAGGCGGCGTGCAGTTTCATCAAGTCGAAATTATCGCGATCGCGCAACAAAAAAGCACCGCAACTAATCGGCTGATAAAATAACTTGTGAAAATCGACGGCGATCGAATCTGCGAGATTGATTCCAGCTAAATTTTGACGGTAGCGATCGCTCAAAATGAGCGCCCCACCAAAAGCAGCATCCACGTGCAACCAAATCTTGTATTTTCGAGCAATTTCGGCAATCTCAATTAACGGGTCGATACTGCCGAAATCGGTAGTTCCGGCGGTCGCCACGATCGCGATCGGTAGCAGGTCGCGATCGCCCAACTCGGCGATCGCGCGTTCCAAGGCGTCCACGGACATCGATCGATCGCGATCGCACGGAACCGTCACCACCGATCGCTCGCCCAATCCCAACTGGGCGCACCCCTGACGGACGGTGAAATGGGCGTTTTCGGAACACAACACCCGGAATTGCCCGGCTTCGGGGGGCAAACCGCGATCGCGAACGCACCAATTATACCGATCGCGGGCGTAGCGATCGCGGGCCAGCAACAACCCCATATAATTCGATTGAGTCCCGCCACTGGTAAACACGCCGTCGGCGGTGGTGGAGTAGCCGAATTCGCGGCACAACCATTGAATTAAGCGCACTTCGGCGATCGTCGCCGCCGGGGACTGATCCCAGGAATCCATCGATTGATTGGTCGCCGCCACGATCGCCTCGGCGGCGAGGGCGGGAATCACTGGAGGGCAGTGCAGATGGGCGATACAGCGCGGGTGGGAGACCACCACACTATGGCGGACGATCGCCTCGCCGACGCGATCGAGGATGCGATCGATCGCTTGCGGATCGTCGGGACACGGATCGATCGCGGCCAAGCGATCGGCAATCTGTGCTGGAGTAGCACCACTATAGGGTTGCGACAGGCGCGCGAAATGGCGTTCTAAAACGTCGAGACTGGCGGCGATCGCCTGGCGGTAAGCCGTTTGACTGGCTTCGGAATTTCCGAGAAAATAGCGATCGAAGGGGCGCGATCGATCGGCGATCGCGCTATCGTGGTGCAGTTCTAACATCAACCGACCTCCGCCAAACAATCCGCTTGTCGAGATCGATGGGCCGATCGCACTGCCGCATCAAAAATCTCGCTAATTTGGTCAATTTGCTCGGCAGTAACGATTAATGGCGGTAAAAAGCGCACGACCGCCCCGTGACGCCCGCCTAATTCTACAATCAAGCCGCGACGGAAGCATTCGCCCTGAATTTCACGGGCTAAGGTCGGATCGGCAGGGTACGATCCGATCGCGTTCGGTTCCGCCTCCGGGTTGACGATTTCGACACCGACCATCAAACCGCGCCCGCGAATGTCGCCGATCCAGGGACAGTCTGCCTGAGTATGCCGCAGGTGACCTGCGAGGCGATCGCCGGACGCCCGGGCGCGATCGACGAGATTATGCGTTTGGATATAACGCAAAGTTGCCAATCCTGCCGCCATCGCCAATTGGTTACCCCGAAAGGTTCCGGCGTGAGCGCCCGGGGACCAGCGATCGAGCTTTTTGTGATATAAAACCACGGATAAAGGCAAGCTGCCGCCGATCGCCTTCGACAGTAAAACCACATCGGGAATAATCCCGGCGTGCTCGAACGCATACAGCCGTCCGGTCCGTCCCCATCCGGTCTGAATTTCATCGACGATCAGGGGAATGTCGCGATCGCGCGTCATCCGCCGCAGTTCGCGCAGCCAGCGATCGGGTGAAGGAATGACGCCGCCTTCCCCTTGCACGACTTCCACAATTGCCCCGGCGGGTTGGGTGATACCGCTTTCCGGGTCGTCGAGAACCTGCTCGATGTAATGACAGCCGATCCGCGTGCCGAGTTCGCCGCCGATCCCAAACGGGCAGCGATAGGAATAAGGATAGGGCATAAAATGCACGTCCGGCATCAAATTAGCCACAGCGTGTTTTGCCCCCAAGTTGCCCGTCAAACTCAAGGCGCCGTGACTCATGCCGTGGTAACCGCCGTGAAACGACAGCATACTGCGGCGTCCCGTCGCCGTTTTCACCAACTTCACCGCCGCTTCGACCGCATCCGCCCCCGTCGGTCCGCAAAACTGAATTTTGGCATTTTGCGCAAAAGCTGACGGCAAACTGGCGAACAGTTCCTCGACGAAACGATCTTTAACCGGAGTGGTCAAATCCAGGGTGTGCAACGGTAAATTTTGCTGCAACAGGTCTTGCATCGCCGCGATCGCGATCGGGTGATTGTGACCGAGGGCGAGGGTTCCCGCCCCCGCCAAACAGTCGAAATACTGGTTTCCGTCCACGTCGGTAACGAAAATTCCCTTAGCTTCGCGAATGGCGATCGGAATCCGACGCGGATAGCTGCGGGCGTTGGACTCTCGCCGCGCCTGTCGGTTTAAGTACCCTTGTTGAGAATCTTTTACAAGAAATGGTGTCATGCTGACCTCGGAGAGTGAATCGGTAACGTTGCGACTATTCAAACTATTGAAACTATTTAAACTGTGGAAATACTGCGTCCCGCGATCGCGCGGGGCTTTGGAGCGCTCGTTAGTTGCCATTTATTCTCAATTGCTTAAGAGTCTAGACCGTATTGAGAATAATTGCAATAGGATCGGAAGATTTTTTTAAAAAAAAATAAAATAAATTTTTGCCAAAAATTGGAATGCAAAAACCCAGCTAAAATCGGCGATCGCCCGTACATTTTAGCCGTTAGGTTTCCAGCAAATAATAACTTTTATTTGTGTAGGGTGGGCATTGCCCACCCTACGGAATCTACCAACTTAACGAATACCCCAAGCGAAGGGTGCGACCCCGTGCCGCAGCATAGGCAGTATCTTGCCCTTGCAATTGAGAAACGACCGGAAAATATTGAGTGTCTAATAAATTTTCGACGCCCAAAACAAACCGTCCCGGTCCGACTTGTAGACTGCTAATTAAATCGAGGGTAATGTAACTATCGACTTCCCCCAAACCAAACCCTTGTCCTTCCGGATCGCGACTGCCCGAATAAAGCGCTTGCAAGCGATTATTCCATCCCGGTAACGTCTCATTTTCTACATAAGCAGTCACTTTAATCGGCGAAATCCGAAAACCGTTTAACGGGTCGTCATAATCCCCGTTATCTTCTAAATCCACGGCACCATCGGTCCAGGTAAACGTCCCTCCAAACGCCCATTTTTCGCTCGGAGTTACATCGAGGGCAAACTCGACCCCATACACTCTTTCCGGGGCGCGAACCACTTGGAAATCTTGGGTAAACGTCGAACCGAGATCGGAGGTATTGTAAAACCCAGAAAGAGAAGCGCGAACCTTTTCATAGTTGGCACGAATCCCAATTTCGTAGTTATCTACGGTTTGCGCTTCCGGGTCGAGTTCTTCTACCGAAAATCCCGCAGAAGCGCCGCGTAAAACTCGTCCGACATCGGCGATCGAAAACCCTTGAGAAAAGTTAGCAAATACGCTGATTTCATCGGTGGGATAGACGACGCCACCGATATTAAATAAGGTCGCGTCATAGTCGAGTTCGCCTCCTTCGATCGCATCTCCGGCGATCGTCGTGTAGTCATCGACATCGATATTAATGCGTTCGTGACGGACGCCACCGCGCAAGACGACTTTCTCCCCTAAATTAACTTTGAGTTGGGCGAATAACCCGAGGTTATCTTGTCTCTGTAGGGGCGACCAAGTGCGATCGCCAATCCGGCGATAAACTAAACCATCGCTATTTTCAAAAACCTCCGGATCGAAAATATCTACAGGTTGGTTGGTACTTTCGCGGACGTAATCGACCCCCCACAATAAATTCCCGTTTTCTTCGCCAAATAAGGGAGTATTTAACTGCAGCCGTCCGCCGTATTTTTCCGACTCGACTTGAGACTGAAAAATTGTGTTACCCAAACTGGGAAATTCCCGAGCGTCGAAGGGGAAAAAACGGGTAAAGTAATCTCGATAATAGGTTTGAGCGTGCAGGCGAGACCCGAGGAGATTGTCGTTGGTGTAATCGAGAGAAACGAGGAGGTTATCAGTTTGTTGGGAGTTGTCTAATTCCAAACCGGAAAGAGCGCGGGCTTTTTGGCGTCCGGGGAGTTCGTTGACGATCGGATCGGTAGTGTAATTCGTATCTTGATCGTCGTGGAAATAGTTAAATAACAGTTGAAGGCGTTGGTCTTCGGTGAAGTTATATCCTAACTTACTCGACACGTTTAAGGTGGTGGTATCGGCGAGTCCACCTTGGGCGTTGGGGTCGGGGGGGATGCGATCGCCGTCGCCGTCAAATAGTCCGTTCACTCCGGTATAAGAGGCATTTAAAGCAATATCAATCTTGCCCAATCTTCCGGAAACGGACTGTTGAATTGTCGGGGAGAGACTGTCGCCAAAATCACTCGGAAATGCGTTGAAATCGAGCCAACTTTGAGCGGTAATCCCTTCGCCGCGCCCCTGTTTGGTAATGATATTAATAATTCCTCCCGTGGCGCCGTCGCCGTAAATGGCGGTCGGACCGCGCAAGACTTCGACTCGTTCGATCGCGCCGGGATCGATCGTGCGTAAATCCCGCGCCACGTTGCGGTTGGTCGATTGCGGGATTCCGTCGATCAGGACGCTGATGTTGCGACCGCGCAAGGTTTGTCCGAAGTTACTGGCGCTTTGGGTCGGTGGGGACAGTCCCGGGACTTCTTGACTGAGGATGGTTCCGAGATCCCGGGTGACGCGCATTTGTTCTTCGATTTGCTCTTGTTCGATGACGCTGGTGGAACGGGGAACGTCGGTGAGGCGTTCGAGGTTGCGCGTGGCGGTGACCAAAATCTCGATAATATCGTCGGGACGCGCGTCTCCCTCGGCGCTGGGATCGGCGGAAAGGTTCGGTAGAGTGGGTGTTTCGACTTCGGCGGTGGTGACTTGAAAGATTAAGGCGCCACCTGCTTCGTTCCACTCGATCGCGGGTTGTCCGCTTTGACTGGTGACGATTAAGCGCACGTTATTTTCGTCGAGGGGACTGACCGCAATTTCGGCGATCGCCTCGTTCGGATTGTCGGCGCTAAAGCGATCTCCGTCCGCCAAACGCAAGCGCGTATTGAGAATATCTACGATTAAGGTGTTGCCGGAGGCCGAGGAAAAAATTTGGGGGGTCTCTTCTCCGTCAAATTCTAAAATTAGTTGCAATCCGTCGGCGCTCGTTTCCACGCGCACGTCAGTGATGGCGCTGGTGTCGGCGCGCACGGGGGCAACGGCTACAAGTGCTGCCGTTCCTGCAATCCAGAGACTTTGCCACAGTCGATTTCTACTCACGGTCGGTTCGGATGTTCCTATTTTTTTACAGGGGGATCCCGGCCCAACTGCGAATTCCAGTTCGGCGCGATCGCGTCTTGAGAATTTTTCTCAATTCAAATCCAGCCCACCCCCGAGACCCATAAATGATCTGGTTCGGGAGGAGGCGAAAGAGTTTGGGGTGTCAACCAGAGGTCATCATACACTTATTGCAAGTTATATTCAATTAGTTTTGAAAAGATTTTTGGAGGG
Organism: Oxynema aestuarii AP17; assembly: GCF_012295525.1. Taxonomy (GTDB): domain Bacteria; phylum Cyanobacteriota; class Cyanobacteriia; order Cyanobacteriales; family Laspinemataceae; genus Oxynema; species Oxynema aestuarii. The sequence goes on along the minus strand of NZ_CP051167.1, from coordinate 2,006,322 downwards.
CGATCGCCCCCGACCGTCGGGGGCGATCGCCCGAAATCCCTGTTAAATCGTGAATTAGAGCAGTTTTTGCCGTCGGTCGTCCTTTGGCTGTGAAAATGCAGACTTTAGCAAAATTAATACACTTAATTGAATTTTTACCTTATCTATTAAGCATTTATATGAATATTTATTTAGTTTTTTTGTAAAATACGTGCAAATAAAACTGTTCTTATTTATTGAAGATAATTCTAAATAAATTATTCAACAATGCTGCTTATTGAGAATCTTTAAAAATAAACCCCGAGATCGCCCTTAAAGTTCCTCTAACAGCCACCACAGAATCATCCACATGAGTACATACCAAGGAATCGCAAAAAAGATTCCGGCGATCGTCCATCCTCGTTGGTGGCTTTTGAACTGTTCGATACTGCGCCAGCGACGGCTTTTCCAGGCCCACTCATTCCCCTTGTAGCCGAGTAGGACATTGACGATCGAACCAAACGGAAAAGGCATCCAGGAGAGCAGACCGAACCAAACTCGATTGGTTAAGGGCCACCAATTGGCCATCAGGAAAGCCCCCCAATTCCAGCCGAGAATTTCCTCGGGAACGGGAACGTTCGGATCGAAGATGCCGCCTTGTCCGGAGGTATTGGCGATCGCCTGTTGGGGAACCGTCGCGAGCGCGCGCGGGGGAGCGTCGAGAGCTTCTTTAGCTTCCCGGGCGCTCGCAAACCGCCTTTCGACAGAGGGTTCGGTCATTTTTTCCAACCAGCAGATCAGTCCCTCGCTGGCGCTGATGCGATCGCGAAACTGAAAGCGTAAGTCCGCTTGGGGTAAATCCGCCGGGGCAATTCCCGAGAGTAAATGAATTAACGTGGCGCCCAAAGCGTAGAGATCGGACGCGGGAACCGTGCGACCGCCGAACTGTTCCATCGGGGCGTAGCCGTAGGTTCCGACCACGGTAAAGGTGGATCCTTCGATCGCCGATTTATCTTGAACCGCGCCGAAATCGACGAGATAGACCTGCCAAGAATCATCGACGAGCAAGTTACTCGGTTTGAGATCCCGATGGAGGACGGGAGGATTGAGGTGGTGCAAATAAATGAGAATATCCAACAGCTCCCGAGCAATGCGGCGCACGTCGCGTTCGTCGAACCGTTTCCCGTTTTCCTGCCATTGTTTTAACGAATTGGCGGGAATATATTCTTGCACCAGTGCGAACCACAACGAGCGATCGTCGATATGGAAATAGTCGCGATATCGAGGAATGCGAGGGTGCTGCAGTTGTTGCAAAATATGGGCTTCTCGCTCGAACAGTTTGAGATGTTCCCATTGCACCTCGCCGCCAAAGGGGAGCAGTTTGAGTACGACGCGATCGTCGCTATCGGGGGGAGCTTGCAAGTCCTTCGCGAGCCAAGTTTGGCGAACTTGGTTCTCGCTCAAACGGTGTTGCAGTTGGTAGCGTTCGTGCAGTAGGCGATCGGGTTCGAGCATGATAGTCCCCTCGGGCGAACGGGATTGATTTTAGATTTTAGATTTTAGAGGGAGTTCAAGGGGAGATCTATGCGGGCAAGATGCCCGCAACACAGGGGTTTGAGCTGGGTCGATTCCCTACTCCCGATTTCCTCCCCTACCGGAAACCTAGGGTCTTTCTAGGGAATTACCAAACCGTTTGAACAACCACGAACTCAAGCCACTAATCAGGGCGCCTGCCATCAGAATCCCGATCGCGGGGGTAAATAGGGGATCCCAGAGGCTGTACCACAGATCGAGGCCCAAGTTAATCCCTGTAGAGCGACCGACGACGGCGATCGCAAACCAGAAAAACGAGAACAGGACTAAGAAAACGTCGGCGACTAAAAAAAGATTGAGCCAATTTAAAAGTTTTTCTTTCATCGGCGCTTGGGGGAATGCGTTTGGTAAATGGGGCGGATTCGGTTAGCTGAAGTTCCGACTCCAATAGAGGCGGGGGAAACGGCGGTAGGCGATCGCGCCGAAATTGAGGGTCAGACAGACCGTAGCGAGGAAAAAGAGGATGTAAGTTGGGGCCATGACCACGCCTTCGAGAAGCCAGCAGATGACGTGAGCGGCGATCGCCAACGCATAGCAACTCGCCACCGTCGCCATCAGGCGCACGCGATCGCGGGAATAGCCGCCAAAGGTGAAAACCAAGGTTTGCAAAGTCGCCAGCAAGTTCGCCGGGACGAGAAACGCGCAAATAGCAATGCAGTGGGTTCGTGAAAATTCCGAGATGACATCAAACATGAGAAGATTGCAATGCGATTGTTCTAGCAATTGTCGCACATTCTTTGTCGTTACCCGAGACGCGATCTATGGAGAATCCTGACGTACAAAATTTAGTGGCCGCCGGATTGGCGGGGGTCATTTTCCTCGGCGCCATGTTGATGATGTTCACCAATTTTTGGACGAACAAGGGCAAAAGGTAGGGCGATCGCCCCGGGCGTGCCTGGAAAGTTCGCATCTGTCGGGCGATCGCTATATGATGGGAAAAACTGGTTTTAGCGTGGGTCTGACTTCATGCCATATGTCGATCTTTTCGGTCAATTGAGCGCCAAATTGAGCGCCAGTCTCGTACTGGCGATCGCCCTGATGCCCTTCGGCGGATCGATCGCCCGTGCTGACGATGGCGATCCGGTGTTCTTGCTCGATACTCAATGTGTGGAAACCGGACTGGGACGCTGGCAGGAAGAGAAGCAAGATATTACTGTCGGGCGCAAAGTTTATCGATCGTATATGTTTGGCGGACCCGGCAGCCGAGAAGCGAGTTTGACCTGTCGGATTACTCCCGACGAAGACGAAGACATTCCGGCGGGATTTCGCCTGTTGCAACTGCAATTCGGGATGCGCGATCGCGATCCGGGACGACCTGCGACGATCGTCAACATTTATCTAGACGGCGAGCGTTCGGCCTCGCGGCGGCTCTTTCCCGGGGAACTGGCAGAACTCGTACTCGATGTCACCGATATTGAAAACGTGGCGATCGAGACCGTCTGTTCCACCCCGAATCAATACTGCGATCGCGTCTACTTTTTCCAAAGTGAGATCGCTCCCACGACCAGCTTACCGGAAGCATTGCGGGAGTCCGCCATTGACATTGAAGTTAACGGACCGGACAATCGGGAGCCATCCGACACCCTCCCGCAACTTTAGAGCGCGCCTTCGTCGTTAGGCGATCGCCACTCCTTCAACGAGAACGTTTGTCCCGATCCCGGCGTCGGCGATCGCGCCATTCCACCGCCGTCAGGTAGACAATTCCCAACGTCACTGCAAGCATCAATCCTAACGCGGCGATTCCCAATCCCAAATACAGGGATGACGGTACCGATGTTTCCACAATTCCTCCTAAACCGAAAAACCCCAAGGGGCAAATTATACCAATTTTCCACACCTTGCAAGTCCTGCGATCCTACTCCATTTCGTCAGCTTCCCCTTGTAAACCTTGCAATAACTGGACGAGTGCTTCCTCAGAACAGGCTTCGATCGCGCCTTCAAACGCATCGAGCAATCGAGCAGCCGTTTCCCCCAACGTCGGACTCATTCCCCAGACATCTTGTACCCACTCTCGGGGTCGTTCTTCATCGAAAATCAGTTGCTGTAACTGTCGTTTGGCTTCACGTTTAGAGATAGACATAGTTCGCAATTGTCGAGGCTGGACTGTCAATTTTATTATTTAGATTTTAGAGTTTAAGATAGGTAAAAGACAAGACAGCAGAAGCGATCGCCCGGGATGACAAAATTTAAGTGATTTTAGGTTCACAATCGGCGATCGCCCAACCTTTCTCGATTGTTGTTGAGGTTTTAACCCATGTCAATAGAAGAATCGAACCCCTTTTTAATTCGCCATCGCGATCTCAAACAATCTGCCGAAGTACCCTTCAGGCATCCCTTCAATCCTAACTCGGAACTTTACCTGCATTCTCTCAGTGATTTAGTCGGATTGCAGCGCACGATCGTCCGCTTAGGTCGCATTCCTCCCGGCAAAGAATCCTTTATCTATCACGCACACCACCACGAAGAAGAATTTCTTTATATCCTCTCCGGACGGGGAATTGCCGAAGTAGACGATCGCGAATTTGAAGTCGAACCCGGCGACTTTCTTGGATTTCCTACGCCCTCTGTCGCCCACCACCTCCGTAATCCCTTCGATACCGATTTAATTTATTTAATGGGTGGGGAAAGAAAAGCCATAGAAATTGGCGACTACCCCCGCTTAAACAAGCGTGTCATCCGCGATGGCAACCAGGCTGCCTATACGATCGACATCGATAAAACAGAGCCATTTTTTCGAGAGCCGCCGCCAGAAGAAATGCCGTAATTGCGATCGCGGTAAGGGTTTAAGAAAGTAGGGCTAAAAAAATCCTCTTTCTCCTATCGATGCGATCGCAAAAATCAGCCGTCGTCCCGAGATGAGAAATATAGCTATAGCGATCCTATCTGAGTTCTACAATCAATTGAAAATGAGGAGTAGAAGTCAGTGGGACGGTCTCAATTCGAGGGTTTAACCTGTCATTTTCGTAAAAACACCGAATTCAGAAAGCAATTTCTGAATTCGCCCAACGATCGGATTGCTCATCTTGGGATCGCCTTACGAATCTTCCTCCAATTTAAACGGATTGACCGCCAAATCGCGATCGTAAACATCGAGTCGTTCCCGGTCTTTGAGAAAAGCGACAACCCAATAGGTCAAGGGAGTAGCTAAGATTTCGTAAGTGGATTTAAACAACCATTGAACCACGATCGCCTCTCCCATCCCAGGGAAAGGAATCGTCCCCAAAAAGGCGATCGTCACAAAAACCACAGAATCCAATCCTTGACCGACTAAAGTAGACCCAATCGTTCGCATCCACAAGTAGCGACCACCGGTGATGACTTTCAATTTCGCTAAAACAATCGCATTGGTAAATTCCCCAATTAAATAAGCTAAAAAAGAAGCCAACAACAAACGGGGCGTATAACCTAAAATCCGATTGTAAGCCCCTTGTCCGTCCCAAAAAGACGCCCCCGGCAACCCTTGAGCGATCGCGATCGCCGCGACCGCCAATAAATTGCAAAAAAATCCCAACCAAATCACCCGTTTGGTGGCGCGATAACCGTAAACTTCAGTTAAAACATCCCCACAAATATAACTGATGGGAAAAATCACGATCGCCGCCGTCACCACAAAGCCGAACACCTCAATTAATTTAACCGCAATAATATTAGACGTAATCAAACAGGTGATAAAAAGGGCGACGATAGCAACAAACCAAATTGAATAAGTCTTTTTACGATCGGACATAAGCATTTTAAGATAGAGTAAAGAGTTTGAGGAGGTGCGATCGCCGAGTCAAGTCAACAGATTGAGGATTGAATATTATCGCATGAGTGCCGAAATTGATTCGATTTTGAAACAATTTGAACGCTTCGGGGTCAATCTCGGATTAGACCGGATTCGCCGCTTACTGGACGATTTAGGCAACCCGCAACAACAAGTCCCCCTCATTCACGTGGCGGGAACCAACGGTAAAGGATCGGTTTGTGCGTATTTATCGGCGATCCTCAAAGCGGCGGGTTATCGCGTCGGTCGCTATACTTCACCGCACTTAATCGACTGGACGGAACGAATTTGTATCGACGATCGCCCGATTTCCGAACCGAAATTAACAGAAGTATTATCTCAAGTAAGAGATGCGATTGCCCCCGACGCCGAAACCCCCACCCAATTTGAAGTGATTACCGCCGCCGCTTGGCTGCACTTCGCCCGGGAAGGGGTCGATGTCGCCGTGATGGAAGTCGGACTCGGCGGACGCTTGGATGCGACCAACGCGATCGATCGCCCTTTAGTCAGTGTCATTACATCGATCGGCTGGGAACACTGGCAGCGTCTCGGGCCGACCTTGGCCGATATTGCCGGAGAGAAAGCGGGTATCCTCAAATCGGACTGTCCGGCGGTGGTGGGGAATTTGCCCTCGGAGGCGATCGCCGTCGTCCGAGCCAAGATCGCCGAACTCGGCTGTCCGGCAGTGTTTCCAGCCCCTGCCCTTCCCGTCGCCGACCCGCCGGACGATCGCCAATGGGTTCGAGCTGAGGGCATTCAATACCCGTTACCCCTGCTCGGTGACGTGCAGTTGCAAAACTCCGCCCTGGCGATCGCCGCGATCCGGGTATTGCGCGATCGCGGCTGGAACATCGACGATCGCGCGATCGTCGAAGGCATGAGTCTCGCACAATGGCCGGGACGATTGCAGTATTTTATGTTTCATAACACTAAAATTTTAATAGACGGCGCTCACAATACCGAGGCGGCGAAAGTATTGCGCCGTTATGTCGATCGTTTGGACTTCACCGAAAACCGGATAACTTGGGTGATGGGAATGCTTTCGACAAAAGATCGCGAAGGCATTTTCAAAACCTTATTACGATCGCAGAATCGTTTATATCTCGTCCCCGTCCCGGACCACAGCAGCGCCATCCCCGAGGAGTTAGCGGAATTAGCCGCCCAAATTTGCCCGGATTTAGCCGAGATTCGCTGTTTCCCCGACGTTATCCCCGCCTTAGAAGCGGCGATCGACCTAGAAGAGAGTTTGACTATTTTATGCGGTTCTCTCTATTTATTGGGTTATTTTTTAGGCAAAATGCGCTGAGAAACACGGTGCTAAATCCCTGTAAGGACACGGCAATATCGTGTCCTTACAATCCCTGCATTTTAAAATTTAACCGGCTCGATCTAAAATCCCCGACTGTTCCATTGTTCCGCAGCATCCGCGATCGCGCGATCGATGGTTTTCTCGTCCAACATCGCCGCTTGCAAATTATCGTAAATAATCTTTTGCAATTGCTGAACCCCTTCAATAGCGGGGATTAACGACTCGGCGTCGGCGAGTTCGGCGGCGCTGATGATGCGCGCGCGATCGAGGGCCGAGGCATTTTCCGGCAGGTCTTGGAAGTAAGGATCGGCTAAAGAAGCCGCCGTCGAAGGCAGGACGTTCGCCGCTTTGGCAAAAGCAAGCTGATTTTCGGGATTGGTGACAAATAACGCAAATTTGAGGGCGTCGTCCGGGCGATCGCTATCCTGGGGAATGACTAAATTCATCACCGCCGCCGCTTTTTTACCCGTTTTCCCGGTAATTTGGGGCGCGGCTGCCGAAACGCGGGCAATTTCGGGAGCATTTTGTTCGATCGTTTGGAAAAATTGCGGACCGGAACCGAGTAAGGCGATTTCTCCAGCTTGGTAGAGTTGGACTGCTTGGCGGTGTCCTTGGGTTAAGACTTCCCGAGGTAATAACCCGGCTTTGAACAAATCGACCCAATATTGAAAAGCCGCTTGACCTTCGGGAGTATTGAAGGCGGCGTTACCGTCGTCATCGACCAGGGTGACTCCCATTTGCACCATCGATTCGAGGACTTCCCCAGAGTCGCCGGGAACGAAGGTGACGAAAAAGGCATATTTTCCCGTTTTTTCGCGGACTTGGCGGGCGACTTCGGCGAGTTCGGCGTAAGTGGTCGGGGGTTGGGCGATTTCCGCTTGTTGGAACAGGTCGCTATTGTAGATCGTGATGCGAGTGGTGACGTACCAGGGAATGCCGAAACTGTTATCCCCAAGGGTGCTAGCTTTCCAGATATTGGGTAAATATTGCTGACGATCCTCTGGCGAGAGCTTAGAATCGAGATCTAACCAAGCGTTGCGACCTGCAAGGAGGGTAGCAAAATTCGGGTTGAGATTGACCACATCCGGGGCGGTTTTGGCGGAAACGGCAGCTAAAATTTTGCTTTCCATCGCCGACCAAGGAACGTCAACCCAGCGCACTTGCAGATCCGGGTTTTCCGCTTCAAACGTGGCGATCGCCCGGTCGAAATAGTCGGTAAACTGGGGCTGAAGTTGCATCGTCCAGAATTCGACTTGAGGGCGATCCGAAGCGGAATCCGACGGGGAATCCGGGCCGGGGGTACAGGCGGCGATCGCCCAACTGAGCAGCATTCCCAACAGTGCAAACGTTGCGAACCTTTTCCAGGTTTTCATGGTCGGTCTCGTTCCTCGGACAACTCGTTTTTGCCACAATACAACCCGCCTGACGCGCGCGATCGCGGCGGACTGTTGTCAGTTTAGCTTTAAGCGCGGCGATCGCCCCTCGGTGGCAGACAAGACGATCGTTTTTGTTTTTGCTACCCTAGCGAACAATTCGAGATCGCGGTTGGAAACAGCCCTCGACAGGCGATCGTCCGACCGCCCAACTCCCAGATCGACCCAGAGAATGCCCCGCGCGATGGCGATCGTCACCGCCGTGGGCATAATCGTATTGATAGCGTCGGTCATCTCCGTCCCCCGGGCGATCGCCGTCGGCTCATCCGTCCTTCATTCGCGAATACAACGACAACCGCACCCCGCACGCTCAGTGAAGGGGATTGATGGCTCACCTTCCGTTAGCTGACCCGCCTCAGTCTGGACTGACTCCGTTTTCAAGGTCATGACACCTACGAATGCTTTCCAGTTTGTAGCTCGGTCGCTAACGCTTAAACAACTTAGGGAGTTTTGGAGATAACGATCGCGATCGCAGGGGTAACCCTACCTAATTTTCACCGATCGGATCGAGCTGCGCTTAATCGGTTTTCCTCCCTGCTTTAAAGAAGCAGGGCTTCCAACCATCCAGGAGATTTACGTGATTCAAGCCTTAAAACGTCTTTTTTCAAAAGGGTCTAGTGGCATCGGCGTGGAAATCGCCCCCGAACGGATTAATATCGTGCAACTACGCCCCTCCGGACCGGGATATAAATTGGAAGTTTACGCCACTGCCGAAGTCCCTGAAGGGGTGATTCAAGAAGGGTTAATTGCCGACCCTCCCGAACTGGCGTTGCTCTTGCACGATACCCTCGCCGAACACAATATCAAGCCGAAAAGTGTCGCGACAGCCATCCCCGCGAGAGAAGGAACGATCCGAATTTTACCCGTTCCTAAAGACTTGTTAGAAAACGCCGAAGAAATGCGCGAATACATGAACCAAGAAGCGGGATTGTATTTGCCTTTCCCGAGAGAAGAAGCGGATGTAGACTATCAACCTCTGGGGGAATTTACCGACGAAGATGGGATCGATAAAGTCCAAGTGCTGCTCGTCGCCACCCGCAAAGAAGTCACCGATACTTATTTGAATACGTTTCAGGAAGCGGGTTTAAAAATCGACGTTCTCGACTTAACCAGTTTTGCCCTGCTGCGAACAATTCGCAACCAACTGCTACAGTTAGCTCCAGAAGAAGCCGTCGTCATTGCCGACTTACAATTTGACAGCACGGAAATCGCGATCGTCGTCGATGGTATCCCCCAATTTTCCCGCACGATTACGATCGGGATGTACCAAGTGCAGACCGCCTTATCTCAAGCGATGAACCTACCGCCGTCGCGCAATACAGACATGCTCCAAGGTATGAACATTCCCGCCAACCCGTCAGAAATTTCCGGCTCGGGTAAAATGGGGGGAAATAACCCCGGAACCCAGGCCATGATTAAAATTCTGTCCGAGCTGGCCGACGAACTGCGGCGGTCGATCGATTTTTATGTCAATCAGAGTGACGGGCTCGAAGTCTCGCAACTCATGCTCGCCGGACCGGGTGCCGCGATCGGTGGCATTGACGAATTTTTCAATCAACGATTGAGTTTGCTCACCACGGTCATCGATCCGGTAGAGAATCTCGCTTTACAAGTCGATGAAGAACAATTACCCCTGTTGCAGCGCCCGGGATTGGGAGTCGTGCTGGGGTTAGCCATGCGGGAGACCTAAAAGACCATGTACAGTCTAGATATTAATTTTCTCAACGATCGCCCCGGGTTTAGGCAAGAACCCAAAGCCCCTCGGGGGAGTGCGCCCTCCACCGGGAAAGACCGCACGATCCAACTGATCGGACTGGGAGCCGGGGTGGCTTCTATTGCTTTAGTCTTAGGATTTTGGGCGTTTATCGAAGGCGATAACAGTCGCTTGCGCCAAGAAGAAGCCCAACTCCAAAGCGAACTCGACGGTTTGGGCAAAGGGGTTCAAGAACTCGAAGCCATTAATGCCGAAATCCAACAAATTCAGACTCAAGTTACATTTTTTGCCAATATTTTTAATACCTCGCTCAAACCGCTCTCGGCTTTGTTGCAAGAATTGCGCGAACAAGTTCCCGTCGGGGTTCAGGTGAGCAAAATGGAGCATACCCTCGACAAAGCCGAAGGGGACGAGATTCAAAGCGATTCGCCCTGGAGTATTGTCAGACAAGAAGTGACAATTTCCGGCTTGTCGCGGTCCTTTGATGAGGTCAACGACTTCGTACTGACCCTGAAAAGCTCGCCGTTTTTTGTAGACGAACAGACCGAACTGGTGGTCGCCGAATTGGTTGACAATCCCACGGCGATCGAATGCGATAAAAAGTTTGAAGATACGGACGTGACTTGTCCTCCGGACGGGTTTCAACTGCCCAAAGTCGTGCAGTATACGATTACGGCGCGGGTGAGCAATGCACCAGCCGCTACCATGCTGGCCGAACTCCAACGCAATGGAGCTGACGGTCTGACCACTCGGATTAAAACACTTGAAGGATTGGGGGTACTCGAACGATGACATTCAGTGACGAGTTTATACCGATGGAAGAGCCGCAAGAGGCTCCCCCTCCTCCGGGTAGTATTGTGTTTGCCGGAGTGGTGTTAACGCCCAAAATTCAAGGGATTGCTTTTGGGGTACTCGGCGCCGCTTTGGCTGGGGTTTTGGTGTGGAAGTTGCTGCTGCCCGCATTGAGCCAAAATCAAGAGCTGAAAGCTTCGATCGACAGTAAAACAGGAGAGATCGAAGCGACGAAAGAGCGGGTGAAAAGGTTGGAAGCTGCCCGCAATAATTTGGAAGAGGTCAAACAGCGTAAAGAAAATGTATTGGCGTTATTTTCGCAGCAAGGCGGTTTAGAAACGTTGTTGCTCGATATCAACGCGATCGTCAAGCCGAAGCAAGGGGCGAAATTAGAGTTATTTAAACCTCAAGAAAAATTGGATAATGCTTGGATTTTTGAGGCGGGAGCTGCCGGAGGAAACCAAGCTGCTGCCAATCAATCTTCGGGGGGAGCAGAGGGCGACAACGCAGCCGCCGCACCGACGGCAGCTTCGTTAAGTCTGTCTCAGGCGATCGAAGGGACTAGCCGCGAGTTGAAAATGCAGGGGAATTTCGAGCAGACTCGGGAAACGCTCAGAGATATCGAACGGCTGCAACAATTGATCGCGATCGACCAATTCACCTCCGAATTGACTCCCGAAAGTCAGAAGATTTTTGTCGATCCGAGCGGCCAAATTACAGGACAAGAAACGCCCAAACTGAATACGTCGTTTAAGTTATTGGCGATCGTGCCGAAATCTCAAGAAGAGTTGCAAAAACTGGCCGCTCCGCCACCTCCGAAAGAGGAAGGGGAAGGCGAAGAAAATCAGTAAAGGGGTTTGGTTTTCTTGAAAGGCGATCGCCGTCGGTGAAGGGAATGTTGCGAAAAACAAAAATTGCCTCATCATTGATTGACAATTGCGGGCGATCGCTTCAGACTAGCGACTAAACCGTTATCGTTTTCATGGTTGGAAATTTCATTAGCGTTTAGTAGATCGAAGGGAGGAGGGAACGGTGAGACAGGAATTAGCACTCGGTTATCTTTTTGGAGCCAGCGCGATCGCGATCGCGATCGCCCAGCCCGCCTGGGCGCAACCCACGCAAGTGACCGGAGTGCGCTTGAATCCAAGTGGCGGCGGCGTCGAAGTCATCCTTGAGGGCAGTGGGGGCGATCGTCCCCAAGTCTTTACAGTCAATCGCGGTAACGATGTCGTCGCCGATATCGTCAACGCCCAGCTCAGCTTACCCGGCGGTCAGAGCTTCCGGGAAAACAACCCCGCCCCCGGAATTACATCCGTCGTCGTTACCCCCCTCGATGCCAATAGCATCCGCGTCGTCGTCACCGGGAGCAATAGCCCCCCCCAAGTGACCATCGACCAAGCCAACTCCGGCGGAATTTTACTCGGCTACACCACAGGCGGCAACACCGCAGCCGTTCCCAGCACCACCACCCCCCCACCCCCTCCCTCGACGGCTCAACGACAGCCGGACGTGATGGTTCCCAATCCAGACGTCACCATCGACGGCTTACCCACCGCCAACAACGGCAGAGTCAGCCAGCAACAACCGCCCCCGTTTTTACCCCGCGCCGTCGCCCCTCCCGTCGGTGACATCGCTATTTCTAATGTCATTCCCGGCGTAGAAGCTATCAATCTCGGTACGGGGGAACGGATCGATCGCCTCGTCTTGCGCGACGCCCCCGTTAGAGACGTCCTCGCCTTACTCGCCAGAGCCGCCGGACTCAACCTCGCTTACGTTCCCGGTTACGATACCAGTGAAGATCCAGGTGCCCCAAGAACGTCAGTCACTCGTGATTTTGGCGAACTCAGCGAAGAAAGTACCGAAGCGGTAGAAATCGGTACGCGCACGATTTCCCTCGACATTCAAGACGAAAGTATTAACGACGTTTTTAACTACATTCTGCGCTTGGCAGAACTTGAATCTAATCGAGTTGGATCGACCATCTTTGTCGGCCCACGCCTCCCCGATAGCGCCCGCAACGTCGTTACCCGTACCCTCAGACTCAATCAACTCGAACTTTTGCCCACTTTGAACTTCTTAGTTGCTCAAGGGGCAGAACGCAATGAAGTCAGTACGACCACCCAAATCGTGACCACTGGGGAAGGAGCGACGGCTCAGCAATTCACGAACACCACAACCCGAGTTGAATTGCTCGCAGCAGATAGTCTTGAAGAGCCTTATGTCGGATATGCCGCTTTACCTTTAAAAGGGGTTTTAATCTCTGGTGACGAGCGCACGAACTCGATCACGATTGTCGGGCCGCCGAGCAAGGTGCAATTAGCGACGGCGATGCTGAGTCAACTCGATGTCCGTCAGCGACAAGTGGCCGTCAATGTCAAGGTAATTGACGTCAACCTCAGCAATAGCGACGAATTTAATACCAGTTTCTCCTTTGGAATTAACGACACCTTTTTTGTCAATGATGGTGGAGCGGCAGCCGTTAACTTTGGCGGCTATAATCCCCCGAGTCGGGCTTCGGCGACCCAAGGTTTGATCGTTCCTCCCGTAATTAACAACCCCATCCAAGGTGAGACCCAATTCGATCGCGAAAATACGATTAATGTCCCTCTGACTGCTCCAGGATCGGGCGGACTGTTCTTGCGTCCCCTTCCTCCGGTGAGTAACAACCCCTTGCGGGTTCGCGTCTCGGATTACGAAGTTTTTACAGTGGATAACGATGGCAATATTGAAGTCGGTAGCGCTGAATTTAGTTTGCCTGGGTTGTTCAAATATCCCCAGCGTTTCTTAGCTACTCTGCAAGCGCAGATTCTCAGTCGGAATGCCAAGATCTTGACCGATCCGACCCTGGTGGTACAAGAGGGTCAACAAGCCAGCGTTGCACTCACCCAACAAGTTGTTGAAAGTATTGAAGTTGTCTTTACTGACACCAATGCTGGAACTCGCGAAACCCGAAATGCTCAATTTGCAGATGTCGGACTGACTCTAGATGTGGCAGTCGAACGGATTGACGATAATGGCTTCGTGTCACTTCGGTTAAATCCAACGGTCAGTTCTCCTATCGGACAACAAGATACAGGAGGTGGAGGGTTTGTCACTCTCGTTCAAACCCGAAGTCTTGACTCAGGTACGATTCGCTTACGCGACGGTCAAACTTTGATTGTTTCGGGGATTATTCAAGACCAAGACCGGACGACGGTGAGTAAAGTCCCGATTTTGGGTGATTTACCTTTAATTGGCTCCTTATTCCGCAGTACCAATAAAACTAACGAACGGGCGGAAGTGATCGTCTTGCTGACGCCTCAGATTCTCGACGATTCGGATATGGCGAACTACGGATATGGCTACAGTCCCGGTCCGGAGGCCCGACAACTGATGAATCGATAAGACGATCGCCCCTCATTCACCAGTTGGGATAAGTTCTAGCCGAATTTCTCGCCGTTTCAACGGATTTTCCCAGCCCGGGCATGTTAAACTAACCCATAAGTCAAACCCCTGCTATCCAGATAGCAGGGGTTTTTCAGTAAGGATAAGGATTGCATTATTTTTTGTGTTGCTACGTTTAGCATTACAAAAAACCGATCGCCAACCGGGCGATCGCCCCCGGCGGCCCGAGTCTTTACAAAAAAAAATGCCCAAATCCATATAAATTAAAGGTTTCATCGATCCATATTGGGCTAGCAGACATTAGAATAATGCAGTGAAAAGTTGAGTCTGTGGGAGTTTCAGCCATTTATTCGGCAAAATCCCCCAAAATCTCTAGGCGATCGCCGCTCTCGTTCGAGATCGACGCGGTTGCTTAACACTTTTCCGAACAAAAGTCAAGGAGTATTGGCATGAATAAAGGTGAATTAGTTGATGCCGTTGCCGACAAGGCGAGTGTCACGAAAAAACAAGCCGATGCCGTGTTGACGGCAGCCTTAGAAACGATCATCGATGCGGTTTCCTCCGGCGACAAAGTAACCTTAGTCGGTTTTGGTTCCTTTGAATCGCGCGAGCGGAAAGCGCGCGAAGGTCGCAATCCGAAAACGGGAGACAAAATGGAAATCCCGGCGACAAGGGTTCCCGCGTTCTCCGCAGGCAAGCTGTTCAAAGAACGGGTGGCCCCTAAGTAAGGGCGACCTAAACGGTTTGTCGATCCTTGAAACGACCTGCACACGGGGGAAACTTAGCCTGGGCAGCAGCACTGGCGGGCTGTCCCCCTTCCTCTATTCTGGATTTTTCAGCAAGTATTAATCCGTTGGGTCCGCCCGCATCGGCGATCGCCGCCATCCAAAGCCAGTTAAGTACGATCGCGGCGTATCCCAATCCAGACTATCGGGAGTTGCGCTCGGCGATCGGTGCCTTTCACGACCTCGATCCGGACTGGATTTTGCCGGGAAATGGAGCCGCCGAGTTGCTGACCTGGGCCGCTCGGGACTTGTCTGCCCTGGCGGCGACGGTTTTACTCACTCCCGCCTTTGGAGACTATGGCCGATCGCTCGACGCCGTAGGGGCGCAGGTCGTGACCGTTCCCTTGTCCGTCGTGGACGAACAATGGACGATCGCCCCCACACTGACCGAACATCCGGCGATCGCTCCCCAAAACATGGGGTTATTATTGAACAATCCCCACAACCCCACCGGGCGCTTATTTTCCCAAACCGATCTCCTCCCCTATCTCGACTCCTTCGCCTTAGTCGTCGTAGACGAAGCGTTTATGGACTTTCTGACTCCAGAACGCCAACAAAGCGCGATCGAATTGATTCAAACTCACCCCAACTTGGCGATCGTGCGATCGCTGACCAAATTTTACAGCCTTCCCGGTTTGCGCTTGGGCTACTGCATCGCCCACCCCGATCGCCTGCAACGCTGGCAGCAGTGGCGCGACCCCTGGCCCGTCAATAGTTTAGCCGCCGCCAGCGCTCGCGCCGTGTTGGGCGATCGCCCCTTCCAAGCGCAAACCTTCACCTGGTTAGCAAAGGCCCGCGAAAACCTATTCGACGGATTGACGGCGATTCCCACACTGCACCCCTACCCCAGCGCCGCCAATTTTCTCTTAGTTCGCTGCGATCGCTCCGCGTGCGAAGTGCAAGAACAACTCCTCAAACACGACCGTATTTTAATCCGCGATTGCCTCAGTTTCCCCGAATTAGGCGATCGCTATTTTCGCATTGCCGTTCGTTCCGAATCCGACAATCAAAAACTGTTGCGAGGCTTAACAAAAATCATGGAATAAACGGGAAAATTCTCAAAGGCGCGATCCTCGTTCAAAAACTAAAAACGGACACAACCAACCAACGATCTATTCCTTTTAGATAGAATCAAAAAGACGCACTGGCTGGAATAACTGATGACAAGTCAGACCGATCGCAACCCCGTCATTTCCGAGAAAACCGCGACTGATTATTCCGCCGAGTGGGAATTCATCAAAGCCGATCTCGAACAGATCGAAATTGAGGACGATTGCCCAGTGGATAATTTAGTCAGCGAGAAACAGCAGCGCCTACTCGTCGCCAGTCTCTACAGCGATCTGCGCGATCGCCAACCCTTTCTCGCGGCGGCCAATGTCGGGTTATTTTATGGCAAGTCAATTCCCCCGTTAGTTCCCGATGTTTTGCTCAGTTTTGGGATTGCGATTCCCGAAGATTGGAGCGAAAAAGAAAATCGCTCGTATTTCACCTGGAATTTTGGCAAACTCCCGGAAGTGGCGATCGAAATTGTCTCGAATGCCGTCGGGAATGAGTTAGGGAATAAATTGAATCTGTACGAATCTGCAGGAGTTGGTTATTACGTAGTGTTCGACCCGTTACAGTTCCTCACTCAAGAGAAATTACAGGTCTTCGCACGGGGAGCCACTCACTACCATAAATTACAAGAGCCGTGGTTGGCTGAAATTGACCTCGGTTTGCGTCTTTGGGAGGGAGAATTTGAAGGAAAATTAGAAACTTGGTTGCGCTGGTGTCGCCGGGATGGAACGATCCTGCGAACCGGGGACGAACGCGCCGAAATCGAGCGCGATCGCGCCGATCGCCTAGGGCAGAAGTTGCGAGAACTGGGGATCGATCCCGATACCCTTTAACGGGGTTTGAGACCCTCTCAAATCGGTATTGCAACCCCTTATTTTACTAATTATGAGTTTTAAATGCTCCTCAAATTAAACATTACTGTATCGTGAATCTCGACTACGATTTAGTTATTATTGGTGGAACTCCTACAGCCATTACGGCAGCCGTCACCGCCGTTCGATATAAAGGGCGGATCGGCTTGGTGATTCCCGAGACCCCCCGACAGCATTTTTATCCAGGATTGTTCCCAGATAGCCTGCTAGGCGGCGATCGCGGCAATTTAAGCGATCGCCTCGACTGGTCCGCCCTCGTCTCCGAGGCGATCGTCGCCACCCCGTCCCTCGAAATTCTCGCCACCTTGGGGGTTGACATCATTTTCGGAAACGGACAGTTCGTTCCGCGACCCAAACTCGCCTTTGAAGTCGGACGGCGGCGCTTGATTTCGCGAACCTATTTACTCGCCGTCGCCCCCAAATCGCACATTCCCCCCATTCCCGGATTGGTCAAAACCGAATATCTGAGTGCAGCAACGATCGCCCGTCTGCGAGACGGTCCCCTCCCGAACAAGATCGCCATTGTCGGTAGCGATCGCGAAGGCTTAGAAATCGCGCAGATTTTATGCAAAATAGGCATCGAAATCGCGTTGCTGACTCCCGAACCCGCCCTCTTGGCAGAAGAAGATCCGGAAGCGGCCCAACTGATTCGAGCCGAGTTAGAAGCCGCAGGCATTCAAGTGCTGACAGACACCCAAATTCGCGAAATTACGCAAAGTAGAGAGGGGATCGTCTTACAGGCGGACGGCGATCGCGCGATCGCCGCCGATCGCCTCCTTCTCACCTGTGGCGTCGCACCGGATTTCGACGGCTTGAACCTCGATCGCGTCGGCGTGGAATTCGCCGATCGAGAGTTGCTAGTTAATCGCAAATTTCAAACTAGTAACCCGCGAGTTTATGCGATAAATAGTAGCTATAGAGGGTATCGAGAAGCTCATCGCGCCGAAGTTGAGGCGAAGATTGCCGTTAAAAATGCCTTATTTTTACCGATCTTTAAAATCGGCGATCGCCCGATTCCCCGGGTCTTATTTACCCAACCCCAACTCGCGACCGTCGGTTTGACCCAACCCCAAGCACGAACCCAATACGGAAACGACCTAGAAATCTTGCGAGACTATTATAAAGATATTCCAGGCGGCAAGCTGCGAGACGAACCGACAGGTTTATGTAAAATCTTGGTGACAAGGAATGGTCGGATTGTCGGCGCGCATTTAGTTGGGAGTCAAGCCAGCGAACTGATTCATCCTTTTGTGTTAGCGATGCAAAAGGGATTGAAGGTCGAGGCGATCGCCTCCCTACCCTATATATGGCCGAGTTTATCGCGAATTGAAGGTCAAACCGCGCAACAGTGGAAACAAAAACGGCGCGATCGTCAATCTTTATGGCAAACTTTATTAGAAACTTGGTTTAATTGGCGAAGGTGAAGGGATTTTAGGTTTGAGATTTTAGAGACTGTTTATACAGAGCTTGGCGATTTTGTGAGGTATAGTGCCGTCCCCCCTATCCCCCCAACCCCCCTTTGAAAGGGGGGCGAAGGGGGGATTTCGCGGGGAACGAGGAAAGTCCCCCGTTTCAAGGGGTATTTAGGGGGATCTAAACGTCGTATATAGCAGAGGAAAATGCTGTAAAGAAAATATATAAAAATCTTGTAGGGGTTGGGTCACCAAATCCCTCCAGGGTACTTATTTATCCCTCGATTCCAGATTAGAATTACCACGGTAAACGAGTTCCATCCCAGGAAAAAAATTCACCACTATCCTGTTCTTCTAAATTTTCCATCACCTCCCACAGTTGGGATACAGTTCGCTCAATTGAGAATAACTTTTCCGGAGGAACATTACGCTGAAACGGTCGAGACAAGCGCGTGTTTGTCGTTCCTGGATGCAGCATGACCACGATCGCCTTAGACCGCTTGCGACGGTATTCGATCGCCGCCGTTCGCAACAACATATTTAACGCCGCTTTCGAGGCGCGATATCCGTACCAACCGCCGAGATGGTTGTCGCCAATACTGCCAATTTTAGCGGAAATGGTCGCGAAGATACTGCGATCGTCGTGTTGAAACAATGGAAGTAAATGTTTCGCCAATAAAATCGCGCCGATACTGTTAACTTGGAAGTAGCGGATGAGCCGATCGGAGTCAATTTGGCGCAAACTTTTTTCCGGTTGCAAGTCGCCTTCGTGTAAAATTCCGACGCAGTTGATGACGAAGTGTAGATAGGGCGTAGATTGCTGTATTTGGGCGATCGCCCTTTCAATTTGCGATTCGTCCGCGATCTCCATTTGCAAACAGGTCAATTTTTGGGGAAATTGGCGGGATAAATCGAATAAGCGATCCGCCGAGTGGCGATCGCGATAAGTGGCAAAAATCGTAGCAATTTCGGGAGTTTCGAGACATTTGTACAGAAACCCCAAGCCAATTCCCTGACTGGCGCCGACAATTAAAGCACTGCGGTTGAGATGATTCATTGAAAATCAGAAGAGATCCACGGGAGAGTCAATCGATAAGATTCGAGGAAAATCTCGGGTCTTCGATGGCGTAAAAAAAGGCAAAAAACACGATCGCTCAAGTTCAGCTCAAGTTCAGCTCAAGTTAATTTAAGCTGATTTAAGTTGAAATTTCTAGATCTGTAGATTTCTCCTCTTTGGCGATCGGAATCACCAAGACCTTATCGACTCGATTGCCATCCATATCCATCACTTCAAAACGAAGCGTTCCCCAATCAAAATGATCGGCGGTAATCGGAATGCGTCCGAGGTGAGTAATAATAAAACCGCCTAAAGTATGGTAATTGCCGCGATGTTCGCCGGGGAGTTCTTGAAGGTCGAACAGTTCCCGAAACTTCTCTACAGAAAGCATTCCGTCTAACAACCAGGAACCGTCCTCGCGGCGGGTAATTTGCGGGTCGCGCGGTTCGTCTACGGAAGGTAAATCGCCGACGATCGCCTCTAAAATATCGTTGAGGGTGACCAAGCCTTGAATCACTCCGTATTCATCCACCGTAAGGGCGATGTGAGTGCCGGATTGTTTGAACAATTCCAATACTTTTAAAGCGCGGGTACTTTCGGGAACGTAAAGGGGTTGACGCAAACAGGCGGTTAAATCGATCGGCTGTCCGTTGAGACTCAAAGATAATAAATCAGTGACTTGAACGACCCCTAAAACATTGTCGAGAACGCTCTGACAGACTGGAAAGCGAGTGTGGGTACTGGCGGTCATTTTGTGGCGGTTTTCTTCGGCAGAATCTTCTAAATTGAGCCAGACGATATCCGGTCGCGGGGTCATCAACTGGCGGACGCGGCGATCGTCCAACCGCAAGACTCGTTCGACCATGGCTTGTTCTTCTTGCTCGAAGGTTCCCGCTTCTGTTCCCTGTTCGAGCAGTAATTTAATTTCTTCTTCGGTGACGAGGGGTTCCTCGGATGCTTCGAGTCCCAGGAGGCGAATGGTCAATTCGGTGGAAGAACTGAGCAAGTGGATAATCGGGGCGCCGATGGTGGCGAGCATCCGCATGGGAGAGGCGACCAGGGTGGCGATTTTTTCGGGATAGGTCAGTCCGAGTCGTTTGGGGACGAGTTCGCCAAAAATCAGGGAGAGATAGGCGATGCTGACGACGACGAGTAAGAGGGAAAGCGGTCCACTGTAAGGGGCGATTAAAGGAATTTGGGTGAGGGATGTGTTGAGTTTTTCGGCGAGGGTGGCGCCCCCAAAGGCTCCGGCGAGGATACCGATTAAGGTAATGCCAACTTGAATGGTGGAGAGAAAGCGGTTGGGGGAGTTGGCGAGGTCTAAGGCGGTGCGGGCTTTTTTATTGCCTTGATTGGCCCATTGCTGGAGGCGGGCTTTGCGGGCCGAGACAATGGCAATCTCGGACATGGCGAAGACTCCATTCCCGAGAATGAGGATCAGGATAACAAAAATTTCCAAGGTGATAGAGGTCATATCTGAGATTGCCTGGGGCTGATGGCGTAATTAGCCTATCGTCTTTGTATCCTAATATCCAAAGGAACGCTTCTCGTCATCGCGTCTGGATGAATCGATCGATCGCTTTGTTGGCGAGGGCTTCGCCTTTAAAATAAGGGTTCAGACAGATTGAGGCAACCGGATAAGTCATGGCGTTTTCTTCAATTCTCCGCACTCTCGGACGATCGCCCCTGGCGACGGAACTGCTCGCAAAATTGGAGCAACAACGCTGCATCCAGCTCGACGGGATCGGACGTTTACCGAAAGGGTTGATTGCATCGACCCTGGCGCAAGAGGGGGGTAGACCCCTGGTGGTGGTGACGGCGACTTTAGAAGAAGCCAGTCGCTGGGCCGCCCAGTTGGAGGCGATGGGGTGGCAAACGGTGCATTTTTACCCGACTTCCGAGGCGTCGCCTTACGAACCTTTCGACCCGGAATCGGAGACGATCTGGGGACAGTTGCAAGTGTTGGCGGATTTGCTGGCGCTGGGGGATCTCGACGGGGGCGATCGCCCGTCGATGGCGATCGTGGTGACCCAGAGGGCGCTACAACCGCATTTACCGCCCGTGGATCGGTTCGCGCCGTACTGCTGGACGCTGACGCCGGGAACGACGTGCGAGGGAAAGGCGATCGACGAAAAACTGGCGCGTTTGGGTTACGATCGCGTCCCCTTGGTCGAAATGGAGGGTCAGTGGAGTCGGCGCGGCGATATTGTCGATATTTTCCCGGTGTCGGCGGAATTACCCGTGCGCCTGGACTGGTTCGGCGACGACCTCGAACAGATGCGCGAATTCGACCCGTCCACCCAACGATCGCTCGACAAGATCGATCGCCTCGTCCTTACCCCCACGAGCTTTCGTCCGGCGATCGAGGAGGGACTGACCGACGCCGGACTCGCGCCGATCGCCCCTGTAGAAGTTGCCGACGAGAATCGCTTTGGGGAGGGCGCGCGCGGGATCGGGCGGTTGCTGGGGTTGGCGTTCGATCGCCCCGCCTCGATCCTCGACTACCTGGCGCCGGATACCCTAGTGGCGATCGACGAACCGCAACAATGCCAGGCCCACGGCGATCGCTGGTTCCAAATCGTCGAAGATCACTATCAAATCGCCCAAAATCACGACATTCCCGGCTATCCGCCCTTGGCGCGCTTCCACGAGGCGATCGCCGACACTTTCGAGCAGACCGAAGGGTTCGATCGCCTCTACCTGAGCGAACTCGCCGAGTCCCGACCCGCCCATCCGGACGTCCAAAAACCCTACAATCTCGACAGCCACCCGGTTCCGGTGATGCCGCACCAATTCGGGAAAATGGCCGCAGCGATCCGCGAACAACGCGATCGCCGCTTCGGCATCTTTATCGTATCCGCCCAGCCGTCGCGATCGGTTTCCCTGCTGCAAGAACACGACTGTCCCGCCCAATTCGTCGCCAACCCGCGCGATTACCGCACGATCGATCGCCTGCAAATCGAGCATACTCCGATCGCCGTGCGTTACAAAGGACTCGCCGAAATCGAAGGATTCGTCCTCGACGCCTTTCGGATTGCCCTGTTCGGCGATCGTGAATTCTACGGTCAACACCTGCTCGCCACCCCCAGCTACATCCGCAAACGCCGACGCGCCAAATCTACCCAAGTCGATCCCAACAAACTCCGTCCCGGCGATTACGTCGTCCACCGCCACCACGGAATCGGCAGATTTATCAAACTCGAAAAACTCGAAAATCGAGAATATCTCGCCGTCAAATATGCCGACGGCTTACTCAAAGTCCGCGTCGATCAACTCGATTCCTTGAGCCGTTTTCGTCAAACCGGACGGGGTAGACCCCAACTCAACAAACTCCAAAATAATAAAGCCTGGGAGAAAACGAAAAATAAAGTCCGCAAAGCCATTAAAAAATTGGCCGTGGACCTGCTCGACCTCTACGCCAAACGCTCCAAACAGCAAGGCTTTCTCTACCCGCCCGATATGCCTTGGCAACAAGAATTAGAGGACTCTTTCCCCTACCAACCGACTCCCGACCAGCTCAAAGCCACCCAAGATGTCAAACGGGACATGGAAGGCGATCGCCCCATGGACCGCCTCGTCTGCGGCGACGTCGGCTTTGGCAAAACCGAAGTCGCCATCCGCGCCATCTTTAAAGCGGTCACCGCCGGAAAACAAGTGGCCCTGCTCGCCCCCACCACTATTCTCACTCAACAGCACTATCACACGCTCAAAGAGCGATTCGCTCCCTACCCGATCCAAGTCGCTCTGCTCAACCGCTTCCGGACTGCTCAAGAACGGCGCGACATCCAACAGCGCCTCGCGACTGGGGAACTCGATGTCGTCGTCGGAACTCACTCGATCTTGGGCAAAACGGTCAAATTTCGAGACTTGGGACTGCTGGTGGTAGACGAAGAACAGCGTTTCGGGGTCAACCAGAAGGAAAAAATTAAGAGTTATAAAACTCAGGTAGACGTGCTGACCTTGAGCGCCACCCCGATTCCGAGGACGTTATACATGGCGATGTCCGGCATTCGCGAAATGAGTTTGATTACGACCCCGCCGCCGTCTCGCCGCCCGATTCAAACCCATTTAGCCCCTTACGACGAGGAAACCGTGCGGACGGCGATCCGCCAAGAACTCGATCGCGGCGGACAGGTGTTTTACGTGGTGCCGCGCATTGAAGGGATCGACGAGTTGGCGGCGTCTTTACAGCAAACGATCCCCAGCGCCCGGATCGCGATCGCCCACGGTCAGATGGCGGCGTCGGAACTCGAATCGATCGTGCTCGGGTTTAGTTCCGGCGAGGCGGATATCTTGGTCTGTACCACGATTATCGAGTCCGGTTTGGATATTCCTCGGGTGAATACGATTTTGATCGAGGACGCCCATCGTTTCGGCTTGTCGCAATTGTATCAACTGCGCGGTCGCGTCGGTCGCGCCGGAATTCAAGCCCACGCCTGGATGTTTTATCCCAAAGATAAAGTGTTGAGTGACGACGCGCGCAAGCGACTGCGGGCGATTCAGGAGTTCAGCCAATTGGGTTCGGGCTATCAATTGGCGATGCGGGATATGGAAATACGCGGCGTCGGTAATTTGTTGGGGGCGGAACAGTCCGGTCAAATGGACGCGATCGGATTCGATTTGTATATGGAAATGCTGCAAGAAGCGATCCGAGAAATTCGCGGTCAAGAAATTCCCCAAGTGGAAGAAACCCAGGTCGATTTACCGATGACGGCGTTTATTCCCACCGATTACATTACCGATTTAGATCAAAAGATGGTCGCTTATCGTCAAATTGCCTCGGCAAGTTCGCGCAAGGAGTTAACTCAAATTGCGGCGGATTGGAGCGATCGCTACGGCCCGCTTCCCAATCCGGTCAAACAGTTAATGCAAATTGTCGAACTCAAGCAAATTGCTAAACCGTTGGGCTTCTCTCGCATTAAACCGGAAGGTCAAAATATTATTTTGGAAACGCCGATGGAGGAGCCCGCCTGGAATGTACTCAAAGCAAATTTAAGCCCCAGCGTTCAAGAAAAGTTTGTTTACAGTAAAGGGAGAGTCAGCGCCCGGGGTCTGTCGTTCATGCGCCGCGAACAACAATTGGAGTATCTGATCGATATTTTGAGCAAAATGCAAGGGGCTTTACCGGAAACGGCGATCGCCGCCAGTTAACTGTCCCGATATTCTCCCTGGTAGGGGCGATTCGCGAATCGCCCCTACCAGGGGGGATTTTCCCTCGAATTTGGCCTGGTACGGGCGTTGCAAAGATTGGAGATGAATACAACAAGAAACTGGGAGAGTCAACGGCGATCGCGCCGATTGTATCATTGCTCGGCGCGAGATCGGCATTACAACCAATTGCCAACTAAAACGAACGCCGACCAAAAATAAGGGGTCGAAAACTCCTCGCTTTGCAATAAGGCTTGCTGCGCCCCTCGCAGCGCTTGCGCTTTACTCTGAGGGCGATCGCTCAATTGGCGATAAAATTCCGTCATCAGTTGTGCCGTCGCCCGATCGCTCACATACCATAAAGAGGCGATCGTGCTGCGAGCCCCCGCACGGACCGCGACTCCGGCGAGTCCCAACGCCGCGCGTTTGTCTCCGGAGGCGGTTTGACAGGCGCTCAACACTAGCAATTCGATCGGTTCGGCCCCTTGAGCGTTGCGTCGTAACAACGTATCGAATTCGCGAACGTCGATGCGATCGTCCCACGTGAGAATAAAAGTTTGGTCGGCATCGGAGCTAAATTGTCCGTGACTGGCAATATGGACGACGGGAAATGACGATCGATCGAGGGTCGTTTTGAAATTCGCTTCGGTAAATGAGGGATTGAGTAGGCGTTTGGTCGGCAATTTGTTGGCGATGCGATCGAGTTCGCTTTCGACGCCGGGAAGTTCGACAAACCCCTGACGGGCTTCGCTAATTCCGGCGGTGAGAACGCTGAGAGTTTGACTCTGTAAGGGTTTTGGTTCGAGCAGTTGCAACCCCGGCGTGAGGGCGATCGCGTATTTTTCAATCAAATATCCTTCGCCGTCGTAAAGCGCACTCATGGGAAGGTTGCGAAAACCGCCATCGAGGACGAAAACGAGGGTTTCGATCGCATTCCTTTCCAGATCGACCGACGCCGGACCGACGATCCAATCGTAAATTTGTTGGGAGATCTGTTGGAAGCGATCGATCGCGCTGCGCCGTCGCGGATCGGTGAGATACAAGCGCATGGCTTCGATTTCGGCTTCGACCGTGGGGCGATCGACTTCGGCGGTGTAATGTTTTAAAGGCTTTCCGGGTATGGAGACGATCGTTTCGAGGCGATCGCTCAAAATAATTGTATAAATTGCGGCGGCTTTCTCGTCTACGCGATCGATCTGGACGGGTTGGGTGTCCAAACAAGCATCTTGGAAAAAGTTATCGAGTTCTGCTAATTGCAAGGATTCTACAACTTCGCGCGCCTGAATCAAATCGGCTTGGCTGACTTGACGATCGCGCCGCAGCAGCAAAGCCGCGAATTCTCGATAAATCGGTTCCACACTTTCCCGAAACGAGAACTGCGCCTCGTCCCCGATCGCCACCAGGTCGCTGCGTAAAGCTTGCAAGGTTTTCACCGCTTCGCCGTAATGGGCGATCGCCGCGTCCAGATCTCCGGTGTGGCTTTCGAGTCGTCCCAACTGCCATAAAAACTGGTAAGCGATATCCGGGGCGGTATAACTCGGGGCGAATTGTAGTGCTTGCAGGCTAAATTGAATCGCTCGATCCCAGTCCTGTCGGGCTTCGTAAAGCTTGCCTAACGTTCCTAACGCATACGCTTGGGCGCGCGCGTTCCCCAGTTGGCGAGTGCGATCGATCGCCCTTTGCAAAATCCGTTCGGCGCGATCGAAGTTTTCCCGCGATCGCTCGGCAAAACGATCGGGACTCTCTTGACTTTCTGGGATTTTAGTCGCCAGTTGAATTAAACTTTTAGCAAAATTAATTTCAGCGTAAATTCCCTGTTGTGTTAAAGGAACAATGCCAATTTGATTTTCTAACTCTCGCGCTAAATTAGTGGATTCGCTCTCCGGTTTGAGGGCGATGGTTAAACTCAGTTGATTGAGTCGCGCTTGAAGTTGCGAAAATTCGGACGTCGCCAATTGTGCCGATCGCGCGTAACTGGCAAATGCCGCTTCTTTGTCATCTAGAAAACGCTGAGTATTCCCCAAACTTAAATAAGCGATCGCCTGTAAGGCGCGATCGTCGATCCGAGCGCTTAATTGGGCAGTTTTTGATAAAATTGTCGCCGAATCAATTAAATTTCCCCTCAACCGAAACAAGTTTCCCAACCCGATCGCCCCCCGCAGCTTGAGGGCGCTCAGTTCTCGATCGTTCCACAAATAATTCACAAACTGCTCGAATTGAGAATCGGAAAGATCGCAGTCTTGACTTTCTATTTCTAAAGCTGTTAAAAAGGCGTTGCAGGCGCGCGGATAGAGTCCTAAATCTTGTAAAGTTTCTGCCCGATTGAGCTGATTATTTAATAAGCGATCGTTTTGACCGGATAACTGATAAAGTTTTGCCGCTTCTTGCCAACTGGCGATCGCATTTTCTAAGTCTCCCATTCCTCGGTATAATTCACCGCGAATGTCCGCCGCTTGCGCCCAAACGCGATCGCGATCGCCGCTTTTTTCCGTCGTTTCCAACAGGCTAAAACTACGCGCGATCGCCGTCCTCGCGTCTTCCCAACGTCCTAATTGGCGATCGCTCAACGCCAAATTACTCCACGCCATCGCCGCATTGAGGCGATCGCCCCCTTCCTCAAATTCTCGGGCGAGTTGTTGCCACAATTGTACCGCCGTCTCATAGTCGCCCAAACGATACGCCTCCCGGGCGCGATCGATCGTCGATCGTGCATCGATTTGGACTTGGGCGATCGATCGCGGTTGTCCGTGGGGCTGTTGCGCAGTTGCGATCGGCACGGTTATTCCTAATACTATTCCCAATAAAAAGAATAAAACGAATGCGCCGAGCGATCGCCGCCCCCATTGTCCCCATCTTTTTCTTTTCATCGATTCCGATCCTCGCAAGATTTATCGATTTTTAGATCGTACTTCTCGAATTCGTGAGCTACCCAATCGGTTCGTCGATCGCCGTGGAAATAGGAATCACAGCTTGAATCAGCGAATTAACGGCATCCCATCTAAATAAATTTCACCCCTCAGGAAGAGTATGAATAGCTCATTAGAAATACCTACTAAGCGTTTTGCTTATTTAGGATACTTTTGTAAATATTCCCGAGTAGGGGCGATTCGCGAATTGCCCCTACTCGTCGATCGGCTATCAATACAGTTTATCTTTCTGAGAAGATCGTATCAGAAAGGTTCTGAAAAAGTCGATGGCTCGGACGATCGCCTCGGCTATTTTTTTCTCTTTCGTGACCCATTGTAGATCGCCCTAAATTTGGCAAAAATTGCGAATTTCGTGCCAAATTTCCGGGAGGACGTTCGCGAGGCTGTGGTCGCTGTCGAGTTCGACTAAGTTCGCCCAGGGGCGATCGCGGACAAACGACCGGGATGCTTGAATCGGAATCACTTCGTCCTGTTGTCCGTGTAAAATTAGGGTCGGGCGCGATCGTCCGAGCCGTTCGTCGCGATATTGTTGCAAGTCTTTTACAAAATTGTAATGAAGCGGAACGTCTCGCCCTTCGCCGTAGTGGTAGACATCCAAATAGCCCCGGGCTTCCCAATCGTGCAGGGCCGTCGGATCGAGGGTGGGCAGCCAAAAATAGAGAAAGCGCAAGGCGGGGGCAAGGATAACGAGGCGATCGACTTGAGTGGACTGTTGCGCCAACCACAAGGCGGTTAAACCGCCAAAACTGGAACCGATGAGGGTGACCGGACTCGGGGGCGGTGGAAATAGGCGGCTGACCCGTTCTAACTGGCGGGTGAAAGTAAGATGGGTGAAGTTCCCGAAGTTGAGGTCGGGAACGTGCAAGGTGAGGTGCCGTTCGGCAAAGCGATCGCCCAACTGGCGGGCTTTATTCGATTGGGGACTGGAAGCGAAACCGTGTAAGTAGAAATAGGTGGATTTCATTATACTTGCATGGAGTATCGATGGTGGCGATCGCCTCCACTCGGCATTAGGTAATATTCTACTTCACTGATAAGCTTTTTCTCTTTTAAAATGCATATAGCCGTTCTCAATGATTTGTCACTCAAGTAGGGAGCAACTGTTCCTGAGCGTAGCCGAAGGATGCTCCCACTCACAAGGATGTCCGTAAGGACACGGCCATGCAATGTCCTGTCTCCAGCCCTACAACCAATTTTGCAACCGATTGAGGAGGGCTATAAAAGTCAAGAATGGGAAAAACGGGCGATCGCCCTCACTCTCAGACCCTCTCTCGGATCCCGGCGCCACAATTGCCGAACCCTCGCCTAGAATAATCCTCTAGAGTTGAGGAACAGCTAGGAATGACCCGTTTTACCCGTCGAAATTTTATCGTCATGTCCACGTTGGCGGCAGGATTTGCCTTGTGCGCCCGTCCGATTTCTTCCCAGACGATTTTCACCGATCGTGAGGGCTTGATTGCCGGAGAAGTCAAAATTCCGGTCAGCGATGGTAAAATCCCCGCTTATCGCGCCATGCCGGACACGGGCAGCGATTTTCCCGTGGTTTTGGTCGTGCAAGAAATTTTCGGGGTTCACGAACATATCCAAGATGTCTGTCGCCGTTTTGCCAAACTCGGCTATTTGGCGATCGCCCCCGAAATGTACGCCAGACAGGGCGATGTGTCTCAAATGACTGAAATTCAGGAAATTATCGAAAAGGTGGTTTCCAAAGTCCCCGACGAGCAAGTGATGGCCGATTTAGATGCCACTCTCACTTGGGCGGAAACGAGCAGTCAGGGCAATCTCGACAAAGTCGGGATTACGGGCTTTTGCTGGGGCGGGCGCGTGGTGTGGCTGTATGCGGCTCACAATCCCCAGGTCAAAGCGGGGGTCGCGTGGTACGGGCGCCTGGTAGGGGAGTCTACCGAGTTAACGCCGCAACACCCGGTCGATATTGCCGAAAGCCTCACCGTTCCCATTTTGGGGCTTTACGGCGGTCAAGATGATTTGATTCCCCTCGATACAGTGGAGCAAATGCGCGATCGCCTCGACGCCGGAAACAGCGATTCCGAGATCGTCGTCTATCCCGACGCCCCCCACGGGTTCCACGCCGACTATCGCCCCACCTACCGGGAAGAAGTCGCCCGCGACGCTTGGCAAAAACTGCTCGTTTGGTTTGAACAATACGGGGTGGTTTGATTCGCCCCCCTGCTCAAAGCGCAGTCCTTCGATTAGAATAACGGCTAATCCCTCCCACGAGGGATCTGCCTACAAGAATACCGGGGGAAAGCTTGTGGTCTCCGTTTCTGAGAAACCGCCAACCGATCGCCCTACCGAATCGCCCGAGTTGCTCGAACCCGAGGTGCTGCGGGCAGC
Source organism: Oxynema aestuarii AP17 (assembly GCF_012295525.1). GTDB lineage: Bacteria > Cyanobacteriota > Cyanobacteriia > Cyanobacteriales > Laspinemataceae > Oxynema > Oxynema aestuarii. The sequence goes on along the minus strand of NZ_CP051167.1, from coordinate 1,976,761 downwards.
TCGTCATCTGTACCGCACTTACAAAGAAGTTCATCCCGAAGCGATCCAGCGTCCGCTTGGGGTGGCGATCGATCGCTATACCCATCGCGGTCACCTGATTTTTCAGACCAAACCCGCGTTATTGATGACCGAGTTGTTCGTCCCGTTCGATCGCATCGAAGCTGCATTATATTAAGCCCGATTGAGGGGTGTCAATCCTCTTGACAACTCAAATGACCGTCAAAGTGGGTGCAACTCAAACTTTTTCCTCAAAAGGGCTTGTCTCGGTCGCGGCGATCGTGTTATTTTAGGAATTCCGAGGGCGATTAGCACAGTGGTAGCGCACTTCCTTCACACGGAAGGGGTCACTGGTTCGAATCCAGTATCGCCCATTTTAGAGTTTGGATTTTAGATGGAGACCGCAATACGGCGCGATCGCGACTCCTCCTCAAGACAAACTGAATAAATTCTTTAACCGTTTGCGAACCCACGCCACCGGGTTTTTATCGTCCTCCGCCGCATCCACCAATCCCAGGGCGCGTAATTCTTGTTGTCGTTGGGCGAGTTCTTCTTGGTGTTTACCAAACTCCTGAACGATCGCCTCGTACAAATCGGGGTGTTCGCGCAAGATTTTTTCAAAACTTTGGCGGTTGATCGTAAATAAAATCGTATCTTCCAAAGCACGAATCGAAGCAGTTCGGGGAATCCCTAACATCAACGCCAACTCGCCGAAAAATTTACCCGACCCGAGGTTGGTCAAATGTTTCTTGATTTTTTCGACATAAACTTCCACCGATCCCGAGAGGATAATATAAAACGCATCCCCCGGATCCCCTTCTCGGAATAAAATTTGCGATTCTAACAAGCGTTTGCGATATCCGGTTTCGATCAGTTGGCGCAATTCCAGTTCGGTAAAGTTCTGGAAATAAGTAACTTGTCGGAGTAAATCTTTTAACGCTAACGGTTTGGGCGGTTTGACCGTCGGCGGATTTTGTTGGGGAATTTCGAGGCGATCGCTCGTCAAATCTTTCGACCGACGGGAAACAGGAATTAACGTTTCTGGATTGCGAAGCCATAAATCCCGTTGGGGGAAGGGAATGCTAATATCAACCGCGCGCAAATTGTATTCGATAATAAAGTTTAAAGAACTTCTAATGTACGGCTCTAAATCGATGCGATTGACCCACACCCACAACTCGAAATTTAAGGCACTATCCCCAAATCCCATAAACACTGCTTTCGGGGCAGGATTGTGTAAAACCGCAGGTTCCATATAAGCACAATTAAGTAAGGTTTCAGTGACTAAAACCGGATCGCTACCGTAAGCAACGCCGATAGCAATGTGAATGCGGGCGATGAAAGAATCGTAACTCCAATTGAGAATTTGATTTTCTACTAATTCGCTATTGGGAACGACCACATCCCCCCCTTCGCGGGTGCGAATGATCGTAGACCGTAGGGAAATTTCGCGGACGTAACCGGACAATCCCCCAAAAGAAATAAAGTCACCGACTTTCAGTTTTCGTTCGAGTAAAATGGTCAAGCCACTGGTAAAGTTTTTGGTGAGATCTTGCAGTCCGAGACCGATCCCAACCCCCAAACCTCCGGCTAAAACTGCGAGAGAAGCGAGATTAAAGCCATTCGTTTGTAAGATGATTAAAAAGCCGAGAGTGCCAATTCCGTAACTGATAATAATGGCGATCGGTTCCCGATTTCCTTCATCGATACCCAATCGAACTAAAAGTTTATGTTTGAGAAACTTTTTTAGAAATTGGGTGATAAAGATAATCAGCAAAAACGATAAGATTAACTGAAAAATTGAACCCAGCGAGATCGGAATATCACCAATTCTCAGCAGTTCGCGATCGATCAAATTTTTCAGAAACTCTAGCAGGGTGTCGGCAATAGCTTTCATGGACGTGAGGAGTTAAAGGAAGGAGCGATCGTTATTGGAATGTTAATTATTGTCAATCGTACAACAAAAATTGAATAAAAATAAATAAATTTAAGAAAAGGTTTGATGATCGCCCTATTGCTTTTTTAGCCTAAAGCAGACAAAGGTTTACAGGACGATCGCCTCCAGCTTTGGAGTCATACAGTTCAGCCAATTTTGGGAGATTGTCATGTTTAGGGGAGGATTTCTAAATTAGCGGAAGTTTCAGCTAAATTCAGATTGTCAAAATCGAAAACTTGACCGCGTTTGACGTAACCGAGGAATCCATCAGAACGGGCATCTTGTAAAGTTCCCGGTTGATAGTGATACAACCACATTTTCTGCTTCCAGCGATCGGGAAGTTCGGCGAGACGTTCGTAATGGGCGTGAATTTTGCTGGGAAATTGAGAAGTTTCGCAATCTTGAAAAATCAGGTCGGCGCGATCGTAATATTCGCTTAAAACCTCTAGAGAAAGTTGGGTATCGGTCGTAAAAAAGACCTTACAGCCTCGAACTTCAAAAAATAACCCATAACTGGGCATCACGAAATAGCCATTATTGACGTGAATGACTTTAACTAAATGAAATTCGATATCTTCCCAAGTAAAAGATCCCGCTTTAGGAACTTTGCAAACCTTGAAAAATGTATCGATTTCGGCAATTTCTCCCTCGATCGATCGCATCCCACCGGATAGAGTCCGATTCCACAGTTCCCCCGCCATTTCTTTACTTAAATAAAGATTGGGTTTTTGGCATCGCGGGTCAAATTTGGTGCTAAATCCGATATATTCCAAACCCCCTGCATGGTCGGAATGCAAGTGGCTGATATAAATATCGGTAATGTCGAGATGGGAAAATCCGGCAGCATGGAGGGAGAAGCGAATATCCGTCCCGCAATCGAGCAATAATTTGCGATCGCGATCGCTGACGAGGAGCATATTCGATTGAAAATTATCGGCCCCAACGGTAAACGCCGAACCCGATCCTAAAAAGATTAACTTCATGACTCTTTCAACCGTACAATTGAATGAACAAATATCGGAAAATTTTAGAATTCCCTAATGTCTGAGAAAAATAATCTTTAACCCCTCGGAAAGCGATCGGGGATACCCGCCCTACAAAATTTCTATCCCCCTTTAATCGATTCGTAAAGAGTTTGCAAGCGGATCGCAACTTCCGGCGGTTTGGCGGTAAAGCGAATGTAAAAATTGCCGCTACTATCAGTTTTATCGGTCACTTTCCCATAAATATCCTCGCTTAATTCGCTTTCTTGATAGTCGATGAGATTGAGTTTGAGGTTAGTTAAGGCCGTAGGCATCGGCTGTTGAGAATCCGCACGAGCAATCGCAGCCCCTTGGTTAGAAAGGTTTACAATTTTTCCTTTAAAAAAGGTGGTGCCGACATGTTTGCCATCGAGGATGATGTATTGCAGGGGAATCGCATTCGGAAGCGGGAAAAATCGTTCTTCTTCTTTAGATAAAAAGAGGTTGTATTTGCCGGAAATTCCGCCGACTTCGTAAATCGTAATCGGTTCTTTAACCCCTTTTGGCATCACTTCGCGCTGACTGTCAATTTTAACGATCGCCCCCGCTTGATTTAAAGTGGTTTCCGAGATTAAAATTTGTCCCCCGGTCGTATAAGATTCGATGCGATACGTGAGGTTAACTTGAGACCCGACCACGCCGTATTTAGTGCGTTTTTCCGAACCAATATTGCCGACGACCACATCCCCGGTATTGATGCCGATGCCCATTTCTAACGCAGGTAAGTCCCATTGTTCCATTTGGAGGTTGACTTGGCGCATGGCGAGTTGCATGGCCACGGCGCAGGCGACGGCGCGTTCGGCATCGTCGGGACGGGCGGTGGGGGCGCCAAATAAGACTAAAATCCCGTCGCCCATGAATTCGTCGATCGTGCCTTGGTAGCACGTAATGACATCGGCCATGTAGCCGAGGTAAAAGTTGAGGATTTTGACCACTTCTTCCGGGGGCAAGCGTTCGGACAGGGCGGTAAAACCGCGCAAATCTGAGGTAAAAATAGTAATTTGCCGACGTTCGCCGCCGAGTTTCAAGCCTTCGGGGCTTTCGAGGAGGTTGGCGACGACTTCATCGGTGAGATAGCGTCCGAAGGTTTTGCGGATATCCCCGGCAGTCCGGGCGATGTAGGCGGTAATGGCGATCGCCGATCCGGCAAAGCCCAAGGCGGGCGGCACCAGAGGAATCCACCATTTGTATATAAAAGCGATATAAGTCGTACCAAATAAGAGGGCGACGGCCAACAGACCCGCCGCCGCCCGTTGAAGTGATACCGATCGCACGCCGCCAGCATACCGCAACTGCCAGGTCAAGGTGGCGCCCAAAGCACACCACAGCAGAATCCACAGCCATTCGATCGCCTCGGGCCAGCTTCGGATCGGGGGGCGATCGTCGAGGGCGGCGCTGAGAATTTGACTGGTGAGATTGGCGTGAATTTCCACCCCCGCCATCCGTTCGGGCAAGCTGAGTAAGCCGCCACTGTGAGGAACCCAGAATAGATCGTTCGCACTTTCGCTCACGACGCCAATGAGGACGATGCGATCGCGCGCCCAATCCGGGGGGAGGCGATCGTCGAGCAGATCGCGCAAGGGAACGCTCTCGAAATGTGCCACCGGACCGCGATAGTCGATTAACTGTTGGTACCCGCCACTGTCTGTACGAATGTAGCCACCATCATTTGCTTCTAAAGGTCGAAACTCGGTCGGGCCGAGTTTCCAGTTGCCATCCTCCAACACTTCCGGCCCGATCCCCTCGGCGTCGAGATAGAGTAAAGCTAAATAAAGTGCGAAGCTGTAAACTGTGTTTCCCTCCGCCTCGGAGAGATACATAAATCCGCGTCGCACTTTACCATCGGCATCGATAATCAGGTCGTTGGCGCCCACTTGTCCTTTTTCGGCCAACATCGGCGGGGGCGCCACCGCATCGCGGTCGCGATCGCCGACCACTTTACGAATCCCCACCAAATTGGGCGTCGAAGCAAAAATATCGACCAAGGCTTGATGGCCCGGTTCGTAAGGCAAGTCCCGATAAATATCGAGACCGATCGCCCGAGGCTGCATGGCTTTGAGCTTTTGCAACGCTTCCGCGTAAACCGCATCGGCGATGTAGCCTTGTTGCACTCGTTTGTAGTCCGTTTCGTCAATTCCAATAATTGCGATCCGGCGATCGGGCCGTTCTGTAGGCGGGAGGCGTAAGTATAAATCAAATGCTTCCCATTCCCATGATTGTAGCAATCCGGCAAAGCGCAAACCGATGACGAGAACGGCGACCAGGGGGGCCGCAATCCAGACGCCTCGCGAGTCCCAGAGTAGTTGTTGGAGTTGCGATCGCATGAAACAAAAGGGGTGAGGGAGTCCGTGGGGCGGGCAACATCAGTGCCAGCATCTTCAAACAGAAGGGGTGAGGGAGTCCGTGGGGCGGGTATTTTGCCCTAGGAGACTCACCCCTTCCATCTAAAAAATCTAAAATTTAAAATTCATTCATTTCGCAACAAGAAATCAAGGGTTCGGAGGCGATCGATTCTAACCCTACAGAACTCAGTAATTGTTGCCATTGTTCCGGATGAGAATCGCGCAATTCGGCAGCAATTTCTAAGGTTTCGTGCCAGATTCGGGCTTTCGCATAGAGTTCGGCTTTTTCTAAAGCGGGCGATCTTTCTAACTTAGCACGCAACGGTTCCTCGATCGTTTCTCTGTACAGAAATCCTTGAACAAATTTATCTAACGCCCGATTGTCGGGATTGCAAATTAAACCGAAATGCCAAATGCGATCGTTTCCTTCTCCTAAATTAATAGTTTCCGGAACTTTCAGGGCGATCACTCCCGGCGTCCCGTCGATCGGAAACTCACTCACATATATATCCGCCCCTTCTCGATCCACGATCGCGAATTCCGCTTGGGTCGCGGTGGTTTTGGGAACGTAGAAGAAAAAGGTCGGATTGGCCTTCGCCGTGGTTCCGACATTATTCGTCGGCATTAAAGCGGTCAGGGGTTTGGCATCTTCGGCGATACAGTCTTCACCTCGGGTTCCCCCACCTGCGGTCCGAGAGGGGGCGCCGCGATCGCTGGCGGGAGGGAATTCCAATGCTTTAACCGCCAGGGGAGACAGCAAAATTGCCAGTAGGGACAAACAGGTTAGGGATTTCGACAGGTGCATCTTTGCAAACTCTCCAATCTCATCAGAATTCAAAATAATTCTGGTCTTTCTAATTAGTCGGTATTAGCGGACTTTTGTTCCGCGTCCAAGGGCAAGAAAAAGATCGTCACCATACCGGGAATCGTCAACAAACAGACGGTCAAGAAAAACATCGGATAATTGAGACTTTGTTGCAAATAACCGCTTACTGCCCCGGGTAGCATCATTCCCAAAGCCATAATCCCTGTAGAAATAGCATAATGAGACGTTTTATATTCCCCTTGAGAAATTTGCATTAAATAAACCATGAAAGCCGTAAAGCCAAGACCGTAACCGAATTGTTCGATAGAAACGAGGGGGTATACCCATTTGATTGACGGTTGAGTGTAGGCCATATAAACGTACAGCAAATTAGGAACGTTTAAGGCTAAAGCCATGGGAAAAATACATTTTTTTAAGCCGTATTTAGCGATAATCAAGCCACCTAAAATTCCGCCCACAATGAGGGAAAGCACCCCAAAGGTTCCATAAACTAAGCCGACGTCGGAAGTGGTTAAGCCGAGTCCACCTTTCGCCATTTCATCTAGCAGAAAAGGCGACGCCAATTTAACGAGCATGGCTTCTCCAAAGCGGTAGAGTAATATATAAGCTAAAATAAAAGCAATACCAGGTTTGAGAAAGTAAGAACGGGCAATTTTCACAAAAGGAATTTCGTGACGAACTTCTTCGACCTCCGACGGGGCATCGCTATCGGGAAAAGGTAGAATTAAGTGATGGTAAAAACTGAGTCCGGCAAAAATAGAAGCGGCTACGGCGAGGGCGATCGTCCAACTGAGGGGAATATTGCCTAAAGTTTGTTCGAGTTGTCCGGCAAAATAAACGAGAAAACCGGAACCAAAAATGACGGCCATTCGGTAAAAAACCGAGCGAATTCCGACAAATTGGGCTTGCTGTTCGGGGGTCAAGGCCAGCATGTAAAAACCATCGGCGGCGATATCATGACTGGCAGAAATAAAAGCCCCGACCGTGAAAATGCCTAAAGAGAGGAAAAAGAATATTGGGAGTTGTAACGACCAGGCGGCGATCGCAAAACAGACCATTAAGCCAATTTGGGTATATAAAATCCAATTGCGTTTAGTCGAGTAAATATCGACTAACGGTCCCCAAAACATTTTAATCACCCAAGGAAGATAAAGCAGGCTCGTCCAAAAGGCAATTAGAGCATTAGAAATGCCCATATTTTTATAAATAATGACCGAAACGGTGTTGATAATAATGTAGGGAACCCCTTCGGCAAAATAGAGAGTTGGGATGAAGGTCCAGGGACTCTTTGTTGACGTAACGTCTTCAGTTTTCATTTTAGATAGTATTGAATGGTGGCAGGTGGTCGTCGAGAAGCGCGATCGCGACGAATATTGAGGTACTTTTCTGGTTTTGAGAGTAGAATTAATCTGTCAAACGATCGCTCAAAGGTCAAGGGGGGTTGAAAAGTCGAGAAAATTTGTTTATTGTTATCGCTAGGCGATCGCCTCGATCCGGATCTCCTTTATTGAGGGGTCGCGGAAAGTGACGGATCGATCGCCACTTTCAACACTTCACGATCGCGCATTTGTTGAAAAACTGTTTGCAACTCCGACAGGGGACGGCGATCGCTGACGAGTAATTCAAAAGGAATTTTACGACTTCCTAATAACGCCAACGCTTCTCGCACATATTGCGGGGTATTGTGAAACACCCCTTTAAGGGTCAGTTCGCTGTAGTGGAGGCGTTCGGTATCGACGTTAACGGTCGTGTCGCGGGGACATCCTCCAAACAGATTCACGGTTCCCCCAGGACGGGTACAATCGATCGCCGTTTCCCAGACTTGGGGGATTCCCGTGGCTTCAAAGGTGAGATCCGCCCCTCGTTTTTGGGTCAGCGATCGCGCCACTTCGTCGATCGGTTCGTTGAGATGGTGGTAGTTGAATGTGCGAGATGCCCCCAATTCTTTGCCGATTTCCAAGCGGCGGTCGTGACCGCCAAACAGCAAAACGCTCTCGCACATCGTCGCCAGTACGCCGACGAACATCAAACCGATCGCCCCATCCCCCAAAACCACCACGCGATCGCGGGATTTGACAGGCGATCGGGCAATTCCGTGCAGGACGCAGGCGAGGGGTTCGGTCAGGGAAGCCAATTCGTCCGGCAACTCGCCGGGAACTTTGAGTAAATTTTGGCGCACGATCGCCGCCGGAATTTTGACGTATTCGGCAAAAGTCCCATTATTCCAGGTCAGGTTTTCGCACAATGAATATTCCTGGCGATCGCAGAAAAAACAGTCGAGACAAGGGGCCGAATTGTTCGCCACCACGCGATCGCCCACCTGCCATCCACCGATCCCAGAACCGACAGCAACAATTTCCCCCGCCGCCTCGTGTCCGAACAGGGTTGGCGGTCGCAACATCTTGGCGTGACCTCCCCGGCGCCACACCTTTAAATCCGTCCCGCAAGTGGTCGCCACCGCCACCCGCATCACGATTTCCCCCGCGTCCGGCGTGGGGTCGTCTACCGTTTCCAGGCGGAAATCTTCTTTTCCGTAGAGAACTGCTGCTAGCAAGGCGATCGATTCCTCTATGACTTAATTTTTTCCGATTCTATCAGCACTCGTCCGGTCCGGGGGTCTGGCCATTTTTGAGAATATGTATAAATTTTCTAACATGAATTTTTCTGGCGCGATCGGCTTTTTACGTAGATTTACGGTGAAACCAGCGATCGATCTGTTCTATAAATAGAAAAGAGCGATTTTTAGGGTCACTCGCGACCGGGGTTTTTATATAAAATTAAACAAATGCCTGTTCTTCGGGGCGATCGGGGGGATTTTATCCGTTGCAGGAATCATCGCACTCGATTGATAGGCATGAATTTTGTACATTCATTATGGTACCTCCGCCACTATGACTCCCGAGGCGATCGAGCACATTTTAAACCCTTCCCTTCCTCAATTAGTCAACAAAATTCATGTCATCAATCAAGCGTGGAAAGCTGCTCAAAACTGCGGCGATATCGAACCCGTGGCCGAATCTTTTCGAGACATCAAAAGTCGCTTACAAGCGCAATTATTGCGACAATATGGCCCCGAAAACGTCTATCTCAAACTCGACTCGGAAACTGAAAGTGACGAACCACTTTACAGCGTAAAATTGAGCGAACCTATAGACGGAAAAACGGATGCAGCACATTTACCCGTGAGAGTCGCAAAATCCCTGTTTTCAGAAGAAGAACTGACTCACTTCGTTCGCCATTGATTTTTAGTGCCATCTACCGCATCTCTCGAAAATCATGACTGAAACCCTCCAAAGTATCAATAGTTTTTTCGTTCCCGCGATTTTCTTATTTGCCGCGATCGCCGCCTGTTTAGAAACTGGGTCTATCTTCCATTATTGGACAGTCGAATGTGGCGAAGTCAGTCGGGCGATCGCGCAACTCAAAAAAGCCCGAAAAAACAACACGAACGCCCTCCAAATTAACGAAAAAGAGCGTCCCTGGTTTATCCGTCATTTAGACGGAGTATGGCGAGAAAATTGTCTAATTGCCAAGCAAAAAGGCGGCAGTTTTGTTTTATTAGCTTTTCCCAGCATCCTCAACAAACCGATTCCCCGAGGTCCCGTTTATTTTGCCCCCACCTTATTAACCGCATTAGGGGTATTAGGAACCTTCACCGGGATCTATTTGGGCTTGCAAAATGTCAGCCTCGACGCGATCGATGAAACTGAAACTTTATTGCAAACCAGTACCCAACTTCTCGGCGGGATGAAACTGGCTTTCTCAACCTCTTTGTGGGGATTGGGAAGTGCTAGTGTATTTATGATTATCCTCGCCATTGGCGAACGAATCCGTCAGTTTCGGCGGGATAATCTTCGCAAAAAGTTAAGCAAAATTGCCTTTTTACAAAGTCCCATAGAACTGCTTTCGCAGTTAGATCCTAGTTCCAATCAAGACGTTACAGAAGCGTTAATTCAACTGGTCGAAAAACTCAATGAATTAAGCACATTAAATGCAGACGCCATAGGAGAAGCCGTGGGACGGGCGATCGTTCCCAGCTTGGGTTCATCTCTCACCAGTATCAATAACGAATTGACAAGCGTTCGGCAAATCCAAGAAAATCAAGGTCAAGCCATCGATTATCTCGTCAAACAAATGCGAGATGAATTGATTCAGCCCGTTATCGAAAGACTCGATGAAAGTGCCGAAATGACCCGAGAAGCGTCCGAAGCCGTTCGCGAACTCAAAGATGAATTGGGCGGGATTGCAGCGAGTTTATCGGGGGCAATTTCAACCATTCAAACGTTCCAAGAAGAAACGCTTAAAGAACTACAAGACTTTGCCCGCAGTTTGACTACTATTCTGGATGGATTTCGTACAAATACAGAAGCTGTTCTTGAAAAAGTCGCGAAAAAAATTCAAGAAGCTGTCAACGAAAGTATTCGTTCGATGAAAGCACAACGAGAAGCCTTTGCTCATAGTTCCGCACAAGCTGCCCAAAGTTTTCGTGGAATTCGAGAGGAGTTGGAACAGTCCCTCGAAAAACAAGCTCAAGCGCAAAAAACCATGCTTGAAGCTGTCGAACAGCAGACCAAAGATATTCTTGAAGAAGCCAATAAAGCCTTTCAGACTCAATCGGACACGATTGTTACTTTGGGTCGGGAATCTTCAACGCTTATTAATGATGCACGAGACAGCTTTATCGCAACCTTAGCAAATATTGACGAAAGTCTGCAAAAAACGCGAAATATTGTTCAAGAAGAATTGGAGAAATTCCGAGAAGAATACGAAAAAGCCTTAACCCTATTTTTTGACGAACAAAACAAACGACTTGACGATGTTCTTGGAAAACAGCGAGAAGAACTAGAAAAAGTCATTAATCGCCTACAAAAAGTTTTCCTCGAAGATGCAACTGCTATGGAAAATGCAATTAAAAATAGCATGACCTCCATTCAAAAAACGGCTGGAGTTGTTTACAAACTCGAAACCGAACTCGGCTTAACGTCTAGCGAACGTCTCGAACAGTTACAACAAGTCATTCAACTCATGAGTCAAGAAGCGAAGCAAATTGAATCGGCTTATCAAGATTTAGCCAAACAGTTTGACGAAGCATTGAAATCAGGGAACGAACAACTGAATGAATATTTAGAAAAAGCCAATGAAAGTTATAAAGTCAATATCGAAGAATTCGATCGCGCAATGGCTGGAGTTTGCAGTAGCTTAGATCGAAATACTCACGGTTTAATGGATGTCGCTCATTATTTAGTGGCGTCAGCAGAGGAGCTAAAAAATAGTCAACCTTCGCGGAATTAAAAACTTCCTTAAGATCGGATTCCTGTTGAAACGGGAATCCACCTCTCTCCCTCAAGCTACAATCCCATCACTATTCGATATAACAATGAATGATTTTTACGACTTTGAAACTAGTCCGGAAATTTTAGAAGAGCAAGATTCCGGCGTTTGGTTATCGATTGGCGATTTAATGTCTGGTTTGTTGATGTTTTTTGCCCTCCTGTTCATTACAGTGATGGTACAACTGAAACAATATCAAGAAGCCCTCAAAAATTTACCGTTGATTATTCAAACGGCGATCGAAGAAAAACTCGGCGGTTCCGATGTTAAAGTCGATCCAGAAACGGGAGATGTCAGCATCGGCGATCGCATTTTATTTGATGAAGGAAGTGCAGAACTTAAACCCGCCGGAAAACAATTTTTACAGCAGTTTATTCCCACCTACAGCCAGATTATTTTTTCCGAAAAAACATTCGATGAAATGATTACCCGTGTCGTCATCGAAGGTCACACCAGTTCCTTTGGCGACGAACAAGATAATTTAGATTTGAGCTTAAAACGAGCTTTATCTGTATCGAACTACATTTTATCCGAACTCAATTTCGAGACAAAAGCAAAGTTTAAATACAAAATCCTCGCCGCCGGACGGGGAGAAATCGACGCCAACCAACAGACTGACAATCCCACTGATAGAAAAGTTGTGTTTCGTTTTCAACTCAAACGACCAGATTGGAATAACTTGTTATAGGATTTTCCATCATTCCGGCGTCAGGGAAAATCCACCAACTCACTGCTTAGTTTACCCATTTAAAAATTGCTCTGCTTGGAGATTACTATGGTTGACTTTTCTTTTAGAGTTTTACAATTTCCACGCTATCCAGAAATTGCTATTCGTCATTTAACAGGGTTACTCAACTCCACTTCATCAGGAGATCGAGGTCTTAAATCTTTACAAAATTCGCCACAGATTCCCCAATATAAAGAAACTAATATTCGTAAAATTGACGAGCTGATCGATGATATTTTGAACTATCAGGGCGCTGGTTTTTCAGAGATTGAATGGATTTATTGTTTATATTGTAAAGAGGAGTGGGATCGAAATCATCAAGAATTAGGGATGATTTCAGCTAGTTATATTTGGAAAGTAGCTATTGAAAATGATTGGTTGAGAAATTGTTTATTTTGGCGACTTGCGCTTTACTTCGATCGCCCGGAATTTGAAAAGACAAAATACTTACCCCGTTCTTTAGCTAATACCTTCACGGATGGCAAATCTGAATTAGAAAATGTCGCCCCTTTGTCAATCCAAACTTTAGAGTGTTTGAGAAGTTATCGATCTGAAGATTTGACAAAATTAAGCCTCGATAACGTGCAAACCCCACGCAATTTATTGGCAAGCTGTTATTTGCCTTTGCATCTCAGTATAGTTAATGAAGCTTTAAATGCTGTCGGCGAAATTTTCGTGAAATTTGTACAGTCTAAAAACTGCGATCGCCCTCAGCAAGAATGGTTATTGGACTGTCTTACTGAGATGAGTCATCATCAACAATTAGAAGCTGTAACAACCCTCTTATCTCAACTCTCTACTCGTCAGGGACAACAGTTAGAAACGATTCTAAATTGGCTGCAAAATAACTACGGACCCTACACCCCCCGTTCACACTGGAATGAGTTGTCAGATAACGGACAATCTGCGTTGATGAAATGGTTGGGGGCGCTCAATTATAACTATTTTCGCGAACTTGTCGATCTGCTTTTAGAAAGGTTGAATTTACCAGAATGGGAACAGAAACAACTGAAAAAGCGCAAAAAGTTTTGGTCGCATTACAGCGATCGCTTTAAGCGAATTCGTATTTTATTGCCTCCCAGCTCTATTGAGACCCTCGGCAAAGTATTAAGCCATCAAAATATTTCTGTTATTCGAGAAGATGCAAGCAAAGAAACAGAAGTTTGTATCTTCGATTTTGGGGATTGGGCGATCGCAGAATTCTTTCGCGGGGAAGGAAGTGAAACCCGGATTTTTAAAACTAGCTCAAAACCAGAAATTAAACGCTTTTTATTTGAGTCTACCGATTTGTCTTTAAAACAGATTCGCTGTTTGGGTGGCGAAGTTTTAGATCATAAATTTCTGTGGCAATATTACTCCGAGCAAACTCTCAGAAGTCTCAATCTATATATGAATGAAGGAACGCGGTTGGTGAAGGGTTTACCCCCCGGAGAAAATCAATACAATCCAGAACGGGGATTACCCGAACCCAATTTAAAGAAACAGCAGGAACGCCAACATAAGTTAAAGCAATGGCAGGATGAAATTAAGAGGATAGAGCGAGAAGCAAAAGCCAGGTTTAAGGAGGAAGAGTTATTGCACAAGTACAAAAAATAGTGATACAATTGATGTTGACGAACCGACTCACCTTGAGATGTTATGAATTATTTAAAGACATCGCGATCGCTATTTGTTCAAAGAAAGTCAAAGAAGATTAAAAAACATGAAAATATAAAAAATGAAAACTGACACGATATTTTATCGAATTTTTCAACAATACCCAGAAATTTTCTTTGAACTCCTCGATCGCCCCGTCGGCGAAGCCAGTTCCTATCAATTCACCTCCGTTGAAGTCAAACAACTAGCTTTTCGGATTGATGGCCTGTTTTTACCGACCACGGGAGAGTTGAGCCTTCCTTTTTATTTGGTGGAAGTGCAGTTTCAAAGTGATGAAGATCTTTACTATCGCATTTTCGCCGAACTGTTTTTATACCTGCGTCAATATCGACCGCCGCATCCCTGGCGGGTTGCTCTTATCTATCCCACTCGTAATGTCGAACCTCAAGATCGTTCCCCGTTCGATTGTCTGCTGTCATCGAGTCGGGTAAGGCGGATTTACCTCGATGAAATTCAAGGAGAACCCACATTAGGGGTTGGTGTGGTTAAACTAATTATAGAGTCAGAGGCGATCGCCCCAGAAGCGGCGAAACAATTGGTCGCTCAAACCGAACGGGAGGTCGCAGACCCAAACCGCCAACGGGAACTCATCGAACTGATTGAAACGATTATTGTTTATAAATTACCGCAAAAAAGCCGAGAGGAGATAGCCGCCATGCTAGGACTAGGAGATTTAAAAGAAACTCGTTTTTATCAAGATGCTTTTGCTGATGGCGAACAAGTCGGCGAACAACGAGGAATCGAACAAGGTCTTCAACAAGGTCTTCAACAAGGTCTTCAACAAGCCAATCGTCAGGCTGTACGAGGAATGCTCCAGGTAGGATTGAGTTTGGAAACGATCGCCCAAGCCTTGAATTTACCCTTGGAACTTGTCCGTCAATGGGCTGAAGAAAATCGCGAAAGTTGAAGTAGTCGATAAGGGTAAAAATGGAGAGGAAATAGCCGCCATGCTAGGACTAGGAGATTTAAAAGAAACTCGTTTTTATCAAGATGCTTTTGCTGATGGCGAACAAGTCGGCGAACAACGAGGAATGGAACAAGGTCTTCAACAAGGTCTTCAACAAGGTCTTCAACAAGGTCTTCAACAAGCCAATCGTCAGGCTGTACGAGGAATGCTCCAGGTAGGATTGAGTTTGGAAACGATCGCCCAAGCCTTGAATTTACCCTTGGAACTTGTCCGTCAATGGGCTGAAGAAAATCGCGAAGATTGAGCGAACTCAACAATAACGGCGAGGGTAGCAATGACCCGGCGATCGCTATAATTTAACTCAATCTAACCTGAATTCAGACCCTCGTTCTCTAGCGAGAAATCATGCTCAACCCCAATCTCGACGACATCGAGCTAACCAAAGACGATTACGAACGCTATTCCCGTCATTTGATTTTGCCGGAAATCGGCGTTGAAGGACAAAAACGCCTCAAAGCGGCGAGTGTATTATGTATCGGAACAGGGGGACTCGGTTCGCCTTTATTACTCTATCTCGCCGCCGCCGGGATCGGGCGCCTCGGGATCGTCGATTTCGATGTCGTTGACACCTCCAACTTACAACGCCAGGTCATCCACGGGACCGCCTGGGTGGGTCAACCCAAAATCGAATCGGCGAAACAACGGATCTTAGAAATTAACCCGTTTTGTCAGGTGGACTTGTACGAAACCCGCCTGAGTTCGCAAAATGCACTCGATATCCTCGAAGCTTACGATATCGTCGTCGATGGAACGGACAACTTCCCCACCCGCTATCTCGTTAACGATGCGTGTGTCTTACTCGACAAACCGAATGTGTACGGGTCGATTTTTCGGTTTGAAGGACAGGCGTCGGTGTTTAACTACCGAGGCGGTCCGAACTATCGCGACTTGTACCCGGAACCGCCACCGCCGGGACTGGTTCCCTCTTGTGCGGAAGGTGGAGTGTTAGGAATTCTCCCGGGAATAATCGGGGTGATTCAAGCGACGGAAACGGTGAAAATCATTACCGGGTCGGGAACGACGTTGAGCGGTCGGTTGCTGCTTTACAATGCTTTACAGATGAAGTTTCGCGAGTTAAAACTAACGCCAAATCCGGAACGTCCGGCGATTGACAAGTTAATTGATTACGAACAGTTCTGCGGTATTACGCAAGCGAAAGAACGAGCGGCGAAAGCGATGAGGGACATTCCCGAAATCACCGTGACCGAACTTAAAGAATTACTC
Organism: Oxynema aestuarii AP17; assembly: GCF_012295525.1. GTDB lineage: Bacteria > Cyanobacteriota > Cyanobacteriia > Cyanobacteriales > Laspinemataceae > Oxynema > Oxynema aestuarii. Next base: position 1,960,733 of record NZ_CP051167.1, on the reverse strand, counting down.
GATCGCCAAGCGGAAAAAATCCTCTTGCTCGACGTTCGCACTCCTGACGAATACGCGATCGCCAAACTTCCCGGTTCGCTGTTAATTCCCCTGGCAGAAATTGAAGGCGGCGAGGGGATCGAAAAGCTCAAAGCCGAACTCAACGGTCACCGCTTGATCGTCCATTGTAAGGTCGGCGCGCGATCGGCGAAAGCTTTGGCGATTCTCAAGCAGGCGGGAATCGAAGGGACAAACGTCCGGGGAGGAATTGCGGCGTGGAGTCGGCAAGTCGATTCGTCGGTTCCGCAATATTAAACCTGCCGTTGAACTCGTCTACTCCGATAACGGCGATCGCCTCGTGCGATCTGCCGTTGTTTTGTTGGCTTTAATTCGATCGCCAAACCTCGATGGTTCAACCTCAGAATCTACCTCAAAAAATTTTTTTTGTCAACCGTCTTTATCTGTATTTTTCCTCGATCCCTATTAGTTATGAAGCAATATAACAAAAATACCGATCGCGGCAAAAAACAGGGAATCCTAATAAATAGGGAAAAAGCCATATTGAAAATCAAACAAAAAGGGAGAATGAACCGATGTTACATTCATCAAGAGAAGCCAACCGCTATCAAGGCACCCCCTTAGAAGCCGATCGCGATTGGGGAAGCCCACGCCGAGTAACCTCCAGCCGTCACCTCTGTCGCCGCCCTCCGGGACCTTCGGCGGAGCAGAACCGTCTCGACAAAATGTTCCAAGAATTGCCGGAACTGCTCGCTTCCTTGGAAAGTTTTCGGGAGTAACACCTACAATCGATCGCCCAACCGTTAAAATCTTCGATGAATCACCCAGACCGTACTGGGACACCCCTACACCATTTCCGGGATTGAGCGATCGTGAAAGCCGTTGTTTTACTCTCCGGTGGATTGGACTCCTCCACCGTCATTTACCAAGCCAAAGCCGATGGATGCGACTGTTACGCCCTCTCCTTCGACTACCAGCAGCGTCACCGCCGAGAGCTGGCTTCGGCGGCGACGATCGCCCGTCACGCAGGGGCGATCGAGCATCGAGTCGTCAACTTCGACCTCCGAACCTGGGGGGGTTCGGCCCTGACCGACGACCGCCTCGACCTGCCCGGCGATCGCTCGGTAGCGGACATGAGCCAGAGCATCCCGATCACCTACGTCCCCGCACGCAACACCATTTTTCTCAGTTTTGCCCTCGCCTATGCCGAAGCGATCGCCGCCCGTCGGGTCTATCTCGGCGTCAACGCTTTGGACTACTCCGGCTATCCCGACTGTCGCCCGGACTATTTGGCGGCGATGCAAGAAGTCTTTCGTCTGGGAACCAAACAGGGACGCGAAGGGGAGGCGATCGCGATCGTCGCTCCCTTGCTGCACCTTAAAAAAACCGAAATCGTCGAACTCGGCAACCGCCTCGGCGTCCCTTGGGAACAGACCTGGTCGTGCTACGCTGGAGGCGAAAAAGCTTGCGGTCACTGCGACTCGTGCCGCTTGCGCCTCGCCGCCTTCGCCGAACTCGGCTTAAGCGATCCGCTCCCCTATTTCAGCCAAGGAGACTAACCGACAGTAGGGCGATCGCCCCCTCGGACCGCAAACGCGCACCCCACAACCGCGATCGCCGTCCGCACATTCCCCACCGGGTAAAATCGTCTCGCGCAAGCAAACCCCGGACCAGTCCACATCGACGACGATCGCCTCGCGCAAGTTCGTCCGCTTCAAATTGGCTCCCGTCAACCGGGCGCCGAGTAGCACCGTCGAAATCGCGATCGCCCCTTCTAAATCCGCTTCCGCCAAATCGGCGCAGAGTAACACCGCCCGCCACAAGGTCGCCTCCCGTAGAATCCCCCGACTCAAATCGGCCCCGGTCAGGGTCGCCCCGATCGCCTGCGATCGGGTCAAATTGGCTGCGGTGAGATTGCACTCGCTCAAATCTGCCGTACTCAAAATGGCTTCCGTCAAATTCGCTCCGGCTAAATTCGCCCCCGCTAAATCGGCTGCCGCCAGATTCGCCCCTTGCAAATTCGCCTCGCGCAAATCCGACCCCGCCAGATTCGCGCGCCGTAAATCCGCCCCTTGCAAATTCACCCCCCTTAAGTTGGCGTGAGACAAACCGACGCCATAAAAATCCCGTTGTCCCGCCTCATATTGGCGGATCAGTTCCTTACTCTTCATTTCCACCCCCTGCGCTCAACAATACGATCGCCCTCGCGGACTTCAACCAAACCAACTGGAAGCAGCATAAGACGGTTCGTCTGGCGAGGGGATATGACCGACCGCCCAATCCGCATTCAGTTCAAAAAGCTGACGGATGCCTTGATGAATCGCCGCCTTCACGTCGAGCTGCAAGGCGATCGAAGCGTGTATTTTTTCCATCGCAATGTGGCAGCTTTCCGGGGTCTTCACCACCGCATATTGATTCGGAATTCGGCTGAGGACGTGAGCCATCAGTTTTTGTCGTAACTCGGGATGGGCAAATACCTGTTGGTAGGGATGAAACGGATAAGTTTCTAGAATTTTCTCAATTTCTTCAGCGACAAAAGGTTCGGTTAAATTAATAATGCGAGTATTCATCACAGCAATAATCCCTCGTTCAATTTAGTTCTACACCCCGAACGATCGCCCCATCGCGATCGCTTTTTCTGTTGTCTTCCCTGGCGTGTTTACCCAGAGTTTAAAACACAAATGTGAAGATTATCGGAATCGATCGCCCGCCTAGCAGCCAACGAACGATCGAGGATGTAAATTTTTATGTCAAATTTAGGTAAAATCGGAGTTTATAACGCTACCTTCCGGCTGCTTTCCTTCGACGTTACCCGCGTGGGAGCGGGGCGATCGCCCTGACCGACCGCTTTCAAAGGAGGAACCTTCAACTCCGCCGCCACTTCTTCAACTTTTAACTCCGAACAAGGGATAGACTCACTCCACTGCAAGCCGCGACCGCTTCCCCGATAGACCGCCAAACAGGCATCGGTAGCCGCTTCAAATAAAAACCGTTGTCGAGGAAAAATAACCCGTTCCAAAATCCGGCGATCGCCTTGCATCACCCGAACAATTTGTAGGGTTAGTGTTTCGTTGAGATAACAACAAAGCATGGTATTCACTTCAACTAGGCTGGCAACTGCACAAACATTCAATGATGTTAAATCTTCCTGAAGTTTTCCGACGCGATCGCCTTCAAACTTCGATCGCGTCGCGCGATCGGAAAACGGGAATTTTCAACGGACTACAACTCATCCTTTTCCACTCCCCCGGCATTTCCCACGAGGGTGCGAACGGCTCGATCGCCAAGCGACAACCCTGCCAATTTCCTTTAACTGGTACCCCGAGAAGCTGACACGCCCCTCCCCTGCGTCCTTCAATTTGATAATGACCGCAGGTACAACATTTCGAGATCGAACCATTAATGGAATAGGTCATAATTTGCCTTTGATTCAATGAGTGGTTTATTCAGTTGCGACGATCGCGCGATCGTCAAGCATCCTCAGAGGTCGATCGCCACCGCCTTCATCAAGCGCCACGGTCTCAACTGACAGACAGTTCGCGATCGCCCATCCGTCGTCCCCCTACAGCCCCCTGGGCCGACAACCAACTCTGATATTCCTGAATCAACTGTTCCATGCCTTGATAGACTTGTTGCTCCACGTGCAAGCGCAATTCCAAGGAGCGATAAGGAAACTTTAATTGAAACCGCAAACTTCCGCGATCTCCAATTAAAATATACGAGCCGTGAACGCGCTGAAGGACGTACTCGATCAACAAATTCCGAAATTTTGGAAGCTTAAAGGCTTGTTGATAAACAGGATCGCTGCAAACAGCTAAAGCCGTGTCGATCTCTTCTTCAATCACTGCAACTTTTCGGTTTCTCAGTCTTTCAGGCATGACACTCTTTACCCCACAACATTGTGCATTTCCTCGATTTTTCCCAATCCACGAGTTGAATCTAGTTCTCGGTGAATTCCGTGGGAAAACTACAGGAACTAACGGTTAACTTCACTCGACGGAAAACGAAAAATAGTTTGATTCGACTGCAATAATTTTCGATCGCTTCGATGAAAGATAAACAAGCCTGTTGGATGCAATGGAAACGATCGAATTATGGGAGAGGTTGAGGCGATCGACCGAACCCCATATTAGAAAATTGACCCGTCAATCTCACTTATGTCGATCGCGCTACTTTCAACCCATGAAGTTATTATCTCTCTCTCATCAATGACACCCCCGATTCACTGTGTTCAGACTAAAGCCGAACTGTGAAGACCATTGGGAAGAGATCGGGAAAAAATCGGGAAGATTGCTGCAATGGGTGTAAAGAAATCTTTAAAAATCACCTTCAGCGTTTAATTTAAAGCACTTATCCGCGTAAAACTACCCTGGCGCCACCCCAATCGCGGCCTTCTCACCCCACAATCGCTCAAACTCTCATTGACGTTTCCATCAAGGGAGGCGCCAGCATAGAATACCACAAGTGTATCGACCTGGGGAGATTACAGCGCCCGAAAGTATCCTCAAAGCGGCGATCGCCTCCCTAAATCGGTTAAGTTTCTCCCAAAAGGAGAGAACTCAGAAACTATCAATACAGACCGGAAAACCCCCTCGCCGCGCCCTCTCCACGCGGATCGGCTGCTCCTTCTAACATCCCTTCTTCGGTCAAAACGATCGCATTGGCATTTCCCCATCCGGGTAATTCTTCGATCTGATGTCCTCGCCGTTCTAATTCCTGCAACGTCATCGCGTCAAATCCCCACCGTTCCACCCACAAGCGATCGGGTAGCCATTGATGGTGCAAGCGGGGTGCTGCGACGGCACTTTCGGCGTCCATGTCGTAGACTAAAACATTAAATAAGATTTGCAAAACCGTCGTAATAATCGTGCTGCCGCCGGGAGATCCGGCAGCCATACGAAATTCGCCATTTTCCGTGACGATCGCCGGAGTCATGCTCGATAACGGCGTTTTGCGCGGGGCGATCGCGTTGGCTTCGTCGCCGACCAAGCCGTATAAATTAGGAACCCCGGGAGCGATCGCGAAATCGTCCATTTCGTTGTTGAGGACGATTCCGGTCCCGGCGGCGACAACTCCCGCACCGAAGTTGCCGTTAATGGTGAAGGTCATGCTGACGACAGTGCGGCGATCGTCTACCACCGTGAGGTGGGTTGTATCGGTAGATTCGGAAGTCAGGCGCCGCAAGGTTTGCGGGTCTACGGCTTCGACGCGATCCGATCGCCGCACGCGATCGCCCTCGATCTGCGATCGCCGCCAACTTGCATAACGCGGGTCGATCAATCGCGCCACGGGAACTTCGACAAAATCGGGATCGCCGAGGTATTCGGCGCGGTCTGCATACGCCACTCGCATCGCTTCCACGAGTAAATGCAGCACGTCGGGATGGTGCCAGCCGAGCGATCGCGCGTCCAAGTCCCCAATAATATGAAGGATTTGCAGTAAATGGACGCCCCCGGAAGACGGCGGCGGCATCGAACAGATGCGAACGGACCGCCAGTCGCCGCACACGGGAGATCGCCAGATCGGTTCGTAAGCTTGCAGGTCTTCCCGGGAAATCAAGCCCCCATTCGCCGCCATATCCGAGGCGATCGCCCGGGCAATATCGCCTGTATAAAAGTTTTGCGGGTCCCTGGCGATCGATCGCAACGTGCGGCCTAAATCCGCTTGGACGAGGCGATCGCCCTCTCGATAGGGTGCCCCGTCCCGGCTGAAAATGGCGCGGGCTGCGGGATTACTCAACAGCACCTCCTCGCGCGATCGGACGCGACTCGCGAGGCGATCGCTGACGGTAAACCCGTCTTGCGCCAACCGAATCGCGGGGGCGACCACGGTGGACCAGGGCAGTTCGCCGTAAGTCTCGTGTACCCGGGCGAGTCCGGCGATCGTCCCGGGAACGGCAACGGCGCGGTGTCCGTCCAAACTGGCGCGTTCGATCGGATCGCCGTTCTCGTCTACATACATGTCCGACGTTGCTGCCAAGGGGGCCCGTTCGCGAAAGTCGAGGGCGCGAATTTCCCCGGTGTCCCCCTCGCGCAATAACAGGAAGCCACCGCCGCCGATCCCTGCGGAGAATGGTTCGACGACAGAAATCGCTAACGCGGTCGCGACGGCGGCATCGATCGCGTTACCCCCTTGTGAGAGTATTTCGACCCCCGCCTCGCTGGCGAGCGGATGTGCGGATACGACCATCCCTCGTTCGGCGCGATCGCCCTGGACCGCACGGGCTCCCGTGGGGGTAGACGCTCCGCCTACAATGCACAGGGAAATCGAAATCAGGGTGACGGAGAAACGGCGCAAGGTTTGACAGGTCATGGAATCCGAAGGGGCGATCGCTATATCGTCAGTTTAGCCGAAAGCCGACGAGTTATTTTTTCTTCCTCTTTTTCTTACCGCCTTTTTTCTTATTTTTCTGTTGCTTGACCGCAAACCCCTTCGTATCTTTTGGGGGGGGCAGACTCTTGCTTGTGAAGTGTCAAGAGTTCGTCGAGTAAAGGAAATTGTGTTTCTTTATTTTTGCGTAAGGACTCGCGACTTTTTAATCCGAGTTCGACTTGAACTCGATCCCAATCGCCACAAATGGATTCAAAGATCCGATCTTCGGCGAACACTCGTTCGATGAGTTCCGCCGCTTGTACTGCTTTTAAATCTAGCAAAAAGGAAACTAAAAAGCCATTAAACTCTGTCTTATTCTCTTGATATAATTCGCTCGTTTCTCAACAAGAAAGATCGATATAGCATTTTCCTTTGTTATGCAAGACATTTAGATCCCTCTAAATCCCCCTTAAAAAGGGGGACTTTCCTCCTTTCCTCGTTCCCCGCGAAATCCCCCCTGAAGGGGGGATAGAGGGATCGGCACTGGATCTCATCAGACGCCCGAGTGCTGTAGAAGCGAATACCAGCGAATAATTTAAGCGTGACACTCACATCCCGTATGACCGCATCCACTTCCGTCCGGATGACCGTTGGCGCAGGCTTCACAGCAGTAAAATTTACCGTCTTTCTGTACCGCTTTATCCGTCGAAACGACGCACAAGCAGGATTCGCAAGCACATTTCATTTGAGCAACTGTACTCATGAGTTGATTCCCAAATAGTGGATTTGAAGATTATCCTAACACCTGAACAGGTATTCAGATATTTTGAGCAATCTTTCTTAATAAATTTAGGGAGCGGGATGGAGACTCAGAAGCGGGGGGCGATCGCGGCGATCGCCCGCGCCTCAAAATGGCGATAAGCCCCTCGGGTCAACGACTCGGAGCGCTCGAAAACCAATTAACAGTGCTACAATTCTTCTTCAAGCTAGGGGTGCCTAGACCGTTGAGGCTGAGATCAGACCCTTAGTACCTGAGTCTGGGTAATACCAGCGGAGGGAAGCTGTTAATTGAGGTTAAACGAATATGCGAGCAGAATGGGTAGCCAAGCGGAGCGCTCAAGATAACGTCTCTCAAATGCACTACGCCCGCCAGGGGGTCATCACCGAAGAAATGGACTACGTGGCGAAGCGCGAAAATCTTCCCGCCGATTTAATTCGGGAAGAAGTCGCCCGGGGGCGGATGATTATTCCCGCCAACATCAACCACGTCAACTTAGAACCGATGTGCATTGGGATTGCTTCTAAATGCAAAGTCAATGCAAACATCGGCGCCTCGCCGAACTCGTCGGACATCGACGAAGAAGTTAAAAAACTCAACCTGGCGGTCAAATACGGCGCCGATACGGTGATGGACCTGTCCACGGGTGGGGGGAACCTCGATGAAATTCGCACGGCGATTATCAACGCTTCCCCCGTGCCCATCGGTACCGTTCCGGTCTATCAAGCGCTCGAAAGCGTCTACGGACGCATGGAAAACCTCACCGCCGATGACTTCCTGCACGTCATCGAGAAACACGCCCAGCAAGGGGTGGACTACATGACCATCCACGCCGGGATTTTAATCCAACACCTGCCCTTGGTGAAAAATCGGATTACCGGGATTGTTTCTCGCGGCGGTGGCATTTTAGCGAAGTGGATGCTGCACCATCACAAGCAGAATCCGCTTTATACTCATTTCGACGATATCATCGAAATCTTCAAGAAATACGACGTTTCCTTTAGTTTAGGTGACTCCTTGCGTCCCGGTTGCACCCACGACGCCTCCGACGAAGCGCAACTCGCCGAACTCAAAACCCTCGGTCAACTGACCCGACGGGCGTGGGAACACGACGTGCAGGTGATGGTCGAAGGGCCCGGACACGTTCCGATGGACCAGATCGAATTTAACGTCAAGAAGCAGATGGAAGAATGTTCCGAGGCGCCGTTCTACGTTCTCGGACCGTTGGTGACCGATATTGCCCCCGGTTACGACCATATCACCTCGGCGATCGGGGCGGCGATCGCGGGATGGCACGGAACGGCGATGTTGTGCTACGTGACCCCGAAAGAACACCTGGGCTTGCCGAATGCGGAAGACGTGCGTAATGGCTTAATTGCTTATAAAATTGCGGCTCATGCGGCAGATATCGCCCGCCACCGCCCGGGAGCGCGCGATCGCGACGACCAGCTCTCGCAAGCTCGCTATAACTTCGATTGGAATCGTCAATTTGAACTGGCGCTCGATCCCGACCGCGCCCGGGAATATCACGACGAAACCTTACCGCAAGATATCTACAAAACGGCGGAATTCTGTTCGATGTGCGGACCGAAGTTCTGCCCGATGCAGACGAAAGTGGATGCGGATGCGTTGGCGGAATTAGAGAAGTTCTTAGAAAAAGAACCCGTCAATCAAGTCTAGGTCATCGTCGAGTTGAACATCAAGAATCGGTGGGTTTCGACCCACCTTTTTTTATGAAAATAGCTGGATTATACAGCACTCGGGCGCTTGCTGAGGTACAGTATCGATCCCCCTATCCCCCCTTCGCCCCCCTTTCAAAGGGGGGTTGGGGGGATTTCGGGGGGAATGAGGAAAGTCCCCCTTTCAAAGGGGGATTTAGGGGGATCTATAGCGTTTTTTAAGCCAGTGAGGTACATCAAACTCAACCCAATCCCGAAATCAAGAGATTCCGCCATACCTCAGCAGACTGAGAAACCCTGTATTATAGACAATACCTCCTCAAAATCAATGGGTTATTATTCAAAATAATGGCTAAATCGGTGTTGATTATCGGTGCGGGAATCGCCGGAATCGCTGCGGCAAATTTCTTGCAAAAACAGAATATTCAAGTGACGGTATTAGAAGGACGCGATCGCCTCGGCGGGCGAATTTATACCGATCGCACCCTCGGATATCCGGTAGACTTAGGGGCGAGTTGGATTCACGGAATAAAAAAAAATCCGATCGGCAAGCTCGCGAAACAGTATCATTTACCCCTCGTTAAAACTGATTACGATAACTTAGTCATTTACGACCACAATGGGAATAAGATTCGTGAAAAAGATATTTGGAAAAGTTGGAAACAGTTCGCCAAAGCGATCGCCCGAGTCAAACGGAAAGCGGAAAGCCTAGAAAGCGATCTGTCGATCGCCCGAGCTTGGCAAGAGTTTGCCAAAGTAGAAGAAAATAACGAAGAACAGAACCAATCGATCGATTTAATCCACTGGTGCAGAGCGTCGGAACTGCTCGTCGAAACCGGGATGGATTTAGAACGGCTTTCTTGTTGGTATTGGGACGAAGACGAGGATTTTGCAGGGGCCGATTATCTGTTTCCCGAAGGCTACGATCGCATCGTCGCACAGTTGAGCGAAAACCTCGATATTCGCTACCAGCAAATCGTCACACAAATTGCGATCGTTGAAGACGGGGTAAACGTAACGACCGAAACGGACAACTTTAAGGGAACCGAGGCGATCTCCACCTTGCCATTAGGGGTTTTAAAAGCGGGAAGCGTCCAATTTTTGCCAGAATTGCCACCCAATAAACGCGAGGCGATCGCCCGGTTAGAAATGGGAACGTTAAATAAGATCGTGCTGCAATTTCCGGAAACCTTTTGGGAAGGCGATCGCGATTTAATCGGCTATCTCAATCGAGAAAATAGCGCCTTTTGGGAATTTTTTAACGGCCAAAAATGTAGCGGGCGGCCCGTATTAATAGCCCTGACGGCGGGGAAAGCAGCGCGAGAGTTAGAAAACCAGAGCGATCGCGAGATCGTCTCCCAGGCGATCGCCATATTGCGGCGAATGTTCGGCCCGTCGGTTCCCGAACCGGAAAACGCCCGGGTGACGCGCTGGAGTCGCGATCGCTTTTCCTGGGGGTCGTACTCTCAAATCCCCGTCGGCGCGACGATCGACGATCGCGATCGCCTCGCCGAAGCGGTGGGATCCCGGCTATTTTTTGCCGGAGAAGCGACCTCGCGAGACTATCCCGGAACCGTTCATGGGGCGTATTTGTCCGGACTGCGGGCCGCGCGGGAACTGGCGGAGGCGATCGCGGCATACAAATAGGGCAAAATGAGAATAGGGAGAGGGATCGGTCTGTTATGGTGCGCGAGCATTCGACGTTCGATCGACATCGGGGCATTTCATTTCAAGTTGCAAGCATTCCAAGTTTATTGATTTGTGTAAGAAACCATCCCATCCAATGCGAATTTGGCACGCCCTCCGAGCGATCGGCTTCGAGTTGAGGGAGGCGCCGATCGCCTTGCTGCGTCGGCTTACCCAGTTTCTACCGTCCCCGGGGTCCGATCGGCGATCGCACCGTAGAGCATCGATGCAAGTTGCGCCTCTCGCCGAGCATGAAATCGAACGTCTCAACGCCTTGCGTCGTTACGAGATTCTCGATACCGAAGAAGAACAATCTTTTAACGACATTACCGCCTTAGCCTCCCATATTTGCGGAACGCCGATCTCGTTGGTGAGTTTGATCGACGCCAACCGCCAATGGTTTAAATCGAAAGTCGGTCTAGACGCCAGCGAAACCCCGCGAGATTACGCCTTTTGCGCCCATGCGATTCTCAATCCCGACGAACTGCTCGTGGTTCCCAATGCCTTGGAAGACGAGCGGTTTGCGGGCAATCCCTTAGTGACATCCGATCCGAATATCCGCTTTTATGCCGGGGCGCCGTTAGTGACGCCGGACGGTTATGCGTTAGGAACGTTATGCGCGATCGATCGCGTCCCGCGCAAACTGACTCGGGAACAGCAGCAAGCCTTACAAGCCTTGGCGAGACAGGCGATCGCCCAAATGGAATTGCGGCTCAACCTCAAGAAATTGCAGCGCCAGCTCAAACGCCAACAAGAAGCGGAAGAAAAACTACGCGCCTCGGACCGTCAAATCGTCGATCTGCTCGAAAGTATGACCGACGGCTTTTTTGCCTTAGACCGCCAGTGGCGCTTTACTTACGTCAATCGGGTCGCCGCACAACTGTTGAAGCGCGAGATCGACGATCTGCTCGGTCGTAAGTTTTGGGAAGAATTTCCCGAGGCGATCGGATCGAAGTTTGAGACCCACTATCGCCAAGCGATGAACCAACAAGTCAGCGTTAATTTTGAAGAATACGATCGCCCCTTGCGGCGGTGGTTGGAAGTGCGCGCCTTCGCCTCTTACGAAGGTTTATCGGTCTTTGTCCACGACATTACCGAACGCAAACAAACGGCGCAAGCCTTGCGGTGGGAGAAAAAGAAGGTAGAACGGCTGTTACTCAATATTTTGCCGCGCAAAATTGCCAAACAGCTCAAAGAAGAACCCGGGTTAATCGCCCAAGGGTTCGAGGAAGTGACGATTTTATTTGCAGATTTAGTGAATTTTACGCCGTTGGCGGCGAAGACATCCCCCCGCGATCTGGTCAGTTTGCTCAACGAGATTTTTTCCAGTTTCGATCGCCTCTGCGACAAACACGATTTAGAGAAAATCAAAACGATCGGCGATGCGTATATGGTGGCGGGAGGATTGCCCACCCCTCGGGAAGACCACGCCGAGGCGATCGCCGATATGGCCCTGGACATGCAACAGAGTCTCGAACTGTTCAATCAAGCCCGGGGAACCGATTTGAGCCTTCGGATCGGCATCAATACCGGAGCGGCGATCGCCGGAGTGATCGGCATTAAAAAGTTTATTTACGACCTTTGGGGGGATGCAGTCAATACCGCGAGCCGCATGGAATCTCACGGCGTTCCCGGTCGGATCCACATCAGCGAAACCACCTGCGCTCACTTAGGCGATCGCTATCGAGTCAAAAAACGGGGTCGGATCGCCATTAAAGGCAAAGGGGAAATGACCACCTATTTTCTACTCGGATGCGTCCGACAGGACGACAGTCAAGACAGTGAAGCCTGTTAACTCGCCAATTGGCGCGCCCGTCGTTGGATTTCGTCAATCGGGAAAACGGCGCGAAATCCTAACCCTTGCTCGCGGTAGAGTTCGGCGCCCCCTGCCGCGCGATCGACCAGAGAAATGACCTCTTCGACCACGTATCCCGCATCCCGCAAGCGATTCACCGCTTTGAGGGCGGAAGCTCCCGTCGTGACCACATCTTCGAGGACTGCCACTTTCGTGCCGGGTTCGAGGGTGGGCCCTTCGATATAGGCTTGGGTGCCGTGTCCTTTGGCTTCCTTGCGGATAATCAAGGCGGGAATCGGGCGAGCTTCGTAAGCGGAAACCACGCTGACGGCGCTGACGATCGGATCGGCCCCGAGGGTGAGTCCGGCGACGGCCCCGGTGTCGGCGTCGAGCATCGAGAGCAGGAGGCGACCCGTGGCTAAAGCGCCGAGGGGATGGAGGGTGACGAGTTTGCCGTTGATGTAGTAGCTGCTGTGCGCGCCGGAAGAGAGGACGAAATCGCCCTCGCGATAGGCGAGTTGGCAGAATAAATCGAGCAGTTGAGTGCGAACGGCGGCTAAATCGGCGCGAACGAGGGCATCGGCTGTGAGGGTCATCGCTGGAAGGTTTTCGATAGGTGGGCGAGAAAAATCGTGCGGTGAATCATCATATCGCGGAAGATGAGTTAGTATCTAGCCAATGTCTGAGGGTGAATGTAATGAGAGGACGATTGAAAGCGTTATTGGCGACGGCCTTCGTTGTCGGATTGGCGAGTGTGGCGATGCCGTCGCGGGCGATCGCCCAAAATCTTGAAGGGTCGATCCCCCAACGATTTGAAGAGGAGTTTTTCGGTTGGTCGAAAGATTTTTATACGAATCGCTCGATTACCCGTCAAGTTTATTTTTATTTGCTGCCGTTTACCTTTCCCGAACGGGATATCGCTCGGGATGCGAAAAATGTTAACGAGTTGTATCACCAAGTTCTCGAACAGCAGGTCGCAGGCGATCGCGTCATTCGGACTCCGGATCTGACCAATCCGTTTAACACCTCCGTACAAACCTTACCGGGTTCGCCGTTGGTCAATGGCAATTCGGGGTCTCAGGTGGGTTTCGACCCCTTACCGTTGCGCTGAAGCCCCGTAGAAAAGCCCTTTCGACCTGGATAGGAGGTACGGAAAGGGCTTTTTGGGAATGTTTGCGTTTTTAAAATCATGGGCGGTGCAGGAGTTGAACCCGCCTAAGGCGAATTATGAGTTCGCTGCCTAAACCGCTCGGCCAACCGCCCGGGTTGTTTCGTTTTACGCGAGGATCGATCGCAGGTCGGGACGCGATCGCGAAACGATGCAATTATAGCTTGCCTCAATTCCTGCTGTCTAGCAGTTCGGGCCAAGTCTAAGCGACGACGAGATCGCCGTGGGTAGCGGATTGATTATGATAAAGCATGTATGAAAAATACAGGGCCGAGTTGCTGCGATCGCGATCGCCGAGTCCGCAGCAGCCCGAGGGATCCCGCCATCGAAATTTTCAACTCCGAGCTCTCATCTTCTAAAATCCAACATCCATCCAACATCACCGCCAATCTCCTATGAGAATTAACCCCACGATTGTCTTGACCTTATTTCTCTTAGCCATGATGTTTGGGGCGGGGGGACTGAGTGCCTCTTGGGGACTCAAACTCGGCAAAGACGCCCTCAAAGATGTCACTCAACCGGACGTGCGTCCGAGCAATGGGACTGGTGAAAACACGGGCAATAGCGGACGGGGTGCCCCCCTGAAGTTATTGAAAGAAGAGGAAGTCATCAAGCGAGTCGAGGCGCAGATGGACGGTAAAGTGCCTGTGGAACCGGAACCCAAGGAGGAAAAACCGTCTCCCGCACCGAAAGCGGAAACACCGGAAAAAACAGAACCGAAAGCAGAGGAGAACAAGGAAGAGAAAGACGATCGCTTTCCGATCGCCGCGCGCGATCGCGACGTGACCTTCGAGGTGCGATCGGTGAAAAAACAGGAAAATTCCTTAGTTCTCGATGTCAGTCTCAAAAACGAAAGCGATCGCTCGATCCAGTTTCTCTATAGTTTCTTAAACGTCACCGACGATCGCGGTCGGGTCTTGAGCGCCAGTACCGACGGTCTCCCCGGCGACCTACCCCCGGACGCCCGGGTGTATACCGGAACGGTGAGCATTCCCACCAGTTTGCTCGATGAGGCGAAACAAGTCTCGATGAGTCTGACGGACTATCCCGATCGCGAATTGGAGTTAGACATGTCTCCCATTCCGATCGCCCCGTAAACCCGCGCCCAACTTCAGCCAACGGTGGGCGATCGTCCGATCGCGGGCGATCGCCGCCTAGGTTACTCTTGAATCTAACATCTAAAACCTAAACTCTAAAATCTAAAAAATCTAAAATCTAAACTCTAAACTCTAAAATCCAACATCACTCGGTAGAATACGAATCCTTAGCTTAGATCCAACACCTAAAATCCTCCGGTGCGTTTTTATAGCCGTTTGTCTGTCTCTTGGATACTTGCCCTCGTCGCCGTCCTCTTTGGCGCCTCGGTCGTATCCCAAGCCCAAGTCCCACTCGGAGTTTCCGAGACTCAGCCCGATCTGTTCTGGCGCTTGCTGTCCGTTTTTGCCCTGATCGCGATTAACGCCTTTTTCGTCACGGCTGAGTTTTCGATGGTCTACGTGCGGCGATCGCGCATCAACCAACTCGCCGATGGCGGCGACCTCCAGGCGAAAACTGTCCAGCACTTACAACGCCATATCGATCGCCTCCTCTCCACGACCCAACTGGGGATCACCCTGTCGAGTTTGGCCCTGGGGTGGATTGCCGAAAATACGATGGCGGTGGTCGTCGTCGCCGGAGTGCGCGGTCTCCCCCTTTCCACGGAAGTGAGCGACGTTCTCGCCCATTCGATCGCGATCCCCGTCGCCTTTTTCATGGTCGCCTACTTGCAAATCGTCCTCGGCGAACTCTGTCCGAAGTCGATGGCGATGCTCTACGCCGAACAACTCGCGCGCCTCCTCGGTCCGCCGAGTTTGGCGATCGCCCGCTTCTTCAACCCCTTTATCTGGATTCTCAATCAATCGACACGCTTTTTATTGCGCCTGTTCGGAATTCGCTATAGCGGTCAGGGGTGGTACAACCGCGTGACCCCGGAAGAACTGCAACTGATTATCGCCACGGAACGCGAATCGATCGGCTTGGAGGCGGAAGA
Organism: Oxynema aestuarii AP17; assembly: GCF_012295525.1. Taxonomy (GTDB): domain Bacteria; phylum Cyanobacteriota; class Cyanobacteriia; order Cyanobacteriales; family Laspinemataceae; genus Oxynema; species Oxynema aestuarii. The sequence goes on along the minus strand of NZ_CP051167.1, from coordinate 1,945,289 downwards.
ACGAGAACTGCTCAATAATGTCTTTGAGTTCGGCGATGTCTGCGCCAGCGAGGTGATGATCCCGCGTACCAGCATCCGCGCCATTGCTTACAATGCCAAGTTTCAAAACTTACTCGACGAAGTCGTCGAAAGCGGTCACTCCCGCTATCCGGCGATCGGCGAATCTTTAGACGACATTCGCGGCATTATTTATTTTAAAGAACTCGCCGAACCCCTCGCCCGGGGGATCCTCCATCCGGACAGCTCGATCGAGCCGTGGATTCGACCCGCCCGTTTCGTTCCCGAATATACCCCCTTGAGCGAATTGCTGCCGATGATGCAACGATCGCGGCGATCGATGGTCACCGTGGTCGATGAGTTCGGCGGGACGGCGGGATTGGTCACCATTAACGATTTGGTCGCGGAAATTATCGGCGAAAATCCCGAAGCGGAAAACCCCGAAGCGTTGACCTTGCAGATGATCGACGATCGCACCTTCTTAGTTCAGGCGCAGTTACATCTCGAAGAAGTCAACGAATTACTCAATCTCGAATTACCCTTAATCGACGAATATCAAACCCTCGGCGGTTTCGTCATCTATCAATTTCAAAAAATCCCCCAACAAGGCGAAACCCTTCACTATGACAACCTCGAATTTACCGTCGTCTCGGCTGAAGGTCCGCGCCTCAACCAAATCCGCATTTACCGCCACGAGGTCTCTGCAACCCCCACCCCGGTCGATACCCCAGAAAGCTTTGACGAACCTCTCCCCGAACCCACACCGGAATCGGAATCGCAATCACAATCTCCGGTAAATCCGCCGACCGTCCTCGATTGGACTTTTGACGAGGAGGAACGTCCCCAACCCCCTGCCGACTCTTCCCTCGATTTCGACCTCGGCGAGGAGTCGGACTCCAGCGATCGCCCCGACGATGCGGACCGACGGACCGAGTGACCACCCTCACCCCTGAGTTGAGGACGTTTCGGTCATTGTCTCGGTCATGTTTTGCGGCGCCTTCTTCGGTTTGGGCATCCGTTTGATGTAATCGCGCACCACTTCCGACATCGACAGTTCTCGTCGCTGTGCTTCCGCTTTCAATTTTTCCAATTCTTGGCTGTTGAGCCGAATTCGCAGCATGTAGTCTCTAGCCATGTTGTCATACTTATTGTAGCTACATTGCTTAAGGTAGCAAGGGGATCCAGTCTGTGGCAAGGAGCCAGTTAGGAGAGCTTGAAAGTCGATGAGAAGAGTTACAAGAAAGATGTCTAAACGTCGAGTCAGGAAGGGATGACAAAAGATCTGCACTCTACAGGTTAGAGATCGGACCGCCGATCGATCCGTGGGGCGAGTCCGAAACCGATCGCTCAGATAGAGAAAGGAATAGTCACGGTAAAGGTCGTGCCTCGCACTGGTGCGTCTCCTTCTACATTACTGGTTACGGCGATCGCCGCGCCGTGTAAATCCACACATTTTTTGACCACCGTCAACCCCAATCCGGTTCCGGGAATACTGCCGACATTTGCGCCGCGATGGAACGCTTCAAACAAGTGCGGGAGATCCGACTCGGGAATACCAATTCCGCGATCTTTCACGGTCAAAATCGATAAATTTGGCTCCCCCTCTCCGGATAAACGCACCGAACCATCCTCGTCGATAGACCCCGACGCAGAAGATAACTCGACTTCAATCCCTTCTCCTTGAGGCGAATATTTGATCGCATTCGAGAGTAAATTCAGGGCAATCGATCGCAGCAATTTAGCATCCATAGAAACTCGCCGACTCGGCGGCAGCAACCAGAGATCGTAACTAAAATTGAGAGGACGATCGCCATCAAAAGTCAACCGCACTTCTTCGATAATTTGCCGATAAACCTGAATCAAATTCAACGGGGCGGGTTGAAACTCTAACTTTCCAGTTTCCGCGCGATTGAGCGTTAGAATATCGTCGAGTAATTGTAGGGTATGCTGCACGGACCTTTGAATCCGCCGAGAATTTTTTAAAATCCGACCCGGCTCAAAGTTAGGAGAGTTTTTCTCCAAACTTTGAGCCGACATCAAAATCGTACTCAGGGGCGTGCGAAATTCGTGCGAAACCATCGAAAAAAAGCGCAATTGGAGTTGATTTAATTCCTGCTCGCGCTGCAAAGCCCGTTCCACTTTCTCCGCCCGTTTGCGATCGGTGATGTCGATGCCGATGCCGATAATATATTTCAGAGAACGATCGCGATCGAACAGCAGCGTATTCGACCAAGAAATCAGTCGGCGGCTGCCATCTTTGGCAACCCAATAATTTTCATATTCGCTTGACGGGGTAGTTTCTATCAGGTGGTTAAATTCCTGTTTGACCGCTTCGCGTTCTTCAGGCAGCAGTAAAAATTCCCAAAAAACTCGATCTTTTACCTCGTCAAACGGATATCCGGTCATCCGTTCGCAAGCCCGGTTAAACCGAACAATTTTACCCTCGCGATCGAGGACGATAACCAGCGCTCCCGCCGTATCCAACACCGCAGCGATAAAATTGCGCTCTTCTAATAATTCCAGTTCGGCTTGTTTGCGATCGGTAATATCTTGAGTCATGCACAGTCCCGCATAAATTTCCCCTCGGTCGTCGGCGATAGGAAGCACGTGAACCGTATAAAAGCGATCGCCATAGGGCATTTCTAAGACCGAAGATTGCCCCGCAAAAACGGCACGCAAAGGAGGTTCGAGAATTTCGCAAGTGGCGGGATTGAAATGTTCAAAAATGCTTTTTCCTTCTAAGCTGACCTTCGAGGGTTCGACATCGAGCAAGGGCGTTTCTTCAGCGAAGGTATAGCGCAAATCGCGATCGAATAAAACCACCGCGCCGTTAGGAAAATTCTGAACCAGGGTGCGATAAAGGACTTCGCTTTGGCTCAGTTGTTTTTGAACTTGGCGACGCTGGGTAATATCGATCGCCACGCTGAGAATTTGTTGGGGTTGCCCTTCCCGATTGCGTTTAAAAACAACTTCCCACGAATGCAACCAGCGCCACTGACCGTCCGCATGTTGCAAGCGGTATTCGTTCTCAAAAATTTCGCCATCGTCGAGCTGAGTGAGCCGGATTTTAACGTCCTGCCAGAAGGGGCGATCGTCGGGATGGGTGCGCTGCATAAATAAGTCCGTCCCGCCGACGATCGCCCCTTCCGTAGGCAATCCCAGAAACATCCGACTTTCGCGATTGAGATAGAGATCGCAATTACAGGTGAGATCGTAAATGCAGATTAGGCTTGGAGTGGTATCGGCAATTTGTTGGAGTAAATGTTGATTGGCGCGCAAGGCGGCTTCGCTTTGCTTGAGTTCGGTGATGTCTCTAACGACGGATAAGACGGATTTGACCCCCCCTTCGGCGTCGAGGTCGGGAACGAGCCGACTCTGATAGTAGCGCCGTCCGATAGGGGTGAGAAAGTCAAATTCGAGGGTCTGCGATCGTCCCGTTGCAAAGACGTCCATCAAAGCGCGATCCCACTGGAGTACGGATTCCGGGGGCATTCCCAGTTCGCTGTTGGTTTTGCCGAAGAAGGTATCCGGAGGGATTCCGGTGGCCTTTTCAATTGCCGGATTGGCATAAACGTAGCGCCGATCGCGATCGAAGCGGGCGATAATATCCGGGGAATTTTCGACGAGGGCTTGAAATTGACGATCGCTCTGTTGTCGGGCGGCGATCGCCCCGTGGAGGTCGCTGATATCCTGACAGACTCCATCGATGACGAAGGCGCCGCGACGATCGCGCGAACAGCGCCCTGTTTCGCGAATCCACTTCACTCGACCGGAGGGGGTGACGATCCGATATCGGCAGTCAAAATCGGCGAGGTTCGCGCTCGCCTGGCGCCGAAGCCGATCGCAGGTGCTTCGATCTTCGGGATGGATGCAATCGAACAAGGATTGAGGATCGGCGATCGCTACTTCTGGGGAGATTTCGTAAAGGGCTTGCACCCCGGGACTGATATAGGTCAGTTGTAGCCGTCCGTCGTCCCCGATAACGGCCCGATAGATCGAACCGGGGATATTGGCGGCGATCGCACTTAACTGCTGTTCCCGTTCCCCCAAGGCGGTTTCCGCCCGTTGGCGATCGGTAATGTCGCGCACGATCGACAGGTGACGTCCCGGCAGGAAATTCGCCGTAGCGGAGAATTCCACCTCCCTCGTCGTACCGTCCCCCCGCACGATCCGACATTTGCCGCGCATTTTGCCCCGTTGCAGAAACTCGGCCCAGATGCGATCGAAGTTATCGTCCGAATTGCTCTCGGCGTCGATAAACTCGGCGAGGCGGTGACCGAGAAGTTGAGACTCGTCCAAACCGAATAAGTCCCACGCTGCCGGATTGGCTTGTAAATAGGTGCCTCGGTCGTCGAGGATGGTCAGGGCATCGGAAACGCCATCGAAAATCGCTTGTAGCTCCCGTTCTCGGTTACTAAGTTCCTCAATTTCGGTGGCGCCACCCCGGCGATCGCTTACCGTTAACTCCTCATATTTTTTATTGGCACCGATCGCCGGATCGGATACATTGGGTATGGAATCTCTTGTCGATTCTCCTATCTTTTCAGTTGCACAGTCGAAGCTTTCAGGGTTCGGTTCTAGAGGGTCGGCGCCTCCTTTGTCCGGCGTTCTTGGCGATCGGCGAATAGCTGCCATTAAACTGAGAACGAACCAATACAGCCCCAGCAAGAGCAGTAAAATAAAACTGTCGGCGATCGCTAATACCCCCACATATTGCGATTTGTTGAGTAATGCGATCGTACTGGATAAAAAAACACCAAAAACCAAGCTGAAGCTAACAATAGCTAAAGCCGTTAGTCCAAAGACGCCAGTAACCTGTCGTTCTTCCCGATTTTCGTTCATCTGTAACGTTCGTAAATCTTGCTCAACATCGATCGGGTGCGATGACATACCTGTTGCTTCACAGATATCAAAGGGGTTCCCTTGGCGCTTGAGTTAAGATCGCCTCCTTTTTTCAGTTCTCGCTTAAGTATGCCCTTTTTCAAAAGAGAGATCGATACTTGACGAGTCCCGACCGCTACCAACAGCCAAAGTTGGGAACATGTTCGGATTGAGAGGCAAAGTTCGTCAAGATTGGGCGGCGATCGCTGGTAAAGTTCCTTTTTCAAAAGGTCGAGTACGCTTAATCTCTCTTTTAGGATTGATAGCCATGAGAATTTTAGTGGTCGAAGATGATATTCCTTTGGCAGAAACTTTAGCGGAAGTTTTGTCAGACGAGCGATATATTGTCGATATTGCCCGGGATGGGGAGGCTGCTTGGCAGCAAGTCACCCAGGTGAATTACGATTTGATTATACTCGATATCATGCTGCCCAAACTCGATGGGGTCAGTCTTTGTAAGCGAATGCGATCCAACGGCTATTTTCAACCGATTTTGTTGTTGACCGCCCTCGATACCAGTCGGGATAAAGTGAAAGGATTGGATGCCGGGGCAGATGACTATCTCGTCAAACCCGTCGATCTTTCAGAATTGTTCGCTCGTTTGAGAGCGTTATTGCGGCGATCGCAAGACGCGGCGCCTCCTATTTTAACCTGGGGCGACTTGCGACTCGATCCGACGACCTATGAAGTCACTTACGGCGATCGTCCTTTACAATTGACCCCTAAAGAATATTCACTTTTAGAATTATTCGTGCGCAACGGTCGCCGGGTTCTCAGTCGCGGTGAAATTCTCGAATATTTATGGTCTTTAGAAGAACCGCCCAGCGAAGAAACAGTTAAAGCTCATATTAAAAGTTTGCGCCGGAAATTTCGTGAAATTGGCGCCCCAGACGATCCGATCGAAACCGTTCATGGGTTTGGCTATCGCTTGAGAACTTGCGAATAGCGGCGAATAGCGATCGGTTTGCGGGTTTTCTAACTAAAGGTAGACGCGAAGATCGTCGGTAAATAGATAGAGTGAGAGTAATTCAGAACTCAAGAATAAGAAATTATTTCTCATGAAATCTATGATTCATTTAACTTTAGTAACCTTCAGTGCGATCGCCGGAATCGCGATCGCACCGAGCCCAGCCAAGGCGGAAAATGCCGATCGCGACACGATGACCCAACCCCTGACGGAATTGAGTGACGGAACCCATTTTTACGGGGAAGTTGGCGATCCGAAACAAGGGGGTTCGGCGTATTCGATTTTTACTAAAAATGGGGAAACTGTTCGCGGCATCTACTATATTTACCAAACTGGCAATATCACCTGTTATCGAGGAAAGGTTCGACCGAAGGCGATCGATAATGCCGATGTCGCGACACCGAGTCGCGCCGCTTACGGATTCTCCGATGCTTCGCCCTGGGACTTTTACCAAAATGAAACAGTAGACTTAGAAGGATTTCAAAAACTCGCCACGGCTCAAATTCCAGACACGGCGATCGACGAGTTTAAAGAATGCCAAAATTTGGACTATCGTTGACAGGGCGATCGCCACGGAGACGGGGTTAAAATGGCGTTACCAAAAAGGTAACCGCGCGATCGCGCGGATCGAACTGTGCCATGCTGGAATAACCTACAGATTCAGCATGTTTGAGAACCCTAAATTATGAAACCTCTCTATACTGCGATCGCCTGTACCCTCCTGCTGGCAGGGGTGGGCGCGATCGCCAAATTTGCTTTAGCTCAAACCTGGACGCCGATCTCCCGCAGCCATTCTAATACCGAAGTGACCGCCCGGGGGCGATCGAGCGCTGCCGCCGAAACCGCGAGGGAAACCGGAGGCTTGTACGCCGTTTCCGAAGACGGGGAACGTCAGGTTTTTCCCCTCAAACATACGGAAGTTAACGCCACAATTGCGGGAAATCTTTCTCGGGTCGCAGTGACCCAAACGTTTCAAAATCCGTTTGAAGAACCTTTAGAAGCGGTTTACGTGTTCCCGTTACCCGACGAGGCGGCGGTGGACGATATGGAAATTAAAATCGGCGATCGTATTATTAAAGGGGAAATCAAAGAACGAGAAGAAGCGCAACAAATTTACGAAGACGCCAAACGCGAAGGACGGACCGCCGGACTCCTCGAACAAGAACGCGCTAATATTTTTACCCAATCGTTAGCCAATATTAAACCGGGGGAAGAAATTGACGTGACGATTCGCTATACCGATTCGTTGCAATTTGAAGGTGGCGATTACGAATTCGTTTTTCCGATGGTGGTCGGACCGCGTTATATTCCGGGAGAGGCGATCGATCGCGAGGGAAACAGCGATCGCGTCCCGGATGCGTCGCGCATCACTCCCCCGGTATTGCCGCCGGAGGTGCGATCGGGGCACGATATCGGCGTGACTGTGGAAATCGATGCGGGAGTGCCGATCTCGGAGGTGCGATCGCCGTCTCACGATCTCGAAACCCGCCAACTCGACGAGAACCGGATCGCCGTTCGTCTCGCCCCGGACGATACGATTCCGAATAAAGATTTAATTTTGCGCTATCGCGTTTCGGGAGACAATACCAAAGCCACGGTGTTGACCCAAGGGGACGATCGCGGCGGCCATTTTGCGATTTATCTGATTCCGGCGATCGATTACGATACTAAAGAAATTGTTCCCAAAGATGTCGTCTTTTTAATGGATACCTCCGGATCTCAATCCGGCGATCCTCTGGCGAAGTCTAAAGAGTTGATGCGCCGTTTTATCAACGGACTCAATCCTAACGATACATTTACAATTATCGATTTTGCCAATACGGCCCAAGCCTTATCCGCCGAACCTCTGGAAAATACCCCCGCCAACCGCCGCCGGGCTTTAAGTTACATCGACAAACTCGACGCCAACGGCGGGACGGAGTTGCTCAATGGAATGCAAGCGGTGCTGAATTTTCCCGCCGCCAAGGAAGGACGCTTGCGCAGTGTCGTACTGATTACCGACGGTTATATCGGTAACGATAACGAGGTGATTGCGGAAGTTCAGGAACGCTTGCAAGCGGGCAATCGTTTGTATAGTTTCGGGGTCGGCAGTTCGGTCAACCGCTTTTTACTCGATCGCCTCGCCGAGGTCGGACGGGGAACGGCGCAAGTCATCCGTCAGGACGAACCTACGGGAGAAGTGGCCGATCGCTTTTTCCGCCAAATCAACAATCCGGTGCTGACCAATATCGAGGTCGCCTGGGAAGGCGGCGGCGAACCCGCTCAAGTCTATCCGCAAGCGCCGCCGGACTTGTTCGCCGAACAGCCGTTAGTGTTATTTGGACGCAAGGGCGATCGCGCCCGAGGTCAATTGCGGGTGCGCGGAATCGCCGCCGGGGGTCGGCGTTACGAGCAATTGTTCCGGATGACGTTTGAGGAGTCTGGGAATCCGGCGATCGCCCAACTCTGGGGACGGGCGCGGATTAAGGAGTTGATGTCGCAAATGTACGGCGGCGAAACCACGTCCGCCGTGGAGGCGGTCACCGATACGGCCCTCACTTATCGCCTCCTGTCTCAATACACCGCTTTTGTCGCGGTCAGCGAGGAAGTGCGCGTCGATCCCGACGGAACCACTCGTCGCGTCGAAGTCCCGGTAGAATTGCCGGAAGGGGTCAGTTACGAGGGCATTTTCGGCGATGTAGACGATCGCGTTCAATTTGCCCCAGCCCCGCCGCCCACAGGTGCGATGTCTGCCCCGTCGCCTACAGGAATGGCCACCCGTCGCCCGGGTGGAGGCGTGCGCCTGCAACGAGCTGAGGAAGAGGTGGGTCTGGCGGCCCCGGAACCGGGCGCCGGAAATCGGATTGAGGTTCTTGAGGCGGAGGGTCTGGAGGAAGCGGCGATCGCCGATCTGGAGCGGTATTTAGCCCAGCACAATTTCGACCCCAGCTTAAGCGGCGAGACCGTTTGGGAGTTGAAGGTTGAAAATGGCCGCGTGGTGCGCGTTATCTTCGACGATCGGGCTTCGGCGTTGCCCGATCGCCTGGCGATTACGAGCCTCCGGCGATCGCTCTCCCGTTGGGTCGTCCCTAATGGGTTCTCGGGTGACGTGCGGCTGAAGTTACGGGTTAATAAGGCGTAGGACGTGGGGAGTCGGGTCATTTAGCCATCCTCGATCGGTTGTCAAATTTAGGGGTTTTAGAGGGACACGGCATTGCCGTGTCCTTACCCTCGCTCTCTCTCATTATTTTTGAAAAATGCTATACAGCATTTTCCTCTGCTATGCAAAACATTTAGATCCCCCTAAATCCCCCTCGCCAGGTAGGGGTTTGGTTACCCAACCCCTACTTTCCTCGTTCCCCTCGAAATCCCCCCAACCATCCCCCCAACCGCCCTTTGAAAGGGGGGCGAAGGGGGGATAGGGGGCGAAGGGGGGATAGAGGGATCGGCTCCGTACCTCATCAGACGCCCGAGTGCTGTAAGAGACCCTAATAGCTAACATCCTACTGCCGACTCTCAATCCTCGGTCTCCAGGTCAAATATGCAAGCGGTCCGAGCAAGGGAACGAGGGCGACGATCCAAAACACGACTGGGCGGGTTAAATGGCGACGGGCCATGTCGTCGTGTAAAAGGGCGGGGAAGAGTAGGGAAAGCAAGCAGAAATCTAAACTCATGACGTGAATAAAGCGCCAGCTTTGCCAGTCGGCGGCGAATTCGGCCCAGTTGCCTTGGGTGACGCCGTAGGCGAGCAAGACGACGGCGCCGACGGAGAGAAAGGCTCCCAATCCGCGCGAGTCTAGGAGGTTGAGGAGGGGGTTTTTGTCGCCGTCAAAGTCGGGATTGGGCGATCGCACGGCGAGATAGGGCAAGATGGCGAAGGCGCCGACGGCAAAGGAGGCGATCGCGAAGGGCCAGGCGGGGATTTTTTGGCCGCGTCCGTCGAAGAGGAGCACGGCGCTGTAGATAAAGGGCCAAATTCCCATGACGTTGAATAAGGCAACGATCGCCGGGTTGATACCTTCCCAGTTTCCGGTAGATAGATTTTGAATCAATGAGAAGGTTTCCGGGCGATCGGGGGGAGCAAATCCAAAAGCATAGGCGATCGCACCTATCCATAACAGGGTAAATCCTAGTTTTCGTAACATTACAAGTATGGAAATTTCCGATTTTAGAGTGCAGAGTTTAGATTTTAGAGTTCCAAGGGGGTTCGATCCAAGTCGTTTCCCGAGTTTCGCGACCTGGCGGCGGTACGGGTGACGGGGGCCTTCGGACCGGATGGGGCGATCGAGACCAGAAATTCCGTGTTGCTACTTATAGAATTTGTTTGTTTTTCCGTAAAAATGGACACAATATGAGTAACAAAATTTCACGACCGTTGAGATTTTCTCCAGTGTTTATGTAGTAGAATTAACAATAAGGGAAACCTTAAAAGATTATTACTTAGGATCGCTTTTTGAGAAAAGTATGATATTGGCAATGGTCTAGCGATCGCAGTTGCTCCCATGACAATCCGAATCACCATAACGGGAACGAGGCAACGCCGGGAGTTATTCTCCTACCGACCGTCAACCTTTGCCACTTGAGCGAGCATGGCGTAGACATTATTGGAGCAGGAACGATCGTGAATAGTAGCGAATTACTCGAACGGTACGAGCGGGGCGAAAGAGACTTTGCTGGGGTCGATCTAAGTGGAGTCGATTTAAGTCGAACCCATTTAGTCGGGATCGACCTGAGTGGAGCCAATCTTCGGGGGACGAATTTCAGCCGCAGCAACCTGACCAAAGCCGATTTAAGTGACGCTCAGCTCCAATGGGCGAACATGAGTTTTGCCAAAATGGAATATAGCAAGCTCGCCGATGCAGATTTGACCAAAGCGGTCTTGAGTGGGGCGATTTTAATCAAAGCCAAATTGCCGAGAGCCAAACTCAGTGGCGCCACCCTGACGGGAACCAATTTGCGCGGCAGCAATTTACGCAGCGTCAATTTCACCAGTGCGAGCATGGAATGGGTGAATTTGCGCAGTTCCAACTTAACCGGGGCGAATCTGAGTTGGGCGAATTTGACCCACGCGCGCTTGAGTGGGGCGATGCTTTACGGCGCTCAGTTTAATGGGGTCAATTTGAGTGAGGCGTTTCTCAATGGGGTGGATCTCAATGGGGTCAATCTCAACGGGATTAATTTGAGCGAGGCGAAGTTGACCCATACGAATTTAGAAGGGGCTAATTTAATTGTCGCCAATTTGACCAACGCGCAGATGCGATCGGCGAGTTTGATGGGGGCGGATTTGACCGGAGCGAATCTTTCGGGATCTTATCTTTATCATGCCAATCTCAATTGGGCGAATCTCACCCGCGCCGATCTGACGCGCGCGGATTTGAGCGATGCGACCTTGGTCGGGACGAATATCGAGGCTACGGATTTCAACGGAGCCATTTTACCGGAGTTGACCCGGCGCTATTTTTACTTGACGACCAGTGGGAGTTCGATGTCATGGCGCGATCGCACGGTCAGTTCTCCGGTGAATTGAGCGATCGTCTGCACAGTTCACCTCCACACCTTCAAGGACACGGCAGATGTCGTGTCCTTTTCTATTGTCGGTTGGTCTTGTCCCTGTCGATTGCAAGGCAGCTTCAATCCACCGTCGCCCGGAAACGGATAAAGCCAAAGGCACGTTGTGGATCGTCCGCGACACTCGGTAAATCGCCCAGTTCGATGACGATCGCCCCATTGCCATTGGCCGAGTTATTGACCGCCGGACAAGGTTGCGGTGCGGCCCCTCCCGGCGGCACCGGGACGAAGTTACCCGGGGTAAAGAAGCGAGCGATATCGCCATCGTTGGCATTGGTATAAGATAGGGGCGCATTCAAGCCGAAGGCGATCGCCACCCCGCGATTGACGCCACCAAAGCCACCCCCCGCTTGCGCCAACCCGTTAAATCCATTGGGGACAAACGTTTGATTGAGCGGCACCAAGTCGCAAATCCTCACATTGTTGGCAGAAACCTCGCCGTCAGACATAAAGTATATTGTATATTCAACCTCGTCGCCCGGGAAGACATCCGGCACGTCGATCCGCCCTTGTAGGTAGTTCCCCGGCCAACTGGGCGCGTTATCGTCGAGGTTCGGATCGTCCACGATATCGATGAAGGTGCGATCGTTAATCGCCGTCACCCGCTTCACCAAGCGCAGATTGGCCCGCCCGTCCGGCGGTGCGAGCAAAGAAACCGTCGTCGGAACGTCCTCATCTGGCGTCCCGTCCCCATCCGGATCTACATCGTTCCCATCCGTCGAATCGTCCTCCACGGGCGTTCCATCCGGTCCCGTTCCCGAAGCCGTCGCCGTATTGTTATACGGACCGAAGTTCGTCCCCGGGGTTACCGTCACTTCAAAACTAATCGTTGCTGTTGCACCAACCGCCAGAGTATTTCCCGTTGCCAGTAAATTGTTATTCCCCTGACCGTTAAAGTTCGAGTTCACCACCAAACCGGAAGGACTCGTCAAGGAATTGGACACCACCGTAAACGAACTGACCCCCGAGAAGGTATTCGTCAAATTTTCTACAACTTGTAAGTCTTCAATGGCGACATTGCCCAAGTTTTCAACTTGAATCGTATAGGGAATCGTAAACGTGCCATCGCCATTGTTGACAGGAGTCCCCGCCGCCTTCGCGACACCGAGGAGGGGTTGGGGAGAAAGGGTAACAGTCGTTTGTTCGTTCTCATCCGGCGTTCCATCCCCATTCGGGTCGGCATCGTTGCCGTCGGTGGAGTCATCGGTTACTTCCGTTCCTCCCGGGGTCGTTCCCGACGCCGTTGCAGTATTGTTATACGGTCCAAAATTTGCACCGGGATTGACGGTCACTTGAAATTCAATCGTGCGGATGTCTCCTACCGCGAGGGTATTGTTGGCAGCTAATAAATTATTGTTCCCTTGTCCGTCAAAATTTTGATTGACACTCAGTCCGTCAGGACTGCTGATAGAATTGGCAACAACATTAAAACTGTTAACTCCGGTAAAAACTGCACTGAGATCTTCAGTGATTTGAACGTCATTTAAGGGTAAATTTCCTAAATTTTCAACGACAATTGTGTACGGAATTGTAAATGTCCCGTCCCCATTATAGATGGGGGTTCCTGCTGCCTTGGCAACCCCTAAAACCGGATTGGGGGCTTCAATAGTGGTCGTATCCACCGCCGTTTCAGAACGGTTATTGTCGTTATTGTTGTCGTTGTCATCATTATCGGGATCGGAAACGTCATCGGGACGCTCGACAGTAGCCGTATTGGTTAATACGCCAGTGGCATTGGTATCGAGAATGCCAGTCACGGTATAAGTAGCACTAGCTCCGTTTTCTAAACTCGCCGTGGTTGCGATCGCATTACCCGTTCCACTCGCTTCACCACAACTCCCATTTCCCGAAATCGTACAAGTCCAGGTCACTTCACTGATTACTGTAGGAATCTCGTCAGTCACGGGAACGTCAGTGACATCATTAGGACCGTTATTCGTCACGACGATCGTATAGGTGATATTGCCTCCAGCAACGAGAGGTTCGGGGGTATGAGTTTTGGTAATCTCTAAATCGGCGGCGGCAATCGTAATCCCCCCTTGAAGTTCGAGAGGATCTGGAATAAAGAAGCTCCAGCGATCGATCCCTTTTACATCCCCAAAGTCATTACTGAACCCATGAGTCCCGCTAATACTATCTATTTCGTTATTATCAATGGGTCCGGGTTCCGTCGTCGTATCGTCATTAAAAAATATTGTGGAATCGAGGCTAGGATTAAGACGCTCGATGATAATGCCATTACTATTTTCCGGATCGATAAACGGAAAATGAACTTCACCAAAGGTGAATTGGAGTTGGGCTTGATAAGGGACGTTACTCGGTGGAACGGGAGTTCCCGTTCCATCTATGCCATCCCAAAACACTTCAGCTTCGATACCTCCGGATACGAATTCAATAATTTCTACATCTTCTGGATCCGTAAACACTCCATTGTTGTTGGCATCAATTTGAATGACAGCATTCCCCGGACTGGGAGGGGTAAATTTGAACGACCCCCCTAACGGAGTGGTTCCAGCTTGCCCACTGGTATCGGCTTCTGCCCCTTCAAATCGAAAATCAGTAATATTATTAAGAGATAAAGTAGGTAATTGCAATAAAGAATCAGGATTGTTGAAGAAAATATCGTAAGTAAAGTCACCTGCAATTTCATCGTCGGGTTCGTTCGGTCGTTGTAAATCAACACCAGCCGGAAGAGCAAATTCTAGCTGGGGGCCGAGTTGGACGGAACGATATAAGGGCTGACCTTCTGTGTTTTGAAAGCCTTTGTTATTAGAAAAGAAGAGAAATCCCGCCGGATCTAAACCATTGAGATTGACGCGATATCGATACCCATCTCGGGTTTGAACGATAACTTCTGACTGGGCGGATCGCCCGTTAGCCCCCATATTTAAAGCTAAGTAGTTGGCAAACGCCCGACCGGGAATCGGGTTATTACTGCTGTCTCGTACCGTAACATCCCATGCAGCCACAAAACCATTGGCAGCCGTTTGAGGTGCCCAGTCATTATTCACATTTGTATTACCTGTATTTGGAGGACCACCACCACTCGGGTCGGGACTGACAAAATCAACTTCCCATACTCCCGTTCCACCTGCTGTTGTTTGAGCGGCTGAGACAGTACAAGGAGTAAAAGCATCGGCATTGGTATTGGTCACCGCATTAAAAGGTCCGGCGTTTTCTGCGTCGCGGTCGGCAATAAAACCGTTGCCACCTAGATCGTTGAGACAACTGAGAGAACCGCCGTTAGGGGGTCGCAAGATAATGTCTCCGAAGGGACCAATCCCGATCGCGCTCGATCCTAAATCGATGGTTTCCCCGGCTTGCACGAACACTTGAATCGTCGTTCTAAAGGGAATTCCCGCAAAAGTAAGAGTCGGTTGGCGAAATTCCAAAAACGGGCGATCGCCCCCGTTCGCCGTTAACTCCCGACTCCCTTCAGCGTGAGCGGGGAGGGCGCCGAAGAGGAGTAGGGCGAGGGGGAGGAGAAACGAGGATTTCGCGGTTCGTTTCATGAGTCGGTTCGGGAACTTGGCAGAGGCGTTCATCGCGGGAGAGGGGGTGAAAAGGACTCGACGGCGGGGAATCAGGTTACTCGGCGTCGCTTCGCGATCGCACGGTGGCGTTGCGGGCGGGTTCGGAGGTGCCGTAGTCGGGATGGGTAACGATCGCGCTAATCGTCGTTCCCGGTTCGAGGGAGTCGAGCTCGATGCTGAAACGACCCGAACCGTCGGTGGCGACCGTGGCGACGGGTTCGCTCAACGGTCCGTGGGCCATCCCGGACTCGTTGACCCGATAAATTTCTACGGTTCCTCCCGGTTCGGCGAGACCGTCTACGGTGAGGGCGTCTCCCAGTTGATAAAACTCGCGAGCCAAAAACTGGGGCGCCTCGATCGCCCGGTTGCCCGTATCTTTACGGCGATTGCCGGAGTTGCGCGGCGGGTTGGGGCCGTCGCCGATCTGAAAGTGCTTGACGCGATCGTTGGAGGTGGTATTGAGGTCGATACTCAACCCGGCTAAATTGGCGAAGCGATTGTCTTCAATGGCAATGCGATCGCCCGGCGGATCTGCCGCCACCACCACCCCCGGACCGGGTTGGTCGGTAATTTCATTGTTTCTCACTTGATGTCCGCTTCCCATTAAGTAGATGGCCGCCCGTTGCAACCGTCGCCCGTTACTTCTCACAATGTTGTCGGCGATCGCCACCGCACCGGAAGGATTGAAGAGGAAAATCCCGGCACCTGCATTGTTATAAATCTCGTTATCGAAGACCGCCGTATTATCGATATATCCTTCTAAACGCAAGGCATCGGGCATTCCGCGAAAGCCATTTTCAAAAATTTGATTGTTATTGACTTGCAAGTTATCGGCGCGGACGCTCGTAATGACAGCGCTGCCGTCGTGGGCGGCGATCGCGTTATCCTCGACCGTCACATTGGTCCCCTCGAACACCCAGACCCCAAACGCCGATCGCCGTTCCGGGAACGTCCCGTCCGGCAACAGTCCCAGCCAATTTTCGGCGATCGTCACGTTGTTCGGAATTGGAACATCTTCCACCGCATCGGTCACTTCCCGGCGCCACTGGCCCTCTTCGAGGGTGACGCGATCGACGATCGCCGCCGACTCGCCCCCCAGAATCAAAATATCCGCCGCCGGAGGACTCGCCGTGCGTTGGTGAGTCGAGGTAAACCCGTACACACTCAAACCGCGAATCGACACGTCCGGGGCCATCACGACCAACCCGCGCAAAATCTCCGTTTCCGGCGCCGGGGTCAACGTCACCACCGCCCGGGGCGTCCCCTCCTCGGGGTCGAAACCCGGTTGCGTCGTCCCGTCGATCGCCACGGGCGCCTGTAGGGGCGGCAAACTCGCCGTCAAACCAATGGTCGTAGCTTGCGGGTCTAAAGCAAACTCGATCCGGGAAACCTCGATTTCCGGGAGTTGGCGCAGTTGCGATCGCTCCGCCGGACTTAACTCTTCCACCCTTAAATTGCCATTGACGATCGCGATCGCCTCGCGCAACGTCAGCGCCTCGTCCGCCCGAACCTCGTCCCCATTGCTATTGACCGCGATCGTCCAGGTCGGTCCCCCCTCCCCCAGCGTCGCCCGTACCGATCCGACGAACGACAGCGACAACATCGAGACCGCCAACCCTACCCGCCAACGTCCCATCATCGTTCACCTCCGAATTCGTGTACGGGTTGCAAAGACAACTCCACCGCCGACTCTTGTTGTTGGGGTGGCGCCACAGGCTGCTGACCGAATCCCGGCCATAATTGGTTTAATTTCATCGAAACATTCAGATACGGACCACTCGCCGAGCGATCGCTCTCCATATCGTCCGCATCCACCTCCCCAAATACGTATCCCGCCGCCAGACGTAAATCCGGCGTCAGATAAAAACCGACCTCCGCCACCACGCCGAACTCGCTAAAATTCGCCGACGGTTGATAAATCCAGCGCCCCTCACCGACCACATCCCAGCGATATCCCAGGCGATAAGTCGCCCGCAACTGCGCCAGAGAGACCGTATTCGTCCCGACTAAATCATCGGCGAGATAAGACGTACTGCGGCGCCACGCATATTTCCCATAAAACTCCCAGCGCCAATTCGGGGCGAAAATACTTTCCAACGCCAGGGTGTGGTCTTGAGATTTCGTCCCGCTACCGAACAAAATCGTATCGGGAATCGAGGAGGGATTTTGGCGGAAGTCGTAACGCAACAAGGCATTAAACTTATCGCTTTGTGGGTCGCGGAACGCAAAACCGAAGCGCAAATTAATCGTATCGCCGATATCTTCTAACAACTGGTTCGACGACGAAGCTTGATGGTAGCGTCCCAACACCGAAATCGCATCGGTGAGTTTTCCCGTCGCCGCCGCTTGAATGACTGTATTATCGCCACTACTGGAAAAACGATGTTCGTAACGGGCACTGGCGGTGAAGTCCGGGTTATCCGTATATTCCAGACCGATGCTGTAACTGTCGCCACTGCGGATTCCCAAGGCGGCGGAACTCTGACCGGGGGCGTAAGGTTGGGCGAACTCGGTTCCGGTGGCGTTGCGGGAGAACAACGACCCGAACACGTGTTCGTAAGCGAGATTGAGGCGCAATCCGGGAACGATCGTCCAGCCGTGTTGGATCCCCAAGGCGGCGCCCATGGTGCGACCGTCTACGAAGGAGTAGCGCCCGGTGAGGGTGGTGTCGTCGGTGAGGTTGTAGTCGCCGTTGAGGTTGAATGAGGTAATCGAGTTGTCTTCGTACTGACCGCTTGTAAACCAGACTTGATTGAGTTGGGCGGTGACGCCGGGTAGCAGGCGCCAGTCGAGACCCAAGATCGTGCGATCGGGATAAACGATATCTTCGTCGGAGGACAAACTCAGTTCGTTTTGGGCGCGGAAGCTGATTTTACTGGTAATCGGGACGAGTAAGCGACTGCGAAGCTGGGAGGAGGTTACGTCGAGGGGACTGGTCGGGCGATCGTCCGTGCGGTGGCGGTAGACCCAATCGACGCCGAGGGTGGCTTTGTAAATTTGCTGTTGCAATCCGGCGCTAATCGTGGTCAAGCTGTTATCGACTTCGCTACCGGGAATGGCTTCGAGGCGGGGGGTTAAGAAGTCGTCGAATTCGGTAATCGGACGGGGGGCGACGCCGGAATTTTCCTCGCGATCGAAATTAAAGTTTAAGCGGGTGGTGGAGGTCAGGCGACTGCTGAGTTGAGTTCCGTAGCGGGTTTGTCCGGGGACGAAACTGGTGGTGGCGTCGTTGGCGAAACCGCTATCGGTGGTCCGGTAATAGGCGCGTCCGGTCAATGGACCGCCTCGGGCGTTGAGTTCGATGCGGTAGGCTTCCCCGGTGACGAGTCCGAGGAGTTCGGAATCGTTGGTGGAATGGGCGTATTCGGCGATCAGTTCGCCGCTAAAGGGGGTGGCGGTCTTCAGTGTAGGGGGTTCGGCGGGGAGGGTTTCGGGAAATTCGGCGTTGGAAATGGACGGGAGGGCGGTGGCGCCGGAGGTGACGCGATCGCTCTCCGTAGCATTGCCAAAGGTCAGCATCAAGTCGGCGCCGTAGAGCTCGAAGTCGCGAATCCCTTGGTTTTGTCGCAGGTAGGTGGCGCCGACCCAAATCGGGTTATTGTAATCCCGAGAAAAGTGATAGCGCATCCGTCCGCCCCAGAGGTTGGTGTCGCCGTCGCGTTCTTCGTATTGGTAGGTGGCGACGATCCGGCGGACGACGACGATGCTGACTCCGGTGGCATCGGTGACGACGTCGGTGCGCTGTAGGGGGCGACGGAAGAGGATCGTGCCGCGATCGTAGTCGATTTCGTAGTCTTCGCCTCGGTTGAGTTGTTGGCGAGAGATTACATTACCGGGGCGTCCGAGTTCTTCGAGTTCGATAAAGATATTTTCGCTGCCGTCGATCAGCAGGCGCCGGGAGAAGAAGTAATAACCACTGGTTCCGTCGGGGGCGATCGCGTCCCGTTGGAAGCCTTCGACGTCGTTGGCGTAGAGTCCGGTCAGTTGCAAGCCGCCAAAGTTGTAATTGGCTTTAAACCCGTGGAACGATCGCGTCAACCCGGTAAATTCTTGGGTGCGATTGGCGAGTTCTTGGGTGTTGTAGTCCCCCCACATAAAATAGTCCAGTCCGGCGTTTTCTACCGGGGACGATCGCTCGAATCGCAGGTAGACGCTATCTCGGGAGGGCGCCACGGTACTCGCGGTGGAGTTGTCGCCGTAAAGGGGATAATCCAATTCGGTCGGTTGGGTGTCGCGGAACAGGCGGCGATCGTTGCCGCTACAGTCGCAGTTGAGGGAGCGATCGGAGTTATAAGCCCCGGTGAACAGCCAGCCGCCGAGTTTCCCGGTGGCGAAGACGGCGCCGGATAGGTCCGCTTCGTAGTCGTAATCTTCGTCCGCCGGGAGGAAGTCGCGGAAACTGCCCCAGTAGTTGGTTCCCCGCTTTCCGAGGCGGAAGTTGACCAATCCGGTCACCAAACTCGGGCGCAGGTAAGTGGTGAATTCGGCGCGGGTAAAGGCTTCTAAGGTTTCGCCCTCGGCGCTGGCGTCGTCGATCGCCCCGCGAATCCGCACGATTTGGGCGTCGAGGGGCGCTTGCAATTGGGCGCTGAATTCGCCGCCGACGGCTTGGACTTGGAAGCCCGGGGCGTCGAGGTTGTAGTCGGCGCCGATAAATTCTCCGGCGCTGGCGCTGAGGGTGACGACGGTATCCCGTTGGACGAGTTGGTTGTTGGCGTCAAAAACTTGTCCGGTTACGGTGAGGGTCGATCGCCCGTCCGCCGGGACTCGGGTTTCTCGGGTGGCGATTTGCACCTGGGTCGGCGCGCCGGAAACCGCTACGGTAAAGCTTTCGACGGTTTGGCCGTTGACGGAGAGGGCGATCGTGTTTTCCCCTTCCTGGAGGGGGACGCCGTACCAGGTCTGCACGGTGATTCCGGTGGCGGTGTCGGTTTCGGTCCGTCCGACTAAGTCCGGGGAAACGGCCTCGCCGTTGACCAGTAAGGTGACTTCGGCTTCGCTGGGGAAGCGGGCGATGACGGTGGTGGCGGGGAGATCGGTGGTTTCGCCGGGACCGGGCGCCAGGATTTCGGCGATCGCTCCGGCTGCTTCCGATCCAGTTTGCCCGATTTCCACGGCGGAATCGCTATTGAGTTCGATTCCGGTTGAAAAGTTCGGTTGAGAATCTCTGAAATCGGTTAAAATATTGGGGGAAAGGGGGCGATCTGTCTGAATTTCAGTTGCGACCGGATCTATTCTTGCTCCGGAGAGGGCTAAATTATGCTCGATCGCCGACGATGTTATTGTTACACTGTTTGTAGTTACAGGATTTGACAGCTCCGCTACGGCGCGATCGCCCCTAATTGCTCCTTCTAATAAGGCATTGACCGAATCGATACAGTCGGTTTTGTCCTGACAATTTTCTAAATTAAGGATAGAGTTATTTAAACTTACATTTGTCCCCACAGTTTCCGGCAGTCTGCCATCGCCTGTTGTCGCTACAAATGTAGACCTTAACAGAGATCCTTGCCGTCCGAGGCGATCGCTCTCGAACCACGAATTTTCCAGGGGCGCCCCCTGAAAACCCACATTTGTCGCCACAAAATCCCCCGATTGAGGAACCTGCACCGCTTCCCCCGACGACGCCCACAGGAATGCCGAAGAAGGAACCGCCAGCCAACAAAAACCCTTTTTCATGGTAGATTTCCCTCCTCTTGGAAAGTTGGGGTAACCGCAAAATTCACCCGCGCCATACCGCCCGGTTCCAAGCGCACTAAGCGAGATTGACTATTCCCCTCACTGAAATATAAATTCGGCGCCAGGGTGTAGCCCGGAACGCTGCTCAAATCCAGGACTGCAGTTCGATAACCCGAAACGACGTTAGCCACAGAGAACAAGCCGTTGGCATCGGTAATAATCCGGTTGCCGTCGTCCATAAACACCACCGCATTCGGGATTCCCGGTTCGTTCTTCTCCTGCAGTCCGTTAAAGTTTTTATCCACAAACACCCGACCGATTAAAGTGCCGCAATCGGACAAAATCCCCGGATCGAGTTGGAGTTGATGAATCGCCGGACCGTCTTTGACGTTCAGTCCCGTATCTGTCCGTTGTCCGTTGGCAAACGCCGAGTTCCGACCGTTCCCGCGCAAGGCATCCGGGGTCACCCGCGCCGCATAGGCGAGGTTGAGAACTTCTCCGGCGGGAATCGTCGCCTCGGGAAGGTCGAAACGAATTTGTCGCCCGTCGTTACTGCTGACGACATCGAGTTCGGTTCCGGCAATTTCCGCTTTTGGCGAATCGTCGTGGAATTGCAAGCCAAACGGCAGTAAATCGGTAACAAATAAGCCGTTGAGGGGACTGCTGGAGAGATTGCGAACGGCGAGGCGGTAAATCACCGTATCCCCGGGTTCGGCGGCGGCGCGATCGCTCGTCTTGACAATTTGAATCTCCTGTGCTTCGCACACCGCCGCCGTCAGGTCGAAAGACCCAAAATTCAAACCGATCGGGGTGCCGTCGGCACTGAGAGTAAAGGTTCCGGTCGCCTTCGTGCCGCCGTCGGCAGCATTAATCGGGCGTCCGTCTAAAGAGGTGGCGGTAAACGAGACCACGCCATTATTCGTTTCCCCGATCTCCAAACGGATGCGGCGTTCGCTCAAGTCGCTGCCTGCAGGGGGACTAACCACAAAAATATACTGACGTCCGGGGTCGAGTTGACCCCGCGAGGCATCGAGGCTGAAGTTATACGTCCCACCTTCGCCGTTGGTTAGGAAGAACGGATTGGCATTGTCCACATTCGGCTCGAACCCCCGACCGACATTGTTATCCGGCAAATCCGGGAACTCCGTCGGCGTCAGGGCGACGACCTCGCGAATGCCTCCGGTGGGGTCCGTGGGGTCGGGTTCGAATAGGCCCACTTTAAATCCGGTATAGTCGGGCAGAATTTCCCCGGCACATCCAGTAATTCGCCCGACGTTGGGCTGACGGGTCGGCGTGGTTGCAGGGGGAATAATCACCGTTTGTTGGCCGATGGGTTCGTCGTCTTCGTCGGGAATGACCACGGTGACGCCGCCGCCTCCGTCGGGAACTTCCGGCGCAATGATTTCCACGGTGACGGTGACTTCGCCGCCTGGAGGCAAAATCACGTCTACGGGATCGACGACGGGACGGGATGGGGTCGTCGGCGTCGGAGGTAGTTCCGGTTCGGGAATGTCGGGAGGGGTGATTTGCGGCGCTGGCGGCACCTGGGCGGGCGGTTGGGGCGGATCGATCGGCGCCGGGGTAATCTCTGGCGGTTGGGAGGGGTCTTGGGTGGCGGGTTGTTCGGGTTGGGGTTCCTCGACGGGCGGGTCGGGGGGCGTAATTTCCGGCGGAGTTGGCGGTTCTTCCGGGGGAACCTCTACGGGGATGCAGTCGCCGACGAGGACGGTTCCTTCCGGGGTGGTGACCATGGAGTATTTGACGCCGCGTACTTGGGCGCCGGAGGTGACCCGTTGGATGGTTTCGGGGTCGGGGATGGTGAAACGCAAGGCCCGATCGCCCGGATTGCTGATGGTAAAGTCAAAAAAGAGTAAGTCTCCGGCTTGGGCTCCGGTTTGAATGCCCTGGCGGATTTCGCGCATTTCGTCGGCGACGTCTTGGGCGAGTTCGCGCAGTTGTTCTTCTTTGTCCGGGGCGACGGCGACCATCGCTTGAAAGGCTTGGCGGAAGGTGTCGTCTACGGAGGCGTTGTCGCCACTTCGCAGGATGACGGAGAAGGCTTGTTGGGTGGCTTGTTCGGCTTCGGTGGCGGTCAGTCCGGCGCTGACGAGGAAGGTGCGCGCCAGTTCGGCGGTGATGGCGGCGGCGGTTTCTTGGGCGACGGACCGTTCGAGTTCGGCGACGGTTTGCCCTTGTTCGGGGACTGCTTGCACGATCGCGTCGCGCGCGGCGATCGCCACTTCCCGGAAACTAGAATCTACCGGGAGTTGGGCTAAGGCGACGGTGACGGCGATCGTGGCGCGGGTGGCTTCCTGTTGGCTGAATCCCAGTTCGATTAATTGGTCCGCCAAGGATCCGGCTAACGACCCGGTGACCCGATTGTCGGCCAGATCGCGCACGCCGTCGGGATCGACGGTCACCGGACCGCCTGGAATCACGGCGTTTTCGTCGATATTGGTGATTCCGGAAAAGGTTTCGCCGCCGACGCTGTAGCTGTATTCCCCTTGGTTGCGCACTAAGATCCCGGGAACCACGCATTGGGGCGTGTCGGTTTGGGCGATCGCCCGATCGCCCGCCGAACGAGCGATCCAGGTTCCGGCGCCGCCGAGGAAAGCCGCAACGGCGAGCAGGCTGACGGCTTTCGAGGAAGCCCCCATCCACGGGCGGCGGTTGTCGCGTCGTTGCTGCTTCATTTCACCCTCACTTGAAACTGCGCGATCGCCTGCCCTCGGGCGGCGATCGGTTCGCGAAATCGGACGCGCACGTGGGTGTAGCGTTCTGCCGGGGCCGGACGCCGTTCGACCCGTCCGTTCGCCTCGGCGACCTCAATGGTGGGATTGGCGCTAAAGGTCCGACCGCCATCGATGCTGTAGCTGAGTTGGGCGGCGGGGGTCGCGCTGAGGCTGTCGAGAATGTAGCTGGTCTGGGGATCGAGGGGTTGGGTGATGACGAAGTTAGCGATCGCGCGATCGCTATCGTTAATCCCCGTCACCGTATAGCGCAGGGTATCTCCCGGCTGCACCCGACAACTCGCCTCGGTACAGCGCCCAGGTAAATCCACCCAACTCACCCGATCCGACTCGGCGATCCGGCGATCGACCTCCAACTGTAGGCGCACTGACTCCTCCGGGGTCTGACCCCGTAAGGGCAATGCGGCGGTGCCGAGTAAGACGGCGATTAAACTCAAACGCACTAAGGAAATCTTCAACATTTTTGCCCACCTACTCAATTCACCCGTCGTTGGAAGGTAAACGTTCCCGTTTCTCCCGGTCCGAGGGGACCGCGCACTCGCACTTCGTATTTGCTCACGTCAGATGCCGTCGTCGTCCCGCTTTGCGGTCCACTGCGCGCCGTGGGCGGTCTGCCGCCGAAAAAGTTGATCGTACCGCCGCGCGAATCTACCGGGGAACCGAGGACGTGAGAGGTATCGATCCCCGTGGTCGGGTCGTTGTCCCCGTCGGCATCGTCGGTATCGAGGGCCCAATTATTGCCCCCGGGATTCTCGATCGGGTCGTAGGTGGTTCCGTCTTCGGAAATCACCAAGTTCTCCGCCGTCAGGGTGACGTTCCCCGGCCCGCCCGCTTCGGAAATGTTGTTGTAACTGAGGCGGTACTCGATCAGGTTCCCCGGTCCGGGGGTTTTGGTGTCTTGACTAAATTGCTCCTGTCCGTCGAGAACGTCGGGTCCGCTACCTTTGAGGATGCGCGATTCTTTGAGAATTTCGATAAATCCGGTATAAACGCGGTCGATTTTGACGTTCCCCGGCTCGCTTTCGTCGAAGAAGCCGTCGTCGTCGCGATCGTCGAAGGCGGCAATCGGGACGCCGTAGCCTCGATTTTTGACTGCCGTCGGCAGGGCGATCGTGACGGAGTAGTCCGCTTCCGTGGTCGTTCCGGGGATCGTCACCGGGGGGTCGTCGGTACGGAAGCCTGCGGCGCGATCGTAAGTGTAGATGGCCGTTTGTTGGTCGAAGGTTACCGTGACGCGGGTGCCGTTGGGCAGGGAATTGCGCTCTTGTGGGGCGATCGGGGCGATCGTCACGTCGGCCCCGGAGGCGTTGGAGAGACTGTTGGTAAAAGCGACCGGATCCGGGGTAAACGGTTCGTTCGGTCCCAAGTTCGGCGGCGTGGCGACCACTTTGTTATGGAAGTCGTCGTTACTGTCCGTCGGCCCGATCGCCCCGGGGGATCCGGGCGGTCCGTTGAGAATGCCCCCAGCACCGCCGGAAATCACCACGACGTTCGCTTCGCCCCCCGGTCCGCTTCCGCCGTTGTTGTTGTCCTCGTCTTGGCCGTCTCGACCGGGATTCGACAGCCCGGGGGTGACGATCGGATTGCCCGTATCGTCGGTTGGGGGTGCGGTGCCGTCGTCGTTAAAGTTGTTGGGATTTTGGTCGCCGGATTCGTCGAATAAGAGTGGACCGGGATTGCCTTCGGTTCCGCCGAAGACTTGGGCGACGTTGGCGATCGTTCCCGGTCCGGTTAAGCCACTGGTGACCAGTTGGAATTGAAAGCCTGCGGTGGTGGTTCCGGCGTTGAGAATGCCGTCGAAGATAAAGCCGATCCGGGTGGCATTCGCCGCCCCCCCGATCGCCCCGGGATCCGTGGTCCAGGTGGCGAGGTTGGCATTGAGGACCTCGGGATTATCGGCGGTGAAGACGACTTGCCACCCGGCGGGGGCTTGCCAACTGTCGGGCACGAGGGCGGTTCCTTGGGGAATGGCATCGGAAACGAGGATGCGCGGCGCGACGGCCCCATCGACGGCGATCGGAAAGCTGGTATTGGGGGCGAGATTGCCGGGAACGAAGCCACTGGCCCCGGCGGGAATGCGCGATCGCACGTCTAAGGCGAGTTGGTAGGTGATGACGTCGTCGGCAGGATTCGCCGGATCGCCAATTTCTACCGGGGTACCGTGGGTTTTGAGGATGACGGGTAAGGCTAAGGGGGTCGAAGCGACGGTGATGGTCTGAAATGCACTGGCTTCGCGGGTTCCGTTGAACGGATCTCCGGTGGCTTCCGTCGGGACGGCCCCTTCTGGATTGTCTACGGTGAAGACATCGGTGCCATTGGGCGTGCGTTCGACGTTCTGGGCGCTGTTGGGTGTGTTGCCCAGTTGAACGCGGATCTCGTCGCCTTCGGTGGCGCTTCCGTTGACCGTGACCGGAACGCGCACCAGCAGGTTACCGCCGATCGGGATCGATCCGGTAATTAGTTCGCTCCCGCTAATCTCGGTCCAGGTGTTGCCGCCGTCGGTGCTGATTTCTAGGTTGCCCGAGACGGTCCCGGCCCCGGAGACCGTGGCGCTGTTGGGAATGCGAAAACGGGTGGGATCGTTACCGACGTTGGTAATTGAAAAGCGGAAAAAGAGGCGATCGCCCGGTTCGATCGGCCCTTCGCCATCTTTGCGAGCGCCGTCGGGCTGCACCGTAATCCCGGCTATTTCGGCCACGGTGAGGACGACGGTGTTCGACTCGACGGGAATCGTCACCCCGGGATTGCTCGGGTCTTCAAAGGTCCCCGTCGCCCGGTTCTCGATCTGGGTGCCTGCAGGCGTCGTCTGCGCTAATATCCGGTACGGCGCGATCGCCCCGGCACACAGCAGCGCGATCGCCAGCCAAAATCGATAAAAGTTACCCTGTTTATTTCCAGTTATTTTCGGGAAGCCCACGCCAATTAATGACCCCAATGCAATGAGTGGATGTCTACGATGCCCCTGATGCTTCCACTAAACCCTTTTTGGATCGGTGACGCGAATCTTGAAGGTTTTAATTAGTTTCTCATTAATGAGTCATTTGTCAATAATGAAATTCGCGCCTAACCTCATTACAATCGAGCCGTTTTCTTAAACCCAAATCAGGTTAGTCGGCCAACCCTAAAAAGTTCTAAAGTTTGGTTCTCACTTCAAGCAAGACAACCCGGTTTTGTTAACGCCAACTTTCTCAAACGAGAGCGCTCCGAAGTTGACGGCAAACTTCTGATATCCAATTGGCAAACCCCGACACAACCCTTATCGTTATAAGGGTTGACGAAGGCAATGGACGAATATCTTTAAGTTGAAGGAGCCGGAGCCTATCGGAAATCTAGATCCTCAGTAGATGAGGCTTTTTTGTGTTTTATTATGTTTTTGCAAGTTCCATTTATAGCGGTTTGCGATGGACGAGTCAAGTTCGGTTTATAAAAATTATTTTTCAATAAAACAGCTCGAACGCGCCTGCCCTAGAAACTCGTAAAGATTAAAACAGCCATTTTTTTCTCCTCGGGGGAGAAACGGCATTTTGAGTATATTCGATCGCCTTAAATTTGTAAATTGCGATCGCGATCGCCCATCGAAAGCGATCGCGATCGCCCGGTCAGATTAAATGTCTTAAAACCTGCCGGATCCCTGGCTCGCCGTCAAGAATTCTTCACAAAAATTATAATCGCCGTCCGGTGGCGGCTCCAGGGGAGTCGAGCGCTCCCTAAACGGCGAGCCGACAGATGCGCACCATACCGCGCGCGCTGCCCGTGACCAGGGTTTTGCCGTCCGAAGCGAAACAGACCGACATCACCGCCCCGGTTTCTTCCATCAGTGTCGATAACGGGGTCAGGGTGGGGAAATGCCAAATTTTAACAGTTCCGTCGGCGCTGCTGGTGGCGAAACTGCGACGGTCCGGGGCGATCGCGATCCCGGTCACCGGACCGGAATGGAGCGATCGCGTATCGATCTCCCCCGGTCGATCTAAGTCCCAAACTTGTACCGTCCCGTCACCATTTCCGGTAACGACGGCGCGATCGTTGGCAAAGGCGATCGCCTCGACCCCATCCAAACTGCCGACGATCGAATCGATGTATTCGCCGCGCTGCAAGTGCCATAGGGTAATCGTGCCGTCCCCTTCCCCGGCGGCGAGCCACTCGCCATTCGGAGAGAGGGCCACCGCATAAATCGGTCCGGTATAGTCCGTGAGGGTATCGCGCAAGGCGCCGCGATCGAGGTCCCAAACTTTCATCGTTTCGTCAAAACTGCCACTGACCAAAGTTGTACCGTCCGCAGACAGGGTCAGCGATCGCACCGATCCCGTATGACCTTCCAAACTCGTCCACAAGCGCCCCTCGGGCAATTGCCATAACTTCACCGTCTTATCCCAACTCGCACTCGCCAGGGTTCGACCGTCCGGGGTCACGAGCAAATCAAAAATCCCGCGATCGTGATCGTCGAGGGTCGCGAGTAATTCCCCCGAGTCCACTCGCCATAACTTCACCGTGGTGTCAAAACTCCCCGTCGCCAACAGGTTGCCATCCGGCGTCAACGCCAGAGCGCGCACCCAATCCGAATGAGCGTTCAAATTGCGAACGCACTCCCACTGTTGGGGGACGATCTCCCCCCGAGCAAACTTCGGTAATTGAACCCCACTGGCACTCGATTTACTGGGAACGGGGGGCGGCGGCGAAACCGCAGGCGCCTCGCTGGGTGACGGAGAATCCTCCGTTTCCGAGGAGGGTTCGGGAGGCTCGACGGTCGCGCGAGGCAACTCGACCCTCGCACTCGACGCTTGCACTGCTCGTTCCAAGCGCTCCAAACGCTTACCGATCGCCAAACGGTTGAGATAGTCGATGGTTTGGGCGATCGATTCTTGCAAATCTCGATGTTGACTGGCGAGACCGTCGAGATCGGCACTGGAGAGCGATCGCACCTGGTTTTCGATCGCCTCCAGACGCTGCTGTAAAGGGGTCAGATCCCCAGGGGGCAAAGGTTCGCGCGATCGCGTTTCCGGGGCGATCTCGCGAGCGGCAACCCGTCGGGTCAACAGCTCGATCTCTTCCGTCACTTGTCGCTGGAGGCGCTGGTTCAATACGGCATCCATCCGGCGGGTCAACTGTTCGGAACGGTAGCGCAAGATCGGCTGGAGGACGAACAGCAGCGACAGCAAGACGGGAGGGAGATACACTAGCGATCGATAAAAAATTGCGGCGATCGCGGCGAGGACGGCAGCCACGATCAGAACGGATTCGGCATTTTCGAGCCAATGGCGGTTGGGAGTCATGACAATGGAGAGTCGGGAGTCGCGAGTCGGTCGGAGAACAGTTAGAAATTAGAACTGCGAACGGAAGCGTCACCGTCTCAATCTAAAATCTCAAATCTAAAATCTCAAATTACTCTAAAATCCCAAAATCAGACGGGCAATACTGAAATAAATCAACACCCCCAACACATCGACCGCCGTGGTAATAAACGGAGCTGACATCAAGGCGGGATCCAATTTGAGCGATCGGAATAAAAATGGGAGCGCCGAACCCGACACCGACGCCAGCACCGAGATCGCGATCAAAGAAAAACCGACGGAGATCGCCACTCCCAAGCGCCCTTGCAAGAAATAAGCCCATATCGTCGCCATCACGCCTAAAATCGAGCCGAGCAAAGCCCCAGCGAGAGCCTCGCGCCAGACCACCTGCACGGGGCCGAGTAAGCGAATTTCGTCCGTATTCAAGCCGCGAATCACCACCGTAGACGATTGAGCGCCGACATTGCCCCCGGTTCCGGTCAATAAGGGGATAAACGCCGCCAGCACCACCACTTGCTGCAAGATATCTTGCTGGGCGTTAATAATCGTCCCGGTCACCGTGTTGGTAATCAACAACACGAACAACCACACTACCCGTCGCCGCGCCACTGTAATTAAATTCGTGTGGAAATAATTGTCTCCTTCGGACTGCACCCCACCTAACGCATAAATATCTTCCGTGGTTTCTTGCTCGATAATGTCGATCACGTCATCGACGGTGATAATTCCGACGAGGCGTTTCTCGCTATCGACCACGGGAACGGCGAGGAAGTCGTAACGCTGAATCAGACGGGCGACTTCTTCTTGATCTGTATCCGTGGAGATGTAAACCACCTCGCGGGTCATGATCTCGCCGATGGTTTCCTCGGGTTGGGCGGTCACCAAGTGGCGCAGGGAGACGATCCCGGTCAAACGGCGCGCGGCATCGGTAACGTAGAGATAGTAAATCATCTCCGTGACCGAGGCGAGATTGCGAATCCGTTCGAGGGTTTGACTGACGGTGAAATGTTCCTTGAGCGAGATGTATTCCGGGGTCATAATCCGGCCCGCCGTTCCCGCTTCGTAACCCATCAGAATCGCGGTGGCTTGCCATTCCGAGGGACTCAGTTGGGCGCGCAAACGGCGCACGACCTTCGCCGGGAGTTCGTCGAACAGACGGGCGCGATCGTCCGGCGACATGTTATCGATAATGTCGAGAACTTCTTGACGCCGGAAGACTTCGAGTAGGGACTGCTGTACCGAAGAGTTGACGTGTTCGTAAACTTCGGTAGCTTCGTTTTTGGAGAGTAAACGAAAGGCGATCGCCTGCATGTGTTCGGGTAACCCTTCAATGGCTTCGGCGATATCGGGAGGTTGGACGGGAACCAAAATCGCTTTGGCGCCTTGTAGGTCTCCCTGTTCGAGCAGCGCTTGGAGCTGCGATCGCACCAGTTCGCGTAATTCTTTGCGCGAACCGAGTTGAAAGGTGGAATTTAGATTTTGATTCTCAGCATTCAAAGCAGACTCTCTCGATAGCTAGGCTCTTTATGGTGATGCCTTTAGTCTAATTGGGCTTGTCAATTCGGAGAATAGGGAAGGAGAAGTCCGGTGTGGCGAGTCGGGCGATCGCCCCGAGTGTCGCCCTCTAAAATCTAAAATTTAAAATCTAAAATCTGAAACTCCCCTCGATTCGTCCTCAACCACGATCGCCGGAATCTCGCTCGTTTCCAAGACCGCACGCGACACCGAACCGACCAGCACGTTTTCCCACGGTTGATGGCCCCGTTTTCCCAGCACGATCGCCGTCACCCGGAAATCCCGCGCCAGTTGCACGATCGCCTCGGCTGCAGCACCATTGACGGTGAAAAATTCATGTTCGATATCCGATAACCACCGCCGCGCCACCTGTCGCAATTCCTCGACTTGTTGGGGACGATCTTCTCCGACTACGTGCAAGACGATCGCGCGAGCATTGCTACGACGCGCCAAATCTGCAGTTTTGGTCAACACGGCGGGGGCTAACGGCGACGTATCCACCGCCGCTAAAAAGGTGGTGCGGGTTGCGACGGTGACTTTCGTCGGATCGATCGCCCCTTTTTCTAACAGTTTGGGCGCGAAGGTCGGAATCGCCCAAGCACCTAACGGGGCCGTG
Organism: Oxynema aestuarii AP17; assembly: GCF_012295525.1. Lineage (GTDB taxonomy): Bacteria > Cyanobacteriota > Cyanobacteriia > Cyanobacteriales > Laspinemataceae > Oxynema > Oxynema aestuarii. Next base: position 1,914,519 of record NZ_CP051167.1, on the reverse strand, counting down.
ACTAAAATCGATAAGGCGGCGATCGCTAAAATCGTTTCGCCGCCGTCAATTCCCGCCGCTAAAGGAATGGCACCGATCGCCGCCTGCACGGTCGCTTTTGCCGAATTTCCCGGCAGTAAAAATAAGCGTTCCCGCCAATTCCAATTACTGCCCATTGTCGATAAATACCAGCCCATCATCCGCCCGACCGATAAGCCGATCGCCAATAACAACAATCCCGGTAAGAGGGTTTTTTCTAAAACCGCAATTTGAATGCTCGCCCCCATCAAAACAAACAGAAAAATTTCGGCGATCGTCCACAAACTATCAAATCCCAACCGCAACCGCCGCGCCAGAGGGGCGTCTAGTTCCACCAAGAAAAATCCCATCGCCATCGCCGCCAAATACCCGGAAAAATGCGGCCAACGGTTCGCAAAAATCACTAAAAATAAAGCCAAACAGGCGGCGAGTAACATTTCTTGGGTTTGGTTCTGCGTCCATTTTTGCCCCACGAGTAACACCACCAACAACCGGGCGGCAAAATAGCCGATCGCCACCCCTAAAACAATTTCGGAAATGACTTGAAACGGCAACAGTTGCAACGCCGTCAATTCGATTCCGAACGGTAAGCTGAGGCGATCGAGTTGCCCCTGACTTAAGAAGTTTAACAATAAACTAAACAGCAACAGTAAAAAGACATCGGAAAGCGCCGATCCGGTTAAAATTGCATCGGGAATGCCTTTGGCAACTCCCCATCCTTTACTTTTTAACCGCAGCATTCCCGGAACGATCACGGCGGGAGATTCGGCGCCGATAATACAGCCGAGTAATAAGCCCGTCATCCAATTAAAATCGAATAAAACCATTGCGGCGATCGCGATCGTTATGGCTTCCGTAAATGCAGGCAAAATGCCCAACCGTAAAGCCACCGTTCCCTGTTTTGCTAACTTTTCACGATCTAATCCTAGCCCCGCTTTCATCAAAATGGCCATGACGGCGATCGTTCGCAATTCATCGGCATTGTTGAGAATCGATTCGTCGATAATATTCCCCAATTGCGGTCCTAAAACAATTCCGACGAGAATCGTTCCCATCAAAGAAGGTGCACCCAAGCGACGGGCAATTTGTCCCACAAAGAAACCCATCACCAAAATCCATAAAATACCTGCTATCATGTCTCGAACTCCTGAAAGAATCGATGAGGCGGGTTGGTTCTTCCAAAAGTCGAGACCGCCATAGCCCTACTCTCAGGTCACCAACCCGAAAAGTAGGAGCTATCAGCCTCGATATTGATAATTTTTGTCGCTTTTAAGCGAATTGATAAATAAGTCAGGAGGCGGTTAAGGCAAGCCCCATTGCCTTGTTGTTTTAGAGTATACCATGATTTTCTGTGGAGCAAACACTTTATCTGTATTGAGCTGGAATATTGGCCGTCTATAATATAGTGTTTCCCAATCTAATAAAGGAGAGACCATCCCCCTAAATCCCCCTTGAAAAGGGGGACTTCAGGCTATTAAAAGAGGGACGATCCCCCTAAATCCCCCTTGAAAAGGGGGACTTCAGGAAGCAGACAGACATCTGAAGTACCTCCTACCTCAAAAATCAGGAATGAGCATGGAAGCAGAAAACGAGAAGAATTGGGTGATAAGTGAATCGGCGATCGCTCAATGTCAAGAAGCGATTAAAATCGATCCCTGTAATTTTAAAAACTATCTCTATTTAGCTCAAATTTTTGAAAAACAAGGTCATTTTGAGGCAGCGATCCGCACTTACCGACAGGCGATCGCGATCGTCCCTGAATGCGCTCAATTTTTATTCAATTTGGGCGATCGTCTCTTAAAAGTGGGAGAAACAGGACTGGCACGAAAAAGTTACTATTTGGCGACCCTTGCAATTTATCCCGATTTGGCCATAAATCTACATTTTAACTCTGAATTAACCTTTGGCCAACATATCTTGTGGGATCCGTGGTTGTTAAAAACAACAGACGGATATCGTCTATTTTACTTAACCGGAAAACGCCACATCCAACCCTTTTGGAAACAAGGACAAATTAGTGCGGCAATCTCGCCAGATCTTAAAAATTGGGACTATTTAGGCACGGTTTTAACACCGATCGCAACCAGTGACTGGGAAGCGGATAATCTCTGTGCGGGGAGTGCTTATCAAGAAGGAAATTGTTATTATTTATTTTATTCTGCTTCCGTTTATCAAGCCGATGGCGTCATCCAAAGTATCGGTCTGGCAACTTCAAGTGATGGCGTGAATTGGCGGCGATCGCCCCAACCGATTCTCAAACCCGATCCGCGTTTTTATGGCGGTTCGATCCGTCCGCAACTCGACCAAAACGATCCGATAACAAAAATTGTGCAATGTCGCGATCCGTATATTTTAAAAAAGGATAAAACGGGTCAATATTACATGTTTTTCACTGCCGTAGTCGGGCGATCGCGCGGTGAAAATCCAACGTATAGCGGTTGTGTCGGCGTCGCCGTTTCTGATAAAATAGATGGGCTTTATCGATGTTTGCCACCCGCCTGCGATCCGGTCATTTCCCACAGCCAAGAGTCCATTTTTTACGAACTCGAACGACCGCAAGTTATTTTTAAAAATAATCGCTATTATTTATTCTTTTCTTGCTGGACTCGGTTAATCAATCCCGCTTGGTTGGAAACAGTCGATCGCCGCTTGATTAGCGATTCTTCTCTCTATTGTTATGTCAGCGATCGCCTCACCGGACCGTATCGCGCGATCGCCTCCACTCCCGTCGTTTCCGGTAGCGAAAAAACCGAGTTATATGGAACTCAATTGATGGAAACTCCTAGCGGTGACGGTCTGTTTGCTTACGGTTGGTATTGCAAAAGTAAAACTCTGGAAATCTCGCCACGTTTCCCCGCAATTTGGACGGGCGATCGTTGGGAAATTATCACTTAATTGAATTAATTGAATAAAAAATAGGCAATTATTGCCCACCTTACGGATTCTTGTGACTTTTAGAAAAATGGCGACGGTTCGGAAGCAAATACCATTCAGAAAGATACTATCTTACTTTGAGTTTACCTTGAGCATTTGCCTGCTGGATAACATTTTGGTTTTCAGTGAAAACGGTAATACTCGGAACAGTTACATAATCTCCATCATCGGTAATGACTTGTTTGATATTAGCTCTTCTCATTGCTTCGAGAATCAACAAATCATAGCCGTCCAACGGTTGAGTTTGTAACCGAGTTAATGAAGCACCAGTTGTTGTTTCATCAATCGTAATGTCAGTAGAAACCGCAATGGATGTCACAATATTCCAAGCGATTTTTACTTCATCAACAACATTTGCTCGTTCGGTTGGCTGGTTATGGCGGTATTCTTTAGCTGTTAGGCTACGATTAGAGGTTAAGTTAAAAATTTCTCTTTCCGATCGCTCTATATTGTGGGCTAACTCTGCAAGAGAAAGACCGCAGTATAAGAGTAGAGACCCAATCAAACGCGCTTTATTGAGATAGGACGGATAATTTCTAGTTTGATAAGGTAAAGATGACATACTGGCTTTAGTGTAAGCGAACCAATACCAAACATTAGTATCTACCAGAAAAATCTCATCTTTCTTGGGCGTATCAGAGCGAAGATCGACAATTTTCGCTTGAATGTTGTAATTAATTGGCATTAAGCACTCGTCGCTTGTTCCTCAATGACTTTATCCACTTTACTGCGATATTCGCTATCGGAGTAATATTTTTTGGAGTTTTCAATTACTCTTTTGAGAATTGGTTTACTCACGGGATTGAGATTAGAGATTTTCAGTAGGCGATTTAAACTATCTGGTTCGATATCTTTGAGAAGTTGACCGATAGCAAAGTTAAAGAAGGGAGAAGCAAAAATTTCAACCCCCTCAAAGTCTAACTCTATTGAATGCTCTGCTAACAATTCAGCGTGGATGCGATCGTACACGATCTGACCATCTTCACGGGTCATACAGTTTTTACCTAATAGGGTACGGATTTCAATTTTCATGGTTACTAGCTCACCTTACAATAGTGGCTCATTGTCTGATTCAGACAGGAGAGAGTCCAGCGAGTAATAAGATTCATCAAATTTGAGTTTTCTAAGCAAGTTATGGCTCGATCGCGTCTGCTCTTAACTTAGCTCAGTTTGCCCTCAAGGTCGATCGATCGGAAGGGAAACTTAACCTTGAGGAAAATAGTGACAACTCGTGCAGCGATCGCATTAAAAAAAGCTGGTGAAGGGATTTGAACCCATGACCGTCCGCTTACAAGGCGGATGCTCTACCACTGAGCTACACCAGCAACACCCTTTACTCTAGCAAAATTTGCCGGGGATTTGCAAGGGTTGGGACGTCGATTTACTGGACGTAATCGAGGAAATTCTCGGGGACAATCCGCAGTTCTCCGGACTCGAAGCGCGAAATCTCGACCCAAAGGGCGCGTTTTTGGCGTTCTCCCTCGGAAAACATCATCGGTTCGGCGTCGTAAAACTGGGGGTCGGCGAAATCGCACTGATAGAGTTGGATGATTTCGTGACCGGGTTTTCCTTTATGGAAAAAAATGCTTTCCAAGCAGGTGATATAGCGGATATTGGTGAGTTCGGCTTGAATTTCTTCTTGAAATTCGCGAATTAAGGCGTCTCGACTGGTTTCGCCGAAGTCGATCCCGCCGCCGAGGACGCGATAGAAGGGTTGGTCGTTCTCGTCGTACCCTTCGGCGACGAACAGGCGATCGCGATCGCGGATAATTCCTAAAGCCAGAACGCGAATTTTATTTTTATTTTTACTCCCCATAAATGCAAATAGCGGTTTAATTTTCGTGGGCAAATAAGGAGCGATTTTCACTATCTTCGATCGGCCAATCGGGGTTTTCACCCCCAATAATTAAGCGTTCGACTAAGACGTATTCTTTATTGAGTTGCTGCAAGGCGTTGATGAGAATATCGATCGCGATCGCGTCGCTGGTACCGAGATCGAACCAACAGCGCGCCCAAGTTCCGTTATACTCGAATTCGCCCATGTTGTGCATTAATGCCATTAAGGAGCGATCGGCGCTGTCCATATCGTAGTCCATATAACTCACCTCCAGTCCGGTGTCTTGAACTTGGAGGTTTTCGGCATTAAATCCGCCGAGTTTGCCGATGAAAAACCAGGAGTCAAACAGTTCTTCGAGATACTGTTTTTCCATATTGCCGGGAACGGTGTTGAACTCAATCCAGAACCAAACGTCAAAGGGATTGAATTCGCGAAATTCAATTTTCATGGCGATCGCTCGATAAGATTAGGGGAACGGTGCAGAATTTAGGGTAACATATTTGGCGACATTCGATTTTAGATTGACCGAGATCGAGATAAGGGGCGGGCATCTAGCCCGCGCTAGGGATACTACCGCGCACTCGCGGTCATTTCCGCAATCCGTCGGGCGTTGCGATCGCGCTCTTTTCTTAACTGTTTTTGCAAGCCTTCGGGAAATTGGATATCTGCTTTGGCAAGAGCCATCTGAAAATGTTCTTCTGCTTGTTGAAGCAAGTCGATTTCGTCGAGATCGTTGCCTTTTTTAACGAGGATTTGCGCTTTCAAATAAAATAATTCGGGGTTGTCAGGCGTGATTTCGATCGCCCGATTGACGGCGCTTAAGGCTTCTTCGACGCGATCGAGGTCGCGATAACCGACGGCAATGCCGCGATAGGCTAAATATTGAGGGGCGGCGTGATTTCTCAAGCGGGCGATCGCCTCTTCCGGTTCGCTAAACGGGAGGTTCACGGCTAACATTAAATCCATGTACCCTTTAATGAGATTTAACTCCGGATCGGTCGGGGCAATTTGTTCCGCCGCATCGAAATGTTTGAACACTTGACGCAACTTATTCATGGCGTCGGGCATTCCTTTAATGGTGCCTTCGGTGCTGATGATATAAGCCCCTTCTAAAAAGTGACCGACGGCAGTGTAAAGATTACCGCGTAAGGGGTCTTTTTGAGTCAAGTTTTCGGCTTTTTCGCGAGTTTGGGTGGCGTAAGTTTTTAAGGTATCCCAATCTTCATCGAGATAGGCGAAGGCAGCTTGCATGGCGTACACTAAGGGTTCCCTGGCTTCTTGGCTTTCGGCTTGTTTGAGGCGCCGTTGAGCTTCGGTGTAGTTTCCTTCCTCGAATAAAACACGAAAGGCGGATTCGGTCAGATCGCCGATTTCGTGCTGGTTTTGGCTGCTGCGAAACGGATCTAATGCCAAAGAGGGAGGGATCGGATTGGCGACGAAGACGATCGCGACGGTGGCTAAGCCAGTGGCGATCGCGCGGCTATATTTAGAGAATCGGGTTCTCATGGTTTTCAGTGTTGGGAGTGCTGTTTAATTATGATGCTAAATTCAGACGGGCGATCGCTACAACGGTCGGATCTCGGTCAAAATGTAGCGTCGCTGTTGGGGAAATTGACGCCGCGCGATCGGCCAAGTTCCGAAAAATTACCCAATTTCTTCGTCATTTCTGCTTTCCTTCGGTTTGTTGGCAATAATAGAAGTTAGGATAAGGTGTCGAGGCGATCGCGCGATCGACGTCGCTTGTCTATATCTTCAAACTTTAGCCATTGTTTTGTCCCGACTTACACTTCAATGCTCTATCTGCGAAATCTGAGTTATCATCCCACGGCGACCCCCCAAGCAATTCTCAAATCGATCGATTTAGAATTTGCTCCCCAACAATTGGGGCTGATTATTGGCCCGAGTGGTTCGGGAAAAACAACGTTATTAGAAATTTTAAGCGGACTGGCCCAACGTACTTCAGGGGAAATTTATTGGCGAGAACAATTACTCGGTGCCGAACATTTACAACAACTCGGTGGCTTGGTGTTTCAATTTCCCGAACGTCATTTTTGTTGCGGGACAATTCTCGAAGAATTGCGTTTGGGACATCCAGAATTAAGTTCGGAAAGAGTCAAAGAAGCGTTAACCGAAGTCGGATTGAATCATTTATCTCTCAACGCGGCACCTCAAGCCCTCAGTGGCGGACAGCAACGGCGTTTGGCGTTAGCGGTGCAACTGATCCGCCAGCCGCATTTACTGTTATTGGACGAACCGACGGCGGGTTTAGATTGGTCGATGAAACGGCAATTAGTGACGTTGTTGGGTAAACTTAAAAATCATTGGAGTTTGCTAATTGTTACTCACGATGCCGGGGATTTATTGGAAATAGCCGATAAATGTTGGACGCTCAATCACGGTCAGTTAAATGAGGTCGAGCGCGATCGCGTCGCCATCAGTCGTCAGCTTTCCGCCGTCAGTTAATGTTTGCTTTACCTGCATTTTTTCTACGTGCAATGATTGCAGTGATTGCGATTTTCTCTAAATTACCTCATTTTTGATTCTCCCCTCTAAAGTCATGAGCCAAGATTCGCTTCAACATTCCCGATTGCCCGATCTCCCCGACATTTGGCACGAAACCCTCGGTTGGCAACCCGATGCGGGACATTTATTAGAATTTCAAAGCTTGTACGATCGCATCGTCGATGCCAATACTCAATTTAATTTAACCCGAATTGTCGAAGCTGAGGAGTTTTGGGAAAAGCATTTGTGGGATTCTCTACGGGGGGTCAGTTGCGTTTTGCGCGGGGAAGTTTTTCCGGAAGGGGATGCGGAAAAGTACCGCGCGATTGATATCGGAACGGGGGCGGGGTTTCCCGGTTTTCCTCTGGCGATCGCCCGCCCGGATATTGAGGTGATGTTGCTCGATTCTACGCGCAAAAAAGTCAATTTTTTACAGCAATTGGCTGAAGAATTGGGGATGGAAAATATTAAAACAATGACGGCGCGGGCGGAGAAAGTCGGACGGCAAAGTTGCGATCGCGAAAGCTACGATCTGGCGTTGGCGCGGGCGGTCGGTCCGGCTTCGGTCTGTTTGGAATATGCTCTACCGTTGCTTAAAATTGGCGGGATGGCTATTTTATATCGCGGTCATTGGACGGAGGAAGAAACGGAGAAACTTTCGACAACTGCGGCTCAATTAGGTGGAGTGATTTCGACGGTAGAAGCGTTTACAACGCCGTTAACTCGTGGGGTCAGAAATTGTTTGTATTTGAGTAAAATTAAGCCAACTCCGGCTCAGTTTCCTCGCGCGGTGGGTCTTCCGAAACAAAAACCGCTTTAGAACAGAAATACTGTTAAAATAGAAGTAGGACACGGCATTGCCGTGTCCTTACAGAGATTTGGCTAGTTGACAAGGTCGAGCTCGGATTCAACGGATTGAGGATTGCTATCAGAATATTTTGCCAGTCGGCAGTTTGAGGCTATTGCAACTCAATTAAAGCGGCGTTAACTTGATTTTTGAATTGAGAATTTTCTTGGAGTTGTAAGGTCAGTTCGTTGAATCGTTCGATCGTCAGATCGAAGCTTTCGACAATTTCTTTGGATTGGTTGCAGTAATTGACGGCAATTTCGCGCAGTTCTCGGTTGAGTCCGTCCAAACTACTCGCTTCAGAACAAACGACGCCGGGGACGGGTTGACCTTCGCCGACGATATTTTTAATATCGTTGTAGGCTTGTTGGCGAATATTTTCGATCGCGATTAAACTGCGAGCGTAATTGAGGATTTCTGTATTATTATTGGGATTCGCCACTGGGGGATTGTTGGGGGTCGGTGCGGCGGTGGGAGTGCGATCGGAATTGGCTTGAGCGTAAGCGACGTTATCGACCCCTAAATGAGCGGCAACTCCCCCGAAAATGACGACGCTAGAGGCGACGGCTAAGGCGAGCGATCGCGATAAAAAATGATTGAGACCTGATGGCAAGCGATTAGAAAAAATCATCAGAATATCCTTTTATTTTTGCGTACAAATGTAGGGGTAAAGGTGCATGGTAGCGCATGAGAACCCATGATGGCACACGAGGTTATCGAAAGGAATTTTGCCGGGTAGGGCGACAGAGTCGAGCGAGTTCGATGACTTTAGTTTGCAAGGTCGCCAACTCGTCCGCCCCCCGTTTGAGACTAACTTCGAGTTCGAGTAAAACGGGTAAAGTTTGGCGCAGTTGCTCTAAGGATAAAGCACTGACCTCTTTTCTCAAAAAGTAAATCCGTTTGGGGTTGCCAATCTCGGCGGCTTTGGCGATCGCGCGTTCGTCACGTTCGCCAATTTCCCCCATTAATTTCACCCACAACCACGTTCTAAAAACCGAAGTTAAGGTCGCTACAATTCGCAAAGCGGGTTCGTTACGGTGAATCAACTCCGTAACCAATTCTAACGCCGTGGAAATGTCTCCTTGACGGATCGCAGTGGCGAGTTGAAAACTGCTTTGGGTGCTGCACGTAACTAAGCTGTCGATCGCCCGTTCGTCGATCTCGCCGTTGCCGAGACTGTCGGCGTACAGCTTTAACTTTTCCAATTCGTTGTACAGCGATCGCGTGTCATTTCCTACCGCGTCGGCCAACGCTTCCAGTGCGCCCTGGCTTAAGTTTACACCCAATTCGTCGGCGACTTGTCGCACTTTACCGATTAATTTATCTTGTTGCCACGGGGGAATTTGAGAAAATTCTTTAATCGTCGCCCGTTGTTGCAATAATTTAGTCGATTTTAGCCGTCCGTCCGGTTTGTTGCTGCTGGTCAATAACAACAGGTTCGATTCGGGAATCTCGCCGAGGGTTCGTTCCATTTCGGCGAGTAAATCGGCGCTACACTGTTGGGCGATCGTCGTTTCGACCAACCACACCAGGCGACCGCCGCTTCCAAATGGCGGGGTCATGGCTTGATTGAGGGCGCGGATGGGGCCGTCGGGTTCGTCTGGGGGGATTTTGTCGAAATTAAAACTCACCCAGTCCGGATCGAGTATTTTCTCGCGCAAATCCGCCACGGCTTTCGAGATTGCAAACTCATCGGAACCCCAATAGAGGTAAATTGGCATAAAGGAAACCGTTACGAGGGGACGAGGAAACCGCATAGACCAAGATAGAAGCCCGGGGGTACAGCCTTCAAGGGTTTTGTTTGTGACTGTGGCTTTTTCCCGACCCTCTAACTTGATGTTCGCTTACTTCACGAGGCCGATCAGATTGGACGATACCTTACAACTGTACTTAAATCGAGTCGCGCGGATGACTTTACTCGAAAGTTATCTCGGCGTTCTCCAGCACATTCAAACCTCGCCGAAATACAAGCCGAGTGAGGACGGGACGCGACAAGCGGTTCCGTTTCCGGGATATACGATCGTGGCGCCGCCGTGGGCGGACGATCGCCAAAACGAGGCGTTTTATCAAGATTTACAACAGTATCAGCAAGAACTGTTAACCCAAATGGGCGAGGGATTGGCGGTGGCGGTTCCACCGCCGAGTTTCCACGTGACTCTGGCGGATTTAATTTGGAACGATGCGTTTCGCGATGCGGCGGCGAAATCTGCCGATTACGAGGCGAAATTGCGCTCGGCGATCGCAGAAAGTTTCGCGCAGTGCGACACTCTCAAAAGTCCCGAACCGATTCGCTGGGAAGTTCTCGGGGCGATCGTGATGACGCGGGCGATCGGGGTCTGTCTGGTACCGAAAGACGAGCAATCTTACGATCGCGTGGTGCAATTGCGACGGGCAATTTATCAGAATAAAAATTTAATGGGTTTGGGGGTCGAGCAGCAATACCATTTAACGGCTCACGTCACTTTGGGCTATTTCGGCGAAATTCCCAAAGATTTAGACCGCCATCGCCTCGCCGTCATGCTTTCGGAGTTTAATAACCGTTGGCTGGAGTGCGATCGCGAGTTGGTCATCACCCGGGCGGAGTTACGCCAGTTTGCAGATATGACTGCCTATACCCGCGAACCGGATTGGCCGACGTTAGATTTTGTATAAAATACCGCCAGGGGAGGAATCATCGGGGTGACATCACTGTTCCATCCAATTTTGCTCGAAAGTTTTGCGACGATCGATCGCGAAATCGGTCCGCATTCCTTCGACGATCGCGAATACGCGATCGTGCGGCGGGCTATTCACGCGACGGCAGATTTCGAGTTCAAAGAGGCGATCCGCTTCAGTCCGGGGGCGATCGCCTCCGGGATCGATGCCTTGCGCCGTGGGACTCCCGCGATCGCCGACGTGACCATGGTCAAACAGGGGGTCGCCGGGTTACTCGGCAAAACCTTCAACAATCCCCTCCTCGCCGCCGTAGACCGTTGTCAACAAGCCCCACCGGGGAAAACGCGCACGGAAGCCGGGATCTTGGAGTGTTTCGCCGAACATCCCGAGGGGATTTTTGTCATCGGGAACGCGCCGACGGCTTTGCTGGCCCTGTGCGATGCCATTCAACGCAGCGATCGCCGTCCGGCCCTGATCGTCGGCGCCCCCGTCGGGTTCGTCTCCGTGGTGGAGTCGAAGCAGGTACTCGCCGAGACCGACGTCCCCCAGATTCGCATTGACGGGCGCAAAGGCGGTTCCCCTGTAGCGGCGGCCATCCTTAATGCTTTAATAGTTCTGGCATGGCAGAACAACGGGCAAACAGACGATGACGCATGAAGCCGTAAGGTATTCTCCCGGGCAATGATTCACGTGGTCGGTATCGGTTTGGACGGCGCGCAGGGGTTGAGTGCGCCCGTCCGCGAGATTGTGGAAGCGGCGACGTTGCTGGTCGGTAGCGATCGCCACTTGGGTTATTTTCCCGAACATCGGGCTCGGCGCTTGGTGTTGGGAGATTTGCGCCTGACGTTGAAATCGTTACGGCGCAAGCTCGATCGCGCTGCGTCCGCACGGGAGAACCCCGCGATCGCCGCCGGGGAGTCGGAAACGGCGAGTCCGGCGATCGACCCGGAACGGGTGGTGGTTCTCGTCAGTGGCGATCCGTTGTTTTTCGGTCTCGGACGCCTGTTATTGACCGAATTTCCCCCGGAATCCTTGCATTTTTACCCGCATTTGAGTTGCGTGCAGTTGGCGTTCAATCGGGTGAAAGTGCCGTGGCAAGATGCTTGTATCGTCAGCGCCCACGGGCGATCGCTCGATGAATGTTTGGAGGCGCTGCAACGGGGAGAACAGAAAATTGCCGTCTTGACCGATCGCGAAAACTCGCCGTCGGCGATCGCCCGGGTGTTGCTGGGTCTGGATTTACCCAGTCAGTACGAGTTTTGGGTCTGCGAAAATCTCGGCGGTTCCGACGAACGAGTGCGGTCGTTTGCGGTGAATGGGGAAGAGGCGATCGCCGCCTTGGACGCGGAAAGCTTCGCCAGTCTCAATGTCGTCGTGTTGGTCCGCCGTCGCGGCGAGGTCGCCGACGAGTTGGAAATCGACGATTTGCCCCGTTTGGGGTTGAGCGATCGCACTTTTCTCACGTTCCGCGATCGCCCCGGACTGATGACGAAGCGCGAAATCCGCCTGATCGTCCTCGGCGAACTCGGGTTAAAACCGGATCAAACCGTCTGGGATGTCGGCGCCGGAACCGGAACCGTCGCGATCGAAGTCGCCCGTCTCTTCTCGTCCTCACAAGTGTACGCGATCGAAAAAACCGCCGCCGGAATTAACTTAATCGAGCAAAATTGCCAGCGTCTCCAAGTCCGCAACGTGATTTCCATCCACGGAAACGCCCCCGATATTCTCGATCGCCTCCCCGTCCCCGATCGCATCTTCATCGGCGGAACTGGGGGACGCCTGCGCCAAATCCTCGGCGTCTGCGCCGGACAACTCGCCAAAGGCGGTAAAATCGTCCTCGCGATCGCCACCGTCGAACATCTCACTACCGCGTTTAACTGGATTCGAGACTGGAACTGGCCCCACCGCGCCTTACAAGTTCAGGTTTCCCGTTCCGTCCCCGTCGCCCACCTGACCCGCTTCGCCCCCCTCAATCCGGTGACAATTGTGACAATTACAAAACCTAAATAGATTGTAGATTGGGGGCGATCGCTTGTTCCCCTACAAATATTCGGCTAACTGTTCGAGATCGATATAAATATCCTCGTAAATACTATAGGGCAACAAATTCGGATTGCGTTCTAAAAAATCCGACACCGCCAAACTTCGATAATCCTTCCCGACAACCGCGCGATACTCCAACCCCAAATGATGACTCATCACCTGATAACAACTCGACCGATAACGATGGGAAAATAACTCGATAACTACCGTTCCCGGCTGACAAAATACCGCATTCGTCAACCCCGCGCCGTGAGGGGCGACAACGACTTGAGCTCCACTCAATAAACGGACTTGTTCGCGAAACGATAACCTCTCCAACGATACGCTGACAAAACCATAGTTCTTTAAAAATTCGATCGCTTCCAATTCGTTCACTACCCGGCGATGTTTCGCCTGTTGGCGATTAATATAAATCTTGTTCGGCGTTGGAGAAACTGCGATCGCACCCTCCTCTTTTGGTAAAAAGCGATCGCGCAGAAACTCGCAGACCCACCTCGGCGGACCGTCAATAAACTCGCCCATCCATTTCGGCGCCGTCGTCGGAACCGAAGGAACGATTAAGGTTTCCGCTTGGATGAAGCGATCGCCCTCGATCTCGTGCCATTTTTGACGCGGAATCCCTAAAATTGATAACGTTTCTTGTTGATATTTATATTGTACCGGATTAACCAGAAAACGATCGATTTTGTCTAACTCAAATCCCCCTAACTCCAGTAATTCGATCCGAGGTAAAACATCGACCATCCAATGATAATAATCCCGCCCCGCTTGGACGGACAAACAAGCCGTCATTCCCGGCAATTTACAAACGGAATAAGCCATTTTTAAGCCGAAAATCCAGGCAACTTTTCCCCCACCCGTACAGACATCCGCTAACAGGCGATCGCCCCCAGCAACTACGATCGTATTGGCGCTATCTCCCCAAACTTGACCCTCGCGAACGCTAACGATAAATCCCGGCGGTGAGGTTCCCGAAAGGGTTTGAGAAGGGAGAGATATCGCCGAACTCGGGTAAACTTCTCGACAGGCGATCGCGCGATTCTCCTGGGGAGACGCTACGCGATCGCCCCGCGCCCATTCCCGACTGGAATAAACTATTTTTTCGATTAAATTATTACCGATCGCGAGACGATGGCGATCGTAACTTATGTTATCCAACTTGAAGTATTTTTGCGTCAATCCAGGATGTTTTTTTAATCCTATTTCTGCAAAGCTAATTGCTCGTTCTAGTTGTCCGTTAAGGGCAAAACTATTCACTAATTTAATAAAAATACTCGAATCTTTTGGGTCGATTTGGTACGAATTTAGATAAGCGACGATCGCCGCTTCTAAGTTATTTTCAAGCTCTAATAATATTCCTAAATTCTGATAAGCGGTTGCCGAATAAGGTTGCAAGTTAATTTGTGTTTCGATACAAGCGATCGCCTCGGAAAAGCGGTGTCTGTGGGAAAGGGCGATCGCTAGTTTTTCGTAAATTTGGGGCGAAGATGGGGCGATCTCGATCGCCCGTCGATAGTGGGCGATCGCCTCGTCCCACTGTTTTAATTGAACACAATCGTTTCCTCTTTTAAACTCAATTTCTGCGGATGGGCGATCGAGATTTTCTAATGTTTTATAAACCCTCTTTGCCGATCTACTTTTACCAAGCTTGGAGAAACCATCCCCTAAAATCTCGTAAGTTTCCCGACAATGGGGATCGAGTTTTAACGATTGCTGACATAAGGCGATCGCCTCTTGAGATCTTCCCGATTTCAATAGTTTTTTTGCCCGTTTGTTTAAAGCAGGTACATCCTGATTCATCGCCAATTTTAGAATTTTACATTAGAATTTTAGAGCCTTTCCTTATTTTCAACTCATAGAAATACAGCTATTCTGCATTCTGACTATCCATCTATCTTATTCTACCGATCGCTCTACGGCGCGATCGCGGTAAATCTTAGCTTCTTCTAACTGTCCGTTTTCTTCTAAAACTTTACTTAAATTCCAATACACCCCCGTTAAATTGGGTTCGAGTTCGATCGCCTGTTTGTAAAACTTAATTGCCATTGTTAATTGCCTTTTTTGATAATACATGCTGCCTAAATTTGCCCGGGCTTCTGCAAAATTTGGATCGAGTTCGATCGCCTTCGCATAGGCGCGGATGGCGGCATCAATTTTTCCCTGAGTTTGCAATGCATTTCCTAAGCTTTTATAGAGGATCGCCGACTGTGGATATTGCGCGATCGCCCGTTGACATCGGGCGATCGCTTCCCCACTATTTCCCTGCTGTAATTGCCCCCGGACTTCGCGATCGATCGCCCGGACGACTTCTGGATTTTTGCGCTCGTTTATACCGCAAATTTTTTCTAAATAGCGAACCCACTCGCGCGATCGCACCGTCCAAGTACATTGTTTTTGAATATATTCAACTTGTTTTTTTAACAAACTTGCCGATTCTTCCGACTGCCAATTGCGTAAAACCTGCACGGTTTTTTCGAGGAAGCGATCGGCGTAATTCTGCCAATCCGGGCGTTGGGAAAACTGCCAATCCCGGACGGAGGAAAAGCCTTCGACACCTTCAACGGAGACTAAATGACCGAATCCCGCCGTGGTTTCCGGTAACGCCGCCAACTCGCTAGTGACGACGAAGCAACCACTCGCCATCGCTTCCACAACTGCAATGCAAGAGGTTTCCTCGAAGGTGTTGGCGTAGGCTAACATGGCGATCGATCGCAGTTTTTCGGCGAGTTGCGGTTGGGGAATCGAACCGATATATTCCACTCCTTCCATCTGGCGACATTTTTGATAGAGGATTCCATAAACGGACTCGTCTAATTCGGTCGCCATTTGATAGACTTTTTTACTGGAAAAAACTTGCAGTCTGGTTCCGGGAATGGCTTCGCGAATTTTTGGAAAGATGGATAGTAATAAATCTAATCCGCGAAAAGGTGTACTGGTATAAGCTAGAATTGGCGGATTTGTTTTTGCTGCTAAGATATCGGTTTGTTCTGGGAATAAGTTCGCAAATGCCGGGGCGATCGCGTTCCGTAAAACTACGGTTTTTTCGCGATCGATCGCGAAGGAGTCTAAGAAGCGATCGCGCTGCCAATTGCTGACAAAAATGAGGCGATCGTAGGCGTCGAGTTCGGCGCGATCGCCTAATGCTTGCATCGCTTTTAAGCTGGGAACTTGCTGCGTCCAAAGGAATAGTTTTGTAGCATACCCTAATAAGGGTTTGAGCTTTTTTCCCCATCCTGCTTGATTGAGAACGATCGCCGCATCCAGCGATCGAAATAGTTGGCGAATGTCGTCATTGTCGTCTAACGGTAAACAGGAAACCCCCCGCGATCGTCCGGCGGTTTTGGTTCCGTTGAGTAAGAAGATTTCATGTCCTTGTTCTGCCAAGTTTTCGGCGAGGTAACATAAGGCGGATTGAGAACCGCCTAAAGGAATTTGATAGGCGCTTTCAATTTTATAGTCCCAAGTGGAAAGGTCTAAAAAAGCAATTTTCATCGATGTTTTTGAAAAGAAGATAAATTTACAATTGCCAATTTTGACAATCCTGAATTTCCCTTTTTCAGGGTGATTTAGGGGGATCTCCCAAGGCGCGATCGCTGCAAAAGTAACATTCAAACTACATTATTTTAGCGAAATTGGGCGATCGCCCCGGCAAACTTAGACCAAGTTATACGAGTTGTTCTTTCGTTTTCAAGAACGCGGTAAAGTAAACACTGGTGTTGATTGTCATGGCAATTTTTACATCACGACGTCCAATTAGGAGAAAAAGTATGAGTGCTAGCGCAGATCCGGTTAAAGTAATGAAAGAGCAGGTGGGGAAAGCCGCCGCCGACCGCGTTAAGTCCGGTTCGATCGTCGGTCTGGGAACGGGTTCGACCACTGCTTATGCGATTCAATATATCGGAGAACGTCTCAAGTCCGGCGATCTCAAGGATATTCAAGGGATTCCCACGTCGTTTCAAGCAACGGTGTTGGCGAAGGAATACGGGATCCCTCTGACGACTCTCGATGAGGTCGATCGCATCGACGTGGCGATCGACGGCGCCGATGAAGTGGACCCGAACAAGAACTTGATTAAAGGGGGTGGCGCCGCCCATACCCGCGAAAAAATTGTCGATTCTCTCGCCGAGGAGTTTATCGTCGTGGTCGATAGTTCTAAAATGGTCGATCGCCTCGGTTCGACGTTTTTGTTACCCGTGGAAGTTTTACCGATGGCGATGACTCCGGTGATGAAGGCGATCGAAAAACTCGGCGGTCAGCCTCAATTGAGAATGGGTGTCAAAAAAGCGGGTCCGGTGATCAGCGATCAAGGCAATTTCATCATCGATGTCAAGTTCGATCGCATCGACAATCCCGCCGAATTGGAAAAAACCCTCAATAATATTCCCGGCGTTTTAGAAAACGGGTTGTTTGTCGGCGTCACCGATGTGGTCTTGATTGGCGAAATTAAAGAGAACCAACCGACCGTTCGCGAGATCTAATCCACTCGCCGCCGTCAACGGGCGATCGCCGATCCTGGATGGGCGATCGCGCCGTCCGGGTCGATGGTAGGATCGAACCCGATCGCCTTTCCCTGATTCACTGTCCGTCATTTTTTTTGAGAACTTTTCCGCGTTACTCAAAATCGTTATGATTATGATATAGTTGTTAAGGTTCGTAAACAAAATGCGGCGATCGTGGGTTTGGCCTTTCGATGCTGACCTGCAAGTCCGCATCATTCAATCGTTATTACAGGAGAATCATATGAGTGCTAATGAAGGATGTATCCGGGTCGGACAAGCGGCCCCCGATTTCACCGCCACTGCCGTTGTCGATCAAGAATTCAAGACCATCAAGCTGTCTGACTATCGCGGCAAATATGTAGTGGTCTTCTTCTATCCCCTGGACTTCACCTTCGTTTGCCCGACCGAAATCACCGCGTTCAGCGATCGCTACGAAGAGTTTAAAAACCTCAACACCGAAGTCCTCGGTATTTCCGTCGATAGCGAATTCTCTCACCTCGCTTGGATTCAAACCGATCGCAAACAAGGCGGTGTCGGCGACCTGAACTATCCTCTAGTTTCCGATATCAAGAAAGAAATTAGCGCCGCCTACAACGTTCTCGACCCCGAAGCCGGAATCGCCTTACGCGGTCTGTTCATCATCGACAAAGAAGGCGTCATCCAACACGCCACCATCAATAACTTGGCCTTCGGTCGCAACGTCGATGAAACCCTGCGAACCCTGCAAGCCCTTCAGTACGTCCAATCTCACCCGGACGAAGTTTGCCCCGCAGGCTGGAAACCCGGCGAAAAAACCATGAACCCCGATCCGGTCAAGTCGAAAGAATTCTTCGCGGCTGTCTAAGTTTCCGATTGTCTCTGTTAGCTTCAGACCGATACCAAATCAATTCCGAGGGCATTTTGTCCCTCGGAATTTTTCCTCATTTTAGAGCGATCGCTCTCAACTAGGGTGGGCTATCCTATATAAACGAAGATAAGGAGAAGATCGATAATGTTGACTTCCACCGATTTTCGCGGCTTATTCAACGAACGCTTTTTTAAAAACTTCTTTCCGATTCCCGCCACCAATAAACTCTATTCCGACGTCGGCACCCCTAATTTTCAACTGCCCAATATCAACGGAGAAGGCGCAATTAAACTCTCCGATTATCGGGGCGAAAAAGCTGTAGTTCTCGCCTTCACCCGCATTTTTACAGAAAAACAATATTGTCCCCTGTGTTTTCCCCATATTAAAGCCCTCAACGAAGCTTACGAACAATTTGTCGAAGCCGGGGCAGAAGTTTTAATGATTACCAGTACCGACGATCGCCAAAGTAAAATCGTCGTGCGCGATTTGGGTTTAAAAATGCCCTTGTTAAGCGATCCGAGTTGCCGGATTTTCCGCGCCTACTGGACCGGACAGGCGTTAGGCGCACCCCTTCCGGCGCAGTTTATTTTAGATAAAGAAGGAAAGCTGAGATTCAAGCATTTATTCTCATTTTTAGACCCCAATGCGGATGTAGAGAAACTGTTGGAAGTCGTTAAAAGTTTGCCGAGTTAGGGAAGCGGCGATCGCCCTCAATCGCTAAAATAAAAAAACAGTTGCGCTGGGGAGAAACAACGATGGTCATCGACGTGCGATCGCCCAAGCAAGAAGAGATCGTTTATCCGGACAGTGACGGTCAACCGATGGCGGAAAATACGAAACAGTTTGAACTGATCGTCTGGATTAAAGAAAACCTAGAACGCCTATTCGCCGACGACGAAGACGTATTTATCGCCGGAGACCTACTCTGGTATCCAGTGGAAGGGTCGCCGACGATCCGCCAGGCGCCCGATGCAATGGTAATTTTTGGACGACCGAAGGGATATCGGGGGTCGTACAAACAGTGGGAAGAAGACAACATCGCCCCACAAGTGGTGTTCGAGATCTGGTCGCCGGGAAATCGACCCTCGGACATTACCCGCAAATTCCAGTTTTACGATCGCCACGGCGTCGAGGAATATTATGCTTACGACCCGCAAACCCTCGATTTTATGGGATTTCAACGTCGGGAAGGGGTTCTCAGTCCCATTGACGCGATCGACGGTTGGGTCAGTCCCCGTTTGGGAATTCGTTTCGATCTGTCTCAGGAAGAGTTACAAATCGATCGACCGGACGGCGATCGCTTTTTGACGACGTTGGAACTGGATCGATTGCTGAAAGAAACTCAGGAACGGGCGCAACAATCTGACGAAAGAGCACAAATCGCAGAAACCGAACTGGAACGGGAACGACAACGATCGCGCGCCTTAGAACAACGATTGCGCGACATGGGAATCGACCCGGATCGTCTCTAGGGAAGCGGCGATCGCTACAATGAATAAATCGACTCGAAATTTAATCAAAATTCAGTCAAAATTCAGTCAAAATAGATAGAACTCGCTGGGGAGAAACAACGATGGTCATCGACGTGCGATCGCCCAAGCAAGAAGAGATCGTTTATCCGGACAGTGACGGTCAACCGATGGCGGAAAATACGAAACAGTTTGAACTGATCGTCTGGATTAAAGAAAACCTAGAACGCCTATTCGCCGACGACGAAGACGTATTTATCGCCGGAGACCTACTCTGGTATCCAGTGGAAGGGTCGCCGACGATCCGCCAGGCGCCCGATGCAATGGTAATTTTTGGACGACCGAAGGGATATCGGGGGTCGTACAAACAGTGGGAAGAAGACAACATCGCCCCACAAGTGGTGTTCGAGATCTGGTCGCCGGGAAATCGACCCTCGGACATTACCCGCAAATTCCAGTTTTACGATCGCCACGGCGTCGAGGAATATTATGCTTACGACCCGCAAACCCTCGATTTTATGGGATTTCAACGTCGGGAAGGGGTTCTCAGTCCCATTGACGAGATCGATGGTTGGGTCAGTCCCCGTTTGGGAATTCGTTTCGATCTGTCTCAGGAAGAGTTACAAATCGATCGACCGGACGGCGATCGCTTTTTGACGACGTTGGAACTGGATCGATTGCGTCAACAAGCGGAGGAACGGGCGCAACAGGCGGAAGAAAGAGCACAACAATCTGACGAAAGAGCACAAATCGCAGAAACCGAACTGGAACGGGAACGACAACGATCGCGCGCCTTAGAACAACGATTGCGCGACATGGGAATCGACCCGGATCGTCTCTAGGGAAGCGGCGATCGCTACAATGAATAAATCGACTCGAAATTTAATCAAAATTCAGTCAAAATTCAGTCAAAATAGATAGAACTCGCTGGGGAGAAACAACGATGGTCATCGACGTGCGATCGCCCAAGCAAGAACAGATCGTTTATCCGGACAGTGACGGTCAACCGATGGCGGAAAATACGAAACAGTTCGAACTGATCGTCTGGATTAAAGAAAACCTAGAACGCCTATTCGCCGACGACGAAGACGTATTTATCGCCGGAGACCTACTCTGGTATCCAGTGGAAGGGTCGCCGACGATCCGCCAGGCGCCCGATGCAATGGTAATTTTTGGACGACCGAAGGGATATCGGGGGTCGTACAAACAGTGGGAAGAAGACAACATCGCCCCACAAGTGGTGTTCGAGATCTGGTCGCCGGGAAATCGACCCTCGGACATTACCCGCAAATTCCAGTTTTACGATCGCCACGGCGTCGAGGAATATTATGCTTACGACCCGCAAACCCTCGATTTTATGGGATTTCAACGTCGGGAAGGGGTTCTCAGTCCCATTGACGCGATCGATGGTTGGGTCAGTCCCCGTTTGGGAATTCGTTTCGATCTGTCTCAGGAAGAGTTACAAATCGATCGACCGGACGGCGATCGCTTTTTGACGACGTTGGAACTGGATCGATTGCTGAAAGAAACTCAGGAACGGGCGCAACAGGCGGAAGAACGGGCGCAATTACTCGCCGATCGCCTCCGGGAAATGGGGATCGATCCCGATACTTTGTAAATCCAATGTTGTAGATTTAGCACAAATTGGAATTATCCCAAGTTCAACGGATCGACATCGATCGCCAACCTCACTGTATGGGGGCAGCGCGATCGCAACTCCTCCAAGGGACGGGGTAAGTGAACCGGAACCCACGGCGGAAACTTCAGCAAAAGCTGCCAGCGATAGCGATTCGAGACCCGGGCGATCGGGGCGGGGGACGGACCTAAAACCTCGTGGGCGATATCTTCCCACCCCGGTTCCGGTTGTAGCATGTGGGCGAGTTCGGCGATCGTCTCGCACACCGTCGCTTCGTCCATTCCCGAAACTTTTAATAAAATCAAACGTCCGTAAGGTGGGTAATGCAGCGCCTCGCGAGTTTCCAACTCCGCTTGTATAAATTGCTCGTACTGCTGGCGGCGAACCGCTTCGATCGCCGGATGATCCGGGTTGTAGGTTTGAATCACCGCCCGTCCGCGATCGCCGCCGCGACCCGCCCGACCCACCACCTGAGTGAGGGTCTGGAATGCCCGTTCTGCGGCCCGATAGTCGCACAAATTCAACAACCCATCCGCCGCCACCACCCCCACTAACGTCACTTGCGGGATATCCAACCCTTTGGTGAGCATTTGCGTCCCCACCAACAAATCCGCCTCTTTATTCGCAAATCGGGTTAACAAAATCCGATGGGCGTCCTTGGTTCGGGTCGTGTCGCTGTCGAAGCGGATGACCCGCAACTCGGGAAACTGCTTGGCGAGGGCTTGGGTGACACGTTGCGTGCCACTGCCAAAATGTTTGAAATAGGGGGAATGGCAATCGGGACAGCGATCGAGCGGACTTTGACTGTAACCGCAATAGTGACAGCGTAAGCGTTCCGCCGCCGCCTCGTGAGTGTGGTGGTAAGACAGGGACACGTCGCAATGGGGACATTCCATCACGTAACCGCAACTGCGACAGGACACAAAACTGCTATGTCCCCGGCGGTGAATAAACAAAATCCCCTGTTGTCCGGTTTCGACAAGCTGGTTGAGTCCCGCTTGCAAGGATTCGCTAAAAATTGATTTATTCCCTTTGCGAAATTCTTGCCGCATATCCACCACTTCCACCGGGGGTAAGGCGCGCCCGTGAATCCGTTCCGGGAGGGAGAGGTAATGAGTGGGGGCGGGGGAAACCGTAGCTTGACGGCGACGGTAGCGATCGCGGGTCGGGTCCGGTTCCGTGGGGGCGTAGTCCACCCAAGTTTCTAACGACGGGGTGGCGGAACCGAGAATCAGGGGACAGTCGGCGAGTTCGGCGCGCCACTCGGCGACGGTTCGGGCGTGGTAGGTCGGCGAGGGACGGTCTTGCTTGTAACTGTCGTCATATTCTTCGTCGAGGACGATCGCCCCGAGTTTGGGTAAAGGCGCGAAGATCGCCGATCGCGTGCCGATGACAATTTGCGGTGAACCTGCAAGCATTTGCCGCCAGCTATCGTAACGTTCGCCGTCGGATAAACCACTGTGATACACCAGCACTTTATCGCCGAAACGGGCGCGGAAGCGATCGCACAGTTGGGGCGTCAGTCCGATCTCGGGAACCAGCACGATCGCCGACGCGCCGCGATCGAGGATCGGGGCGATCGCCTGTAAATAGACTTCCGTTTTTCCCGACCCAGTGACGCCATGCAGCAGCACCCGATTGAACCCTCGCAAATCGTTTAAAGTTGTCAATGCAGATTCTTGGTAATTTGTCAAGTCTTTGGGGCGATCGCGCTCCCGCCGACGGCGATCGCCCGTCCGCAACACTTCCCGTTCGTCAATTTCCACGCATCCCTTACTCTCCAACGTCTGAATGAGCCCGGAACTGGTGTGACAGATTTGCTGTAACTCCGTCAGCCACAGTTCGCCGCCACGGCGCCGCAGCACTTCTAAAACTTCGTGCTGGCGATCGGTCAACTCCACCCCCGGTTCGACACCGACAAACGTCACCGCTTTCTGCAACTTCGCCCGAGGCGGTTTGGGCGGTTCCAAATAACTTTCCACCCATCCTTTTTTACTGAGTTCGTGCAAACCTCGGGTCGCGTTGGGAACCTGGCGGCGCAGGTAAATCCAGGAATAATCCCCCGTTTTCGATTCGCCTAGGAGTTCCAAAATTTGGCGGGCGGCGGGAGTACAAAACACCTCGGCACCTTTGGGAATGTCCCCACTCAAGCGGATGCGGCGCTGGGATTTCCCCAGCAATCCCGGCGGGAGGGCCGTTTTAATCACTTGAATCAGGGGCGTGTAGTAATAGGCGGCGACCCGTTCGAGTAACGCCCAATAAGACGCTGGAAAAAAGCCGGAAACGACCACATCTTCCACCGCTTTGACCGCTTCGGGATCGAGATCTTGCGGGGGGCGATCGCCTGTAGCGACGGCGATCGCTCCCAACTGTTGGGAACCAAAAGGAACGCTTAAAATATCTCCCGGTCGCACGGACAAATCCGGCGGAACCGCATAAGTCCACAATTTGCGGTCTTCCCCGGGCAGGTCCACGAGCACGTCCACCCACTGGGACGGGCGATCGCCCCCGCGCCACTCGTAGGCGCCACCGGGTTCGGCGACGGCGAGGGAAACCACGGACAAATCGCAAGTCTCGGGGGAAAAGGGCATCGGCGTTAACTGTCGATCGGC
The DNA here is from genome assembly GCF_012295525.1 of Oxynema aestuarii AP17. Taxonomy (GTDB): domain Bacteria; phylum Cyanobacteriota; class Cyanobacteriia; order Cyanobacteriales; family Laspinemataceae; genus Oxynema; species Oxynema aestuarii. Next base: position 1,890,620 of record NZ_CP051167.1, on the reverse strand, counting down.
CTTTCGATTGTACCGCTTCTTTTCGGCGGCGACGGGGGAGACCGTCCGTCTAAAATCTTGCAAGAATACTCTAAGATAGAAAGCCTCTCGTGCAATCGCCCCCAAATTCCCAAGATTTATGTCCGAAACTGAGTTATCTTTTGTTATCCGTCCCGCCATCGAAGACGACGCCGATGCAATTTTTGAGTTAATTCGAGCATTAGCCGCTTACGAACGGCTTTCCCATCAAGTGCGAGGCAATCCCGAAACCTTGAAAGCTCATTTATTCGGCGATCGCCCTTATGCGGAAGCGATCGTCGCCGAAGTCGGAACCCATTTAGTCGGATTTGCTCTATTTTTCTACAATTATTCTACGTTTTTAACCAAACCGGGAATCTATTTAGAAGACTTATTTGTTCTGCCCGAATATCGCAGTCGGGGCATCGGCAAATCTTTGATAAGCTATCTCGCACAAACGGCGATCGCGCGCGGTTGCGGTCGGTTGGAATGGTCCGTATTGGATTGGAACGAACCCGCGATCGCCTTTTACCAGCATCTCGGTGCCGATCTGCTTCCCGATTGGCGAATTTGTCGGGTGACCGGACAATCTTTACAGGAGTTAAGTCTCTCAAACTCGCGATCGCACCCGTGAACGATCGACATTTCTCCCCACAGCGATCGCCGTTCGACTCACCCGCGACGGACAGGGAAAATAGGGTAAAAGTTGGCGGGACTTTAACCGTGGGTCAACCCCTCGGTTTGACCGTCGTCCCTCTCAAAACGACGATCCCCGTCCTCCTATCCCCTTGAGCTTGGGGAAGTCCCGCCGCCGTCACTGAGGGAAAACGGGATAGCAGACGGGGGTTAAGGTCGCGCGATCGCAGCGCTTTCTTTCTACATCTCGATCGGGCAAAAATTAACGATCCCCCCCGATCTTGGCTCCAGATCCAAAGGATACTACTGTCAGTAATCAGGTGAGAGAATCGATCGCCCTTCGATCCCGTTCAATTGCAACGATGCGTCCCTTTACACGACGCGATCGCAGGGGAATAGCGATCGATTTTAAGCCTTTTTTTAGGGTGTTTTTACCGAAGTCAGGGTATAATTACAGACAAATAGCTTAAAATCAAATCATTAATTGTTTTTTAAAAATACGGTTGACAGTCATTCATGGCCTCCCAGTTAAAAGTAAGACAATATCTTGCTTATTGGTTGCAATTGGGCAAGAAAGTTTTTGTTTGTAATGGAGAAATCGCGGAACGACCCCAGCCAACGATCGAAGGCGATCGCTACAGCAGCGATTTTGAATCCTTATGGCAAGCAGTGGGAACCCCTGAATTTGGCGATTGTTATTTAGAAGGAACCGACGAAACGATCTCCGACCTTCTCAGTCCCGAGTGGGATATTGTAGAGTGTTCGCGTTGTACGATGCCCATCCCCTTACGCAGTCGAGGAATGCCTCCCCATGCGTGTCCGTGTAACGACCTGCCCACCTGGCCGAATTCGCAAATTCCCGCACCGCGATCCCCGGTCAACGACCGTCGCGAACTCGGCTCGATTCGCGATCGCCTCCACCAAATGGCCGATCGCGCCGATCTGTACGCCCTGAGTATTCTCCAGGACTTAAACGACTACAAACAAGCCGAACAAGCCGTAGAACGGCTGCGCCTGCAAAACGAACTGATTCTCAATTCCGCCGGGGAAGGGATTTGCGGACTCGATGCCGATCTTAAAATTACCTATCTCAATCCGGCGGCGGCGATCGTGCTGCAAACCCATACATCCCACGCGATCGGGATGCCGATCGCGAGCCTGTTTGCTGCCCCCGACCACCCCTCGGGGGATCCGTGCCAACCCGAAGCCCCGATCGCCACGACGATCGCCGAAGGTAGCGTCCAGTACGTCACCAACGCCTGGTTCCTCCGTCCCAACGGCAAACCCTTTCCCGTCGAATACGTCAGCGCCCCGATCCGGCAAAATGGGCAGATTGTCGGTGCGGTGGTCACCTTCAAAGACATTACCGAACGTCAGGAAATCGAGCGCATGAAAGACGAATTGCTCTCGATGGTCAGCCACGAACTGCGTACCCCCGTTGCGGCGATTCGCGGCGCCTTGGGTCTACTCGCCAGTGGGATAGTCGCCACCGAAGCACAGAAAGGACGGCGAATGCTCGAAATTGCCCTGAACAATACCGATCGCCTGTTGTTGTTACTCAACGACATTCTCGATATTGAAGGGATGACCTCGGGGAAAATCGTCATGCACCCCGACCACTGCGACGCCTCCGAGATTGCCGCGCAAGCAGTCGAATCGATCCAACCCCTCGCCGAAAAAGGGCAAATTTCCTTATTCGTCCGGGTTCCCAAGGCGCCGATTTACTGCGATCGCGATCGCGCCATCCAGGTATTGACCAATTTACTCAGCAATGCGATTAAGTTTTCTCCCCCCGAGAGTTCGGTGTGGTTGGACGCCGAGATCGGCGATCGCGACATCCTTTTCCAAGTCCGCGATCGCGGTCGCGGGATTCCCAAAGAAAAACTCGAAACCATTTTCGAGCGCTTCCAGCAAGTAGACTCCTCCGACTCGCGCGCCTATGGCGGATCCGGTCTCGGCTTGGCCATTTGCCGCCAAATCGTCCTCCAACACGGCGGTAGAATTTGGGTGGAAAGCGAACTGTCCCGAGGCAGTCAGTTCTTTTTTACCTTACCGCTCGGGTAGAGTTTAGATTTTGAGCGATTGAGGGCGATCTCCGTTCCCGATCGGTTCCCAAAAATTCCCAAAAATTCCCAAAAAAAAAGCTCCCAGCCAACGACTAGAAGCTTTATATAGGGTGTATATGTTTGGGTTTAGTGTTTGCAAATGCACAAGGGCAGTCTTAGCTGCTTACTTCGGTAGACCGCGCAACCGGGCTGAGAGTTCCTTCAAGACGTGGGGAACGATCGACCCGATCGCCGCGTGCCGAGTGCGTGCCAACGCTTGTTTGTGGAATTTAGGCTTCTTTATTCAAAAAGTTTTGCAGTTGTTGCAGCGCCACTTTACCGACGTTGTAGAACGCCCAACCTCCCGCAGCTAACACGGGCAGCAAAACAATCAGCAAACGTAAGTCAAGATCCATAGCTGGATTCCCCCTTTCTTAAGATTTATAAAACATTCTCATCTTTCTACCTCTATTTTGCAATCAAGGGGCGCTGTTTGCTACCCCTTGGGGCAAAAATTGCGGCGATCGCCCTGTGCTCACTGGGTTAAGCATTATTGTCTTGGGGATCGAGGCGATTGGCGATCGCCGCGATCGCGATCGTTGGTAAGCCCACTGCAAAACAAATCAGCCACTGATTCGGTGTCAAGGGATAGGTCGCAAATAGCAGATTAAAGATCGGCAACTGGCTGAACAACAGTTGCAGAACTACCGTGACCCCAATCCCCACCCAGAGGATCGGTGCAGGTTCGATCCGCACCGATTTCCCAGACCAGCGATCCCAAAGACTTGTACTCCACTGACTCAGACTAATTAAATAAAAAATTCGTCCGGCAATGAGTGCTTGAATCGCCATCGTCCTCGCTAAAGCGATATTTCCCGTAGCGCGATCGATCGCCTCAAACATCCCAAAAATGACGATCCAATTGGAGATCGAAATCAAGCCAATACGCTGTAGCAATGACCGATTGAGCAAGGAGCGATCGGCATGAATCGGTGGATTTTGCATCACCCACGCCGACTTGGCTTCAAACGCCAACGGTACGGTCATCGCGATCGAATTAATCATATTGAGCCACAGCACCTGTAACGACAGAATCGGCAGCCGATCCGTCTGTCCCAACAAGACGCTCAACAAAATTGTCATCGACTCGCCCCCATTAACCGGGAGAATAAACGAGATGGCTTTAATCAAATTGCGATAAACCGTGCGTCCTTCCTCAACTGCGGCTTCAATCGAGGCAAAATTATCGTCGGTGAGGACAATATCCGCCGCTTCCTTCGCGACCTCCGTCCCCGTTTTTCCCATCGCAACGCCGATATCCGCCTGCTTGAGTGCCGGAGCATCGTTGACCCCATCTCCGGTCATGGCAACCACTTCACCTTGGGCTTGTAAGGCTTCGACCAGTTGTAATTTTTGTTCCGGAGCCACCCGCGCAAAAACGACCCCTTCTACGGCGGCCTTTGCCAATTCGACCGGATTCATCCCTGCCAGTTGGCGACCTGTAAACGTCACGATTGCCCCATCGCGTTTTAACCTCATTTGAGTGGCGATCGCCCGGGCCGTGAGTGGGTGGTCTCCGGTAATCATCTTCACTCGAATCCCAGCCTCTTTACACGCCGCGATCGCCCGAATCGCATCCTCTCGCGGCGGGTCGATCGTCGCTTGCAACCCGAGTAATTGCAAACCCCCTGCGACCGCCTCCTCTTCGAGGCTGTCTGAGTCCAACGTTTTCTGTGCAAATGCCAGCACCCGCAAGCCCCTGTCGGCAAACTCATCGACGATCGCGTGGATCTTATCGGACTTGAGCAGTTCGAGCTGGTTATCTACATTGAAGGCCCACTCACAGCGAGAAAGTACGGCTTCTGCCGAACCTTTGACATAAACGATCGGCGACTCCCCATCCGGACGTCGGTGCAACGTCGCCATATACTGATGTTCCGATTCAAATGGAATCGCATCCAAGCGCGGCCATTGGCGTTCCAAAGCAACAGGATCCAACCCCAGTTTCACCGCTAATACAATCGGCGCAATTTCTGTCGGATCCCCAATCGGCTTATAAGTTCCCTCCCGCCGTTCTAAATGGGAATCGTTGCACAACAGCCCGGCGATCGCGCAATTTTTGAGTACGGGTGTACGTTCGAGGTCGATCGCGACCCCGTCACAGTAGACCTCGCCCTCGGGGGTATACCCGGTTCCCGAAACCGTATAATGCCGTCCCCCAGCATAAACCCCTTGAACGGTCATTTGATTTTCCGTCAGGGTTCCAGTTTTGTCCGAACAGATCGTTGTGGCGCTGCCGAGGGTTTCGACGGCGGGTAATTTGCGAATAATCGCATGACGGCGTGCCATCCGCCCGACCCCGATCGCCAGGGCGATCGTCACCACGGCGGGTAAGCCCTCGGGAATGGCACTCACGGCTAAAGCGACTGTCGCTTCCAACATCGAGGGCCAATTGGCCTCGTACCCCAAGCCGACGGCAAAGGTCAACCCTGCAATCCCTAAGATAATATAGAGCAGTTGACGGCTGAATCGGTCGAACTTGCGCGTCAGTGGTGTGGTGAGGTTCGGTTGCTTTTGCATCAATTGAGAAATGCGTCCGGTTTCAGTGTCTTGACCGATCGCCACCACGATTCCCGTCGCCCGTCCCGAGGTTATGAAACTTCCGGCATATGCCATATTGCGCCGTTCAGCCAGGGGGGTATCTGGACGGACGGGGTTAGTCTGTTTTTCGACCGCCGTCGATTCTCCTGTTAAGCCAGATTCGTTAATTTGTAAGTTTTTGGTCTGAATCAGGCGTAAGTCCGCAGGAACTTTATCACCAGAAGTTAAAAAGACCAGGTCTCCGGGGACAATTTGGGAAGAGGGAATTTGAATTTTTTGGCCGTCTCGGCAAATGGTAGCGTTGGTTTCCAGAGAAGAAGATAAGGCCGCGATCGCACTTTCCGCTTTCATTTCCTGGATAAAACCGACCGTGGCATTAATCCAAACCACACCCCAGATCACCCAAGCATTGATCCACTGTCCTAACGTTGCTTTAATTACTCCCGCCAGAATTAAGATATACAGTAGGGGCTGGTTGAATTGTTCTAAAAATCTTAAAAATTTAGGTTTGCCCGCTTTTTGTTCGATGCTATTTTCACCGAAGTGTGCCTGTCTCTTCTCAACTTCTACTGCACTCAAGCCCCGATCTCGATCGGTTTGGACTTCTTTTAAAAGTTCGTCAACAGACAACGTATGCCACAAATTTGAAGGTTTAAATCCCTTGTTTTCCATGCTTTTATCTTTGTTTTTATTTATAACTATTCTAAATTATATAGCAATATCATCTGAGTTGTAATATCTATTGAATTCATAGAAACCCCGTAACGATCGTTATTTTTAGTCCACTCGCTTAAGCCGTCATTCCCGTAGAAACACCGAATCCACCCACCAAACTCGGATTTAACCAACAGTCGAATCGGGGTGAAATTCTATCTCTTTTTATTGTTCCAACTGATTGATAGCGGTTCTCAGATTAGTAAGGTAGATAGATAAGAAGGGATCCACGAGTGCGAGCTTCTAGCTCGCTGGTGAATTAGCGAGCTAGAAGCTCGCACTGCTCCCCAAAAATTATCGCCTCTTTGCGAGAACCGCTATATCCCTCTTCTGTGACTCTAGGAAAACCCTTATCTTGACTTAATTCTAGAACCCTTACAGGGTTAGCGATCGCGACGGATTTTCCGAATAGAAACTCAAAAATAGGGTCGAAACCGTTTAGGTCTCTCCTGATAAGGGATACGGCGATCTCTATCTCCGACAATGACAGAAGGGGGATAGAATCGCTATATGAGGTAAAAATTAGCTTGATGGATTCGGTGTTTCCACGGTAATGACAGAGTTCGTGGGTGTACGCCGATGCTAGCGAGAAGTTCTATGCCTCTTTAGAAGATTGTATACTTAGTGACAGGCTCCCGCGCATCGGAACTGAGACTTACAGTTGCGATCGCAACCATTCGAGTTCCGCATCGATCTGAGCGACATTGTTCTTGAGTTCTTCTAACGTCAAGTCCATCTGCGCGGCGGTGGCGCTCCCGTGTAAAATACTGCGTTGGTATTCGAGACGGGCGAGTTGTTGTTGGAGTCGCTCCACCGTCGGCGCCAGGCGATCGAGTTGCGTTTGCAAGGCGATCGCCTGTTGGGTATAAGTGCGCTTCTCCAACAAAATCCGGCGGGCTTCCGGTTCGTCGCCTTGCTGCAGTGCCCGTTTGGCCGCCTGTTGGAGGCGATCGCCCCTCCCGCGCGCTTCCTGCAAATCCCCTTCGAGTTGGCGTCGGGCCTCTAGGGCTCGGTTCACGCTCGATTGGAGTTCGGCGAGGGTAGCATCGACTTCTGTTTGCGGGTCGGTTTTTTGATTTTGCCAGTCGTTCAAATTAGAACGAACCAGCCGACTGATGCGATCGCCCAATCCCATTCATCGTTCCTCCCGTTGACCTTTAATTTTTCCTCGTTAATTTCTATAATAACTCCATAGAGATTAGGGGCGATCGCACGGCAAGGTGAAGTAAAAAGTCGTTCCCACATTCACCGTCGATTCCACCCAAATCTGTCCCCCGTGGCGTTCCACGATCTTCTTACAAATCGCCATCCCAATACCCGTTCCCGGATATTCTTCTGCAGTGTGCAACCGTTGAAAAATCTCAAAAATACGCTGAAAGTATTCCGCCTCGATTCCGATGCCGTTATCGCTCACTTTAAACAGCCATTGGTCGTCTTTCCGTTCGGCGGAAATGTCTACTTTCGGCGGCTCCTCAGAACGGCAAAACTTAATTGCATTTCCGATTAGATTTTGAAACACTTGAGAAAGCTGCAACGGATCGGCGATCGCCTCCGGTAAAGGATGACAAATTACTTCAGCCTGGCTGGCGGCGATCGACGCCGATAAATTATGTTTGACCGCATCGACGATCGCCGTGCAATCGACAGCTTCAAACTCTCCCCCTTTTCGTCCGACCCGAGAATAAGCCAACAACCCTTGAATCAGTTGTTGCATTCGCTTGGCGCCATCTTCAATAAAATAGATGTAGCGATTTGCTTTTTCATCGAGCTTATTTTTGTATTTGTAAGCGAGTAAATCGACAAACCCAATAATACTTTGCAACGGGGATTGTAAGTCGTGGGAAACTACGTAAGCGAACTGTTCCAATTCTTGATTCGAGCGTTCGAGTTCCGCATTTAACTGGTTGAGTCGCTCGTTTTGTTCGAGCAGTTTGGTATTTTGCTCGCTCAGTTGTTTTTGCAGTCGCCGTAACATCAAGCGATTTTCGACCCGAATCAACACTTCGCGTTCGTGAAACGGTTTGCTGATGTAGTCGGCTCCTCCGACCGTAAAGGCTTTGACCTTATCGTTAATTTCGTTGAGCGCGCTCAAAAAAATCACGGGGATCTCCTCAGTTTTCGGCGAGCTTTTCAGTTGGGTGCAGACCTCGTAGCCGTCCATTTCCGGCATCATGATATCGAGCAAGATCAGGTCGGGATGGGCCGCTTCTACCGCAATCAAGGCCATACGGCCATTAATGGCTTTCCTCACTTCATAGCCGCGATCGCTGAGCATAGCCGACAGCAGCCTTAAATTATCCGGGGTATCGTCAACGATCAGAATGGTTGGCCGTTCGCTTACAGGTTCGGTCATAATCATGCCAGTCCTCAAGTCAAAACATCTTGACAAACGCGATTACCGGGCGATCGCGGCTTGAAATGGACGAACCCTGAAGGTGCGGGCAACGGCGCGGAGATTTCCAGGCAATCGCGCTAGCTGGACTATGATACTCCAAGGGAGCGATCGCGAAGACGATCTTGTTCTCGCACGTTGACTCGACAAGGGCGATCGCTTCGCGACAGGATCCCCCAATGGATCCGTAGTCGCGATCGCCCTTCCCCTGCAACTGAGAGCTCGGTGGTTTACCACCGAGGCTGGCTGGCTAGCAAATCCTGGGTCGATGGAGCGTCGAGGGGGGCCGAAAACAGATATCCTTGTCCGCAATTGCACGCTAATTTTCGCAACTGATTCAACTGCCCTTGAGTTTCGATTCCTTCCGCGATCGCCTCCATTTCCATTGTATGAGCCATTGTAATAATTGCCGGAATTAAATCGCGATTTTGGGGATTGCCATCCATGCGGCGGATAAAAGATTGGTCGATTTTGAGCGTGTTGACCGGGAGTTCGTGCAAGTAGCTCAACGACGAATATCCCGTGCCAAAATCGTCCAAACTGATCTTGATGCCGCACTGTTGCAGTTCGCCAATTTTCGCTTGAGCCAGATCCTTATTTTCCAGGATTGCCGTTTCGGTAATTTCCAGTTTTAAGCGCTCCGGATCGAAATCGAGGTCGGTGACGATCCGCCGGATTTCCTCCGTTAAATGGGGTCTCAAAAACGTAATCGCCGATAAATTAATCCCCACCGACAGCTTAGAATCGATCGCCCCCACTTTTTGCCACTGTTGGAGCTGGCGACAGGCCGATTGTAAAACCCACAAGTCGATCGCGTGGATGGTGCCACTTTCTTCCGCCACCGGGATAAATTCTGCCGGAGAGACCAAACCCCGCTTGCGGTGGAACCAGCGCACCAGCGCCTCGAAAGCGACAATTCGACCGCTTGACAAATCGACGATCGGCTGGTAAAAAACTTGTAATTCTTCCCGTTCGATCGCCCGTCTGAGGTCATTTTCGAGTTCCAGACGCCGTAAAACCGACTGGTGCATCGACGGATCGAAAACGTGGTAGCGGGAGCGTCCCAAGGCTTTCGCGCGGTACATGGCGGTATCGGCATCCCGTAACAGATATTCCGGGGAATCGTCGTAAACATTGCTCAGGGCGATCCCGATACTGGCATTAATAAAAACTTCGTGTCTCGATAGCTGAAACGGGGTGGAGAGGCTGGCGAGAATGCGTTCGGCGACGGCGATCGCCTCGGCTTCATCGGCGATCTGACGGAGTAAAATGGCAAATTCATCGCCGCCGAGACGGGCGAGCAAATCCTCATGTTTGAGGCAGTTGTGGAGACGTTTGGAGATCGCCTTTAACAGTTCGTCGCCGACGGAATGACCGAGAGAATCGTTGACGACTTTAAAGCGATCGCAGTCTAAAAACAAGACGGCAAACTGATGGGTTTCCTCCCGTTCGAGTTGGGCGATCGCCTCCTGTAAAGACTCCATAAACAACGCCCGATTCGGCAAATTTGTCAGGGAATCATGCAGGGCCAGGTGCAACAATTCATTTTGCAATTCTTGCCGACGTTCGATCTCATTTTTCAACTCTTGATTGGCGAGTTCGAGTTGCTGAGTTCGGGCGCGCACCCGCGATTCGAGTTCGGCATTGAGCTGTTGAATTTTGTCTTTAGCCTGACGTAACAGCAGTTGGTGTTGAACCCGAATTAAAACTTCTTCCAACTGAAAGGGTTTGGTAATGTAATCGACCCCCCCACTTTTAAACGCTTTCACCTTATCTAAGGCGTCCACCAAAGCACTGAGAAAAATCACGGGAATATCGCGGGTTTCCGGATTGGCTTTGAGTTGGCGACACACCTCGAACCCATCCATTTCTGGCATCATGATATCGAGTAAAATCAGATCCGGAACCAACGTTTTACAAGCAGTCAAAGCCATCGAGCCATCGAGAGCCTTGCGAACTTTATAGCCGCGTTTCGACAGCATTCGCGCCAGGATATATAAATTATCCGGGGTATCGTCAACGATTAAAATATCGACGTTGGCATTCTCAGGAAAATCGGAATTCATGGAGGGTTGGGGTAAAATCTCGTGGGCCACGTTCTCGCAAAAGCCAAGAGGAAATAGTGAATAGTGAATAGTGAATAGTGAAAAGTTACTTTTCACTTTTAACTTTTCACTTTTAACTTTTCACTTTTAACTTCAGTGGTCGGGGTGCGATCGCCCTTCGAGGGCAGGTTGGCCCATTAGAGCTGTTCGGGTCGAACCAAATTCATAATGCTCTCGAACTGGAAATTGTGAGCGAAGTCGGTCAGAGTGCGAGCCAAGGGAGCGAGGTCTTCGGGAAGAGCGGCGATCGCTTCTAAAATCAACTCGTCATTCCCTTCGCGGGCGGCCCGAGCGATACGCTCGATCCACTCCGGAGGCATTTGAGCGAGATCGAGGCGGAGGCGATCGTCACTCAACGGTTCTGGGGGAAGGTCGGCGTCCGAGGTCGCCCCTTCTTCCCCTTCCCGATAAACATATCGTAACCCTAAATGCTGGCCGAGTTTGTCGAGCAGTTCCTCCGGTCGCAGAGGTTTGCGCAGGAAGTCGTCGCAACCGACCGCCAAGACTTGCTGGCGGTCTTCTTCAAAGGCGCTGGCGGTTTGAGCGAGGATTTTGGTTTTTTTCCCTTCCGCAGTGGTTTTGATGCGTCGGGTGGCTTCGTAACCGTCGATCTCGGGCATTTGCATGTCCATCAAGATCGCTTGCGGTCGCCAGCGTTGCCAGATGGCGATCGCCTCGGTTCCATTTTGCGCCTCGCAGACTTGAAAGCCGATTTCGCGCAAGAGCGTCACCAACCACAGACGGCTGTCCGGGCGATCGTCGGCGACCAAAATGCGATATTCCGGCTGTCCCGGTTCCAAGCCGATCGCCTCTCGCCGGGAAGGCGGTTCGCCGACGCTGCTGGGTTCGACGCGATCGAGGTCGATTTCAAAGCGAAACACGCTACCGACGCCGACGGTAGATTCCACCTCGATGTCCCCTCCCATCAGCCGCACGAATTTTTGCGAAATCGGCAAGCCCAACCCGGTTCCCTGTTGGGACTTGCGCCCGGAAGCGGTTTGCACGAACGGTTTAAAGAGGTCGTCGAGTTCTTCCGGGGCGATTCCCGGTCCGCTATCGGCGATTTGGAAGCGGATCCGACAAGGGCCGGGGGTTTCGGGATCCCCCTCGAAGGCGCGGGGTTCGACTTCTAAGCGGATCGTTCCCGTTTCCGTAAATTTGATCGCGTTGCCGAGGATATTTAACAAGACCTGACGCAATTTTCCTGGATCCCCGCGAACGTAGCGCGGCGTGTTCGGGGCGATCTCGACCTCGAATTGTAAGTGTTTGTGTTCGGCTTTGAGCCGTAACATTTCTTCTAAAGCCCGTAAGAGGCGGATCGAATCGAAGGGAGTGCAAGAGAGTCCCGTGCGTCCCGCTTCGATTTTGGACATTTCTAAAATGTCGTCGATTAATTCGAGCAGATGCTCCCCCGCACGGTTGATAATGCTCAGTTGCTCGTGTTGGGTGGGGTTCAAACTGCGATCGCGGCTCATGAGTTGGGTAAAGCCGAGGATGGCGTTGAGGGGGGTTCGCAGTTCGTGACTCATGGCGGCGAGAAATTCGCTTTTGGCGCGGTTGGCGGCGTCGGCGGCGATCGCGGCCCGTTCCAAGGCGGCGGACTGTTGTTTGGTTTGGTCGAGCAGTTGCGCTTGTTGCAGGGCCACCCCCAACTGAATCGAGATCGGCACGATCGTGTTAATTTCCGATGCTTTCCACTGGCGCGGTTCGCGATTTTGATAGGTGGCGAGCAGCCCCCACAGTCGCGGACCGCAGAAAATAGCCACGGCGATGTAAGCGCGGGCGCTCAGGCGATTTAAGGCGTCGCGGTCTTCGGGAGGCAGTGGGGCCGTTTCCGTATCGGCGATCGCCCGATAGCACCAGTCTTGATGGGGGGTAACCCCTTCGGCGGCGAAAAACTGCTCGGCGTCGCTGCGATGCACCCCCAGTTCCGGTCCCGAGGGAATGACGGATTCGGCGGTCGGTTCGTCGGCGAGCAAGGCGAGGGCGGGGTCGCTTACCGATTCGGCGATCGCGCGGATCGAGCGATCGCCGTTGAAGCGATAGATGACGACGCGATCGCAGTTCAACAGATGGCGGAGTTCTTCGGTGGTGGCGTCGAAGATCCGATCGAAATCCAGGGTTTCGCGCATTCGCTGGATCGCTTGGGCGATCGCCCGTTCCCGTCGGGCGCTTTCGCGCAAGGCTTCTTCGGCTAATTTGCGCTCGCTGATATCGCTGAGGGTGCCGACGTAGCCGACTGGGGCGCCGTCTTCGTCAATTTCCGGCACCGCTTGAGCGACGATCGTCAGCACCGGGCGCTCCGGACAGACCACCCGCAGTTCGGCTTTCCAGGGGGTGCGATCGCGGTAGGCGTGCAGCCATTGCCGATGCACCCATTCCCGGTCTTCGTCGTGGACGTAGCTCAGCCAGCCGTCGCCGAGAATTTTTTCTGCGGGAACTCCCGTCATCTCCTGCCAACGGCGGTTGATGTAGGTACAGTGTCCCTCGCGATCCGCGTGAAAAATACAGACGGGAGAAACTTCGGCGAGGGTTTGATAGCGGCGCCGACTCTCTTCTAAAGAGAGTTCGGCGAGTTTACGATCGCTGATATCGGCACCGTAACCGACGATTTCGAGGGGTTGGCCGTCGCGATCGCGAATCAGCCGCATCTGATTTTGAATCCAGCGATAGTGGCCATCTTTGGAACGAAAGCGATACTCGTGAGTGTGGCGATCGGACTCGAACAACTGCTGCAAGTCTCGGAAAATTCGCTCGCGATCTTCGGGATGAATGCGGCTCGGCCACAATTGCGGATCTTCGAGAAATTCCTCGGGTCGGTAACCGAAAATTTCGGTGATGTTGTCGCTGAGGAAGGTCATCTCGTAATTGCCGTCCGCCTTGGAGCTAAAAACCATCGCCGGAGAAGCGGTCAGCAAGTATTGCAAGCGCTCTTTCGCCAAGCGCAGTTCTAACTCGCCTTGCTTGCGATCGGTGATGTCCGTCGCCGTGCCTAAAATTTGCTGCACTCGACCGTCCGCCGTCCTCGCAAACAGGGTTTCGCGCGCGATCCAGGTGCGCCACGCTCCGGAGCGATCGCGAACCCGATACTCGATCTCGAAAACTTCCCCATCTTCCGCTCTCTCGAACTGTTCTAGGTGAGCTAAATAATTCCCCAGGTCGTCGGGATGGATCGCTCGTTCCCAGAACGCACTGGGCCTTTCACCCCCCTGCATTCGATCGAGCGACAGGCCAAAATCTCGATTGGTATAAATCAAGCAATGCTCGATTAAGTCGTAAATATATAAAAGATTGGGGGACGCTTCTGCAATCCGACGTACAAAGCGCTGACTTTGTAATAAGGCGTCTTCCGCCCGCTTGCGATCGGTGATGTCGCGCCCTTCCGGCAACAACAGCACCACTCGTCCGCTTTCGTCGGCGATCGGCTCGATCGAAAAATCGAGGACGATCGCCTCTCCTGTTTTCCCGACGATTTCGACTTCGTAACGGACGATCTTTCCCGTCGCCGCCCGGGCGATCGCCGATTGCAATTGGCGCTGTTTCGACGTCAATTTCCCGCCAGAGGGCGCCTCGTCTCCCGGACTGGGCAACCACCACGGCGTTTCCCAAAAGGACAAACCCACCAAGGAGCGATCGTCGTCCAAACCGATAAACTGCAACGAGGTCTGATTGGCCGCCATTAAGGTGCCGTCCGGTTGCAGTAAACCGGAAAACTGAAAGCTCGACTCGAACAGCACCCGGAATCTCTGTTCGCTCTTGCGTAAGGCTTCCTCTGCTTGCTGCCGTTCCAGTTCGGCGGCGGCGCGGGCGGCAAAAATCCTCAAAATCGACTCTCGTCCCGGGTCGGCAGCCATGGGACGCACGTCAAAGACCGCCAGCAGTCCCAAAACTTTTCCGGTGGAGTCTTTCAACGGCCAACCTAAATAAGACTGCACCCCGCAATGGGCGAAATAGAGGTCTTCGGGAAAAGATTGTTGTACGGAATCGGGATAGTAGCGCTTTTCCCCTGCGATCACGTCCTGACAAGGGGTTCCGGCGATGTCGTATTCGACGTTCTCTTCCCAAGTTTCTCCGGACCAAAAGGCTAGGGTGCGGATGCGTCCGAGTTCGGAGCCATCGACGCATTGGGAAATGGCGGCGTAGCGAACGTCGAGCACTTGGGCCAAGTAGCGAACGCAGGCATAGAAAAAGTCTCGACCTGTGGCGGCGGCGGTTCCTTCGACCATCAAGGCTAAGGCCCGTTCTCGTTGTTTGCGCTCGGTAATGTCGGTGACGCGCACTAAGTTGAACCGTTCGCCACCGACGAGGATTTGAGTGGCGGCGAGGTTTCCCCAAAAGAAGCGGCCTTTGCGGCTGATATATTCTATTTCCTGAGACCAGATGCCCGTCGCGGTGACTTCTCGGTAAATGACCTGGAGTTGTTCGGCAGAAAATTGGTGTTTTTGGAGGGTGTGACCTTCGATCCCGATTAAGTCGTTTTTATCTTCGACTTCAAATAGTTCGAGGGCGCGGCGGTTGCAGTCGGTGACCCGTCCGGTGTTCGGGTTGACGAGAAACAGGGCGTCCGCCGATTTGTCGAAGATGCTTTGAAGCAGCTCTTTGGCCCAGAGGATGTCGGTTTCGGCTTGTTTGCGTTTGCTGATGTTGGAGGTGCTTCCGGCGATCTCCTGGAGCTGTCCTCGACGATCGCGCACGGGCGTCGCGTTGACCAATAACTCGATTTTGCGTCCGTGTCGGTCGAGATGGGTGGTTTCGTACTGAAATACGGATTCCCCGTCGGCCAAACGTTGGAAGATCTCGCGATCGCGCTCCTGTCGTTCCGGGGCGGTAAATTCTAACCAGTCCCGTCCGATTGTCTCTTCGGGTTCGTAGCCGTAGATCTTCTGGATCGCGGGGTTGACGAAGGTATAGCGACCGTCGAGGTCGCAATACCAGATCGCGTCTTGGGAGGTTTCGACCAGGGCGCGATATTTTTCTTCGCTGTGAGTGAGGGCGTCTTGCAGGTGTTGGCGTTGGCGAATTTCTGCTTCGAGTTGCTGATTTTGGCGATCGCGCTCGGCCCGCGCTTGTTTTTCCTGTTCGAGTAGTTGTGCTTGGGCGATCGCGATTCCGAGTTGGGCGGCGATCGCTTGGAGCAGTTCGATCTCTTCCGTACTCCACTGGCGCAGGCGATCGCATTGGTGCAAGCTGACGATTCCGTTTGCTTTTCCCTGGTAGGAGGTTCGCACGGTCAACATCGATCGCATCTGGTGGGTGCGGGTAATCTGGCGGACGTTATCGAACAGGGGATTGTGTTCGACGTCGGGACAGGCGATCGCGCGATCGCTAGCTAATACCGCCTCGGCGTGGGCGTTCCCTTCGATGGGAACGTGCAGATTTAAAAGGGAATCTTCCCACCCGGGTTCCAAATATTCTCCCAAAACCGTCAGTTGCGGCGTCGGTTCCTCGACGTACAACAAAATTGACGCCCGACTCACCCCGAAGGCTGGCCCGATCTGACTGGCGGCGGTCTTCAACAGTTGCCCTAAATTGAGTTGGGCGCGAATCGCTTCGGTGATTTGCCGCAGCAGTTGGGAGGCTTCCAGCTCCCGTTTTAACGCCTTTTGCGCCTCGTAACGCGCCCGGGCTTCGATCGCCAGGGCGATTAAATCGGCGATCGAGCGGGCGAACATTTCCTCTTGCAAGTTCCACTGGCGAGGGCAACCGACGCTTTCGAGGCACAAAATCCCCACGGTTTCACCCCCGAGACGAATCGGGGTGTCGAGGGTCGAGACAATACCAAACGGTTGTAAGTAGTTCTCCGCAAATTCGGCGGTCTGGGCGTTCTCGGCAGCGTTGGGGGCGAGGATCGGTTCTTCGGCTTCTAAGGCTTGGAAATAGGCCGGATAGTCCGCCACGCTCAAGGTCAGTTGGGGGTTCGAGGAGCCGCGATCGCGCTCGAACAGTTCCACGCATTCGATCGCCGTGCGCCCTTCGTCGTAGAGCCAAATGGTGGTTCGTTCGATGTCGAGATGCATCCCCGTGGTTTTGGCAATTTCGCGCAAGGCACCGGGCAAGTCTCCCTCTTGCAGGGCGCGATTTTTGGCCAGTCTCGTTAAAATTCGGTTTTGGTCTCGCAGTTGGCGCGTACTTTTGCGTAAGTAGTCTTGCGCCCGTCGGCGATCGCGAATCTCTTTTTGCAGTTTGAGATTTTTGCCTTCTAATTGTTTCTGCAAGCGCCAAATCTTCAGTTGATTTTCGACCCGCGCCAGCACTTCTTCAATTTTAAAGGGTTTGGTAATATAATCGACCGCTCCCAAGGATAACCCTTTGACAATATCGAACGTGTCGCCTTTGGCACTGATAAAAATAATCGGAATTTTTTCGGTTTGGGGATCGGCTTTCAGTTGCGTGCAAACTTGATATCCGTCCAGTTCGGGCATCATGATATCGAGTAAAATCAAGTCGGGAGGCTCGATCCGCGCCGCTTCCAGCGCCATTTTGCCATCGAGGAGAGGTCTCGTCACGTAACCACGTTCCTCTAAAACGGTGGTTAACAACCGCAAACTATCGATCGTATCGTCTACGATTAAAATATTAGCCATTCCCTGGTTTACCGACTCCGCAGTTTGCGCCATTCCTCTTGCCGTTTTCCCCTTTTTACTGTCTTAAATTTGTTTCGATTTTGTCTCGATTTTAAAGAGTGGGGCGATCGCTTTAGCCTCGCAGGTGCGGTGGGGGGTCGAGTCGCTCGGACGGATGGCGATCGCGATCGAAGGTCGAACCCCCGCTCAATCTCTTTTATTTTCAGATTGAATCAGTTTGAGCATTTTGGCATATTCAAGTTGAAAAACTCAGCTTTCTAACTGTTCTGCCAAGCAACTATTATAACTTTTGATTTCTGAAATGAAATCCGCCACTTGTTGTAAGTCGATCCGAACGATCGCCGCGCGCAGGTCGGAGGGGACTTCGAGCGATCGCCTCTCGCGAACATTCCCCGACGGCGCGATCGATCCTAAGGAACGGCTACCGTGGCAAAGGCTTAAGGCGATCTCGAACCGGGTACGTTCCGCCGACATCCAGATCGGTTTTATCTACAATATCGATCGATTTAAAGGGTTCGCCTCAAAAACCTCACATTCGATTTTATTGGCTCCCCTCAGCCCTTCCCATCCACCGGGTTAGACCCTTGCAATTGGAATCGTTTCAATCCGATACCTTTGACTGTTCTTTCCGATCTCATTTCATCGCGAAGACGATCGGTGAATCCCATAAATAAACTGTTCTTCTTCGTCGTAAATCCAATGTTTTCTCATCATTTCTTTGATTCTATACAGATTCGCCAACCATGCTAACATGTGAATATAAATGAGCCTTCTTTCAGACTGATAAGCTTTCGGAAAATTCAACAAACTTGAGAAAGTGGTAAATTCTAAATCCGCCATCATTTTAATCACCATCGGATTGCTACTAATTGTATAAACATGACGCTTGCGGGCGATCGCCTCCTCAAAAGCACTATAAAATAACCGTTTGCCAATTCCACGCCCTCGATTGGCTTCGCGCACGTACAAAACGGCGATTTTCGTCCAATTTTTACCAAAGTCAATATTTAAACTGACCCCCATCAGATTGCCGTGACTATCTTCAGCAACCCGGATATTCTCTGCTTCTCTCCATTCTTTATAAGAATATCCCACAATATAAGGAGTTTTTTGGATTTCTTTTAGCAGTAATTGAGCTTCTGGTGAAGTTACCTTCCTGCGGACGATCTTAACCATTGTTTCATTGATAACATCTCTCGCAATTGTAAGGTACGCTCCCTCATTTTGTCATTCTTTTAGCCTTGAAAATCTCCAAACTAAACGGGCAACCAAAACATCAGGCCGATCGAAATTAAAAACATCAAGACACCTAAATACATACTCAAATTAGAACGGCTAATCCGTCTTAAAACATTAAAGGAATTATTTTCTTTTTCAAACTGTTGATAATTTACCTCAAATTTAGATAAACAATGAGAGGTCTGCTGAAACACGGTTTCATAATGGGAAAATCCCCAAAAAATAATGAGTAAAACGATCGCCACCACGATCGCACCGACCCAAAACCAGGCTTTCGCCGATTCCGATAAGGTATCTTGACCGAACACGGAACGACTGGCGATCGTTTCAAATAAAATCGCCGTCGCCAATCCAGAAAACAGTGAAGTATAGCGCTTTGCTAAATAAATGACGTCGTAACAATAGATTTTAAATGCATCTAAAATATATTGACACGCTCGATCGTCTTTAACATTTTCTTCGTTAATCAGTTCGAGTTTATTTTTTAAATTGAGACTTTGCGATCGCAGGTCGAGCAAATCTTCGATCGCTGCATAACTCCCTCCAGCAAATAACCAGACGGTCAAGGCAAAGTTAATGGTTGAATAGGGTAAATACAATAAATAGGGTAGGCGATAATTTAACCAATCACTCCCGGTCGATTCCACGAGAGATTTAAGTTCTTCCGGTCCCGTCCACAGATGGTGATCTAATAATAAAATAGCGATCGCGAAAGAAAAGACTCTCACAAACCAGCGAAATAAGTTCAAAATTTCATACGGATCGTTTGAC
Organism: Oxynema aestuarii AP17; assembly: GCF_012295525.1. Classification (GTDB taxonomy): domain Bacteria; phylum Cyanobacteriota; class Cyanobacteriia; order Cyanobacteriales; family Laspinemataceae; genus Oxynema; species Oxynema aestuarii. The sequence continues at coordinate 1,871,536 of NZ_CP051167.1, read as the reverse complement.
GGAGAACGAAAGGCAAAAACTTCGGCAGCTTCTCGGGAAAACTTCGTCCCTATTAAATAAATAATGCCGACAATTAAAAGCATTCCCCGCGCCATTTCGATCGTCCAACCGCGATCGCCAAAGGTTTGAATCCAAGGATCGCTCGTTCCCCAAACATAACTGGCTAATAATGATACAGTACTAATGACAGATAAACTAAATCCGATTTCAATTAATTGTTTTGGCGTCAATGGCGATCGCGCGATCGCCGCGCGATCGATCGCTGCGTCACTTTGCTCGCGAGTGACCGTTAGCGGAGGAAAACCATCGACATTGACGGGCGAATTGACGGTCGATCTTTGGGGGTTTAACCATCCCTCCCAATGGGGGGGAATTCCTGCCGGATTTTGGCAAATTACGGGTAACCAACTTACCCCAGGATACTGATGGTGAAAGGTATCTTCTAAAGCTCCTCTCGCATAGCGAACGGAGACGTAAAAAGACTCGCGATTCGCAAAAGCTCTAAGAAATTCTTGTAAAAATTGGGTCGCGACTTCGTCGGGGACGGGTTCGCGCATGACAATGCTTTGCGGTAAGTGCAATTGTGCCAGTTGATTCGCCAATCCCAAGCCGTCGCAAGAGTTGAAAATGGCTAATTGCAATCCATTTTTATTAATGGCCCAATCTAGAGAGTTTTTTAAATCGACAATTTCCATCCACTCCCTTTCATTGAGCTTGAATTTGCCGATTTCTCCATTGGCGTCACTTTGTGAATGTCCGGCAAAAAAGAAAACATGCCAGCTTTTTTGACGCAATAAGTGGCGCAGTTCTTCCGCAGACGGCTGTTGCAAAATCTCGATGTCTGCTTGGCGATCGCCCAAGTCTTCTAAAACTTGTCGATCCAGTTCCAATTTCAGATGTTTTGCATATCCAAAAACCGCTAAAACTCTGACCGCTTGACTTTGAGAAAAAGAGGGCTGCGGTTGTTGGTAGCTGCGCGGACTGAACGCCAGATCGGTTTGTTTGTAATTCCCCGTCGAAAATAAATCCCAAGCCTGCCACGGTAAACGCCGTAAGTGAATATCTTCGGTTTCTAGGAGAATGCGGAGTTGTTCGTGACTATTTTGTAGTAGTAAATCGCGAATTTGTCGCCATTTTTTATCCCCGGAATTGAGCCATTCATTTAGGCGATCGGCTAACTCGCCAGCGACCTGCGGGTCGGGTCTGACTATTTGAGTTGAAATCGCTTCGATGCGAGCCATGTTGAGCGATCGAAAGCTAGACCGCCATCGATCGAGCAATGCCGGAATTTCTGGTGCTGGCGGTAGGGTTCCGGGGATTTGAATTTGCGTTTCCGTCGGCGGGTTGTCACCCCGAATTTGTAAGAGGGCTTGAAATCCTCGATCGAAGTTGCCGTCTTGCAACATCAGTATGACTAACTTCGCCATCAGCTTTTCGGGACTGGGGTGATTTAGATGACAAACCGTTTAGTTATTGTATCATTTTCTCGCGAAATATTCAGAGTAAATTCTTCTCCAGGATGGCCTTTAATCTCTAGTTGCAAAATATTACTGTTGCTATTTTCGGTTGCCGTGGTCAGAATGGTTTGTCCCGTGCGATCGCGAAGAATTAATTCTAAATGAGCGGGTAAAGTTGCCTCGTTTCCTGTTGGATGCAGTTGTAATAGAATGGAAGTTTGGTTATTGCTTTCTCGGACTGAGGCGATCGCCAATACCAGTGAAATTCCGGCGATCGCGATCGTTTGTCCCGCGATCGTTTCCGGTTCCCACCCCGATCGCCACCCAAATGCAAATTGATATTGTGAGGGAGTTAGTAAGGATGAAAGTTCCTGCCAACCTGTCGGCCAACGATTCGATTGCCATTGACTTAAATGAATCGGTTGAGGGACGACTTCTACCGCTTCTATGGGGAATCCCTCAATCTCGGTCAATTCGCCTCGATTTAAGAGGGTTTGAATGCGTCGAAATCCGGCTTCGCTGCCTTCAAATTCGATAACGATCGAGCCTTCGTGAATATCCATAATATTTTGAGAACGATCTCCCGCGAGTTTGCGCACTGTAGTCTGCATTTTAGCGATCGATTCCGGAGTGAGTTGGTCTACACTGCCCGAAAATTTAATCCTCCATCGAATGATTGTTTGATTTCCCCATTGTTCGATTTCCGCGATCGCTTCGTATTCCGGACTGGCAACGGCGATCGGGCGATCGCTACGATCTCCAAAACTCGTACTGTTCGATTGACGGTCTTTAGTCTTGGTTTTCTCTACAGACTTATTCGGCCATTTTTGGCATAGTATAAAATTTAAAATATCCGACGAGTTTCGCGTCGGTAAATCTAGATAAAAAGATAATTTTTCGGCTTTAGCTCCCGTTTTTACCGATCGCAGGTCGGTTAAAATTTGCAATTCTTCTAAATGGGCGATCGCATCTTGAATTTCTGCTTTTTGTTTCATACTCGGATAGCGATTGCCACGGCTTAAACGCACTAAGTTTGTTTTCGTCGTGTAATGGACGTATAAACGATGGCGATCGCCGTCGAGGCTTTGCCATTCTGCACTGAGCAGATCTTCAGCATAATTGTGCTTGTCGAGCAGAACTTCTAAAAAATTTCTCACTCGTTGCTTGGGAATTTCCCCCCAGGTCATGTTTTTTCTTTGCGGCATTGAACCCTCCAACTCCAGCCCCCGATCGATTCAACGATCTGGGATCTCCCAGAATAATTTTTCCCTCCTCAATCCACAACGTTTTAATTATAAGGCTTTCGAGCAATTTTCTCTGGTGTTTCTAGGATCTTGATTCTTTTTTCACTCCTCATTGATGCTGAAGTTAATCGCTCGATGTCCTGAAGTAATCAAATTGAGGTGCTTATCTTGGAAAAAGAATTAAGTTTTAAGGTCGAGATCGGTGACTTTTTTACCAGAATCAAGCAACTCGATTTAGGTCCGATCGCCTATAAATTGATGCACCCAGAAACCGGATCGGGATGGACCCGCGATCGGGTCAGTCGCGCTTTAACTCGTTATCTCATGTTCCTGTGTTTACTATACCTCTATCCTCATCTGGCGATCGCCCCCAATCGGGAAATTGACCGGGTGTGGCACCAGCATATTTTAGACACGAGTAAATATGCTGAAGACTGTCAGATGCTGTTCGGTCGTTTTATCCATCATTTCCCCTATTTTGGCATTCGCGACGAGGGCGATCGGCAACAACTCGATCTTGCCTTTCAACAAACACAATCTCTGTTCGACCGACACTTTGGCGTTATCCTCGCCGAAGCAAGTACAGACACTGACGATGAATCGAATGAAGAGTCTAAAAGTGACTCGCAAGATCCCGGCGTCTGTGTCTTATTAGAACAGACTCAAACCAATCGACCGACGGTCAATATAGCGATCGATCTACCGAATTCGATCGCTCATTTAGGTTGAATTTTGAACAGAATAACCTACACCCTAAATCCTCAAGTCCCCCTTCTCAAGGGGGATTTAGGGGGATCTCTTGCTTCGATTAAATTCAGAGATTAAATTTAGAAAAGATCTAAAAGCTCTATAGGAAGATTACGATGTCTTGCCCTTACGAAAAAAACAGTAATCTTAAACAACTCCCCTGTCATTGGGTTCAACATCCCAACAATCCCGCGTTACGAGTTTGTGATGTTTGTCGTGCATCGTACAATCTCAATGAATTCAAAGCGGTTAAAATAAGCTTTTGGAATATTGTTGTTTTATCATTATTGGCTTTTCTTGCAATTCACTTGCTGACTAACTAAAATCTATTTTTAAGTAAAAATCAAGATTAAATATTAAAATTTTTTGACTGATAAAAAATCATCCATTTCTGTCATTTCTCGACGCATCAAGAGTTGACGAAAATCTTCTCTAGCTGACGCCGCCCACCGTTTCGCGGCAATCCAATCTCCTTGAGCTTTTTTCAACAACGCAAAAGCCCGTTTGCAGAAAGCCAGACAACGGCGATCGCCATTGACGTTTACCGATGGAAAGGATTCTTCTAATAAAGATTCCGCGCGATCGAGTTTTGACACTTCGATCGCCACTAACGCCAACCAAATCCGCAAAAAAGTAACGGCTCGATGCCATCCAATATCTTGTGCTTTCTGCAACGCTTTTTCGTAAGATTTTTGGGCTTCGATAAACTTCTGTTGATTAAAATAAAATTCGCCCCGATAGTAATCTATCTGAATTGAGCGTCGAGGCGCATTACTATCGCTCGAATCGATTGTTGCTTGAATTTCAGAAAGTTTTGAAAACCAACGATCTGCCGATCTAAAATCTCGTTGATGAATTTGCAAAATTGTCATGTCTAAAGCCAAGTCAATTTCGATCGGCAATTGGTGGATTTGACACAGTTGCCAAGCTCGTTCTAAAAGTTGATGAGCTTGGGCAAGATAGTCCGCTCGATCGACTAAAATCAGGGTGCGACTTTTATCGCGAAGGGCTTCTACCATTGTCAACCAATCTTCACGTTTTTCTGCCGTTTCTCGCCACCAATCCATCCAGCGCAACCGTTCGCTCCAGTATCCGGCAAAATGGGTATAGCCTTTCAAATATTTCCAGAATTCTCCAAAATCTTGATAACGATTTTGTAAAATCGTCCATTCGATCGCCTCGCTCAAGTTGTCCCATTCTCGATCTAATTCTTGATATTCGCTCCATTCATGAGCGTCGGTATTTCCATACTGTTTGCTATATTTTAAATACCAGTTGACCCAGCGATCGCGTGCCGATGTTTGAAACAGGGGATAAGCTTGCAGTTCCGCTAACACGTAACCCCGGGTTAGGGGTAGCATTTGATAGCGTCCTCCCTCCAGTTTGACGAGGGATAACTGTTGCAAAGGAACGAAAGCATCGTGATTGGAGACATCGGCGACTTCGCAAACGGCTTCGGGTAAGGCAGGACTGGGAAAAATCGCCAATGCCATTAACAATAAATGGGGCGTTTGTTGCCGTAGGGGAATGATTGAATCTTGGAAGCAATAGCGGGCAATTTCGCTATGAGAGTAGTTTAAGTGGGCGATCGCTTTTGAAAAAGGATACCCGGCGCTGAGTTGGCCGATCGTATAAACAATGGCTGCCGGAATGCCTCCGGTCGTGGCATAAATTTTTTCAGCTTGTTGCTGTACGATCTCCAGATTTTTTTCTTCGGCGTGATGGTAAATCAGCCGCAAACTCTCTTTTTTACTGAAAGATTCGAGATGAATGGGAACGTCTAATAAAGCTTGTTGGCGACTGGCGATCGCCACTTTCACTGTTGGCGGTAATTCATATAAAAAGGAGCGTACTTGGTCGAGGTCCGAGGCAGTTTCTAGGTTATCGACAATCAATAAGGTGCGCTGCTGGGTGAGACAGTCGAGGATTTCTTCGATTTGGCGATCGCGTGTTGCCATCAACAAATCGTGACATTGCAACGTGCGCGCGATCGTGCGGCAAATATCGGATAAGGTATTTTCTTTTTTTAACCGAGGTAAAATTCCGGTGCCCGTGAGTCGGTGGGGTTTCGCCGAAGTAAAAATAATTGCTTCAAAATTAGGCAGGTTTTTTGACTCCAAACAACGATACGCCGCCTCTACAATTAAAGTCGTTTTCCCGGCGCCGCCAATCCCTTCAATCCCGATACGGTGAACGCGACTCTCCCAAGACAACAGTTTGAGTAAGTGCTGCAGTTGTTTTTCGTGACCGATAAACGTGGTGTGGTCGCGAGTCGGTAAGTTTTGGTAAATTCGCGGTGATTTCGGCGGGTTGGTTGTTGTCGTTTTTGTCGTCGCGATCGCAGAAAGTGGAGTTTCGATCGCTTCCGTGGCGGTTGAGGGGTGGGGCGATCGAGTTTCGAGGGACTTTGTAGAACGATCTTCAAGCCACGCTTGCCGCAGTTTTCGCAGTAAATCTTTTTTTACAATAGTATTCGCTTTCGCATCGACGACCCCGACCGCTTTCAAGGCAGGAAGGAGTTTTTTTCGCAGCTTGGGAGAAACGGTTCTTCTGAGGTATTCGGAGCTGAAATCCGTAGATTCACGGAGTTCAATTTCGTCGTAAGTCCAATCGGCGATCGCCCCTTTGAGGACACTTTTTTCTAAATCGGTCAGCAGGTCATGGGTGGTCGAGTCCAGCAACTCTTGGGCAAATTCTACGAGTTTTTCAACTTCTGCTATATCCATCGTTCGGAGCATTGAGCAGTAAATGTACAAAATTTTTCGATCGCTAAAAAATAGAGAAAAAATTGTCTATAAAACTGACGGATCGAGTATTACAGGCGATCGGAGCCAGCCGTTTTAGCACCCATTCACTCACCTGGCGATCTTTTCTAGCCAAGGAAAAATCCATTGACGTTTATCTTTAATCAATCTTTGCAAAACGCTCTTGTGCGACAGGCGATCGCCTTTGCAGACATTCAGCGACATCGGCTTCAAATTTTTTGGCTGAGAGATAATTATGGAGGTTAGGGAGTTGGATCCCTGACTTGATAAGGCAGTGCGAATATCTACGCTACTAATTATACTCCAATCTTTGTAAAAATCCTAGCCGAGGGTGGCGATCTGTTGCAATACAAATTTGAATCATCTGATAAAACTTTTGTAAAGTGTCGCTAATTGTCGCACAGTGTCGCAAAATCTCTTCGATCCCGGCCATTGACAAACTGGATTTATATTACTTAATATCGGGTTTAAAGAAATTCACTATTGTAGTTCGGGGTAAATTCAACGGCGAGAGCGTATAGGACTGACCCCAGGCAACAATTGGCTGGCACTGTCAGTTCGGTATTATCTCTACAGGTATTCGGTTTATTCAGTTTTTTTGTAATTATAGTTATCTGAAATAAAAAAGTTAAAATTCAATAAATTTTTTAAATCAACATCAGAACAAACAACAAGCGATCGCCTATCTTATAGTAGGCGATCGCTGATTTCTGTTTGGCTATTTACCTCACTACCCTGTTAATCTGTTTAGTGAGGTTTTACAAAGAGGGTTTATAAAATGGTCTCGACTATTGTAAAGTACAAGCTTTTTTTATTAATTTTTTAATTTGTTTTTCATCTTGAGATGTTTTATTCATCATTTTCACCATCAAATTATCGCCTTGTTTTATATTATTTAATAATCGATCTGTCTGTTCATTTCTCTTGAAGATGCAGTGAGCTTTTTTTAGTTCCTTTCCAATCTGCATTTCTAATTCATATTCTATTTTTTGATCGTTCTTAAATGCTTTTTTAACATTAAGCTTACCAGCTTTTAGTAACTCATCAAATCCATTAACACTGTGTACTAATCTTGCATTTTCTAGAGGTTCAGTGACGAGATCGGCAGCTTTTTGGTTAGGAAGATTACTAATATGTTTCATGGGTTTCATGATTGGCTTATAGGCAACTGCAGCAACAGTCAATGCAGCAACTACAATTCCTTTAATAGGATTAGCGCCCATAATTTTTAAATCGTTAGGGTTATATGGTGAATCGGACAATGACTTAAGTATTCAGGGAATTTAAGAGTGTTAGTCCCCTGAGTTTTGGTAGGGTGTGTTAGGCGGCGTGGATATTTTACTAATGATAAATCATCTTAAATTGCACCGCCACAAGACACCAAATGAACCCCGATTTAACTAAAAAGCGATCGCCTCTGATTCGTGGTAGCCTGCATTAAACGGCGTCACAATTTTGGCTAACCACAAATAACCTTCGATTTCACCGCCGTAAAGCACCAGAAAAGCGATCGCCTAACGAATTCTGGCGTTGCATAATAGAGAATGATTTAAGTGAATGCTGGAATCTGATGGTGCTTGAGATAGTAGATGAGTAACCGGACTGAGGTGGTTAACATTTCGACCGATTTGGAATAACACAACGTTTTACGATGCAATCGAGCTAAGTAATGGCGTAGTCGGCAGTTCTCCCCTTCAACCCGTGTCATCGCTGTTTTACTGACTAGATGATCGGCCTCTTCAATCACACAAGGATATACTGGATAGCCATCAGTGATGTACAGAAAACAAGCCCAGCCCATCACCATCTCCCATAAGGGTTTAAAAGTCTCTAGGGCGTGGTCTCCCACCACGAACTTGAGGATGCCAGGCTGTTTGGTGTTGACGACCGTCCACAACCAAATCTTGTTTTTTTTGACCCACAAAGGTTTCCAGTTCATCCAGTTGAGCCGTTTCAGGGATCTCGTAATTCTCCTCGGGAATCGCTGCCGCCGCTTGGCGCACCCAGTTGATCACACTATTATGGTTGATGCCACTCACTCGCTCGATTGCTCTAAAACCCATGCCATTGAGTGACATGCTTACACACAGGGCTTTGACCTCTGGAGTGTAGCCTTGGTGCGGATTGTCTCGGAACTGGCGACGACAATCTCGGCACAGGTAGCTTTGTTTGCCATTGCGATGACCATTCTTCACTATGTGGTCACTAGCACAATAAGGACAGTTCATGATGCTTCCCTCAACGCTTCATCATTCTCTATTATGCAACGCCCGAATTCTTTTACTGGACTTGCTGGAGTACCTGTTGAATTTGCTGATAAGCTTCAGTATTTCCTTGTTCTTGGAATAAGGTAGCCGCTTGTTCTAAATCGGCGATCGCTCCCGACTCATCGCCAAGTTGAGCTTTCGCTATAGCGCGATTGGTGTAAGCTTCGGCATATTCGGGATAGAATTGGATCGCCATATTATACTGCAGAATTGCCCCTTCAAAATCTTCCTCTTCCATTAAAGAATTCGCGCTCTCGTACATTGGCTGTGCTAGCATCTTGTTTGGATTTGCTAGCATTTGCTCCAAACTATCAGCATCATTTTTGGTTAAACTTTCTTCTGTCTTGACCCTTAATCCATTATTTTTTGCTGAGAACTGCTCGGAAGAAGCTTGGGCCAGTCCGGGAATCATTCCCAAGAGAGTCACGAGGGTTGCAGTTCCGGCTAGGGTCCGAGAAAGGAAGTTAGCAGAGATCGAATTAAAAGTCATGGGTTGTGAGTAATGAAAGAACAAGAAAGTAATAGCTAGGGTAGGGGGTGTTAGTCGGCGCTGAGATTTTTGCGAACTACAAATAATCTGGGATGGCGCCGATGTAACGCAGCAAATTAACCCTGATAAAACATCAATAATTATTCCGGTTTTGATACTCCTTTAATGTTGTCTAAGGGGCCGACGTAGTTGGGGTTGAGCAGCGCATCCTTAAATTCTTTGAGTGCTGCGTCCGCTTCTCCTATGCTGATTCGATCTACAGAACCGAGGGTGACAATCAATTGTCCACTATCACAATTTCGAGCTGTTGCTGCGTTTTCATCGGTGGCAATACATAAAACGCGATAGCCGTTGATGACCCCATAAGTAACTCTATCGATTTGAGCCTGATTTAAAAGACCATCTGTTTCATAAGATTCAAGTCGGTTGGAAACATAAGTACAGCGATCGTCTGGCTGATATTGCCGTCCAAATTCTCTCGACTGCCACTCAATTAGGGGTTGACTTCGACGCATAGTTTGTCGGCTCGCGTCATTGCAGAAATAAGTCGGGCCAGTTGCAATCTCTGGATTTGGATCGGGGGTGAATTCTTGTTGTGGAGCGCTCCCTTCAGAGGAGGAAGTTGATGCTTGATTATTTGAGTTAGAGGAGCCGCTTGATTGTTCATCTCTTCCGAATGTATTCCCTCCCCAAGCTATATTTACGTTGAGCTGTTTCTCTTCATTTAATTCCTCAATTAATGTGCCACAAATGCTTTCCTCGCAGTTACTGGCCGCTTGCTGTAAAGTGGCTTCTGCTGCTGCGGTATTTCCTAAGTTAGCCAGGACTTTTGCCAAATCGTAGAGAGCGTAGGGATTATTAGGAGCCAATTCCACTGCTTTGTTTGCCTGTTCTAATGCTGCTGCGTCATAAGCGAAGTCATCGTAACCGACCATTGCAAAATAAGCATACTCGGCAGCGATTTTACGGCGAATGACAGAATTTTCCGGCAAGCTATTGATGAGACGATTCCAATATTCCCGCCCTTCTTCACGACGGCCATTTTGGATCAGAAATTTACCGATTTCTAAGTAAACATCCGCATTATCGTCACTATTGGCGATGTTGACGGCTTCGTCCCAGAGTTCTTCTGCTTTCTGTGTGTTTCCCCAACGGTATAGAGTATTGCCTAACCAGACATAAGCTAAAGGTTCGCCTCCTCCTTGAATTATCTTGCTGGCTGCTTCCCAATCACTTTCTTTTTTGCTACTGTTTCCTAGGAGTTGGTGTACGATGCCGCGAAATACTAAAACCCGGGCACGGACTCTGGAAGGATTATTACCAATAATCTCTAATGCCTGGTCATATTGAGCCAGTGCTTTTTCCGCTTCTTCCCGGCATTCTGGGATACATCCGGCTCCAGCAGAAGCATTTAATGCTGTCATCGCCTTTTTCCAATGTTGAGCCGCTTGCTCAAGATAAGTATCTATAGAAGGAGGAATATTTTCAGCAGGATTTTCATTGCTTGAGTCGCTAGGTGGAAGGCTTGCTTGTATTGAAATTTCTTTGATTAAATCATCAGGAAGTGCATTGAAAAAACTATTGCTGTTTTCAGGCATTTGATTTGAACCCGGTAGTTGATCCGTAAAAGTGTTAATGGGAATTCCTGCTGAAACATTTGCCCATCTACTTTTTAGTTCTTCACTTAACTCCGGACTTAACTGAATTCTGGATCCTTGCCCCAAACCATGAACTCCTATAAGGTGTCCTTGCTCATCAAATACTGGCCCACCACTGACACCTTTATCAGTTTCTGCTCCATATCCCATTACATAGCCTTGAATAGTTCTGTCAGATGAAGATTCTGAAGTGCCAGTGCCATGTGTGTCCGATGTTCCAAGACCCAGATAGTCATAATTTTCATGTACCTCAATTTGCCCGCCGTTATTCCACAAAACATAGATTTGACTTTCTCCTTCTGTTGTGATACATTTTTTAGGCCAACCCGCAACCGTAATCTGCTGATTCTCCCGTTCCGTATAATTTTCTCCTGCTGATAAAGGAGCCAAAGTGGCAACTGGATATTCTATATCACTTTCAAATGTCACTACAGCTAAATCCAAACCTTGTATTTGATCCCTTCTAAAGCGGGTAACATTTTCTTTTTTTAATTCACGTAATTCATTTTCAGAGGTTATAAGTTGTATTGTTCGCTCTACATATATTCCTTTTTCTATTCCATCGGCGAATCTATCTGGAGTTGTCTCATTAGCAAAATTATGATCCGCTGTTAATACAGTGTATTTGAATTTTTCTTGCGTTCCGTCTTCTTGAGCAATAATTGTCCCACTGCCATAGTCAACGTTTACTCTAAACGGCTCACTGTTTTCATTTTCAGGTTTAGATTTAAAAAATTTTTTCTTCATTTCAATTCTTACAATCACCTGTCGTAGCGAGCTATTTACATTTCCGTTGTTGTTCGGATCGCAGCTTTCTTCATTCGCTAAAACTTCAACCGATTCAAACGGACTGGCAACCAAAGCAGAGACCGTGGCCATTCCCAGGAGAATATGAGATAAAAATTTAATTTGAGAAAATCTGAATAACATTGTCAATTCCTTAACTGAAATTACCAACCTGGAGTCTCCATTTGACGACGAATGGGAACTGGAGACCGAGGAGAAACATCAGAGTTCGCCGAACCGCGCCCCTGAACTTGCTCAAACCGGCTAATCGGAATCCCCCAACTTAAAGCTTCCATATCTCGAAACCATGCCGTTGATGGACGGCTGCCATCTTCAAACACAAACGCATCCATCCCATTCAAGGGATATTTCGATCGCCCATTAATCCCCACCAACCGACCATATCGGTCTAAAACCGGCCCGCCACTCATCCCGGTTTCAATATCGTTCGTGTAGCCCAACCCATAGCCGCGTTCTAGGGGACGATTCAACAACATCCCCACTTCACCCGTAGTCAATCGATAGGCATCCCACCCCCAGTCGCTAGTATCTTCCACTCGATCTGGGTTCGTCCCATGCCACTTGGGAAATCCGGCCACATAAACCGGATCGCCCACAGAGAGAGACTGAGACTCAGCTATTTCCACCACTTGATAACGGCGAGAACTGGTAAATTGAACCAATCCCAGATCCACAGAGCCAAACTCGTCAGCCGGTAAAGACTGCGCTGAGTGGGTTAACCCATCGGCAGTTAACACCTGAAACTGACTTACCGAAGCACTATCGTAGTTGTAGGACAAACAGTGCTGGCAAGTTAAAACCGTATAAGTGTTTCCGCGACGGGCAATTAGCACTCCCGAACTGGCTCCTGGATTACCGATCACTCGCACTGTCACCTGTCGAGCAATTTCTGGCACCGATTGACTGACCGAAGATTGATTGAGGGCTTGTGGTTTATTGACCAGCCGAACTTTTGGAGCGACTTGTGCTGAAGTTACTGACATCTGTCGATCGGGGATGGAGTTGAGAACCCAAAATAGAGAGAAACTCGCCACCGAGCCAGCAATTGTGAATAACTTCCACAATTGTAAATGGATTAACCCAAGCATCACAGGCAGTTTTTCCTCATGGCGATTCAGAACTCGTAGGTTGGGTCTACCGTCCACGAAACCCAACCAGAGACTTTTCCTGGATTCTCGTTTTCACGGGAACCAGAGACGATTGTTCCAGAACTTACGCATTACCTCTATATATGGTAGGGGTGATTCGCGAATCACCCCTACATTTGGGGTTAGGTATTAAAAGAAAGCGTAAACTCTGATGGTTTTATCAGATTTCTGATGTTGGGTTTTAATTTGTTCGACCCAACCTACAAAAACTGGATTTCAGAATTTCAGTCGGTTTTAACCGACCCCCGCCTATAGCCTTCGGCATGGGTTTCGGCTAACACGGGGGCAGGCTTAGGCTATTAGCCAGGAAATTAATTCCCTGACGGTCGCTGTCACCAAAACCGAATTTTGCATAACTCCTTACCACCCTTGGAAATCGTCTTCCTCTTGATAAGAACCAGAACCAGAAGAATTTAATTCGGGTTCGAGCATACCCCCCAGATCGACATAAACTTGTTCGCCACCAGATTCATAAACTGGAGGAACATTACTATATCCTTGTGCAAATGCTCCAATTTGTTGCACAATTCCTGCCGCCCGACGTGCATTTTCTGGTCTTAAGGTGAATAGCATATTCTCCGACGTACAAACATCACCATAAAATCGGGCGACGCAAAGAACCGTAGAACCATTTACCTTTCCATGTGTTAGCTGTAAACCTTGTAAGCTTCCGCCATAAAAGCTTACTACGTCGTTGAATCTTTGCGTAACGTCATTACAGCGCCTTTCGGGAGGATATTCCGATCCAAAATAGTTAGTCCGCCACACTAGTAAAGGAGGTGATTGCTTGTTTCCTCGCGTGGCAAACGTTGCTGGATATGTGTACCCAGATCGCTCGTCGTAATAACTACGACAAACAAACCGGGTACTATTAGAACCACTTGAGTATTGCTTCATCGATGCTGAGGTGGACTCAGCAACAGCCGCTAAAGGTAGCGCCGCAGATAGGGCAAAAGTTGCCAGCAACGTTTTAACAGCTAAATTCAACTTCATTAAGATTCTCCGCGATAATTTGGGTTCAGAAAAACAAACATAAACTTGAGGCAGAGCTTCATATTGGGACATTTCCAGGCAGAGCCTAGAAACGAAGGACACCCTCACTGAATCTCAGTGAAACTACGGATGAATTTCTCTCCTACCGGAAGAAAAAACCAATCGTCAAATCGGACAAACTGAGCTGAGTTCAAGTCCCGGAACAGTGAACCGGGCATTGGGTAGATCCGTCAATAAATATTTCAGTCAACTCCCTGGGGTTGTTGCGTGCTTCAAGGCACCCTCGATTCACTTTTAAACTTGTTGAACCCAATGTTAGGTAATATAAATCTGCCTTGTCAACTGCCCTAACTTGCAATATTTTGAGACGGTTTGCGACACTTTACGACACTTCACGCGAACTTTATCAACAAATTGAAACCACTACCTCACCCGATCGCCGATGTGACCCCATGATTCGGCAACAATTAGGATATAACCTCGATCTGAACTGAGGTGATATCCTCGATCTGGCAAAGGGTTCAACCCCCGATCGCCTCGAATCGCCTCGAATCGCCTCTCGCTAGTCTCTCGCCAAGAAAATTTAAGCTAATGTCGCCCGATGTCGGGAAATATCGCAAAAATTAATTTTGTAAAGATTAATTAAAGGAAAAAAATAGTGATTTTTATTTCGATCGCTAATATTTAGCAAGCCTCAGTTATGTATTTGAATTGCAATTTTATCCTAAGATTGGACAGCTTGAGTAAAGAATCTAAAGATTTTATTAATGCAATTTATATGTTCGGTATTTTCCGAGTTTCGTGAATCTATTCTCGGAGTAACAAAAGTAGGGTGACCAAATATTTGCCCGCCCTACCCGTGACAACAGTAATGAAGTGGAGTAGTCAACTCTTTACCCGCCCTACAGCATTTTTCTCTGCTCTGCAAGACATTTAGATCCCCCTAAATCCCCCTTAAAAAGGGGGACTTTCCTCGTTCCCCTCGCAATCCCCCCAACCATCCCCCCAACCCCCCTTTGAAAGGGGGGCGAAGGGGGGATAGGGGGATCGCCACTGTACCTCATCAGACGCCCGAGTGCTGTATTATTCACTATTGCTCAGCCGTTCCCCCGCCCCACCGATTCGGTAGCCTCCCCCCTTCCCGTAAGATGGAGAATGTTTAACTCGCGAGGAGGTAACCCGAATAGTGGCTCAGCCAAAAACTGCACGAGAGACGACTCGCCCCCTTGCCAGAACTCCCCTGTACGAGGAAGCTGTCGAACTCAACGCCCGGATGACGGCGTTCTCGGGATGGGAAATGCCCGTGCAATTTTCTGGGATTGCGGACGAACACCACGCCGTTCGCAATGCTGCGGGAATGTTCGATATTTCCCACATGGGTAAATTTGCATTGAAAGGCGAACAGACGATCGCCCAACTGCAATTACTGGTGCCGTCCGATCTCAGTCGTTTGGAAGCCGGACAGGCGCAATATACAGTCCTACTCAACGCCCAAGGCGGGATTCTCGACGATATCATCGTCTATCACCAAGGAACGGACGAATCCGGCCAAATTCGGGTGATGGCGATCGTCAATGCGGCGACCCGATCGCGCGATAAAGCCTGGTTGACCGCCCAACTCGAAAGCGCCGAGATCGAATTCCAAGACCTCTCTAAAGAAAAAGCCCTGCTGGCAGTTCAAGGCCCCAAAGCAGTGGAATCCCTGCAAAAACTGGTAGAAGCGGATTTGTCCGCCATTCCTGCGTTCGGTCACGTAGAAGCCGCGATCTGCGGCGAAACGGGCTTTTTGGCGCGGACGGGATACACCGGAGAAGACGGCTTCGAGGTGATGGTCTCGCCGGAAACTGCGGTCAAAGTGTGGCGATCGCTCCTCGAATTTGGGGTCCGTCCCTGCGGTTTGGGCTGTCGCGATACCCTCCGGTTAGAAGCGGCAATGGCCCTCTACGGTCAAGATATTACCACCACCACGACCCCCCTGGAAGCGGGCTTGAAATGGTTGGTTCACTTGGACTCCAAAGGGGAATTTATCGGGCGCGACGTCCTCGAACGGCAACGGGAATACGGACTCAAACGGCGCTTGGTCGGCTTGGAAATGGAAGGGCGCCGGATCGCGCGTCACGGTTATCCCGTGGTCTTTGAAGGCCAAACCGTAGGCGAGGTCACCAGTGGCACTTGGTCGCCGACCTTGGAACGGGCGATCGCCCTGGCTTACGTTCCGGTCGAGTTGGCGAAAGTCGGTCAGGACATCGAAGTAGAAATTCGCGGCAAAACCTATCCGGGAAAAGTCGTTAAAAAACCGTTTTATCGTTCTCCCCACAAAGGCAAATAACCGCCACGGGCGATCGGTGGTGGCGCGATCGCCCGCCTTCGGTCTGCCCCCTTCCTTTTCTAAACTTTTTTCCTATTTTTATCCCTCAGATCGCAGACTATTATGGGGGTAAACACGGGCATTCTTCCCATATTTTCAATCAATGGCTCAGGGCTATGAGTAACTATTTAGCGATCGCCACCGTGACGGCGACATTACAAAGAACGTTACAAGCTGCCGTGCAGCTCGATGTCGATGGGGCGCGGGTGACCACCGTGCGACCGAGTACCTTGGGCAACGGCACCCCGGAACACGGCGTCAACGTCTTTCTCTATCAAGTCGTTACCAATCCCGCTTTAAACAATATGGACTCGACCCGATTGCGGATGAAAGGAACCCAAGCCCAACGACAATCGGCCCTCGATTTATATTACATGATGAGCTTTTATGGCAATGATGCCGAATTAGAACCGCAACGACTTTTAGGCAGTGTCATTCGCACATTTAGCGATTTTCCCATTCTCGATTCCAGTCTGATTCGCGAAACCTTAGCCGACTCGACCTTTGGTTTTCTGAGCGAGTCTAACTTAGAATATCAAATCCAACAAATTAACGTGATGCCGTTGGATTTAAACTTAGAAGATTTATCAAAAGTTTGGTCGGTCTTTTTCCAAACGCCATACGTTTTATCGATGGCCTATAAAGTGTTAGTGGTGACGATCGAGGGGGACAAACCCAACCAACGATCGCTCCCGGTACGCGGGCGCAATTTTGGCCGTCTCGGTCCCTTTTTAACCCAACCGACTCTCGAAAGGGTGATACCGGAAGGCGGACCGTTCCAGCCAATTTTGCTCGACAGTACCTTAATCATTCGGGGCAAACATCTCGCCCACGAGGGGGCTCGGGTTCGCTTTGCGGATTTGGAAGTGATTCCGTCGGAGGTCAGCGATCTCGAAATCAAGGTACCTCTGTCGGATCTGCCGCGCGATCGCATTCGGGCGGGAGTCCATACCCTGCAAGTGCTTCACCCGATCGCCCAGTCCGCCCAACCCCCGAGAAACGGCAATGGAGCCACCCCCGGGCGGCGATCGGGAAATAACGGTAGGATCGCCCAATTGAGCCGAGAACGGGATACGGTGCCGATGGTACAGTCCAATGCCTTGCCCTTCGTCCTGCGTCCGCGCGTCGTGGAGGTCGAGGTCGAGGAGATCGAAGGGCGCGGCAACGAACCGCGTAATGCCCGTGTTGGGGTAACGGTTAACGTGACGGTGGCGCCCGCCCAGCAAGTCGTGTTATCCATGAATGAATGGTCTGTGGAGAACCCGAAAAGTTATCAATTCGAGTCGTTAGTTCACCGGGAGGACACGAGTCGGTTGTTATTTTCACTCTACGATGTCAAACCCGGGGAATATTTAATCCGGATTTATATTGATGGGGCGGAAAGTCAACTCGCGATCGATGACGATCCGGAGAGTCCCACGTTTAATTGGTATGTCGGGCCGAAGGTGGCGATCGCCTAATCGGCTGGAGGGAGAACCGATCGAAATCAATTTAACAATTTAAGAATCTAAAATCTAACAATCTAACAGTCTAAAATTATGGAAGATTTCGTCAAAAGACAACTCGATCGCGAAATCGAAATGCTCAGTTATAACCAGCTTACCGAACTGGGCAATCGCGCCGTCGCCTTGGGATTGATTCTCGGTCACGGTTATCGCGGGGGAAAATACGAAATTCTGATGCGCGATCGCGACTTGTTGCTGTCGCCGGAAGAAGCCCAACCCTATTTAGAACAACTGCTCGGAGAGAACGGAGGCTAAATGGCTTCGATCGATGCACCCGCTACTCCGGATTGGTATCGAGCCAACCACCGCTACTTAATGGCGGCGATCGCCCGGGTGCGCCACGGTTTGAACCGTCGGATCGAACAGCAGGAAAACCCGCAACAGGTCGGCGATCCAGACGCGATCGCCCTCCCTGAGTTGGAGGCGATCGAACCCCCTGCCGCCTTAGATCGTCTCGCGCAACTGTTCGACCTGTCGGCTTTCGAGCGCGACTTGCTGATACTTTGTGCTGGATTGGAATTTGACGGAAGCTGGGGTTCTTTGTGCGCTCGCGCTCAAGGGAATTCACACAAAACATATCCGACGTTGAGTTTGGCGCTGGCGGTCTTGCCGGAGGCGAACTGGGCGGCGCTGACTCCGGCGGCACCGTTGCGGCGTTGGCGGCTGATCGAAATCGGTGCGGGTCACGCCCTGACGGCGAGTCCGTTACGAATTGACGAGCGCATTCTGCACTACCTCGCCGGGATCGAGCAGGGGGAGGAACGGTTGGTGGGCATTGCCCAAGAGTTACCGTCTGCCGGGGCTTTGGTGCCGTCTCATCAAGAGATTGCCCGTCAGATGGCGATCGCCTGGATGAGTGCATCTCAGGAAGGGCGGCGCTTGCCGATTTTGCAGTTGTGCGGTGCGGACAGTTCGACGAAGCGGGCGATCGCCGTCCGCACTTGTGAGGATTTGGGGTTGAAGTTGCACGCGATCGCGGCGGATGCGTTGCCGAACGAGATGGCGCAGTTAAACTTAATTCGCTGTTTGTGCGAGCGAGAATGGTTGCTCGGCGATCGTGCCTTGACGATCGAGTGCGATCGTGTCGATCTCCAGGAATGGACAAAGGAAGGGGCGATCGCCCGCTTTATCGAAGCCTTAGACTGTCCGGTCATCCTCAGCAGTCGCGATCGCTTCTGCGGTCTCAACGCACCGTTAATGAGCTTCGACATTTACCCGCCCAGTTACGACGAGCAGCGCGTCCTCTGGCGGACCGTCTTAGGCGAAACCCTGCCCGAACCCAACGGAGGGATCGAACATCTGATCTCTCACTTTACCCTGACCTCCGATGGGATTCAATCCGCCTATTTGAAAGCGCGCAGCCTCGATCGCCACTCCGGCGAGGACGACGGCGATCGTGGCGATCGGTTTCAACAGCAATTGTGGCAGGTCTGCCGGGTGCAAGCCCGTCCCCGACTCGACGAACTCGCCCAACGGATCGACTCGGCAGCCACTTGGGACGACCTGATCCTCCCGGACAAAGAACGGAAAGTGCTACGGGAGATCGCGGCTCACGTGCGACAGCGTGCCAAAGTATACGAAACCTGGGGATTTGCCAGCAAAAGCAGACGCGGACTCGGGATCGGCGCCCTATTTGCGGGAGCGAGTGGTACGGGAAAGACGATGGCGGCGGAAGTGCTAGCGGGAGAGCTAAAGTTAGATGTCTATCGCATCGACCTCAGTAGTGTGGTCAGCAAGTATATTGGCGAAACCGAGAAGAATTTACGGCGGGTGTTCGACGCGGCGGAAGGTGGCGGCGCGATCTTGTTATTTGACGAAGCCGATGCCTTATTCGGCAAGCGATCGGAAGTGAAAGACTCTCACGATCGCCACGCCAACATCGAAGTAAGTTACTTATTGCAACGCATGGAAGCGTATCGAGGCTTAGCCATTTTAACCACGAATTTGAAAAGTTCTCTCGACCAAGCTTTTTTGCGTCGTCTGCGTTTTGTCGTTCAATTTCCCTTTCCCGATGCCAACCAACGGGCTGAAATTTGGCAGCGTATTTTTCCGAGAGAAACGCCCACAGAAGGACTCGATTTTGTCAAATTATCCCGCTTGAGTGTCGCCGGGGGGAACATTCGTAATATTGCACTCAATGCCGCTTTTCTGGCGGCGGAAGCCAACGAACCCGTAAGAATGCAGCATCTTTTACAGGCGGCAAAAAGTGAATATACGAAAATGGAAAGACCGCTTACCGATGTAGAAGTTAAGGGGTGGGTTTAGAGGGTCACCTCGTTCGACGACTCCGTTAAAATACTCAATACTTCTGCATCTATTGTTATTCGACTGTTATTCGACTTATGGCGAATGGCGCAACCCAAAAATTAATGAGATAATTGGGTTAGACCCCGATCTATAGTTTTTGAGGCGGAGCGATGAAAACCCGAGCGCACGAAATCCAAAAAAAATCGCGATCGCAACAGTCCGCGACCAATATTTCCACTCAATTGCAATCGCGTCCTTTTGCCGTTCAAACCCAGTCTTCTCCCGAGTCAGAAGAGGAGCATTCCCCAGATCGAGGCGATCGCGTCGAACCATTATCTCACAATTTAAGTGAGATCGCGATCGTGCCTTCCGCGACCCACACCGCTCCCATCCAAACGAAATTAACCGTCGGCCCCCCCAACGACCAATACGAACAAGAAGCCGACCGCGTCGCCGCTCAAGTCGTCAATCAAATTAGTAACGCCAATTCAGCCAGCGCCACCCAGCGCAAACCCATTCAACGTCAATCTCCCCGCCCCGGAATGGGTGAAGAAGAGACAAAAGGTCCCATCCCCGGAGCGGCGGAAGAAGATGAAATTCAACCTAAATCTTTAGTTCAACGTCAATCTCCCCGCCCCGGAATGGGTGAAGAAGAGACAAAAGGTCCCATCCCCGGAGCGGCGGAAGAAGATGAAATTCAACCTAAATCTTTAGTTCAACGTCAATCTCCCCGCCCCGGAATGGGTGAAGAAGAGACAAAAGGTCCCATCCCCGGAGCGGCGGAAGAAGATGAAATTCAACCTAAATCTTTAGTTCAACGTCGCACCAATGCCAAAGGAACGGCGGATGAAAACATCGAACAATCTATCGAGCAAACACGGGGAAGCGGACAACCCCTAGAAGACAACGTACGCGCTCCGATGGAAAACGCTTTTGGTGCTAATTTCGGTGGCGTTCGGATTCATAATAACGCCCAGTCGGACAATTTGAATAAATCTTTACAAGCTCGCGCTTTTACGACCGGACAAGATATCCATTTCAGCCAAGGGGCTTACAATCCCAATAGTAAAAGCGGTCAGGAATTACTCGCTCACGAGTTAACCCACGTCGTCCAACAAAGTGGTGGAGCGCTGCAAACGAAAGGAGAAGAGGGGGCAAAAGTTTCCAGAAAAAAGTGAATGTTTTAGCGCAAACTTCTCTCCAACAAATTCAACGAGTTCCGGTCGATTTGAATGCCGGACAAAAACGAGTTTTGGTGAGTCAAGATGCGCCGGGAAGTATTCAGGAAGCGCTAGATCTTCCCTTCTGGAAAGAGCTGTATTATGCCTGGGGATTAATCAATCATATTGAAGAGGAAATCTCCTTCCGCATGAAAGTCGAACGCTTCGAGCAAGCCCCCTCGTTTGGCTTTGGCAAACATATTTACAACCAACATATTAAAGGAGGGAATGCGCCCCAGCAAATTAACGTCCCGGCTCAGCTTGTTAACGATCTTCAAGGAATTTTCGAGCCTATTACTCCAGGAGGCTGGGTCAAAGGGGTGGTGGTCAGTTCGGATACCTTTGATGCGGCGATCGCCGAATTAAATAATCAGACGGCTTACGCCCAATTCCAACAAGAAATTACCCAGCAAATTGCTCAAGTTCGGCAAGAGTACGCCCAAAAACAACAGCATCAAATCATTCTCAACAATCAACGACAGGCGCAAATCGATCGCACCAACCAACTCAATGAAACCTTGACGGAGTTAGGATTGCAATAACTCGTGTTGGAGGGGCGATCGGCCTAATTGAAGGATAGATTAGAGACGCGGGCGATCGCGTCTCTAAGCCTTTTCAGGTTCCGTTAATTTTTGTCATAATTTTAATTGCCGACCTACCTGAGAGACCCGTGACGGCGTATTTTAAAACCCGTTAAATTCCCGGAATTTCAGACAATTCTGATTCAAATTCTTCAACTTGGAAACCCGTTGCGGCCTTCCATTCTTCTAGGGTAAAATCGTATCCCAACTCCCGGGCGAGGCTGACAAAAGCTTCCAAATCTGGAGCTGCATTCACTTGAGCTTTTAACATGGGATTGGTTTGCGCCTCGCGGAAGAGGCGGACGACTTCTTCTTGTGCCATTGAATTTCTCCACCTGAGTTAGAATAATGCTACTCTAGCAATACGCGCGATCGCACGAAATCGTTAAAAATTTCAATATTTTTTAATAAAATCTCTCCCTCCGATCGTCTCTACTAGAAACAGGGGCTTAGACGAGAACCTATTGCTCAAAATACCGATAGATTATGGCTAAAAAATCATTCAAAGACTTGGCCAAAACTGCACGCCAAAAAGAAGTCAGTCGGGCGGTTGGATTTGTTGGCTTTGTTAAAAGCAGTGTATTGATGCGGGCGGTCAACCTCATTCCCACGAGAATGCGGTGGATGGTTCCTTTTTTGAGTGAATATCTCAAAGAGATTCCCACTCCTAGTGTAGAAGAAATGAAAGGGAAAGTGAGCGATCGCCTCAAAGGGAAACCGGGCGTTGAAACAGATCGCGAACAACTGCCCCCAGAGTTGCAAGAAACGGCGGGATTATATATTCCGCAACAAGTCAAACTTTACTACCAACATTATCGATGCGAACGGGGCAATCCGTTAGAGTGTCCGTGGACTCAAAAAACCCTCGACGAACAACCGAAAGCGAAATATTGTCTTCGCTGTGGATTTCCTACCTTGTTAGCCCCGGAAACACAAATTCGTGGGAGTCGAGGGGTTTATGAAATTGAAAAATTCGTGCGATCGCGAGGAATGGGGCGGATTTATCGGGCGATTCGTTTGAGCGATCGTCAAGCGGTGGCGATTAAAGAATATTTGTTACCAAAACAGTATTTTAATAGCCTCGAAGAACGCCAAACCAAAGAAATGTTTATGCGGTTGGCGGGATTGAGTTTAGCCGATGGTAGAGTCCAAGATTTTCGCCTCGTCGATCCGATCGAGGCGATCGCCGATCCGAAGGAAGAACGGTGTTATTTAGTCACTCCCGCCCATTTGGATATGGCGCCGACTCTCGCCACTTATCTCGCCGAAACTGGGGCATTAACGAACGCTCAAGTCTGGCAAATTCTCGATCGTATCTTGCAGAGTTTGGAGTTCCTCCACACGCAAAAGTTTCGCTTACGTTCTGGTTTAATTCAAGAAGGTATAGTCCACGGAAATATCAACTTAGACAGTTTAATTATTCTACCGGACTGGCAGGGATTTTTTATCTATTTATGTGATTTAGCTTTGTGGGAATATCGGTTTATTCCCCCTGCCTCTCAAATTCCGACCTCTTCCCCCCTAAAAGATTTAGCCGATCTCGGCAAAGTGGCCTTTTATTTATTAGCAGGACGGACGATCGATCCGGAAACTAACGAACATCTCGATCCGAGACTCGATCGAAATTGGCCTGCGGATGTCACCCCGGAATTAAAACAGTTTATCGAACGAGCGATCGGCGTCAATGCCGTTGCTTTCCCCAATGTAGAAGCCGCACGAATTGCATTATTAAAAATTCCTTTTCAACGAGGAATAGTCTCCACACAAGCGCGAGAAGAGATTGAAGCAGTTGAAGAGATAAGTTCGGAGAAAGAAGCAAAAAAAGGCGATCGTCAATGGCAAAAAAGGTTACCTTTTTTAATTTTAGGAACGGCGGGACTTCTATTACTATTTTTGTTAATATGGGTGGCGATCGCGCGTAGCAAACAAAAAAATATTGAAGAGGAAAACGGCGTTATTTGCTGCATTGAGGAAGTGGCAGGGGTTCCCGATGGTAACTTTACTTATACCGGAGAAAAACAAGGAAACTGGAGTTATATTTTAACTCAAGAAAATTTAATTCAAAAAGGTAAAAGTTTGGACGAAAGCTTGGCAGAAGACAAGCCAAAATTTGAATTGAATTATCGACCGAAAGAGTCTATTTCGCAAGCGATCGGCGCGATTCGGTCGAAACAGGCCGATTTTGGAATTATGAGTTTGCCGAGTGTAGAAAAATTCGCAAAAGACAGTCTCTATACAGAATTAGGATATCAAACAATCGCCTACGATGGTTTAGTCGTTTTTGTTAGTTTTAGTTATGCACGCCGCGATCGCAGTATTCCGGCAGCCCTCAACGGGAGTTTGACAATCGAACAACTGCAAAAACTATATACGGGAAAAATTAGAAATTGGCAGGAACTCGGCGGACCGAATTTACCCGTCCGACTCTACATTCCCGCAGATGGAGAGGCGATCGAGATTTTTAAACAGCGTGTTTTGCCAGAAGAATCGGCACAAATTTCCTTCGATCGCCTCCGCCAATCCCAGCAAGATTCGACGAGTTTCACGATCGAAGAACCGCAGTTGTTACAGTTGCCTACTTTTGAGATTTTACGATCCATTATCCGCGATTTTGAGGGTGAAGAAATCGGGAGTATAGGATTTGGGACATTGAGTAAAATTTTCGGTCAATGCTCGATTTATCCCTTAGCCATTTCGCAAGGAGATCGCGCGCCAATCTCGCCATTAGTTGAAAGAGATAACGAAGGAATTACACCAGAAACCGACTTATGCAACAACAAAGGAAGTTATCGTTATAATGTTAATGCGTTTGTTCGAGGTCAGTATCCGTTAGCCTATCCGGTTGTCGTCGTTTACCCGCGAGATAACAGTCGGGTACCTGCCGGACCGAAATTTGCCGAAATGCTGTCTACAGTAGAAGCACAACGGTTGTTAAGTCAGACGGGATTGATTCCCGTGCAACCCTTACCGGAATAAGGGCTGAAACTTAGACCTTTGGCTAATGACGATCGCCTGCAGCGCAGTTTAAACTAGTAAGTAGAATGGGGGTATTTATGAGCGATCGCCGCATCCGGTCCACAGAAATATCGGGATTGAAGGGAAGAGAACGGCAAGCTTTTCTTCCCCCCATTCCCGCAGCCAGCGATCCCGCCGGATATGCAAGTTCGAGTTTAGTGTTCGACAGTCGTTTAGGCGATCGCCAAACCGAAATGCGGCTGAAGAAATTAGCAAGTCAAATCCTCCAAGATCCGATATTAATGCAGGAGTTGGGCGATCGGGTTTGGGAGATGATGGTAGAAGAATTGAGACGCGATCGCGAACGCCGAGGTGAATATGGGAGGAGGGGGTAATGGCTAAGAGTAAAAATCGACAATATAATCATGCAAACTTCGTTACAGACAATCGATTTTATGTAGAAATAGATAGCGCGATCGCCGCTTCCTTTAGTGAATGTTCGGGATTGAGTATCCAGGTTGATAAAGAAACATTTTTTGAAGGAGGAGTCAACGACCAACAACGAATTTTGCTCAAACAAGCAAAATTTGATGACATCACTCTTAAAAGAGGAATTACCAACGATTTAACCTTTTGGGAATGGATGAATAAAATCTTATCGACAGGGGCAAAAGAACGACGGAACATTAACATTTTAGTCTTCAATCAAGCCGGGGAAACCATGCAGCGATGGACCTTAATCGGGGCCGTACCCGTCGGATGGAAAACCCCCTCATTGCAAGCGAGTGGAAATTCCGTGGCGATCGAAGAATTGACCCTCGCTTATGAAGGATTGAAAGTCGTCGCCAACCCCTCCGGAAGTGGAGGCGCCACCAAAGTTAAACGAGATTCCCTAGGCTATTTCTCCGGAAGTTAAACCATGTCCGAACCCACCGCCAATCCGAGAGAAAATCTCCCGCCAATCGAGGGAGAAACTCGCCAGTCCGAACGACCATTAGGACTGCATCGAGGCTTACACTGTCCGTCTCCCTTGGGACAGAGTTTTTTGCAACCAAAATTTCTCTCTCCCTTGGGGGGGGAAACGATGGCGGGAACCTCAGATTTTTCGAGTTTTTATCCTAGAGAAACCGAATCGAACTTGTGGGAATCGTGGCAAGATGAGGAAGGATTAGCGCCAAATTCACCGATAAAAACTCCTGAAAATTTCGGGTTAAATTCAGCATCTTCATCCCCCGTACAAAAACAAACCGCAACAACAACCCACTCCCCCACCTCTTCCCCAGAAACTCCACAATCGTTCCGCCAACAGCAGCAATCCTTTTCCCAACCGTCTATCCCCGATCCTAACTTGATTCAACGCGATCGCCTTGAAGGCGGCGCGATCGAGCCAGAAACACCCCAAAAAATCGAACAAACCCCGTTTAACATTTCCCGTCTAGATTCCCCTAATCCATCAGGCGAATACCCCCCTTTAATAAGACAAAAAGAACCAGACTCCTACCCTTACAATATTCAAGAAAATAAACTAACGTTCCAGGACAGTAGAGAATCTACATTTCCTGCAAAAATAGAGACCTTTCAAAAACAAAATTTAGAAAATATTACTTTTTCGTCAACTAGCGAAGCCATTCAACCCGTCACCGATTCCAACTTAGTTCAAAAACAAACTCCTGAAGTTTCTTCAAATTCAGATCTTCCAAGAGAAACTACATCGACCCCGCAAGTGGAAACCGTTCAACAACAAAGCGACGATACTATTCCAGTTGCAGATATATCGGAAGAAAGTTTATCTACCCCGCAAGCGGAAACCGTTCAAGCAGATATATCAGAACTTGTTTCAAGTTCTGATATCGCTGGAGAAACTAAATCAACCCCGCAAAGGAACGCGGTTCAAAGACAAAGCGATGACACTGTTTCAACTTCCGATATCGCGGAAGAAACTGCATCGACCACGGACGCGGAAACAGTTCAACGACAAAGGGACGAAACTGTTCCAAATTTAGCCACCGATGCGGAAACGGTTCAACGACAAAGCGATGACACTGTTTCAACTTCCGATATCTCCAAAGAAACTGAATCAGTAACTGAATCGGAAACGGTTCAAGGAGAAACGCCAGAAGTTGTTTCAAGTTCGGACATCTCGGGAGAAACTGCATCGACCCCCCAACTGGAAACAGTTCAAAGACAAAGCGATGACACTGTTTCAACTTCCGATATCTCGGGAGAAACTGAATCAGTGACTGAAGCGGACGCAGTTCAAAGACAAAGCGATGACACTGTTCCCAGTTCGGATATCGCGGAAGAAACTGCATCGACCACGGACGCGGAAACAGTTCAACGACAAAGGGACGAAACTGTTCCAAATTTAGCCACCGATGCGGAAACGGTTCAACGACAAAGCGATGACACTGTTTCAACTTCCGATATCTCCAAAGAAACTGAATCAGTAACTGAATCGGAAACGGTTCAAGGAGAAACGCCAGAAGTTGTTTCAACTTCGGACATCTCGGGAGAAACTGCATCGACCCCCCAACTGGAAACAGTTCAAAGACAAAGCGATGACACTGTTTCAACTTCCGATATCTCCAAAGAAACTGAACCAGTAACTGAAGCGGACGCAGTTCAAAGACAAAGCGATGACACTGTTTCAACTTCCGATATCTCGGAAGAAACTGAATCAGTGACTGAAGCGGACGCAGTTCAAAGACAAAGCGATGAAACTGTTCCAAATTTAGCTATCCCAGAAGAAACTACATCGACCTCGCAACCGGAAACGGTTCAAGGAGAAACGCCAGAAGTTGTTTCAACTTCGGACATCTCGGGAGAAACTGCATCAACCCCCCAACTGGAAACAGTTCAAAGACAAAGCGATGACACTGTTTCAACTTCCGATATCTCGGGAGAAACTACATCGACCACCGACGCGGAAACGGTTCAAGGAGAAACGCCAGAAGTTGTTTCAACTTCGGACATCTCGGGAGAAACTGCATCGACCCCCCAACTGGAAACAGTTCAAAGACAAAGCGATGACACTGTTTCAACTTCCGATATCTCCAAAGAAACTGAATCAGTAACTGAAGCGGAAACGGTTCAACGACAAACCGATGAAACTGTTCCAAATTTAGCTATCCCAGAAGAAACTGCATCGACCACCGACGCGGAAACGGTTCAAGGAGAAACGCCAGAAGTTGTTTCAAGTTCGGACATCTCGGGAGAAACTGCATCGACCCCCCAACTGGAAACAGTTCAAAGACAAAGGGACGAAACTGTTCCAAATTTAGCCACCGATGCGGAAACGGTTCAACGACAAAGCGACGAAACTATTGCAACTTCCGATATCTCCAAAGAAACTGAATCAGTAACTGAATCGGAAACGGTTCAAGGAGAAACGCCAGAAGTTGTTTCAACTTCGGACATCTCGGGAGAAACTGCATCGACCCCCCAACTGGAAACAGTTCAAAGACAAAGCGATGACACTGTTTCAACTTCCGATATCTCCAAAGAAACTGAATCAGTGACTGAAGCGGACGCAGTTCAAAGACAAAGCGATGACACTGTTCCCAGTTCGGATATCGCGGAAGAAACTGCATCGACCACGGACGCGGAAACAGTTCAACGACAAAGGGACGAAACTGTTCCAAATTTAGCCACCGATGCGGAAACGGTTCAACGACAAAGCGATGACACTGTTTCAACTTCCGATATCTCTAAAGAAACTGAATCAGTAACTGAAGTGGAAACGGTTCAAGGAGAAACGCCAGAAGTTGTTTCAAGTTCGGACATCTCGGGAGAAACTGCATCGACCCCGCAACCGGAAACGGTTCAAAGACAAAGCGATGACACTGTTTCAACTTCCAATATCTCCAAAGAAACTGAATCAGTAACTGAAGTGGAAACGGTTCAAGGAGAAACGCCAGAAGTTGTTTCAACTTCGGACATCTCGGGAGAAAGTGCATCAACCCCGCAACCGGAAACGGTTCAACGACAAAGCGATGACACTGTTTCAACTTCCGATATCTCCAAAGAAACTGAATCAGTGACTGAAGCGGACGCAGTTCAAAGACAAAGCGATGACACTGTTCCCAGTTCGGATATCGCGGAAGAAACTGAATCAGTGACTGAAGCGGACGCAGTTCAAAGACAAAGCGATGAAACTGTTCCAAATTTAGCTATCCCAGAAGAAACTACATCGACCTCGCAACCGGAAACGGTTCAAGGAGAAACGCCAGAAGTTGTTTCAACTTCGGACATCTCGGGAGAAACTGCATCAACCCCCCAACTGGAAACAGTTCAAAGACAAAGCGATGACACTGTTTCAACTTCCGATATCTCGGGAGAAACTACATCGACCACCGACGCGGAAACGGTTCAAGGAGAAACGCCAGAAGTTGTTTCAACTTCGGACATCTCGGGAGAAACTGCATCGACCCCCCAACTGGAAACAGTTCAAAGACAAAGCGATGACACTGTTTCAACTTCCGATATCTCCAAAGAAACTGAATCAGTAACTGAAGCGGAAACGGTTCAACGACAAAGGGATGAAACTGTTCCAAATTTAGCTATTCCGGAAGAAACTACATCAACCACCGACGCGGAAACGGTTCAAGGAGAAACGCCAGAAGTTGTTTCAAGTTCGGATATCTCGGGAGAAACTGCATCGACCCCCCAACTGGAAACAGTTCAAAGACAAAGCGATGACACTGTTTCAACTTCCGATATCTCCAAAGAAACTGAATCAGTAACTGAAGCGGAAACGGTTCAAAGACAAACCGATGAAACTGTTCCAAATTTAGCTATCCCAGAAGAAACTGCATCGACCACCGACGCGGAAACGGTTCAAGGAGAAACGCCAGAAGTTGTTTCAAGTTCGGACATCTCGGGAGAAACTGCATCGACCACTGAAGCGGAAACGGTTCAAAGACAAACCGATGAAACTGTTCCAAATTTAGCTATCCCAGAAGAAACTGCATCGACCACCGACGCGGAAACGGTTCAAGGAGAAACGCCAGAAGTTGTTTCAACTTCCGATATCTCCAAAGAAACTGAATCAGTAACTGAAGCGGAAACGGTTCAACGACAAACCGATGAAACTGTTCCAAATTTAGCTATCTCGGGAGAAACTACATCGACCACTGAAGCGGAAACGGTTCAACGACAAACCGATGAAACTGTTCCAAATTTAGCTATCCCAGAAGAAACTGCATCGACCACCGACGCGGAAACGGTTCAAGGAGAAACGCCAGAAGTTGTTTCAAGTTCGGACATCTCGGGAGAAACTGCATCGACCACTGAAGCGGAAACGGTTCAAAGACAAAGCGATGACACTGTTTCAACTTCCGATATCTCCAAAGAAACTGAATCAGTAACTGAAGCGGACGCAGTTCAAAGACACAGCGATGAAACTGTTCCCAGTTCGGATATCGCGGAAGAAACTGAATCAGTGACTGAAGCGGACGCAGTTCAAAGACAAAGCGATGACACTGTTTCAACTTCCGATATCTCGGGAGAAACTACATCGACCACCGACGCGGAAACGGTTCAAGGAGAAACGCCAGAAGTTGTTTCAACTTCGGACATCTCGGGAGAAACTGCATCGACCCCCCAACTGGAAACAGTTCAAAGACAAAGTGATGACACTGTTTCAACTTCCGATATCTCCAAAGAAACTGAATCAGTGACTGAAGCGGACGCAGTTCAAAGACACAGCGATGACACTGTTCCCAGTTCGGATATCGCGGAAGAAACTGAATCAGTGACTGAAGCGGACGCAGTTCAAAGACACAGCGATGAAACTGTTCCAAATTTAGCTATCCCAGAAGAAACTGCATCGACCACCGACGCGGAAACGGTTCAAGGAGAAACGCCAGAAGTTGTTTCAAGTTCGGATATCTCGGGAGAAACTGCATCAACCCCGCAACCGGAAACGGTTCAAAGACAAAGCGATGACACTGTTTCAACTTCCGATATCTCCAAAGAAACTGAATCAGTAACTGAAGCGGAAACGGTTCAAGGAGAAACGTCAGAAGTTGTTTCAAGTTCGGACATCTCGGGAGAAACTGCATCGACCACTGAAGCGGAAACGGTTCAAAGACAAAGCGACGAAACTATTGCAACTTCCGATATCTCGGGAGAAACTGCATCGACCCCCCAACTGGAAACAGTTCAAAGACAAAGCGATGACACTGTTTCAACTTCCGATATCTCCAAAGAAACTGAATCAGTAACTGAAGCGGAAACGGTTCAAAGACACAGCGATGAAACTGTTCCAAATTTAGCTATCCCAGAAGAAACTGCATCGACCACCGACGCGGAAACGGTTCAAGGAGAAACGCCAGAAGTTGTTTCAAGTTCGGACATCTCGGGAGAAACTGCATCGACCCCGCAACCGGAAACGGTTCAACGACAAAGCGATGACACTGTTTCAACTTCCGATATCTCCAAAGAAACTGAATCAGTGACTGAAGCGGACGCAGTTCAAAGACAAAGCGATGACACTGTTCCCAGTTCGGATATCGCGGAAGAAACTGCATCGACCACGGACGCGGAAACAGTTCAACGACAAAGGGACGAAACTGTTCCAAATTTAGCCACCGATGCGGAAACGGTTCAACGACAAAGCGATGACACTGTTTCAACTTCCGATATCTCCAAAGAAACTGAATCAGTAACTGAAGCGGACGCAGTTCAAAGACACAGCGATGAAACTGTTCCCAGTTCGGATATCGCGGAAGAAACTGAATCAGTGACTGAAGCGGACGCAGTTCAAAGACAAAGCGATGAAACTGTTCCAAATTTAGCTATCCCAGAAGAAACTGCATCGACCACCGACGCGGAAACGGTTCAAGGAGAAACGCCAGAAGTTGTTTCAACTTCGGACATCTCGGGAGAAACTGCATCGACTACTGAATCGGAAACGGTTCAACGACAAACCGATGAAACTGTTCCAAATTTAGCTATTCCGGAAGAAACTGCATCGACCACCGACGCGGAAACGGTTCAAGGAGAAACGCCAGAAGTTGTTTCAACTTCGGACATCTCGGGAGAAACTGCATCGACTACTGAATCGGAAACGGTTCAACGACAAACCGATGAAACTGTTCCAAATTTAGCTATTCCGGAAGAAACTGCATCGACCACCGACGCGGAAACGGTTCAAGGAGAAACGCCAGAAGTTGTTTCAACTTCGGACATCTCGGGAGAAACTGCATCGACCCCGCAACCGGAAACGGTTCAAAGACAAAGGGACGAAACTATTGTAACTTCCGATATCTCTGGAGAAACTACATCGACCTCGCAAGCGGAAACGGTTCAAGGAGAAACGCCAGAAGTTGTTTCAACTTCCGATATCCCAGAAGAAACTACACCGACCCCGCAAGCGGAAAGGGTTCAAAGAGAAACACCGGAAGTTGTTTCAAGTTCGGATATCGCTGGAGAAACTGCATCGACCCCGCAAGCGGAAAGTCTAGAACTGTCTCCCATGTCACCAATTAGTGGAGACATGCAATCCCTTATTGAAAGGGATACTGTTCGACGAAAAACTGGTGAAATTCACCGAGATTTGCAACAACGTGAAGCGATTCAAGCTGTCAGTACAAATGACAGTATAGAGGAAGCTTCGGATTCGATTGAATCCAATTCTAACAGTTATTTAACTGGATCACAAAAAGAGGCGGGAGACACTGTAGACCATCGCTATATACAAAGCAGTGCATTGAATGATAATAATGCAACTGTAGCACAACTCCTGCGAGAGTCCGATCGCCCCTCCCAGTTGTCTCATGGCATCGAGAATTTAGGATCCTGGCAACCTTTGGGGCAATCTCAGCCCCTCGGGCAATACCCACAAAGTATCATTCAAAGGGAGGAACGATCGCCCAAAAACGACCCCGATCGCCCCCGGTCAGTCACTAATTTTATACAAAAATCTCGCTCCTTGTCGCCGGAAAGTGCGATCGCCCCCGACCTCCAAACCCCTAGCGCCAGCGAGACCCCCGATCGCTGGTCGAGTATCGCCGATCTACTCGCCCATAGCGACAGCCCCCAACCCGCCGCCGCCAACGCCCAACCCAAAATCCAAAAGCGATCGCCCGTCATCCAACGGCAATCCCAAAAACCCACCGCACCATCCCCCGAAGACAACGACAGCACCCTCATCTTCACCCCCGACGGCTTCCAAACCCTCCCGAGCTCAAACAACAGTAGATCTCAACACCTCCAACTCAAATCCAAAACCAACAACGGATCTCCACCAGACATCCAGCGATTGGCACCATCCGCAACCGAGGCGATCGCCGAAATCGGCCCCAGCAACGCCGACCCAACCCCCCAAACCCCCAACACCAACGACCTCGAACTCCTAGCCCGACAAATCTACCACCTAGTCCGCCAACGGCTAGAAATCGAAAAAGAACGACGCGGTGGCTACTTCAGCGATCGCCTGCCCTGGTAAACCCCCCTTCACCCCAGAGAGAACCCCAACATGCAACTGCAAAAAGCCCAACTCATATCCCAAGATGGCGGTGGCACCATCGAATTCATGTTCAACCCCAACCAACTCGCCTTCTCCCAACAAATCAACCTCACCAAAGAAAACGGCGCCCGCACCGGGAGAGGCTTACCCAAAGTCAACTTTGCCTATCCCGAACCCGTCACCCTCACCGTCAACGACCTCTGGTTCGACACCCACGAACAAGGCACCAGCGTCCTCGAACCCCTCAGCCAATTCGCCAAAGCCGTCAACTTCATCGAAGGCGCCCCCGACACCGAAAAACGCCCCCCCACCTTCGTCTTCACCTGGGGTCAACACCAATTTATTCGCTGCTTCGTCACCAAACTCGACTACACCTTAATGCTCTTTCTCCCCGACGGCACCCCCGTACGAGCCAAAGTCAACCTCACCCTAGAAGAAATCGACGAATCCACCACCCAACCCGGTATGGGAACCCCCCAACCCAGCGCCAGCCAACGCCAACGCGACAGCATGACCAACCGACGCAGCCAACGCCGCTCCACCTCCCGATAAACCCCAGCCCTCCACCCAGATAATTCGACCTTTGGGGAATAGTGAAAGCCCCCCCGATCGCCCATCAATGAAATAACGCGCCACCACCGAGGGACTCATGCCAGTCACTTACGTTGCCGAACCGATCTTGAAAATTAACGGTCAAACCGCCTCCAGCACTTTGATCGAAGATCTCCTGCAAGTCAGCGTTGAAGAAAGCCTTCACCTTCCCGCCTTCTTTACCCTCGTCATCAAAAACGACTACTTTTCCGGTCGCTCCGACGAACAACCCTGGCGCCACCAAAACTTATTTGAAATCGGCACCCCAATCCAAATCGGCTTCGGGTCGAGTACCACCGAAGCGCCAGAATTCGAGGACGAACAACGCGACACCATCTTTGACGGCGAAGTCACCGCCATTGAAACCCACTTCACCAGCGAATCCCAGGCACCCATTGTCATTCGCGGTTACGACTACTCCCATCGCCTCCATCGCGGACGCTACAACCGCTCCTTTCAAAACATGACCGACAGCGATATCGTCAACAAAATCATGGGTGAAGTCGGCATTCGCTCCGGAACCATCGACCAAACCCGGGAGCCTCACGAATATATCTTTCAAGAAAACCAAACCAACATGGAATTCTTGCGCGAACGCGCCGCCCGCAACGGTTTCGAGCTATTCGTGCAAGATGGCAAACTCAACTTTCGCAAACCCGCCAAAAACTCCACCCTCCAACTCAAATGGCTAGAAGACGTCCACAGCTTCCGCGTGCGCGTCAGCAGTGCCGAACAAGTGAGCAACGTTGAAGTGAGAGGATGGGATTATACACAAAAACGGGCGATCGTCGAAACCGCCAGCCGCGAACAAATCCTCACCGAAAACCAATACGGTCGAGGCTCCAAAACCAGCAGAAACTTTAAAGGGCAACCCCCAACCCCCACCGCCGTCGTCGTCAACCAACCCGTTTACTCCAATCAAGAAGCCACCAATATCGCCCAAGCCATCTGTAACGAACTCGGCGGCGAATTCGTCCACGCCGACGCCCAAAGCGAAGGCAACCCCGAAATCCGACCCGGAAAAGTCGTCAAACTCCAAAACCTCGGTAAATATAGCGGCGAATACTACATCACCGAAACCCGCCACCTCTTTCAAGAACGGGTTTACACCACCGAATTTAGCGTGCGCGGACTGCGCGGCGGCGACCTCCTCGCCACCCTCGCCCCCGCCAAAACCATCGAACCCGGACAAAGCTTACTCATCGGTCTCGTCACCGACAACCAAGACGAACAAGGATGGGGTCGAGTCCGCGTCAAATTCCCCACCCTCACCGAAGAACACCAAAGTCACTGGGCCCGCGTCGTCAACATCGGCGGCGGACCCCAACGCGGCTTTCACTGCTTACCAGAAATCAACGATGAAGTCCTCGTCGGCTTCGAGCATGGCGACATTCACCGCCCCTTTGTCATCGGCGGATTGTGGAACGGAAAAGACAAACCCCCCCACACAACCCACGACACCGTACAGGGTGGAAAAGTCCGTTTGCGAACCCTTCAAACTCGCACCGGACATACCTTGCAATTCGTCGAAGAAGACCAAGGAAGCAGCCACAAAGGGATTTATTTAACCAGCGTTTACGGACATCACCTTTATCTCAACGACACCGAACAATATATTGAAATTAAGACTAACAATGGTCATCAGGTTCGTTTAGACGATAAAAATAAAAAAGTTTTAATTAAAACCCAAAACGGTCATAGTTACGAACTTAACGACCAAAATCGTAAAATTTCCATTGAATCGGTCGGACAAATAGACATGAACGCCCCGCAAAAAATCACCTTAACTGTTGGAGGCAGCAGCATTGAAATTGCCCCAAGCGGAATTAAAATTCAAACCAGTGCCTCGATTAATATTCAAGGCTTAAATACCGACGTTAAAGGAACGACAAGTGTTAACGTTCAAGGCATGACCGCCAACTTAAAAGGTACGACCGCCAACGTCCAAGCTGGCACCGTGGGAATTAGTGGCGGTATGGTGAGAATTAATTCCTAAAAACTAAAAACTAAAAACTAAAATTCCTACCATGTTTCCAGCCGCAAGATTAACCGACTTAACCGCTACCGGAGATCTAATTACCGGACCGGGAATGCCCAACGTCCTCATTGGCGGACTGCCCGCCGCTTGTGTCGGGGATTTAGTCTCCGGACCGTACTTGACCAGTGGCGCCGTAGTCGCCGGAGCCTTTACCGTCCTCATTGGCGGACGTCCGGCAGCACGTATGACCTCCAATGTCGCCGGGATTACCGTCGCCACGGGGATTCCCACCCCCGCCACGACCGTCGTCGCCAAAGGTCAGCCCAACGTGTTGATTGGCGACAATCCCGCCGCAGGGATTGCGGCGGCGGCGGCGGTGGGTGGTGCAGCAGCAGCCGCCCAAGCCCAAGCGGCAGCCTCCCAAGCGGCAGGGGCAGCAAAGCAACAACAAGCCCAAATGCAAGCGCAGATGGAGCAACAAGCCCAACAACAACAATTAGAAGAGGAACGGTTGAAACGGGAAGACCCGGAAGCTTACGAGCAAAAGATGCGAGAACGGGAGCAACAAAATCAACAATTCCAGGGATTTTAGGTTTTAGGTTTTAGATTTTGACTTGAGAAAGGTGGGTAAGGCAGGCTGGATGCCCGGCCCACAGGGTTGTTGTCTTGCTTGTAGCCTGTGACTTGTGGCTTGTTGCCTACTCCCGACTTACTCAAAGGAACCAAACTCGACTTTTGGCCAATGGCAATACATAACCCTTCTCCGCTAGAGTGACGGCTACGCTGAGAGCGGTTTGCAAACCATGAGCGATCGCCCGCATGAAGCCTCTGAAGATTACCTAGGAACGGGATGGTCTTTCCCGTTAAAAGTTAACCTTCAGGGAAGCATTCAACTGAGCAGTAGCAGTACCAATATTGAGGAATCGATTCGGATTATCTTAGGCACGCGGTTGGGAGAACGGGTCTACCGACCTAATTTCGGTTCGCGGCTGTCGGAACTGGTGTTCGCGCCGATGAATACCCAAACCCTATTGCTGATTCGTTTGTATGTCGAAGAAGCGATCCAAATGTGGGAACCGCGCGTAGTTCTCGAAGGGGTCTTTACCGAGCCGGATCCGATTCGAGGGCGCGTCGATATTACGATTAAATATCATCCGAAAGACAGCTACGATTCCCGCAGTATTATTTATGGTTTTTATCTATTACCTCCCATGAGCGCGCCGTAGGTAAATTGGGCGAATCCCTCTTGTCTAAACGGGTTGGGTGCGATCGGGGAAGCGGAGCCAGGAAGATAAGACCGAGGAGAACATGAGGAGAACATGGAGTTTGATTTTCTGCCCAATTTGCCGAAGTCGGATCTCGACGATCGCCAATTTCAGGACTTAGTAGACGAGTGCATTTTACGCATTCCTCGCTATTGTCCCGAATGGACGAACTACAATCCGAGCGATCCGGGGATTACCTTAATCGAACTGTTCGCGTGGCTGACAGATCAAATGTTGCTACGCTTCAATCAAGTTCCCCGCCGTCATTACGTCGCCTTCCTCGAACTCCTCGGCGTGCGATTGCAGGCGCCGAATCCGGCGAAAACGGATATTACCTTTTATCTGAGTGCCTCCCTGCCGGAAAGCTACACGATCCCCGCAGGCACTCAAGTGGCGACGGTACGCACGGAAACGGAAGCGGCGATCGTCTTCAGTACCGATCGCCCCTTGGTGATGGGAACCCCGAGCATCCGCCACCTCCTCGGCGCCCGCACGGCGGAAACCGTACCCCAAGTATTGCGCGATCGCTTCGTCGGCACCTGGACCTTACGACCGGACGGCGAATGGGAAGGTCAATCCCTGTCCTTATTTGAAGAACAACCGGAAATCGGCAATTGCTTCTATCTCGTCTTCGACCCGGACGATCCCCTCGAAGGAAACACGATCGCCCTGTGCGTCAAAGGCGAAGCCGCCACCTCCACCGGGATCGACCCGGAACGCCCCCCCCGACGCTGGGAAGCTTGGAACGGCCTTTATTGGGAATCGATCCTGCGAGAAGAAAACGACGATTTAACCGAAGGCTTCAGCTTCAGCGAACTGACCCGCAAAGGCGGTAACCCCCTCTCCGGTGCCGATGTCATCTTGCACCTGCCCAAACACTGGCCCGTCACCCACTTCGTCACCTATGCCGGACGCTGGCTGCGCTGCGTCTACACCCTCCCCGACGGCGATCGACCCGGTTACATCCGATCGCCCCGGATTGTCGGCTTGAGTACGCGATCGATCGGCGGCACCGTCGAAGCCACCCAATGCAGCCTCGTCGAAAACGAAATTCTCGGCGAGAGCAACGGACAACCCGGTCAGACCTTCCAACTACAAGGCACCCCCGTACTGCCGCGCGACGATCGCGAACGGATTCTCGTCACCCCTCCCAACGGCATCCCCCAACTCTGGGAAGAAGTCAGCGACTTTTCCAACTCCGGCGCCGAAGACCTCCACTACACCATCGACTCCCTCGACGGTACCGTTCAATTCGGCCCGCTCATCCGCTCTTCCGGTTCCTTGCCCAGCCAAACCGACTTTCGCCGGAGCTTGCAAGGAATG
This sequence comes from Oxynema aestuarii AP17, assembly GCF_012295525.1. Taxonomy (GTDB): domain Bacteria; phylum Cyanobacteriota; class Cyanobacteriia; order Cyanobacteriales; family Laspinemataceae; genus Oxynema; species Oxynema aestuarii. Next base: position 1,833,457 of record NZ_CP051167.1, on the reverse strand, counting down.
CCCAACCAACGGCCCGACGGTCGCCATCGAGGAACCCAAAACAACAGCGCCAGCGATCGCCGCGCTCAATTCCTCGAACGACAGTACGGCGCCGTTCCCCCGCGCGGTTCCCTGATCCAAATGGCCGCCTATCGCACCGGAGGCGGCGAACGAGGCAACGTCCAGCAAAATACCATTAGAATCGTCAAAACCGCCGTTCCCTACGTCGCCAGCGCCACCAACCCTCGCCCCGCCCGCCACGGTTCTAACGCCGAAACCCTAGAAGAAGCGGCGATGCGCGTGCCGCGAATGTTGCGAACCCGCGATCGCGCCGTCACCGTCGAAGACTTTGAAACCCTCGCCATCAAAGGCGGACAGGGGGCGATCGCCCGGGCCATGTGCCTTTCCCCCAGAAACGGCGAACAAGGCGGCATCGTCCGCCTCGTCCTCGTCCCCCACACCAACACCGACAGCATCGAACGCGGCGAAGGCATCGACCCCGAACGCCTCTTACTCACCCCCGAAGTGCAACAACAAGTCCTCGACTACCTCGACGAACGACGCTTGCTCGGCGTCCAAGTCCTCTGTACCCAACCGGAATACGTCGGCGTCGGCGTCCAAACCGAAGTCGCCCTCGAAGCCGAATACAAACATCCGAGCGCCCAACAACAGATCCTCGCCGAAGTCCAACAAGCCCTCTACCGCTTCCTCAACCCCCTCACCGGAGGTCCCGAAGGCACCGGATGGCCCTTCGGTCGTCCCCTGTATTCCTCCGATATCGTCACCCTCTTGCAAAAAATTACCGGAGTGCGCTACCTCGGCACCGTCCAACTGTTCGAGCTGCGCCACGGCGATCGCGGTTGGGTGCGATCGCTCCCCCGCGAACCCCAAATCGACCCCGGCCCCCTCGGCTTAATCTGCTCCTGGCGCAACGATCGCCTCCGTTCCGGTCATGCAGTGGGAGTGATTTAGGCAAAAGCCAGAAGCCACAAGGCACAAGGCATTCCCCACTCCCTCAATCAAACATCAAAAATCCCTCAATCTCAAATCCCTAATGACTCAAGCCCGCGACCTACTGCCCTTACGCCTCGAACTGATGCCGACGACCTCGGCAGCGATCGCGGCACAACCCACAGGGCGGGCGATCGCGCCATTTCAAGACCACTCCCCCTTACAAAACAATCTCGTCCGAGAGACCCCCAAACCCCCCTGTCAACTCGTCGTCCATCCCGGGGCACCCGCCGAACTGCTCGTTCGCATCCAAAACCTGAGTCAGTCCCGCCTGGAGATTGCCCTCGACCTCGATGGGGACTTTCCCAGTCATTGGTGTCGCATCGGGATCGAAGGACAAGAAATTCCCCCACAGGCCCGGCGAGAAGCCGTTCTCTACTTCCACCTGCCCGATAACTTCTTCGAGACAGATTCCCCATTCCCCAACGACCGTTGCCTATCCCTGGACTATCGCGGTCACATTTACATTCGCTACAGTCTCGACGGCGACACCTGGCAGGTCATGGCGCCGGAAACCTTTAACCTATTCGTGCGGCCCGACAGCGTGTATCTGGATTTTTTACCGGAACTTTATCGGGAAGTCGATTTTATCGGGCGGGTCTTAAGCTTGTTCGAGCAAGCCTTCGAGCCGACAGTACAAACCTTAGACTTATTGTGGGCGTATCTCGATCCGCTCACGGCCCCCGAAGGCTTGTTATCCTTTCTCGCCTCTTGGGTGGGGTGGCAACTCGATCCGCGCTTGAGTATCGAACGACAGCGCCATTTAATCGGACAGGCGATCCAACTGTACAGTTGGCGCGGAACGCGGCGGGGATTGAGATTGTACCTGAATTTGTACACGAATTTACCCCTCGACGAAGACCGACCGGAAAAGGAAAAACGGATTAGCATTCAGGAAGTGTTTACCCAAGGGTTCGTGTTGGGAGAAACGCAACTGGGAGAAGATGCGATCGTCGGCGGGGGTAAACCGTATCACTTTATCGTGCGATTGCGCCCGGGACCGGGCGATCGCCTCGACGAAGCCCTCGTTCGGCAAATTATCGAGCAGGAAAAACCCGCCTTTTGTACTTACGAACTCTACATCGAACCGAGTTCCGACTAGGCGTCGCCCGACGGTCACCCATGGTAAAGACGATGAGTAAACCTTGGCAGTCCCCCCACATCAAACCCTTCCAACGCCTGCAAGTCGCCGACGGCTTGTTGATGAATGCCGAACGCTGGCGCTTGGCTCACGACTACCATCGCGCGCGGCAAAACGTCCATTTTCAGTCCCTCAACCAACCGGGAATCGTCTGCGACCTCGGCGTTTGTCCGATCGCCCCGCCGTCGGACGTTCCCGCGAAATATCGTGACGGACGCTGGGTGCAAATCCAACCGGGGATCGCCATCGACGTCTTTGGCAATCTCATCGTCATTCCCGAACCCGTAAATTTCCGCATCAGTTCCCCCGTCGGCGACGGCGAACCGACCCAAATTTATCTGGTAGTCAGTTACGTCGATCCCGATAAATTAAAAGCCCGACACGACGGCGAACTCGTCGTTACCGAAACCTTTCGGATCGACGAAAAAACGACCCCGCCGGAAGATTGGGAAGTCGAAGTCTGTCGCATCGTACTCGAACCCGGCGACATCCACTTACAGCGATCGCGCCAAGTGTTCGCCCCCGAACCCAACAGTTTGGACTTGCGCTACCGCCTCCCGGTACAGGCCCGACCCCGGGCGATCGTCCGCTTGGGAATCGTCGGCGATTCCGGCGACGACCTCCCCAACACCGTTTCCCGCTTATCATTCCTGCTGCGATCGCTCGACGGCTTATATCCCGCCTTCCAAGGAACCGACGAGATCGGCGTCTTCTCGGGAATCCGACCCGACGCCCTCGACACCTGGAACCAATACGATGCCCTCTACGTGGGCGATCGCCTCTTCCACAACGCCGAACCCCACCAACTCGAACCCCTCAAAGCCTATATCGAACGCGGCGGCACCCTCTGGCTCGAAATCACCACGGATTTGGGGAAAATCGAACAATTACGCCTCGTCAGAGCCGAACTCAAAGACGCCCTCACCCATCTCGAAACCTCCCCGGACACCACCCCCTTACCGTCCCGTCAGGCGGAAGTCGCCGAATACCAAAAAATTCACTACGAACTCAACGACGAACTGACCGCCGTCGAAGCCGAACTCGATCGCCTCATCCGCGATCGTACCGCCAAGGTCAACCAGTTTGCCCAAAGTCTCGGCACCCCCCTCGAATTTCTCGACGCCCGAGAACGCGACCACCCCTTGCGAACCGAACCCTTTCTCTTCGCCGCCTTACCGACCATTCAAGGCGAAGCGATCCAACTGCTAACCGCCCCCGGACTGGTCGTGGCGATCGGTCAGTTATCCTCCGGTTGGGGTCTCGACGATCGCTTATCCCTCCCTCGCGAAACCATCCGCAGCGCCCAGGAAATGGGCATCAACCTCTTACACGCCGCCTCGAAACGACGCCATCTGATCCAACTCCAACATCCCTCCAACCCCGAATCGCCTCCCCAACCGCCGTTACCTCCCCCCACCCCCTCGGAAGAACCCCCTGCCGAACCGAAAAAGAAAGGCTCGCGACTGCCTAAAAATATTCTCGATAAATTAGGTTAAATTTCACGTCGCATTTTCAAAAACCCGGGGTAGCGAACATGAGAATTAAAAATCTCAAACTGGCACGTCAATTCACCCTCTTTTTATCCGTGGTCTTTGTCCTGTCGATCGCCTTTTGCGGGACGATTCTCTCCGATGCTTTGCAAAAAAAAGCACGGGACGAAGTCGCCACTCAAAGTCTGCTGCTCATGCAGACCATGAACGCCGTTCGCACCTATACCAGCCAAGAAATTAACCCCTTACTCGCACCGCAACTCGAAACCGAAACTGTCTTTATCCCGGAAACTGTTCCCGCTTATTCCGCCCGTCAAGTCTTTGAAAATTTGCGCGACAGTCCGGAATACAAAAACTTTTTTTATAAAGAAGCTGTTGTCAACCCGACCAATTTGCGCGATCTCCCCGACGGATTCGAGCAAGAAACGATCGCCAAATTTCGCCAAAACCCGGAGTTAAAAGAAACCTGGGGATATCGGCAATTATTCGGGGAACAAGTCTTTTATAAAGCCCGACCGATTCAAATCACCGAAGCCAGTTGCTTGCGCTGTCACGGCGACCCCAAAACGGCTCCCAAAAGTCTGCTCGCGACCTATGGCAACCAAACCGGGTTTGGCTGGAACTTGAATGAAACGATCGGCATTCAAACCGTTTACGTCCCCTCCGAAGCCGTGTTTTCTCTCAGTCGCCAGTATTGGGCCGGGGTGATGGGGACGTTTATCGTCACCTTTGCGATCGCCATTGTATTAATTAATATCTTGCTCAAACGCCACGTCATCCATCCCCTGCAACCGATGGCGAGAGTGGCAGAAAAAATTGGCACGGAACAACTCGACGACACCCTCGAACGAGATCGAGATTTAAAACAACTGGCGACTCTCTCCCGACAACAAGACGAACTCGGTCATCTAGCCCGTATTTTTCAACAAATGGCTCACGGGGTTTACTTGCGCGAGCGACAACTCGGTCAACAACTGCAACAACTGCAACAATTGCAACGGCAAAGTCAAGAAAGCCCGGTCAATTCGACCAGTTCGAGCCGCGATCGCACCGACCCGAGTTATTTAAATGCCCTGTTAAACAAAGCCAAGCAGTTACGCGGCGATCGCCCGCAATAAATCGCCCCTTCGATCGCCCGATCGATTGCAAAAATCCGCCCGACTCCCCCTTCCCCATCCCCTCCCTCGAATTATGGCCAACAACCTCATCGAGACGACCCTTTCGACCAAACAATTGAGCTTCAAACCCGGCGGTTCGCCGGCCTTTTTTGAAGTAACCGTAGTCAATCACAGCGATCGCTTCGCCAGTTTCCAAGTCGAGGCGATCGCCGCCGGAGTCGATAGCGAACCGACCGTCACCTGGTACAAAATTTCCCCGGAAGTCAGCACGAAAAAACCGCCGGGAGATTCGACCACCTTTAAAATCGGCATCGTGGACAGTCCGGTTCCGGGGTGGGTGGGGTTAATGAACGTCACCGTCCGCGTCTTTTCGATCGAACTGCTCGACGAAGACCGCGAAATCGTGCGTTTGGCGATCGAACAAGGAACCGGATCGATCCCATTACAACTCAAACTCCCGGTACGCGATTTCCACGTTTACCCGGACAATCAAATCGAAATTCCCGTGCGGATTTACAACCCCGCTCAAATTCCCAGCAAGGCGATCGTGCGCTGTTTGGGACTCGAACCGTCTTGGTTGGGTCAGTCGGTGGAACGACAGGTGCAAGTGTTACCCGGAAAAGAAGCGGAAACGACGTTTTTATGTCAGCCTCCCTTCGGCGCCAAAGCCCCCAGCCAAATCTATCCGTTTACTGTCGAAGCGTCCCACAGTCTCGGACCGCCGAGCCGAATCGAGGGCAGTTTGGAAGTGCTGGCTGTAGGGAGTCTCGAATTTCGGGCGCTGGCGCTCAAACAGAGAGTTCCCCAGCGTCGGGCCTGGGCGATCGACTGGCGGTCCGATCCGGTGACGTACCTGCTCGAATGTGAAAATGCTAGTAATTTGGCGCAAGAGGTCACCGTTGACGTCACCGGAGACGGGGTGGAACGCTGCGATCGCCTCGAACTCGAACCGGATACGATGACCCTCTACGCCGCCGAAACCGGACAGTTCGAGTTATTAGCCCGCGCCAAACGCCCCTTACTCGGTTGGAACCGTCGCCTGACCTTTGAAGCTAACGCCCTAGTTCCAGAGGGTCGCCTCAACGTCCGCAACGAGTTGCAAATTTTACAACTGGATTTGCTGCCGATCGTGCCGCGCTGGCTGCAATTATTCCTACTGTTTTTATTGTTATTAGGTTTGGGGAGTTTGTGGTACTTCATGCCCCGTTTACACCACCACAAAGCCCCGGTTCACGCCGTAGAGATCGACGGGTTGGCGAATTTTGTGGTCAGTGGTTCCAATGACGAAACGATTCGCACTTGGCAGTTGAAAAACCGACGGGAACTCGATTTTCGAGGGGTTTTGGGGAATTTTGGGAAAGCGGTGCGAACCTTGCATTATCGTCCCGTGGATAATAATTTGCTGGCGGTGGGGTTGGAAAATGGCGAAATTCAACTGTGGGATTTGTTATCGTCGCCGGATGAAAATCCGATCGATTCGTTTTCGTTCCAAAAAGACGATCGCGTGTTGGCGTTAGCGTTTACCCGAGACGGGCGTTATTTATTTAGCGGTCACGGTAGTGGGTCGGTTCTGCAGTGGGAGGTACAGTCGCAGTTAGAGGCTCAATTTGGGGGGACGCCGCCGAGTCAACAACCGCGCCGACAGCCCTTTGATTTTGCAATTTCCGGGTTGGCGTTGGTGGGTACGGGCGATCGCACTTTAGCCGTCGCCGGACGCTTCAATCAGTTGCGCTTGTGGAATTGGAGTGACGGTAGCGAACCTCGGGCGATCGCTTATCCGGAAACGGGCGGTCAAAATGACTATATTTTCGCGATCGAAACTGCCGAATACAATCCCTATTTACTCGTCACCGCAGATTCTCAAGGATCGATTACAATCTGGAATTTACAAACCTGTCTCAGTGAAAATCAGCCGTGCGATCGCATCGTAGACCGTTGGAGTGACGGTCACGACTCCCAACCCGTGCGCGCCTTATCCTTAAGTCGCAACGGCTGCTATCTCGCGACGGGGGGCGACGACGGCAAACTGAAATTGTGGCCGTTGACCGCCGACGGACGCCGCGCCGATGCCTATTTAGAGGGCATCGAGTTAGCTAACAGTTTCGGACGCCAAAAGTTTAACGCGATCGATCTCAAAATCGCCAACAATAATCTTCTCATCGTCGGCGGCAGTGACGATCGCTGGGTTCACTTGCGCCGACATCCCCGTTTGCCTCAAGTTCGGTGCGAATAGTGAATAGTAACTTTTCACTATTCACTATTCACTTTTCACCTTTCCCCCCACCTGCTAACGCGAGGTTGGAGAGTGCGACGGACTTATTCAACTTTCGTCGATTCACTTAAAAGCGGTTCGTCGGCTATATTGTCTAGACCGACCGATTCGAGCAGTGTTTTCCAGTCTTGCTCGAATTTGACCTCTTGCGGATGCGTCGCCCGTAATTCGGCGAGTTCGCTGAGGGTATCGGTCCAGATCCCCGCTTGAGCGTAAACTTCGGGCAATTCGCGTTCTTCGGCAGCGTCTAGACGTTCGGATAATTCCGCATCGGGTTCGACCCGCTTGACCCAACCATCAACAAACACGTCCGCCGAACGGTCTTTGGTATCGCAAATCACGGCAAAAAACCAGTGATACGCCATATCCGGTTCTAAAGAGTGACCTTCTGGAAGCGTAAGGCCGATAATGCCCGGTTCTCCCCTTAACGTCATTTGTTCTTCGTACAGGGTTTCCCCGGCTTCAGTTTCTAATGCAAATTCCGCTTCTTTTACAGGAGTTTCGCTGACATGGACGAAAAAGGTCGGATTGGAATTGACGGTCGATTCGACTTCAATGCGATCGTCGGGCAGTTCGCTTTGATTGACTTTCGGCAATACCGGGGTCACCGAAATCGTTTCTCCGGCGCATTCGCTCGTTCCCCGAGAAATCCCCCCGGTACGCCGACGGGAAGCTCGCACGCCGGGGACTTTAAAGCCCAAAGCGACCAGGCTTTCATGACCCTCACTCCCCCCGGAGATTGGGGAAGTCGCGGCGGGACGAATGCTCCCGGGAAGGGTCGCACTGGCGGCCAATCCGAGGGACAAGGTCAGTGAAAATGTTTTGAGATAGGTAAGATATTTAGTCTTCATTTTTCCGTGTTAGGACAACGCTATGTAAAATTGGAGTTGAAGCCGTAACGATCGTAATCTTAAGACATTGCAAACAGCAAGAATTATATAATAATCATTATAATCTCAAACCCCGATTGTAGACGATTTTGCTAAAGGTAAAGTTTCCCGGACAATAGATTAAATCTGTAAAAAATATAAAGAGCATTTTTTAGGCAAAAAGACCGAGTTGTCCGGTGGAATCGGAAGATCGAGAAATGGTAGGTTTGCCATCGAGTCGTCAGCCAAATAGATAATGGATTCAAGGGGGTTTTGTCGGCGGTCAAATGGGGTTAAAGCGACGAAATCTCCACCTATCTGTTGAAGGAAGTGGTGCCAGCATGATTGCTCAGTTAACTGAAAAAATTCGGGCGACGATCGCCCATCCTAAATCCCTAGGTCAAGCGGCAGTTGGATTTGGGGGAACCGTGATTCTGGCCAGCTTCGGCGTCGCCGCCGTGGTCGTCGGGGTGCGACAAGTGGGCGGGTTGGAATCGTTCGAGTTACAAGCCTACGATCGCCTGATGCGATCGCGTCCGGATCCCGGACCGGACGAGCGCTTACTCGTGGTGGAAATTAGCGAAGACGACATCCGCGCCCAAAACGAATATCCGATTTCCGATGCCACAATGGCGGCGATGTTAAATCAATTGGTCGCCGACGAAGCCCGGGCGATCGGAATTGATATTTTACGCGACGTTCCCATCGGGACGGGTCGGGAACAATTAGTCAAAGTTCTCAGCGAAAACGACAATATTATTGCGGCGTGCAAACTCAGTTCCGAAGCCGAACCGCAAGGGGTTCCCGCCGCGCCGAGTGTCCCGGAAGAGCGGATCGGTTTTGCCGATTTGCCCGTGGACCGCGACGTGACCATCCGCCGCACCATTTTAGTTTCGACGCCCATTGTCGGTCCGCAAACCGAGATCGTCAAACCACATTTGTGCAACTATCCCGATCCGGAAAATCAACTACCCTCCCTCTCGTTCAGTTTGGCGTTGATGTACCTGCAAGGGGAAGGGGTCGAAGTCGCCTTAGCCGAAAACGGGCAAGATTTAGTCTTGGGTGACGCCGTTCTCAAACGCTTGGGCGATCGCTCCGGAGGCTACGCCCAAACCGGGGCGACGGACTACCAACTGATGCTCAATTACCGTTCCGGAGACAACGCGATCGAACAAGTCAAGTTAACCGACTTGATCGAAGGGCGGGTCGATCCCGAAACCATCCGCGATCGCGTCGTTTTAGCCGGATATACCGCCAGTACCGCCAATGACGACTTCGCCACCCCCTACAGCGCCGGAAGTCAGGATCGGGTCGAAATGCCCGGAGTCGTCATCCACGCCCAAGCCACCAGCCAACTGATCGCCGCCGCCCTCGACGGGCGCCCTTTAATCTGGTATTGGAGTCAGTGGGGAGAAATCCTCTGGATCTTCCTATGGGCGTTAGTCGGCGGCAGTTTAGCCTGGGCGATTCGGCGTCCTTGGGTGTTGGGGGTCGCCACCGTGGGCGGATTGGCCATTTTGTACGGCGTCAGTTACGCCCTCTTTTTACAAGCGGGATGGATCCCGTTCGTCCCCCCCGCGATCGCCTTACTCGGCAGTGTGGGCGGCGTCGTCGCGATCGATCGCTTCAATAAGAGCGCCTACGGTCAAGCGGTGATTCAAGGGGTCAAAGGCTTCTTAAAAATCGATATCGAAATCGACCAAGAGAAAAAAGAAGAACAAGTCGCCGAAATTACCGAAAGCGACTATTTTAAAAACCTGCAAGAAAAAGCGCACCAACTGCGCGCCCAAAAACACCAACCGCGCAGCCGTGGCGATCGCCATTTAGCCGACGACGGCGAAACGAGCGAAACCGAAGCCGCCACCACCGAAACCGATGGCGAAGAGGACTATTTCGCCCAACTGCAACAACGGGGTCAACAATTCAAACACGACCGTCCCGAAACTCAGCCCCAGGAAAGTGCAGCGACAGGGGATAGGGAAGACGGCGACAGCGAAGACGGCGACGGCGACGATTATTTCGCCCAACTGCGCCAGCGCAGCCAAAACCTGAAGCGGGATAACCCCGATCGCCCGGAATCGTAAACGGCAATCCGCCGACGTGCCAGTTCATCGTTTTACGAGGGGGACCGGATTTATGAGCCACCATCCATTTCAACCGCCAGCGAACGCACCCGACCCAGACCCGCCCGGCGAAGACAAAGGTCTGAGTTTGGCGCAGATCCTGGAACTGCCCGACCGAGAACGGCGCATCGTCAATACTATTTTGCGCCATAAAGATTGCACGCTCCACGAACTCGCCGCCACCTTGGGAGAGCCGGAAACGACCCTGCAGCCCGAAGTCGATACCCTCTTGCGTCAGGGTTGGATTGCCGAAAGCGAACGGGAAGGGCAGTTTCACTACACCGTGCAGTTGAGCGCCAAACGGGGGATCGATCTGCCCTCCGCTTTGGACTGTCTCGGCGAGATCCCCGAAGGTCGTGCCACTCCGGCGGAGGAACCGTGCTGGGTTGCCGTCGGACCGCAAGAGGAGGTCGTCGCCAGGGCGGGCGATCGCGTCGAACTGCGGGTGAGCGCGACGAACCGAGGTGGCCGAAATGCGGCGATCGAAGCGATTTTAGCCGAAACTTCCGCCATTCCGGAAAATTGGTGTAGCTCCCGAGAAGAACGCCTCGCCCTCGGACCGGGATACAGTGGGGAACTGGTGTTCGAGATCGCGGTTCCCGTCGAGGCGATCGCCGGAATTTACCCTTACGCGATCGTCGTCAGCGCCAGCGAGCATTACCCGGAACAGCCCCCCGCGCGCTTGGTCGGTCAGCTTCGCGTTCTCGAAGACAACCTTTGACGAAGATGCTAGCGTCGCCTTCAATTCTGCCAAGCACCCTTTAAAATCGACGGGCGTCGCGTTTTTTCAACTCACGAGGTCTTTCATGTCCAAAATTATCTCGATTCACTCGTTCCGAGGGGGAACTGGAAAGTCCAACACCACCGCCAATCTCGCCGCCACCGTCGCCCGTTGGGGACATCGCGTGGGGATTGTAGACACGGATATTCAATCTCCCGGAATTCACGTGTTGTTCGGTTTCGACGACAAAAGCATGACCCATTCCCTCAATGACTACCTGTGGGGGAAATGCACCATCGAAGATACCGCCTACGACGTCAGCAGCGTCTTGCGGGAGGCTCAAACGCCGAAAAGCAAAATCTATCTGATTCCGTCGAGTATCAAAGCCGGAGATATTACGAAAGTGCTGCGCGAAGGGGTCGATTTCGGACTGCTCAGCGATGGCTTTTACGAACTGATCGAAGAACTCCAACTCGATTATCTGTTCATCGATACCCACCCGGGAATTAACGAAGAAACTTTACTGTCTCTGACGATTTCCGATGTCTTGCTCGTCGTCTTGCGACCCGATCGCCAGGACTTCCAAGGCACCGCCGTCACCGTGGAAGTGGCACGGAAATTGGCCGTTCCCAAAATGTTTTTAATTGTCAATAAAGCCTTGCAAAGCTTCGATTTTGATGCCCTCAAAGTCGAAGTCGAAAAAACCTACAAAGCTCCGGTAGCCGCGATTTTGCCCCATTCCGAAGATATGATCCAACTCGCCAGTAGTGGGATTTTCTGCCTCAACTACCCGAAACATCCGTTGAGTCAGCAGATCGAAACCATTGCCCAATTGGCGATCGGCTAACGCCAACTGTAATTTTGTCGGAGCGATCGCGCGAGGAGACCATGAGGGGAGATCGTTTGAATCCAGAATCTCAAAATCGCGCCCAACAACGGGGGCGGGGCTTGAGCATGGGAGAAATTCTCAGCCTCCCCGCCCGCCAACGGCAGATCGTCAACTTTACGATCCGTCAAAAAGAATGCCGACTGGCACAAATCGCCGAGTTTCTCCACGAAAGCCCCGCCGACATCGAGGGCGAACTGCAAGACTTGATCCGCGCGGGATTCGTGCGCGAATCCCGGATTGGCGGCGAGTCGGTCTACACGATCGAACTGGCCGCCAAAAAAGGGAGCCAGTTACCGGACACGATCCAACAAGCTCTCACCCCGGGCAAACCCCTGGCGACGATTGTCAATCCGTCCGGGGAAGTGCTGTTGACGCCGGGTTCTCAGTTCGAGCTGTACGTGACGGTTTCTAACAAAGGCAATCAAAGCGCCTTAATCGATATTTTTATCGAGGAAACCTCCGAACCCGTGCGCCAGTGGTGCGCGACCCCCTTTACCCGGCTCGCGTTGGGGCCGGGACAAAGCAGCGAGGCGATTTTTAAGCTCGACATTCCCCTCGATGCGGTTCCCGGACCTTACGAATATACGTTAGTCGTAGACGCGCCCCAACATTATCCGGAAGATACGCCGATCTTACATTCGGCGCGGGTTCAGGTGATGCCGTTCGTTCAGGAAGCGCGCAAGGTCAGCGATCCGACCTTCAGCTTGTCGCCGCCGACGCGATCGCTCGATCCCGCAGTACTCGAACCGGGACAACCCCTCGAACTCCACGTCCTCGTCCACAATCGCTCGGATCGGGTGGACCGCTTCCGCCTCGACTGTCCGGACTTGCAGCGTCATTGGTATTCGGTTATCTATCCCGAAGGGTTGGCGCAACCGGGGATCGTCACCGCGACGGAAGGGTTGGAACTCAATCCCGGCGAAAAAGGCGAGATCGTGCTGCTGCTGCAACCACCTCCCGATGCTTGGGCGGGGGTGTACGCGCCGACGGTACGCCTGTATTCGACGAATAATCCCGGTTTGGCGTTGCTCGAACCTGCCTATTTTCGGGTCGCCGAGATCTATTTGCTCCACGCGGAGTTTCATACGGTGGTGGGCAAAATTGCCCGGGGGGCGGGCTTGTTCGAGTTGCGCCTGACGAATATGGGCAATAGCCCTCGGGAGGTGCGGGTCAGGGCGAAGGGGACGGATCAAGAGGAGATTTGCAAGTTTACGATCGCCCCGCGTCAAGTCCGGCTGTTACCGGGAGAATCGAGGATCGTGGGTTTGCAGGTGGAACCGACGGACGCCCGCCGCCCGTTTTCGGGGAAATTGATTAGTTTTGTCGTCGAACTCGAAGATTTAGATAAATTTCCTTTAATTACCGATCGCTTCCAAGGGGCGCTGATGTGGGAGGGCCGTCCTTGGTGGCAATTGCTGCTGTTGATTTTGGCGATCGCCAGCGCGATCGTCGGCTTGGCGGTGTTAATCTGGTGGTTGCTCACTCGTCCGCCCGTGCGTCCCCGAATCGTCCGCTTCGCCCCGGAGAGTACGACTTACAAGCAAGCTAACGACGACGCCATCCGCCTCGATTGGGCGATCGCCCATCCGGAAAAAATTGATTCTCTCACTCTGATCGGTCTCTCGGAAGATGGCTTGGTCACGAGTGGTCCGGTCCTGTACGAGTTCGAGAACGGCTTGCCCAGATCGTTGCAACCTTTTTGCAAAATCAATGGCCAACTCGTCTGTGAAAATGTCTGGACCGATGCTAAAAAGGCGGGTCAATATATCTTTGAATTGACTTTAACGCCGAAAGAAGGGGAGCCGGGACAGGGCGAAACCCTCAAGACCAAGCCGATCGCGATCGAGCCGCTCCCGGTGCCGAAAATTCTCGAAGTTGCTTCGACTCGCCCGGTTTATCAACGGCGAACCCGTCCCGATGCCCCCGAACCCCAAGGGGAGCCGATCGCCCTCAATTGGACCATTGCCCATCCGGAACAACTGCAGGCGGTGGCGGCGATCGCGCGATCGCCCGACGGCGCCGTCACCAGTCCCCTCAAACGCTACGACTTCAGCCAGGGGATCCCCGAAGCACTGCGCGGCTTTTGCGAGATCGCCGACGAACGACTGCGCTGCGACAACGTCCCTACCGATGCGGGCAATCCCGGCGACTATATCTTCGAGTTGACCGCCATCCCCAAACACGGCGAACCGGAAACCGCCACCAGCGCCAAAACCGAGCAAATTCAAGTCCAAGTCGAACCGATTCCGACGGCGATCGCCCAATTTACCCTCAACGGTAAACCCGTCCCCCCCAAATATCTCGCCCGCCTGACCAACGGCGACCAACCCCCGGTGATTCTGCTCTCCTGGAAAGTCACCGGAGACCCGGGCCTTCAAGTCCAGTTGCTACCCTCTCCCGGCGACGTTCCCCCGGAAGGTCAACTCGCCTATCCCCTCAGTCCCCAACCCGGGAGTGAAGTGATTACCCTGCAAGCCAGCAGCCCCACCGGAGACCCGGTCACGCGATCGTTCGTCGTCGAAACCCTCCCGCCACCGGAAACCGTCGCCGTTCCTCCCCCTCCCGGGGCCGATGGCGCCGCCGAAGCTCCCGGGGGCGCCGAGGGTGAACCCGGAACCGTCGCCGTTCCCCCTCCTCCCGAGGAGGGAACCCCCGGCGCAGAAGCGGGAGACGGTACATCTGACGGCAGCACCCCCGGTACCGATGGCACGGCGGCGGGGGATGCTTCCGGGGAGCAAGGGGCCACTGGGGAGGGCGAGGGTGAAGCGGGATCCGAGCCAGAAGAAGAACCGCTTCCCGAACCGGATCCCCTGGAACCTCAAGAGTTGCCGCCGACGTTCAATTAACTGGTTTTGCGCACCATGAAGCCCCGAATACTCTTTGCGATCGCCCATCGGGAGAGATCCCCCCTAGCCCCCCTTGAGAAGGGGGGGACTGGAGAGTGCGGCGTTGTTCCCAAAATAAACAATGTCTTGAAAGTCCCCCTTAATAAGGGGGATTTAGGGGGATTCTCCAGTCAAGTCCCCTTTAATAAGGGGGATTTAGGGGGATTCTCTCCAGGGGAGACGGCCCATCGGGAGAGATCCCCCCTAGCCCCCCTTGAGAAGGGGGGAACTGGAGAGTGCGGCGTTGTTCCCAAAATAAACAATGTCTTGAAAGTCCCCCTTAATAAGGGGGATTTAGGGGGATTCTCCAGTCAAGTCCCCCTTAATAAGGGGGATTTAGGGGGATCCTCTCCACGAGAGACGGCCCATCGGGAGAGATCCCCCCTAGCCCCCCTTGAGAAGGGGGGAACTGGAGAGTGCGGCGTTGTTCCCAAAATAAACAATGTCTTGAAAGTCCCCCTTAATAAGGGGGATTTAGGGGGATTCTCCAGTCAAGTCCCCCTTAATAAGGGGGATTTAGGGGGATCCTCTCCACGAGAGACGGCCCATCGGGAGAGATCCCCCCTAGCCCCCCTTGAGAAGGGGGGGACTGGAGAGTGCGGCGTTGTTCCCAAAATAAACAACGTTTTGAAAGTCCCCCTTAATAAGGGGGATTTAGGGGGATTCTCCAGTCAAGTCCCCCTTAATAAGGGGGATTTAGGGGGATTCTCTCCAGGGGAGACGGCCCATCGGGAGAGATCCCCCCTAGCCCCCCTTGAGAAGGGGGGGACTGGAAAGTGCGGCGTTGTTCCCAAAATAAACAACGTCTTGAAAGTCCCCCTTATTAAGGGGGATTTAGGGGGATCCTCTCCACGGGAGACGACCCATCGGGAGAGATCCCCCCTAGCCCCCCTTGAGAAGGGGGGAACTGGAGAGTGCGGCGTTGTTCCCAAAATAAACAACGTTTTGAAAGTCCCCCTTATTAAGGGGGATTTAGGGGGATTCTCTCCAGGGGAGACGGCCCATCGGGAGAGATCCCCCCTAGCCCCCCTTGAGAAGGGGGGGACTGGAAAGTGCGGCGTTGTTCCCAAAATAAACAACGTTTTGAAAGTCCCCCTTAATAAGGGGGATTTAGGGGGATTCTCCAGTCAAGTCCCCCTTAATAAGGGGGATTTAGGGGGATTCTCCAGTCAAGTCCCCCTTAATAAGGGGGATTTAGGGGGATTCTCCAGTCAAGTCCCCCTTAATAAGGGGGATTTAGGGGGATCCTCTCCACGGGAGACGACCCCAACCCCATCTATTACTCGGCGCATCTTAGTCCTCCTCCTCTCCTTCCCCTTCCTCCTCGCCGCCAGTGGACGACACGTAGAGCAACTGCGCGAAACTAAACAATGCGCGGACTGCCAACTGCGAGAGGCGCGCTTGGGTGGGGCCGAACTCAACGGCGCCAATATCGCAGGATCCGACTTGCGGCGGGCTCACTTGCGCGGGGCGCAATTAGAAGGGGCGAACTTGCAAAATGCCGACGCCCGGATTGCGGACTTGCGCGATACTAATCTCGCTAGCGCTAATTTAGTTGGGGGAAACTTCAAACAGGCGCAATTCGCCCAAGCGATTCTGTTTCGCGCCAATCTCAGCCAGACCAATTTAGAAGAAACCGATTTTACCGGGGCGCAACTCGGCGGCGCCAATCTCAGCCAGGGGATTTTAACAAAGGCGGAGTTACAAGAGGCAGATTTAGAAGGGGCGAATCTGGACGAGACTGTTTTTTTGGAAGCCAATTTAAGCGGGGCGAACCTCAAACAGGCGAGTTTGCAAAAGGCAGATTTTAGCCAAGCCAATTTAGAAGGGGCGAATCTGGAAGGGGCGGATTTGCGCGGGGCGAATTTGGAAACGGCAAATTTAACGCGGGTTTATTTAAAAGATACCCGGATCGACGCCCAAACGGCGATCGCCGCCAAATGGCTGTTAGTGCGCGAATCGCTCAACAGCGCCATTCCCCAACCGGATTTACGCGGGGCGGATTTAGCGGGCGCCAATTTAAAAGATATCGACTGGGACAATACGGATTTAGCAGGAGTCAATTTGGAGGGAGCTTATCTGTTTTTGGCGAAACTGCGTCAGGTCAATCTCGTGGGTGGCAATTTGGCGGGGGCGGATTTAGTTTATGCGGATTTGACCGGGGCGGATTTAACTGAGGCGTCGCTGATGGCGGCGAATTTAAGTCACGCGCGTTTATCGGGGGTGATGTTGCAGCAGGGGAATCTCGCCGGGGCGAATTTGTACCGGGCGGATTTGCAAGGGGCGGATTTGCAAGGGGCGAATTTACAAGGGGCGGACTTGCGTGGTAGCGATTTTACCGGGGCGGAGTTGACGGGGGCTAATTTAAGTGAGGTGGTGTTCGATGCGGATACGAAGATCGCCGCTAAAGCTTGGCTGGTCTGGGATTTGTTGGAACGCGGCGCGGGCGATCGCGATCTGACGGGGGTGGATTTAGCTGGGGCGCCGTTAGCTGGGGTCAACCTGGAAGGGGTGCGTCTGACTCGGGTCAATTTGGCGGGGGCGGATTTGACGGGGGCCAATTTAGAACAAGCCAATTTATTTCAAGCGGATTTAAGGGAGGCGAATTTAAGCGGGGCGAATTTAAATGGGGCGAATTTGAGCGAGGCTAATTTGCGCGATGCGATTTTAGACGGGGCAATGCTGGATAAGGCTTATCTATGCGGAGCAATACTGCCAAATGGAACGAGAGAAGTTTGTGAATAAGGTGAGATATACTTTTGGGGGTTCGCTGCTGGGGCTGCTGGTTTTGGGGGCGTTGGGGTTGACTGTGGCGCCCGTGGCGGCTCAGGAGGGGTTGGAGGATTTTCAATATTGGGCACAACTGTGCGCGTCTCTGGCTGAAGAGGATAAGTATGAGGAGGCGATCGCGGCGTGTGACAGCGCGATCGCCCTCAATCCGAAGGATGTGGAAACGTGGCGCGATCGCGCTGGTATCTTGCTGGAGTGGCAGCAGTATACACAAGCGACGGCAGCGTATAACCGGGTGTTGATGCTACAACCGGACGATTCTCTGGCGTTGGCCGATCGCTGTTATGCACTGTCCCAGTTGGAACGCTACGACGTGGCGATCGAATCGTGCGAAACGGCGCTGCGGGTAGACCGCAACTGGGGCGAAGCCAGTCCGGCGCTCGCTTGGTATCATCGCGGGCGGGCGTTCCGGCAGTTGGGGGAGGTTAAGGCGGCGTTGGATTCGTTCGATTGGGCGTTAGAACTCGATCGCGACTACTCGGCGGCGGCGGCGGATCGCTGTCAGTTACTAGCAGATTTGGGGGATTTCGAGGGGGCGTTGGCGGCGTGCGATCGCGCCTTGAAGGCCGATCGCCGTTGGTCGCCGTCGGATCCGGCAACAGTTTGGGAAACTCAAGGTGAGATTTATATAGCTCTCGATCGCTACGATCGCGCCCTCGATGCCTTCGATCGCGCCCTCGCCCTCAATCCGGAGAATGCGGACGCTTGGCTGCAACGCGCTCAATTGCTCGATCGCCTCGGACGCCACGGGGAGGCGAAAATTGCTTACGATTGGGTGGTGCAGATCCAGCCGAATTCGTCTTTGGCTTTAGCCCGTCAGTGTGCTAACCTCAACCGCTTGGGCAGTTACGAGGAAGCCCTCGCGGCGTGCGAGGCGGCCCTCAAAGAGGGGGATGGTATTTGGGGATCGGAAGGCCCGGCGTTTGCCTGGATGCACCGTGGCAACGCCCTTGCGGGGTTGGGGAATTACGAGGAGGCGATCGCCTCGTCCAACCGCGCGATCGCCCTCGCCCCGGATTATGCCGACGCCTGGAGCAATCGCAGTGTGCCGTTATGGCACTTGGGACGGGACGACGAAGCTCTCGCCGCCACGGAACGGGCGATCGCCCTCGATCCGAACTCGTCTCTCGCTTGGTATAATCAAGGCCGCATTTTAAAGGATTTGGGCGAATACGACGCCGCGATCGCCGCTTACGACCGGGCGATTAAAGGGGATGCCAATATCGGCGATCGTCCCTCTCTGGCTCAAATTTGGATTAATCAAAGTGCGGTATTTTTAATCCTGCAAGAGTACGGTAATGCGTTGACCGTCGCCCAAAGTGCGACGACGACGGCCCCGGAACAAGTCGCCGGATGGTACAATCAGGGTCTGGCGTTGATGGCCCTGCAGCGTTACGAAGAAGCGGTCGAAGTCTACGAGAAGGCGATCGAACTCGACCCCGAAAATGCCGACTTTTGGACGGGAAAAGGCATGGCCCTGCGCGCCTTGGAAGAGTACGCCGACGCCCTCCCCGCCTTGGAGACGGCGATTCAACTCAACCCCACCCATCCTCAAGCCTTGCAAACCTTAGAAATCGTCCGCCGCGAGTTGCAACCGGAACCCCCACCACCGGACGCACAAAATGTACCACCCAAGGAAACCTTACCGGAAGTCTCACCCCCCGCCCAACCGTAGGAACACGACAGTTCCTGTCCCTCCCCCAGCTCACCTGTCAGATTTTCGCTCATCTTCCAATCGGAAATTTTAATCCACTTCCCCCATACAAGTCCTGTTGCGCAAGCATATTTAATTCTTGAGGATTTAAAGGATTGTGACCCGCTTTTAACTGGTCGATCCATTCTTGACGCTGTTCTTTTTTATTGCTGTCTAAACTCCACCCGATAAAAGCTTCAAAATCGGCGATCGCCCCTTTTTTATCCCCCACAATTGCCCGCGCAATTCCCCGACTGTCGCGAATCAAACCATCTTCCGGAGATAAATCGACCGCGCGATCGCACGCTTCTATGACCGCTTGCGCTTCGCCGTACAAACTTCCATAGAAGCAAATATTGTGCCAATCGTCGGCATATATTTCTAGATTGGGTTGAATATTTCGAGCTTGTTCGTATGCAGCAATTGCCGCTTTCACTTCACCCTTTTTCACTAAAGTATTTGCTTTTTCAATTAACCCTTTAGCCAAAAAGAGATTAATTTGTTTGTCCGTATCGAAAACAATCTCAGGATCGCGCTTTTTAGCCACTTCAAACTTGGCTTTAGCCCCTTCTTTGTCCCCCGATTTTGCTAAAGCTTGTCCTTGTTCCACTAACAATTGTGCCAATTCTTTTTCCGTCCAAACTTCACGCTGACAAGTATTCCAGGCATTTTCCGCCGTCGGCGTCACCGGGTTTTTAAAAACGGCACTATCGTAGAGGCGATCGCAACCGACCTCAAGCAGCTTGTGCCAATCTCCCCGCCAAAGTTCGAGTATGTTATCCACACTCCCATTCAAGACGAGGCGATCGACCATTTCCCCATTTTCGTTCCACAATTTTACCGTTCGCTCGTCCCAACCCCCCGTTAGAAACGCTTGACCGTCCGAACTTCTCGCCACCCATTGAAAATTTTCTCGCTGCAAATACCCTCGCAACGGTTCCCCTATGGGTTCCCCCTGGCGATTCCACAATCGAACTGTGTCATCTGAGATCTGTCGAGTGATAATCGTTTCGCCATCTGGCGTAATCTGTGCGATCCAATCTGTTTCAGGATTCTCCTCTTGTCTTAATTCTTGAATATTAAACTGTCCGTTAGTTTGCCATAAACGAACTTTTCCGTAATCTTTTAATTCAATTGTTTCACCCTCATCAAAACTTGAATCCGGCGTCTCTTCTTTCGATTCGGTGTCAATTTGGTCTGTTTTAACCCCTTCCCAAATTCGGATCGTTCCATCGCCGCCACCACTCACAATAGTGTAAGTATCGGCTGCAATAGCTAACCCATTCACTCCCATTTCTTGATGTCCCCGGAACGGTTCCCCTAAAGGTTGTCCGTAAGATGTCCACAGGCGTAATGTTCCGTCGATACTGCTACTGACGATCGTCCCATCTGGATTAAAAGCAATAGAGTAAATACTACTTTGATGTCCGTATTGAGGTTCATTGATTCGATCGCCTTCCCGATTCCAGAGATTAATAGTTCCTCCCCATCCGCCAGTGGCAATTATCTGTCCATCGGGGCTAATAGCCACTGCAAAAATTATATCTTCATAGTTATTGCTAGCTACTTTTTGGATAAGTTTTCCGTCTCGATTCCACAGATGAATACTTCCACCAACATTACCGCTAACAATAGTTCCTCCATCAGCAGTAATTGCAACCGAAATGACGTCATAATTGCTAGATTTCATCGGTGGTGCGATCGCCTTTCCGTCTCGATTCCATAATTTTATCGTTCCGTCCCCTCCTCCAGTCACAATTGTATTCCCATCCGGCGTCATCGAGATCGAATTAATTCGCTCTTCATGGGCTTTAAATTGTTTTATTGGTAGTTTTCGATCGCGACTCCAAAAATAAAGAATTCCCGATTCATCTCCACTAACAATTCGTTCGCCATCTGCACTCATTGCCAGAGAATAAATTGAAAATTGATGTCCTCGAAATTCATTAATCAGTTCACCTTTAGCATTCCACAGTTTGACAGTTCCATCAGTTCCGCCACTCGCAACAAGTTCCCCATTTTCACTAATCCCTACACCGAAAATAGTTCCCTGATGGGTTTCAATCATATTTTTTTCTTTGGCAACTTCGATCGCCCCTAACAAGCTAAACTTAATTGGATGCAAAACTTCTTTTAACTTTTGCTGACTGTCTCCGGTACTGGCGATCGCTAATAACAAGCCATCTACAGGTTCAAAAGAAAGCAAATTTCTCGAAATGGCTGCCTTTTCTCCCAGTTGAGCGATCGTACTTTGTCGTTGGGCAAAAAGTCCGGCAATACTGACTAAAACCGTCGAGGCGATCGCACCCAATGCCAGAAAAGTAACCCGCCGAACTTGTTGTTTTAAGAGGCGATCGCGCTTTTGCAAACTCGCGTCTATAAATTGATTTTCTATTTCGCTAAGTCCGCCTAACTCTTTAAATTCTCCTCGTTCTCTAACTTCAGCAACACGCTGGAGTTTCGACCCACTCCATAATTCATCTTCTGCCTCGATCTTATTCTCGTCCTGTGAATTTTGCCAGTTTTTAGCATCTTCCGATAAACGATTGCGTAAATGAATCAGTTCTTGACTTTCCGTTATCCAATGTTGCAATAAATCCCACGAATGAATCAAGGTTTCATGGGCAATTTCAATCGCCGCCTCTCGATCTCCAGCTTCGAGATTGCTCACCAACAAATTTGCATCGACCAATGTTTTTAAAATCAGTTCTTCATCCTTGTTAAATTCCGATTTTTCCGCCCGACGACTCACAAATTTAAGACTTTTAGATGCTTCATCTAACTTGACCAATCTCAAAAAGATACATTTAACTGCTTCACGGCGATCGGGCGATAAACCATCGTAAATTTCGTTAACATGTTTCTGGAGGGCACCGCGAACGCCTCCCAATTCTCGATAAGTTTTAATGTTGAGGGTTCGGTCTTCAATGTCGTCTCGTTGCCACAGTAAATCTAGGGTATATTCAAGTAAGGGCAAAGAAGCTGCTTGTCCGATAACGTCATTAACAATTTCCTTAACTAATTCCCCTTCAAAAATAACCCCATGCTGGGCGGCGGGTTGTTCGATCGCCAAACGCAACTCATCCGGGTGCATGTCGGTGACTAAATGGATATAAGGTTCCACAAGTTTACCGAATTTGGGATAAGGACTGAAGCGATGTAAAAAATCAGCCCGCATGGCTAAAATCAGCTTAACCGAGTGGTCGCAATTTTGGACTAAGTTAACTAAATTTTCGATAAAAATTTTGCGTTTTTCGAGATCGGATGTTCTTGTAAAAAGTTCTTCAAATTGATCGACAAAAACCAGCCACTGTTCGTTACTCTGTTTTAATCGATCGACCGTTTCCAACAATGTAGTGGGCTTGTATTGTAAAGCAATTCGTGCATTGTCTTGAGAAAAGCCGCCGACAATTAAACTACTTTCAAGAGATTTGAACGGATCGAGATCGGGAGTAAAGATAAATGCGCGAAACTTAGACCCGAGGCGATCGCTGAGTTGAGGAAGGACACCCGCCCGAATGAGGGAAGATTTGCCACTTCCAGACGCCCCGAGAATTAAAAGCAAGGGATTTTTAGCAATCGCGTTGATTAAACTGGCGATCGCCTGGTCGCGTCCGAAAAATAAATCTTTATCTCTCGCTTCAAACCGTTTTAATCCGCGATAAGGAGAAATGGGATTAAAGGAACGATTTTGAACGGAAGATGCGGTAATTTGAATGATTTGATTGACGGTAAAGGTATTCCCTTCTCCGGTAATCGTAATATCCCGAAAGGTTTGGACTTGTTGATGGGTGGTAGACATCTTTTTAAATGGGGTAAATTTTATCGTTAACGATCGCCGATCCTAACGATCTTGATTCTGGCGTCCGACTTTTGTAAGATTGGGTACGAGATGGGCAGACAATTCGCAAACTGTCTACTCCGGTCTCGCGTCAGGAGTCGTCCTATCCTAAGCTAAGGACGATCGAACCATGACTGACAATATGCCTATTTTTTAGCACAATACACGAGGGCGATCGCACCTCCCCGAAGGTTTTAACAATCGATCGCAACTCTTTGTAAATCCTTCAAACTTCTCTATTAATTTTCACCATTTTTCACCGTTCTTTATCGATCTTCATGTCTGACGATCGCCGTTTGTGGCTGGTGAAAAATAGGTGAACGCCCGTGCTTTTGTAACCCGATCGACTTAGTTCTTCAATCGTTCTTATGAACTCCACCGATCTCGCGTTCGCGTCCGCCTTAGAACAAGCCCGACTCATCCGAACTGGGCAAATTTCACCTTTAGAACTTACCCAAGTTTACCTCGATCGCATCGATCGCCTCAACCCCAAACTCGGCAGCTACTTCTACATTAACCGCGATCGGGCGATCGCCGACGCCAAACAAAAAACCGAACATCTCACAACCGCCGACCCGGATCGCTTGCCGCCGTTTTTCGGCGTTCCCACCGCGATCAAAGATCTCAACAACGTCGCCGAACTCCCTTGCAGCTTCGGCGTCGCCGCCCTTCGCGACCAAGTCTCCACCTACGATGATGCGGTCGTCGCCCGCATGAAGGCTGCCGGATTTACAATTCTCGGCAAAACCGCCACCTCACAATTGGGGATGTTTCCCTACAGCGAACCGCCGGGATTCCCCGCCGCCCGCAATCCCTGGAATCTCGACTATACCCCGGGCGGATCCAGTGGCGGGGCGGCGGCGGCGGTAGCGGCAGGTCTCTGCGCGATCGCACAAGGTTCCGACGGCGGCGGGTCGATTCGCGGTCCGGCGGCTTGCTGCGGGGCGATCGGCCTCAAACCCTCGCGAGGTCGCGTTTCCTATGCCCCCGTCGGCGATGCCTTAAGCGGTTTGGCCACCAACGGTCCGATCGCCCGAACCGTAGCCGACGCCGCCGCCCTCCTCGACGTTATCTCGGGATATCTCACAGGCGATCCCTACTGGCTCCCGGATTCCGAACCTTCTTTTCTCACTTGTGCTACCTCCAATGCCGTCAAACCCTTACGAATCGGCTTCACCACCGCCATTCCACCGATGGGCGAGGCGGCCCCACCCTGTCAAAAAGCCGTTTTAGAAACCGTCAAACACCTGGAAACTCTCGGTCACCCGGTCGAAGAAGTCCGTCCGGATTTCAGCGAATTGGTCGAACCGTTTATCGCCGTCTGGCAAACCGCCGCTACCGTTGGGGGCATTCCAGAAGCCGCCTTAGAACCGATGAATCAATGGTTTGCCCGACGGGCGAACGGGGTCACTGCGGGACAATACTTGCAAGCTGTCGGTAAAATGCAGGTCGTGGCGCGCCAAATTGTCAGTGTTTTAGACCCGTTCGACTTGTTTGTTACCCCTGTTTTCCTGCATCCGACGATTCGCGTCGGGGAATGGGCCGACCTGTCGCCGGAAGAAACGTTAGCTAAAATGGTGAGCTGGATCGCACCTTGTGCGCCTTTCAACGCCACGGGACAACCCGCGATCGCCCTCCCCGCCGGGATCGATGACGGTTTGCCCGTAGGGGTGCAACTGGTGGGCCGACCTGCCGGGGAAAGTACCTTACTGGCGATCGCCGCCCAATTAGAAGCCGAATTTCCCTGGGGCGATCGGCGTCCGCCCCTGGCCTAAATCAGCTCGCCTTTTTATACTCGATTCAAACATTTTTAGCGACGGCACGATCGCCCCCGTGGGGTGGCATCGGGATAAAAGGTCACAATAGCGTTGCGACTTTTCACAAAAACGGCGGGGTAGGATGTTCCGGTTTCGCGATCGCGCACCGAAAGTAAACAAGCTCCCTCCGCACTGCCCTGCCGTTTGAACGCCCGGGTCACTTCCACGAGCATTTCTTCCGCATTCGTGAGATACGGATATCCCTTGAGATCGTCGGCGATCTCCCGATCGCCCAGGCGAACTAACACCCCTAAAGTATAAATTGCCCCCGGGACGACTTCTTCCCGGCGGGCATTGTTTGGTAAGCGTCCGGCAATGGCGAGATCTTGCAGTTCCCAATAGCGTCCGACAAAATGCAAGCCTCCAATCCGGTTATTTCCTTCAATTTCACCGCAAAAAATATGCTCGAAGCCGTGGCGATCGAACCAAATATCGGTTAAATCTTCCAAAAACTGAGTATTACTGCCGCGATCGCCCCTTAACGCACCGCCGACCGCATCCTTCACCCTTGCCAACACCTGTGGATGTTGGCGCATCAAATATTGGAACTGTTCTCTCGATACCCGACTTCCCAACGGACCGCAAGTGTCGAGAACGGCGCGGTCAAAGGCATTCAAAACAGGTGGAACGGGGGTGATATCGACCGGGCGTTCTCTGGGAAAGCTAACCTCGACCGGGTTAGTCTGGCGATCGAAAAAGGGCGCGAGGCGATCGCCCCTCGTCCCCGCGAAGCTGCTGCACGCGGTGAACACTACGACGAAAAAGAGGGCCGAACTGGCGATAAATCGGGCAATAGAGGGGTTCATAACCGGAAACCGAATCGGGACTTGGAGGGGATGCGCCCTCGAACCAAGGCTCGGGGACTGCGCTAGGATCGAATTAAAAACAATGGCATTATAAAATTTTCAAGTCGATTCGCTCGAACAGTTGTATTGCATTGTAATATACACAGATGCTTAAATCTACGCTAATTACAGGGTCTATTATACTGGCGATTATCTATGTCGCTTTCGGGGATAAAATCGAATTCCTCCCCGAAAAGATGCAGACGACGAGTTTGCAAACGCGCACGAGTATTACCAAGTTTGCTCAAGGATTGGTTCCCGGTTGGGCGAAGAAAAATCCCAACGAACGCACGGAAAAAGAGATCGAAGAACAGTTACAGCAAGGCGGCGGCGAACCTGCTAACTAACTCTATTAGATTCGGAAAAGGGCAAAAAAGGCCGATCGCCCCTTCCAGAAGATCTCTTGGAAAACAGTAGGTAATTTATTTAGGGCATAGGGCAAACCATGCTATGGGTGGCGGGCAAGATGCCCGCCCTACGGACTTCTCATTATTGCTGGAGGTTCCGACGGTGAAGCCACGTACCTCTAAAACTCTTTCGTTTTTGGCAGTTATTTTAGGATTCGCGTTTATCGCTTGGGGCGATCGCATTTTGCCGGAACCGATGAAAACGGTCAGTTTCCGAACGCGAACGACTATCGAACGGTTCTTGTTAGGAATGACGCCGGATTGGAACCCGGAAAATCCCAACGAGCGCACGGAAAAAGCGATTGAGGAAGAATTGAATAGGAATTGAAGAAATTAATTGGCGATCGCCTATTTTGGAGCTAAAAAGGCGGGCAAGATGCCCGCACCTCAGTAGGGTTGGATTCGACAGGCGGGCCAGATGCCCGCGCTACGGTTTATTTCTTTTTCAACCAGCTAAACATGGCGCGCAAGTCTTTCCCGACTTCCTCGATAGGATGTTCGGCTTCCTGACGGCGCATAGCCGTAAACCCGGGTTTGCCTGCTTGATTTTCTAACACGAAATCGCGGGCAAATTGGCCGGATTGGATTTCCGAGAGGATTTTACGCATTTCGGCGCGGGTGGCGTCGGTGACGATGCGAGGACCGCGCGTGTAGTCGCCGTATTCGGCAGTATTGGAAATGCTATCGCGCATGGTAGCCAGACCGCCTTCGACGATTAAATCGACGATCAGTTTGACTTCGTGGAGGCATTCAAAATAGGCCAATTCGGGCTGATATCCGGCGTTGACGAGGGTTTCAAAGCCAGCCTTGATTAAGGCACTCAGACCGCCACAGAGTACGGCTTGTTCGCCGAACAGGTCGGTTTCGGTTTCTTCGCGGAAGGTAGTTTCGAGGATTCCGGCACGAGTACCGCCGATTCCTTTAGCGTAAGCCATCGCGCGATCGCGGGCTTGTCCGGTGGCATCTTGATAGACGGCAAACAAGCAGGGAACCCCTTCGCCTTGTTCGTAGGTGCGGCGGACCAGGTGACCGGGGCCTTTGGGGGCGACCATCACCACGTCTACATTAGCGGGGGGAACGACTTGTCCGAAGTGGATGTTAAAGCCGTGGGCGAAGGAAAGGACTTTGCCTTCGGTCAGATGGGGGGCGATTTCGTTGGTGTAGACGGTTTTTTGTACTTCGTCCGGCAGCAGGATCATAATCCAGTCGGCGGCTTTAGCGGCGTCGGCGACGCTGTGGACGGCTAAACCTGCCGCTTTGGCTTTCTCGGCGGATTTGCTGCCCGGATATAGCCCGACAATGACGTTCATGCCGCTATCTTTGAGGTTGAGGGCGTGGGCGTGACCTTGGGAACCGTAACCGACGATCGCGATCGTTTTTCCGGCTAAAAGGTCTAAATTGGCATCGGCGTCGTAGTACATGCGGGCCATAATCGGCGTCTCCTTCCAGGAAGCATCGTAAAGATATTGCAAACTCCGTATTGTATCAAACAAGGGGACGCCTCCCAAGGGGCGATCGCCCGCATCTTGTCCATAGCCGTCAGAAGGTTCCGAGAGCGGCTAGAATAACAAAACTGCGTCAGTGGTGTTGACCGTGACTCATAACTGGGCGAATCGACAGCAGCAACAAGCCAAACGAGCCGTTCACTCGTTCGGGAGTGATAATTACTACCACTTGCTCGGGCTGACCAGTTCGGCGTCGGCGTCGGACATCCGGCGAGCTTACCGCGAATTGAGCAAGCGCTATCACCCGGACACGAGCGAGTTACCGATTGAAATCGCCAAAGAGAAATTTCAAAAAGTCAAGGAAGCCTATGCGACTTTGAACGACCCGCAACAGCGAGGGATCTACGATCGCCAATTACAAGCCCGCCACTGGCAGCAGCTCTATCGTCCGCCCGTCAGTCGCGATTGGGGGCGATCGCACGGCGGCGGCGGAGATCGGCCCCGACCGTCGTCGGCGTACTTAGACCCCACCGACCGCCCCCTCTCCGCCGGGGAACTGTTCGCCTTATTCATTTTAGGGATTACCTTTCTCGGCTGTCTGTTACTGGCGATCGCCATCGGTCTGACCCGAGGCGAAATCGCCTTAGAACCGACCTCGGCGCCGACGGCGATCGAGCATTCGATCGAACGGGGGTCCTCCTCCGATCCGGCGATCGCGCGATCGCGGCCCTCCCCTTAACCCTCCGATCCATACCATCTGCGAACCTTCATGACTTTGCCTTCCTCCGATACCCCCTTGTACAACCATCCCCTGCCCGAAATCGAGCAATGGCTCAAAAATTGCGGTTGTCAGCAAGACGACACCGAACTGCATCGATGGTACGTCGAGCAGCCCCAATGGAAAGCCGAACTCAGTCTCGACATCGATCGCCTGATCGTGCGCTATCTCAGTGCGGGAGCCTCGGGCGAAGATATCGAACGCGCCTTTAAATATTCCCTCAGCCGCGAGGACATCGAACAAGCAATCTTTGCTGGACCGTAACCCGAACCCTTTCAGAGTTTGCCAAAACGGCGGTGGCGTTGCTGGTAAACTTGCAAAGCACGATGGAACGCCTGACGGTCGAAATCCGGCCAGAGCGTATCGGTAATGTAAAATTCCGAATACGCCACCTGCCAAAGCAAGAAATTACTAATTCGCATCTCCCCACTGGTTCGGATCAGCAAATCCGGATCCCCCAAATGGGAAGTATAGAGATGGCGCTCGAATACAGCCTCGTCGATCGCCTCCGGATCGAGCCGACCGTCGCGCACCTGTTCGGCGATCGCCCGACACGCTTGGACAATTTCCTGACGTCCGCCGTAGTTCGTGGCGATCGTAAACTTAATCTGCTCGTTGTCCTTCGTCGCCGCCGTCGAGCGCTCGATTTCCTCCTGTAGCGACTGCGGTAGCGCCTCCAAATTGCCCACAAAATGAATCTGGACGTTTTCCTCCATCATCTCCTTGAGTTCCTGGCGCAACATCCGCTCGAACAACGTCATCAAAAAATTGACCTCTTCGAGGGGACGTCCCCAGTTCTCGCTGGAAAACGCATAAACGGTGAGGGCTTCGATCCCCCAATCCTTACAGCAACGCAATAAGTCCTTGAGCGCGTCCACTCCCCGACGATGACCCATAATCCGAGGCATTCC
This sequence comes from Oxynema aestuarii AP17, assembly GCF_012295525.1. Taxonomy (GTDB): domain Bacteria; phylum Cyanobacteriota; class Cyanobacteriia; order Cyanobacteriales; family Laspinemataceae; genus Oxynema; species Oxynema aestuarii. The sequence continues at coordinate 1,804,432 of NZ_CP051167.1, read as the reverse complement.
CCGTCTTTGCGCCCAACGCCCGTTGCCATCCATAATTACGGCTACATGTTTGGGCAGTCGCTCTCGGTCGAGGTCGGGAGGTAGCTGTTTTAAAGGAGTTGGCTTGGTAATCATTTTTTCTCTCGGGAAGCCGATGATGGAAGACGGAGCAAACGAGAAATCAGTGCCGCACCCCGAGTACCCAGTTTGCGACTGAGCGTTCGCAGGTCCGGTGCAACGGGTTCTCGCTCCACCGTTTGCGAGAATCGAGATTGCAGTAGTTCTTTGAGTTTACTGCTCGTTAGGGGTCGATTCAGGACGCCCCGTTCCGCCAAAGAAATCGATCCGGTTTCTTCAGAAACAACGACACATATACAATTTTCAACCCGTTCGGTAATGCCCATCGCCGCTCGGTGCCGCGTTCCCAGTTGCCGCGAAGCGCTCCGTTCCGACAAAGGTAAAATCACCCCTGCCGCCACAATTCGAGACGCTCGAATCAACAGCGCTCCGTCATGCAACAGCGTAGACGTTTGAAAGATAGACTGCAACAACTCCTTAGACACTTCCGCATTCAATTTAACCCCGGGAACGGAAAAATCTCGCTCGTCAATCGGCCCGCTCGTTTCTAAAATCATCAGTGCTCCCGTGCGGTTTTGCGAAAGTTCCTTCACCGCATCGACAATTTCATCGATCGTGCTGTCCGGTTTGGGAATCGTCTGTCGGTACGGTTGAAACAGCAGCTTAAAATCTCCTTTACCCAACTGTTCGAGAAACCGACGAAATTCGGATTGCAAAATCACCGCCATCGCCACGGCGGAGCCGATCACCAAATTATTCAAAACAAACTTGAGTAAATTGAGCTCTAGAGTCGCGCTCAGCGCTGCCGCCACCATTAACAGGATAAACCCGCGCACCATCCACAACGTCCGCCGCTCGCCGATGATCGCCAATACCATATAACTGAGCGCCAGCACGAGAATGATATCGATCGGATCTTTGAGCCATTGTTTCCAAATTTCCCCGAGGCGAAGCAACAAGGATTGAATCCAGCTTGGGTCGATCGGCAATTGGTTCCACAAATATCCCATGTGCTCGCTCATGAACCTTGCGCTTCTACATTGGAAGATTAGCTAGCTGGGTCATCCAGCCGCCGATAGAGTAAGCGGTTAACACCGTAGGCTGGGGGTTGACGCCGAACCGATCGCCCTCAACCCCCGGTCGGTGGGGAAGGGCGAACCCTCCCCGGCTTTGGTGCCGTTACACGCCGGAGCGCATCAAGCGTTCGGGGAGCCGATCTTGTCGAATTAAGTCTTCGTAAGTCTCGCGCTGCAAGATCGTATTGGCTTCGCCATCGCGGACTAAAACGGCTGCCGGACGGCCTACCCGATTGTAGTTCGAGGCCATGCTGTAATTGTAGGCGCCCGTTCCCATGACCACGAGAATATCGCCGGGTTGAGGTTCGGGAAGCAAGGCTTCGCCAATCAAGATATCGCCGGACTCGCAGTGCTTACCCGCTATGGTAACAGTCCGATCGCTGGCGGCGGAGAGCCGATTGGCGATCGCGGCGCGATAGGACGATTGATAGGTAATCGGACGGGGATTGTCGGACATCCCGCCATCGACGGACACGTAGGTGCGGATCTGCGGGATCGTCTTGATCGCCCCGACGGTATAGGCACTCACGCAAGCCGGGCCGACGAGCGATCGCCCCGGTTCGCACAACAGTTTCGGCAAGGCCACCTGTCGCGCCTGACAGGCTTCGGCGACGCTGGTTGCAATCAATTTCACCCACTCGTCAATACTCGGCGGATCGTCGGCTTCGGTGTAGCGAATTCCCAAGCCGCCACCGACGTTGAGTTCTTCCACGGGTAAGCCGCACTGGCGCGCTTTGGCCACCCAATCCACCAACACCCCGGCCAAATCTCGATGGGGTTGCAATTCAAAAATCTGGGAGCCGATATGGGCGTGCAAGCCGATACACTTGAGGTTCCCTTGAGCTTTGACAAACTCGAACACCGCGTCGAGATCGTCGGGATCGAAGCCGAACTTGCTGTCGAGATGTCCGGTGCGGATGTACTCGTGGGTGTGACATTCAATCCCGGGGGTAAACCGCAACATCAGACGCTGGGGTTGGCTCCCGTCCCCGTCGCGGGTCAACTCGGCCAGGTGGTGCAAGTCTTGCCAGTTGTCGGCGACGATGGTGCAGCCGACGGCGATCGCAAATTTGAGTTCGTCTCGGGATTTGTTGTTGCCGTGCAAATAAATCTTCTGCGGGCTGACTCCCGCACGGATCGCGGTGTAGAGTTCGCCTCCGGTCACTACGTCCACCCCGAGTCCTTCGCGATCGACGATCGCGCAAATCGCCAAACAACTCCAGGCTTTCGACGCATACAACACCTGGGATTCTCCGGGATAATAAGCGGTGAGGGCGTCGCGATACTGACGGCAGGCGGTTCGTAATGTCTCTTCGTCGAGAATGTACAATGGCGACCCAAAACGCTCGACGAGCATCGTCACGTCACAACCCCCGATTTCCAGGCGATCGCTCTCGTTGGCCCGGGCGCTCAACGGCAGCAACGACTGATTCGGAGAAAGGGGTTCACCTGTAGAAGGAGCTTCCGGTAGATACTGACGTCCGCAATTGTCAACGGCACGGGGATAAGTTGAGACCATATTCAATGACTTGTCTTGAGTTAGGTGAGGAGCATGATTGTTTCTCGTTTCCCAGTTTACAATTGCGCCTCGTGCTTTCTTTGTTTAACCTACGATTTCTCTCCCCCTCAACGGCGATCGCCCTCCCCGCCCTCGGTCGCCTCCTCAAGCGTAAAATACGATCGTCCCTCTCGCGATCGCCGATCTCGTGGCTGTTTTAGAACTCCAACCCCTCTGTGAAAACCTCCTGCCTGCCGTGGTCGCCCTCGACCGACTCGCTTTAGGCGGGCTGTGGACCCTCGAAGGCTACGCGCGAGAACTCGACAGCCCCAACAGCGATTTATTGGTCCTGCGCGCCGCGCCGACCCCGGAGCGTCCGGAACCGCCTCCCCTGGTCGGACTCGCCTGTTTGTGGTCGATCCTCGAAGAAGCCCACATCACCTTACTGGCGATCGATCCCCACTATCGCCGTCAGGGATTCGGCCAAACCCTACTCTACGCTTTACTCGATCGCGCCTGGAAACGCCAACTGGAATGGGCTACCCTCGAAGTCCGCTTTTCCAATCGAGCCGCCTTGAGCCTCTATCAACAATTCGGCTTCACTCAAGTGGGAATCCGGCGCGGCTATTACAAAGAAACCGGGGAAGATGCCCGCATTTTGTGGCGTTCCGGCTTAAAACAACCGGATTTTCCCGACACCCTCGCCCAGTGGCAATCCCAGATCCACGATCGCCTCGCGCGATCGCACTGGTCTTTATCCCTCCCGGACGACCTTTGAACCCGATCCCCGATGGCCTACGTAAACTTTCCCGAATTCCGATTCCAATTTCAAGGCTTATTGTTATAATCAAAATGGATTTTTCCATCAAAAGTTTAAGCGTAGAGCGATCGCGATCTACCCAGTCAAACGATAAAAAATCAGCTACTTTTTAGCAAATTTTACCCTCATTGCTCGCTCGCACTTTTCTACTTCGTCCCATTCGTCAATTTCCTGGACTATCCCTCCAGGTCAGTTGAAGGAGTTGAGAGCATGACTAAATTATTCACCCTGCTGTTAACCGTAACCAGCGTTACCTTTTTAGGAGCGCGGGTCCTCTCGGCGGAAGTGGCCGATCGCCCTTCTTCCCATCCCGCAAGACCTCCCGTACCGGATGCCGCCAAAGTTTACGACAGTTTGAGACACGTATTAGCCCAAACCGAACCCGCAGAAAATAACGAAGACCTCGAAAAAGGATTGGCCGATTTTGATTGGGAATTGCCCAATCAAAACCCCCAACGACAATTTAGTTACAGTTTGGGATCGCCCATCCAATTAATCTCCCCCAATAGCGAATCGGAAGATGGCATTCAGCTCAATGTCGATCTGACCCGCTTGGAAAAATTAGAAACTACACCCGTCGAAACCGAAACCGAGGAATAACTGAGGGCGATCGCCCGAGCCCCTAAGCGATTAGTTGTTGCAAATCGTCCCGGAGAATCGCTAATAACTGTTGTCGGTTCACTTCACAGCCGACAAACGCATTCGCCTGCAATTTTGCCCCATGTCGCCTGTCGATAAACGTATATCCGGCACTGTAACGCCCTTCCGTCTCGATCCGCACCTCGGCGCGCCGAAACTTGAGTGTTTCCGGATAAAACAAGTAGGCGACCGTCACCGCATCGTGAACTAAAAAGCCCTCGATCCCCGCCGTTTCGCGGTAACGCAACGCCGTCTCGGTCATGAACTCGCACAAGCGATCCACAAACACGGCGATCGCACTCTCCGGCGCCCGCGATCGCATCTCCCGGGCCGTCTGCCGTCGGAAAATCAACTCCTGGGTCACGTCGAGGGGCAACACCACCAAATTCGCCCCACTCTCTAAAACGGACTGCGCCGCTTGCGGGTCATACGCCGCATTGAACTCCGCCAACGGCGTCACGTTGCCCTGGCGTTCAAACGCCCCCAACATCAACACCACTTCTTTAGCCAATTTGAGAATCCCCGGTCGTTTTGCCTCCGCCGCCGCCAAATTGCTCAACGGCGCCAAACCGACAACCGTAATCTCCCCCGGCGACTGAGTGAGGGCGTCGATAATTGTATCGTCTGCACTCGGCGCCGTTTGCCAATCCCGGCGGGACGCAGGCAGGGTGGCGGACAGATCCCCCATCCCGTCGGCGCCGTGAATGTGACGGGCATCTGGGAGGATCCCAGGGGGATCGGCCACGGCCCGGGCAACTTCGACCCCCGCACAACCGCCCAGTTGCAGGAGTTGACAGGCGCTGGTAAAGGTTCGCGACCCGTTGACGTTGCCTTGGGCCGTGGTGACGGCGACCAGTTCGGCGAGTCCTTGACGGACCAGACTTTGCAACCACAGTAAGGCTATGGCATCGTCGCCGCCGGGGTCGGTATCGACGAGTAGTTTGCGGAGGGGAAGGGAGGACATGGAGAGAGAATCGGAGATCGCGATCATGCGGACACCAAGCCCAGTTTGAGGGCTTTAACGATCGCCTGGGTGCGACTGGTGACCCCGAGTTTCTCGAAAATGGAGGTTAAATGGGCTTTGACCGTGGCGACGGTCACGTAAAGGTTTTGGGCGATCGCCTCGTTGGAGGCCCCTTGGACCAGCCAGTGTAAAACTTCTTGTTCGCGTTCGGTCAGGTGGAGGGATTGGGCCGCTTGCAAGCAGCGTCCGGCGTAGAAGTGGAACATCCGAAAAAAACTGGTCGCGACGTCGGGATCGAGGTAAATGCGATCGTCGATTACCGTGGAAATCGCCTCGCACAACTGATTCGCCAAACGGTCTTTAAAGACGTAACCGCGCGCCCCCGCCTGCATGGCGCGAAATACCCATTCATCTTCGTGATGGGCCGACAAAACCAAGATTTTACCGGAATAACCCCGTTCGCGGAAGCGAATTAAGGCTGAAATCCCGTCTTCGTGAGGGAGTTCTAAGTCGAGTAAGACTAAGGATTGATGTTGTTCTTTGGTTAATTTGAGGGCTTGATCGACACAAGCCGCTTCGCCGACGACGTTAAATTTTAATTTTCCATTGCTATAGAATTCTAAAAGAGTTCGCAATCCTTGACGAAAAATTGGGTCGTCATCGACCAACAAAATCGAGATTAACTGATGGGTACTCATAGAAGGAAACCTCTATTCGGCGAGTTCGGAACGGGTGGGCGAAACCGAATCGCGATCGCCGAAGTGATGCAGCTACTCAGAAATCGGTAAGGTAAAGGAAAATCTAGCGCCTCCTTCGGGCAGGTTTTCGCCCCAAATTGTCCCGCCATGTTTTAAGATGGCGCTTTTAGCGATATTTAGACCCCATCCGGTACCCCCTTGACGGCGGGAGTAAGAGGGCGTGAAAATTTGTTTGAGGTCTTGGGCGGACAGTCCGCAGCCGCGATCGGCTACGGTGACTAAGACTTCATTGTGAAAGACGCGCCAGTTCCAAGTAATGGTTTGGCGATCGGGACTGAATTCAATGGCATTACCGAGTAAGTTTTCAATGGCTTGTTGAATTTGCCAGCGATCGATTTTTAACCGTAAAGTCGTGTTGGGATAGGCGATCGTTAAGTGTTTTTTTTCCCAGTGAGATCGCAATCTGTCGATTTGCTCGACTAAGATTTCGCGCAAATCGTACAGTTGAGTTTCCCGACGATCGCGGGGTTCTAAAGGCAGCAGATGGGTTAAGTGAAGGCTTAAATCTGTAACTATTTGACGGGCGATCGTGGCTTGTTGTTTATAAGCTTCTTCGGTCAATCCCAAGCAAAGATTTTCTAGGTAAAGAGCAATGGTGCCGAGGGAATGTCGGATTTGATGTTCTCCTCGGTGGAGGGCGCGATCGCACGCTTTCCTTTCCTGGTGCAACTGATTGTTTTCCCAGGATAGAGTTAAATAATCATCTAGAAATTGAGCGCGTTGTTCTAAGTGGTTCTGCTCTTGTGCAGAAAGGGGTAGCTGGGCTAATAAGAGTAAATACTCATCATCGTGAGGTGTTCGAGTAAAAAGATATAAATAAACCGTTGGAGAATGAGGGCGCGATCGCCCGCGATCGGCGATCGGTTCCGTTCGGGGGTCATACTCCCCAAAGGGATAAAATTGCGGCTCCTTTAATTCGCTCAACTGACCGCGAGGCAAGCGATCGCCGCCAGGGAGCCGACCTTCTAGAGCCGAACGATATTGGGGGGGACCGTCGGGGCGATCGTTGCCAAGATAACGAATCGACTCGCGCGCGAAGCCTTCCCCATTTCGATAATGGATTGCGGCGGCCTCAACGGGCAAGAGACTGGCAATCTGGTTGAGTTCTCTTTGTAAAACGGTGTAATTTTTCCCCAATCTCTCCTGGGGGGAATAACAGATAGTAGATCCGGGTAAATCTAAATCGGTGTAAGAGGGTTTCATTTTAAAATTTATTAACTAGGCGTGCCTCGGAACAAACTGGCAAACGAGGCTCAAGCTGGCACCTCGATCGAATTTGCCAATGTCGTTAAAACCTCGAAGGAAGCCGATGCGATTCGGCTCGTTACCTTCTGGCCGTCGGTTCGACAGTATTACTGTAACCTCCGCTCTGTCTTGTCCAAATTAATAACACACAATTTTTAAAGTCTCGACCAAAGTCTAATAAACCCTAGAGGTAGCGCTGACTAATCTAGATCCCGTACAGCCCAAAAACCCACAGCGATGATTCCTGCTGTTGCTCAGACTCTGGCAGAAATCCTGGCGGGCGGGACTTCCCTCATCGACATCGAATCCATCGATCTCAATCACCCGAGCATCGATCGCCCCGGCGGTCCGAGGCTGAACCTTTACTGTTACAACCTCTGGCAAAGTCAGCACGAGCCGTCTGCCGAGTTCTCGCGTAGTGACACCTCGGACGTTCGCGGAGCGTCTCCGAAGGAGAATCGCGATTCGACCATTTGGTTTGACGTATCGTTTTTAGTCACGGCATGGGACCACACTGCCCTCGGGGAACAGCGCCTGCTTTCAGAAGCATTGACTCGACTCCTCTCCTACCGCTTCGTCCCGGAAGACCTTCTCGAACCGTCCTTGCGAGGTCACGGTGAGTTACAGATGAGAATTTGTGTGGGTGGGGCGATCGATACGGCGTCCCTTTGGCGTGCATTGGGTGTTCCGCTACGGCCTGCCTTGTACGTCACGATCGCCGTCCCCGCGATCGTCGAGCCGCAATCTAGCCCAGGGCGATCGCTGTCCCTCACCCCCAGTCCCTAGGGTTCCAATTTGGGCTGAAACTCTCGTCAATTCAATACCAGATGGAGGACTATCCCTCATGGCATTAGATTATTTTGCCCCTGGCGTATACGTCGAAGAAGTCGATCGCGGCAGTCGCCCCATCGAAGGGGTGAGCATGAGCGTCGCCGGATTTGTCGGCTTCACCGAAGACGTGCGCGGGGACGCCGAACTGTTCAAACCGATGATGGTGACCAACTGGAACCAGTACCTCGAACTATTTGGCAAACCCGGGTCCGACGGCTTCACCGATTTCGACGCCTACCTCCCCTTCGCCGTCAACGGCTGGTTCCTCAACGGCGGCGGTCGCTGCTGGGTCACCAGCATCGGCACCCAACTCCCCGGATCGGAATCGCCCCCCCCGGAGGAAACCGGGCTGAAAATTTTCACCTCCGGTAACCGTCCCTCCTTGCGCTTCAACCTCAAACTCCCGGAAGCCGAAGGAGAAGCCCCCGCCTTACCCTCCGGAGACGGACGCATCCAGATCGTCATCCTCGAAAGCGAACCGAAACCCCTCCCCGACGACGCCCCCGAAGATGCCGAACCGCCCTTAAATAACGGGGAATATTTCAGCGTTGCAGTCACTCAAGGCGATCGCGAACTCGAACGCTACGACCACCTGACCATGAATCCGGAACCGGAAACCGAGGTCGCCGATTACGTCGTTACCGCCTTGCAAGAGTCCGAATACGTCGAGATCGCCGACCTCTCCCAAGCCGGACAACCCCTCTCGCGCCGTCCCACCAACGGACTCTACGAAGTCGTTCCCCCGCCTTACATCGCCCAACCCGAGCGCTTCCCCCGGGACCTCCAAGGACAACGGGACGATCGCACCGGAATGCAAGGCATTTTCGAGATCGACGAAGTCTCCACGATCGCCTGTCCCGACCTCATGCGCGCCTATCAAGCCGGATTGCTCGATATCGACCAAATCCACGGCGTCATGGAAATGATGGTCAGCATGTGTGAAAATGCCTCCCCCAGTCCGCCCTATCGCATGGTCGTCCTCGATCCCCCTCCGGTCAAACCCGGAAAAGGCATGGATCCGGTACTTCCCGAGCAGCAAAAACCCCAAGATGTCGCCCAGTGGCTGAGCGCCTTCAACCGCCGCTCGATGTTTGCCGCCCTTTACTATCCCTGGATTAAAGTCGCCAACCCCCGCAATGCAGGCAGACCGATTAGCGTACCCCCTTGCGGCCACATGATGGGCATCTGGTGCCGCACGGACGAGTCTCGCGGCGTCTTCAAAGCTCCCGCCAACGAAACCCCGCGCGGCGTCATCGGACTGGCATACGATACCAACATGCGCGAGCAAGAACTGCTCAACCCCCTCGGGATTAACTGCATCCGCAACTTCGCCACCTACAACCGAGGCTATAAAGTCTGGGGCGCGCGCACCTTGGTCGAACCGGACAATATCCAATGGCGCTATATCAGCGTCCGCCGCTTGATCAGCTATATCGAGCGATCGATCGAAATGGGGACCCAGTGGGTCGTGTTCGAACCCAACGATATGGACTTGTGGGAACGGGTCAAACGTACCGTCAGCAACTTCTTAGAAGGACTGTGGCGTGCGGGTGCCTTGTTCGGCGGTTCCCCGGCGGAAGCGTTTTACGTCAAATGCGACGCCGACCTCAATACTCACGAAACGATGATGAAAGGGCGCCTCTATATCGAAGTGGGCGTCTGTCCGGTGCGTCCGGCGGAATTCGTGATTTTCCGCGTCAGCCAGTGGGCGCCGAATCAATAGGCGATCGTCCGGCGCCCGTCCCCACGGCTCGGGATCGATTCCCCTCCCCCTCTCCCCCCGGATTGGAGGTGGGGAAGCGTCATCCAATCCGGGCGCCTTTCCCCCCTTTCAACAAGAGTAAATTACTTCGATCTGTGCCCTGAAAAGGAGCAAAATCATGGCCGACCTCAAACCGATTCCAACTAGTCGATTTTACGTAGAATTTGATGGCTTGACCGACAAACTGGTCAAAAGCATTACCGAAGTCACCTTTACCGGACAAACCGCCGGGCACGAAAAACCCCTCGCTTCGACCAAAGGCGGTAAAACTTTATGGCAAAGTACCTCATCCGGATTTGAAGAAAATCCGAACTTCACTATCGAGATTTACCTGATTCAAGATGACATGGACTTCTACAATTGGATGCTCGATGTCATGCCAAAAAGTGAAGGGGGAAATGGCAAATGGGCTGACAGTCGTAAAAATGGCTCGATTGTCGGTTACGACAGTGGCGATAATGAAATTTTGCGCTGGAATATTACCAATGCATGGCCGAAGTCTTATAAAGTCTCGGATTGTGCGGCGGATAGCAAAGATTTAGCAATCGAAACCCTGGAATTTGTTTGCGAACAAATTAACCGCGTGAAGTAATTACAGCAGTTACATTAATTCCCTTGAATTCAATACTATTGAATTCAAGATTTTCTCACTCAATTGAATCCCTCGAAGACCTTGGAGGAACAACGTTATGGTCAGTCCTATCGGTGAACTTTTGGCCTGTTCTAAGTTTTATTTTGAATTAGAAGGCTTGGAAGATCTCGTCTGCAAAAAAGTGAGCGGTGTTGATATTACATTACAAACGGCTGGGGATACTAAGCCTTATGGGGTGACTAAAAATGCGAAAAGTGTCATGCAAGCCACGGTAACCGGGGTGGAAAACAAGAAAATCACAGTAGAATACGTTTCCACTGTGGAAGATATTCGGCTATTACAGTGGTACAGCGATTCCCACTCCGAACCGATCGCTGGAGGGGGAACCACTAGCAAAGGAGAAGTGAAAAGTGGCTCCTTAGTATTTTACAACCAAGGAGGAGATGAAGCCGTTCGCTACAATTTTAAAGGCTGTATGCCTGCGAGTTATAAGTCTACAAAGATGGAGGCGGGTTCGACGGAGTTAGCGACGGAAACCGTCGAGATCGTGTACGAAAATTTGCATCGCGTTAAATAAAAGAATCCATATTCTGTTGACCCATTTTTTGACAGTCTGCGGGTCATTCCGGCGATCGCGCAACCGGGAATGACTCGTTTTCTCCTGCGGGGCGATCGCCCGATTTTTGCGAAAATTTTTGCTACATTAGAACCAGGGGCGATCGCCCGTCTTGATTCAGGTTCGGACAAGTTAAAATATCAATTAAAACACAACAAAATAGAATAACAACCCTATAAAAAAGAACAAGAATTAGACAATAAAATCATCAAAAAGAAGGGAGAAAGGGATCGTGGCCGCACCAAAATTTGAAGTTTTAACCGCCAATCGCTTTTTTCTAGAACTCAAACTCAAAAATTCCAAAGAACCCATCGACGGGTACTTTATGGAATGTCAGGGATTCAAACGCTCTCAAGAACTGATAGAAATCTGCGAAGTCACTCCCGAAAAATGGGGACAACATAATAGCAGCGTCGGACGAGTCGTCCGCACTAAAATTCCCGGCAATATGAAAAGCGAAAATATTACCTTGCGCCGAGGTATGACCATTTCCACGACCTTATGGAATTGGTTTAAAACCGTCGAAGAAGGCGGATGGGCTACGGAGCGCAAAGATGGGGATTTGGTGATTTACGATCAAGCAGCCAATGAAAAAGCCCGATTTCGGTTTGAGGGCGCATGGCCGACCAGTTATAAAATAAGTGATGTCAAAGCAGACAGCAGCGAGTTTGAAATTGAAGAACTCGAATTAGCCGTCGATCGCTTTATTAGAATTAAGTAATAACGGATGTTTCAAACCGAGTTTGAATTTACCTTGCCGAAGGGGTATCTCGATGCCGATGGCAACGTACACCGCAAAGGGGTGATGCGCCTGTCCCGTGCGATGGATGAAATTATTCCGATGCGCGACCCTCGGGTAAAAGCCAACCCGGCGTATGCGACGGTGATCATTCTGTCGCGAGTGATCCTCCAGTTAGGCGCGTTGGACGAAGTGACGCCGATGACCATCGAGAATTTATTTGCTTGCGATCTGAGTTATTTGCAAAAGTTTTATCGGCAAATTAACGAACTCGAAATAGAAGCGGAACAGCCAGCCGAACAACCCTCCCCCTCTACGATAGAGGCGATCGATCTGCCCTGAGATCGCCAGTACGCAGACCGGACTCGGGGACGGGAGTAGAACACCGTTTGAAATCGAAACCCTAAAATCCAGAGGAGATGAAAGATGGAAATACTCGCTTTATTCCATTCTTACAACGCTTACGAAGCGGTGGGAGGGAGTCTCGAAGGAGGGGCGATCGAGATGCGTCCCCTCCGGATGGCGACCCTGACGATGGCTGTGGGGCTGTCTGTAGCGACTTTAGCGCCCCAAGCGAGTCAGGCGGTGGTCAGACGGGGCGATCGCGGTACTGCCGTTCGAGCCGTTCAAGAAGCCCTCGTCGCTCAAGGTCACGATCCCGGCAAAATCGACGGCGTGTTTGGGGGCGCCACGCAATATGCCGTCGAGCAGTTCCAACGGCGAAAAAACTTACCTGTCGATGGTACGGTCGGTCCGCTTACCGGATATGCGCTGGATTTGATCGAACCGAAAGATCCGAATAATCCTTATTTAATCGGTAACCGTCCGCCTCAACCGAAATTGCCCGCAGTTCGACCGGGTCGGATACGGGTAGAAACCGCCGGATCGCGATTGAACGTGCGTTCCGGTCCGGGGTTTAATTATGGTGTCGTCGATCGCGTCTGGGACGGCGCCGAAGTCGCGACGAGCGGTCGCCGGGCCGACGGCTGGATCGAGTTAGCCAATGGCGGCTGGGTAGCGGCGAATTGGACGGTGGCGCTGACGGCGGGAGGCGGCGGCGGTGGGGGGAACGATCCCGAGCCATCCCCGGTCACGGGTGAGGCGATCGTTTCGACGAATGGAAGTCCTCTCAACGTGCGCGCCACTCCCGGCGGTCCGGTTTTATTCATGGCGGCGAATGGGAGCCGACTGGTGTTGAGTGGACAACGCCAAGGGGGTTGGGTGGAACTGCAAGGCGGTGGCTGGGTCTCCCAATCTTGGATTCGCGAAGGTTAGACGGCGGCGCCGGGAGAGTACTTCACTGGGCGTCGAGCAGGTCGAGGAGACGATCGCGGGTCATCCCGGGACGGATTTCGTGGCGGTAGAGCAAGGAAATCACCGCTTTGTCCAGGGGTGAATAGGCGGTGGTGTCGGTCCAGCCTTCAAAGAAGATACTGTCCCGGTAGCGACTCGAATCGCGCATGAGTCCGAGAGATTGGGTGAGTTCTTCGCGGATGAGGTGCGATCGCTCCTGCTGGGTAATTCCCGCACTGGCGATCAGAATGCGACCTCGATAAATCGTGTCTCGCTCCCACCAGGTCCAGAAAAAACCGTAGTTTCTGGGGATGTAGTTCGGTTCGTAGGTGTTAAATTCGGATTCGGGAACGAAATAAATTTCGATTTTGGCATGAGGATCGTCCGCGTCGAGATAGAGGTCGATCCCCTCGGTGAGGGCGTTTAATTCGGCGATCGCCCCGTTTAAGGTCTGCCAATCGGCGGCGGTCGGCGTTCCCGCCACTCGGATCGAAATCGGTCCGGCCCATTTGCGGATTTTCGGCGTGGCGTTGCCGAATTCAGATCCTAAAGCAATTTCGAGGAAATAATCGATTTGTTCGCGATTGTAAGCTCTCGAAATTGCCACGGGAGCGCGTTGTAAGGGGCGATCGGCGATCGCGGGCGGCGGTGCCGTCGTCGAGGACACCGACGCCGAACTGACGGACGTTCCTGCAGGCAAAATCCCCAGTTTGGAGGAAGCGGAAACGGCCACACTCAAAGATAAGCCCGTGGCGGCGATCGCCACCAGACCAAAAGATTTAAAATTCATAGTCGAAGCGGGTAGCAGCTCTCGATCTCGCTGAATTCCGAGAGAACGAACCGTTTGACAGCAAAGATTTGAGCTATGATGTCTTGATTCAATCCGCTTACGGGCGATCGCGATCGTCGTCCGGATCGGTTGTCTTCGCGGCCTGTTTGCAGTCGATCCGTTCGCGAAGCGCCTCCCTTGGAACACCGCCCCCGTGCGAACCGCAAACGTTCCCCAATATTTTTCCCAATTCGTCCGGAGACTTCCTCAATTCTTGGAAGAGTTAAGACATACTTGCAAAAAAATCGCCAAAAAAGGAAAATAACGCATTCCTTGTTCCGTTCGAGTTATTGATGTTGTGTACTGGGGTACTCCTACGGCGCGATCGCTACTGCGGTAGAGGGCGAAGTGGGGGAGTCCCGATGGTTTAGAAGGATTATGAAATCAGGTCTTTTTTCTACTGTACTGGTCCCCCTGACGATGGGTTTGGCGGGGGTGGCGGACGCCACGAGCGAGCGACCCGTGTCCTCTCCCGACAGCGACCGGACAACCGCAGCAGCACACCAGGGCGCAAACGGGCATAACCCCGCTCCCCCGGCGTCTGCGGCGATCGCCTTCAACCCCACTCGAACCGAGGCGATCCCTCCAGGGTTCGCCACTGACGCGCCTCATCTCAATCCCCTACCCCTCGCCACCCTCTCGGTTCAATTACCGCCCCTGGCGGCAGCGAGTACCTACTTACCGGAAATTCCCGATATTTTCGACGGCTACACCTGGCCCGCCCGAGGTCTGCTCAGTTCCGGGTACGGGTGGCGCTGGGGGCGGATGCACCAAGGAATCGATATCGCCGCGCCGATTGGCACGCCGATTGTCGCCGCCGGATCTGGGGTGGTGCAAACCTCGGAATGGAATAGCGGCGGTTACGGCAATTTGGTCGAAATTCTTCATCCCAACGGCAGCATCACCCGTTACGCTCACAACCACCGCAATTTAGTCCGGGCCGGACAAAAAGTAGAAGCTGGGGAGTTAATTGCAGAAATGGGTAGCACGGGCTTCAGTACCGGACCGCACTTACATTTTGAAATTCATCTGCCCGAAGAAGGTGCAGTCAATCCCCTAGCTCTACTTCCCGAAGCGGGATTGGCGGCGCGGCGCTAACAACGGCGGTCTCAGGGACGGGCGGAACGGTTCGAGGATAAGGCTCGAACCGTTCTGAAGTCTTCCTGGCGATCGAGCGAGGTTTGGCTATGATGTAGGGCGGTCGTTGGCGATCGCGTCCTTTCTCCTCAATATAGTTATAAATCCATGGCCCAATTTTCTCGTTCGCTGGCTCTCCTCGCCCTCGGGGGAACTCTGTTGCCGTTCCTCGTCAGTTGCAGCTCGACTAAAGCCAGTCAATGTCAAGAATTGATGACGGCGATCGCCCGAGGAAGTGAGGCGGTCAATGCTTTGGATGCGGATCGAGCGCAAGAAATGCAAAGCTTAGCCGAGCAATTGGACGACACGACCACGCGCCTCAAAAAATTGCCGTTAAACGATCCGCAGTTGCGAGAGTTCCGCGAACAGGCGATCGCCGTCAGCCAAGGCTTTAGCGAGATCTTTCACGAAACCGGAAAAGCCCTCGAACTCGCCAACCAAGTTCGACCGACCCGCGAGGGATTGAAAACCCTCAACGACACCCAAACTCGCCTCAAGGGGGCGATCGCTTCCCTCGAAAACAATACAAAAACGGCTAATCGTTTAGTCGCCGAAGTCAATCGTTATTGTGGGGCGAATTTGCCCTAAACTTTCCCGGCGCCTCGGCAAGGGGTGCATCGCCAATCCCTCGCAAACCGCGTCAATTCCCTCCGTTCAATTGACAATTACGATAATTTATTTTCTCAGAGAAATAAAAATCAAAAACTAATCCCTCGGGTTTAACAATTTCAGGGGTTAAAAATGAGCTATAAAACAAGCAGCCTGTTGCTCGTCGCCTCCGAACATTGGATCCGTCAAATGAGTTACTGTCTCAATCCCGGTTGTCCGAACCCGCAAGATCCCGACAATATCCACCAGGTGAATTGTCTGCATTGCGGTAGTGAATTACTGCTCGGCGGTCGCTATCGAGTGGTCGGAGTTTTGGGGAGTAATTGGTTTAACAAAACGGTGGCAGTCGAAGCGGGGGGAGAGCGAAAAATTTTCAAACTGCTGCGGGTCAACGAGGCGATCGCCGTGGCGTTATTCGAGCAAGAAGCATCGGTTTTAAGTCAATTGAATCATGGCGGTTTGGCGCGGGTCGAACCCAACTTGTTGAAATTGAGCTTCTCGTTCTCGGATCTGCCGACTTACGCGATGGCGATCGCCAAAATTGAGGGGGATCCCTTACCGCAGTGGCGGGGGACAGGCGGCGATCGCGCGATCGATCCGATCGCCGTCCTCGACGGGTGCAAACAACTGATCGACATTCTCGGACAAGTCCACGACCGCCAATATTTTCATTTGAACGTCAATCCGAGTAACGTACTGGTGCGATCGCGCCCGGAGAACGGCACGGGTTCCGGTCTCGAACTGGCCCTCATCGGCTTTGGAGCGGCCCGGGAAGTGGTCGGCACTTATATTACTAAAATAGGGGGCGGCACGATTCCCCCGCGTGCCATTTCCGCTTACATTCCCCCGGAACAAGTCGAGCATAATGCCACGGTTCAATCGGATTTTTTTGCCGTGGGACGGACGATGGTCTACTGGCTGACCGGACGGGATCCGTTGAGTTTCGAGCGGGACGAAAGCGGTCACCTCAACTGGCGCCACCAGGCGAAGGACATCCCCGAAGGGTTTGCCGATCTCGTCGATCGCCTGATGGCCCCGGATCGCGGCGATCGCCCGGAAAGCCACCTCGAAATTCGAGAGGCGATCGCCGCTTTAGAACGCCAATGGAAGCTGCCCCCGCTCGAAATTGCCCGAGTGTACGGCGATTTGGTCGCCGAGGTGCCGTCGGTCGCCCATCCCACTCCGGCGGGAGTCGCCCCTATAGAAGTAACGACCCCCTCCCAGAGTCGGGATGGAGTGCAGTCGAATCCGGATGAGTTTTTTGGGAATATTCAGATCGCCCAAATGGCGGAAGCGATCGCGCCGTTCGCCCAACCCGAAGGGGTATTTAAAGCCGAGGCGATCGCGCTGCCCCGGAGTGGATCGTTCAGGAGAGTGGGGTTGAGTGCGATCGCCCTGGCGGCGATCGTGGCGATCGGGGGGTTTGGGGCTTACCGGGGTTGGGCGGTCTACAACAAGCGCGCTCAATGTCAGCAATTGTTGACCCTGGCAACTCGGGGGCGAGCGGCGATCGCGGAACGTTCCGGCAGCGAGGCAGTAGTCGCCGAGCAACTGGCGGCAGAGCTCGACGGTCTCGCCGGACAATTGCAAAGCTTGGAGTTCTCCGACGAAGAGTTAGCGCCGCTTTCGCAACAGTTTCGCCAAAGTTATCTCACTTTGAGTCGGGCCTTCAAACAAATCGCCGAGGCGATCGCGGCGATCGACAACGCCCCCCTCACCCAAAGCGGACTCGAAGGGATCCGGCAGGCGAAAGCAGAAGCCGAACAAGCGGGAGAAACCGCCAAACAAGCGGCCCTGAATGCGGACGGCGCTGCTACCACCCTGGCGAGCATCTGTCCCCAGGGTGAATGAGGCAGCTCAATGGTGGATCTCGATATTGAGAATGTAGCGGCCTAACTGGAGGGTTTCCGACCACAGCTCGTATTCGAGGCGGACTCGTTCGGGGAAGGGAGTGCCGATCAGTTCCAAGTGGCGGGTGTAGTTACGCAAGCGAATTTGACCCGGCCCGTCGATGGTTTCGGTTTGCAACCAGTAGCGGCTGATGCCGTACATTCCCCGTTCCCAGAGGTGGCGGTAACTGAAGCGACCATTTCCCTGCATGGTCATGACGATGCGGTAGGGGGTGATTTCCAACCACAAGAGGCGCGATTGGGGAGTGGTGTTATGGGTGTCTTCTGTGGTTTCGGAGTCCGTCGATTCGCTCTGGGCGATCGCGGGTTCGGTTAAGAGCAGGTGAAAGCGTTGTTGGTCTTTTTGATAGAGAGTCGCGGCTGTTTCGACCACGGACCAAATCGGCAAGTCCGTAGAGACCAGGGACAGACAAACGGGTTTGCGGCGGTGGGTGAGCATGACTTTGCACGAAGAGACGGAGAAAAAATTAAAAATTCTATTCAAAATGCCGAGCGGATCCGCGCCAAAAGACAATCCGGGGAGAGAGGAGGTCGGCAATGCACGGTTGAAATGCCTCGGCTCGAACCGTGGGGGTGGGCGACTCGCGGGTCAACCCTGGCGAACGACAAACCATCGAGTCGGATCGGGCGGGTCGAGAACGGGGTAGGATCGCGCTAAACAACAATCCCATCTCAGTCTAGCCTAATGCCCACTGCGATCGTAACGGTAAACAATACGGAATCCGAACAACAATTGCAGGTCGAACCCCCGGCGGCGGGTTTGGCCTTACAAGGTCGCATTTGCGTTCCTGGAGATAAATCAATTTCCCATCGCGCGTTGATGTTGGGGGCGATCGCCTCCGGGGAAACCACGATTGAAGGGCTCTTACTCGGGGAAGATCCTCGGAGTACGGCCCGGTGTTTTCGCGCTTTAGGCGCCGAAATTTCCGAACTCGACGAGAAAACGGTCACGGTTCGAGGGGTCGGGATCGGTCGGTTGCAAGAACCTCTCGATGTTCTCGACGCGGGCAATTCCGGCACGACTTTACGGCTGATGTTGGGTCTGCTAGCCAGTCAGCCGGAGTGTTTTTTTGCGGTGACCGGGGATAAGTCCCTGCGATCGCGCCCGATGTCGCGGGTGGTCCAGCCCTTGAAGCAAATGGGCGCTCAAATTTGGGGCCGTCGGGACGGCTCCCTGGCTCCTTTGGCGGTTCGCGGTACCCGTTTGCGCGGGATCGAGTACCGATCGCCGATCGCCTCAGCTCAAGTCAAGTCTTGCATCTTGCTCGCCGGATTGATGGCGCAAGGTCGGACGACGGTGGTCGAACCCGCTCTGTCGCGGGATCACAGCGAGCGGATGCTGGCGGCATTCGGCGCCGACATCCAGGCGGATCCGGAGGCGAAACGGGTGAGTGTCGTCGGCGGTAGCGAATTGAAAGGCACCTCGGTGGTGGTGCCGGGGGATATCAGTTCGGCGGCGTTTTGGTTGGTGGCGGCGGCGATCGTGCCAGGTTCGGAATTGGTGGTGGAAAATGTCGGCGTCAACCCCACCCGAACCGGGGTTCTCGATGTTTTGGCGATGATGAATGCCGATATCCACTGGGAAAATCAACGGACGATCGCCGGGGAACCCGTTGCCGATTTGCGGGTCCGTCATACTAAACTGAACTCGTGCGAGATTGCCGGGGAAATCGTCCCGCGCGCGATCGACGAGATTCCGATTTTGGCCGTAGCGGCGGCATTTGCTTCCGGAACTACGGTGATTCGGGATGCGGCAGAGTTGCGCGTTAAGGAGAGCGATCGCCTCGCGGTAATGGCCCAAATGCTCACAAAAATGGGCGCTCGCGTCACCGAACGACCCGACGGCTTAGAAATTGTCGGCGGTTCGCCGTTGCAAGGTGCGGACGTGGACAGTCACGACGACCATCGCATCGCTATGAGTTTGGCGATCGCCGCCCTCAACGCGCGGGGTAAAACCACTATTCACCACGCCCAAGCGGCGGCAATTTCTTATCCGACGTTTGTTTCTACGTTGAAATCGGCCTGCGATCGCTCCTAATGGCAACCCCTCGCTCGCTTTGGTTTTGAAGTTGGGGGCGGCGGTTTCGCCAGATTTCACCGCCCCTATCCCTCGGGTCGAGCGGGTGCGTGTTCTTTTGAAAGCTTCGCCGTGAAACCCTGTATTGATTGAGGTAAACTCATGTCCGATCGTCATTCCCATCGATACTCTCTAGGATTTGACGAAATCCTCGCTGTTTTAATCGCTTTTTCTAGTTTTGGTGTCATTTTTTGGTTTTCGACCACTCGCCTGCAACGGTTCGATCGCAGCGCCGAAACTCCCTTGAATTCGGCGATCGCTGCCCCATCCGCGCAACCGACGCCAACGGCCCAACCTCGCCGCGTCGTCGATGTTTTTAACGAGGCCGCACCGACCCCGAAACCGACGGCACAGGCCCTCACTCCCTCGGCTGCCCCCGCGCTCCCTTCCCAGCCAAGCCGGGAGCCGTCAGGCGGGTTTTTAGGGGAGTTACTGGCGCCGTTCGCTGCTCCAGGGAGTCCGGAACCGACCGCCACCGAGTCTCCCTCGCCAATGGCTCCAGGGAGTCCGGAACCGACCGCCACCGAGTCTCCCTCGCCGATTGCCCCGGGGAGCCCGGAACCGACCGCCACCGAGTCTCCCTCGCCGATGCCGCAAGTGCAACCGCCGGAAAATCCAACTCCCAGTCCGACAGAGACAGAAGCCACGCCACCGACGGGAGAGGGGAACGCGAGGTAGAGGCCGCGATCGCGAGACGCCTTGACGTTCGAGGGTTTGGCCGCCCAATCGTCCGGATTTTCGATGACAATGGCGGGTGGTTCGCGCCCCGGTTGCGGGAGCCGCATCGATGGAGTTGGGCGCGCCGATCGATGAGGCGATCGCGAGGGGAATCGCTCGCGATCTTTTTCCAGTGATGAGAAAGACTCTGTTGAGATGGGAACACTTGGGAAAAGATCGAGAATCGGGAGCGCACTGCGGGCATGTTGCGCCAACTCAAAAATTTGTTTTTCAGCGTTCAAACCTACAACGATCTCAGTCCCGATATTGAGATGAGGCGAGTGGTCAATCACGGTTTGTACTGTCGTCGTTCCTTGACATTACAGCAGTGGTTTGAGTCTTTTTGGCAACCGCGCGCGATCGCCGCTCCTGTGGTTGCATTTGTTTACGATCGCCTCAAAGCCTATTCGGGGGTGGAAATGGCGAGAGTGTGGCCGGGCGATCGCCTCGATGCCGATCTGAAGTTTTCGCTGATTTGTTGGTTCGATTGGCAATTGAATTTATGTGAAGATTTCCAGCAACAATTTGGGGGCGACGCGATCGATCCACTCGCGATTTACAATCTCGATACTGTTGAAGAACTCGTTGTTTTTCTCAACAGCCAATTTGACAAACATTTATCGGGCAATCGGGAGCGAAAACGATACCGATCCCCTCGTCAACCGTCAACTGAAAACGCCCCCGAGTCCTCTCCCGAACAAGAGCGCGAACAAGAGTAAGGGGGCGCAGAACCCGGGCGATACGGCGGATCCGTCCCTAAGCACAAAACATGAAGCCGTGCCGCAGACTATAGGCGAACGCCTTCGAGGATCGCAGCTCGCTTGCGTCGTCAACTCCACTCGATAAACAAACAAGAGCCGAGATCTCGGCTCTTGTCGGGGATTCTGGCGGGGCGGGCGGTGCCGATCGGGAGGCGGACGCGAAACCAAAACCGTGCAGTTGTTGGGATTGATTTCGACGGCGATCCCGACGGCGTACCGCCACAAGCGCTCGTGGATGCGGCGCGCGATCGCCCCTGAAAATGCGGGAATTAGCGTGAGGAACTTTTGCCGACGACTTGATCTTTGAGGCTGTTAAGCTCGTTAAGCAATTCCTGACGGTTGGAAGCCCGCAGTAAATAACGATAAACAAACCAAGCAGAGTATCCAATCCCGACTAACTCCAAAAATGGGGAGAGCAGAGGGATGTCGTTAATCGCATCGACCACCGCCAGGGTGACTCTGACGGTGACGAGGGCCGCGACAACCAGTCCGACGGTCACGATCGGTTTTTGGTATTCGCCAAAAAAGCTGCTGACGTAATCCGGGAGTTCGGACAAAATCGCCACGACGCGATCGCGGATTTCCTCAAAGGTTTGGTTGGAGGAGGAAACGGAGGCGATCGATCCGCCTTCTTCCGAGGAAAAGTTGATGTCCTCTGTGGTCGCTCCGGTATCGGTGGTGGTTTCTTGCTTGGGGTCGGTATTTGGATTCATGATTTGACCTATTCGATCTCGATTTGAATTGTACTGGCTATAGGATACGCTGACTCGCCACACAAAGCACGGTAGGCTTTTTTTCACCCGTCCGGGTCAATTTTTCCCTCGCCGCGCGTTCCTCACTGGATCCGGGGTGGACGGTGGTGAAAAATCGCCGCGATCGCCTCGGGTGCGATCGGCCATCTTAGCGCGATCGCGCGCCCCGACGACAGGGGCGATCGCCCGATCGCGGTTCTGTCGAGATCGGGTTCAGTCTTTTCTGGCGATTTTTTCGGCGATTTGAGCGAATTCGCGCTTTTTTTACAAAAAATTTCCAAACAATTAATATCCTGTTCCCGGACGATCGCCCGACCGAACGAGGTATTGTCCGGGGGGATGGCGATCGCTCGGGTTCATTCTGCCGGAGGCGGCTTCGGTGGGAAAGATCGGGCGTCTCTCTCGGAGAGCGAATCGTTCCACTCGTCGGTTGAAAGGTTAACCGCTTCTTGGAATAACTCGTTCATTTGTTGCAACGTATCGCGAATGCAGTGCAAGCATTCGAGCGCGTCGTCATTGTCATGATTGTCGTTATTGTTATTCGAGGGATCGTGGTGGATCAGCCATTCGAGGGAGACTAAAGCGGTATTCAAACAGAGTCGGAAATCGTAAGAGAGCTTGTAGTATGCCCTGAGTTTTTCTAAACGGTTACCTGCCATGTTTTTCACGATTAGGTGTAGCGATTTGCACGGAATCTCGCGGGAGTTGTAGGGAGGATCGAGAAATCAAAACAATGTGAGAAACTGGCTGGCTATCTCAATAATTATATTTGGATAGCAAAGCTCAGTCTGCGATCGCGCTAGTCGATTTCCGTGATAATCCGTAGGGTCTGATGCGATCGAAATCACGATCTCGACGACCGATCGCCCCTTCGTTTCTCTCAATAGCTAACCGGGCGATCGAGAACGGCGATCGCCTCCAATCTTTGGCAAATTTTCAACCCTTGCAAACCCGACCCGCCGAGTTGAGCCGACCTTTCGAGCCTCTCGATCCGGCTCGGGATCGGTGCTCGATGTCGATTGCGGCTCGTAGTGCGGCGATCGGCTCTACGAACATCCCATTAAAATTTCATGAAACTTCCGTGGTGAGCGATCGCGACGGCGATCGCACCAGAGCGCACTTCTACCGACGGTTTAGATCGCGATCCCCGAACTTTTGCGGCGATCGCTCAAGCGACCTCCGAAGCTTCCACTAAACGAAAAGACACTTCCACAAAGTTCGGACGGCAAGAAAATAGGGTGTAACCGTTAACCCGCATTAACGAAATCGCGTCTTTCGTGCATTCGACGACCCGGTAGTAACGGCCATCTCCAGAAATCAGAAAATTCCCTCTTTGGATGCTCATCGTGCCGATCCCGAAAATTTTACAGATAAATACTTTGAAGCTGTTTAATTCTGTTTTTATCAAAGCAAACCACTACGATCGTAACCGATCTTGTTTTATGAATTTGAATTTTTTAACTAAAAAAAATTAACTTATGTAACAAAAAGTCAACCTCAGCAGGCGATCGCTCCACCGTCGCCGATTTCCGTGACTGTTGTCGGGTTCCTTACCATTGAAAATCAACGAGATCGGGATCGACCACCGCCAAATTGAGGATGCCATCCCCTTGATTGACGAGAGGATTTTGGGTGTGACCGATGACGATCCCATCGCAGGGAGCTTGCAATTTGACATCATTTTCGCCAAAGGCATCGGAGATCGTACCGAGCCATTGTTTTTTATAAACCGCCGTTCCCAACTCCACCTTGAGATGTAGAATTCCACTGCGCGGCGATCGCACCCATTGAGTTTTATGGACCTTGACCGAACGGTTCGTAGGAGACGGAACCGAGAGCGAGTGCATACCCAAGAGTGCCATCACTCGCAAAACCCCTTCGACGCCGATGCGAATCGCCTCCGCATCGAAGCGCAACGCCTCCCCCGCTTCGTAAAGTAACACCGGGATCTGACGGCGACTGGCGGCTTCGCGTAACGAACCGTCCCGGGTCGTGGCGTGAATGGTCAGGGGCGCCGCGAAAGCTCGGGCGCAGCGTGCGGTTTCGGGATCTTGCAAATTGGCGCGAATTTGAGGCAAATTGGTGCGATGGTTGGAAGCGGTATGTAAGTCGATCCCGTGGGTGCAGCGATTGACGACTTCTCGAAGAAATAGATTCGCCAGACGCGAAGCCAGGGATCCGCGCGGCGAACCGGGAAACGAGCGATTCAAATCCCGACGGTCCGGGAGATAGCGGGATTGTTCGATAAATCCGAAAACGTTGACAATCGGAACGGCGATCGCCGTTCCGTGGAGATGGCGCGGGTCGAGGGCTTCGAGGACTTGGCGAATAATTTCGACCCCGTTGAGTTCGTCGCCGTGAATCGCCGCACTCAGCCAGATACAAGGACCGGGGGAGGTTCCTTTAATGGCGCAAATTGGCAGAGAAAGCTCGGTTTGGGTCGGGAGGATGGCGACGGGAATATTAATGCGTTTGCGCTGACCGGGGAGAACGGTTTCCCCGGCAATTTCGAGGGGGCGATCGTCGTTCATGTGACAGGGGGTAGAGATCCCGGGGCGCTTGCGATCGGCGCTTGAGGGGGCATCAGGAATCGGGAGGGGATGGATTTAATACTGAATGCGATCGCGGGTCTTGCCTTTGGCCGCATTTTTTTCGATAAATTCGATAATTTTACCCGCAATATCGGCTCCGGTCGCCGCTTCGATCCCTTCGAGTCCCGGGGAAGAATTGACCTCCATGACCACCGGGCCGTGATTGGAACGCAGGATATCGACGCCGGAGACTTTCAAGCCCATGGTTTTCGCCGCACGCACGGCGGTCGATCGCTCCTCCGGGGTCAGTTTGATTTTTTCTGCAGTCCCGCCGCGATGGAGATTGGAGCGAAACTCGCCGGGGGCGCCCTGACGCTTCATCGAAGCGACCACGCGATCGCCCACCACAAAACACCGAATATCCGCCCCTTTCGCCTCTTTAATAAATTCCTGCACTAAAATATTGGCATCCAAACCGCGAAACGCCTCGATCACCGACGTCGCCGCCTGGGTGGTTTCAGCCAAGACGACGCCGATGCCCTGAGTGCCTTCGAGCAGTTTAATCACCAACGGCGCCCCGTTGACAATCCCGATCAAGCCTTCAATATCTTTGGTCGAATTGGCAAATCCGGTCACGGGCAGTCCGATCCCTTCGCGGGCGAGCAGTTGCAGACAGCGAAGTTTGTCGCGCGATCGCGAAATCGCCTGGGATTCGTTCGCCGAAAACACCCCCATCATCTCGAATTGACGGACCACCGCCGTACCGTAAAAGGTTTTCGACGCGGCAATGCGGGGAATGATGGCATCAAAATTCTCTAAAAGTTTCCCCTGATACATCACCGAAGGCCGATGAGAGGTGATATTCATGTAACAGCGAAGGTAATCGACGATCTTCATTTCGTGGCCGCGCTCCTCTCCAGCCTCTTTTAGTCGTCGGGTGGAATATAAAGAAGGCTTTTGCGACAAAATCGCGATCTTCATGGGTCTATGATTTCCTTGGATGTTCTTTTTTTGCGAGCGGGTCGAGAACTGAGTAAAAAAGACCGCCCCGGATCGACCAGAAATCGCCCGCGCAGTGCTTGACGACCGAGCAACATGCGAAATCCCATGACATCTCGATTGGTCAGGGTCAATTCGATCGCCCATCGCTGCTGCTGGATTTCCACGGCGGTCAAGATCGCCAGTCTTAACTCGCTATGACCTCCAGAATTGCGGACGTGGCGGCGATCGAGCAATTGAGCTTCGGCGCTGACCGTTTGATGGGTGTCGCGCTGCAAAGGGTGGATTTTGAAGCGGACCATGTGTCGGTCCCGATCTTGGAACGTCTCGATATCGAAGGCGTGAATCGCCGAAGAACGCGCTCCGGTATCGATTTTAGCTTTAACTTGGGTAATGCCTAACTCCGGCAGGGCGACCCACTCCCGCCATCCGATCGCTGGCAGAGGTTGAGAAGATTTTACACTCATTGCGTTGAATCCCAAAAATACGGATGGGTCGCGTGTAGGCGACCCAGTAGCGCTTGTCCCCCTGGGGGGTGGTCGGCGATCGAACTGGCGCGAGGCGGCGCAATTAAGAGTCCGGTAACTGATATTGACCGACAATGCGCTTGGCAAATTCGGGAACGTGGTCGTCTAGTTTTTCCGGATGGGTGCGTCGGACGTACAAATAATTGCGGGTGAAGTGGGAATCGATCGAAAAACGGGCGTATTCCAGTCCTTTCGGCCCGATGCGTTCGATGACCACTCCCATTAATTTTGCCGCCCACATCGGCAGGGTGACGCCTTTTTCGTAAGCGGGAATACTTTGTTGGACGGCTTGACGGCGATCGCCACTGGAACTGACCGCCTGGGTCTCCAACAACGGACGGACGAGATCGAGCATTTCTCGTCCGGTATCGTTGCGAACGACGATCCACTGCCAGCCAAAGGGCGCCCCCATGTAACCGACGACTAAATCGGCTAAGGAGTTGACATAATCGAAACAACTCAAACACGACGGCGCGAACACGTCTTTGAGTTTCTTGGTATTCAAGCCGAAAAAGGGGACTTTTTCGATCGAACCGTCTTCATGCTTGAAGTGAACCCGAAAGTCTTGCATGAATTCGTAATGCACTACGGTGTCCGGGGATTGACTGGTGGTTTCTAAAAACTTCTGCAACCCTTCCCGGGTGACGTTATCTACGCAGGGGGTGCCTAAGACGTAGAGTTTTTCGAGTCCCAATTCGGCTTGAACCGCTCTGAGGGCTTGGATTTGACAGCCGACGCCGATCGCGAGTAACCGCTTCATTCCCGATCGTTCCACTTGTTCGAGAATCGACAAATTCGGCGAGAGGGTCGGTTTGTTGACCCGCGCCGCGAGCACTTCTTCCGGAGTACGGGCGATGACGGGCATCGGTTGAAAGCGATCGTCCGGGCTATTCTGGACGCAGACGACTCCCTCGACTAACCCGCGTTCGAGCATTTCGCAGGCGATCGTGCTGACGATTCCGGTCCATTGGGCGCCGGGAATCGGTTCGATGCGCCGCGCCGCCATCATGTTTTGACTGACGCCGAAATACCACTCGTCCTCGTTGTCGAGATCCCGACTTCGACCGTGTGCTATTGCTTCGAGTTCGGCGATTTGTTGGTTGAGAAAAGCACACGCTTCTTTGACGTAGTGAATGTAGTAGGTATCGCACAGCCCGCATTCGCTACACAGTTCTTTCGCCGGACGACGGCTTCCAGGTTTGAGGGCTTTGGCTTTCTGGTGTTTGGGGACGTCGGGAGTTACGGAGGTCATTGATAAAATTTTTTATATCCACGGACTTTTAACAAGATACCGCATTGCTCTTGAGATCTGATGAGATTTCGCGAGGCAATCGATCGCCCCGAGTCGGGGTCGAGGGACTCAAAAAAAGTCAAGTACCGTAAGGGTTAACAACAGGGTTTAAATTTCTACCTAAAGTTTCTTGAACTTACTCACTTTTTATGCTCAAATAAAAATCTGAGTAAGTTTAGAAGGACTGAAGCCGCAAAAATCGCAGATTTCACCATCTCCATTGTTTTCTGCTCGTCTTTATGGTAGCTGAACTTAGCCGAGCAAAAAGAGGGTTGAGGAGTTAAAAAAAGTCAGTGAAAGGCTTTAAGACCAAACTAGACTTAAATAACCGACAACGAACGCTGATGGCGAAACACGCAGGAGTCGCTCGACACGCTTGGAATTGGGGACTCGCTACCTGTAAGGAAATATTAGAAACCAGAGGTAAACTCCCGAGTGCTATAGACTTACACAAAAGATTAGTCGCCGAGGTAAAAAGCCAGAATCCTTGGTACTATGAAGTCTCCAAATGTAGCCCTCAAGAAGCGTTGCGTCACCTCAATCAAGCGTTTAAGCGAGTTGGGCAAGTCAAAGGAACAGGTTTCCCCAAGTTTAAAAAAAAGAATGTCAAAGAGAGTTTTTACCTGGAAGGAAGCATTAAAATTTCCGGTGATTGGGTAAAGCTACCTCGGATCGGTTGGGTAAAAAGCCACGAACAGTTACCACCAGTCCATCCTAAAAACGTCACCATAAGTAAACGAGCAGGGAACTGGTATATTGCCTTCAAGATTGATTTTGAACCATCCCCCCAACCCCCCTTTGAAAGGGGGGCGAAGAGGGGATAGGGAGCGGATTGGGATAGATGTAGGAATTAAAAGGCCACCCTGAGCGATGGTAAAATCTATCCCAATCCGAAAGCTTATCGCCAGGCCAAGAAAAAACTGGCCAAACTCCAGAAACAGCTTTGCCGCCGTCAAAAAGGAGGTAAAAACCGAGAAAAAACGCAACTCAAGTTAGCTAAAGCCCACCGACGCATCGCCGATATTAGAGCCGACCATTTACACAAGTTAACAACTTACTTAGCCAAGAACCACGGCGAAGTAAAAATTGAAGACTTAAATGTGTCAGGAATGCTCAAAAATCACAAGCTGACTGGTGCGATTGCGGATGGTGGGTTTTATGAGTTCCGTCGTCAGCTTGAATATAAATGCGAGTGGTACGGGAGCAAATTAACATTGATTGACCCATGGTATCCCAGTTCGCAGATCTGTTCTAACTGCGGACACCGACAAAAAATGCCCCTGGACCGAAGACAGTATGATTGTCCGAACTGTCACGTCTCCATAGATCGTGACTTAAATGCGGCAATTAATGTAGAAAACGCGGAGAGCTCAGCCGTGTAAGCAAGCGTGATGGAAAGGTCTTGGAAGATCCAAGCTAGGAACTAAACATCATACACTTAAGTTTGAGTAAGTTTTAGAGAGCGGCGAGAGACCTTTGTGACATCCTCCCGACGCTGAATCAAAGATTACAGCGCGGGCTTCCCAACCTCACGATTGGGTATTCGGGCCCCGCGCCACTTATCTAGGTCATAGACCCCCGACAGACCGACTTGACAGGCGGTTTCCGTTCCCCAGAGTCCCTGGGTTACTACGTTTTCTTGTCCACGATGCAAAACCATCTCTGCTGCAGCACAATCCCGATGCGTTCGATACCCACACTCAGGACAATGATGCTCTCTGACTTCCAACCCTTTGCTCGCCGTAGCAAAGCAGGATGGACAGGTTTGACTGGTGCCGTTGGGATTGACTTTAGCAAAGTAGACTCCCCGCTTCCAACAAACCCATTCCGTCAGAGACAGGAATTGTCCGAAGGCGGCATCAACACAATCTTTTCGCAACATCCCTCGCGTCAAGCTTTTGACATTGAGGTCTTCTGCAAAGATGGTTTGCGCCCGGTCGCAAAGCTGATGAGCCGTTTTCAGATGGAAATCTTTACGACGATTGGCAATGCGATGGTGCATTCTAGCCACTTCGATTTGCGCCTTCTCCCAGTTTTGAGAACCCTTTTGTTTTCGTGCGGCTCTGCGTTGCAGCAATTTCAGCTTGCGTTGCATCGACTTGAAAAACTGGGGTCGCTCTTGGAAAGAGCGATCGGAAGCGGTCAAGAATCGCTCCAATCCCAGGTCAATCCCAATCGCCCGACCGTGAACCGGGGTATCGGTAATCGATATATCCGATTCAATGGTGACGACGACATACCATTGTGTTCCTCGCACCCTCGACAATACCCTTACCTGTATCCCCCCAACCCCCCTTTGAAAGGGGGGCGAAGGGGGGATGCAGGTTGATGGGTACTTCCCCGATCTTTGGCAATTTGATTGTGAAGCCATTGATGGGATTGTTCTTGAATTGGGGAAACACAAAGGATTTGAATTGACCGAACTTTTTGAAACGCGGAAATCCATGTCCGCGTTTCACAAAGGCTTCCCAGGTATCGTGCAGTCTGCGAATTGTGGTCTGCAACATCTGAGAATGTACCTTACCCAGATGCGGGAATTGCTTCTTTGCTTTGGGCAGGTTGTTCTGCTGACGGTGGTAAGACGGGAATGGCTCATTGGCGGGAATGATGTATTCCTTTTCCAGCGAGCATCGGTCTACCGAACACTTACGCGAAGCAATCCAGTCTTTGAGTTCGCGCAACGCGTAGTTATATACGCCTCGGCACGTCTCAAGCCACGACCGCAGTTCAGTCTGGTGTACGACATTTGGATAGATTCGGTAAGTGTAGTTCATGGTCAGCATGGCCGGAGTTTACCACAGGCTATAGCTGCTCGGAAATGCTGGTCTCATCCCCATGGTTCGCGTAGCGTGCCGGAGGCATGGGGATGAGACTGTTCGAGGGGAGTCCATGTATCCCGACGCTGATGCTTCGCATACAGCGCGGGACTTATAGCTCCCCGAACCCCTCAAAAGTTAACGAATCTGAAAATTAATCGGATTGGGGGTTGAGACGGGACTGCAGACGAGGATATTTATGCGAAGGTCGTACGCCGGGAGAAACAGGGCGATCGCCAGCCACGTTTTCACATTCGCCTGACAACAACTCCGCCGGAAGTTGCCAATTGATTGTAAGCAGTCTATAGCGCTCGACGAGAACAGCTTTGAAGCGAGCGATCGCCATAATGAAATTGACAGCAAAAATAAAAGGTAGAAAAAAAGAAAATTCGATCGTATAAGAATTAGGTTAATAAGACATTTGCAAATGTATTTTCTAATGCATTTTGTATTGATTTAGCAATGTATTTTGAGTTCGAGCAAGCCCTCGACAAGATGTTTTGGAGTTCGATCGTTACCGATGACTCGTTAAAGGCGATCGCCGTTTTTCCCTGAATTGACGCCCTGGAGTGAATCGAGTAGCGGCTTGGGGTAACATAAGAAAATTAGAATATATCGCCGTTCTCGATGGCATCAGGGACAAAACGGGGGGCTAAATTCTCGTGTTGACGAGGGTGACCCGTTCACTAGGCGTACCTTCTCCGTCTAAGAAACCCGATCGACAAGAGAGATCTACTCAATTGTCTGGCTCTTAAAATGTTTTGTATCTGTAAAGCGCTGCCACTCACACAATACGACTGGCCTCAAGTGGATAGAATGGAGGTGCATACCGATGAACTCTTGCCTCAAAATTTTGATTGTCGAAGAATCGGAGAAAAATGCGGGAGTATTACTCGAACAACTCGATCGCAGTCCCTACGAAATTGTTACGGAAAGAGTCGATACTTTAGAAGATATTAAAACGGCGTTAGAATATAAATTTTGGGATTTAGTATTAGTTAATTTCGAGTTAACTCATCTCTGTATCGAACGAGTTCTCGAAACGATCGCCGAAAGTGGAATGGATTTGCCGACGATCGCGATCGTACCACAAGATAAGGAGCCAAAAGCGATCGCTCTGTTGGAAATGGGAGCACACGATTATATCCTCAAAGAGCAACTGACGCGCTTGATTCCGACGATTGAAAGAGAATTACAAGAAGCTGCTACGCGGCGATCGCGCGCCATTTCAGAAGTTGCCCGTCGTGCGAGTGAAAGACAATTACGGGCGGTTTTTGACTGCGCTTTAGATGCAATGGTTATTTTTAACGACGAAGGAAAATATGTTGCCGTCAATCCCGCCACTTGTACTTTATTTGGTTTGTCTCAAGAGGAAGTAATCGATCGCGCCATTGTCGATTTTATCGATTCGACTTGCGATTTAGCCGAGGCATTACAAACGTTTCGCGATCGCGGTAAAGCAACGGGGGAACTGCGCTTGTTACGTCCGGACGGAACCATGCGAGATGTCGAATATTCCGCTACCGCGAACTTTATTCCCGGCCTCCATTTATCAGTTTTACATGACATTACCGAGCGCAAAAAAGCCGAGGATCAACTGCTCTACCATGCGTTTTACGATCCGCTTACGGGATTGCCAAATCGCGCCTGGTTTCTCAATTGTTTGGGGCGATCGCTCCGGCATGCAAAGCGGCGAAATTCTTATTTATTTGCAGTTCTTTTTGTCGATCTCGACCGCTTCCAAATTATTAAATATAGTTTCGGACATTTAGTTGGCGATCAACTCTTGACTGCTACCGCTCGCCGTCTGGGAACTTGCCTCGGTCCGACGGATACGATCGCCCGGGTCGGAACTGATGAATTTGCAATTTTACTCGAAGATATTCAGGATGTTTCCGATGCCACTCATATCGCCAATCGTATTCATAAAGAGTTAACTTTACCGTTTAATATTAACAATCACGAAATGTTTACTACTGCCAGTATTGGCATTGCGATCGGTAGCAGTTACTCCTCGAAGAAGAAGCAATCTTATGCCGATAATAACGGTTCTTCGTCTAATCTATTTCAGTGCAGCACCCACCTCGAACAACCGGAAGATTTTCTCAGAGCCGCCGATACGGCCATGTATCACGCCAAAGCTATGGGGGGAGCGAGAACGACGATTTTTGAATCGGCAATGCATACAGGCGCCCTCGCCATGTTACAAATTGAAACCGATTTGCGACGAGCTTTAGAACGTCAAGAATTGCGGGTTTACTACCAACCGATTATCAACTTAATGACGGGAGAATTAGCGGGTTTTGAAGCTTTAGTACGCTGGCAACATCGCGATCGCGGCTTGATTTCTCCCGGTGAATTTTTGTCAGTTGCCGAGGGAACGGGTTTGATCGTTCCGATGGGTGCGTGGGTTCTTGACGAAGCCTGTCGCCAACTTTCAAAATGGCAAGAAAAAATCGATCGATATTTTGCAAATAACGATCGCAATGGTTCTAGTTTTGAGTTTGCTTCCGACATCAAACCCCCTAAATTAAGTATGAGCGTTAATATTGCCGGGGTACAGTTCGACCATGCGGGGCTGCTGGATCAAATCGACCATATTCTAAAAGAAACTGGAGTCAAGGGACGCGATCTTAAGTTAGAAATTACTGAAACTTCAATCATGACTGCCGCCGAGTCGGCTACGGAAATTTTATTAAAATTGAAAGAGCGAGACATCCAATTATGTATCGATGATTTTGGGACGGGTTATTCTTCCTTAAGCCGATTGCAACGGTTGCCTATTGATTTACTCAAAATTGATAAATCTTTTGTCGGTAATATGAGTAAAGATAGCGAAAGTTTGGAAATTGTCCGAACTTGTATCGCTCTCGCACATAATTTAGGGATGGAAGTAGTGGCGGAAGGGGTCGAAACTCCGGAACAATTGGCCGGACTGCGCGCTCTAGAATGCCAATACGCTCAAGGCTATTTATTTTCTAAACCCCTCGAACGGAAAAAGGCAACTTATTTTTTAGAGGAACAACGACGCTGGTAAGGGCGATCGCCTATCTTATGATTCGGTCATTCTGGATCGGCGATCGCCCCTGCTTTAAAGGTGAAATGAAATAAAAAATTGTTGTTTGAAAAGACTGTAAATATTGATTTTTTTAGAAAGTTTTATCAAAAAACAGAGAAAAATATAGCAATCCTATGGACTGGTTCAACAAACAGACATGAGCGAGGACGAGTAAACAGTAAATGCAAATGGGACTAAACCTCTGGCGATCGCTGGAGCTCGCATCAATCGAGTGACGAGCGATCGCAGAACAGTGATAAGGGATAACCCGAAAACGTTTCAATTTCAGGATTGCTATATTATTCAACTTAAGAGGAATGCCCAAACTTGCAAAGTGTTGACCGATCTAGATGGTGGCTAAATCGCCCCAAACCAGACAAGTTTTGAGAACGGCTTTAATCTGAGCGGGAAAGGATTCGCGATCGCCGCAAATAGTTTCGACTTCCCCTGTCGGATAAACGACGTACACTCGATCCCCGCTTAGAACCGCGAGAGGTTTGTTCGAGTCTTCGGCAATTGATGGAGTAATCACAGGCATTAGAACATCCATAAAGTAACACCCTGAAACCTCTCTAACTTATCTGCGAACTCTCAAAAAAAAAAGAGAGTAAACCCTTTCTTCATTAACTCTTCATCTCGATCGCGCTGACTTTAAAGTTTCGATCGCGGAAAAAGACCGTCATGGAGTTGAGAATTTACTCACTCAATCGGTTACAAAAATTGTTCAAATGGATAGTTGAACCTCGACGGTCATCCCAGACCGTTCTTATCGATCTTCCATTTCCTCGCTAAGAATCGAATCGGTGCAATCTTCTAAACCGTTGGCTCTCACATAGCCGGAAAACGGCGAATAGATCGGAACCCAACCGTTATCTCCGAGATTTTCGATCGCCACTTGTTCGCGGTGGGTCAACTGCGCGACGATCGCGCTATCGCTGCGGGGTCGAGCACGAACGGTCAATCCTTGAGGATCCCCGATTTCCCGGCATTCTTGGAGAGGTGGATTGACGGCGCGATCGCAGTAACCAATATTCAGCGCGCGCACGTAGCCTTCATAAGGTGAGGAAATCGCCACCCAACCGTTATCGCCGAGGTTGTCAATGGACAGCGTTTCTCCGAAAGGAATTTCGCCGATTAACGGACTGTCTCCCCAAGGTTTTTGGCGGACGTTCAAGCCGTCAGGGGCGATCGCCCGTCGGCAGGCATTGGTAGCATCGGCGATCGTATTGTTTCTGCTTAAACTAGGGTGAGTTTGAGGCGATCGCCGCGCCGTCGCCGCCAGGGAAATCGGTGTAAATCCGGTCAATAATGCACAAAAACTACTAACCAACGTTAAGCGAGAGATTTGTTTAAAATTCAATTTCATTTTTATTCACTCTGGAACGTTTCAAAAAATAGCACTATTTTATAACCCAAGTTCTGGTGCTATCTCCAGACTAAACAAGAATGAAAGGGGTTTGAAACTATCTCAAGAATGAGCTTAAACGTTAGCGCTCTATCTTTAGACAGATTTATGCGGTTCCGATCGATCTATTGGCCGCTCGATTAGAGGACATGGCCTAAAAATAGGGGTGGGCATTTTGCCCCCCCACGAATTTTCAAGAGTGGCGATCGATCTGAGGGACCTCAACCACCAAAAGCAAAGGTTCCCATAATCACCGCCGACAACAGCAAACCGGGCGAGAGTAAGAGGACGAGCATCAATAAATCGTGTCCGCTCATGGAAAATCTCCTGATGATTCGAGTAACAATATCGGTCTTTGTCATTATAAATGCCTGAATTGCTGGAGGCGATCGCGCCGATCTCCGGAAAAGTCACCAATTCTGGTTATATAGTGCAATTGTGTAATTTCTCTTGAATTTTCCGAGCTGGTTAATCCCCGGGTAAGGACTCAATGGATCTAAGGGGCGATCGCACAGTCAAGAGAAACCTGTTCGATCGATCGAAAAAGGGTCTCAAATGTCCGAAAACCTATTAGTTTCAGTCCAAAAAATACGACAACTCAATATTTAATGATACATTGGTTTGACTTCAAGCGTAACCGTCCGATTAAAATGACGCAATCGGGTCGGTTGAGATTCCTCATCTCGGAAATTTTTGTTAAGCTTTTGAGGATTTCAACCGTTACGGGCTGACGAGCCTGCAACTGAGATCCTTTGATGTCATCTTCAAACCATGGGTGAAAATTGCCATGTCATTAGAACTGTTATTTACCCTAGCCAATGTTTTCGTATTGCCATTTTGGATTTTGATGCTGTTAGTTCCCAACTGGGATGTCACCCGCAAGGTGATGGCGTCTTACTGGTTCTTTTTGCCGTTGGCGGGGCTTTACTTGTACCTACTCACGGGGGAATTGAACGCCGAATCGGCGGCGGCTTTGGCGAATCCGACCTTAGCCGATATTGCCCGCTTTTTCGGGGAAGAAGGGGCCGCCGCTACGGGATGGGTGCATTTCGTGGTGATGGATTTGTTTGTCGGTCGCTGGGTCTATTGGGAAGGACAGCGAACCGGACGCTTTGTGAGGCATTCGGTGGCGTTATGTTTGTTCGCCGGACCGCTCGGAGTATTATCTCACATTATTACAACTTGGGCGACGGAGCAGTTTTTCTCGCCGTCGGAGGGGGAAACTCCGGCTACGGAAGCTTAGGCTAGAACTTGCGGGCGGTGTGGGCGATCGCGTCAAACTCGAAACGGCGATCGAAGTCAGTTTTACCGTATAAATTAAAGGTAATCGTCGGTTCGTCGCCGAGGGGTTCGACGCAGTGAATGGCATCGGGGAGGAAACTGACAATTTCGCCGGGAACGAAGGTGCGATCGCCTGCCCGTTCGAGGCGATCGGGATGTTGTGAGGTCGGCGATCGCCGCCACAATGTATTTTTTTCTTCCCCGCCGACAATCGCCACCACCCCCCACGTCCCGTGATTGTGAATCGGC
The DNA here is from genome assembly GCF_012295525.1 of Oxynema aestuarii AP17. Taxonomy (GTDB): domain Bacteria; phylum Cyanobacteriota; class Cyanobacteriia; order Cyanobacteriales; family Laspinemataceae; genus Oxynema; species Oxynema aestuarii. Next base: position 1,768,593 of record NZ_CP051167.1, on the reverse strand, counting down.
GACACGCAACCCGGCGACCACGCCACCATCTGCACCGTCAGGGGAAAATCCGGCTCGTCGTAAAGCATGACCACAGACCACCCGGTTTTCGGATCCGGATCGCGATATTCCCCTTGTAACCAGTCGGAACTGACCAATAAACGGCGAACCCGGGGACGAATCGCCCTCAAGCGCGCGAGATCGTCTTGATACTCGTTAAGGATATCTTCAACTTCCGTTAAAAACCGATAGAGGCGATAGGGTTGCGCCGGAAAGTCATCGTCTTCCGGCGCCTCGCAAGGCAAACAGTCCCCCGCCTCCGTCACCAACCAATCTGTGGTTTCCATTCTCTTTTTAGTAATTTGGATGCTTTAAAATAACGTAGATCGGTAGAGTAACATTTTTACATCCGATCGCCCTTCGGTGTCGAGAAATTGACAGCCCATTCGGGTGAGGGGGACGACGGGCGCGGACGCTGGCGCGTCGGCAGATTCACCATTTCCCGGGGTTTTTAGTGAAGTGCAGAACCTTCTATCCTTCACTATTTTATTCTGCCAGATAAGCGATCTTATCCTGTCAATGTTAGGGAAAAATACTCCCTTCAAACATCAATAAATCCTGAGTTTGCGATTGATTTTTCGTGAAGGATTGGCAGGGGCGATCGCCGGGGAAGCAATTTCTCAGCAAAAACTCATTTTCCTTTGCTGAAATAACAGTTATCATGAATCAAATTCGACCCCAATCCGGTTGGGGATTGAGTTTTATAGAGTTCGTTTTAACTAAATGTAGAGGATAAAAACCATGAGAGTGAACTTGTTTTCAACCCTCGCCGCCGCATCATGTTTAAGTTTGGGGTTGGTGATGGGTTGCCAAAATCCCTGTGCCGGGAAAACGACTAACCCTAACACCGGGGCGGAAGTGGAAACTGACCCTTGCGCCGGGAAAACCGAGGCGAATCCTTGCGCCGGGAAAACCGAGGCGAATCCTTGCGCCGGGAAAACCGAGGCGAATCCTTGCGCCGGGAAAAGTGAATAAAGGGCGTTCGTAAAGCCCCAGCCGATCGCCGATCGATCGCGCCGTCTCGATCCAATGTTGTTGATTTCAGGGTGCATCGATCGCCATTCTCAACCGTTTTTCCAAATTTTGACAAGGTTATGGGGATGAGATGCCCAGTTTTAGGGCATTTCGTAGAAAGGTTGAGGAACTGCTATATTTTGCAATGGGTGAAAGATTGGAAACGATCGCCCGATCGCCGACTCCAATCGATCGCCATGCCGAGAAGACGAGCGATCGCGATCGTGACTATTCAATTTGGACGAGAAATTTGTAGCCATCCAGCATTAGCGAACGATCGCGAATGGCTGGTGACCAACGGAACGGGAAGCTTTGCCTCGGGAACGGTTTCCGGGATGCAAACCCGACGCTATCACGGGTTGCTGGTAGCGGCCCTGCAACCGCCGTTAGGACATACCTTACTAGTGTCGAAACTCGACACGACGGCGCAATACAATCGCCGATTTTATCCATTATTTGTCAATCGCTGGCTCGATGGAACCGTCGAACCGGACGTTTATCCGTGGATCGAACGGTTTTATTTAGACGGCAGCATTCCGGTCTGGCATTATGCCTTTGCCGATGCTTTATTAGAAAAGCGCATTTGGATGCATCGCGGCGAAAATACCACCTACATTCGCTATCAATTGCGGCGCGCCAGTTTGCCCGTGACCTTGAGTTGTAAGGGATTGGCGACTTACCGCGATCGCCACCATTCTACCCGAGGCGGCGATCGTCAGATGCGCGTCGATCGCGTCGATAACGGCGTTTGCGTCACCGCCTTTACCACCGCGATTCCCTACTATCTCCTCGCCCCCGGATGCGAGGTGTCTCCGGCCCACGATTGGCATTACGGACTCGATCTCGCCGTCGAGGGCGATCGCGGCCTCGATCGCGCCGAAGATGCCTTGCACGTGGTCACCTTCAAGCGCGAACTGCATCCCGGCGACTCCCTCACCCTCGTCGTCACGACCCACAGCCAACCGATTCTCGACGGAACCCAGGCCCTGGCAGTGCATCGACAAGGCGATCGCCAGTTGTTGAAATTGGCTAAAACAGCGAAAGGACTCAAAAAAAAGGGCAAGAAAGTTTATGCCTTACACCGTAAAGCCCCGCAATGGGTCGATCGCCTCGTCCTCGCCGCCGATCAATTTGTCGTCAACCGTCCCTCGCCGGAAAATCCGGACGGCAAAACGATCGTGGCCGGATATCATTGGTTTGGCGACTGGGGCCGGGATCTGGCGATCGCCCTGAGTGGATTGACCCTCTGTACCGGACGACCCAAGCTGACGCGCACGATTTTGCAAACCTTCGCCCGTTACTGCGATCGCGGCATGATTCCCAACCGCTTTCCCGACGCAGGCGAAACCCCCGATTACAACACCGTCGATGCGACCCTGTGGTACGTCGAAGCCGTTCGCGCCTATTACGAAGCTACAAAAGATAAAAAATTCCTCAAACAGTTGTGGCCCTTGCTGGTCGAAATCGTCGAGTGGCACGCAAAAGGCACTCGTTATAACATCCAAGTCGATCCGGCGGATGGTCTGTTATATGCGGGGGAACCGGGGGTGCAGTTGACCTGGATGGATGCCAAAGTCGGCGATTGGGTGGTGACCCCGCGCGTCGGCAAGCCGATCGAAGTGAATGCCTTGTGGTACAACGCTTTGCAGTCGATGGTTAGGTTCGGCAAAAAATTAGGGAAACGGACCGATCTCTATCGGCAGATGGCGCAAGCGGCGAGCGTCGGTTTCGAGCGATTTTGGAACGAATCTGCCGGATATTGTGACGATGTCATCGATACCCCCCAAGGTCGCGATTCTTCCTTGCGTCCCAACCAAATTTTTGCTGTTTCTCTACCTTACAGCCCCTTGAGTGCGCCCCAACAGCGCGCCGTGGTGGAGGTGTGCGGGCGATCGCTCCTGTCGTCCTACGGCTTACGCAGTCTCAGCCCCCACCATCGCGATTATGTCGGTCATTACGGCGGCGACGTCCTCCAGCGCGATGGAGCTTACCATCAGGGGACGGTGTGGGGATGGTTGTTAGGGCATTATATTTTAGCCGATTTCAAAGTATACGGCGATCGCGATCGCGCCTTAAGCTTCCTCGACCCGATCGCCGACAGCCTCATCGAAGCCGGAGTCGGCAGTCTCAGCGAGATTTTCGACGGCGACCCTCCCTTCCGACCGCAAGGGGCGATCGCTCAAGCCTGGACCGTCGCAGAAGTGCTACGAGTGGCGGCATTCTTGAAGATCGGCAAGTGAGAGCGATCGCGGAAAACAAGCGAGCGTCAAAAGTGAGGAAAAGAATAATAAAACCTACAACAGAAGCGCTACCCTTTGAATCTAAAATCTAAACTCTAAAATCTAAAATCCCTCATCCGTGGGAAAGATTTTTGAACGGCTACTTATCTTCAAAACAAGGGAAGGGGGGATCGTGACTCAACAGTCAGAACGAGAGCAAAACGGAACGTCTAAAGTTAAAAAAAATGGCAAAATTATTCTTGTTTCCGTCCTAATTGCCGCTCTTGTCGTTACAGGTAAATATTTAGGAATTCAAACCTATTTGCGCGATGCCCTCCAGTGGATTCAAGACTTAGGAATCCTCGGCATTGCGATTTTTATGGCCATCTATATTCTTGCCACCGTTCTCTTTATTCCCGGTTCTATCCTCACCCTTGGTGCGGGAGTGATTTTTGGGATCGGCTTGGGTTCCCTGTACGTATTCGTCGCGGCAACTGTAGGGGCAATAGTGGCCTTTTTAATCGGTCGCTACCTGGCACGCAGTTGGGTTGAAAGCCAAATTAAAGGCAATCAAAAATTTAAAGCCGTTGACGATGCCGTAGCGAGGGAAGGATTAAAAATTGTGGTTTTAACTCGACTTTCGCCCTTTTTCCCTTTTAATCTTTTAAACTATGCCTTTGGCGTAACACGAGTTTCCTTGCGCGATTATGCGATCGGCTGTTTGGGAATGCTGCCCGGTACGATTATGTACGTTTATATCGGATCGTTAGCCCGATTGGCGACGATCGGAACCGACGCCCAAAATAGTACCGGGGCGGAAACTGCGTTTAAAATTGTCGGGGCGATCGTCACCATTTTCGGTACGATTTACGTCACGAGAGTTGCCAGTAAAGCACTCAATAGTGAAATTTCTGGCGACTAAATCCGGAGTATTTCAATCAGCTTTTTATTCAAAAGTAGTAATTATGTCAGACGATCGCCTGCAACTGATTCCCTGGGATACGCACAATCAAAATTTAGTGGCTCACGTTCACCCGTCGGATTGGGTCAATCCCGAACCGGAACCGATATACAATCTCGTGGTCATCGGCGCCGGGACTGCCGGACTAGTGACGGCGGCGGGGGCGGCGGGACTCGGCGCCAAAGTGGCGTTAATCGAAAAACACTTAATGGGTGGCGACTGTCTCAACGTCGGTTGCGTCCCCTCGAAAGCGACGATCGCCTCGTCGCGGTTGGTTGGCGATTTCCGTCACGCCAGCGACTTCGGGATCGGGGTTCCGAGGGATCCAGAGATCGATTTTGCGGCGGTGATGGGGCGAATGCGCGAAATTCGAGCAGGAATCAGCCATCACGATTCGGCCCGACGCTTCCAAAATCTAGGGGTGGATGTTTTTTTTGGGGACGGGTTCTTTGTCGGCGGTAATGCGATCGCCGTCGCCGGGAAGCAGTTACGGTTTAAAAAAGCAGTCATCGCCACGGGGGCCCGGGCGGCGATTCCGGAGATTCCGGGGTTAGTCGAGGCGGGATATTTGACCAACGAAACGGTGTTTTCGTTAACCGAACGTCCGCGTCGGTTCGCCGTCATCGGCGGCGGTCCGATCGGATGTGAGTTGGCGCAAGCGTTCGATCGCCTCGGATCGGAAGTGATTTTGTTTCATAAAAACGCTCATTTGCTCGATCGCGAAGATGCGGATGCGGCGGCGATCGTCCAACAGCAATTTATGGATGAAGGGATTCAACTGGTTTTAAATGCGAAATTGCAAAGAGTGGAAACTACGGAAGCGGGAAAAACTTTATCTTATGAAAGTAACGGTCAAACTCAGGCGATCGCCGTCGATGAAATTTTAGTGGCGACGGGCAGACAGCCGAATGTAGAAAGCTTAAATTTAGAAGCGGTCGGCGTCAACTACGATCGCCGCCAAGGCGTCGAAGTCAATGACTATTTAGAAACCTCAAATCCGAAGATTTATGCGGCGGGAGATGTGTGCATGAAGTGGAAATTTACTCATGCGGCAGATGCGGCGGCGAGAATTGTGATTAAAAATAGTTTATTTTCGGTTTTTGGCCTCGGTAAATCCCGCTTGAGCGATTTAACTATGCCTTGGTCTACCTATACCGATCCCGAGATCGCCCACGTGGGATTGTACGAACAAGAAGCAAGAGCAAAAGGGATCGATCTCGATACGTTTATGGTACCGATGAGTTCGGTAGACCGGGCGATCGCCGATGGAGAAACCCAAGGGTTTGTGAAAATTCAGGTCAAGAAAGGAACAGATCGAATTGTCGGCGCGACGGTGGTCGCCCGTCATGGGGGAGATTTAATTAGTGAAATTACTTTGGCAATGGCGAACGGGATTGGTTTGGGGGCGATCGCCAATGTCATTCACCCGTATCCGACGCAAGCGGAAGCGATTAAAAAAGCAGCAGATGCTTATAACCGCACCCGCTTAACGCCGTTCGTCAAAACGTTATTCGAGCGTTGGTTGGCGTGGCAACGGGGGTAAAGATCGGCTAATCTCAAATGGAGTCGCTGCGCGATCGGTGAGGTCGATCGACGAAATCACTAAAAGTGGTCTCGCTTTTCGGTTGACCCCATATAATAACGAAGAAGCCTCCAGCACTCGAACCGGATAACCACCGCGATCGCGGCTGCGATCTCCACTGAGTTCAAATCGATCGCTCTTATCCCCCCAACCCCCCTTTGAAAGGGGGGCGAAGTTGAGATCGAGGCGAGAAAACCTGCTGCAATCGCTCAAAAATGCGTAAATTCAAAATTTTAATCGGTCTTCTGGTGACGCTAACCAGTTGTGCGGCGATCGAAAAACCTGCTGTTTCCTCCTGGTATCCCGTTCGCGATGGGATTGAATATGGAATTAGCGGGATCGCTCGGGTGAGTGGGTCGGGTGGAGATTCGGGGTGTAGTGGTTCCGATGCGTGTTTCCTGATCGTTCACGATAATAAATTCCCCGATCTGCCCTTTATCGGATTAGTTTCGATCTCGGCGGATCGGTCGGTAGACTATCGGACGATCGCCTGGCCCTCGCCGACTCAATATCCGGTGGATCTCGAAGCCCTCACCGCTCTTCCCGGAACTCCCGGAACGTTCCTCGCTTGTAGCAGTCAAGGAGAGGTCTTCCGTTTCGAGTGGGACGGGGCCACGGGTGAGCTGTCCCTCGCCGAGGTCTTCGAGTTACCGAATGTGAGCCGAGGTATGAATATCGAAGGGTTTGCGATCGCGCAAGTCGAGGGGCAGTTATTGGCGGTTTGGGGCGATCGCGGTAGTGGTAGCGAACCCGGGGGGATTTATTGGGGAACGTTCGATCCGGCGACCAACGCGATCGCGCCGACGGGAACGGTATCGTTTCGCGTCCCGTTTCCGGAGAACGGGCGATCGATTTCCGACCTCAAAATTGACGGCGCCGGAGTTTTATGGGTCAGTGCGGCAGTAGATTACGGCGATGACGGTCCGTTTGCGTCGGCGGTTTATGTAGCGGGAGTATTCGAGCGCGGAGCGAACGGTGAGTTTGACTTTCGTTCCAATACTAGCTTAGTGCCGTTGTGGCGGTTCGGCGATCGCAAAATCGAGGCGATCGAGTTGGTTCCCGGAGAAGCGGGAGGCGTCATTTTTGGCACCGACGATGAAAACCAAGGATCGGCGGTATTTTGGTCTTGGTGAAGCCGATTTTCTCAGAGACGCTGAGAATTTCTCCCTGGGGTTCGCTCCCCTCTAAAATCTAAAATCACAACACCATCGAGATCGCCCGATTGCGTCCCTTATTTTTCGACGCATAAAGCGCTTTATCGGCGAGTGCAATTAATTGACTCCAGGAGGAATCCGGTTCGGGGGTCGTGGTGGCGACGCCGACACTCATGGTGACGTAGGGGCTGACGTAGGAGTTGTGATTGGGAATGGACAACTCGAAAATCGTGCGGCGAATGCGTTCGGCGACGTTGCGGGCTCCTTCGAGGTCGGTGTCGGGCAGAATCACCGCAAACTCCTCGCCGCCATAACGGGCGACTAAATCGCAGGGGCGTTTGACGCATTCGGTTAAGGTGGCGGCGACGCTTTGCAAGCATTCATCTCCAGCTTGGTGACCGTAGGTATCGTTGTATAGCTTAAAACAGTCTATATCACATAAAACGAGAGAAAGGGGACGGCGATCGCGCGCCATTTGTCGCCATTGGCGATCGAGATATTCGTCAAAACGGCGGCGGTTGGCGACTTGGGTCAAACCGTCGAGGGTGGCGAGGCGGCGTAACTGTTGGTTGGCGGCTTGTAACTGCTCGAACAGGGTCGATTGTTGGATGGCGATCGCCACTTGCGTTCCCAAAGCGGTGAGAAAATCCACCTCCCAATCTTGCCACTGACGGGGAGAGCGGCAGTGGTGGGCGATCAGGAGTCCCCACAAGCGATTATGATTCGATTCTCCTGGGGAGAGGATTCGCGAACGCAGGTCCGGCATTTGCACGGTGGTTTCCGTCTGCAAAATCGGAACCACCAGATTGCCTTTCACCTGAAACTGCTTGAGTAAATTGCGGTGACACTGACTCAGGGGAGCTTCAAAAATATCCGGGATTGCCCTGACGCGACCCTTGGCGTAGAGTTGGGCGTATTCCTCGCCAAAACAGGGATCGTGGATGTTGAGACCCAAGATCGGCACCCAGTCGGCGCTGACCGATTCGACCACCACTTGACCGCTCCAATCGGGATTGAACTGATAGACGATCACGCGATCGGTGACTAAAAATTGGCGCACCTCGGCGACGGTGGTATTGAGAATTTCATCGAGATTGAGCGACTGGCGGATGCGATCGCGCATGGCGCCCATCAACCGTTCGCGATCGAGTTGCAGTTGCAATGCCGCTTGGGCTTGTTTGCGATCGGTAATATCGCGCAAGATCACCGTCAGCAGTTTTTCCGCACCGACTTGCAATTTAGAAATCGATGCTTCCGCCGCAAATTCGCTGCCGTCCTTGCGACGACCGAGGACTTCGGCGCGACTGCCCATTTGACGGGCGACGTCCGGGGAATGACGAAATTTATTGACGTGCTGGCGGTGGATGGCGCGCACGGCTTCGGGGAGGAGTAGATCTAAAGGTTGGCCGATCGCCTCGCTGGCACTATAACCGAAGATTTTTTCCGCCCCTTGATTGAACAACTGAATACATTGATGTTCGTCCACGGAAACAATCGCGTCGTCGGCAATATTTAAAATGCCCGCCAGCCTCGCTTGAGAAATCCGCAGGGCTTCTTCCGTTTGTTTGCGGTCCTGAATTTCCCGTCTTAATTGAGTATTGGCCTGTTGGAGTTCGCTGGTGCGTTCTTCGACCAAGCGCTGCAAAGCCGAGAGGGCGTCGGTCATTTCCATTGGCGCCCATCCTTGCAGTAAACTCGTTTGGGTGATGATGCCGCACAAACAGCCCCGTTCGTCGGTGACCACCAGGCGGCGAATCCGGTGGCGGTTCATCAACTGATGGGCGGACCAGAGCGAATCCGTCGGCTGAACTTGGAGCAGGGGGCTACTCATCACCTGGGCCGCGTGGAGCGATCGCGCGTCCAACCCCAACGCATGAAATTGAAGGATATCCCGTTCCGTGACAATGCCCAAAGGAATCACCGGAGCCTCGGCGTCCCCCAATTTTGGCGAATCCGTGCGCTCGTCGGACTCTAGGGGACGGGCGATCGCGATGCAACTGACCCGAGCTTCGTGCATTAACCTCGCTAAATCGTTCACCGTAGCCGTTTCCGGCGCCGTAATCACGCGATCGCCCATCACTTCCTTAACCCGTCGCAAACGCATCCAGTCCGCAGGCTGAATCGTATCTCGGATACTCTGGTGGGTGACAATCCCGACTAAATGACCCTCGCGGTTGAGAATGGGCAAATGGCGGATCTGGTATTGTCTGAGTAAATTGAGTACGGATCGCAAGTCGTCGAGACGGGTTTCTTCTAAGGCGATCGGCTTTTGACTCATCACCTCGGCGATCGGTTCAGTGCGGTACCGCTCCAGAAACGGTACTCGATCCTTCTGCGCACATCGGGCCGTCAACTTGACTAAATCTCGTTCGGTGAAAATTCCCACGGGAGTTCGATCTTCCACCACGACCACACAACTCGCTTTCGCCTGACTCATCAGCAAAATCGTCTCGCCGACCGAAGTCTGAGGAGCGACGGTAACGGGATGGCGCTCAATAGCTAAATGAATCGAAAACGCAGAGCTTTCAAGCATGGAAGACAAGGGCTTAACAACGGGCTTGGGGCCAATTCCCCGAGCTGACCAAAATCATGACGACCGAGAGGGTTTGAGAGACTCAACCTTGCGTGACGTACTCCCGACGCCGACCGCTAAGCAGTACGGCGCGGGCTTCTCCTCCCATTACGGGATTCGCGTTTTATCGTGAGGCGAACGCCCAACCCCACTTTTTTGATGAGTAACCCAGAATTGAGATCTCGCGCCATGGACGCCCTGCAATGAGGGCATTCATGCCAGCGATCGGACAATTCCTTCGGCACTCGGTTCAGACACATTGCACAATGTTGGGATGTGCCAGCCGGATTAACCTTCACGACCCGTTTACCAGCTCTTTGAGCCACGTAAGGCAGTACATCGTTCAGGAACCCAGCTATCCCAGCATCAGCAAAACTTTTATTCAAGCCCGACTTGGCTGCTTGCCCGTTAGGGAGAAATGTTCCGTTTTCCCCCGGCTTCGGCTGATGTCGTCGGGACATATTAGAGACTTTCAGAGCCTCGAGAAAGATGACTTCCGCTTTGTCGATTAACTCTTGAGCCGTTTCAAAATGCCACTGCTTCCGTTGCCGTGCAATGCGTTGGTGCAACTTGGCAATACGCTCATTCAGCTTGCGGCGCGGCTTTGAACCTTTAGCCCTGGCGTCTCGCTTGGCCTGGAGTTTAGCTAATTTGTCTTCAGATTGGCGGTAAAACTTTGGCGGTTGCTTGGTTGAACCATCAGAGCAGGCGATGAAGTATTCCAGTCCGGCATCCACGCCAATGCTATTGGTTGCGGTGGGCTGGATCTCGATCGCTGGCAAGTCAGGAACGCTCTTGTCTTCGAGGGTTAATGTGACATACCAGCCGTCCGCCTTCTGGGTTACCAAAGCCCGCTTCATCGTGAATCCCTCTGGCACAAGGCGATGTTGAATCAACTTGATTTCACCCAGCTTGGGCAGGGTGACTTGATTGCCCTGGATGCAGTCTGGTTTGACTCGCGGATAGGCAAAGGTGCGATAGCGGTTCTTCCCCTTAAATCTAGGTTTACCGCTACGTTTACCGTTCTTGTCGCCTTTGATGAACTGAGCCAATGCGAGGTCTACCCGCTTCACCCTTTCCTCCAAGACATCAGCATGAATATCGGCGTACCATTCCTGCTCTTGCTTAAGTGAGACCAGGGAGCGTTTTTGCCCGTAGTATTCGGGCTGTTCTCTGGGCTGAGCGATACTGCACACCAAAGGATAGGCATTGACGGGACACCGATTCATCTCCCACCAGTCAAAGCGATCTGCCAGCAGATAATTGTACTGGTAGCGCAACCTATCGAGCCACTTATCCATGCGGCATCGTTGCTCGTAGGTCGGCAATAGCTTGTACTGGTAGGCTAGTTTCATGCCATCATTTTAGTAGATATAAATACGATTGCTACCCACGAACCAAATAAGCCTTAGAATCTCGGATGTTTAAAAGGAGCATTTAGACAGATATTGTAAACTTACGGAACGCAATCAAACCGACGTTTTGCGGCAATACATTAGAAGTCTGGGCGTCTCTGGGGCATTGAACCCCATCGAAGTTGACCGCTATTCCTTCGGGTACAGTGCCGGGAGGAATAGCGGTTAAGCTGAACGTCAAGTGAACGAATTGTTCAATCAATAAGAGACATTTTATCGGTTAGATGTTGCCTATATTTTCAAAAACTCGGGCAATGGAGAGGGTGTTGACGTCTCACGACGGCAGGCGGACAGGTGCGGCGGGTTGGCTGTCTTCGATCGGTCTGTCCAAATTTCACCGCCGAGGACGATGCTCCTTCCGAGAAACTTTGCGATCGCCGGATGCGTGCTGGCTATTCCCTGAATCTACAATCGGTCTGGCGACTCTCCAGGGGAGACGCCGAGCGATCGCCTCCCAACCCTCGAAGCATTCCCACAACAGCGACCCTGACAACAGTGAAAGACTTACAGATCGCGCTTCGGTTGCATCTAGACTCGTTTTCCTGCCGTTCGATCCTTGCCCTAGATCCCGACAACCTCCAAGCCGCTCCCCTATGCCTTTCCTATTTTCCTGCAACATGAGCCATTCCCGTGCATTCTATCTGAAAAAATGGTTTTGACCCCAGTAACGGGGGGCGATCGTTCCCTCGTGCTATAGATGCGATCGGGGAATTAACTGTCTTGCAGCTTCTATCGATTGAGGCTTGTGAGTGGATTCCAACGGGGGTGAATCGCCACCCTTGGGCTCTTCCTACCACGGACTGCCGATCGCCGTAAACGCAGCCCAATAATAAGGATGGGAAAGATTATCCGGGGCGAAGGTCTGCAAGGCAGGCGGTAAATCGACCTCTTCTCCGGAACCGCGCAACTGGCTCCCTTCCACGCGCACCCGACCGCGAATCATCGCGATTTGCGCTTCTCGCAACGCTTCGGCTTTGATCTTCGGCTGACCGTTGGCGTCGGTTGTGCGCAAGGCCCGATAAAATTCGCTCATCAGGGCCAAGGTTCCCGAATCGCTGACGTACCACAAACTCGCCAGAGCGGTTTTCACCCCACTTTGCACCGCCAATCCGGCAAAACCCAACTCGACATCTTCATCCCCGAAGGCAGTCTTGCACGCACTCAAGACCAACAAACTCATATTCGCCGTATCGAAACCGAGTTCACGCATTCGATCCAGGGTGAGTTTTTCGTTCCACAATTGAATGAACGAATTGCTCGGATCGCCGGGTTTAAATTCGGCGTGAGTGGCGAGATGAACGATGCGATAGTCGTTCTCTTGCACTTGCGATCGCAGATTTTTTAAAGTAAAACGGTTGTTGAGAAAAACCTGACCGGACCATAAATCTCCGGCGATCGCCGCCAGTTCGACGGGAACCGCAGGTAACGGCGAGAGTTCTTCAAACTGCGACGCCCCCATCGCCAAGACTTTCGACTCACGCAAATCGCCGTAAAGGGTATCGGTCCACTTAAACGCCGGAATGCGCGTAAATCCGTATTCTTCAATTAAAAACCGTTCGCCGTCGTGCAGGGCCGCAAAGGGCAACGTCCGCAAGCCATTGCCGACACAAAACAACAAAGTGCTAATCTCGTTCGCCTCTAATTCGGCTTTTAACGGGCGCACGATCCAATCGTAAAGCGATCGCGCGGGTTCGAGATAACTCTCGCGGTTGCGTTTGCGAGGGTTCGTAATTTCCTGACGCAGTTGTAAAACCGCGTCGAGAACGGTTTCCCGGTCTGCTTCGGGAATGCTTTTGCGAATCGGGTCGCGACCGGGTAAAAGTAACACCAATTCTAATTGTTTGGGGGCGGCGATCGCGTAAATCAACGCCGACCGCTTCCCGGTTTGTCGTCCGAGACGGTCGAGAATCTCGGCAATTTGGGCGGCGTCGATCTCAAGATCGCCGAAATTCGTCCCGAAATAACTCTCGTAAGCGTTTTCCCAGCGCGTTTCGATCGCCGCGACCGCTTCGGAAGTGGAAACGCGATCGAGCAGTTCCGGTAAAGCAAGCTGGGTTTGGGCTGGGGGAGATTGCGTCTGGGCGATCGCCCGTCCCTCCAGACTCCCACTCATTCCTAGGGCGATCGCCAACCCACATCCGGCGAGTAATAACAATACTAACTTACGATAATTCACCCTCGCTCCTCGATTCGTTTACCATCAAGACGACCGACTCCACTGTCGCATCAATCCCCCTACCGCTTGCGGCTCATTTTGCCTCGATCGGCAAGACGATCGCAAACTCCGTTCCCCGTCCGGGGGTCGAATCACAGTTAAGCTGGCCGCCATGTTTTTGAACGACAACCTGATAGCTAATTGATAACCCCAAACCCGTCCCTTTGCCAGGGGGTTTGGTGGTAAAAAACGGCTCGAACAGTTTGCGTTGCACGTTAGGGGTCATTCCCAAGCCGTTATCGGCGATCCGAATTTCGACGCGATTGCCCGCGATCGCCCGGGTACGGATCGCGATCGTCGGTTCTTCCTCGGATTCCGAAGCATCGCACTCGATTCCTCGTTCTTCCAAAGCGTCGATCGCGTTCGCCAGCAAGTTCATAAACACTTGATTGAGCTGTCCGGCGTAACATTCTACTTTCGGCAAGTCGCCGTAGTCTTTGACCACTTCAATCCCCGGACGTCCCCCTTTGGCTTTGAGCCGACTTTGCAAGATTAACAAGGTACTGTCAATCCCTTCGTGCAGGTTGACGGGTTTTTTCTGCGCCTGATCCAACCGCGAGAAGTTTTGCAACGACAGCACCACCTCGCGAATGCGATCGGCCCCGACTTGCATCGATGACATCAGTTTGGGAAAGTCTTCGCGCACGAAATCTAACCCCATGGTCTCGATCCGCTCGGCGATCGCCTCCGTCGGTTCGGGATAGGCGTCGGCGTACAGTTCCACTAACTCTAGCAGTTCGTTCGCATATTGGCGCGCGTGGGCGATATTCCCGTAAATAAAACTGACCGGATTGTTAATTTCGTGGGCGACCCCGGCGACTAACTGACCCAAACTGGAGAGTTTTTCGGTTTGAATGAGTTGGGTTTGGGTTTGTTTGAGTTCGGCGAGGGCGTCGCGCAGGCGGTGGGCCTGTTCGCGCAAGCGTTGGCGCGATCGCCGCAACACCTGTTCGTTCTTCTTGCGTTCGGTAATATTCTGGGTCATCATCATCCCGGCGATGACTTCCCCAGTATCGTCTTTGAGAGGTAAGACGTGGGTGAGGTAAATCCGACCTGCATAAGGAATTTCGGCGACGCTTTCTTCGCCGTCGAGGGCTTTAGCGTACAACGGCTCGATGATTTCGGCGGTTTCCGGGTCGAACACGTCCCGACAGATTTGACCTTCCATTGCGGCTTTGGACAGGCCGACTTTTGCCAGTTCGGTTCCTTCGGCGAGGGTATAGCGGTAGTCGCGATCGAACAAGCAGACGGCCCCGTTGGGGAAGTTATGCGCCAAGGTGCGGTAGAGAGTTTCGCTGCGGCGCAATTGGGCTTCCATCTGTTTGCGATCGGTGATGTCGAGCCCGACAAAGACCGCGCGGCTGTTGTGGTGGTATTTTTGGGCGCCGAGTAAGTAACTGCGCCGTTGTCCTTCGAGTCCGATGCAGATTTCTTTAGAAATCGTTTTCGTTTCGCTCTCGAAAAATTCCCGGGCGAATTCCGCAAATCCGGGGTGACTTTCCATGAAGCCGACTTCTCGATTGCTAAAATCTTCCGGGCGTAGCCCGAAGGTGCTGGCTAACTGGCGGTTGACGCCGAGATATTTGAGATCGCGACTGAGCCAGGAGACTAAGCCGGGAACGGCATCGAGAACGGCTTGCAGTTGTTCGTTGGCGCTTTGTAAGGCGGTTTCGTGTTGTTTGCGTTCGGTAATCTCGCGCACGAACGCACAATGATATTCGCGATTTTTATATTTCAGGTAGTTAACCCGCACTTCGACGGGGAAAATACGCCCGCTTTTCGTGCGGTGGGTCGATTCAAAGGTAAAGGAACCGAATTGTTTGATGGCTTTCCAATGTTCCGACCAAATATTCGGGGAAAAGGCCGGATCGATTTGGTGCAGTTTGAGGGCGAGCAGTTCGTCCCGTCGATATTCGAGCAGTTGACAGGCGGCTTCGTTGACGTAGCTCAGTTTGCTGTCGGGGTCGATCCAAAAGATGGCATCGACGGCTTTTTCGATCGCGAATTGGTGAATGTAAGCCGACTGCTGGCTTTGTTCGAGGGCTTCGTCGAGTTGCTTGCGTTGCTCTTGCGCGGATGCTTCGCGAACGGTGACGATTTCGGCAATGACGATCGCCCCGCCAATTTCGCCGTGGTCGGCGTACCAGGGTTGGATCTTCCACTCGACCCAATCGACTTGACCGTTGGGTTTGATGAGGCGATCTCGTTGGTTGTGGGTTTCTCCGTGGTACAGGCAACGGCGAAAGTTCTCGTGCCACGATCGGGAGAGGTGAGTAAAGACTTCGGCGTGCGATCGCCCGATAAGGTCAGCTTGGTCGATGCCGTAGTCGTCCAACCACCGTTGGGAAACGGTGATGTAGCGCATTTGGCGGTCGAGTAAGGCCATTGGCACCGGGACGGCTCGCGCAAATTGCTCGAAAGCGGTTGACGAACGAAGGCCGGACGAGCGGTTTGCACTGGATTGTGGCGACATCGGCGCGCTCGGATGGGTCAGGGTCGAAGTGGTTCTCGAACGGGGGGTGGCGGGTGTCTTCCGCACGGGGGTAAACCTCCTGGATGCTTGTCTTCTGCTGTCAATTCAGTCAAATAGCTACGGCGATCGCTCGGGAATAAAGCTTATTTCAGGCAAAATTGCAGCTCATCCCGATTTTTTGGCTTGAATCGGCACTCGATCTTTATTTAGCTGATTTAGGCTATGAAAATCGACCGATTGCTGAAACAATCGGCAAATTCTATCGATCTCGCGATCGCCGCGAGCGAGGGTTAAACGTTAGGAAGATGCGGCTGGCACCAGCGCCCCTTTTGGATTTTGTGATGCGTTCCCTGAAGCGAAAATTTTATCCAACCTAGAGGCAGATGCACGCGGTTGAAAGTTCCCCCAGTTGTAAAGTATTATTGCTTATTTTTTCGGAAATGTACGAGCTTTTAAACAAATTGGTCAAATCTTTGGGGGCTTCTAGGCGGCTTCTTTAACTAAGTTATATCATAACTTCACATAATTTTTAAAAAATTCAGGTTAGTTTATGCTTTCAGTAGCGATCGCTACCGACACGATAAGAAGCTTCTGGGTCGAGACCGCAGGGATCTTTATCTTGACCCAATGTGAGGACCCCCGATCGCCTGACGCAAATCGTCAGATCGGTTAGGAAGGAAACAATAGGGGACAGTAGCCTTTTGGCGACGGTCAGTTCGCGGGCTACGACGACACATCTGATTTTCTGCTTCGTCCTAAGTCGATCCCAAAGCTGCCTTAAAAAGGCACGGTTTTCAACCCAAAAACTTTCGTTGGCCTTGATAAACTTGAAACAGTCAGCGCCGACTGAGGCGAACGCCTCGCCGCCATTCGGCAACCGTTCCCTCGGGTTCGGTAAACTGCATTAAATACGAAAATTACTTTCTCAATTCGTGCGATCTTCCTTCCAAAACGGGCGATCGTCAGTTGGACTCCCCACCGAACTCTGATAATTTTGCACAATAGGTTAAGGGAAAAACCCCATAGCCATCCTCATTCACATTCGTGTTTGATTCAATCCTTACTCGTGCCAATTGCGACCATGAAAAGTCCATTTCTCCAACGTCTTCACAGTCCCGATCGCCCCGTCCTTGTCTTCGACGGCGCCATGGGAACCAGCCTGCAATTCCAAAATCTCACCGCCGACGACTTCGGCGGCAAAGAATACGAAGGCTGTAACGAATACCTCGTCATTACCAACCCCGAAGCCGTTAAAAAAGTCCATCGCGGGTTCCTCGAAGTCGGCGCCGACGTCATCGAAACCGACACCTTCGGCGGAACCTCGATCGTCCTCGCCGAATACGACCTCGGCGATCGTGCCTACGAAATCAACAAAAAAGCCGCCGAACTCGCCAAAAGCGTCGCCGCCGAA
The DNA here is from genome assembly GCF_012295525.1 of Oxynema aestuarii AP17. GTDB lineage: Bacteria > Cyanobacteriota > Cyanobacteriia > Cyanobacteriales > Laspinemataceae > Oxynema > Oxynema aestuarii. The sequence goes on along the minus strand of NZ_CP051167.1, from coordinate 1,751,538 downwards.
TTCTCCACCCCCGAAAAACCGCGCTTCGTCGCCGGATCCATCGGTCCGGGAACCAAACTCCCCACCCTCGGGCATATCGACTTCGACATCCTCCACGACGCTTTCGCCGAACAAGCCGAAGGCTTAATCGACGGCGGCGCCGACCTGCTGATTGTCGAAACCTGTCAGGACGTTTTACAAATCAAAGCCGCCCTCACCGCCATCGAAGAGGTCTTCGCTAAAAAAGGCTGCCGCCTCCCCCTGATGGTCTCGATCACGATGGAAGTCATGGGAACCATGCTCGTCGGTTCCGAAATTAGCGCGGCCCTGTCCATCCTCGAACCCTACGCGATCGACATCCTCGGTCTCAACTGCGCCACCGGGCCCGACAAGATGAAGGAACACATCCGCTACCTGTCGGAAAACTCCCCCTTCGTCGTCTCCTGCATCCCCAACGCCGGACTCCCGGAAAACGTCGGCGGACAAGCGCACTACAAACTCACGCCGATGGAACTGCGCATGGCCCTGATGCACTTCATCGAAGACCTCGGCGTTCAAGTGATCGGCGGTTGTTGCGGAACCCGCCCCCAACATATCGAACAACTCGCCGAAATTGCCAAAACCCTACACCCCAAAGCCCGCCCGGTTCGTACCTGGGACGGCGAAGGCGAACCGCCAAAACGGGAATCGTTCCAATACATCCCCGCCGCCGCCTCCATTTACAGCGCCCAACCTTACGAACAAGACAACTCGTTCTTGATCGTCGGCGAACGCCTCAACGCCAGTGGGTCGAAAAAATGCCGCACCCTGCTCAATAATGAAGATTGGGACGGCTTAGTTGCCCTGGCGAAAGCTCAAGTGAAAGAAGGCGCCCACATTCTCGATGTCAACGTCGATTACGTGGGTCGCGATGGCGTCCGCGACATGCACGAGTTGGTCTCCCGCCTGGTGACTAACGTCACTCTTCCCCTGATGCTCGATTCCACGGAATGGGAGAAGATGGAAGCCGGGTTGAAAGTCGCCGGGGGTAAATGTCTGCTCAACTCGACCAACTACGAAGACGGCGAACCGCGATTCTACAAAGTGCTGGAGTTGGCGAAGACATACGGCGCGGGGGTCGTGGTCGGTACGATCGACGAAAACGGAATGGCCCGCACTGCCGAGAAGAAGTTCGCGATCGCCAAACGCGCTTACGAGGCGGCGATCGCCTACGGTATCCCCCCTCACGAAATCTTTTTCGACCCCCTCGCTTTGCCGATTTCCACCGGGATTGAGGAAGATCGCGGCAACGGTAAAGCCAGCATCGACGCCATCCGACAAATGCGCGAAGAACTGCCCCACTGTCACATTTTGTTAGGGGTGTCTAATATTTCTTTCGGGTTAAATCCGGCGGCGCGTCAGGTGCTCAATTCCGTGTTTTTACACGAAGCAATGCAGGTGGGCTTGGATTCGGCGATCGTCAGCGCCAGCAAAATTCTCCCCTTAGCCAAAATTGAGGAAGAACACCAGCAAGTTTGTCGCGATTTGATCTACGATCGCCGCCAATTTGAAGGGAATAATTGCGTCTACGATCCCCTCACTAAGTTAACCGAACTCTTCCAAGGTAAAACCACCAAGCGCGATCGTTCCCTCGATGCCAATTTGCCGATCGAACAACGACTCAAACAGCATATTATCGACGGCGAACGGATCGGTTTGGAAGACGTTCTCGCTCAAGCTTTAGAAAAGCATCCCCCCTTAGATATCATCAACAAATATCTCCTCGACGGGATGAAAGTGGTCGGCGAACTGTTCGGTTCCGGACAGATGCAGCTTCCGTTCGTGTTGCAATCGGCGGAAACCATGAAAGCTGCCGTCGCCTATCTCGAACCGTACATGGAGAAAGGTGAAGCCGGGGATAATGCTAAAGGTACGGTGGTTATTGCCACGGTGAAAGGGGACGTTCACGATATCGGTAAAAATTTGGTCGATATTATTTTGACCAATAACGGCTATCGGGTGATTAATTTAGGCATCAAACAACCCGTCGAAAATATCATCGAAGCCTACGAAGAACACAAAGCAGACTGTATCGCCATGAGCGGTCTGTTGGTGAAATCGACCGCATTTATGAAGGATAACTTAGAAACCTTCAACGAACGCGGCATCTCGGTTCCGGTGATTTTAGGCGGTGCCGCTTTAACCCCGAAATTTGTTCACGAAGATTGTCAAAATGCCTATCAAGGGAAGGTCGTTTACGGGAAAGATGCTTTTTCCGACCTTCACTTCATGGACAAGTTAATGCCTGCCAAATCGGCTAACAATTGGGACGATTTTAAAGGGTTTTTGGATGAAGCCAGCGACAACGGTAAAGTGGCTAAAGCCGAGTCGAAAGCGGTAGAAACTGCTGAAAGCAATGGCGGTGTTAGCAGTAAATCGGCGAAGAAGGACAAGAAAGAAGCTGCGGAACCTCAAGTTATCGATACGCGGCGATCGGAAGCGGTAGATATCGATATCGATCGCCCCAAACCGCCATTTTGGGGTACGAAAGTTCTACAACCGGAAGATATGCCCTTGGAGGAACTTTTCTGGTATTTGGACTTGCAAGCGTTGTTTGTCGGACAGTGGCAGTTCCGCAAGCCGAAGGGTCAATCTCGGGAGGAGTACGACGAATTTATTGATAAAGAAGTTCGTCCAATTTTAGAGACTTGGAAGCAGCGCGTTGTCGAGGATAATTTATTACATCCTCAAGCAATTTACGGTTATTTCCCCTGTCAGGCGGAAGGAAATACGCTGTTTCTTTACGATCCGTCGGAAATGAAAGACGAAAATTCCAAGCCGGAAACGGTAGTAGCGACGTTCGAGTTTCCCCGTCAAAAATCGATGCGCCGTCTGTGTATTGCCGACTTTTTCGCCCCGAAGGAAACGGGTATCGTTGACGTGTTCCCGATGCACGCAGTTACCGTGGGCGAAATTGCCACGGAATACGCGAAAAAACTGTTTGATTCGGACCAATATACGGATTATTTGTATTTCCACGGTATGGCGGTACAAACGGCGGAAGCGATGGCGGAATGGTTGCACGCGCGCATCCGTCGCGAGTTGGGATTTGGCAGTGAGGAACCGGATAATATTCGCGATATTTTGCAACAGCGTTATCGCGGTTCTCGTTACAGTTTTGGTTATCCCGCTTGTCCGAATATTGAGGATCAATACAAGCAGTTGGAGTTATTGGGGAGCGATCGCATTTCGATGTACATGGATGAAAGCGAACAGCTTTATCCGGAACAATCGACGACGGCGATTATCACCTATCACCCGGTAGCGAAATATTTCAGCGCCTGATGGAAAGTAGGATGGGCAATTTTTGCCCATCCTACTACTGCTGATATTTAACTTTTGACCTTGAGGGTGAGATATCGAGAGGGTTCGGCGAGATGGTGGTTAAATGTCTAACAGCTTAGCCAATCAACTCAATTAATAGTCTCTACATTTTTTTATCTTTCTCAAATAAAATTGACGATCCTATACAACAATTTTAATGTAAAACACGTATCTTAAAATAAATTAATAGGCATTATCAATTTTCTAAGCTAAATCATCCCTGGATGGATTCTCGTTTCTTCGAGAATGAGAGTTTTCAAGTGTAGGTGATTGCTTTGAGAATTCTATGTAAACCTTCTCGAACCCATAGTCTACGCTAAATCTATCATTTTTGCGGACATCGAGATCGAGCAACTGCGTTAGCTAATTGAGAATTGGGATCGTCTCAGCTAGATTAACAAGAAGTTTAACGATCGCAACATTTTTCAAAGTTTACGCTACGATCGCGGGAAAGGCGATCGCTTGTATCCCAATTTAATTAGGGTTTAGATCGGAAGTTTGAGTATCATAGAAGCATCGATCGGATCGATCTCCCCCTCTTTTTAAGTCATCTTTACGTCGATTTCTATTATTTGCCATAGTTCTGGAGAGAAGACGATGAAACTTTCTCATTTAATCAAAACCATTTTTTTTCTCGCTTTAGGATTCTTTCTCGCTTTATCTATTGTTTTATCTCCGAGTTTGACGGGGGCGATCGCCATTCAGGACGTTCCCAATCCCCGGGTAGAATATGGGGGATGGGTAACGGACATGGCAAATTTAATCAGTCCGGCGACGGAACGAGAGTTAAATCAGTTAATCGATTCTTTGGAAGCAGAAACTACTGCCGAAATTGCGATCGTGACCGTTCCCGATACCGATCCGTTTCCATCGGTAAAAACCTTCACAACCGAATTGTTTAATACGTGGGGAATTGGCAAAAAAGGTAAAAATAACGGCATTTTATTCCTAACTTCGTTCGGCGATCGCCGAGTCGAAATCGAAACGGGTTATGGAATCGAACCGATTTTACCCGATGCTCAAATTTTAGACATCCTCAATCGCCATATTTTGCCTTATTTTACAAACAATGATTTTGATACGGGAATCCTCGAAGGAACTCGGGCATTAATTGATGTTTTAAGTGGCGAAACATTTGAGGGAGCAATTATTGATAAAGACCCTTTTTTTTAAAACGACTCGATCGCCGGGAACGCCAGGGAGCAATATTCGCTGTTGTTCTGGCATCGATCTCGATAATTATTAGCTATATCAGCCAAAGCTGGCACCTACAAAGAGCAATATTCATCGAACCTACCGGGCGATCGCGCACTAATGATACCAATGAAACCAGAGGTGTTTTATATCCTCTCGCTTATTTCTTCTGCTTTACGTTAATTTTATTAACTCTCGTAAGCCTCAGTCTATCGAATACGATATTGTTCGTTTATTTGCTAATTTTAATATCCAGTTTTTCCTTGTTTTTATCTCTGCCGAGTTTTATTCTCTATTATCTTTCTGTTTTTAATCATCCAATTCTCATTAAAATTCTTCTAAAAACAATTATCTTTGGTTTGACTGTTGTTTTATGTCTGCTTTTATTCGGGAATTTATTATCAATTTTACCGAATTTTGATATTCAATTACAGTGGTTAGTCATCATCTCCATAGCGATGTTGCTCGGCTTTCCACTGTCCAACTTTTTCGGAAACTTATTTAACTTGACTGGATATTTGTGGCCGCAGTATTACTGTAAAAAATGCCATCACAGAATGATTTCCCCCAGTAAAAAGATCCTAGAGATTTACCTGAGTTTTCCGGAAAAAGTTGCCGAACAATTGGGCAGCATCAAAGTGAAAGGCTGGTATTGCCCCCATTGCAGTTTAACATTTAAAATACCGTTTCACATTCGCAGATATTTAGGCGATCGCAGCAAGGGATTCGATTACTGTCCGAACTGTCAGGAATTAACGCTTATTAAACATAAGAAGATCCTGTACGAACCCACCTGCTGGAGTCCGGGTAAATACCGCATTGTTTGCCATTGCCGTTGTTGCAATTATCGGGAAGAAAGAGAAGAAATTATCCCTTGTTTGGTTAGCCATCGCGACTACACCGTAGGCAATTATTATTTTGGCCCTTGGTTTAGCGAATTGTGCCGCAGTTTGCACCCGAGTCTAGGTGGCGGTGGTGGTGATAGCGGCGGCGATGTTGATGGTGGCGATCGTGGCGGTGGCGGCGATGGTGGTGGCGGCGGTGGTGGTGATAGTGGCGGTGGTGGCGGTGGTAGCGATTTCTAATGCGATCGCCCCAACTTGTTTCCTCCCACTACTGATTTTTAAAACCATTCATTCTCTCACATTCTCTAAATTTGCCCTAGCATTGCGTCGCCACATCTGGGGTTTGATCCGTCGCAAGGCGGAGGCGCGAAATCGCCGATCCCACTCGGTATCCGACAGTTCGGCGAGTTCGGCGAAGGTCGGGGCGAGGTTTTCGGGATAGGGTCGAAATTCACTCACGTCTGTTTCGGTGGCAAAACGCTGGTTCCAGGGGCAAACGTCCTGACAAATATCGCACCCGGCAACCCAGCCTTCTAAGTGAGGTTTGATGTTGTCGGGAAGGTCCGGGGATCGATTTTCGATAGTGTGATAGGCGATGCAACGATTGGCATCGACGACGAAGGGTTCGACGATCGCCCCGGTCGGACAGGCGTCAATACAGCGCGTGCAACTGCCGCAATGTTGCGTATGCGGGCGATCGCTCTCTAAAGTGAGATTCGTTAGCACTTCTCCGAGAAACACCCACGACCCGTACTCTCGGGTGATGACGTTGCTATTTTTAGCAATCCAGCCGATCCCCGCCCGTTGGGCCCACACTTTATCTTGAATTGGTCCGGTATCGGCATAATAGCGGGCTTGGATGCCGTCCCCTTGAGCTTGCAACCAAGTGGCGAGGGCTTTGAGTTTTTTGTGCATGACCCGGTGATAGTCCCGTCCCCAACCGTAGCGGGAGATTTTGGCGCGGTCGGGGCGATCGCTGTGGGGGGTGGGGGTGTAGTAGTTAAGGGCGACGCAGATCAGCGATCGCGCCTCGGGCATGACTTGGCGGATGTCTTGGCGTTTCGGGTTCGCCATCCAGTCCATCTCGGCGCCGTAGCCACGATCGCACCAGGTTTGTAACTGTCGCGCGGCATCTGTGGGGGGCGGTTCGACGGCGGCGATGCCGACTTTGTGGAAGCCGAGGTCGAGGGCCTGTTGTTTGACGCGATCGCGGTCGGGAGGGGGACTCGAAGATGTAGAAACCATTGACAATCGGAGAGTTGGCAGTCTCTAGGGCGGTTTGTTCGAGTCTACACCGAAGTCCGCGCGCGATTCCCGAGGTCTTGTGACCCAGATCTCATCGCTTAACTTTACGATTCGTTACAATAGGGCTGGTTTGTAAAAAATATTTGATTTTCTTTAAAAAAAGTAACATGAACCAGAATGCTAGCCCGTTAACAACCCAAGCCCCTCCCACGGACGACGTCCCGGAGGCGATCTCAATCCAAGGGGTGGATCGCGACCAGATTCGGCGTTATTTTGAAACCTTGAATGCAGGGGAGTTCGAGCGCACGAGCCGTCTGTTCGCCCCACAAGGACAACTGATTCCGCCTTTTGAAGAGCCGATTGTCGGTCCCGAGGCGATCGCCGCGTATCTCCAACAAGAAGCGCGGGGGATGAAGTTGCGCCCGAAACGGGGTGAAATTAGCGCCACGGTGGAGGGAAGGGAGGAAGTTAAAATCTCTGGGGAAGTGGAAACTGCCCTATTTACCGTCAAAGTGGGTTGGTTATTCGTCCTCGATCGCGACGGGCAGATCCTCGGCGTCACGGTCAAGCTGCTGGCGTCTTTAGCCGAACTCGCCAGCTTGCGGCGCTAGGGGCTACCTTGGCGGCGCCGGGTTGGGGATTAAGCGGTGATCGCGCTTTCCCAAGACCGCATCAGCATCCGGCGCCCCAAATCTACGTCTTTCGGCGCGCACTGCCAATCCGGGTGAGCGGTCATCAGCAGACTTTCGAGGCTTTCGCGATCGAACAGATGCCAGACGGGAGCCCCGGCGACCTCTCCTTCGATCGCGTAGCAATTCTCGCCGAGACAGTGGATCGTCAGCGCGTTACAGATGCGCTCGACCTGCATTTGTTCGCCGCTTGCGAGCGATCGAAATCCTAAAATCGTCTGTTTGAAGTCGTCGAAGTCCGCCACGACTAACCCTTCGACCGACACGCGGTGAGCGGGAGAACTATTGACATCAATCCAATAGCGACGGGATGGATCGATGCCTTGCAGCCACGGAGATTCGTCATCGAGTCGATACCGGGGGGCTAGGGGAAAATAGTCTCTAGTCATAAGGCGCTTACCAACGACAAGCATCTACTACGAGGGCGGGGCGATCCCTTGCGAACGGCGATCGTCAACCGCTTTCGATCGCGCCGATCTGAGGCGATCGGGCGTCGATTAATTTTTTCTAATATGCAAGATAAGCGCCGTTTAAGCAACAGAAGTTAATAAAAGTTATAATAATTTCGCCAATTAAGTAAACTTATGTAAAGCAATGCACCCTCGATGGGGTGATGGAAGCGCGATCGCCCCGAGACCAAATTCATTGACACCTGAATTTGGCGATCGACCGACAGAACGACACCGATCCTGCGAGCCACCTGGGGGAACCCGATAGCTGACAGGCAAAGCCCGAATTTAGTCGGGGTCGCCCAGGGTTGTCGGTCAACAACTAAGCTTTTTCCTTTTCCGGCAAGCTCGCTTCCAGCTTCAAGCAGTTGCGACCGTCAATTTGCAAGCGATACTCCACCCGATCCATCAATTTATTCATGATCAGCCAGCCGTAGCCCCCATCGGGCATTTCTTCGGGAACTGGCGCCATGTACGTCCCGAGGTCGTAACCTTTGCCGTGATCCCACACTTCCAGGGCAATATCGTGTCCCTTGAGTTCCAAGCGAATCAACACGGGTAAATTCGGTTGCTCCCGGTGGGCGTGTCGCACCACATTCGAGTAAGCTTCCGCTAAAACCAGGCGCAGGCGGTTGGACTGACGGGGCCAATCCACCGCATCGCCCAGTTCCATTTCTAAAGACCCCAGCAGCCAGTTTTCAACAATAGCCAAAAACCGCAAGTCGCTTGGCACGTGCAACTCAGTTCTCATCGATTACAGAACCTCCAGAGAAAGTATTGTTTGGTCATCTTCCTGCTCGTGAGCGAGATCGCGGATGCGAGCGAGTAAGTCGTTGAGGTCGAGAGGGACATTCTCGTTAGCAATCAATTTCCACAGACCTTCTTGTTGGATCATTTCACCCGCCTGGACGCCATCGAGGGAGGAATCGGGATGGGTAATCGTAGCCTCCGTCAAACCATCGCTCGTCAGCAAAAACACGTCCCCTGGATTTAACTCCAAGCTCCCTGCTTTTCCCTTCCACATCGGTAAAATTCCCACCGGAATTCCTCGATCTTTGAGAAAATTGGGTTCGACTGCCAATTTCTCCGCCAGAGCCGTTTGCGACCAGACTAAGGGGTAAATATGTCCGGCATTGGCATAAGCAAGCTGGCGCGTCGAAGGGGTATAACGGGCCAACACCATAGTAATAAAGCAATTATTACTAATGAGATCGTCTGATAAAGCACTGTTGAGGTTTTTCATCACGTCTTCCGGCATCGGCGAAACCTCTTGGGCCAGTTCCCGACGCATCACCGAAATGGCACTCGCCATAAACAGTGCTGCCGGAACCCCCTTACCGGAAACGTCCCCCACCGCCAACCAGATGTCCCCCTGGGAGTGGATGTACACCTCAAAAAAGTCCCCTCCTACGGCGCGAGCCGGGAAGCAACAGGCTTGGATTTTAGCGCTGTCGAGATCGGGCCAACTTTGGCGCAGGAGATTGGTTTGGATTTGGCGGGCGACTTCCAGTTCGGCGAGCATTTGCTCCGCTTGTTCTTGAGAGCGCTGGTAGAGTTTGGCTTGGGACAGGGCCAACGCCGCCTGTTCCCCCACTAATTCGATCAACTGGATGTCTTCGGGGGACCAATTGTTGCCGCGACCGTCTTGGTAAAGGGACATGACGGCGAGCAAATCTTTCTGGTAAATCAGGGGAACGCCCAGACGAGTGCTGCCGTTGCCGCCGTTGTCTTCCTGAAGCACCTGGGTTTGGCGCGTTTCGAGAACTGCCGCGATCGTCGGTTCGAGGATCTCGGGTTCGACGGGATTGGAGGCGTTCGCGTCTTGGTAGGAGAAGATTTCGGGGGTCAGGCGATCGCCTTCCACCGGACGGACGATACAGCCTGTCGCTTGAAAGTTTTCGCCGACCGTTTCGACGATCGTTTGCAACATGCTGCGATAGTCGAGGGACTCGCGAATGGCACTCATCACCCCGTTGAACAGGGATTCTCTTCTGAGGGTGCGGTTGAGTTCGTTCGTGCGTTGCTTGAGAACTTGATAGGTTTCCGACGCTTGATTGACGACGGCTTTGAGTTCTTCGGGATTCCAAGGTTTCGTAATGTATTTGAACACTTGACCCGAGTTGATGGCCTCCACCAGATCTTCGACATCGGTGTAGCCCGTGAGTAATATACGAATCGTATCGGGAAACCGTTCTACAGTTTTGCTTAAAAATTCCGTGCCGTTCATCTCTGGCATACGCTGGTCGGAGATGATCACGGCCATTTCGCCGTTTTTGTCCAGCGTTTCCAGGGCGCTGAAGGCACTATCAGCTCTATATACGTCAAATTCCCGCCGAAACGTCCGGTACAGCAAGTCTAGGTTGTCGATTTCGTCATCGACGACCATCAGTTTCAGCTTGCTTCCTTTTCCCCGACTCATGCAATACCCCACTTACAGGCTAATGGATTAAGGGTGATTGATACGGGATTCCACCAATCGGACTGGTGACTCTCTCGACGGAGGCCGTCTGTCGGTTGGTAGAGCCGTGACAAATCACGCTTTTGGGTGGGCGTTCCAATTGAAAAGTACCCCAAATCACCTCGGCGCTAACGGACCGATTCCGCTCCAACGAGCTTATCATAGGAAACCCGCTCCCTAGAACGGATCGAGGCGATCGCCTCGATGGAGTGACGAGCGTCGGAGCGGCTGGCACTTGGCCGCGATCGCGCGGCTACTCGATCGCCGTCACCCGCTCTGCTATTCTCAGCTTTGCCGAGCGAGAACGAGGGTTGTTTTGACTCTCCTGCTCGCTCGGTCTTATCGGTTTTTTCGTGAGCACCCTAAGCTGTGGCGACTCTCGCAAACGATGTTTGACGATGCGATCTTCCAAGCTGTGAAAGCTGATGACCGCCAGGCGACCTTCGGGCTTGAGCCAGTCGGCCACTCGCGCCAAAAACGTTTCCAAGCTGGCTAACTCTTGATTGACGGCGATCCGCAAGGCTTGAAACACTCGCGTCGCCGGGTGGATCCTCCCGTGACGATACCGTCCGGGGACGCTGCGCGCGATCGCCTCCGCCAATTCGGTTGTCGTTCGCAAGGGCCGCGATCGCCCGATCTGCCGGGCAATCCGCCTGGAAAACCTTTCTTCTCCATATTTATAAAAGATATCTGCTAGTTCTGTCTCGTCCCAGTGATTGACGATTTCTTCCGCCGTCAGTGATTGGCGAGCATCCATACGCATGTCTAAGCGAGCTTCTTCACGAAAACTAAAGCCCCGTTCTGAAAGATCTAACTGAGCAGAACTAACCCCCAGGTCTGCAATAATACCATCAAATTGTTGCTCTCCCGGCTCGTACTGCGCAAAATTACCCTGCCAAAAAGTCACCCGCTCCCCAAACGACGCCAGGCGTTCCCTCGCTACCCGAATCGCCAACTCGTCGCGATCGATCGCCGTCAGGCACAAGTCCGGCGCCGCTTCTAAAATCAGCCGCGCGTGACCCGCTCCCCCAACTGTCGCATCTAAATAGTGACCCCCCGCACGCACCGCCAATCCGGCGATCGCCTCCTCACTCAACACCGGAATGTGGACGAACTCCTCGGTCAATCTTTCATTTCCCACCGACTTCTCAGTGTTTGGCAACCTAGATCTCCCTATAATTAGATGGACGAAACAAAAATAAACATTCAGACATAACTCTACCGTCCCGGAGCGATCGGTTCGCGACTGGCCTCGAACTGCACTCGCCGTTCTCCACTCCCAGCGCGATCGCCCGCCCATCCGGTACGGTAACCCAAAACGGTCTCAAGGGGAAAAACTCGACTATGGTAACAAGAATCGAAACTCGCACCGAACCCATGGTAATCAACATGGGTCCCCACCATCCCTCCATGCACGGGGTGTTGCGTCTGGTCGTCACCCTCGACGGCGAGGATGTCGTCGATTGCGAACCCGTCCTCGGATACCTCCATCGCGGCATGGAAAAAATTGCCGAAAACCGCACCAATACCATGTTCGTCCCCTACGTGAGCCGATGGGATTACGCGGCAGGGATGTTCAACGAAGCGGTTACCGTCAACGCTCCCGAAAAACTCGCAGGGATCGAAGTCCCCCGGCGCGCCAGCTACATTCGAGTCATCATGCTCGAACTCAACCGCATCGCCAACCACCTGCTCTGGCTCGGACCGTTCCTCGCCGACGTCGGCGCCCAAACGCCCTTCTTCTACATCTTCCGCGAACGGGAGATGATTTACGACCTCTGGGAAGCCGCCTCCGGAATGCGCCTGATCAATAATAACTACTTCCGCATCGGAGGGGTCGCCGCCGATTTACCCTACGGTTGGGTCGATAAATGCGAGGACTTCTGCGACTACTTCGATCCCAAAGTAGACGAATACGAAACCCTGATCACCAACAACCCCATTTTCCGCCGCCGCATTCAAGGCATCGGCGTCATCTCTCGCGAGGAAGCTATCAACTGGGGCCTGTCCGGTCCGATGCTGCGCGCCTCCGGCGTCAAATGGGACTTGCGCAAAGTTGACCACTACGAGTGTTACGACGATTTCGATTGGGACGTCCAGTGGGAAACTGACGGCGACTGTTTGGCCCGCTATCTGGTTCGCATCCGCGAAATGCGCGAATCGGTCAAAATTATCCGTCAAGCTCTCAAAGGCTTACCCGGCGGCCCTTACGAGAACTTGGAAGCCAAACGCATGTTTGAAGGCCCCAAGTCGAAATGGAACGATTTTGACTATCAGTTCATCGCCAAGAAAATCCCGCCGACGTTCAAAATCCCCTCGGGCGAACATTACGTCCGCATCGAAAGCGGTAAAGGCGAGTTGGGCATCTACATTATCGGCGACGATAATGTCTTCCCCTGGCGCTGGAAAATCCGCGCGGCAGATTTCAATAACTTGCAAGTCTTCCCGCAATTAGTACGCGGCGAAAAGGTCGCCGATATCGTTGCCATTCTCGGCAGTATCGATATCATTATGGGTTCGGTCGATCGCTAGTCCCTTTTTATCCCCAAAAAAACGGGTATCGAAAATTAAAAGATACCCGTTTTTTTGGGGATTTTAGATTTTAGATTTTAGATTCAAGACGGTCAGGCTACAGTCTTCAGCTTTGCAAAAGCGGACATCTGGAAGACCCTACAGACGTTTACTAATTTCCTATTCCCGATTGCCTTCATGCACTCCAATCCCAAACTCTTTCAAACCCTCGCCGAAATCATTGAATCGCGACCCGAACGGCGTATTACCTTCGCCGAATATATGGATCTCGCCCTCTACCACGAACCCTACGGCTACTATGCTTCCGAGTGGAGCAAAATTGGTGGGGCGGGGGACTTTATTACCTCCCCTCATTTGAGTTGCGATTTTGGCGAAACTCTGGCGGTGCAGTTTGTCGAAATGTGGGAGATTTTGGGCCGTCCCTCGCCGTTTCATTTGGTGGAAATGGGGGCGGGTCAGGGATTGATTTGCGGCGATGTTTTGCAATACTTGCGCGAAAACCACCGGGATTGCTTGGAGGTGCTAGATTACGCGATCGTGGAAAAATCCCCGGCAATGCGGGGGTTTCAGCAAGGGCGGTTGAATCCTTTGGCAGCGAAAATGGGGGTGAAATTGCGCTGGTGTACCTGGGAAGAGGTCGGCGAGGAGAGTATTATTGGTTGTTTGTTTTCTAATGAGTTAGTCGATGCGTTCCCGGTGCATCAAGTGGTCTTCGAGGGGGGACAACTGCGCGAAATTTACGTGACCGTCGATGGGGAGGGTTTTGCGGAAGTGAGCGGGGATCTATCTACGGAGGCGATCGCCGATTATTTCGATCGCCTCGGGATCGACTGGAGTGAGAGCCATTACCCGGAGGGATATCGCACGGAAGTCAATCTCGCCGCCGTGGATTGGATCGATGGAGTGGCGGCTAAACTGCACTGCGGTTATGTTTTGACGGTGGATTACGGCTATCCGGCGTCTCGTTACTACGCCCCGGCGCGCGATCGCGGGACGTTACAGTGTTATTATCGCCACAACTATCACGATAATCCTTATCTGTATGTAGGACAACAGGATATAACCGCGCACGTCGATTTCACTACGTTAGAACAACGAGGCCAAGCGCGGGGGTTGGAAACCCTCGGACGGACTCAACAGGGATTATTTTTGATGGCGTTGGGATGGGGCGATCGCCTCGCGGCCCTGTCCCGGGGTGAAAATTTGGATATTTCTACGGTTCTGCAACGTCGGGAAGTTTTGCATCGGGCGATCGATCCGTTGGGTTTGGGCGGTTTTGGGGTGTTGGTGCAATGCAAGGGACTCGACGCGAACCGACGCCAACAAAGCTTGCGCGGGTTGAAAACACCGCCGATGCTCTAGGGGCGATCTGAGGTGCAATCTTAAAGTTGAGCTTAAAATTCAGAGGCGATCGCAAGTGTAATGATATATTGCGTCTGAGAAGCTTGTTAGATTTTGTAATAAATTTCCGAGTTGCGGCGAAAAACCCCCGCGCAAACCGGGAATTTTCAAGAGTTTGGAGGCTTCTCGTTTGGCGGATCGCGATCTCGGCGATCGCCCGCTCGCTGCTGGGGATAGCGCCTTTTTCTCCTCAAACGTTCTCATTTCTTTCTCCCTATTCCTTCAGACAAGATTTTCCAAGATTTTCGAGCGATCCCCATTGAAAAGGTCAAGAAAACTTGAAATTTTTGGGAACAATTTGTCAAAATTACCGTATTTTTTTAGCAATTTGTAACCGTCGTATCCGTCAATGAGAGTCAGTCAAAGGAGGGCAGGAGAGGCAGCTTCATAAACTTATCTAAATTAATTTTAAAATCTAAGAAGAAATGGGGGGAAAAGGGTCACCCGGTAAAAAAAAAGGCGCTACTATTTCGATCGCGGAGGGAAACAGAAGCCCGCAGACTTTAAAGGAAGGAAAAGTCGGAGTTGAGGAACATCCGTAAGACCGAATCGTGGAAATTAAGGCAGTATGGAGCGCTTAAACGGCAAAATTGGTGATTTTTGACACTTCGTCACTTCTTAAGACAAGGTAAAAATCTAAACAGCAGTTTTGGGATCGACTAGGATGCAAAGGGTAGCACTTCAACGAGCCAGACAATCGAGGTTTCGATGCGATCGCGGCACAGAACAACGAAGGAGCCGACGGTCGTCCCCTTTCAACCTTTGAGGGTTTAACGATCCTCCTTTTCCATCAAAAATCAAAGCGAGTTCGCGTCATCGCAAGCGATCGCGCCTCGTCGAGTGCCGATGGGTCGTCGTAGTTATCATGCAAGAGGAAAGTCGAATGAAAATTGCGCTAGCAAAAGAAATCGAAGTCGGCGAGCGCCGGGTAGGTTTAATCCCCGATCTCGTGGCTCGATTAGTCAAACAAGGACTCGAAGTGGGCGTCGAAGCTGGGGCGGGAGAGAAATCCTTCTTCTCCGACGCAGCTTACGAAAAAGCTGGGGCAACCATATATGATGACAAGGCCAAATTGTGGGGCGAAGCCGGGATCGTCGTCAAGGTGGCTCCTCCGAAAGACGAAGAAATCTCCCTCCTCAACGAAGGGAGCATCGTCATCAGCTTGCTCAACCCGTTAGGGAAGCCGGAAACCATTCAAAAATTAGCCGATCGCCGGGTCACCGCCTTTGCGATGGAGACCATCCCGCGTACCAGTCGGGCCCAGAGTATGGACGTGCTTTCCTCCCAAGCTGCCGTCGCCGGGTACAAAGCAGTCTTACTCGCCGCCGCCACCGCGCCGAAATTCTTCCCGATGTTGACCACCGCCGCCGGAACCATTCGTCCGGCGAAAGTTTTCGTCATGGGCGCTGGCGTGGCAGGCTTGCAGGCGATCGCCACCGCCCGCCGTCTGGGCGCCGTCGTCGAAGCCTTTGACATCCGTCCCGCCGTCAAAGAAGAAGTGCAAAGCCTCGGGGCGAAATTCGTCGAAATCAAACTCGACGAAGACACCGTCGCCGAAGGGGGCTACGCCAAAGAAATTTCGGAAGAATCGAAAAAACGCACTCAAGAACTGGTCGCCGAAACCGTCGCCGGGGCCGACGTGGTGGTGACCACCGCCCAAGTGCCCGGGAAAAAAGCCCCCTTACTGGTGACCGAAGAAATGGTCGCCCGCATGAAACCCGGTGCGGTCATCGTCGATTTAGCTGCGGAACAAGGCGGCAACTGCGCCTGCACCGAAGCCGGGAAAGATGTAGTAGTCAATGGCGTGACCATCCTCGGGCCGATCAACTTGCCCTCGTCGATGCCCGTCCATGCCAGCCAAATGTACGCCAAAAATATTTTGACCTTCTTGCAGATTTTGATCGACAAGACCGAAGTCAACTTGAATTTTGAAGACGACATCATCGATAACACCTGCGTCACCACGGGCGGTGAAATTCGCAATGCCCGAGTGCGCGAGGCCCTCGATCGCGTGAGTTGCTAGATCGAACGTTTGTTGTTGCCTCAATGAAGTTTTGAGGGGATCCGACGATCGCCTCCGGCGATACGCCTCCCCCTCGTCCACAGGAGAATTGAGTGAAATGACAGAAGCCTTGATTTCTGCCTTATTTATCTTCGTCCTGGCCACCTTTGCCGGGTTCGAGGTCATTACTAAAGTTCCGCCCACCTTGCACACCCCTTTAATGTCCGGCGCCAATGCCATTTCAGGAATTGCCATTCTCGGCGCTTTGATCGTCGCAGGCGATAAAGATTGGAACGTCACCGTCATTCTCGGCTTAATTGCCGTCGTCTTCGCCACGATTAACGTCGTCGGTGGCTTTTTGGTGACCGATCGCATGTTGCAAATGTTCAAAAAGAAAGAGGTGAAAGCATGAGCGACCTGATCCCAACGGGCATTCAGTTGAGCTACTTGGTGGCCGCTTCCTTATTCTTCGTCGGTCTGAAAAAACTCAGTTCTCCGGCGACGGCGCGATCCGGTAACACGATCGCCTCGGCGGCGATGCTCTTGGCGATCGTCGCCACCCTGCTCGATGCCAAAGTCCTCAACTACCCGATGATTTTCCTCGGCATCGCCATCGGTTCGGGGATCGGCGCCGTAGCCGCCCAAAAAGTCGAAATGACCGCCATGCCGCAAATGGTCGGCCTCTTCAACGGCTTGGGAGGTGCCGCCTCCGCCTTAGTCGCCGTCGGCGAATTCTGGCGCTATTTCGGCAGCCTGGAAAGCCCCGGCATCGACACCACCCTCGTCGTCCTCCTCGGCGTCCTCATTGGCGGTGTCACCTTCACCGGATCCTTAGTCGCCTTCGCCAAACTGCAAGGACTCGTCAGTGGCTCCCCGATCGTCTTCCCCTTGCAACAACCGTTTAACGCGACCCTGTTCGGCGGTTTCCTGGCGTTGAGTGTCTATCTGTGCCTCAACCCGCTCAATACCCCCATTTTTCTCACCCTCGTCGGCATCTCCCTCGTTCTCGGGGTGATGTTCGTGATCCCCATCGGCGGCGGCGATATGCCTGTGGTCATCTCCCTGTTGAACTCGTTCTCGGGTTTGGCCGCATCGGCTGCCGGGTTCGTGGTCATGAACAACATGTTGATTATTGCCGGGGCTTTAGTCGGCGCTTCCGGGATCATCCTGACCGTGATTATGTGTAAGGGGATGAACCGATCGCTGACTAACGTCCTGTTCGCCGCCTTCGGAACCGGAGAAGGAACCGTCGCAGGCGGTGGCGGTGGCACCACGGGCGATCGCGTCGTCCACAGCATCGACCCGGAAGAAAGCGCCATGATGCTCGGTTACGCGCGATCGGTGGTCGTCGTTCCCGGTTACGGGATGGCCGTCGCTCAAGCACAGCACGCCGTCCGCGAACTCGCCGACCAGTTGGAACGTCTCGGCGTCGAGGTCAAATACGCCATTCACCCCGTCGCCGGACGGATGCCGGGCCACATGAACGTACTGCTCGCCGAAGCCAACGTGCCTTACGAGCAACTCTACGATATGGAAGATATCAACAGCGAATTCGAGCGAACCGATGTCGCCTTAGTCATCGGCGCCAACGATGTCGTCAACCCCGCAGCTCGCGAAAATTCCAGCAGTCCCATTTACGGAATGCCGATTCTCGACGTGGATAAAGCGAATCACACGATCGTGATCAAGCGCAGTATGAGTACGGGCTTCGCCGGAATTGAAAATGACTTGTTCTATAAGGACAAAACCATGATGCTCTTTGGCAGCGCTAAAGATGTGGTGACCAAACTCGTCGGTGAAGTCAAACAGCTCTAACCTTCGAGCACCTGGGGCGAGCGGTTCTCCTGAAGAGACGCTTCCGCGATCTCCTCACTTAGCTTCTCGGCGGGAAGCCCCGCGCTCTAACCGTGCTTGGTGAGCGTCGGGATGAGAGCCAGGGGAAATGGAGGGGTTCGATGCCCCTCCATTTCCCGAATCGGAGGAGTCTTGCTGTTCGATGTATCGCCGTGAACTACCGCTATTGAATCAAAGATTACAATAGCGGCTTCCCTCTTCACTGGGGACTGCGCTAGATAGAACTGAAGTTCTACCACCTCGTCTTACATCCCCTCCAAGGGCAGTAGAGCTAGTCCCTAACTCTAATATCCGTAAGCCTTCATTTTTGAGATTGATGGCGGCATTGATATCCCTGTCATGATGGGTTTGGCAATGTTCGCAAGTCCAGCTTCTTACATCAAGAGACAAGCTTTTGATTTGATTGAGGCATACATGGCAGGTTTTAGAGGAAGGAAAAAATCGATCGACTTCTAGATCAACTTTTCCTTCTGATTCAGCCTTGTACTTCAACATCGTACAAAACATCCCCCAACCGACATCACTAATCGCTTTGGCGAGTTGGTGATTGCGAACCATGCCTATCCCCCCTTTAGTTCCCCCCTTATTAAGGGGGGTTAGGGGGGATTCGACCACAATCACTTGGTTTTCGTTCACTATCTTACGGGATAGCTTGTGGAGAAAATCTTCACGACAGCGACTTATTTTGGCGTGAATCTTAGCAACTTTTACCCGCGATTTATTGCGGTTGTTGCTGCCTTTCCTTTTTCGAGCGTGTTTTTGCTGTTTTCTTTTTAGGTTGCGCGCGTGTTTATCAAAATGCTTGGAATTATTATATTTCGACCCCTCACTGGTCATCGCAAAATCGGTCAGCCCTAAATCAATGCCAATGGCTTTTCCTTCAGTTGAGAGAAAGGGAGGTTCTTTTTTACCCTCTACCAAAACTGAAGCATAATATTTACCATCTGGATTTTTGGAGAGGGTTACAGTTTTGATTTTTCCCTCAAAACTTCGATGCTGACGACAACGCACTAACCCAACTTTAGGCAGTTTGATGTAATTTCCCTCAAACTTAACATTTTGAGGGTAACTGATAGATTGCTTTCCCTGCTTGGATTTGAATCGGGGTAATTTTGCCCGTTTCTCAAAGAAGTTTCGATAAGCGGTCGATCAGTTCAACGCCACGACTTGCAAGCATTGGGAATAGACATCTTCTTTAAGCCAAGGGTATTCCTTTTTGAGGGCGGGTAATAATCCCTGAAGATCACCCCTCGATCGACCTTTTCCGGTCGATCGATAAGTCTCTTGGCACAAATTTAACGCATAGTTCCAATACCAACGACCGCAACCAAAGCTCTTGGCTAAAGTCGCTTGTTGCTCGTGGGTTGGATAGATGCGGTATTTGTACGCCTTGAACATTCACCGACAAAAAATGCCCCTGGACAAAAGACAGTATGATTGTCCGAGCTGTCACGCCTCCATAGATCGTGACTTAAATGCGGCAATTAATGTAGAAAACGCGGAGAGCTCAGCCGTGTAAGCAAGCGTGATGGAAAGGTCTCGGAAGATCCAAGCTAGGAACTAAACATCAAATGATTAAGTTTGAGTAAGTTTTAGAGAGCGGTTGGGCGTCGCCTCACTCAAAAACGCGAAACCCAGATCCAAACGGTCTGGGCGGAGAAGCCCGCGCCGTACTGCCTAAGCGGTCGGCGTCGGGAGTACGTCACAAGGGCAAATGACTGTTGCGATCGCCGCGCTCTAGAATCCGCAGGCGGCGGGTGATCAAACTCAAACCGTCGTGACGGAACAAGGCGGCGGAAATCCAGAGACTATCTTCGATCGCCCCGGCTCGACCGACTTTGAAAATCCCCCCCGCCGCAAGGGGTTGTAATTGCACTTGAGAAGGGTTTAAAAGGCGATCGGCCCGCGCGGGTTCGTCGATCGCATATCCTAACAGCAAATCGTCGCGTAACGGTTCCAAAACGATCGCGTCAAAGTTATAGCGTCCGCCGACGCGCACTTCGTCGGGTAAATTGACTTTGACCTCGGGGGGATTGTCCCCGGAGGTGACCTCGGTATTCTCCGCGAGCAGATCTTGGCGCACCATTTGCCCGTTTTCGTAGCGCTGGCGCGATCGCAAGGTGGCTTTCAGGCGCACGGCGCGATCGCTCGACATCCCCGTTCCCTCGATCTCCGTCACCGTTTCCACTTCAAAGCCATTATCCACCGCTTCCCAGGATTCGACCCGGGTGCGGTAGTCCAGGTCTGGGTAACGTTCCCACAGGCGAGTGAGAGCGGCGGCGAGGGTCTCCCGAGTCAAGCCGTCGGAATGGGTGAAGCGCGGGCTGTAAAATTGCAACAAACTGCCGAGATCCTGACGGTTGGCGGCCCCGTCGATTTGCCGGATTAAGTTGGTCAGGGTCGGCGGAACTTGCTGCGGGGACGCGGTGGCGATCGCCTGCGGCCCGATTCCCCCCGCCGTCCACAAGGTCGCGCTCAACAGTACGGAAGCGAGCGAACGGCAGCGCAGCCAACGCAAAAGGGGCGATCGCGCGATCTGGCCGAGATCGCGCACGGTGAGGCTCAGAGCCGGAACAGGGGGGAAATTACGCATCGCAACTCGTGTCAAAACTACAGAAGGCCAGATCGGCGATCGCCGGGGCGATTTCAACCGATCCTATGGGATCTCTTCACCGTCCCTACTCCGAATTCCTTGCAAAACATAGCAAAATCTCTCTGGCGTCCGGGAAATTCCGCCAGGGCGATCGCTCTTGATTTTCCGGTTCTCTCGCTTTTAAAGTGGGAGTGCGCACGGCGTCGCCCCCCGAACGCTTCTCACCTTCACGATCTCAACTCAACCGAATTTCAGCCCTAGGAGAACTCCCTACTCTTGAGCAACCAACCGATTAAACTGTTAATTGCCGCCAGTGGTACGGGCGGTCATTTATTTCCCGCGATCGCCACTGCCGAGCAACTGAGCGACTATCAGATCGAATGGCTCGGCGTCCCCCACCGCATGGAAACCCAATTGATCGGCGATCGCTATCCCCTCCACACGATCGCCGTCGAAGGCTTTCAAACCCGCCTCGGACTCGGAACCTTCAAAATCCTCGCTCGCCTCCTCGCCTCCACCTTCCAAGTCCGTCGCTTGCTCCAACGCGGTCACTTTAACGGCGTCTTCACCACAGGCGGTTACATCGCCGCACCCGCCATCCTCGCCGCGCGTTCCCTCGGCTTACCCGTCATCCTCCACGAATCCAACGCCTTACCCGGTAAAGTCACGCGCTGGTTCAGTCGCTGGTGCGAAGTCGTCGCCGTCGGCTTCCAACACGCTCGCTCTTACTTACCAGGCGCCCGCGTCGTCTGGGTCGGTACTCCCGTGCGCCAAACCTTTTTAACCCCCACTCCCCTCGATCTACCGATCCCGCCAGAGGTTCCCTTAATCGCCGTCGTCGGCGGATCTCAAGGGGCCGTCGCCGTCAACCAACTGGTGCGTCAGTGCGCCAGCGCTTGGCTCGATGCAGGAGCTTGGATCGTCCATCAGACCGGAGAAAACGACCCGGACGCCAACAGTTTCGAGCATCCTCACTATCTTTCCCTCCCGTTTTACGACAATATGGCGGGCTTATTTCAACGGGCGAATTTAGCCATTTCTCGCGCTGGCGCCGGAACCCTGACCGAATTAGCGGTGACGCGCACTCCCTCGGTGCTGATTCCCTTTCCCTTTGCGGCGGAAGACCATCAATCGGTCAACGCCGCAGGATTTGCTCGAGCCGGGGCCGCCGTGGTTTACCCCCAAGCTGAATTGACGGCGGACAGGTTAAAAGCGCAAGTCTTGCAATGGTTGAACCAGCCGCAAATCTTGGTGGAAATGAGCGAAAATGCCGGGCAATTGGCCGTTCCCGACAGTAGCGATCGCCTCGCCAAGCTGGTGCGCGATTCCCTGGAAAAAGCCGCCCGATCTTCGACTCCCTAAATGACGCTCTCACTATTAGGACTAAATATTGAGAAACATTAGGCGATCGCCCTCGCTTTGACGCCGCTCCTGCCTTTACCTTTCTCTCACTTACAACTCCTCTTCCCTGTCGTCCTCAACCGATCGAGCTATACCGTGACTTCTCGACCCTGGATCGTTAGTGTTCTTATTTTCGGTAGTTTACTCTGGGGATGTCTTCCCGGTGTCGCCGAATCGTTGAAAGTCGGGACGAACGTGTTCGAACCGTTTGTTTTTGTCGATGAAATCTCGGAAAAACCTGTCGGATACAGTATCGAACTGTGGGATCGGATCGAAACTGAATTGGAAATTGGCGAGTCGGAATTCGTCGTTTTTGATTCCGTCGCCGACGTTTTAGAAGCCGTAGAATCAGGAGAAGTCGATGCGGCGATCGCCGGAATTACAATTACCGCCCAACGAGAACAAACGATCGATTTTTCGCACGGTTATTACGAAACCGGATTGCGAATTTTAGTTTTAGATCGGCCTATCAATCCTATCCAAATTTTTTCCAGTTATCTCTTTTCCAGCACCACTTTACAAGCGTTTGCCGTCGTCTTCGGTGCGGCTTTGGTTTCCGCTCATTTACTCTGGTTTTTCGAGCGCCGTCTCAACCCGGAAATGTTTCCTAAACGCTATTTTCCCGGGATTTGGGAGGCGTTTTGGTGGTCGTTTGTCACCGCAACTACCGTGGGATATGGCGATAAATGTCCCCAGTCAGTTATCGGACGGGCGATCGCGATCGTTTGGATGATGGCGGCGATTTTTGTATTTGCTTATTTTACCGCAACCATTGCCTCCTTGGAAATGCGATCGCGCATCGAAGGTCCCAATGATTTATATCAACACAGAATAGGCGCAATTGAAGGCACGACCTCCGCTTCGTACTTGCGATCGCGTCCGATTCAATTAGTCGAATTTACCACCCGCGAAGCCGCTTATCAAGCCCTGAAACAGCAAAAAATTCGAGCCGTGGTCAGTGACGCCCCTACCTTACTTTATCGTGCCAAACGCGACCCGGATTTTCGTGTCGTCGGTCGTCTGTTTGCCAAACAACAATATGGCATTGCTTTCCCCGAAAGCAGTCCCTATCGCGAACGCATCAATCGCATTTTGTTGAAGTTAAAAGAAGAAGGCGAACTCGAAGCGTTGGAGAATCGTTGGTTTTTAAACGAATCGGAATTATAAAAATTAGAAAGATCGATTATTGTTTTTATGATGAACAGGGGACGGTAATCCCATTTTTAAAAATAATGAGAGAGATCGCCATTTTAGAAAATTGGCATGAGAAACGGCTAAAAATGATTACTTGGGTAACGATCGACAATTCCTAATAATTAATGATTTTTACAGAAGCATTTTGCCGATAACACAAGCAAAATGGAAACGTAAATTGCTCTTATTCAAGATAAGATTATACTGAAACTGTCGATCGTACATTTCAAATTTAAGCGCTCAAATCTCATGACTCAAACAGCGACCGATACCGCCGTACAGACTGGGACTTCATCGAATTGTCAAGAGAATTGTCAGGATATTCGACTGCTCGTTCTCGATATTGACGGGACGATCGCCGGGGTCTCGAATCAGGTGAGCGATCGCGTCAAACAGGCGATCGTCGAGGCGCAACGTCAGGGGGTGTCCGTGGCGATCGCCACGGGACGGATGTACCGTTCTGCCTTGCGTTTCTATCGCGAAATTGGCTCGACATTACCGTTAATTGCCTATCAAGGGGCGTGGATTGCCGATCCGACAAACAATCGGCGTCACGGACATTGGCCGTTGGCGTCGGAAATTGCGTTAGAGTTGCTCGATGAATTCGACCGTCCGGAAGTGCGATCGCTGTTTTCCGTGCATTGCTATATCGACGATCGCCTCTACGTTCGCGAGTTAACCCCAGCCAGTCGCGCTTACGGCGATCGCACCGGGGTCGAACCGATCGCCGTGGGGGACTTGCGGTCCGTGGTGGCGGACTCGGCGCCGACGAAAGTGCTCGCGTTGGGGCACGAAATCGAGGTGATTTCCCAACTCCTAGACACCTTCCGGCGTCGCTACCGAGGTGGCGAACTCTACCTGACCCAATCCCACGACTACTTTTTAGAAGCAGGCAATCCTCAAGTCAATAAAGGGGTGGCGGTTCGTTATTTAACTGAAGAAATTCTAGGCTTATCGGCGGCGAACGTGATGGCGATCGGGGATAATTTCAACGACCTCGAAATGCTCGACTATGCGGGAATCGGGGTAGCGATGGGCAATGCGCCGGATGCGGTGCGGGCCGTGGGGGACTGGCTGGCGCCGAGTGTCGATCGCGATGGGGTGGCGGCGGCGATCGAAGAGTTCATCCTCTGACTCGGAAAGCCTATGAAGTTGTAAAAATGCAGAAAGGGTACCGACGACTGGCCGTGTTTCGTCTCGGTACCCTTACTGGTTCGCTCCTCACACACCTGTAACTATATCGGACAGATTTGGATTTGTCACCCCCCCATTAAACTTTTCTCGAAAATTTTTCTCGAAAGTACTCTGGGATCGGTCGGCTCCATTGCTGTCCCCAACTTCGATGACGGCGGCGTTTTTCCTAAAGTTCCTCGGGGGCGAAAACTCCCAATCGCTCTTCCAGTAAGAATTTCAGCACGGGGCGGGTGGCGGCGACCAGACCGAGGCGCGATCGCGCCAGATCGGGCCGTTCCGCTTGAATGTCCCCCCAAATGCGGCAATCTCGATAGAAGTTTAAGAAACGGTGACTTAAAGCGGTGGCGGCTTTGAGAACGGCGGCGCGATCGCCGGATCGCGCGCAGCGATCCAAGCTGGCGAACAAGGCCCCGATCGCCTCGAATTCGGCGCGGCGACAGAGGTTGAGCCGTCCCGCGCCATCGAGCCACGGGAAGTCTTCGCCCTCGATGTACGCGATCGCACCGTCCCGTCGTGCCATCCGCAGCAAGGAACAACATCGGGCGTGGGCGTACTGAAGGAGAAAGACATCCCGGCGAATGCCCTCGATGGGCTGCGACACGCTGTTTGGCCAGGGAAACTCGCTCAGGCGTTGCAATTGACCCGCTACGGCCCGATCGCTCGGCCATAAGTGCAGCCAACCGGAACCGACCGCTTCGATGGAAAAGTCCAAATCCCCGCCAGGAGAGCGGACGAAGGCGGCGGCGATCGCCTCGGCTATTTTCCGGGGGTCCGCGCCCTCGGAGGCGGCCAATGGCAGGGCGATCGCGCAACTGTAAAGCAAGCGCTGGGGGTCTTCGACTCGTTTTAACGGAATCGAGGCGGGAGGAGAGAGATCGTTCGCGGCGGTGGCGCGGCGGATTTCGGCAGTGGCGATCGCCTCAAAGCTGAAGCGATCGAGACAATCGACGATCGAGAGAACCATCGGGGCAACATCGTAGGAAGATCGGCAGGGTTCACGAGGACGACTCAGCCGCCATCGACACCGGGGGAAACATTTCCAACGGTAGAGAAATCGTAAACGAAGAGCCGCGATCGGGTTGGGTCTCCACAAAAATCTCGCCGCCGTGCAGTTCCGCCAACTTGCGCGTAATCGCCAGTCCCAACCCGGTTCCTTGATATTGGCGGGCTAAGGACGAGTCAATTTGCGAAAATGGCGAAAACAAGCGGGGGCGATCGCGCTCGTCGATGCCGATTCCCGTATCCCAGACCGTGAACTCGATGCGCTCTTGCTTATGTAATTCCCGACTTCTGCCGTCCGAAGAGCTGTAGCGATCGCGCCAGACCCGATCGATCTTCAAACCGACCGATCCTTCCGGGGTGAACTTAATCGCATTACTGAGCAAATTGAGCAACATCTGTTTCAAACGCCGGGGATCCACCACCACCGATTCGATCTCCGGGGTGACCTCAACTTCGAGTTGCAAGCCGTGATTGGTGATGCGCTCTTGCACCAAACTGATGACCCCTTCGCAAATATCGTGAATAAACACTAATTGCGGTTCGAGTTCGAGGCGATCGGCTTCGATGCGCGACAGGTCGAGAATATCATTAATGAGTTCTAACAAATGCTGGCCGCTCGCGTGCATCCGTTCGACATAAATTTTTTGCTTGTCGTTGAGCGAACCGAAGGATTCTTCGAGCAGGACGCTGGAAAAGCCGAGAATCGCGGTCAGGGGGGTTCGCAGTTCGTGGGAGGTGGTGGCGATGAATTCTTCTTTGAGACGGTTGATGGCGGCGAGTTCTTGATTTTGCTGTTGCAAAAGCCGCCACTGCTGGCGAA
Organism: Oxynema aestuarii AP17; assembly: GCF_012295525.1. Lineage (GTDB taxonomy): Bacteria > Cyanobacteriota > Cyanobacteriia > Cyanobacteriales > Laspinemataceae > Oxynema > Oxynema aestuarii. The sequence continues at coordinate 1,725,323 of NZ_CP051167.1, read as the reverse complement.
TGTCGCTGATATCTTGGGCGATAACGATCGCCCGATGGATGTAGCCATCTGGTTCGGAGATCGGCGAACAGACCGTCTCGAAGGTTTTCGTTTCCGATGCCAAATCCAGTTCGAGGGTGGTGACTAACGGTTCCCCGGTGGTTAGGACTTGGGCGATCGCGCGATCGAAGATCTCCCCGGTTTCGCCGAGGAGTTCCCGATTGGTATGACCGACAATGCGATCGAGAGGAAAGCCGAACAGGACCGATCCGGCAGGGTTGATCGACAAGTAACGCCCGCGATCGTCGTATTCGGCGAAAATTTCCTTCGATTGTTCGATAAACGAACGAAAATATTGGGCGCTCAAGCGCAGGGATTGCTCTTCGCGCAACAGGCGCGCCTGACGGATGGCGATCGCGCACTGCACGGCGACTTGTTCGAGCAATTGCAATTCCGGCGCCGACCAGGCGATCGCTTCGTCGTAAGACAACCCTAAAATGCCGATCGTGTCACCGTTGCTGAGAATCGGACAAATGGTTTGCAACAACCCAGTATCTAATTCGCTTTCGGTGACGGGTTGTCGCGTAGCGACAGGGGAAAACAGGTCGTGAAAACAAATTTCGCCGTTCAACAAATGCTCGCGACAGGAAGCGGGCCAGTGGTTGAGGGGGAAGCGTTGGCCGAGTTGCGGGTCTCGCTCTTGCAGGTCGCGTCCGTGCAGGGAACGGATCTCGAAGATCTCTGCTTGGGGGTCGAATAAACAGGCGAAGCAACAACGCGCCCCCAAGGTATCGACCAAGCCTTCGACGGCGGTATCGAGTACGCTGTCTTCGTCGCGAGCGCGATGTAAGGATTCGGTCAGATGGCGGATCAGTTGCTCGAATTGGAGCGATCGCGCTAGGGATTTGGTTCGGTCGTTGACTCGTCGTTCCAGTTGACAGGCGTAATTTTGCAGCCCTTCGACCAGTTCGGCTTGTTGGATGGCGATCGCGAGGCGGTCCGAGACGGTTTCGAGCAACTGGCGTTCTTCGTCGAGCCAACGACGGGGCGCGTGGCAGTGGTGAACGACTAACAAACCCCATAAGGGGAAGGAGGGGCGATCGCCCGCTAAGGGCAATCGATCGCCGTCGAGTCCCGAAAGGACCGGTTTCTCGCTGTGGGGAATGCCCACTGCCATGATGCTACGCACTTGAAAGGGTTTGAGCCGATCTAAATAGATGGCGGGCAAGTTGGCATAGTCGAGATCGTCGATCGACCATACCCGTCCGCTCCGGTAGTCTTTAAACTCGGAAGGGTCGATCCTCGGTAAGGTGAGGACTTGTTCTCGAACCGAGGCATAAGCCGGATCGACATTTTCCGCCCTGCAAACGGCCCGTCCGTCGGCGCTAAATTGATACGCTAATACGCGATGGCCGCCTAATGCTTCTCGCAAGCGATTGACGCCGAGATCGAGGATCGTCGGCAGGTCGAAGGTCGCCCGGATCGTGGCGGAGAGTTCGTCGAGGAGGATTTCCCGTTCTCGGTGTTGTTGCAGTTCGCGCTCGACGATCGCCCGTTCGCCGCGATCGCGTACAAAACTTAATAAATAGCTTTCTTCGAGGGGTTCCCCGACGAGGTGCACCTCGATATCGCAACTGACGATGCCCCCGTTGTGGTGGAGGTAGCGTTTGCGTAGGGTTTGACTTTTGACCCCTTCTCGAACCATGTGGGCGATCGTGTCGAGTTCGATCTCGAAGTCTTCCGGGTGGGCGATCGCCTTTCGATCTAAATGACGCAATTGCTTGTCGCTGTACCCGGTCATCCGACAAAATGCCGGATTGGCCATCAAAATGCCTCCGTCTGCGGTTTCGCAAACAATGCCGACGGGAGTATCCCAAAAGAGGCGATCGCCCAATTCGTGGCGGATGGAACGGGGAATGTTGAGACGAGACATGATTTCAGGCTGGCAATGGTCTGGCTGCATTTGCGCGGATTCTATCCAATGACAACGGTCGGGTGAAGCCATCTCCCGAGGACGATTCCCATTTCTCGATGGTTGGCTTGATAATAAATGTTTCCTATTCACGGCAAGCTCCCGACCGTTTGACTTCGGCAATAGAGGTGTTTCGGCGGTCTGGACGATGAGGTGGGTGTGGTGTCTGTCGCCCCGGTTCGCATCCAGCCCCGGACGCGCTCTTCCCCGCATTTTTGCCCGTGCCAGCCGTTTTTGAGGCGATCGCCAAGCCTCGCCGAGGGCGTTCGCGCGAACGAGATGTTTGGAATCCCCATGTCTCAACCCTGGGGCGGCTGGGATGGCGTGACCCGATCGCGATCGGCGACTGCCTCAAATCCGAATTTCCGACGCGCCCATCGGATCGAGCGGTTCGCTTTTGGAGGATCTATAAATTTTAAGATCTACTCTTACTTTATAGCTTAGCTTTCTTGAAAAGAAAATTAGAAAATCGATCGATAATTTTTACGATCGCCCGGACTTGGCAACTTTGAAAGCTCGGTATTTTTTCGTATTCTATTTTAAGATGACCCCTTTTTTTGATGAAACAGCAATAGTTCTCTCGGGGTTCGATAAAATTATCCCCCCGGAACGGTGTAGCTCTATGAAAAAGACGCCATTGCTGCTTTTCGACTCTGGCTTCCCCGTTTTTTCTCTCGGCTCCATTCCCCTTCTCTGCCAATACTCATCCGTAGAAATAAAAAAATTAATATTTTTTAGTTTAATTTTTATTGCAACTTTTGAGGAGTAAATACATTGATGACCGGGAGGGCGATCGGGGGGTCTACAACCGAATGGGGATTGAGAAAACCTCGATTGCGATTCCCGGAACGAAGCGCAGCAAAATCGAGATTTAGCCGACCTCGATCGCCGCAATTGGCATTAAACCGAGGGGATAAAATGAGGAAGCAGCCTGTCGATAAGCTGGGGATGGCGCGATCGCCATTGGCGCGACTGAAGCGGGGATCGGTAGGGATTTAACCGGGCAAAACCCCTCGATCGTCCTGATGGGAACGTCCGCGATCGAGGGTCGTGTTTTGGGCAACCGTCCGGCGCGCGATCGCCGTCGTCGCTAATATCGAGGGGCGATCCTTCGACCCGCTAGGTCGAGCAGAACTGCCGCTCTCGACCCCCGATAACCCCGCTCAATTTGTCGCTTTCCTCAGAACAATCTCGCTTCATTCATGCGATCCCCAATTGCGGCGATCGCGCCCTAAAATAGCGCCAAATTGGCTCGAAATCGCCTCCCTTCTTTTAAAAAAAGCGTCGGTAAAGCCACAACCATACCCAGGTGAGGACGAACGCCAACAGGGCGATCGAGATAGGTAAACCGATCGCGGCGATCCAGGAAAAGGCGATCCGCAACGGTTCGACAATCAGCACGATCGCCAGAGATACCCCCGCCAAGATCGCCAGGTCGTATTTTTGGATCGCTCGGGTCGCCTGGGCAAAATATAGGGCCGATAAAAACAGCAACCAGGCGATCGTTTTCACCGACGGCGGTAGATCGAGACTCGCCAGGACGATCCAGCCCAAACCCGCTTCATACCCGGTAAACAGGGCGGCGATCTGGATTTCGCGATCGGAAAAACGGCGACGGGAAACGGGCGACCCGGAAGCGCCGCCCATCGGCGTCGGGGCGGGGGTTGGCGGCGCAGAAACGGGCGAACCCGGCGGATTGAGGGCCTCACAGACCTCCCGGACCGACTGGTAGCGTTCGCTGGGAGTGGCGAGCAGGAGGCGATCGAGCAGATCGGCAAATCGAGCTTCTTTGGCGTCCGAACCGGACTGGGGAAGGGGAACGTGCGATCGCCAGTTCCACTGATTGCTGTAAGCGTCAAACAATTCTTGAGGGTCTTTTCCCGTCAGTAAAACGATGCAGGTGACCGCCAAAGCGTAGAGATCGGTCGCGGGAAACACCGTGCGTCCCGCCATTTGTTCTGGCGGAGCAAATCCCATCGAATAAATCCCCGTAGACTGGCCCCCTGCGGAAAGGGTTGCGGTTTGCGCCACTTGCTTGACGGCGCCAAAATCGAGCAGGTAAAGCGGTCCGGCGTTGGAGCGAATGATATTGGACGGTTTAATATCCCGGTGGATGACGTGACGGGTGTGGATGAAGTCGAGAATGGAGAGAATTTCCTCAAAAACGGCGATCGTGTCCGCGAGGGAAAACGGCCCTTTGGTTTCGAGTTCTCCTTCGAGGGTGGAGCCGTCGATATATTCTTGAACCAGATAAAAAAACTGCTCCGACGTTCCCGCCGTTTTTCCGGGGATTTCTAACGGAAAAAAGGCGAATAAATCGGGAATTTGAGGATGTTGGTTGCCGAGTTGTTCCAGGACGATCGCCTCGCGCTCGAATAGGGTATGGGCGATCGCCAACTGTTCGGGGCTCAGATCCCCGGAGGGCTGAAACTGCTTGACCGCACAGAGGCGCATTGCAGGGGTACGGCGATCGCGCGCTAAAAAAGCCGTCCCGAACCCCCCCTGTCCGAGCAACCGCTCAGTTAAATAACGTCCGTCGAGAATTAAAGGCATCCCGCAAGCAGTGCAGTATTTTTGCTGTACGGTTTTCAACGTCGTGCGATCGTCGAGATCTGCAAACTGATTGAGGGGACGGGGACATCCCGGACGAGTACAGTAAATTTCCATAGATCCTCGCGATCGGAAAGGGAGGCGAGCGATCGCCGCCACTCGACTATTTACCCGTGGGGTTAGACGCTGCACTACTGACGGTCTCCGATTCTAACGCTGCCGTCGGTTGCTCTACCGGGCCGTCTCCCAAATCTTGGGTCGAAAATTTCGGTAAAATTTCCCGACTGAACGCTTCCGCCGCTTTCGAGCGATAGCGATTGGGATTGTAAATTAACGACAGCATCCGTTTGACCACGACTCCCTCGATCGGCGCCCGGTGCAGCACCTCCATTTGCAATTCTTTTTCAATGGCAGAGATCGACACAAACGCCGCCCCCAAACCGGATTGAACTGCATTTTTAATCGCTTCGATCGAATTGAGCTCCATTTCCAATTTCAAACGGCGCGTGTCGATATCGTAGCGCGAAAGCACTTGATCGATGACCTTGCGAATAGTCGATTGCGAATCTAAGGCGATAAATTGCAGTTTGTAAAGATCTTCTTTTTGAATGGTTTCTTGTTTCGCCAGAGCGTGAAACACGGGTAAAATCAGTGCTAATTCATCTTCCGCATAAGCTTTGACTTGGAGGGAATCTTGCAATTCCGGCGGGACTTCCCCGCCGACGATCGCCAAGTCGATCTGACCGTTCGCCACACTCCACGCGGTCCGCCGGGTCGAGTGAACGTGCAACTGAACCGCCACGTCCGGATAACTCTGTCGGAATAACCCGATCATGCGCGGTAGCAAGTAGGTTCCGGTAGTTTGGGAGGCTCCCACAATTAAGGTTCCCCCTTGCAAATTCTGTAAATCTTCGATCGCTCGGCAGGTTTCCTGACATAGGGTCAGAATTTTTTCGCCGTAACTGAGTAACAGGTGACCCGCTTCGGTCAGTTGGGCCCGCCGTCCCCCTCGATCGAACAGTGGCACATCCAACTGGCGTTCTAAATTTTGAACCTGCAGACTCACCGCAGGCTGGGAAACATATAAACTATCCGCAGCACGTTTAAAGCTCCCTTCAGCAGCGATGGCTTTGAGGATGCGTAACTGATCTAAGGTGAAAGGTAGATCGGACATATTGCTAAACCTGAGAGGGGCAACGAGTCGAGTTCCAACAAACGGATGAAACGGGTTGGGATGCGGTTGTTAGACCTTGCTGCGTTCGAGTTTAGGGTGACCTTAACCGAAAATGACGATAGCATAACTCGCCACAAGCCTCCCGATCGATACCGTAACGTTGTAGTGCAGTTTACCAAACCCCGCCTGCGTGCCTGGTTTTTCGCCCGTTTCAGGCTCAAGTCGAGGATCGCAAGGACTGGGGGTTGTGTGGGGGGAGCGATCCCCCGATTGCTCCTAATTATCCCTCGATCCCTGCGCGATTGATAACTTATGTACAATTTTGATATGACCCGCACTGAACTGACGGGGATTTGGCGTCGATACGCCAAAGGCGTCGCTTCGCGAACGCACCGATCCAGGGTCGCATTATTTGCAGGGTGACCGTCGCCGTGTCGCGGTCCTCGATGTTCGAGTTAAGCGCTAAAATCTAAACTCTAAAATTCCCCAAATGGCTATCGTTCGCTTAGAAGAAATTACCCGTCAATTCGATCGCGTCCCAGCCATTGAAAATATTAGTTTTGAGGTTCCCGACGGTCAATTCTGGGTCTTGGTCGGGCCGTCCGGTTGCGGTAAATCTACGATTTTACGGACGATCGCCGGGTTGGAATCGGCGACAAGTGGGCGGATTTATATCGATAATTGTCTCGTCAACGACATCCCGGCGCGCGATCGCGACGTGGCGATGGTTTTTCAAAATTACGCCCTCTACCCTCACATGAGTGTGGCGGATAACCTCGCTTTCGGGCTGAAAATGCGCGGGGCCGATCGCCAAACCCAACAACGACAAGTGCAAGCGGTGGCGCGATCGCTCTCCCTGGAACTCCTGCTCGATCGCAAACCCAAACAACTCTCCGGCGGACAACAGCAACGGGTGGCCCTCGGTCGGGCGATCGCCCGCGAACCGAAGGTGTTCTTACTCGACGAACCCCTCTCCAATCTCGACGCCCAACTGCGCGACGATACCCGCGCCGAACTCAAGCAACTGCACCAACGCCTGGGAATTACGACGATTTACGTCACCCACGACCAAATCGAAGCGATGACTCTCGCCGATCGCATCGTGATTCTCGATGGCGGTCGCATTCAGCAAATCGGCGACCCGCAAACGGTCTACACTCAACCCGCGAATCGCATGGTGGCAACGTTTATCGGCAATCCGCCGATGAATATTTTCAGTGCGACTTACCATGAGGGACACTTTGCGATCGCCGGACAGACGATGCCTTGTCCGGGTGTCCTTCGCCGCGCGATCGCCCCGTCTCCCGGTCAGACGTTCGATCTGGGCCTGCGTCCGGAGGCGATCGCGATCGGTTCTCCCCAGTCTTCTCCCCCAGGCGATCTCGCCACGTTGACGGCGATCGTCGAGTTGGTCGAACCCCTCGGACGGGAAACCTTAATGCGTCTGACGCTCCCCGGAAGTCCCACCTCCTTTGCGGCGATCGCCCCCGGACGGGTGCAATCCCACCCGGGAGATCGTCTCACGGTCAGCTTCGACGGCGATCGGTTGTTCGTCTTCGACCGTGCTACCGGAAGCACGCTCTATCCCGCTTGAACCCCTCGCCATTGCGCCAATTCACCGGGGGCGATCGCCCCGCGTTCGGTGACGATCGCCGCAATTAAGGATGCTGGCGTCACGTCGAAGGCGGGATTGTAATAGTCCACTCCCCTTTCTGGGGTCAGCCGAGTGGTGCCAATTTGATATAACTCCACTGGATCGCGCTCTTCGATGGGGATTTCCCGACCACTGGCGAGTTCAAAATCCACGGTGGAAAACGGCGCCGCTACGAAAAAGGGGATCCCGTGCGCTCGGGCGGCGATCGCCACCTGATAGGTCCCAATTTTATTCGCCGTATCCCCATTGGCGGCAATGCGATCGGCGCCCACCACCACCGCATCGACCATCCCGCGATTCATGCAGTGGGCCGCCATCCCTTCGGCAATGACCGTCACCGGGATCCCTTCTTGCACGCACTCCCACGCCGTCAATTTCGCCCCTTGCAACCGGGGACGGGTTTCGTCCGCATACAGGCGTTCTAAGCGTCCGGCGATCCACGCCGATCTCACCACTCCCAACGCCGTACCGTAGCCCGCCGTCGCTAAGGCGCCTGCATTGCAGTGGGTGAGCAAGCGCAGTTTTTCCGGGGTTTTCGGCAACGCATTTAACCCGTGTTCGCCGATCGCCCGACAGGTTTGTAAGTCTTCCGCCTGAATGGTTTGGGCAGTTTCGAGTAGCACCGCTTTGAGATGGTCTACCGATCCTAATGTCCCTCGGGCCGTTTTGAGCATCCGCGCGATCGCCCAAAATAGATTCACCGCCGTCGGTCGCGTTTGACGCAAGGTTTCGGCGACGGTTTCGAGTTCGCTTAGAAACTGCTGGCGGTCGGTCGCGGCGATCGCCCGGGCGCCCAAATACATCCCGTAAGCCGCCGCTACCCCGATCGCCGGGGCGCCGCGCACGATCATCGTTTTAATCGCTGCCGCCATATCTTCGTAATGGCGAATTTCGACGACGGTATATTCTTGAGGTAAGCGGGTTTGATCGATGAGTAATACGCGATCGTCGTGCCAAATGACGGGATAAACTGGGTTGGAATTCGACATGATGGGAATTTGAGATTTTAGGTTGTAGATTTTAGATTTTAGATTGGTTTAAATCGAACCTTTCTCTAATCGATTGCAAGAAGGCGATCCATTGACGTTTTAATAAGGGTAAAATTCCTTGAGTGGCCTTCTCAAACTTATATTCAAATAAAATATCGAAAGCATCTTTTAAATTCATCGATCCGATATAACTAACTCCGCGATCGATCGCGCGATCGTCGTACTCGAAATAAACTTTTTTAGCAATTCTCTCGGAAATTTGCCAACGCCTTAAAAAATAATTCCTCAATTCTTTTCTATAAGGGTCAAATTCCCCGATCTCCCCTTTTACATATTGACCGATATAGCGAGCCGCTACTTCTCCAGCGAGCATCGCGTAGCGAATTCCTTCGCCCCCCAAAAAGTTAAAGGTCGATACCGAATCGCCAATGGCGATCGTATTGTCTCGATAATAAACATCTTTCAAACCCATGCTATAACATAATGTCGAGCCGTGAACGTCAATTAATTGATAGTTATCTTCTAAATTTAAGTAGTTTTTAGTAATCAAATTGATTCGATTTTTAAATCGATCTTCAACTGGGGCGATCGCGTGCTTGCCATAATACCGAGCTACCCCAATTTTTAACCGATTTCCCTCCATTGGAAACACCCAAGAATAGCCCTGAGGCATCCACTTAGATCCCAAAAAAAACACTAATTCTTGCTCTAGTTTTCGATAACAGTACGGTTCGACTTCAATTAAATATTCGATCCCAGTCGCTTTTGAAAAAGAGGGGCGATTTCTCTTTTGGGGATACATTACGGCCCTCGCCGAACCCGTCGCATCGACGAGCACCTTCGTTTTAACCCGGGTCGGTTCTGTGGTTCCTTTGCGCTTAAACTCGGCGATCGTTTCTCCGTTCTCTCGATAATGTTTAAAATAGCGATAACCCATCCAGACTTCGCTACCCGCTTCGGTCACTTCGTCGGCGAGAAATTGGCGCAGTTTGGCAAAATCAAAGACGACGCCTAACGGTTCGGGCGAAGTCCACGTTTTACGCGCATTGGAACTGACAATCGTTAATTTATCCCAAACATTGCCGATCGTTTGTTCGGGTAAGTTGAATAATTCTAAAGTTTTTAAAGGGGTTGCCGCACTCGAAAAGTTATTAATTTCAAAACTAGAATGTTGTTCGGCGAGTAACACCCGGTAACCATTTTTTGCTAACGTGCGGGCGCAGTGACCCCCGGCTGGTCCGGCGCCGACAACGACGATATCAAAGCTTTGCATCTAGGAATTTTAGAGTTTAGAGTTTAGAGTTTAGAGTTTAGAGTTTAGATTTTGACTTCTTACATTGTTCAGAAAAATTGCAATACCCCCCTTTTCGAGGGGGGCTTTTTCTAATTTTGCCAGAGGTGCGATCGCTGTAGGGGCGAAAGCGAATCGCCCCTACTTTGATGTGGAAATTCCCTAGCGAACGCTAGAGAGTTGCACTTTAAACGTTTGCAAAACGCGATCGGCCATTTGGGCGGGGGTTAACCCGAGATCGGCCTTGGATTCGTCCGGTTTGGCGTGATCGACGAGAACGTCGGGAACGCCGAGGCGCAATACGGGGGTGAGGACGTTGTTATCGAGTAAGGCTTCGGCGACGGCAGATCCGAAACCGCCCATGATGCAGCCTTCTTCCATGGTTACGACTTTGCCAATGCGTTCGGCGAGGGGCAAAATCAGTTCGGTGTCGAGGGGTTTGACGAAGCGGGCGTTAACGACGGTGGCTTCGATGCCGTGTTCGCTGAGGATTTCGGCGGTTTGCAAGGCGGGATGAACCATCGATCCGTAGCCCAAAATCAGGACGTCGTCGCCGTTGCGGAGGATTTCGCCTTTACCGATTTCGAGGGGTTCCCAGCCTTCGTCCATCAGGGGGACGCCGTAGCCACTGCCTCGGGGGTAGCGCATGGCGATCGGGCCGTCGGTGTATTCGATTCCGGTGACGAGCATTTGTTGCAATTCGGCTTCGTCTTTGGGGGCCATCAGCACCATATTGGGGATGCAACGCAGGTAGGCGATGTCATAGAGTCCCTGGTGAGTGGGACCGTCGGCGCCGACGATGCCCGCGCGATCGAGGCAGAAGAAGACGGGCAGTTTTTGAATGCAAATGTCGTGAATGATTTGGTCGTAGGCCCGTTGTAGGAAGGTGGAGTAAATGGCAGCAACGGGGCGCATTCCTTCGCAGGCCATCCCGGCGGCGAGGGTGACGGCGTGTTGTTCGGCGATACCGACGTCGATATATTGTTTCGGGAGTTTTTCTTGGAGTTTGTTGAGTCCGGTTCCGGTGGCCATGGCGGCGGTGATGCCGACAATTTTGGGGTTGTTTTCGGCGAGTTCGATCAGGGTTTCGGCGAAAACTTTGGAATAGCTGGGGGGTTTGGGTTTGTTGGAGGGGATGGCTTTCCCGGTGGCGAGGTTAAAGGGGCTTTGGGCGTGGTAGCCGACTTGGTCTTTTTCGGCGATCGCGTAACCTTTACCTTTAGTTGTGGCCACGTGAACCAAGACCGGACCGGGGATCTGGTGGGCTTGATTGAAGGTGGTAATCAGTTCTTCGAGGTTATGTCCGTCTACCGGACCGATGTAGGTAAAGCCGAGTTCTTCAAAGACCGCGCCGACTTTGGGGATGGCGAGGCGTTTCATCCCTTCTTTGAGGCGTTCCATTTCGGGGCTGAAGGTGTCGCCGACAAAGGGGAGGTGTTTAAATTGTTCTTCGAGGTTGTCTTTGAGGAACTGCACCGGGGGACTGAGGCGCATTTTGTTTAAGTAACGCGGGATGGCGCCGACGTTCGGGGAGATGGACATCTCGTTATCGTTGAGGACGACCATCACGTTGGTGTGGGGGAGGTGTCCGGCATGGTTGATCGCTTCGAGGGCCATCCCTCCGGTGAGGGCGCCATCGCCAATTACGGCAACGCTTTTGAATTGTTCGCCTTTGAGGTCTCGGGCGATCGCCATCCCCAGGGCGGCGGAAATACTCGTGGAGGCGTGACCTGCACCGAAATGGTCGAATTTGTTTTCGCAGCGTTTGAGATATCCGGCCACGCCGTCTTTTTGCCGCAGGGTATGGAAACGATTGTAACGACCCGTCACCATTTTATGCGGGTAGGCTTGGTGACCCACATCCCAAACGACTTTATCGCGATCGAGATCGAGGGTTTGATAGAGTGCGATCGTCAGTTCGACCACACCCAGACCCGGACCGAGGTGACCGCCTGTGGCGGCGACGGTTTCGAGATGCTTTTCCCGAATTTGTCGGGCGATTTGCTCCAGTTGCGGGATCGATAAACCGTGCAACTGGTTGGGATGGGTCAATTCGCTTAGATGCATACGTTTTTACCTAAGTTAGCCAATCGGGGTGTTTTCCAGGAGTACAAGGGCAAGATCTTAAAATAAGATTTGCTGAATCGATTGATAAGTTCGCTTGATTTACTAGGATACAAGACCCATCAGGATCTTTCATCAGTGTAGGCAATCTCAGGCTTTCGGCGAAACCATTCCCCATAAAAATTCCCGATCGCAACAATCGCGCGATCGGGAAACCATTGAGATGAGGGAATTCAGAAAGCTTCAAACTCGATCCTGGAGAGAGCGTCAGTTGACGGCATCTGGCATCGGTTAGCTTTTTTGCAGGTTGCGTTTGCGTCGCATCATCGCCAAACCACTGCCCCCTAACGCCAATCCCAGAATCGAGACGGGTTCGGGAACGGCTTCGGCGCCACCATCGGCACTACCGACTTTAATTTGATACGCCAAACGGGAGTTACGCGGCATATTACTGTCGGTCCAGCTCATCAGGGAGGTTCCCGTGAGGGTGAAGCTATCACTGACGCCACTAATTCTCAGGTATTCGACGCCATCATCGGCATTGTCGGCGAGGGACGAACCCAACAAGTCAACGCCGTTTAAAAATAAGTTGCTCAGCAGAATGCTGGTGTCCGCAGTGGCGGCCCGGGTCCGGATGAAAATATCGTTGATGGGATTGCTGTTTGCCGTCGCGTTTAAAGTTTGACCGCCGACGATGTAGGTCACTGCCCGGGTTAAGGCATCGAAAGTGAGACTAAACTCGGTGAGTAAACCATTAGTCCACGTGAAGTTGGCCTGGTCTTGAGTGCGGGTGGGGTTGCTCGTATCCACCCCATGAATGTCGAGTTCGTAATCTCCGTTGCGGGCGTTGTTGCCAAACCGTCCTTCAGCCACAAAGGAGAGATTGGGGTTTAAAGCGTTGAAGTCGTAGTCGTTATCGACTGCCGATAAACTAAAAGCTCGGGCTGCACTCGGAAGCGCTAATAATCCTAATGTAGCGACAGTCAAAGAAAACAGGTTTTTAGATAAGTTCATTTTTTCCTCTCCAGAAACGGTACGATTGGCTATGACTTCCCCTAAAATCCTGGCGCGATCGGATCCGAGAATCCGATCGCGACTAACTTTTAAATCCAACCCTATTTATAATTTAATTCGTATAAATTGAATCGACCAGAGCGATCTAAGGATTTCACGAATTCTTTACAAGAAACTGGGGTTTTCTCGGTTAAATTATGAAGCTCTGGTAAACTTAACCGGGCGATCGCCCCACCTGCTATTGAGGAAAACCATCGAAAAACCGATTTCAACATGGCTCTCAACTATCGAAAAGCATGGATGGCGATCGCCGTCATCAATTTTGAACCTGTCGTCGAGTTTTATCAACATTTGCTCGATCGCCTGCCCTATCCGTATATTCACGGAGTTTATGCCGAGTTCGAGTTAACTGGAATGCGCTTGGGCATTTTTAAACCAAAATCCACTCATGAATCTGAATTTGAAACTATCGAAAAAAGCGCGATGAGTTTGTGCTTTGCAGTAACCGATCTTGATGAGGCGATCGGCCAATTGAATGCCTTGGGTTATCCGTCTATTAGCAGAGTTGAAGAAAGTTCCCACGGGCGTGAAATTTACGCTCGCGACCCCGCAGGCAATCGGTTAATTTTATATGAAGAAATAGGGACTCCCCCCATCGAATCCTTGTAAAATAGAGAAAGCTTCCAGGGGAGGGGGCATCTACTGATGAATAATATTACCAGCGATCTTGACGGTTGCGAGCGCGTTCTCGCCGCGATCGTCTTTAGCGATGCCGTGGATTTTAGCGCGAGGATGAGGTCTAACGAACCGCGAACCCTCGCTTTAATACAACGCGACCAAACCATTATGAAAGCTATTTGCGAGCGTTATCAAGGTGAGGTTATCAAATCCACGGGGGACGGTTTACTGATTAAATTTAGTAACCTTAACAGTAGTCTTCAAGCCGTCAATTGTGCCATTGAAATTCAAAAAGAGTTAGCAAAAAACGCAGAAAATTTAGACTCAGAAGCCATTTTATACCACAGAATCGGTATTCATTTCGGTGAAGTTTTTGCAATCTCTAACGACGTGATGGGTCATACAGTAAACGTTGCAGCGCGGCTAGAAAGCCAAGCCGAACCCGGTGGAATTTGCCTTTCTAAAACGGTTTACGACCTTACAAAAAAGACCCTATCCGTTCAAGTCAGGTATTTAGGTCACAGAGAACTCAAAAACATCAGCAATTCTTTTCCCGTTTATCACATTTCATTGGGGACAGAATCAAATAATGTCTCTGGAGCTCTATCGAGAACTCGGCTTTCAAAACAAGACTATCGCAACCGCCAAGTTCTGCTCGATAAAGTTTACAATTATTGGATAACAGGGGTGTTAGAACACTCGCTGCACGCGCGCCTTTTATGGGAAATCGGAATAACCCCACGACCGGATATGCTCGATGGTTCGTGGAACAGTGTTTTGAAAACTGCACAAACATGGCAGCGTTATTCAGCGAGAACGCGGGCGATCGATATTTTTAACAACTTGGGTGCGGGACGAACTTTATTAATTTTAGGACAACCCGGTTCGGGAAAAACGATTACCTTACTAGAAATTGCCCGATCCTTAATCGATCGCGCCAAATATAATGTATCTTTGGCGATTCCTGTAGTTTTTAATCTATCATCTTGGTCGGCAAAAAAGCAACCGATCGATCGGTGGTTGATAGGAGAACTCAAGGGTAAATATCAACTCAGTAAAGAAATTGCTGAAAAATGTGTAAAAGAGCAAAATTTATTGTTACTTCTTGATGGATTAGATGAAGTCAGCGTAGAAAGTCGTGAAGCTTGCGTCGAAGCTATCAATGATTTCTGTCATCAGTTCGGACAAACTGAAATGATAGTATGCTGTCGCCTTCGCGATTATCAAGCTCTCCATCATCGCTTGCAGTTACAGGATGCAATTTACTTGCAACCGTTGCGCCTGGAACAAATTCGAGCTTATCTGAGTTTCGGGGGCGAAAAACTGGCCGCACTTTCTCTACTCATTGAGACAGATAAAACTTTACAGAAACTGGCGAGATCTCCTTTGATGCTAAGCATCATGATGTTTGCCTATCGCGGCATACCTGTCGAAAATCTCATCAAAAAGGAAACTTTGGAAGAGCGACGCCAGCATTTATTTGATACTTACGTTTGCAAGCTTTTCGACCATCGCGGCGGCCAACAAAAATACAGTCTTAAAACAACTAAATATTGGCTAAGTTATTTAGCTAAACAATTAAAGAAACAAGGGGAAACTATTTTCTCGATCGAGCAAATACAATCGAGTTGGCTGCCGAATTCGTGGGGAAAGTTTAAGTATCATCTAGAGTTTTGTTTGTTGTTCGGTGCGATTTTTGGTGCGGTGTTGTTTCTCTTATTCCCTGTTGTTTTTCCCCACACAAATCTAACTTGTCCTTCTTGGGTTTTTCTAGTTTACGGAATGGTGGGGGGAAGTAGCGTAGGAATTTATGCTGCGATCGCCTGGACTCTACTCAATCGACTTTTAGGAAAGCGAATTAGATCGTCTGTAGGGGGTTTAATTTTTAGTCTGGTTGGTGGTTTTGCTATTTTACCGACTGTAGCAAGTGTTTACATGACAAGCTGTCTAATAGATAATTTTGCTATTGAAGGGCTTTTCAGTTTTCAATCTACGATCGCTTATCTAGGATCGTTTTTTCCATTGTTTTATCTAATTAGTGCCTTAAATGCCATCTCATTTTGGGCAGTTTTGCGAACTTCAATTTCACCCTCAATGAAATTAAAATGGTCACCCACATTGGCTAAAAAAAAGCTAATTTATGGGATGATATGGGGATTGAAAAGTGGATTGATTCTTGGTTTGATTTACTGGATAACCCTTGTCGAAGAGATTTTACCTACGGTTCTGCTTGTAACCTATCCACTCTCTCCTTTAGCTAGGTTAACTATTTTAATTCTTGCCTCTGAATTGATTGGGGGATTGATTGGTGGGATGTTGGGTTTCTTTATTGGCGGGTTAACGGGAATGACGATTTCAACAACAACGATGCCGAATCAAGGGATTTGGCATACCCTCTACAATGCAATATGTTTAGGGGGAATGACAACTCTCATTTGGGGTGCGATCGCTGCATCGTTCGGCTCCCATTTTTCTATTGTTGCTATCCCTTTGGGTGTAGCTGTAGGTATGATGAGTGGGGGAATAACAGCTTTAAAACATCTTTTACTGCGGTTAAATTTGCGATCGCTCGGTCTGATTCCTTGGAATTATGCCCGCTTTCTTAACTATGCTACGTCCTGTATTTTTCTACAAAAAGTTGGTGGTGGTTATATTTTTGTCCATCGGTTGCTGTTAGAACACTTTGCCGCAATGGATTGGCGATCGCGATCGTCGGGAGGTCGATCGAAATGACTCAGGAAACCTGGAAAATTCATTTTTTTCTGGTTACCAATATCTTGATTGTTGCAGGTTTGCTGTTGTGGATATTGCGAAATAGTCAAATGAAACCCTCAAAAATAGCGGGTCAGTTCTACGAAACTCAACCCACTAACTAATAATAATAAAACTGCCGTAGCCTGGGTGAGCCTCCCTTGCGCGGAAGGGGCGATCGCCTCTCGAACCAAACTCGATAATGCCGCACCGATCGCGTAACTCAAACTCAGCACTAAATACGGCCATTTTTCCGTCATTCCCCAACTGCCGAGCAAGGCGATCGCCAAACTTAACATCAATAATTCAATAAAAACTGGGGGATTGTTTTGGCTCGATTCTAAGAGAGTTTCCCACCACGATTGCCAGCGTCTCATCGGTATTGTAGATTTTAGATTGTAGATTTTAGATTTTAACGGTTGGCGGCGATCGCGCAAAGTCTGTAGAGATCTCTTCGCCAAAAACGCTTAAAATTCCTGGAGGATGGCGATCGCCTCTTCCAGACTCACTTGGGGAAATTCGGCATAAAAACGGCTGACACTGGAAAACTCCTCGGGAGTGGCCAAAATCACCGTGCGATCGCACCATCTTTGTAAATACACCTCTAAATCGGCAGGAGCGACCGGAGCGCAAATCCACACTTGAGCCGGATCGCGCGATCGCAACGCCCGAGCGGCGACCGAAATCGTCATCCCCGTAGCAATTCCGTCATCGACGACGATCGCGATCGCCCCAGCGAGATTCGTCGAACCCCGAACCCCCGCCATAGACTCGTATTGCGCTCGCGCCTTCTCCCGTGCGGCAGCCACCGCCGCCTGTTTCCAGGGGGACTTTCGCCAGCGCCGCGCCCACAACACGTGACCGTCGGCACTGACTGCCCCCAATGCCAGCTCCGGATTGTGCGCACGGACGATCTTTTTCGCCACCACGATATCGAGCGGACAGCCTAAGCGACGTGCTACCGGAGCGGCAATCGGCAAACCGCCGCGCGGTAGGGCAAATACCACAGTTTCGGGCGATCGCTGGCATTCGCGGGCATATTCGCTCAGTCGAGCCTCGATCGCCCGCGCGAGTAGCGCTCCCGCTTCGGCGCGATCGCGGAATAACGGGTCAGGTGAGATCAATTCCTGTAGCCCTCTTATAACTTTAGATTTTAGATTTTAGATTGGGGATTCAAACGGGTCAGCTCGTGACAGCAAATTATCCATAATTCCCGTAAACTTTCAACTCAAGTGGATGATGGATAAATCTTAAATCCAAAATATTATAAACTATTAAAAATCATAGCGATTTGTGATTTGATTGGCGATCGCGTGTCAATGCTTTTCTATTTTTTAAACTATCATGTCCGATAACGAACAGCTCAGTCTATTTGACCTGTCCGATCCCGATCGATCCCCAGGTCAATCCACCTCCCCAGGGTCTGATTCTCAAAAAGATTTAATCCCCACCGACGCCAATATTGCCATTCCTTCCGGCACCTACAGCAGCCTCGACGAACTCGCCGCCAGTTGCCAGCAATGCCATCGCTGCGAACTGGCCAAAGGTCGCACTCATGTCGTCGTCAGTCGCGGCAATCCCCAAGCGAAGATCGCAATTGTCGGGGAAGCCCCCGGTCAGCAAGAAGACGAAACCGGATTACCTTTTGTCGGTAAAAGCGGCCAACTTTTAGATAAAATTCTCGCCTCCGTCGAACTCGATCCCGAACGGGACGTTTATATTTGCAATGTCAATAAATGCCGTCCGCCGGGAAACCGCACGCCGACGACGCCAGAAATTGAAGCGTGCAAACCTTATTTATTAGAACAATTGCGCTTGGTTAATCCGAAAATTATCTTGTTAACCGGAGCTACGGCGGTTAAAGGGACTCTCGGAGATAAGCGCGGGATTACGAAAATTCGAGGTCAGTGGTTCGATTGGCAAGGTTTTTTATGTATGCCGATTTTCCATCCCGCCTATTTACTGCGCAATCCTTCTCGCAAAGAAGGTAGTCCGAAATGGTTGATGTGGCAAGATATTCAAGCGGTTCGTAATAAATTAACCGAATTGTTGCAAGAAGATGAGGAATTTTGAAGCGATCGAGCTAGAATCTAAAATCTAAAATCTAAATGGCGGCAGTCGCGCAACCACAAGCGAATTGCTTGGGCGATCGCGCTGTCGCTGCTTTCTTGAGGGGGTGTGGGCGGTTCTCCGGGAAGCAGACGGCGGGTTTGAGAGAAAATGGTGACCAAGCGCCACCCGTCCTCGGCTCGGGTGAGGAATAACCAGTGATAGCCTTCTAAAACCAGACCTGTGGGGTCTAAATAATTGCGTTCCAAGGTGGTCAGAAATGCCTGACGGACGTCGGGGGAGGGGGCGTCGGGAGACCTCTCGAGATCCGGCAAGGTCGAACCCGGTCCGGGAGTGCGTCCGGGGCCGAGGGGGAGGGGCTCAAATTGGGGATTTCCGGCAACGATGACGTAGTAGGGAACGTAAGTCTCGTTGGTGCGTTGGATGACCCGATTTGCATATCCGGGCAAATCGGCGATCAGTTGGGTGACGAGGGGTTCGAGGGTGGCGGGACAGGTGCGCCGTTCGTAGATGGGGAGGTCGTTCTCGGCGGGTGTTTCGGCAGGAAGTTGGGGAAGGGCGATCGCCCCAGGGGAAGCCGAGACGATCGCCGCCGAAGCGATCGCCGCCAAAAGGCGCTCGGCGATCGATACCATCTTATCCGTCAACTTCTTCACAAATTCGCTGGAAGGCGATCGCCGGATCCGGTGCCGTCGTAATCGGACGACCGATGACCAGATAGTTCGCCCCCGCTTTAAATGCCTCCGCCGGGGACATCGCCCGTTGTTGGTCCCCCTTCGCGGCCCAAGTCGGACGTACCCCGGGACAGACGAGCAGAAAGTCCGGACCGCAAACTTCGCGTAACTGTGCGGCTTCGTGGGGGGAACACACCGCCCCCGGCAAGCCGCAATCTCGGGCTAATAAAGCCATTTCTAGGGCATATTGGGGCAGTTCGATCGGCACTTTGAGATCGAAGGCCAAATCGCGGGCATTCAAGCTGGTGAGCAAGGTAATCGCAATTAAGCGCGTTTGGGGGTTTTCTCCTTGAACCTCTACCAAGGCAGCTTGGGCATCTTGGAGGGCGCGACGACCGCCAGTTGCGTGAAGGGTGAGTAAATCGACGTTAAGGTGGGCTGCACTGCGACAAGCTCCGGCGACGGTGTTGGGGATGTCGTGGAGTTTGAGGTCGAGAAAGACCCGTTTGTGGCGAGCTTTGAGTTCTCGAACGATTTGCGGTCCTTCGCTGACGAACAGTTCTAAGCCGACTTTCCAGAAAGAGACTTGGGGGAGGAAATCGACTAAGGCGAGGGCCGCTTGGCGGGTTTGGACGTCCAGGGGAACGATGATGCGATCGGCGATAGACATGTAGGGGATTTTAGAGTTGAGAGTTTAGAGCTTAGAGTTTAGAGTTTTTTAAATTTGAGGGGGTGGGGGGTTGCGGGCAAGATGCCCGCATTGCAGGGAGTTTACTCGACCAACCGGACAAATTTTTTCTTCCCGACCTGTAGAATTTTGCCTTGGGCGTCCGTGGGAGACTCGAAGGTGAGATTTTCGTCGCCGACGCGATCGCCGTCTATGCGAACCGCCCCCCCTTTGATTTGGCGGCGGGCTTCTGAAGAACTTTTACACAAGCCACTAGCGTTGAGTAAGTAAAAGACCTTGGCGGGGAATTCGACCGAGCTGACGGAAAATTCGGGAACCGATCGCGCCTGGGCCGTTTGACCGCCGACGAGGGTTTGAGCGTCTTTCTGGGCTTGACGGGCTTCAGTTTCGCCGTGAAATTGGCTGACGATGGTGACGGCGAGGAGTTTTTGGAGATCGCGGGGATTTTCCGGCAACTCGTCCAAGGGTAAATCGGTCAACAACTCGAAATAGTCCGGAATTGAAGTATCGGGAATTTTTTCGAGTTTGGAGTACATGGTCAAGGCATCTTCAGTCAACCCGACATAATTGTTGAGAGATTTAGACATTTTCTGGGTGCCGTCGGTGCCGAGCAGAATGGGCATCAACAGACCAAATTGGGGAGTTTGACCGAAATGACGTTGTAAATCGCGTCCCACGGCGATATTAAATTTTTGGTCGGTTCCGCCGAGTTCGACATCGGCGCGGACGGCGACGGAATCGTAACCTTGCATGAGCGGGTAGAGAAATTCGTGCAGAAAGATGGGATTTTCTTGGGCTTGACGTTCGGCAAATCCTTCCTTAGCGAGCATTTGGCTGACGGTCATTTGCCCGAGCAACTCCAAAATTTGGCTTAAATCGAGTTGGGACAACCATTCGGAATTGTAACGAATTTCCAGTCGTCCGGGAGTATCGAAGTCTAGAATAGAACGAACTTGATCCAAATAAGTTTTAGCATTGGCTTCGACTTGGGCTTGGGTCAGTTGGCGGCGGACCTCCGACTTGCCTGTCGGATCGCCAATGCGGGCGGTAAAATCGCCGATAATAAGGACGGCAGTATGTCCGGCATCTTGAAAAGCTCTGAGCTTACGCACGGGGATACTGTGACCGAGATGGATATCCGTCCCGGTCGGATCGATGCCTAGCTTGACTCGCAAGGGGCGATCCACCGTTTCCAGTCGTCGGACGAGATTTTCATTGGGGTCGTCAGAATCCGGGCGATCGGGAAAAATTTCGCTGACACCACGGTGTAGCCAAGATAAACTTTGAGTCAAGGATGCTTGTTGTTCACAGACCATGCTTTGCGTTTTGCCGGGATTGGCTTTTGACATTCAACAGGGAGTAACGCTCGAATGCTCGACCGTCAGACTACTATAATTGCAAAAATTAGTCGCCAAAATTAATCTATATATCATTGCAGCCTGTTGGGTGCGCTGGGTTTGGGGGCTTGCGATCGCGCGATCGCGCCGCTCGACCTATCCGGATCGAGCCGTTTGGCAACTGAGGATCGGGACTAGAGCAGTGGGCAGATCGGGCGCGAACCCCTCCGAAATCGAAACCCTCGGACCTTCTGAAAATTGTGGCCTATGTCTTTTGGAGAACCTTTCGAGTCAGCGCGATCGCGTGTCCCGGACAGGCGAGGACTCCTCGAATCGAACCCTCTCCTGGAGGGGCGATCTCTGCCCCACCCCCATTCTTCAAAAGCCGCGTCAGCAGCGAAATCCAAAGTCTTTATCAAGCCTTGTTTAGTGAGGAAGTGAAATCGCCGTGTCTACTAACACGATTGGACAAAATCCCCCTGGAGACTCCGCACCGATCTTCAATTTTTTTCAAGGCATCAGCAAGGTCACGGCAGGCACCCTGCTAGGGTTGACCATGCTCGCCAGTTCGGGGGTCGCCGGGGGGCTGGTCGGCTTGGCGGTGAGCTTCCGCAACCTCCCCGACGTGCGGGTTTTGCGCAACTACGTCCCGACAGAAACCACCTACATCTACGACATCAACGGCCAACTTCTCACCCGCATTCACGACGAAGCCAACCGAGAAGTGGTCCCCCTCAACAAAATCTCGCCTCATCTCAAACGGGCCGTTCTCGCCATTGAAGACAGCCATTTCTACCTCCACCACGGGATCAATCCCGGCGGGGTGATGCGCGCCTTCGTCGCCAACTTGGAAGCCAACGAAACCGTAGAAGGGGGTTCGACCCTGACGATGCAGTTGGTAAAAAACCTGTTTCTCTCGCCGAAACGCGCCTTGAGTCGGAAAGCAGCAGAAGCGGTTTTAGCCATTCGTCTCGAACAAATTCTCGAAAAAAACGAGATTCTCGAACTCTACCTCAACCAAGTCTACTGGGGTCACAACCTCTACGGCGTCGAGACCGCCGCGCAAAGCTATTTCAACAAGTCCGCCGCCGATTTAACCCTGGCGGAAGCGGCGATGATGGCAGGAATCATCCAAGCGCCGGAAGATTACAGTCCCTTTGTCAATTACAAATTGGCGAAACAACGGCAGGCGGTCGTCCTCAACCGGATGAAGGAACTCAAGTGGATTACCGCCGAAGAGGAAGCCGAAGCCCGTCAGCAACCCTTACTCGTCGGTCGCGTCACCTCGTTCCGCACCAGCAAGTTACCTTACGTCACCGATGCGGTCATCCAAGAACTCACCCGTCGCTTCGGACGGGATGCGGTGCTCAAAGGTGGGATGCGCGTGCAAACCACCATCGATATGAATTTCCAACGGATGGCGGAAAAAACCGTCGCCTCTTGGCACGAACGCCTTTACTATCAAGGACTGTTTTACAACCGCGACAACGGCCAAATTGCCCTGGTGGCCGTCGATCCGCGCACCCACTTCGTCAAGGCGATGGTCGGGGGCGCCGATTTTAAAAAGAGTCAGTACAACCGGGCCATTCAAGCGCGCCGCCAGCCGGGCTCTTCCTTCAAGCCGTTTGTCTACTACACCGCTTTTGCGTCGGGTAAGTTCGCTCCCGAATCGACGGTTAATGATACTCCAGTGAGCTACCGCGATGGCAATGGCTATTATTCGCCGCGCAACTACGGCGGTTCGTTCTCCGGTGCGGTCAGCGTTCGCAAAGCTCTAGAATCGTCGCTCAACGTTCCGGCGGTCAAAATCGGTCAGGCGGTCGGACTCAATAAGGTGATTGAAGTCTGTCGGACTTTGGGGATCGAAAGCCCGATGGAACCCGTGATTTCGATGCCGTTGGGTGCCATTGACTTGACGCCGATGGAGATGGCAGGTGCCTATGCGACGTTTGCCAGCAACGGATGGCATTCGGATCCGACGTTTATCGTTCAGGTGACGGACAGTACGGGCAACGTGCTGCTCGATAATACGCCCAAACCGCGTTTGCTGCTCGATCCGTGGGCGGTGGCGTCGCTCAATGACGTGCTGCAAGGGGTAATTACGCGCGGGACGGCGACGAACGCGCGTATCGGTCGTCCGGCTGCCGGAAAAACGGGAACGACGTCTTCGGAACGGGATATTTGGTTTGTCGGCTACGTGCCGCAGTTGTCGGTGGCGGTCTGGGTCGGTAATGACGATTACACCCCCTTGGCGTCCGGGGCGACGGGGGGCGGGTTTGTGGCTCCGATCTGGCGGGATTTCATGCATCAAGCGATGCAGGGAATGCCTGTGGAAAACTTCAAATCGCCTTCCCAGTTCGATCGCCCGCGTTAGTAGCGGTATGTTTGAGGGATTGGGGATGGACGGTAGAATTTCGCCCGGGGTTGGCCGTCTGTCCTCGATCGCCCTTCTCAGACGATGAGAGTCGCGAGGCTGTCGGGCCACTGTGCTAGCCATTCTGGCGGTTCGAGCTTATGTTTCGATTTCGCCTTTCATTTTTTCTAAGGTTCGATTCATTTGGTCGAACATTTGCTGGGGGGTCAAGCCAAATTGACCCAGTTGGGTTTTGAGCTGCTCGACGGTCATCTGAGCCATGAAGTCTTCGGAAAGCTCGAATCGCTTCATGAAAATCCGATAGCGATCCATTAAGGCTTCCATCTGCTCGATGAACATTTTTTTGCCTTCGCGGTCGAATTTGCCGTAATTGCCGCCGAGTTGGATCAGGGATTGATAATCTTCAAATAACTGTTTGGCTTCCTGTTGGACGATTTCGGAATCAAAAAAGCTCATTTTGCTCTCGGTTTCCCTTATTGTCGTTTCTCAAAATGGTGGAAGATGCCACCGGGTTCACTCATATTTTAGTGCAGTTTTTTGTTGCGGTTTAGGCGCGATCGCCCCGAGTAGCATCTTTTTTTCCGCGTTTAAATGCCGTTTTAGAGAAAACCGATCCGGTTGAGTGGCCAAAACCGAAATGCGGCCCGTCCGATGACGTTTTGGATCGGCAGAAATCCCCAAACGTGGGAATCGTTACTATTATTTCGATTATCTCCGAGGACGAAAAGTTGCTCGGGGGGAACGGGTTTTGGTCCCCAGTCGTAAGCGGGGGGTTCGGCGATGTAAGCTTCGCTGAGAGGTCGGTTGTCGAGGTAGACTTGTCCGCTTTCGATCTGCACGGTTTGTCCTTCGGTGGCGATCGCCCGTTTGATGAAGGCTTGATCTTCGCTGTAGCCAAATTTCTGTAGGGCGGGCGGCGGGTCGAAGACGAGGATTTCTCCGGCTTCGGGGGGACGGAATTTATAGCTGACTTTTTCGACTACGAGGCGATCGCCGATATGTAAGTTCGGCTGCATCGAGTTGGAGGGGATGTAACGCGGTTCGGCGATGAAGGTCCGAATGACTAAGGCTAAAATCAGGGCAATTCCTAACACTTGCAGATTTTCCCTGATTTTCGGCCACCAGTGCGTCTCGGCAGTGCTAGGGTTGACCTGTTTTTCCTCTGATGTCATGGGATGCTCCACAAATAGCTAAATTGACGAGTACGAATGGGGATGAGAGGGGGCGGAGTTCGGACGAGTCGGGGTTCGCGCCAAGGCCCGGCGCGATCGCCCGAATTCCCCCCAAATTTGGCATTTTAGCTGCAATTGGCGAGGTTCGCCGCGCGATCGCCTCTCTAGCGGATCGTTTTCAGTTGGCGGTTTACTCCTTCGAGGTCGAAGGCATCCGGATCGAATTCTCCCCCCAACCATTCGACGGTTTCCGCATATTCGGGATCGTCGGGATTGTCTAAAATTTCGAGCAATTCTTGATATCCTCTCATGCCGCCGCAATCTTCCGGCGGACTGGCCCGTTCGCCGTCTAGACAACGCGGGTAGTGAACTTTTGCTTCCGGGGCCAGAATTTTTTCGAGTTCGAGTTGATGTTCCCAACTCTCATCGAGGTCGTACTCGTAAATGAACCGATCTCCTTCCTGGGTAATCAGTTCGTCGAGACGAGCCCGACGTTCGGTTTTCATTTCCAAGCCGTATTCGGGATGAGATTGTCCGTAAGCGGTTCCCGCGATCGTGAATTGGTGCAGGTGGGCGTTTTTCCACCCCATGACTATCTGTAAGATGCGCTGTAGTTTGTACAGGGTAATGTGGCTGGGAACCTGAATCCGCCGCCAAATCGGCGGGTTGCTCTCGGTGAGGCTGACTTTGAGTTGGTAAACCGATTCGGTTTTGACTGTGGCTTGGCTCATGGATATTCGATCTGTGGATATCTCGATCTTAAGCTGAGAGCGCCCCTCTGAGGATGGGCGATCGCCGACAGGACGCAAACCCCCCTAAAATAAGAGTGCGCCCGTTCGGGGGCGATCGATCTGTTTCTTGCTCTAATCCCATGCAACTGACTCAAAATTCTCAGATCGCGGCAACCCTTCGACCTCGCCTCGCGGTGACCCTCGGCGACCCGGCAGGGATCGGACCGGAGGTGGTGTTAAAAGCGCTCGACGATCGCCGGATGCGGGAAGAATGTGAGATCGTGGTCGTCGGCAGCCGCGCGATCGCCCGCCAACTTCATACACAGTTGCGCGGGATCGGCGATCGCCTGGCCGACCCGGACGACCTCAACTTTATTGAAATCGAAGACGAAGCTCACAATATCGTCCTCGGATCTCCCAGTGTTAGCAGTGGAGCCGCCAGTTTTGCTTATATGGAAGCGGCGATCGCTCGCACTTTGGCCGGAGAATTCGAGGCGATCGTCACCGGACCGATCGCCAAAACCTGGTGGAAAGCCGCCGGACACCCCTATCCCGGCCAAACCGAACTGCTCGCCGAACGCGCGGGCGTCTCCCGCTTCGGCATGTTCTTCGTCGCCCGCTCCCCTCACAACGGCTGGACCTTACGAACCCTGCTCGCCACCACTCACATTCCCTTGCGCCAGGTTCCCGATACTCTCACTCCCGACCTGCTCGCCTGGAAACTCGACCTTTTACTCGACTGCCTCCACCGCGATTTCGGCCTCGACCGACCGCGCGTCGCCATTTCCGGCTTGAACCCCCACAGTGGCGAAAACGGCCAACTCGGCACCGAGGAACGGGATTGGCTCACCCCCTGGGTGGAAGACCAACGCCACCGCCACCCCCACGCCCATCTCGACGGCCCCATTCCCCCCGATACCCTCTGGGTCAAACCCGGCCAAGCCTGGTACGGCGCCGAAGTCACCGCTCACGATGCCTATCTCGCCTTGTATCACGACCAGGGTTTGATCCCGGTCAAATTACTCGCCTTCGATAAAGCCGTCAACACCACCATCGGCTTGCCCTTCATCCGCACGTCCCCCGACCACGGCACCGCCTTCGACATCGCCGGAAAAGGCATCGCCGACCCCACCAGCATGAAAGCCGCCCTCTCCCTAGCCGCCGAGTTGGGCCGTCACCGCCTCGCCACCCAACCGGGTTGAGGGGACACGGTGTCTCACGCCTTTCTTCGTTGAAATAACAAAAAAGCTAACCAGCAAACTAGAAAAGTCACGGCAGAACTCGAACAAGCCAAAGAAAAATTAAAATCCTTCCTAAATCCTCATAATTCCAAGATTATTTCTGCTGGTAAATGATTAATCAATGCGCTCTCTAAAATAGGAGACGCACGCAAAAAAATGCTGTTAGGAAAAGAGCTAATTTGGTGCCATTACTCCTAATCAATACAGGGCAAAATTTAAAGGTAAACCCTGTCCTTTTTGTGGCCAAAAAATGGTACACCGACAAAAGTTGTATGCAACTGCATCAAAAGCAGAGGCCATTAAAAGAGGATATGAATATCGGTGTTTCTGTATCGATCGGGCTAGAGATTTGTATTTTCACCCCCATTATATCACCCTAGATCGTAAGCTCAATAAAGCTCCTTGTCCGTAATTATTATTTGATTTTAGAGGCTGGAAATTGGCTCTTTGAGCAAGCCGGAGAGCATTTCGCCGGGGGGTTGGGTGTGGGGCCAGGCGAAGGCGTGGCGGAAGGCGGCGGCTTGGCAGGCTTGCATCTGGCGGAAGTCGATAATATTGTACGTGAGTAAGTTCTCGTACTCGAAG
Source organism: Oxynema aestuarii AP17 (assembly GCF_012295525.1). Taxonomy (GTDB): domain Bacteria; phylum Cyanobacteriota; class Cyanobacteriia; order Cyanobacteriales; family Laspinemataceae; genus Oxynema; species Oxynema aestuarii. Next base: position 1,698,335 of record NZ_CP051167.1, on the reverse strand, counting down.
GGCAGGCGCACGTTGTGCAGTCCGGCGTTGTCGGTACAAATAGCGATCGCCACTCCCGCCTCGAAGCAGCGATCGAAAACTACTTTTAACTGCTGTAGGTCGTCTAAGGTTCCGGTTTTTAAATAGGTGGTGGGGCAGATTTCCAAGCATTGACCGCGCCGCGCCAGGTCTGGCAACAGTTCGGGGTGTTTGAGGGGGATTTGGATGCCGTGACCGATGCGTTCGAGGTAAGGGAGTAAGTCGGGATGGCAGCCGTCGGGAGTTTCATAAACATGTCCGGTGGTGTGGATGCCGTGCGATCGCGCGTATTCGTATAATTCGATCAATTCGTCGAGGCGATCGCCGTAATGATTATCTCCCCCAGCCAAATCGATCGCACATACATACTGACCCTGTTGCCGAGCCAAATCGACGATCGCCCGGTTCACTTCTTTGGGTAATCGGGCGTGCATACACAAAATCTGACTGGTGACGATCGGATATTCGGTCACCTGGGAGGCTTTGCCGACAATTTCGACGATTTCCGCCATTTTGTCGATCCGTTCGGTCTGACTCAACCCTTCCGGCGTGCGCAAATACGGCGTGTAGCGCAATTCCAAATAGGCCAAATTCTCGAAGATGTAAGCCCCGCGAATCAATCGATAAATGAAATAAGGTAAGGTCTGCGCCGTTTGCACTCCTTCAACCAAGGTATGCAGTTCTAAATATTCGTCGAGGGTGTTGCGCGCTCGGGTGTAAAATTGCTCGAATGATGGATATTCTGGGAAGCGATCGGCCAGGTGGGCATCGTGCCGTTGGAAGTAGCGCCACAAAATCCGGGGAACGACGGAACCGCCGAGATGGCGGTGTAGTTCTGCATATAAAGCCACGACAGTTTCTCCTAGGTGTTCTCAAAATGAAAAATGTTCGACGGGATCTCCATTTGAGATCGGGTTCCCGCTAGCGCAGACTCGAACGGGACAACAGCATCGAATCAGAACTGGATGGGCGGCGGACGAGGGGGAGGGAGCGAAATTGGCTAGATTTTAACAAAAATTAATTTGACAGGGGGGACGCGCTATGACGATAATCGTAGATTGTGTGAACTTTAGCGTGAAAGACCCTTGGCTAACGTCGTAGTGATTGGCGCCCAGTGGGGCGATGAAGGAAAAGGCAAAATTACTGACCTGCTCAGTAAGTCTGCCGATGTTGTCGTTCGTTACCAGGGAGGGGTCAACGCCGGACACACGGTCGTGGTCAACGATCGGACCTTCAAGTTGCACCTGATTCCCTCTGGCATCCTTTATCCGAGTACGGAGTGCATTATCGGTTCGGGAACGGTCATCGATCCGAAAGTGTTAATTGAAGAACTCGATCAACTCGAACAGCTTCAGGTTTCGACAGCGAACCTGATGATTTCTCAAACCGCTCACGTGACGATGCCCTATCACCGCCTCATCGATGTGGCATCGGAAGAGAAACGCGGCAATCAGAAAATTGGCACGACGGGACGGGGAATCGGCCCGACCTACGCGGACAAGTCGGAACGGACGGGAATCCGGGTTCTGGATTTAATGGATCCCGACGGCTTGCGCGATCGCCTCACCTGGAGTATAGAGTACAAAAACGCGATTCTCGAAAAGCTGTACGAATTGCCGCCGTTGGATCCGGTAGAAGTGATCGAGCAGTATTTACAATATGCCGATCGCCTGCGCCCCCACGTGGTCGATGCCTCTCTCAAAATCTACGACGCTATCCAACAACGGCGTAATATCTTATTCGAGGGCGCTCAAGGAACTTTACTCGACCTAGATCACGGCACCTATCCCTACGTTACCTCGTCCAATCCGGTCGCGGGTGGGGCTTGTGTTGGGGCCGGGGTTGGGCCTACGATGATAGATCGCGTCATCGGCGTCGCCAAAGCCTACACCACTCGCGTGGGAGAAGGTCCGTTTCCCACGGAGATGACCGACGGAATCGGCGATGTCTTGTGCGATCGCGGCGCCGAATTCGGCACCACTACCGGACGCAAGCGCCGTTGCGGTTGGTTCGACGCCACCATCGGACGCTATGCGGTTCGCATTAACGGGATGGACTGTCTGGCGATCACCAAACTCGACGTTCTCGACGAACTCGACGAAATTAAAGTGTGCGTCGCTTACGAAATTGACGGACAGCGATGCGAGAACTTCCCGAATAGCGCCCGTCAGTTTGCCCGGTGCAAGCCGATTTACGAAACTCTGCCCGGTTGGAAGCAGTCTACTGCCGACTGCCGCTCCCTCGACGACTTGCCAAAAGAGGCGCTCGCTTACCTCAAGTTTTTGGCGGAGTTGATGGAAGTGCCGATCGCGATCGTTTCCCTCGGCGCCAGTCGCGACCAGACGATTATCGTCGAAGACCCGATTCACGGACCGAAGCGGGCGCTGTTGGACGCCAACGGAACGCCAGTGGATTCCAACCCGTAAGTCCCGCCGGGTCTGGCGATCGCCCCACCCACCTTTGAACACTCTCAAGCCAAGCTACCACCATGTTAGTCACCGTCGAATGTAACAAGCGCGAAGAAGGAACGAAACCGAAAGCCCTTCGCCGCAATAACTTGATTCCCGCGAACCTCTACGGTCACAACGGCGCCGAATCAATTTCCCTGACCATCGATGCTAAAACCGCTCAAAACCTGCTCAAAGAAGCGGCGGTCAACAACACGCTCATCGACCTGAGCATCCCCGATCTATCTTGGAAAGGGAAAACCATCCTGCGGGAAGTCCAAACCCACCCTTGGAAAAATAGCATCTATCACATCAGCTTTTTTGCGGTGGCCGCGCAAGCGACGATCGACCTGGTCGTTCCCGTTAACTACATCGGCGAACCTGCCGGAGCCAAAGAAGGCGGGGTCTTGGAATGCGTGATTAACGAATTACCGATTCAATGCGCCCCCGATAACATTCCCGAGGCGATCGACGTAGACGTGTCCGGTCTCGAACTCGGCGGATCCCTGCACGTGGGCGAATTAGTCCTTCCCGAAGGGGTCGTCGCTCAGATCGAACCCGAACGCACCCTGGCGAACATCCTGGTACCCCGAGGCATGGGTAAAGCGGAAGAGGAAGAAGAAGCAGGCGCCGAATTGGATCCGACCACGGCGGCACTTCTGGAATCTTACGGCGAAGAGTAGCCCAACCTGCCCGCGAAGATTCAGCATTCAGGAGTCGGAACGCACCAGACCTCTGAGATCGGGCGGGCTTCTCCATCAGCAACTCAACAATTGTCAAAGCCCGCCCGTGCGGGCTTTTTTGCATGTAGCGCCGGAGTAAAATCCGAACGACCGACCGGGGCGCGATCGCCTCGCGACGGCTAAAACGGCTACAATTGTTAATAAGAGAGATAAGAAAACCTTAAGTCTACCTGCTGGAATTTCGCCGTGCAACACTCGGATAACGCCTCAAAAACAGAACATTTCGAGTTTGACTCGATCGAATCTGCCTTGAGCGAAATCGCTGCCGGACGGATGGTGGTGGTCGTCGATGACGAAAATCGCGAAAACGAAGGCGACTTGATTTGTGCGGCCCAATTTGCGACCCCGGAAATCATCAATTTTATGGCCGTTCACGGACGGGGATTGATTTGTTTGGCCATGAAAGGCGATCGCCTCGACCAACTCGACCTCCCCTTAATGGTCACCAACAACACCGATCGCAATCAAACCGCCTTCACCGTCAGCATCGACGCCGCCCCCCATCTCGGCGTCACCACCGGAATCTCCGCCGAAGATCGATCGCGCACGATCCAAGCGACCATCAACCCCGCCACCCAACCGAAAGATTTACGCCGTCCCGGTCATATCTTCCCCCTGCGTTACCGCGAAGGGGGCGTACTCAAACGCGCCGGACATACGGAAGCAGCAGTCGATCTCGCCCGCATGAGCGGACTTTACTCGGCGGGGGTCATTTGCGAAATCCAAAACCCGGACGGGTCGATGGCGCGCTTACCCGAACTGATCGAGTACGCCCACACCCATCAACTCAAAATTATCAGCATTGCCGATTTAATCGCCTACCGCCTCCAACACGAGCGTTTTATCCGGCGCGAGACGATTGCCAGTTTACCCACGGAATTCGGCCAGTTCTCGATTTACGCCTATCACAACAGCCTCGACGATTCCGAACACGTGGCCATTGTCAAAGGCGATCCGGCCAATTTTAAAGATAAACCGATCATGGTTCGGGTTCACTCCGAATGTCTGACCGGAGATGCTCTCGGTTCCCTGCGTTGCGACTGTCGGATGCAACTGCAAGCGGCGCTCAAAATGATTGAAAATGCCGGGGAAGGGGTGGTCGTCTACTTGCGCCAAGAAGGACGGGGCATCGGGCTGATTAATAAACTCAAAGCCTATTCCCTGCAAGATATGGGCTTGGATACGGTGGAAGCGAACGAACGGCTCGGTTTTCCGGCAGATTTACGCAATTACGGCGTCGGCGCTCAAATTCTCAACGATTTGGGCGTGAGTAAAATTCGCCTGATTACCAATAACCCGCGCAAAATTGCCGGACTCAAGGGGTACGGTTTGGAGATGGTCGATCGCGTGCCGTTGTTGATCGAAGCCAATCCGTATAACTGCACCTATCTGGCGACGAAGGCGGAAAAACTCGGTCACATGTTGCTACAAACCTATTTGCTGACCGTGGCGCTGCACTGGCGGGAGGAACAGTTACGACATCCGGCGGACGAACCCTCAACCAATGACGTGCGGGTGCAACGCTGGTACGACCATTTGGAGAAAATTCGCCAATTAGCAGAAGCGGAACATCTGGTGTTGCAAGAGGAAAAACGACCCGTGACCGTGGCGTTGTTTGGCAAACCGCAATTGACGTTTCACTTGGGGCTCGACCAAGCGAATTTGGCGACGCCGGATTGGTTTAGGCAACCGGGACATCCGTATTTGAAGGCGATCGCCCAGATTCTCGATCGCATGGCGATGTGGTTCGATATGGAACGGTTGGAATTTTTGGTGTCGCCGGGGGTGGATCCCCTTAGAAATCTCGGGGTCCAACTCAAGCGTCAGACCTTTTCGCTCTCTCAGATGCCGTCGTCGGTGTGCGATCGCCTCGAAGCACAGACGATCTATTGTTTCGATGCGGAAGGAAGCCCACTCGATCCGTCGGGTTCGCCGCCATCTTAGGCGATCGCTGTTCTCCCGATTGTCGCTCTCAAAATGGCCGCTTGGGGGTCAATTTTAGACCCCTGAAGCGGTTAACGGGCGCCCCAGAAAAATGCCAATTTTGATAAAGATTGAATTCGGGGAGCCTCCGGCACGAATGGCTCTGGGTAAAATCCCCCAAATTCCTTGCATTTATGAAGGGAAAAATCGGGATGTTCCCAGTCGGAAGAGGCATTTTTTTTCTCTCAACGGCGCTCGATCCGTTCTCCAATTGGGCGACATGACGATCGCCCAAACCGAGATCGCGGCGATCGGTTTGCGATCGAAATCCATACAAAAACTGCATGGGGATCGCAACCCAATCCCCGCCGACTGCGTTAGCATAGCTAAGTAAGGACGATCGCAGATCCCCCAGAGAATATTCGGGAAAGTTCGCGCTAACTCGAATTGGTTACGAATTTGAAAATCTCTCGATCCGAGATCGGACGATCGCATTTGTGGCGATCGATGGCGAGGGGGAGAAACTAATTCAAATTACTGCCGTCAATAGCGTCAGGCTCCGGCGATCGCGGTTCCTTCCATCCCCCCAGTCCGATAAAGATTTAGCAAAAGAATTTCAAATGTTAACACAATATTAAGGTATTTATCAAAACAGTAACAAAATGTTAATCTTTTAAAGAGACATTTGGTGGCAGTGGGCTGCCGCGCGATCGCACTTGAGAGGCAAAGTTGAGAGGCAAAATGATGATGGCACAGTTAGAAACTCCCCTACCGGAAACCGATTCGTCCAAAGAAATTCTTTGCTGCTACGTCAACACGACGAGCAAAATTCAAATCGCCCGGATCTCGAATATCCCCGATCGCTACTTCGAGCGGGTCGTCTTTCCCGGTCAACGGTTGATGTTCGAGGCACTGCCGCACGCCCAGTTAGAAATTCATACCGGAGGCATGGCGGGGGCAATTTTATCCGATACGATCCATTGCACTCGTCTGGCTTGTAATTGAGGGAATCGTTTCCTGAAAGCCATTGTCGGGGGGAGTTCGACGGGATCGGCGCGACGAATTCCCTTCTTTAAGCTCCTCTGCGAGGGGTCGCGATCGCGCGATCGTGAGCCACAGAACTCTAAAATCTGATAAAAGGAATAGGGAGGCATTGCCCGCTCTCCATTGAAAAACCGAAGGTCGTGGAAAGCTCGTTGACCGTCGGTTCGATTCGATCGCGCAAGGGAGACTAAGGATGAGCGAACTCAAGGCGTTAATTTTTGACGTAGACGGGACGATCGCCGAAACCGAACGGGACGGTCATCGAGTTGCCTTCAATCGCGCCTTTGCCGATGCCGGATTGGAGTGGCATTGGACCGTCGAGTTGTACGGCGAACTGCTAGAAGTTGCCGGGGGGAAAGAGCGAATTGCTTTTTACCTGCAAGAATACCAGCCGCCGTTTAGGGAACCCGAGGATCGCGATCGCTGGATTGCCGAACTGCACGCGATCAAAACCGAACATTTTCGCGCCCTGAGTGCGAGCGGCCAAATTCCCTTACGTCCGGGAGTGCGGCGCCTGCTCGAAGAAGCCAAACAGCAAGGGATCCGACTGGCGATCGCCACCACCTCGGCCCCGGAAAACGCGATCGCCTTGATCGAACACGCGATCGCCCCGGACAGTCCCCAATGGTTTGAAGCGATCGCCGCCGGAGATATCGTCGAGCGCAAAAAACCCGCCCCGGATATCTACGATTACGTCTTGGAACAGATGGACTTAGCGCCGGAAAGCTGTTTGGCGATCGAAGATTCGCCCCAAGGCTTGACCGCCGCCACCGGGGCGGGCTTGAATACTGTAATTACAGTGAATAACTATACCGCCCGTTACCCGTTCCCCAAGGCAGCACTGACGATCGACCACCTCGGCGAACCGGACAACCCCTTTACCGTACTGGCGGGAGAAGTCGGAAACTCCACCTATTTCGATATGGCTTTGGCGCGCGAGGTTCACCGACAGGCGAGCGAGGCGCAGACGTAAGGCTCACTCGTCGAGCAGGTCCATAATTTTAACCGTCATCCGACCGCGATCGAATTCGACGACGACTTCTTCGCCGGGACATAAATCGGCAGGCGATCGCACGATCGCCCCCCCCGGAGTGCGAACCAGTGCGTAACCGCGCTGTAAAACGCGATGGGGGTCGAGACTGGCGAGGCGATCGCGCAGACTCGCACAGTGTTGCTCGCGGCGATCGAGCTGACGGCGGGTAGCGGCGAGCAGCCGTTGTTGCTGGCGGGCGAGATCCCGTTGCTGCAAGTGAAGCTGGCGATCGAGGGGCAGACGCTGCAGGCGCGATCGCGCGCGATCGAGGCGATCGCCCTCCCGATCCAACTGGCGGCGCGCGGTTTCGGACAAGCGCCCCAGGCGATCGCGGTGTTCCTTGTATAATTGCCTCCACTCCGGAACCGCTAACTTGGCGATCGCCGTCGGCGTATGGGCGCAGGCGTCCGCCACCTCGTCGGATAGAGTTTCGTCCCGTTGGTGTCCGATTCCCGAAATCGTCGGGATCGAACAAGCGGCGATCGCGCGCACCACCCGTTCGTCATTGAAACAGGCCAAATCTTCCGACGCCCCGCCACCGCGCGTCACGATCAGCACTTCAGCCCGTCCGTCCGCTTCCACCCGGGCGATCGCCCGCACGATCTCCTCCGGCGCACGCTCTCCTTGTACCGTCGCCGGAGACAGCAGCACCTGTAAACCCGGATAGCGATCGCTCAAACTCGCCTGCAAATCCCCCCACGCCGCCGCTTGGGGCGACGTCACCACCGCCAGGGTCTGCGGGTGCGCGGGTAGGGGACGCTTGCGAAGAGGATCGAACAAGCCCTCGGCTTCCAGGCGCGATCGTAACTGGCGATAGCGCAACGCCTGCAAGCCTTCCCCACCGGGAAACACCTGCCACACCTTCAGTTGGTACTCGCCGCGCTTCGGGTACAGACCCACCGACCCCAACACCATCACCTGCTCCCCCTTGAGGGGAACTTGCACCAACCTGTTGCGATGGGAATTCCAGACCACGCACCGGATCGATGCGGTTCCTTCCGGGTCTTGCAAGGTAAAAAATAAACCACTGCGGTGGTTGTTGGCGCTAGAGACTTCGCCGACCACCCAAATTTGTCGCAATTGCGGGTCGAGTTCCAAGAGAGATTGGATGTATTGGGTCAGTCCCGCCACCGAGACCGCTTGTTCTGAAACCGGGCGATCGCTCATCAATTCTGTCGTTTATCTTGTGATTTAGCCTGTACGTGCATTGTAAAACCTGTTTCCGACTGCGGCGATCGCGCATCCTCCCGACCGGGGCGATCGCTCAAAAAAAATTTATGCGGACTTTAGGATTGCCCGTCCCATCCCCGCTCGAACTCCCCTATGATGTCCTTAACTTCCCCCGCTTCCGCTCTACAATCCCCGCTCAACTTCAAAATCTAAAATCCAAAATCCACAATGACCGGGCTCTAAACTAGAATAGAAATTCAACACACCTACGATTCCCAATTTACACGAATGGCTATAGAAACTACCCTTAACCCCGAAAAAGAGAAAGCCCTCAAAATGGTGCTGACGCAGATCGAGCGCAGCTTTGGCAAAGGCTCGATCATGCGCCTCGGGGACGCCACCCGGATGAAAGTCGAAACCATCGCCAGTGGCGCCCTGACCTTAGATTTAGCCTTGGGCGGCGGCTTACCCAAAGGACGGGTGATCGAAGTCTACGGACCGGAGAGTGCGGGTAAAACCACCGTCGCCCTCCACGCGATCGCCGAAGTCCAGAAAATGGGAGGCGTCGCCGCCTTCGTAGACGCGGAACACGCCCTCGATCCGACCTATGCGTCCCAAGTCGGCGTCGATATCGCCAACCTGCTCGTTTCCCAACCCGACACCGGGGAAATGGCCCTCGAAATTGCCGACCAACTAGTGCGGTCCGCCGCCGTCGATATCGTCGTGATCGACTCCGTAGCCGCCCTAGTCCCTCGCGCCGAAATCGAAGGACAGATGGGAGATGCCTCCATCGGCTTGCAAGCGCGCTTGATGAGCCACGCCTTGCGTAAAATTACCGGAAATATCGGTAAATCCGGCTGTACCGTCATTTTCCTCAACCAATTGCGCCAAAAAATCGGCGGTTATGGCAACCCGGAAACCACCACCGGGGGGAACGCCCTCAAATTCTACGCTTCCGTCCGTCTCGACATCCGCCGCATTCAAACTCTGAAGAAAGGATCGGAAGAATACGGGATTCGCGCCAAAGTTAAAGTCGCTAAAAATAAAGTCGCCCCGCCATTCCGGATTGCCGAATTCGACATTCTCTTCGGTAAAGGCATTTCCCGCCTCGGTTGCTTGCTCGACCTCGCCGAAGAAACCAAAGTCGTCAATCGTAAAGGCGCTTGGTATAACTACAACGGCGAGAATATCGGTCAAGGGCGGGATAATGCGACCACCTATTTAGAAGAAAATCCCGAAATGGCCCTCGAAGTCGAACAGAAAGTGCGCGAACAGCTCGAACTCGGCGTGGTCGTGTCCGCGAATTCTGTCGGTAAATCGAACAACGACGGGGAAGATGGGGAGTATGAGGAATACGAAGAATACGAAGATAACGAATAATTAGTGTCGCCGAGATCTCTTGAGGATGGACGTTAGGGTGGGCGATCTCTCGCCCACCCTACTGTTTCGCTCGATAGTGGCTCCATTTAGTCGGTCGAGTTACTCGGTGGAGTAGATTTCATCGACGATTAACACGGGTTTGTTGGTAAATTCAGCTTCGATTTGCTGTTGGACTCCTAAATCCCAATCGAGATTGTAATCGCGTTGGAGTTCGTAGAGATCGAAGGAACGCAGTTGCCCCGTGACGACGAGATCTTCACCATTTCTGACGAAATCTCCCATGGTCGGGTTGATGACGAGCAAATCGCTGCCCCCGAGATCGAGGAAGTTGTGTTCTTCGAGTTTGAAGACGCCGGGAGCGAGAATTTCTTCGACTTCCCCTTCCACGGCTAAATTCATATTGTAGAAGCGATTGGGATAGTCTTCGATGTCGCCCGGGTCGGGAGCTAAGGCGAGGGAGTCCGCGACGATCGCGGGTTGTTGCTGATATTCTAGGTATAAATCCGATTCCCAAAACTCGATATCGAAATCTCTTTCGAGTTGGGCGACTTCTAATTCGCGGACTTCTCCGGTCACCTGAACGGCGACGCCATCGTCGAAGGGGAGGACGAAGGGTTCCCCCGAGTTGTTGATGACGAGGATTTCTTCGCCGTCTAAAAAGTTATCTGAAGTGAGCTTAAATGTATTCGGTTCGACGAGGTTAGCCGCTTCGCCGCGCACGGTGACTTCTTGACCGAGGTAGCGATCGCTGCGTTCTTCGATGTTCTCGATGGTACTGCGATCGGAGCGCTTGAGTTCGCCCGCCTGCAGGGGGGCGGCGAAGGGCAGCAGCAATCCCGTCAGGACGAGGGAAATCGCCCCACCGCGCCAGATCGAGCGAGTTAAGGTCGTGTTCTGAGCTGTTGTAAAAGTCATGCAGTCTTCTCCCAATGATTTTGTGTTAGTTGTGTGTTATCGGCTAGATCTTATTGCTATTCGTTATTTTTTCTGTGCTACCTTTAGCATAACGATCGCGGCGGGGCGATCGCCTCCCCCTTTAGAACCGTTTGCGCCTCTTTCTAATTGAGTATTTTGGGGAGTATTTTGGGGAGTATTGTAGAAGCTATTTCAAACAAAGTGGCGTGACGAACTTTGCGCGATCTGGGAGGGGCGATACGCCGGAGGCGTCGCTTTGCGAACGCGCGATCGCCCCTCCCAGATTCACTCAAAATCTAGGGGAAATTTATTGGACTGCGGGCATCACTTCCGTGGCGATAAACACGGGTTTATTAGAATATTCCGCTTCTAACTGCTCTTTGACCTGTAAATCCCAAGTTAAATCGTATTCTTGCTCTAATTCGCTGACGATGAAATTACGCAATTCCCCTTTAACCATCACTTGCTGGTCTTCGGTATAGGGTCGATCGGGAAGGACGCTGACCACGAGCAGATCGCTGGCTCCGGCTAATTCTTCCTCGTCTAAAGTAAACGTATTGGGACTCAAAATCTGTTCGACTTCCCCTTCAATATTGAGGGGTTGATTGTAGAAGCTTGCGGGATTTTCGGAAACGTCCCCCGGTTGCGCAATTAACTCGATCGAATTGGCGAGAATGGTGGGTTTCGCTTCGTAAGTGTCGTAAGTTCCGGGAAGCAGATCCAAGCCGAATTCATTTTCAAAATCCATGCGCTTGAAATTGCGAATTTCACCCGTTACGCGAACGTCGAGATCCTCTGCCTCGGGGGGTAGCGAGAACGGTTGACCGGAAATATTCATCACCAGAATCGGCTCGCCTCCGGCGGTCATTCCTTCGTCGATTAAGAAAGAAATGCGATCGATTTGCTGCTCGAATGCACCGCGAACGGTGACCGTTTCGCCGACTAACTGTTCGGTATTTTGGGCAACCTGTTCGGACGTTGTCGGTTCCCTACCTTGAGTGGAAACGTTCGTCGGTTCGCTGCGATTGCAAGCGCCGAGAAATAGGGTAGTAGTGGCGAGAGCGATCGCCCCCAAGCGCAGACGAACGGGGGTGTTGAGTTGCTTCTGGAGATCGAGAATAAAAGAGCGCATAAAATTGAGTTCCTCCACAGAATAAGATGTGATAAATTCGCTTAAATAAACGAACAATTAACAAGCATTTAAAAGACTGTTCGGATTGGGAACAGCCTGAGTTTAGTGTAAGGGAGTGTTCTGGCGATCGCCTCTACCGATGGAAGGGATCGAGCCTCTATCGAAATGCGTATTGTTGGCAGCAGCGAAGGTGAGATAATGAGCAAATGCCCGTTAACCTCTGCCCAATCCGTCATGTTAGAAAACTTCCGACAATTACCCCGCAACGATCGCCCGGTTTCCGTCCTCGGTGGGGTGCGATCGCTCCATACCCACGGGCGTCACGTCGATTTTGACTGCGGGGAGGCCAAAATCCGGGTCGGCGTCCTGGCCCCGAACTTAGTTCGGGTACGCCTCAGTCCGGACGGACAGTGGAAACCGCGACGGTCGTGGGCGATCGCCGCAGAAGATGAAAGCTGGACGCCGACGGGGTTCGAGCTGAGCGAAACCCCCGAAGAGATCGCGATCGCCACCGAGTGCATGGAGGTGCGGGTACGGCGTGAGAGCGGTTTGCTCGCCTGTATCGATCCTCAAGGGCGCGAATTCGCCCGAGACCTCGCCCCGGGGATGCATTGGCGCGATCGCCGGGTGGCGGCGGTGAAGGCGATCGAAGCGCAAGAGTGCTTTTACGGATTGGGACAACGGACCGGACTGTTAGAAAAACGCGGTACGGTAGCGACGAATTGGACCGTCGATTCCCTCGATTACGACTTACTCACAGACGAAATGTATCAGGCGATCCCGTTCCTGATGGTGTTGCGTCCGGGGTTAACTTACGGAATTTTTCTCAATTCCACTTACTGGAGTCGCTTCGACCTCGGCGAGGCAGATCCGAACTGCTGGCGGATGGAAACCGACGGCGGCGAGTTGGACTACTACATTATTTACGGTTCGCAACCGTCGGCGGTGGTGGCGACGTATACTCAGTTGACCGGACGCCCGCCGTTACCGCCAAAATGGGCGATCGGCTATCATCAGTCCCGTTGGAGTTACGAGTCTCAAGACGAAGTGCGCGCGATCGCCCGGGAATTCCGCGATCGCCGGATTCCGTGCGATGTCATCCATCTGGATATCGACTACATGCGCGGTTATCGGGTGTTTACCTGGCATCCCCATCGCTTTAGCGACCCCGCCGCCTTGGTGGCAGATTTAAGGGCCGAGGGCTTTAAAACGGTGACGATCGTCGATCCGGGGATTAAATACGAACCCGACGCCGATTACGAGGTCTTCGATGGCGCGATCGCCTCGGATTACTTGGTGCGCGATCGCTCCGGAAAGCTCTTTCACGGCTACGTTTGGCCCGATAAAGCCGTATTCCCGGACTTCGTGCGTCCGGAGGTGCGCCAGTGGTGGGGAGACTTGCACCAACCGCTAACAGAGATTGGAATTGCGGGAATTTGGAACGACATGAACGAACCCGCGATCGCCGATCGCCCGTTTGGCGACCCGGGGACGAAAATCTGGTTTCCCGAAGATGCGCCCCAAGGTCCGCCGGAAGAAGGGGCGACTCACGCGGAAGTTCACAACCTTTACGGTCACTTGATGGCGCGCAGTTCCTCCGAGGCGATGGAACGTCACCGTCCCGAAGCGCGATCGTTCGTGCTGACGCGATCGGGATATGCGGGAATCGGGCGCTGGTCGGCGGTGTGGATGGGAGACAATCAATCGCGCTGGGAATATTTAGAAATGTCCCTACCGATGTTGTGCAATATGGGCTTATCCGGGGTGCCGTTTGTCGGCTGCGACATCGGCGGTTTTTTCGGCAACGCCACGCCGGAACTATTCGCCCGATGGATGCAAGTGGGGATGCTCTATCCGTTGATGCGCGGTCATTCGGCGTTGGGGACGCGATCGCACGAACCGTGGTGTTTCGGCGATCGCGTCGAGCAGATCTGTCGCGAATTTATCGAACTGCGCTATCGGTTGCTGCCTTATTTCTATACGTTATTTTGGGAAGCGACCACCGCCGGAACGCCGATTTTACGTCCGTTACTGTACGAGTTTCCCGATGACGAGCAAACTTACACGATCGCCGATCGCGTGATGGTCGGTCCGTGGCTGATGGCGGCCCCGGTTTGTCGTCCGGGGGTCTCCACTCAGGCGGTCTATCTCCCGGCTGGGGTCTGGTACGACTGGTGGACCGGACAGCATTATCGCGGCCCGACGCAGATTTTAGCCGAGGCGCCGTTGGAACGGATGCCGTTATACGTGAGGGCGGGGGCGGTGATTCCCTTAGCGCAGGTCGGGCAGTTTGTCGGCGAGGGGGCGGGCGATCGCCTCACGGTGAACGTTTGGCCCCCGGGAGAGAGTGGTTTACCGACGACATTTATTCATTATGAAGATGACGGCGAGAGTTTTGGGTATCGCGAGGGGGATTGGGCGACCACAACTTATCGAGTCCGCCAGGGCGATCGCGAGATTGTCGTCGAGATTGGCGAACGTCAGGGCCATTGGACGCCGCCATCGCGGGAAGCGGTCGTCGAGGTCGTCGGAATCGGACGGCAAAGTTTCGAGGATGACGGGCGATCGCGTTCCCTGGTGTTTCCGTTGTAATTAGTTCGAGAGGGAGATACCCCTAAATCCCCCTTGGAAAGGGGGACTTGTTTGGATTGGGGGGTTTAGGCGGCGATCGCCACCTCGGCGGGAATCGCTTCCGGGAGGCGGCGACCGACGGCGGCGGCGATCGGGCGTAGGCTTTCCGCCAGGGCGACCATTGCTTCTAGGGAAAGAGCTTGTCTCGCATCGGACACGGATTTTTCCGGTTCCGGGTGACATTCGACGATCAAACCGTCGGCCCCGGCGGCGATCGCCCCTCGCGCCAAACCCGCCACCAGTTCCCGTTTCCCACTGGCGTGAGACGGATCGACGATGACCGGGAGATGGGTGATTTGTTTGAGGGCGACCACGGCGCCGAGGTCGAGGACGTTGCGGGTGTAGGGGTCGAAACTGCGGATCCCCCGTTCGCACAGGACCACGTTCGGATTTCCGGAACTGAGGATATATTCGGCGGCGAAGACGAATTCTTCCAGGGTGGCGGCGAGTCCGCGTTTGAGTAAAACGGGTTTGTTGACTTCGCCGAGGGCCTTGAGGAGGTCGAAGTTTTGCATGTTGCGGCTACCGACTTGCAGCATGTCGGCGCGATCGGCGATCGCCTCAATTTGGCTCACTGCCATCACTTCGGTCACTACAGGCATGTTGTAGCGTTGGCTGACCTCGGACAAAATCGTTAACCCCGCATCTCCCAATCCTTGGAAGGAATACGGGGAGGTGCGGGGTTTGAAGGCGCCACCGCGCAACATTTGCACCGGACTCGGGGACAGATGGCGGGCGACCTGCTCCATTTGCGCCAGACTTTCGACGGTACAAGGCCCGCCGATAACGAGCAGGTCTTCACCGCCGACGGTGACGCTTTCACCGATGCGGATGACCGAGGGATTGTGGGTTTGAGTGGCGAGTTTGGCGTTTAACATGGGGTTTTCCTCAAGATCTGGAGTGAACGTAGACGACAAAAAACCCGGAACCGTTGAAGCAGTTCCGGGTGGAGGCGATCGATTGACGCAGCAATTACCTACCCAGAACCGCTTCTGAGCCAAAAAAAGTAAAAGCTAAAAAAGGAGTTGCCAATCCGTGTCATGTCGATCGCCGAGAACGTGAATAGAACCTTAAAAACAAAAGAACCGCAGCCTTTGGTCTGCGGTTCACCGGGTAACGAGCAAGCGAAACTCGATTCACTCCCGGTGAACCTGGCTAAACCAAAAATAAAAATAGGCGGCGCGTTCGTGCATCGAATTAAGGTTAAATTTCGAGAATTAATGATGGCTATGATTGTTGAACCTAGCAAAAAGTTCCCGACTTGTCAAGGGTTAATTGCCGGATTGGGGTTTCCAAGGGGGTCGCGGCGTTCGCGAAGCGTCTCCCCAGGAAAATCGCCCCCCGTTCTCACCGATCGCACAAACCCCGATCGCTTTCCTCGATGTCCCGATTAGTTTTTAAATAATCGCCGATCCAGTCGCAACCCGCAGATCGGACGCGATCGCGATCGATCGCCTCGTCCACATTCCAAACAATCGCCTGGCGATCGCGACTTCCGGAAATCACGAATTTCCCATCGGGACTGAAGTTCACAAACCAGACCAATTTCCTATGGCGACTGAGGCTAACCAATAATTCTCCCGATCGATTCCACACTTTGACCGTGCGATCGCGTCCCGCCGTAGCGATCCTTTGACCGTCCGGACTAAACTGAACGTCGTACACCCAAGACACGTGACCTTTTAAAGTGTTCAATAAATGTCGGGAGGGTTCGACTTTCCCCCGAACGTCCCATAATTTAACCGTTCCGTCGGCGGACGCCGTGGCTAGAGTTTCCCCATTCGGACTAAACGTCACCCGGATAATCCGATCGGAATGGGCCTGGAAACTTTGCAATAACTCCCCATCCCGATTCCAAATTTTGACCACGCCTCCCCAGTCGCCAGAGGCGAGACGACGGTCGGAACTCAAATCGATCCCGCCAATCACATCGTCATGGGCAATCCACTTTTTAACTATACTACCGTCACGCTTCCACAAAATAATACGACGGTTGAGATTTTCAAAAGAACCGAGGCGATCGTCATTGGGAGAGAAAACAATCCCCCAAATATAATCTTCGTGTCCGACCAAGGTAGAGATCGGGGTACCGTCCGCTTTTCTCAAGTTAATCTTGCTTTCGATAAAATTGACATTCATAATATCCCCAGTTTTAGGATGGAGTCTCATCCATCCCCCAGGTGGATCGTTGGTTTTTCGTAATAACTTCCCTTCCCGATTCCAAAAGTACAGATAGTTATCCAGACTCCCGGTCACGATCTCTCCCGTCGCGACATTGAAACCGACTCCGAGGAGAAGCTTAGAATGCTTATTCAAGACGGTAAGTAACGGGTGAGTGAAGCGCCAAAATCGGATCGTTCCATCTTGACTGCCGGAGAGTAATTGTTGGCCGTCGGGGGTAAACTCGACCTTGACCACGGGGGCAGTATGTCCTTCAAAGGTATCGATTAACACCCCTTCGCGACTCCACAAACGCACGGTGTTGTCATCTCCACCGGAGGCGATCGTTTCGCCGTCGGGACTGAAGGTGACCGTTAGAATTGAATTGGTATGTCCGAGTAATTCAGTCGCTTGGGTGGCGTTTTCTTCATAGACAAAAATCTTATCGTTCCAGGTACCGATCGCGATCGCCTTCCCGTCGGGACTGAAGGCAATTCCACTCACCGGACCGTTGATTTGTGCAAATGTTTTGACTAAGGTTCCATCTCGTTTCCACAGTTTCACCGTACTGTCGAGACTTCCGGTAGCGATCGATTGCCCGTCGGGATGAAAAACGGCGATTAACACTTCATTGTCATGACCGTTAAAACTGCGAACTAATTCCCCTCGGACCGTCCACAGTTTCGCCGTGCGATCGCGACTTGCAGATAGTAAATATTTGCCATCTGGACTAAAACGCAGGGATTCGATCGTCGCTTCATGTCCGGTAAACTCTCGTAATTTCACTCCGTTAGCACTCCAGAGTTGGATCGATCCTTCGCTGTTTCCAACGGCGATTTTTTGACCGTCGGGACTGAAAACAACTGCCGTTTTTGTGGTTAAAGTTTTATCGATAATTTTAGATAAAACCCCGTCAATTCTCCACAGTTTGAGGCGACCTTCCCGATTGACCGAAGTAATCGATTGACCGTCGGGAGAAATGCTCGCGTCCATCACCGGACTGGTGTGATTCAACCGATTGTATTCGATCGCGCCATATACGGCTTGTCGCAAAACAGAATCAATTTGGCGCTGGACTTTGGGATCTTCCCAGTGGAGTTGTTTTTTCCTGAAATCGGCTTTAAGTGCTTGAACTAAGGCGTCTAATCTTTGCTCGGAAGCAAATAAACCTTGAGAGGAAGAAATTAACGCTTGAATTTCACTAATACTAGCTTGTTTTTGACGGGCGATCGCCGTTCGATATTGCCAGAAGGTAGAGAGTCCCAACCCGATAGAAACGAGGAGCGCCGCAGTAACTACCCGGAGAAATCGCCGTTGTAATTTGGCTTCTTTGGCGATCGCCTTACCCCGTTCCAAGTCCAAAACTTGCTGCATTTCGCGGCGATCGAGGTCCTGACTTTTGGCTAAAAACTGATAGTCGATATCGCTCAAACTTTTGCCTTGAGCCCAAGTTTGGGCGTCAAATAATGCTTGTCCGCGTAACAGTCGCGATTCGTCGGTTTGACCGGACTCGACCCACGCATCGAGAGCTTGAGAATAGGGGCGCAGATCTTGCAATTTGCGTGCGACCCATTCGAGACAAAAGACTTCTCGATAAATACGATTTCTGATAACGAGTAAGTTATCTTTTTTTTCAATTAATCCACTCAGAAATAGTTCGATTTGCTCCGAACTGTCATCGCTGACAACCTCGCCCCCTTGTAAGATTTGCTGATAAATTCCGAGTAAGCGTCCGGCGCGTTTGGGATTTCGCAAGAGGCGATCGCGAATGGTGCGTAAATGTTCGGGTTCGTCTTGACCTTGCCAGTTGTCGATAATGCGCGATCGCACGGCATCTTCGACCCAAAAAGATTCGGTTCCCGGAAACATTTTCATCTGCCCGCTTTGCGAGTTCAAATTCCTGGGGCGATCGGCGAGCAGTTGGAGCAGTAATTTACACAATTTTTGGGTTAAAAACGGTTGTCCCCCAGTCCATTTTAAGATTTCTTGAATTAACTCTCTCGGATTCTTAACCCGACCTTCAAAGCCCTGGATGAGGGGATCGACTTCCGATAAGTCGAAGCCGCGCAATTCGATCGCCCGTCCGATATTAAAGGGCGTCCGGTGGCGATCGCGAATTAAATCCGACGGGGTGGCGACGCCAAAAATTGCAAAGGTAATTCGCTTATATTCCGGTTGGATCGCTCGTTGGTTATAGCAAAAGCGAATGAGTGCAAAAAAGTCATCGATGGAAAAGGGAAGCGTCAGAATACTGTCGATTTCATCGATCAAAATAACTAAATGGCGATCGGGTAATTTTTCGAGTAAAATTTCTTCGATAAACTTACTTAACCGTTGCAATAAAGAAATTTCATTTTCATCGCGCCACCAATTTTTTACGTTAAACTTACCGAACAGTCCGAATCCCTGCCACAGTTCGGTGACAATGCCTTTGTACCATTGCAACGGTTCGATATTTTCGCTACCGATGCGGGTCATGTCCAAGGTCGTGCATTGGAATCCTTCCGCTTGCAGGCGGTGGCGCGTCCGCACTAACAGGGAGGATTTCCCCATCTGGCGGCTATTGAGGACATAACAAAAGTCACCCTGTTTTAAGGCTTCGTAGAGTTCGCGGTCTGCTTTCCGTTCGATGTACGTCGGATTGCTGAGGCTGAGGCTGCCGCCAACTTGATAGGAAGATAAGCTCATGAGTAATAGAGAGGAAAAAAAGCAGAGGTCGAGACCCGAGCGAGGGCTTTTCTTGCGGTGAGTCGTCTGTTATTAATTTAAGTCTTTTGCCCTTCAACAACTCATTTTTCTTTAAAGGTCACGTTAATCTTAACAAGAAACTACAGAGTAACTGCAACCCAATGTCACGAAACTTGTAGTGCGATCGCCCAACGGTCTTGTTTTCCTCTCTTTTTGTCCAATGTTTGTTGATTAATTCATATTTTATGTGTCAAGCGATACCAAGTTTGGTGATTTCAAACCCAAGCCGTCGCCGTAGTTTCCCCATCCTCTATTCTTTGAGTCTAAAATCTAGAATCTAAAATCTAAAATCTAATACCATTGTTCTAAACCCCTCATTATTTTTGGAAAATCGTATAAAATTAAAAATTATCACATAAGGCGCGATCGCCCGGGTCTAGTTCGTCATGGCTGTGCAAGTAATCGCGCACCCAGTGGCAGGCATAAGTCAATTCATCTAACTTGAGAATTTCAACTAAATTCCAGACAATCACGGTTTGGTCGTCGCTACCGGAGGCGATCCAGGTGCCATCGGGACTGATGGCGATGTTGCGGACGGCTCCACTGTGGGCTTCCAGGGTTTTCATTAAGGTTCCCCCCACAGTCCAAATGGCGATCGTATTGCGGACGCTGCCAGCAATCAAGCGGCGATCGTCGGGAGTGAACGTTATCCCCCAAATGCCGCCGCCTTCGCCGGGTAAGGTTTGCAGCCACTCCCCCTCCCGAGTCCACAGGTCGATCGCGTCGTCGGCAGCGCCGGAGGCGAGTTGTTGGCTGTCGTGACTGAAGGCCACTTGATATACTCCCACATCGCGCACTTGGAGGGTTTTGAGCAAGCGACCCTCGTCGTCCCAGAGTTTGATGGTGGTATCTTCACTGGCGGAGGCGATCCGTTGCCTGTCCGGGGAAAAAACAACATCCCAAATGGGGGCCGCGTGTCCTTTGAGGATTTTTAACAGGGTACCGTCGCGCTTCCAAATTTTGATCGTATTATCTCCCCCTGCGGATAAAATCTGTTGGCCGTCGCGACTGATATCGACGGTGCGAATGGCGACGGCAGGATCGGCGATCGTGCGTTCTAAGGTTCCGTCTAAATTCCAAATTCTCACGGTTCCGTCCACCGAACCGGAGACGATCGTTTGACTGTCGCCACTGACGGCGACATCTAAAACCATGGAGGTGTGACCCTTGAGGGTTCGCTCTAATCGAGCGTCTTTGGTCCAAATTTTAATGGTATTATCGCCGGAACCGGAAATGACGTGACGACCGTCGGGGGAAATGGCGACGGCGCGAACGGCGCCTTGGTGGCCGATCGCCTGTTTGAGTAAGGGATTGTCCAGATGCCAGAGTTTGGCGGTTTGGTCGTTACTGACCGAGACGAGATCGCGACCGTCGGGACTGAAGTCGGCGAACCAGACTCCGGCGTCATGTCCGGCGAGGGTTTTAAATGTAGTGCCGTCGAGGTGCCACAGTTTAATCGTATTGTCGCTGGAGGTGGAGGCGATCGCCCGTCCGTCGGGACTGAAACGGACGCCCCAGATGGGACCGCGATGTCCGGTAAAGGTCTGTTGCAAGCGTCCGTCTCGGGTCCATAGTTTGAGGGTGCGATCGTCGGAAACCGAGGCGAGCCAACGATTATCGGGACTGAATGCCACATCCCAGACGAAAGATTGATGTCCGGTGAGGGTTTGCTCTAAACGTCCGTCGGCGCTCCACAGTTTGACGGTTTTGTCTGCGGAACCGGAGGCGATCGCCTTCCCGTCCGGACTCCAATCGACTCCGACAATCCCCGCTTGATGACCTTTTAAGGTTTTCACTGCCGATCCGCGCCAGTCCCAAATCCGAATCGTATTGTCTTCCCCTGCAGAGGCCAATTGTTGACCGTCGGGACTGAAACTCAAGGTCCACACGCTGGCGGTATGACCCGTTAAAGTCCGTTTTAATGTCCCGTCGAGGCTCCACAGTTTGACCGTGGTATCGGCGGAACCGGAGGCGATCGTCTGGCCGTCGGGACTGAAGTGTACGTCACGGACCGCAGCAAGATGTCCGGTGAAGGTATGCTCTAGGGTGCCGTCGGCCTGCCAAAGTTTGACGGTGCCGTCACTGCTGGCGGTGACAATATGGGATCCGTCCGGGCTGAAATCGGCGCTGACGACGCTGGTCTGATGGCCTAAAAGACGATTGTATTCTTCGATACCGTAGATGGTGCGTCCGAGGGTCAATTGGGTTTGACGGTCGAGGTGGGGATCGAGGCTGCTGAGGGCTTTGAGTTTTTGACGGGCGGCGATCGCCTGGAGTAAGGCGTCTAATTTGCGATTCGAGTCAAAATTGCCGTAAGCGGCGGAAAGGAGGGCTTTAATCTCGCTGTAGCGGGCTTCTCGTTCGCGATCGCTGGCCCGTCGGTATTGCCAGAAGGTGGTCCCTCCCAAGATCAGGGCGATCGCGAAGGCGACGCTGACGACTTTTAAGAGTAAATGCTGGAGTTTGGTGTTTTTTTGTTCTTGAATCAAGCGCGCTTCAATTTCGCGAGCCCGTTCCAGTTCTAATTTCTGTTGGGTTTCTTGGCGATCGTAGGCTTCGCTGGCCGCTAAAAATTGATAGTCGGAATCGCTCAAACTTTTGCCCCGCGCCCACTGTTGGGCATCTTTCAAGGCTCGTCCGCGTAACAGTCGGGACGGGTCGGCGCGATCGCACGCCATCCAAGCGTTTATCATTTGCGAGTACGGTCGCAGTTCGGCCAAATGCTGCTCGACCCAAGTGGAATTAAAAACTTCGCGATAAATCCGATTTTTAATGGTTAAGCGATGATTTCTTCGCGCGACCAAGCCACTGAGAACTAGTTCATTCTGCTCCGGGGATCCGTCGGCTGATACTTCCACTCCTTGCAGGAGTTTTTGGTAAATTCCCAGCAAACGAGCGCATCGAGTTTCATCGGCTAATAGGCGATCGCGAATCGTTTTTAAATGTTCCGGTTCGTCTTGTCCTTCCCAATTCTGAACGATACAGGTGCGCACGATCAAGCCGACCCAAAAACTATATTTTCCGGATTGAATCCACCCTTGCTTGCTTTTCGCAAACATCGGGATTTTTTGGCTGATGTCTAACAGTAAATTGCACAGTTTTTGGGTTAAAAAAGGTTGGCCGTCGGTCCAGGAGAAAATATTTTCTAACAAGTCGTGACCTTCGGCGAGGACGTCCAAGCCTCGGGCGAGGGGTTCGGCTTCCCTCAAGGTAAAGCCGCGCAAGGGAATTGCAGTGCCGATGTTAAAGGGCGTTCGGTGGCGATCGCGAATTAAATCCGACGGGGTGGCGACGCCAAAAATGGCAAAGCTAATCCGGTTATACTGCGGTTGAATCGCTCGTTGGTTGTAGCAAAATCGGATAAAGGCAAAAAAGTCATCGACGGAAAAGGGAAGACTGAGAATAGTATCGATTTCGTCGATGAAAACGATGAGGCGATCGTCGGGCAGTTTTTCGAGTAAGACGTCTTCGATAAAGTTACTCAAACGCTGTACTAAGGAAATGTCTTCTTCCTCTCGCCACCAGGTTTTGAGGTTGAATTTTCCTAATAGGCCGAATTTTTGCCATAATTCGGTGACGATGCCTTTGTACCATTGCAACGGCTGGATGTTTTCGCTGCCGATGCGGGTCATGTCTAAGGTCGTACATTTAAATCCTTCTGTTTCCAAGCGGTGACGGGTTCTGACTAATAGGGAAGATTTCCCCATTTGTCGGCTGTTGAGAACGTAGCAAAACTCGCCGCGTTTTAAGGCTTCGTAAAGTTGGGTATCGGCTTGGCGGCTGACGTAAGTTGGATTGTCAATCGAAAGACTGCCACCGACTTGATAATCTGAAGATGTCATGGGTTAAAGGATTAAATTTAAAAAGATTAAATTTAAGAAGATCGCCGGATCGGCGATCGCGGAGTGCTGTGATTTTTTCTTCTTCAATTGTACAAATTCAATTTTGGGATCGGCTAATGGCCTGGAATGGGTAAAAAAATAGACGGTCATTTTGACCGTCCGAGTGAGTGTTTGGGGTAAATTGAACTGGGCGCGATCGCCTCGTCTTTTAACCGCGCGTGGCTTCTAACAAACGAGAATAGTAAAAACGGGTACTGGTCATCCCCTGACGTTGGATCGAAAAACCGTTGTCTTGTAAGATCCGAACGACATCGGTTTCGCGATGTTGGTAAGCGCGGGTAGTTTTGCTCGGTCCGGGGAACAGTTCGCCAATTTTTTTGAGAACGCTCAATGCCAGTGTTTTCGGAGCAAAGCTGAGAATTAAGCGGGATTCGGCCATCGAGCATAAGTGAGAAATCATGCGCGCGGCGTCTTCTTGGGGATAGTGAATGAGAACGTCGAGACAAATCACCGTATGATATTTTCCGGCGATCGATTCGAGGTCTTGGGCGCTGAAACTGATATTATTGTTCGGGCCTAAAAAGACTTTGGCGCGATCGTAGGCTTCGGCGACCATTTTTTCGGAAATATCGCTACCGTAGACCATCGCACCCTCTTGCGCGAGGGGAATGCTCAAACTGCCGACCCCACATCCAGCATCGCAAACAGACAAACCGCGCAAGTTACCGTCAGCTTTGAGCCAGTCCATGACGGTATCGACGGTTTGCTGATGTCCTTTGCGAATGTCGAGTTGGACTTTGTTGACTTGTTCGGTGCCGTAAATTCGCCGCCAGCGATCGAATCCGGTGGCGTTGAAATAGTCTTTGACAACGGTTTTATCGTCTACTGCGTTCATCTAAATCCCGGATACTGAATGATTCCCAGCTTTCAAACTTACCACGTTCGGGGGGAGTCGGACGATCGCCGATCGCCCCGGAATCGCTGTTTTTGGCGGGTTCACTCTGCGGCGATCGCCAAACTGGCTAAAATGGCTTCGGCGGTGGCGAGGTTGGTGGCGAGGGGGACTTGGTGGACGTTGCAGATTCTCAACAAGGCTTGTATATCCGGTTCGTGGGGTTGCGCGAACAGGGGATCGATTAGGAAAATAACGGCTTTGACTTTTCCTTCGACGACTTGGGTGGCGATTTGCGCGTCTCCTCCAAGCGGACCGGATTGCATTTTTTCGACGTTCAATCCGGTGGCGTCGTGAATCCGTCCTCCGGTGGTTCCGGTGGCGATTAAACGATAGCGATCGAGGAATTGACGATGTTTGTTCGCGAACTCAGCGATATCGTCTTTCTTGCGATCGTGTGCAATCAAAGCGATGGTCGAAGACATGAGGAAAGTTTAGATTTTAGAGTTTAGATTTTAGATTTGAGTTTACATTAAGGGGCTTTGGGGGCGATGGCAACGCGATCGCCGCTTGTCGTTTGAGGAGAGTTCGCCAAGGGGGGCGATCGCGCGCCGATAAAAAAACCGGAATGCTCCTAACATTCCGGTCTGTCCCGAACCTATGGGTTTTTAGCTGTGAAATTCAGATTTGCTCGGAGGAGAGAACGACAAATCAGAACGTAAATGTTGAAACGATTTAAACGCGATTTACTCGATTTTGGATCGAAGGAATGAAGAGCAGATGCATCCTCGACGGCGAGTGATATTTGAGTTAAATCAAGTAATGGGTGGAGATAGCGACTGATTGACTCGTTTTCTTTGTACTCATCCCACGGTTCGGTTGTCTAGTCGATCGCCCGAGATTTGTCAATTCTTCACACGCGATCGCCCCAGGTAAAGTTCTGATAAAGACTGCGGCGATCGCTCCGGTGCCTCTCTCGGGAGACCTTGACGGTTCATTTACGATTTTTCACTTTCCGATTCGGGGGCGATCGCGAATTGGCGTTCGAGTTGCCGATAGTGGGGAATGTCGATAAACTGCTCGAATTCCTCGAAATCCACGGCGCGATCGTATCCTACCGTCGTTCGATGTTGTTTTAAATGTCGAAAACATTCGCGAATGGCGTAGGTCGCGCAAAACAATCCGGACAGAGGAAAAACGGCAATTTTATATCCCAATGCTTCCAACTCCTCCGCCGAGAGTAACGGCGTTTTTCCCCCTTCGATCGCGTTAGCAAATAACGGAATATCTGACAACTCCCGAGCAATAATTTTTAACTCTTCTGCCGATTGCGGCGCTTCGATAAAAATGATATCCGCCCCCGCTTCAAAATAGGCGCGTCCCCGGGCGATCGCCTCGTCCAAACCCAAAGGCGCCCGCGCGTCCGTGCGTCCGACGATCGCCAAGCCACTGTCTCCTCGCGCTTGCACCGCCGCTTTAATTTTTTCCACCTGTTCCCGACTGGAAATGACTCGTTTTCCGCTAAAATGCCCGCATTTTTTCGGCCATTGTTGGTCTTCGAGAATAATTCCGGCGACCCCGAGTTTGACTGCTTCTCCCACCGTTCGCATGACATTGAGCGGATTACCGTAACCCGTATCCAAATCTGCCACTAACGGAATATCGATCGCCTCCGCCATGCGTCCGACCGCGTAAAGCATCTCCGTCGCCGTCAGAAAACCGTAGTCCGGGCGTCCGAGGGTGGCCCCGGAAATGCCGAAGCCACTGGTAAAAACAATTTCAAATCCAGCTTGTTCGGCGATCCGGGCGCTAATACAGTCGTAAACCCCCGGGAGAACGAATAAGCCGGGACGTTCGAGAAGTTGTCGCAGTTTTTGACCGGGAAGCATTGTTAGTTGAGATTTTAGAGTTGAGATTTGAGACTTTAGATTTTAGCGAGAAAGAGGGGACGCGAGTCAAAGGGGGGTTGAGTTGAAGGAACGATCGCCCGGAAAGCTGCGAACAAAAAGAGAACGTCTAATGTGAACTTCTAAAATAATAGAAACCGTTATTCCGAGTGCGATTATGGCTCAATCTTCTATCGAACGCTTACTCGAAGATCTGAAAAACCCGGATGAAGCGATTCGCAACCGGGCGACTCAAGAACTCTGGCGCATCTGGTTCTATCAGAAAGGGGTTTCTGGGGTCGAAATCCTCCAACGCTGCGAAGGGCTAATCGATTCGGGAGATTTCAAAGCTGCGGAAATGATGTTGACGGACTTAATTCGCGATCGCCCCGATTTTGCGGAAGCGTGGAACCGTCGGGCCGTGCTGTATTACACGATAGGTCAGTACCGACAGGCGATCGCCGACTGCGAAAAGGCGATCGAACTCAACCCGATTCATTTTGGAGCACTGCACGGTTTAGGTTTGTGTCATGCGTCCGTCGGTGACTATCGTGCGGCGATTCGCGCTTTCCGTCGGGCCCTGGAAATTCAGCCTTATGCGCTGGTCAACCAACGTTTAATTTTAGAATGTACGGCGCGCCTGAGTTGAGGGAGGGCGATCGCCAATTTCCTCAAAAAAACTGCACCAAAAACTGGATAAAAAAACTGCACCCGTTAGAGTGCAGCTTGGTGGTTGATGTCTCACGAAGCACGAAGGTTATCAATTCCTGTAAGGAAAAGGAGGAAAAACAAAATAGAAATATCGGATTGTTAAATGGTCGGTCAATGATAAAGTCGCTTGACCTTCGCCGATTTCATTGGTGCGAGTCAATCTTCGTTGTGGGGAGAGGATTCTCTTATTCGATCGCTTGAATCCAACCGCGCCGGATGGCGTGCAGCAACCGTTCGATCGCGTCTTTCTCTTCCCGATTGAGGTTCGATTTTCTGGCGAGAGCGTCGATCAAAGATTCTTTTTCACTCAGGGTCACGATTCCTTCGTTCCACGCTTTACCAAAGACTTCAGCAATCCAGGAATCGGAGAAGACACCACCAGCACGCATCATTAGAATTTACCCCTAAACGCTTACAATCCTACTATCGGCGATTTAAATGCTTGATGGTGCGATCGCCACCCCTGAGCGATCGTGAGTTTTATCATCAGCCAGAGTGATTTTCTGTCAAGATCTCATGTGATTCGACCCCCGCTTCCCAGTGATCTCTGTCACAATCGAAAGGGAAGCTCGCCGCAGGAGAAGCTTTGATGTTTAACAAAAGGACGCGCCGTAACTTCTTAACCCTCAGTATGATGGTCGCTGGCGGGATTGTCGGTTGCGCTAATTTCAAGACGAGTTCCACCGCGCGATCGGTTCCCCAAACTACCGCGCGATCGCTGCCACCAACCACGACCCTCCCGGAGCGGATTTTAGGGAAAACGGGGGAAAAACTGCCGATTTTCGGCTTGGGGGGTGCGGGAAAAACCCCCTTATCCTGGGGCGGACACGAGTCCGAGGCGATCGCCCTGATCGAACGCGCCCTCGAATTGGGGATTCGCTATTTCGACACCGCCGCCAGCTACGGTCCGAGTGAAGACCATCTCGGTAAAGTTTTGCCCTCTTATCGTCAGCAAATCTTTCTCGCCAGCAAAACCGCCGCCCGCGATCGCGATGGCGCTTGGCGCGACTTAGAGCGATCGCTGACCCGCCTCAATACCGATTTTCTCGATTTGTGGCAATTGCATCACGTCTCGTTCGATCGCGAACTCGACAACATTTTTGCTAAAGATGGCGCCATCCAGGCGATCGAAGAAGCCAAAGCCCAAAAGCTGATCCGCTTTGCTGGAATTACCGGACACCACGAACCGGACATCATTATTAAAGGATTGCGCCGCTATCCGTTCGACACCACCTTAATTCCCGTCAATGCTGCCGAAATACACCACCCGCGATCGTTCGTCACCCAAGTGCTACCCGTCGCCCGCGAACTCGATGTCGGCGTCATTGCCATGAAGGTTCCCGCCTACGGACGACTATTCAAACCCGGCGTGTTAACCGGAATGGAAGAAGCCCTAGGCTATACCATGTCTCAACCCGGCGTCCACTGCTGCATTATCGCGGCGGAAAACGTCGCCCAGTTGAGCGCCAATTTTGAAGTCGCCCGGGCCTTTCAACCCTTAAGTGAGGAGGCGATCGCCGCGATCGAAGCTCGCACTACCTCCTCCTGGGAAGACAACACTTTCTTCCGTGCCTGGACGTGAGATAAAAGCGTTTAGCGTTTAGAGTTTAGAGTGACCGAAGCGGGAGACAAGAATCGGGAAAAAGCTTATTGTTCTCCTTTTTGCACTAAATAATGTTTTCCCCAAGCGTGCATCGCGTCCAGAACGGGTTTGAGACTTTCCCCCAACGGCGTTAGAGAATATTCGACCTTCGGCGGAACTTGTAAATAAACTTCTCGATGAATCAAACCGTCACTTTCCATCTCCCGCAATTGCTGGGTCAACATCTTTTGAGTGATTCCCCGTAACGCCCGATGCAACTGCCCGAAGCGTTTCACTCCTTCAAAAAGTTCTCGTAAAATCAATACTTTCCAACGCCCTCCGATCGCCTCGATCGTGCTTTCTACCGCACAACTGGGGCGGTTTTACGTTTGCTTTGTTTTTTCCATAGTTACTTTTTAGTAAGTACCTTACTTTAAAGTGCATACTTCCCAGATTAGAGGGAATAGAGCTAAATTGTAAATAACACGAGCCAGGATGAAAACCAAGCTCCATCATTCTTAACTTGACTCTAGTTTTAAACCCGTCTGTAGAGAGGAAAATGCGATCGTGAACGAACCGATAATTGCCGACAAAAAACCCGTCGTTTTAGATTTAGAAGCCGGAGACTATTGGTGGTGTACTTGCGGGCGATCGCAAAATCAACCCTTTTGTGATGGCGCCCATCAAGGAACTGGATTGACTCCCGCTAAATTCACCCTAGAAACTTCCCAAAAAGTCGCATTATGCCAGTGTAAATACAGTCAAAATCCGCCCTTTTGTGATGGCGCTCATACCAAACTCTAGATCTACTCTCGTCAACTTTTTCACTTCAACTCCTAACAATTATGACTTTTCTGATTCGTAAATCTGAAGAACGCGGCCAAAACCAGCTCAATTGGCTCAAATCTTACCATACTTTTTCTTTCGCCAACTATTACGATCCCAATCAAATGGGATTTCATCATTTGCGAGTCATCAATGAAGATTGGATCGCCCCGAGTAAAGGATTTGGAATGCACCCCCATCGAGATATGGAAATTATTACCTATGTCTTAGATGGGGCATTAGAACATAAAGACAGCATGGGCAATCAATCGACGATTAAACCCGGTGAAGTTCAAGTAATGAGCGCCGGAACGGGGGTGCTGCACAGTGAATATAACCCCTCTTCTACCGAAAGCGTTCATTTATTGCAAATCTGGATCCTCGCCGATCGCAATGGCGTCACTCCGAGATACGACCAGAGAGTTTTTTCGGATGAAGAAAAGCACAATCGCTGGTGTTTGATTGTTTCTAAGAATGGAGAACAAGGTTCGCTCTGGATTCATCAAAATGCTAACATTTATGCCACGATTCTCGATCCAGGAGTGAAATTAACCTATCCCTTTAAGCCGGATCGACGCGCTTGGTTGCACGTTGTCAAAGGTGAAATCATCCTGGATGGACAATCTCTAAAAACGGGAGATGGCGTGGCGATCGCGCGATCGGAAACAATGGAATTTGAAGCAAAAACAGAGGCTGAATTACTCTTGTTTGATTTAATGTAGAAGCATTCTACAGCAAATCACCCCCCCAAGCGGTTCTTTTTAGATCGAAGAAAAGAACCGCTTGGGGATATCTATTGCCCGTTGGCTATTTTCGATCTCAAACAAGTTAAAATTGAAAATTAACGGCAAAGACTACACTCAGCACATTCGAGAAGTTACCCGCGATCGTCGTGACCGGAATTCCTCGCTACCCCAGGGATCTTACCTTGCGTCCTTATCAAAAACAGGCCGTAGAAAGTTGGTTCGCCCACCAGGGGCGCGGAACCCTGAAAATGGCGACCGGAAGCGGCAAAACGATTACCGCACTGGCGATCGCCACCGAACTTTATCTTAAAATTGGCTTGCAAGTTTTACTCGTCGTCTGTCCTTACCGCCACCTCGTCAGTCAGTGGGCCCGCGAGTGCGAAAAATTTGGCTTGCAACCCTTACTCGCCTTTGAAAGCGTCCGCAATTGGTTTAGTCCCCTCGCCACACAACTCTACAATGTGTGCGGCGATCGTCAATCATTTCTCACGATTATCACCACCAATTCAACTCTGTTAAAAGAAAGCTTTCAGTCGCAAATCAAATACTTACCGCCCAAAACCCTCATTGTCGGCGACGAAGCCCACAACCTCGGCGCGCCGAGGTTAGAAGAAAGTTTACCCCGTCACGTCGGCTTGCGTTTGGGGCTGTCGGCTACTCCGGAACGCTATTTTGACGATACCGGAACCGATGAATTACTCGGCTATTTCGGGGCGGTGATCCCCCCCGAACTCACGTTAGGGGATGCGATTCGAGTAGGGGCGTTAGTTAGATATTTTTACTATCCCCTTTTGGTTCATCTCACCGAATCGGAAAGTCGAGCCTACGCGCGCTTGACCACCCGCATCGGTTGGGCGTTGATGGACGAGGACAAGATCGAGGAGAATGAGTTTTTGACCGCATTGTTAATGCAGCGCGCCCGGATTATCGGGTCTGCGGCTAATAAATTGGAAGCGTTGCGGGGGTTGATGCGCGATCGTCTCGATACAACTCACACCTTATTTTATTGTGGCGATGGCACCGTCGGGCGATCGCGCACCTACAACGTGAGGCAAATCGAAGCCGTAGCGCGCCTGTTGGGTTCCGAACTCGGCTATCGGGTCAACACCTACACCGCCGAAACGCCCCTAGCCGAACGCGAAGATCTACGGCGACAGTTTGAAAACGGCCAATTACAAGGGTTAGTGGCGATTCGCTGTCTTGACGAAGGGGTAGACATTCCCGCCATCAGAACCGCCGCCATTCTCGCCAGTAGCAGCAATCCGCGCCAGTTCGTGCAACGTCGGGGCCGCATCTTGCGCCCACATCCGGGAAAAGAACGGGCCACATTGTTCGATACTATTGTGATGCCGCCGGAATTAGACCGCGATGCGATGCAAGTCGAACGCAATTTCCTCCGCAAAGAGTTGCGGCGTTTTGTCGAGTTTGCCGATTTAGCGGAAAACGCAGGGGAAGCCCGTTTGAAGTTATTAAATTTGCAAAAAAAATACGGTTTATTGGATTTGTAGGCGATCGTTTCCTCTAAATTTTGACTTGACTTGTTTTAATGAAAATGCGCCTATAATTTAACCAGAGGGAAAACAGCCACAAACTTCGTTCAAATGGCTATTCTTTCGATCGCTATTAATCCTCTAGACTCACCGTTTAGCTCATAAAAGCAAAAACGGCCAGAGTAATTTTACTCAATTACATACTCAGGGTAATATGAATTCGATCGCGCCACTCTTGCAAAAAAGTTTGACTGTATTGTTTTGTTTGACCTTCTTATCCGGTTCGAGTTTAGCTCAGTCTTCTCAGCCAATTTCTGACACGGATAAGTTACAAAATACAGGATCGAAAACTTTAGCTTTATATCCAATCAACCCGAGTTTAAATCTCGATATAGATCTTTCCCAATACCCCAGTATTCCCTCTAAAATAGCGGCGATTGAAGAGTGGAAAAATCAACTCAAACAGTCGCGAACTTCCGGCGATCGCGTCCAAGCAGCGTTAACTTTAACAAAATTAGCTTTTATGTATCGAGAGCTAGGCGCTATCAACACCGCTCGCCAATATTATAACGAAGCATTAACTCTCAATCGAGAACTGGAAAATCGCCTCGCAGAAGCCTCAATTCTCGCTCAAATTGCCGGAATTCACGTAGAAAATGCAGCGCGATGGAATCGAGAATCGTACTTCGATTTTACTCACGAATTAGCCATCAACTCGCAACGCGGGAATAATTTATTACAAAGTAGTGAAAAAGATCGAGAACGAGCGCAAGAATTTTATCGCCGTTCTCTCGCTATTTTCCAGGAAATTAACGAAGGTTCTCCAAATCAGAACATAGCCGCACGTCAAGGGGAAGCCACTGTTTTAATGAGTATGGCTGGAGTGTCTTACTTGAATGACGATCGCCCCGATAGACTCCTCGATCGAACTCTAGCAATTTATCAAGAAATTGGCGATCGCCCCGGACAAGCATTAGTTTTGGGAAAATTAGCTGAATTATATCTCTCGATTGAATATCAAAAGCCACAAAGTGGCTCGGAATATTTCGACCGCGCGATCGCTATTTATGAAGCGCTAAATCAACCCAGTAATCCTCAATATTCTCAGCAATTTATCCCAGTCAAAAATCAGATAAAACTGTTGAACTTTGCCGTTCAACAATGGTGGTCGGAAGATCGAGAAAAAGCATTGAATTTCCACGATCGCGTCTTAACCCTTGCTACAGAAATCGGCGATCGTCAAGGGGTGGCTCTCACTTTGCAAACTCTAGCAGAAAGGTATGAATTTTCAGGAGATGCATCAACCGCATTAAAATTGTACGATCGCGCTTTAACTATCTATCGAGAACTCGGCGATTCCGTGTCCGAATCGGAAATTTGCGATCGCGTCGCTTTGATTTATGCTCGACTTCAAAACTGGCCGCAGGCATTAGAGTTTTATCGTCAACAATTAATTACTTTGGCAGCAGCGAGCGAACTTTACAAGCAACTTTCAGACCCGGAAAAAGCTTTAGAATTTGATTACCGTCAGGCGACAATTTTATTTGCAACGGCTGGAATTTACGATCGCCTCGGACAGCGCGATCGCGAATCGGAGGCGTACAGCCAAGGGCGATCGATTTATCGAAGAGTTGGCGATCTTGAAGCAGAAACCAGTTTTTTACTCGCTATTGCCGAACGCTACAAAAAACAAGATCGACCGGAAAGAATTGAAGCTGTATTAAAAGAAGCGATCGCCCTTTATCAAGAAACGAGGGATCTCGAAGGAGAAGCTCAGTTATGGAGTGAGTCGATCGCCTTTCTTTATACTTATGGTTTGAGGGAACCAGAAAAAGGATTAGAAGCCCTCGATCGTGCGCTCGTCATTTATCAAAAACTGGGCGATCGTCAACGAGAATTAGAAATTCTTGAAACCATTGCCTATTTTTATATTGATAGTTTGGGAGATCTAGAAAAAGCTTTATCTTTTTATCAAAAAGCTGCGGCAATTCACGAAGATCTCGACGATCCGGAATTAGAAATTTCGACATTGATGGATCTCGCTAAAACGTACTATCTGTTAGGCGATCGCGAAACAGCATTATTAACTTTTAAAGAAGCTGCAAGTATCGGTGAAGAATCAGGAGATTTTGAAGCCCAAACCAACACATTAAGAAAAATCATCGAACAATATCTTGAATTGGAAGATCGCGCCAATGCTTTAGAATTTTCTCGAAAACTAATTCCGCTTTATCAACAATTAAACGACATTGAAAGCGAATCAAATACATGGAGGACGATTGGCGAACTTTACTATAAATTAAATCGACCCGAGCGAGCCATTGAAGCATTTACACAATCCCATAAAGTTTCTCAAGAAAATGGCGATCGTCCGGGAGAGGCGTGGAGTTTTTATCAACTTGCTAAAATTTACACGACATTAGGGGATCTCGAAAAAGCTTTAGACGCCTACAATCGAGCGTTACCGATTTATATCGAAGAATTAGATGCCCCTTTCCAAGAAGGCCGAATTCTCGATATTTCAATGGCGATCGCGGAAATTTATGCTTATTTGAAACAACCTGAAAAAGCTGTCGATTTTTGCGATCGTAGTTTAAACTACGCTCAAGAGTTTGAAGCTGAAGAACGGTTAAAAGATCGAGAAGTTTTTAGAGAAATCGGCCAATTATGTTACCGTATTGGGAATCCTGAAAAAGCCCTAGAATCATTTAATTTCTATCGCCAATTTTACGAGCAACTGGGAACTGACCGCGCGGCGATCGGTCTGATTCGCATTGGGGAAGATTATGCAGATCTCGGCGATGCTAAAAAAGCATTTGAATTTTTTAATGAAGCACGAGAGGTTTACCAAAAAGCGGGGTTTATTGAGGGCGAACTCAATACCTTACGAACGATTGGTAAAACTTATTTATATCTCAAAAACTATCAGCAATCATTGGAGTTTTTCGAGCGCATTCTCGTCCTCTCTCGTGAAATTGGCGATCGTCAGCGCATGGGAACGACCTTATTCGATCTCGGCTCGGTTTACATGCAGTTAGGAGATTGGGAAAAAGCCTTAGATGTCTACAATCGCTCTTTAGAAATTTATCAAGAGATTGAAGGAGAATATAGCATAAAAATCGATCTTTATACTCAAATTGCTACAGTCTATCAACAATTAGGTGATTTACAGAACGCTTTAGAGTTTTATCAAATATCGGTCAGCCTTGCCCGTCAAAGTAATTCTAATTTACAATTACATTCTAATCTCAGAAAAATCGGTAAGCTGTATGCCGAATTGGGCGAATTAGAAAAAGCTTTAGAGGTTTTCGATGGAGCATTAAATTTAAACGAACATTCTCGTTTTTATTTATATACTGATTTAGGTCAAATTTATTCTCAATTGGGAGATTTAAGTCGAGCTTTAGCGTTGTTCCAAAAGTCTCTCCAGGTTTACAATAATCATAGCTCCGAAAATCAGGCAGAAAATTGGTTTGGCATAGCCAAAATCGAGAGAAATAACGGAAATTTTGAGGAGGCTTTAACTTCGATTGAAACGGCTTTAAAATTGATAGAAGAGCAACGAATGACTCGGGTTTCTCCAGAAGAGCGTCAAAACTTTTTTGCATCCAAACAGGAATATTATGAATTTTATATTGATCTGTTAATGGAACTACACGAAAGGAATCCCTCAACAGGTTACAATATGCGAGCTTTTGAAATTGCCGAACGCTCGAAAGCTCGCAGTCTTTTAGACTTACTTGCAGAAGCCGAGATCGACATTCATAAAGGCATCGATCCAGAATTGGCGATCGCCGAACGTCAGTTACAGGAAGAGTTGGATGCGATCGAACGTCGTCGGGTTACGCTTTACAATAGTGACTATACCTCGGAGCAAGCGGCAGCAATTGAAATGGAACGTCAATATTTGCTGCAAAAATATCAAGAACTGCAAACCGAAATTCGCAAGGTTAGCCCAAGTTATGCAGATTTAACTCAACCCCAACCTCTAACTACAACAGAAGTTCAGGAAAAAGCGATCGACGATGATACTCTATTACTGTACTATTTCCTCGGCGAAAAACGTAGTTTTTTATGGGCTGTCGGTCGAGAAGGAATAACGAGCTATCAACTACCACCAAAAGCCGAAATCGAAGAAGCGGTCGAAACGTTTCGTAAATATTTAATTCAAAGCTTTAGCGATCCTAAAATTTTGGCTAAAGCTTCTGGAATCGTTTATGAAATGTTATTAAGTCCAGTCGCCGATCGCTTCGGCGATCGCCGCTTATCAATTGTGGCCGATGGCATTTTAAATTACCTTCCATTTTCAGCCATTTCTTTACCCGATCCTTCGGGAAATAACAAGTATTTGCCTTTGGCGATCGAGCGTGAAATAGTTAATCTACCTTCGGCATCAACTTTAGCCATTTTGCGGCGAGAAACTCAAGATCGAAAACCTGCCCCCAAAACGATCGCCATTTTTGCCGATCCGGTCTTTAATTCTGATGACAACCGTTTAGAAACTCCCAGTTTAATCGCGCAAAACGATCGAAATAATTGGGAACAATACACCCTAGATCGCGCGACGCGACAAGCGGACATCGGACGCTGGACTAGACTCCCGGGAACGCGCACGGAAGCTGAAGCAATTCTCACCTTAGTTGAGCCATCACAACGCAGTTATGCAGTTGATTTTGGTGCCAATCGTACCGCAGCAATGGACCCACAATTACGCGACTATCAAATTCTCCATTTTGCCACTCACGGATTACTGAATAACGTCAATCCCAATCTTTCGGGAATTTTGCTATCAATGTTCGACGAACGAGGAGATTTTCGCAATGGTTTCTTACGGTTAAATGATGTTTTTAATTTAGATTTACAGGCAGATTTAGTCGTTTTAAGCGCCTGTCAGACCGGGTTGGGAAAACCCGTGCGCGGCGAGGGATTAGTCGGTTTAACGCGCGGATTTATGTATGCGGGTGCGCCTCGGGTTATCGTCAGTTTGTGGAATGTGGATGATGTGGCTACTGCAGAAATGATGTCTCGATTTTACCGTTTGATGTTTCTCGAAAAATTATCGCCAACAGCAGCATTAAGAGCGGCTCAATTAGAAATGCAACGGGAAACCGAGTGGAAGTTGCCTTATTATTGGGCTGCTTTTACATTGCAGGGGGATTGGCGTTAACAACTGAGTCGGTCGTTCACACAGAAAAGCGCTATAGTAAGAAAAGAAGTGAACCCGCGATCGCGCGGCTGTAATGGAGAAATTGGGGTAAAAATTGATGGATCGTGATGAAAATTCAGAAGACATTCAAGAACCGATTACGAGCGCACCGCCAGAAATTCGCCAAATTATCGAGCGAGTTTTGGAAGCCGAAAGAGCAAAGCTATATCAAAAAAGCCCCCGTTACATTAATGAAGATATTTTAAATATTATTAAGGAAGAAGTACAATGAGATTGCGGTCGATCGAACTCAATAATTTCCGTCAATTCTACGGTAAAACGCCAGAAATAAAATTGGCAAATGGTTCTAAAAATACTACGGTTATTTACGGTAATAATGGATCGGGAAAAACGACCTTACTAAATGCCTTTACTTGGGTACTTTACGAAAAGTTTTCAGCCGCATTCGCAGCTCCCGAGCAATTGGTAAACAAGCGCGCGATCGCCGAAGTCAAACCGCGTCAGGCAATTGATTGCTGGGTTTCTTTAGACTTCGACCACGAAAACAAGAGGTATCGCGTCCGTCGTGCTTTTCGCGCCTATAAAGATGAGTTTGGGGCGATCGAGCAAACAGATAAGGAAGTATTTTTACAAATTGCTGGAGATGACGGACGCTGGCATTATCCCGATCGCCAACCGGAAGAAATTATCGGTGCAATTTTGCCGGGAAGTTTGCATCAATACTTCTTTTTTGATGGAGAGCGAATCGAGCAAATTGTCCGTTTGGATAAAAAGTCAGAAATTGCCGAAGCCACCAAGGAATTACTCGGGATTAAAATTTTAAATCGAGCGATCGATCATTTAAAAGCTTGTATCAATGCTTTAGAACAAGAATTGAAAGATATTGGAGATCCCGAAACTCAAAAGTTACTCAAAGATAAAGAAAAACTCAGTGAAGAACGAGAACGATTAAAGCAAGACTACGATCTCATTTGTCAGGAGTTAGACAGTCAAGAAACGGTAAAAAAGACGTTAGGCGATCGCCTGCGTCAACTCGATGATGGCAAACAGTGGCAAGAAAAACGGCAGGAACTAGAAAAGCGAGAACGGGAAACTAGACACGCACTCATTCAGGCAAGAAATAATTTTAAAAATGCCGTGGCAACTCGGGGATACATGGTATTTCTGAATGAGGCGATCGCCAAATTTCAAACCCTCGTTGAGGACTTGCGTCAAAAGGGAGAATTACCAACCGGAATTAAGCGGCAGTTTGTCGAACAATTACTCGCCAGAGAACGCTGTATTTGCGGTTCCGAACTTTTAGCGGGAACGGACTCTCACGAACGGGTTTGCGCTTGGATGGATAAAGCGGGAATTGCAGAAGTAGAAGAAAGTGCCATTCGCATGAGCGCTCAAGTTGAAGAAATTGAAAAACAAATTCCCCAATTTTGGGAAGAAGTCGATCGCGAACAAGTAAAAATTAATCAACATCGCACGGAAATTTCGCGAATTGAAACTCAACTCGACGACTTGAAAAAAAAGCTGCGTGCTTTTCCAAATGAAGATATTCAAAAATTACAGCAACGACTCGACGAAACAGAAGCCTCGATTCGAGAATTGACCTTACAACAAGGAATTAACCAACAAAAACGAGAAAACTTAAAAACTGAAATCGAGCATTTAGGCGATCGCATTGCCAAACATCAAATGCTCGAAACAAAGCAAACCCTCGCCCAACGTCGTATCGCCGCTACCCTCGACGCAATGCGGCGTTTGAGCGAAGTGCGATCGCGCATCGATCGCCAATTTCGCTTACAATTAGAACGGCGAGTGCAAGAACTTTTCAGTCAAATTTCTTTTACTCCTTATTTACCGAAATTGAGCGAAAAATACGAATTAACTTTAGTTGAAAATACCGCCGGAATTGAATTGCCCGTTGCTGCATCTACGGGGGAAAATCAAATTTTAAGTTTATCTTTTATCGGTGGAATCATCGATCGCGTTCGGGAATGGAGTAAAAATAGAATGCTGATGGGGCCCGACAGCAGTATGTTTCCGATTGTCATGGATTCGCCGTTCGGTAGTTTGGACGAAATTTATCGGCGTCAGGTCGCTAACTGTATTCCTAAATTAGCGAATCAACTGGTGGTTTTAGTCACAAAAACGCAGTGGAGAGGAGAAGTAGAGCGAGAAATGTCGGATTGTATCGGTAAGGAATATATACTGGTTTATTATTCTCCAAAAGCGGATTGTGAAGAAGATGAAATTCATCTAAAATCTGCAAGTTATCCTTTAGTTCGTAAAAGTCCTAATGATTTTGAGTATACGGAAATCATTGAAGTATTGTCTGAGAATTAGAGGATTGTCTGAGAATTAGATCGATCGCTCTAATGCTTTTCTATTTTTTAAAGTTTTTAAAAATGAACTTTTCATCTAATCCTCAAGTTTCCGTCATAATTCCCGTTTATAATGGCGAGGAAGATTTAGAAGAATCGATCGACTGCTTGCGATCGCAAACGTACCCGAGCGATCGCGTTGAATATTGGATAGTGGATAACAATAGTAGCGATCGCAGCGCAGAAATTATTAAAGCGGCGATCGCCGATCCAAGCAATAAGATTACCCTTCATTATTTAAGCGAAAATCGCATTCAAAGTTCTTACGCCGCCCGTAATGCTGGAATTCGCGCCGCCAGGGGAGAGATTATCGCCTTTACCGATGCAGACTGTCGCCCAGAATCCCATTGGTTGTCTACTTTAATTCAACCTTTTTGGAAAAAAAATATCGGTATTGTGGCGGGAGAAATTAAAGCATTACCGGGGAAAAGCTTACTCGAAAAATATGCCGATCGCGAAGAAACTCTTTCACAAAAACACACTCTTTCTCACCCGTTTTGTGCTTACGGACAAACTGCAAATCTGGCAATTCGGCGATCGATTTTTGAAGAAATAGGCTTATTTCGTCCCTATTTAACAACGGGAGGAGATGCGGATATTTGCTGGCGAATTTTACGAAAAACGGATTGGGAAATTGAGTTTTCTGCGGAAGCGATCGTCAAACATCGTCATCGCTCGACCTTAAAAGGTTTACGCAATCAGTGGCGACGTTATGGCGAATCTAACCGCTACTTACACGAACTCTACGGCGTTGAATTAATGCGAGAAAGCGATCGCCGCGAATACCTTTATCGCCTCACTCGCTGGTTGCTTAAAGAGATACCCATAGCTACGGGAAAGGCGATCGCCCGTCGGAGTTCGGCGATCGATTTTTTAAAAACTCCTATTGGTTTATTTTGTTTGTCCGCTAGAGTATCCGGACAACGAGAAAGTCAATTATTAGAAAAAGCACAAAAGATTGAATGGTTAGATAGACCTTTTGAATAAGTGTTAAAATCGTGAAAAAAGGCGAGCCTGTTGCCCGCCTTTCAGACCGTAAGGAGTTTAAAAACTCTCAAAAAGAGAATTAAATTATTGCAATCCGATCGCGCTCTAATTGAGAAAGATCGTATTTTTCCGGTCGTTTCTCCATTCCTTCCTTGACTTCAAAGGTTAGATCGACAGCTTGCGGATTTTCTAATGCTTGCACGCAGAGTTCGGCAATATCTTCTCGCGAGACTTTTCCTTTTATATTGTCGCCGCGATCGAAGATTAAATCTTTCCCGCCCGGTTCTTCAGTTAGCGCACAAGGACGCACGATCGTGTAAGGAATTCCACTGGCGCGAATGACATCTTCACCACGTAACTTCCACGTTAAAATACCGCCGAGTTGGTCGTTCATCCGCACTGCAGGCGGTTCTTCTTCTAAATTCAAATCGGGACGACCGGGACGGGTCACCCCTGCAGAACTAACGTGAACGAACTGCGGTTTTTCTTGAGCGCCATAGGCGGAAATCGATTCGACTTGTAGCTGAAAAAATCCCGGTTCAAATTTGGGATTGAGTTCGCCGTCATATTCAAATTTACTCAGCATTAATTGGATCGAGTAAATTGTTTTTGGATCGAACGGTGGTGCATTATTAACTGTTTTAGCCCGAAACACGGGAATTAAATCGGAAAAAGGAATACGAACCGTAAACCAAATATTGCTGACTGTATCGAAAGAGTAGCAGTAA
Organism: Oxynema aestuarii AP17; assembly: GCF_012295525.1. Classification (GTDB taxonomy): domain Bacteria; phylum Cyanobacteriota; class Cyanobacteriia; order Cyanobacteriales; family Laspinemataceae; genus Oxynema; species Oxynema aestuarii. The sequence goes on along the minus strand of NZ_CP051167.1, from coordinate 1,657,760 downwards.
GAACGGCTATCCCATTGGCTTTCATTTCGCAGGATAAATTTATAGCGTTTTCCATCTCCTTTCACTCGTAGATCGATCCCTTGATAAGCCGATAAATCTAAAGGTGGATCGAAATTTCGGGTACGAATGGAGACAAACCCGCCGGAATTAGAGGTCGAAACATTTCCGGTAAATAAGGCTGTATTTTCGACGATTCGGACGTTACTTTCACTGACGCCACCCATCACAATATCGTCTAAAACCCCCCAAGTTTCTTTGAGATCTTGAGTAACTTTGCGAAAATCAAATAGCATTTTATTACTCGAATTTCCCCACTGATTCAGTTGGCGGCGCGTTGCATCGACGAGATGACGAATGCCTTTATATTCGACAAGTTCGGGAACATCAATGACTTCAGGCATATAAAATTTGATGCCTTGATAGTATTTTTCACGGTTGGGAGTATCGCCTTCTTTGGGTTGCACTTTGGTTCCGCTACAACAAATGACGGTGCTGACATCGTGCATCAGACGATCGCTCAAGGTTTCGGGTAATAAGAGGTCGCCTTCGACCATTTCGACGCGATCGCCTAAAATTTGCCGTCCCCGGTCTAAGTTTCGCACGAGCGCTCGCACTGGATAGCCACGTTCTTGTAATTTTCTCACGACACGCTTACCGACGCCTCCGGTCGCTCCTACGACGAGAACGATACCGGGTTGAGTGGGCGCGATCGCACTCGATTTAGACGAGCGACCGAAGAGGTTGGCGATACATTCAAAAAAACCGGAAAAGGGAATGACCCGAAAATAGGCGAGGGTTTTAAAAAATCGTCCTGCATCCCACTTTTGACGCTGTCGATCTGCCACGGTTACATCCTCCTGTCTGTGTTAGCTTCTCCTTCTTATTATTACGAATCTCGCTAAAACATGCAGGGGGTGGCGCGATCGCCTCGATGGGGTTTTGATGGCTTAAGTAGAGTCAATATACAGATTTATTCGTGAAAGATTCGCAACACATTCAATAAATTAGAAAAGTTATCCGTCCAGACTGGGGCATCTTTTTTGAGCGAGATCGCCTCCCAGTTCGCATCGCCAACTAATTCACCGAAGTCGTGGCGATCGCGCGCTAACAATACCCAATTTGAGGGAGATTTTCCCCGGGCTTTTTCAAGTTCTGAAACCTCTCCTTCTACACGCTGTAACGTGACTAAATTTAACTCCCGCGCGATCGCGCCGAGAACGGGAGCTAAATTGATGAATCGATTAGAAATATTAATCGCTAAAATGCCGCGATCGCGCAATTTTCTAAAATACAGATCGATCGCTTCTTGAGTGACGAGATGTACGGGGATTGAATCGGAACTAAAGGCGTCCATGACTAATAAATCGTAAGCACGATCGGGGGCTTTAGCTACATTCAAACGACCGTCACCTAAAACAATAGTAAAAGGAGCATCGGATTGTTTTAAAAAAGTAAAGTAATCGGAATTAGTAGCAAATTCAACGACGATTGGATCGATTTCGTAAAATGTCCATGTTTCTCCTGCTTCAGCGTAAGCGGCGAGAGTTCCAATCCCTAATCCGAGAACGGCGACGTCAGACAGGCGATCGCCTCGGTTGAGCATCTCGAACATTTGTCCGATCGCGCCCGTGGGATAAAAATAAGTTAAGGGTTCTCTTTCCCGTTTGGGATCTAAACTTTGTTTGCCGTGTAATGTCGTTCCATGTAACAAACTGCGATAATTTTCTTCGCGATCGTAAACGACTCGATTAATCCCGAAGAAGCTGCGATCGCTGGCAACGATCCCCCCCAAACTGGCAATATAAAATTGACCGATAAGGAACGTAAAAATTAATCCTAATATTAAAGTATTTTTCGACAATTTAAATACTTTGAAGCCAATTAAAAGCACAGACGAAAATAGAATATAACCCGTTAAGTTTTCCTGAAATTCAGCAAAACTAAAACAAACGATCGAGGCTCCAAACAACAAACTCAAACTAATTCTTCGAGTATTGTTTAAGTTAAAGCACCAGTTTTGATAACGAAGCTTAGCTTGTTGTTGGCGGCGATCGCGTCGTTGAGTCAATAACTGTTCTAAGTCATGATAATTAGTTATTGTATTCTGAATATCTTCTTCGTTCGATGTCTTTTTACCATCGGGCGATCGCAGGATTAAGATAGCTAATAACAAGATTAACGGATATTCTAGAACCGTTGGAAAAATTAAGGGGGCGGCGATCGCGTTAAACCAGCCACCAAGTACGCCACCAACGGAAATCCAGAGATAAAATGTAGTTAAATATTGGGGGGATGGGCGATCGCGAACTAACTCACCATGAAAGACGCAAGCTGCAACAAAAAATCCCGTTAAATGTAAGGGAACGGTTAGCCAAAGCGGTCGCATAAACTGGGCTAGATCTAAAATGATTTGAATGCTTAAAAATAGGGGAAGTACAGCTATTAAAGTAAAGTGGGGAAGTTTTAAACGTCGCGAAAATGTTAGAATAAAAGAAGTCAAGTAAAGAGTTAAAGGAATAGCCCACAATAGAGGAATAGCAGCCAAGTCAGTTGTTAAGTAAGTCGTGACTCCTAACAGTAGACTGGAAGGAATAAAGGCTAAAATGACCCATCGAGCCTGTTGGATTGCACTCGGCGGCGTTTCTGAATTGTCAAGTTGTATTTGGGAATCGTTTCGATCGCTACTATTTCTTTCTTTGTAAATTAAATAAAAACCACAAATAATAATTAAAGCTATTAAAACACCATAACCGATCGCCCACCAATAATATTGAGAATTTAAAGTTAAATTGGGTTCGAGGATCGTGGGATAACCGAGTAAGCCCAAGACGCTGCCGCAGTTACTAGCAGCATAGAGAAAATAAGGGTCTTCGCTATCCGGGCGATCGCAACATGAAAACCATTTTTGCAGTAAAGGTGCAGTGGTTGAAACGACAAAAAAGGGCAATCCTACCGAGGTAAATAGTAACCCTAACAAACTGGGAATTGGGTTGGTTTCTGATGGAGGAATCCACTGACGATCGATTGCAATTGGCAGCAAAAAAAGAGGTATAATAAGGATAATAGTATGGGCGATCGCCTGACGGCGAACGCTCAGCCATCGACTGATTAAATAACTATACCCATAACCGAATAAGAGCAAAGTCTGAAAAAAGAACTGTGTGGTATTCCAAACACTAGGAGATCCCCCTAATAGGGGTAAAATGCTTTTGGCGATCGCAAACTGAATGCAAAATAGCAGTAAAGCACTTAAAAATAAAGTGAAAGAGAAGACGATTAACATATTAGAGCTTTTTACATTGAATCTCTAAATTTTAGATGAAATTAACCTCTATTGACAAAATACCCATAAAATAATAAAAATTTTTGGTAACGATCGCCGATCCGTGACTCATGGCGGGTGAAATTGCTACCCTAGAATTATCAATGTCAGTTAACGAACACAAAAAGGAGATTGAGCCTTGAAAAATCAGTACGGGCAAAGTTGGCAAGCGATCCTCGGGGGCGTCTTACTCGCACTGTTAATTTTAGTTCTTTCGAGTTCTTTTGTGATTATCAATCCCGGGGAAGCGGGAGTCATCAGTATTCTCGGAAAAGCTCGTGATGGCGCATTACTCGAAGGCATTCACATTAAACCCCCGCTAGTGTCAAAAGTCGATATTTATGACGTAACCGTTCAGAAATATGAGGTTCCCGCTCAAAGTGCGACCCGAGATTTGCAAGATTTGAAGGCACGATTTGCCATTAACTTTCGTCTCGACCCGACACGAGTGGTGGAAATTCGCCGAACTCAAGGAACCTTAGAAAATTTGGTTTCTAAAATTATTTCCCCTCAAACTCAAGAAGCATTCAAAATTGCCGCAGCCATCCGCACTGCGGAAGAATCGATTACTAAACGCAGTGAATTAAAGAGCGATTTTGATATAGCTTTGAGTTCTCGTCTAGAAAAATATGGGGTAATTATTCTCGATACTAGCGTCATCGATCTGAATTTTTCCACAGAGTTTGCTAAGGCAGTTGAAGACAAACAAATTGCCGAACAGCGCGCTCAACGAGCGGTTTACATTGCTCGGGAAGCGGAACAAGAAGCCCAAGCAGAAATTAATCGCGCTCAAGGGAAGGCGGAAGCACAACGCTTGTTAGCAGAAACCCTCAAAGCGCAAGGGGGTCAACTAGTTTTACAAAAAGAGGCGATCGAAGCTTGGCGCGAAGGTGGCGCTCAAATGCCCAATGTTTTGGTCATGGGGGGCGAATCTAGTAGCGTTCCTTTCTTGTTCAACTTACAGCGTTTTCAAGAGGCTAAATAAGCTAATTGAAAGTTGAGTTAAGTTGAGAATGCTTGGCTTTTAAGGCTTTTAAATGGATTTTATTGAATAGATCGGGACACGGCTGACCCGTGTCCCGATTTTATAGATTTTATAAAGTTTGGAGTCAATAAAGGGTAAGGACACGGCAGTGCCGTGTCCCTACAGGCGATCCATCTATTAGAGAGATTTAATCACAACGCATTCAAGCGGTAAGTTTTGTGGTGGTTGCCTAAAAATAGTTTTCGCAATAACAACGATCGCGCCAGTAAGCGATAGATCAAATAAGAAAAGATTAAAGTCACCAGAGATCGCCATAGCGGATTTTGAAAAATAGAGTATTTTAATAGTGTAAACTGGATCGGTTGGTGTAAATACATAATCGCCATCGAGGCTTTACCTAATTCGGCAAAGACAACCCCCAAATAGGTCGTCGAATCGATCGCCTTCACCAGGTTATAGGTCATCGTAATTCCCGCGATCGCGATCGTCCAACTCAATAGAGGAATACCATAATCTTTGTATTTCATATCAAAATCCAAATTCCATCCTAAAGAGCGATCGGCGAAAATTGCCACGATCGCCACGATCGCCGCCGCGACCAAAAAAAAGTATTTATTGGCTGTCAATCGAGAGGTGAAATGACCTAAAGCATAAAACGATAAGGCGATCGCCACTACATTAAGATTCCAGGGAAATCGCCAATTTTCTAAAAAATAAGAGTCGAATAAAGCCAATCCGTAACAGCCCAATATGATTAAAAATAAAAATTGCTTTCTTCGCTTGTATTTTAGATAAAGTAAGTTATAAATTTGCTGAGTAAAAAACAAACAAGTAATAAACCAAAAGACATCAAACCAGAGACTGAGCGATCGCCCGCCGTAAATTTTACGAAGGGTCACAATTAATGTATCCCAAATCAGTGAAAGACTCGGATCGCGAACAAATTGCAAAAAATAGACAAAATATTCTGGAATGCTGAAGAGAAATAAAAAGGAAATATAAGGAATAATTAAATGACGAAATTTGCGCCTGAAGTAATTTTTAAAATAGTATTGCTGTCGGTATAAATGCCCGCTTATAAAGAAGAATAGGGGCATGTGGAACCAAAAAATATAATCGTGAGTTAAACTATCGGGATCGACCACATGACCGACCACTACCGTCGCAATCCCGATTCCTTTCCAAATATCAATCCATTGGATTCGCTTAAACATGACGTCCCCCACCGATCGCCCGTCTCCCTTTGTTGTTAGGGTAACATCGCGATCGCGAGGGAGTACAAATATTAATGATTTCTCCGTCAAAAATAGACTTTAACGACGATTGCGACGGTCGAGAAATACAAGTTGTTGGTAAAGAGTTTCAATTTTGGGTAATCTTACCCCAACTTTAGCCGCTTTTTTGAGGGGATTCCCAAAAATCGCCTCAATTTCTAACGGTTGTCGGCGATCGTAATCTAATTTCATGCTCGTTAAATAGGGCTTCATTTTTACTGTTTTATCGAGCATTTCTTGTACGAATTCGGGGGCGATCGCGCGATCGTGAGCTGCCGCCCCGTTGACGACTTCTTGCATTAAATCTTCGGCTAAAGATCGGGTCGCGCGATCGGCGATCAGTGCATCAGTTTTAGCATCGAGAATCACCGACAACCCATTAAAAGGAATATTCCAAACTAATTTTTTCCAACGAGATGCGAGCAAATCTTCGGAATCTAGGATCGTAATTCCCGCCCGATCGAAATCTCCGGCGATCGCCTGCATTCTATCCGTAATCCCGCGCGCACGGTAACTTTCGTCATAATCTCCCAATTCGATCGCGCCATAATCCGAATGGCGAATATGTCCCGGGCCGATCTTATTAGAACAAATAAAACATAAACCCCCCATCACGCGATCGCTGCCGACAATTTGCGCGACTTCTTCTTCTGCCCCCAACCCATTTTGAAGCAGTACAACGACCCCATTTTCTTTAACAACAGGCGGTAATAATTCCGGTAATAAATGATTGGCCGTCGTTTTTAAAGCAACAATAACAACATCGCATTTTGGCATTTTTTGGGGCTGTTGATAGGCGTTTACTTCGGGTAAGGTGAAATCGCCATTGACCGATTCAACCACTAAGCCGCGATCGCGCACCCATTGATAATCGCGATTGAGCAGAAAATGAACGTCAAACCCAGCTTGTTGTAATTTAGCACCATAAAAACCACCGATCGCCCCGGTTCCAATCACGGCGTAACGGCGTTGTAGTCGAGTTGGTGTAGTCGTTGGTGTCATGAGATTGGAGATTGGAGATTTTAGATTTTAGAGGGCAACAGAACGGTCATCTTCATGATTTTGCGATGATTTTGCGATCGCAAGCCCACGGGACGCGCGCACGACGGATCCCCTGCGTTACAATTAATAAGGTATTTACGAAACTTAACAAAATAGGCTGTGCTAACTCAAGAGCTGACCTCGGCTGAACCTTTAGAAAAACTCACTTGGACCTGGAAGGGGCATCAAATCCAGTACACCGTCAAAGGAAGCGGGCGCCCGTTAGTTCTCATTCACGGATTCGGTGCGTCCATCGGTCACTGGCGCAAAAACATCGGCGTCCTCGCTGGCGGCGGTTATCGGGTTTTTGCTTTAGACTTGCTCGGATTTGGGGGGTCGGACAAGGCGGCGATCGCCTACAGTTTGGAACTGTGGGAAGAGCTGATCGGCGACTTTTGGCGCGAACAAGTCCGAGAACCTGCGGTGTTTGTCGGGAACTCGATTGGCGCTTTACTCAGTTTGATGACCGTCGCCAATTCTCCAGAAAAATCTCTCGGTGGCGTCTTGATTAACTGCGCCGGAGGACTCAACCACCGACCGGAAGAACTCTATTTTCCCTTGCGCGTCGTCATGGGAACCTTTACAAAATTAGTCAGTTCGCCGACCTTCGGCCCGTTTATTTTTAATCGGATTCGCCAAAAACACCGGATTCGCAACACCTTGCGCCAAGTGTACGGGAATCGCGAAGCCGTGACGGAAGAACTCGTCGAACTCCTCTATCGTCCGTCGTGCGATCCGGGGGCGCAATCGGTGTTCGCGTCGATTTTGACGGCGCCCCCGGGAGAACCCCCCGCCACGTTTTTAGACAAAGTGGACCGTCCCTTATTGGTTCTGTGGGGTGAGGACGACCCGTGGACTCCGATCGCCGGAAGTCAGGTATTTCAAGATCGCCGTGAATCGCTACCGTTGGAGTTTATCTCGATCCCGAAAACCGGACATTGTCCTCACGACGAACGCCCGGAAATCGTCAATGAAGCAATTTTGAACTGGTTGGCGGACCTTTCCTAAGTGCACCGTAGGGGCGAACCTTCAAAAATCTGCCGCCCCTACGGCGCTATCCCCTTTACCACTCCGTTTTTTTCTTGGGAGTTTTCCAATCGTTCTCCCAATCTTGAGGGGTTTCGATCTCTTCGGCGTCGGCGTTATCTTCGTCGGCGTTATCTTCGTTATTGCTTTCAGTTTGACTCGGCGGGGTCGTGACGCGATAGGGGGCGTCGTAGACGCGATCGCCCGAATCGGTCGCCGTTGTCGGGTTGACGGATTCCGACTCGTCGCTTTCGCGATTTTGTACACCCTCTTCACCTTCCCAATTTTCCCAAGGTTCCTCGGATTCTTCCTCCGTTTCGCCAGAAGTGGCGCGGGAAGTAGGGGATGCAGGGGGTCGGTCTCCCTCTCGATAAGTGTAGGAATAGATCGAACCGGACCAGGATTGACGGGTGGGCGGTCGTTCGACTTCATACTCCTTGGAAGGAGAGGCGATCGCGCGATCGTCTTCGTCGATCCAGTTTTCCTCTGGTTCTCCTTCTAAATCTTGTAAATGGGTTGCCTCGTCTTCTCTCCCGCGTCCCAGACGGTTGTCCGCATCGGTTTGGATGTAGGTTTGCGCCCCGGAGGGATTGACGCGCGCTTCAACCCGATCGCGGCGATCGCGGCTGCTGGCGGGCGATCGGGGTAAATCCGGTTCCTCGGACCATTCCGGCGGTCTAGATCGCCGTGTCCCCCGCCGTTGCACCGACGGATTCGACAGTGAAAACAGCGCCCACATCATCCAAGCCGTAGTAAATCCCAGGGCGATCGCCCCCACCACATAAAGTGACAGGGGGAGAGGAACAGTTTTTAAACCTAAAAAAGTTAAAGATAAACTCGGTTGGAGATTTTGGAGAGTAAAAATAATTAGCCCTCCAAGAATAACCAAAAATACTATATTGCGAAAATCACGCATGAGAGAAGTTGAGAGTTGAGAGTTTAGATTTTAGAGTTTAGATTTTAGATTCAGGAAGTTGCGAGTCAATCGATGCGAGAACCCTTGCCATCTTCCCCGTCTTACCTCAATGCCCCTCCCAACGCCGAATTGGAATACAATCAATCTCGAATTGATCTAAAGCGCGGGCCACGACAAAATCAACTAAATCTTCAATCGTTTGGGGTTGGTGATACCAGGCGGGAATCGCCGGGACGATGCGGGTCCCTGCTTCGGCTAACGTCGTTAAATTGCGTAAGTGAATCAGACTCAAGGGAGTTTCTCTGGGGACGAGAACGAGTTGGCGACCCTCTTTTAATTGTACGTCGGCGGCCCGTTCGAGCAGATCGGAACTCAAACCGCACGCGAGTTTGGCCACTGTACTCATGCTACAAGGAATCACCAACATCCCCCGGGTGCGAAACGAACCACTGGCAATGTTAGCGCCGACATCTTGCCAGGGGTGACAGCGTAGGCTTCCGGTGGTGACGCCTCCCGCTTGTTGGCGCCAAAACTCCGCCTGTCGGTCGGGTTCGGCGGGCATTCGGATATTTTGTTCGGCTTGCCAAACAATGTACGACGCTTTGGAAGCGACCAGTTCGATCGCATAGTCCGCTTCGAGAAGGAATTTAACGGCTCTGGCGGCGTAAATCAAGCCAGAGGCGCCGGAAATTCCGAGGATTAGGGGTTTGGATGGAGCTGAAGTCAAAAGGGTTACAGTTCAAATCAAGGGCAAAAAAATGCAACCTCGGAGGAAGTGCGTAAATTGTATTGTAGGCTTCCACGGGCTAGGTGAGGATCGAGCAGGTCTCCATTTCCTCGGCCAGATCGTCGGTTGGTCGATGGGTGGGTTGTCCGAGATTGAGAGTGGGGGGGAAATTTTTTGCGCCTTGACTCGGGGATGGCGAATCGCGATCGCCACTCCGATACAATGCTTGTACAACAAGAGTTTTCACCATGTCTCGATTGGTTAAAATGGGTCGGTTGTGGCCGACGGATGCCCGGGGTTATCTGATCAATGAATGTGGGACGGACCGGATCGCATCTCCCTGGACGGAGTTGGTGGAGGTCTGGAAAGCTTTATGTTTGAAGGCGTTGGACGATCGCGCCGTCAGTTTGTACTTGCGCGGGTCGGTACCTCGCGGAGAGGCGATCGCCCGGATATCCGATCTCGACGGCGTGGTGATTCTCCAAGAGAATTATCCCCTAGAAGCGGCCCGATCGCAGCTCCAGGCGATCGGTCGCCATCTCCAACAGCGCTATCAATTTTGTCACCGCGTTGAAACGTCGGCCCTTTCGGAAACGGCGCTACAGATCTCGCCGTCATCCCCTGCGCCTGGTTGGTGGTCGTCCTTACTGAAAACTCAGGGATTGTGCGTTTGGGGTCGCGATTTCAATCCGATCTTGCCTCCCGTCAAACCCGATCGCGCTTTGGTGACTTACGCTGTTTCTTTAAAGGACGATCTGGTGCAAACCCTCGATTTTTTGCGCAATTTGTCCCCCGGTCAACTCAATTTCGACAGACAAGTTCGCCGTCGCTGTCGTTGGATTTGTCGTCGCTTAGTGCGTGCCGGATTTGAGTTGGTGATGGTTCGCGAAGGCATTTATACGCGCGATCTGTACTTGAGTTACGAGTATTTTGCCCGCGCATTTCCCCAGTGGGAACGGCAAATGTATAAAGCGGTGCAGTTGGCCATTTTTCCGACGGGCGATCGCGCGGGATTGTTATTATTTTTAGCAGGATTTGGCGCCGAACTGGCCGATCGCACCGAAGGGATTTTAGACGGCGATCGTTAATCCGCGCGTACTTGCAAAACTCCTTCGGTCACCAAGCGTTCGATCGCCGGGACGATTTCACTATAAAAGTCCGCTTCTGGCACCGCTTCGGCTAAATCGGATAAGTTAAAGCGCTCTTGTTTAAACAAACCGTCGGCGAGGCGATCGCGCAGACCTTTGAGGGTGATTTTTTTAGAAGCAATTCGTAATTGATAGTAATCCGAATCGAGCTTTTTAACCTCCATTGTTTCGGGAAAAACCCAGATAAATTCGCTTTCCCAGGGGTTATCGAAAATGCCGATCCCGAGTTGACTCGGCAGGTCGATCGGTAAGGGGGGGCGATCGCGGTAGGCGAGATCTTCAATATATTTTTGTCGTATTGCCGGGTCTTGAAACAAGGCGATCGCCCGTTCGGATAACTGTTGCAATTGCCGTTCGAGGCGATCGCGATTCCCCTCCCAAGTGAGGGGCAAATTTTGCCGCCATTGCGGATCGTCTTGCAATTCTCGGGCGATCCATTCCCACCAATCCAGTCCGGTTTGGCAGTCAATCCCGACGGTTAGATGCAAGGAGGCGCGATCGCCTGCTAAGGCATAATGCCAATGTCCGCGAGGGATATAAAGCAAATCTCCCGCTTTTAACGTGCATTCTAAATAAGGTGGACTCTCCGGGGGCAGTCGATCGCGGCTGCGACTTTCGGAAACGGGATAGGGAATGGTTTCGGAATAGACAAACCACTGTTTTTCCCCTTCAATTTGTAAGACTAAAACTTCGTGAGTGTCGTAATGGCAATTAAACCCTTGTTGTCGCGGGGGGGAACAATATAAATTGACTTGGGTTCGATAACCTATTTCGTCGCGCACGAGGGCGATCGCCTCGGCCACTTCCGGACAATGGCGGTCTAAGCTATTAATAATTAAGGTCGCTCCTTGGTTGAGGCGATCGCGCCAGTCGCGTAAATCTCGACTTTCTCCGAAGCCTTTACTGGTGGGAGCAAACTTCAAATCCGGTGCGTGCAGACCGTGATAGTTGAGTAAATAATTGAGTTTTTTCCAGGAAAATAAGGACTTGAATTTTTCCGGGTCTCGGGCGCTAACGTGAAGGGCTTTTTGCGTCCAATGGCGAGTAAAAAAATCTTCGAGAGAATGGGGTGTAAATAAGGTTTGTAAGTAACTCATTGTTGGGTGGGTTTTGCATCGAAAATGCGAATCGACCCGATGGATAGATTGGATGTTCGGGCGATCGGCATCCCCCCAGGTGATGTCTCCGCTTTATTTCCCCATCAACGCTATGCGATCGCTAATCTCGATCGCCGTTGACTAAGCTCGATTGGCGTCGTAATCGTTGTTGGTGTCGTAGTCTTCGTCGTTGTCGTTGTCCGCCATTAACATCGGTTCGGACGCCCGACGGTCTAAGTCGTTGACTTCGATTTCGATCGCCGTCTGAGACGAGGAAGCCGACCCTTCTGAGGACAAGTCGGCGATCGCCGCCTGAGACATACCGGGCAGTAACACGCTCGCTTGGGCGCCCAGGAGTAAGCTGAGAACGAGTTTCGGATTGAGCATGAGATCCTCTCAATAGCTGTATAAATTGATGTTATTATAATGCATTTTCTCAGTTTTGGCGTGAGAAAATGAAGGCAGTTCCGAAATGGTCTCAATCCCTGAGATCCAAGCGAGGTTTAAGGGACGGGCGATCGTCGCGCTTCGGTTCCCGTGAAACGGGGCATACAAGAGGGTGCGAACGCCTAACTCACTTTAAGAAAGATTACGAGAGTATTTCTCAGTTTTTCGAGCTAAACGGTCGAGAATGACGGCAACCTCAATCTAAAATCCAAAAACTAAAATCCAAAAACTAACCCAAGCTGACAGAGGAGCTTGGGTCGATCGCGATCGCCCGAACGAGGAATGAAAGACTTCGATCGAAGTACCGCCATTCCCCGACGGCGTAAATAATTAATCTTCGTCGTCTTCGTAATCGTAATTGCGATCGCGCGGGCGATAATCGATATCGTCGTCGGTACTGGGGGCTTCGCTACCCCCGCCAACGGCGACCAGATCGATTTGCTGGCGGTAGTAATCGACGCTTTTCACTTGCACTTCGACCCAATCCCCGAGGCTGTATTGCTTGCGGTTCTTGCGTCCGACCAAAGTTTGCTGGCGGCGATACTCGTACCAATCATCCTTGAGGGAGGAGACGTGAACCAAACCTTCGAGGCGTAACGGTCCGCGTCGGTCCGAATCGACCTCGATTTCGACGAAAAATCCGTAAGACTGAACCCCGGTAATCAAGCCTTGGAAGGTTTCCCCCGTGCGTTCTTTCATCAGTCCAGCTTTTTTCAACCCTTCGAGGTCCGCTTCCGCTTCTTGGACTAACTTTTCCCGTTCGGTGAGGTGACCGACCACGGAACTGAAATCGGACTCGAATTCGTGGTGAACGTCGGGAGGCAGGACGTTCCAGGTAATTTGACCGTGACAACTGCTGTGATGGAGGTTGACCCGGTCTTTGGAACGAGTAGATTTGCGATCGCGCCCGATGTCGAACACGGCGTGTAGCAAGCGTTGGATCAACAAATCGGGATAGCGTTGCAACGGCGAGGTGCAGTGGCTGTAGCACTCCATCGCCAAACCGAAATGAGATGAGGGAATCGTGCTGTAGGCAGTCGGTTTTAAGGTCGATTCGAGCAGGTAGGTCAGCACGCGCTCGCAGGTAGAGGCGGCGAAGACTTCGGTAAAATCCTGATAGTCTACAGAGGTCACATCTTCTTCGTCGTCGAGGAGAATTTCGACCCCCATATTACTCGCCAATTTAATCAGATCTTCGACTTCATCGAGATCCGGTGGCGGTTGCACGCGATAAACGGCGGGAACGCCGAGTTCTTGCACGTGAAGGGCGACGAGGTGATTGGCCAAGATCACAAATTCGCTCAACATGCCCTCAGTGTTGAGGTGCGAGCAGGCGCTGACGACGCCTTGGATGCCTTCATCTTGGTACGGTGAGGGACAAATTCCGTATTGATTCGGGGGTAAGTTCAACTCAAATGCCCCATTTTCCCGGCGTCGTTGTTGCAAGGAATAGCTCAAAGCAAACAGTTGTTCGAGCATTTGGGCGATTTCTTCGGAGATCGCTTCGGGTTTTTCGCTGGAGTATTGTTGCTGTTGAACGTCCCGCCACCATTCGGGGATCCCTTGCAGTTCGGTATGTCCGGCCATTTCCTGAAGGATCGGATCGGCTTCGGCGTTGGTGACGTAGCGATCGAGATGGATGACGCTGGGTTGGATTTCGTATTCGATCGCATTGGCATCTTCGTCAACGACAATCAGGATCGAGATGGCGAGGCGGTCTTCGCCGGGGAAGAAGGAACAGCGATCGCGGGCGAGGCTGTCGGGAACTAAAGGTAAAATGGTCTCGCCGAGGTGAACGGTGGTGCCGCGTTTGCGCGCTTCGCGATCGAGGGCAGTATCGGGTTTGATGTAAAAGGCGGCATCGCAGACGTGAATTCCCAAGCGGAATTTATTGTCTTTGAGGCTTTCGATGGTAAAGGCCCGTTCGACCAGGGGGCGATCGCTGCCGTTGACGGCTTCAGGTAAAATCGCGATCGTTTCGACTTTGCGTAAGTCGAGACGGTTTTTGAGATCGGCTTTACGCAGTTGTTTGGGCAAGCCGTCGATCTCGGCGTGGGCCACGTCGGCAAACAGGCGCGGTAAGTCGTGCTTGCAGCAGACGATATCCAAGTCGTTAGCTTCTTCGGCGTCACTGCCGAGGATTTGTGCGACGCGACCGAGGGGAGGATACGGCCCGAGGGCATAGCGAACGACTTCTACGTGAACGAGATGTTCGATCGCTTTTTCGAGTTCGACGCCATTGGCTTTGATATCGAGTTCAAATAAAAGACGGTCGTCTAAAGGAACGGCTTTATATTGGGAACCTTCTTGTTTGACGCGGGCGAGTACGGAAGGGTTGGACCGTTCGAGAATCAAGCGGACTTCGCCTTCGGGCGATCGCCGCCGACTCCCTTCTTTAATGATATTGACCAAGACGCGATCGCCGTTCCAAGCATTGCTCAGATGGCATTCGCGGATATAAATATCTTCCGTCCCTTCTTTATCTTGAATTGCAAAACAAAATCCCTTGCTGGAGCAACGGAGTTTGGCTTCGACCAGATTATCGTCCCACGCTCGCCGATAGCGACCTTTGTCTTTGACTAAGATGCCAATTTTCTCCAGGGCATCTAAAGCGATCTGGAGTTTTCGCAGAGTCGTGCGATCTTGGCACCCCAATTTTTTTTCTAAGACCTTGGGTGCGACCAACTTATCATCGGTAAAATTGGCCAGCAGTGTAGCGATTGAAAATTCCATTCGGCGATCGATCCTTCTTCTTTGACTTTTCGCGATCTTCAACTGAGAAAGAAATGACGGGACAACCCTACATTTTTTCCCGGTTTGATTGGATGTGGACAAAGCGACGAGGCCGCTCAATTGTGCCGAGAGCCAACGTCCTACACCATCCCGGTTGACCCGATGGGGAACATGCGGTGAGTTCCACCTCGATCGGTCGTGCAACCCCTGGATATCCCTATCCCCAGAAACCTGACCTTGGCGATTGTCCAGCCCGCATTCTCTGGCTGTTCGGTTTTTCAGTCCCTCGTGCCGCACTTTCGCGGATTGAGACGGGCGTAGTACGCATCACGACGATGGCACAGCACGAGTGACTGACAGTGGCGATCGCGAGAATCGCTCTGTTTCGTCCCGATGTCACTCAGGGTGTAGTTGACGTCCGACAGGAACTACACGGAGCGGGTGGCAGGCTGGAACTCGATCGGATTTCGGTTCGCCAGTGGCTTCGATCCGTTAACGGAGTGGGAACCCTAGAATCCGAATCGCGGGGTTGAGCTGGAGCTGCTGGACGTGGGGTGGTGTTCCTCGCTCGACGCCATGCCGTCGAAAACCAATCATCTGCAAACTATTCTACCCAATAAGCAGCCCCATTCTTCACGACTCTTGGGATGGGTCGGCAAAAGACCCGTCTCGATCGCGATCGCCCCGGCGGGCGAAGCCGTCGTCGTTCCCCCGCGTCCTCCCCGTCTCTCGGTAAAATAACATTGTCCCAGGTCTGTCGCCCTTTTAACTTATTTGCCGCTCCGGTTTGCCGTTGTCCGCGATCGTCTCGGCCAGGTCTGGTCTCCCCCATCGTCTCCCCTGGGGCGTTGGAGGGGTCTATGGTTCGCATGTTGTATATCCACTCTCAGAACTCGATGATGTTAAGTGAATTTCGCGCTCGTTATCCCACGGGCAGTCTCATTTCGGATTTGCTCAAAATCCACGAAGGTCAATATGTCGTTCGCGTCCTCGTGGAAGTAGACGGTCATCCCGTCGCTACGGGCATGGCCACGGATGACAGCCTCGAACAAGCGGAAGACCGCGCCCGTTTGAGGGCTTTATCGGCCTTGGGATTGGACGTGTCTTTATCGGGAGTTTCCCGCGAAATCCCTTCCCGTCGGTCTTTATCTGTCGAAACTCCCGGCAGTTTTGGCGGTTCGGAGCCGTTGAGTGGCGGCCAGCGTCTCGGCGCACCTGCCTCGGTCGGCGACCCGGGACGAACTCCGGTCTCTCCAGTCAGTCACCCTAGTTGGGAGCGATCGCCCCATCCGGCCCGTCCCGCTTCCCCTCCCCCCAGTCGATGGGAGTCGGCCAGCACGTCGGAGGAGCCTTGGGAAGAAACCGTCGCGTCAGATTCCGCTTCCCAGACCGTGCCTTTACCCTCCCGGGGCGATCGCGAGGCACCTTCGATGCCGAGTCGCGACTTCGACGAGTTTGAGTCTTCTTCAAGTACACCTGCCCCAGAGCGTCCCACCCCCGCCAAACCGACGCCGATCGCCTCGGCGGCGCCCGAGACCGATCCGGACGAGGAACCTGCGGATCTGTCCAATTTGATTGCGAAAACCACTATTGAAATCCGCCGTCTCGGCTGGACCACGGACCAAGGACGCAAACATCTGGAGATGCATTATAACGGCAAGCGATCGCGCTCCGAACTGTCTCCGGAAGAACTGCTCGATTTTTACGAATACCTCAAAACCCAGCCGGATCCCTAAACCCGACTGAGCCGTTCGCGGCGATCGCCACGGCACCCGGAGCATCGGCGCCCCCATTTGGCCGAGGGCGATCGCTACACGGTCACTTTTTTGTCCCCATCACATCCAAAAGGTGACGGGCGATCGATAACTCCATCCGCCTGTAATTTCACTGACGAGAATTCACTGATTTTCTCTCGTCAAAACTACTGAGATTACGGATAAATTTTGACGAATTTGTTGGAAATTTAGAGAGTAATTTCCTGAAAAAACTGAATTTTGGGCTAAATATTGGATTCGATCTGTCTTTAGACAGATTTTTTCCCCAACATCTTTACAAAAGTTTAGCCGAAGGCTTACCATAAGCCAATAGATTTTAAAAATGTAAGCGAGTGGCGATCGCGATTTCCCTGATTAAGTTATTGGAACTTTTCAGCCAAAAAGTAATCTTTTTAGCTGAAATCTCAAAAATATTCAATCAAGTTAAAAAATTGAGGTTGAGTCCGGGGCAGTTCGGTCAGTATCTCAACACATCAAAACAGCAGCGTCAGTATACGGGCTGACAAATTTCACCGTGAAACAACTCAACAACTTGATGAACAACAGCGTCATGCACACAACCAACACGAGGGGAATCGAGAGGCGATCGACCATGACAAAATCTACCAATGACCGACGAGGAATCGTCGTTTTATTAGTAGACGATCGCCCGATCGTCGCCGAAGCCGTCAAACGGTTGCTCAAATACGAAACCGATATCGAATTTCACTACTGCCAAGATGGCGCACAAGTCATTCCTCTGGCCGAAAAAATTCAACCCACGGTCATTTTACTCGACCTGCTGATGCCGGACGTTGACGGATTAGTGCTACTGCGCTTTTTGCGAGCCCACGAGTCAACCCGAGAAGTTCCCGTCGTCATGCTTTCGACCAATGACGACCCCCAAAAGAAAGCCGAAGCCTTCAGCAATGGCGCCAATGATTATTTAATCAAACTTCCCGATCGCGTCGAATTGGTCGCTCGCATTCGCTATCATTCCGACGCCTATCTCAACTTACTCAAACGCTACGAAGTCGAACTCACGCGCGCGTATAATCAAGAGTTAGAAAGACGAGTAGAAGAACGCACGCGAGAACTCACAGAAACCCTCGCTCACTTACAAGAAACCCAAAGTCAATTAATTCAAAGCGAAAAAATGTCGAGCTTGGGTCAACTCGTCGCCGGAATTGCCCACGAAGTCAACAATCCTATCAGTTTCATCGCCGGAAATATCGAGCATACGAGCGAATACGTTCAAAACTTATTAGAACTGATCGAACTCTACGAACGCCACTATCCCGAACCGTCTCAAGAAATTCGGGATTTTCAACAAGAAATCGATTTAAGCTTCGTGCGCGAAGATCTGGAAAAAATCGTCGATTCGATGAAAATGGGAACCGATCGCATTCGAGAAATTGTCTTGAATTTGCGCACTTTCTCCCGACTCGACGAATCGGATATGAAATTTGTCGATATTCACGAAGGGATCGAAAGTACCCTGCTGATTTTGCAGCATCGGCTTAAAGATTCCAGCATCGAAATCGTTAAGAACTACGGCGATTTACCCTTAGTCGAATGTTATGCCGGACAACTCAATCAAGTGTTTATGAATTTGCTGGCAAACGCGATCGATGCGGTCAACTCCATCGAAGAAGAAGGGCGATCGCCGCAAATTGAGATCGAAACGTCACTCAACGAAACCGACGATAGAGTGAGCATCCGGATTAGCGATAATGGCGTGGGAATTCCCGAAGAAGTAAAAAATCGGATTTTCGATCCATTTTTTACCACCAAACCTGTCGGAGAAGGCACCGGATTGGGACTCTCCATCGGCTATCAGATTGTCACGGACAAGCATCAAGGGGCGATCGAATGCGAATCGAGTCCCGAAAGCGGTACAGAATTTACGATTACTATTCCTATCCAACAGTCCAAACTGAGCGATTTAGCTTCCTATCGTGTTGCTTCGACGCCCAAAAATTCTCAAGTTCGTAAGGCGATCGCTTAATTTAATTAAACTTTAAACCGTAATTGTTCTAACTCTTCCCGGATCGTCGGTCTTTGATAGCCTAACGCCACCGCTTTAGAACTATCTAAAGAAACATCAGGCGGACGGGGTGCGGCCATTTTCACGTCTTTTTGGAAACACGGCGCGATCGCGGCATCATTCAACTCGAAAACGTCGATCGCCAACTCGAAAAACTCGTAGCGTGACAAAGACTCTCGACCCCCAAGATGCAGTAAACCGCGCCCTTTTTCCAACGCTAACAATAAACCCAATGCCGCCGTTTTACCGCTAACAGGGGTGCGGAATTCATCCACAAATAACCTCAACCGTTCTCCGCTTCTTAACTTGGCGAGCATCGGTTGTAAAAAACTCGTCGCCGTCGGTCCCGCTTCGCCAAACATCAACGGCATCCGACAAACCACTGCCTCGGGATAGCGCTCTAAAACTCCCAATTCGGCCATCACTTTTTGTTCCCCATACATACTCACCGGACAGACCGGATCCAGTTCTCGATAAGGGGGATTTAACCCGTTAAAGACTAAATCTGTCGAAGTAAATACAAAAGGAATCCCCCTATCCGCGCACAACCCCGCTAAATTGCAAGTTGCGCTCACGTTAATTTCGTGGGATTCCTTCGGATGAAGTTCGCAAAAATTGGGTTGAGAAGAAGCTGCCGTATGAATGACCGCCTCCGGTCGAACGGTATTAAATAAGTCTTTAACGGCTTGAAAATCTCGCAAATCGATTTGAAATGATTCGATCCCTTTAACGGAGGGAGAATGACAGAAATAGGTTCCGAACACTTCCCAAGTTTTAGTGGTCACTTGCGCCAGATTCCAGCCTAGAAAACCACTCGCCCCCGTGAGTAACAATCTTTTCATTTCTCGATACCTCAAGCTTTACGCCTATCTTATTTGAAGTTGACGTAAAGTTGACAAAATAGATGCGAAATTAGACCAATTTTTGCGAATTTATGCGAATTTATGCGATCGCGGCTTTACTCTTGCAGTTCAAAGTCTTCTTTCGCCGCCCCACATACGGGACAAACCCAATCTTCGGGGATATCTTCAAATGCGGTTCCCGGTTCGATCCCACTATCCGGATCGCCTTTTTCCGGGTCGTAAACGTAACCGCAAATTGTACAAACGTATTTTTTCATGGTGACCTCTTCGAGATTGTCATCTGGCTTAACGGCGATCGCTCACGTTTTTAATTCCTGCTAAAATTCCTGCCCCAATCGAAACTAAAACTAAAGCCCAAATTAAATAATTGGGAATCCATCCGAGAATCCCCGTTCCTTTCAGAATGACCACGATCGCGCTGAGTAGGAAAAAAATTCCAAAAATATATAAAGAAATGGTCTTTCCCGTTCCAGGTTGGGGGGATTTACGCACGGTTGATTCTCCTCAATCGATAAGCAACAGCCCGATATCCCGTTGATTCCAGGAAGAAACGGGCAAAAGAGAGCTAAAATCAAATGAATTTTGAGCGATCGGACTCGTATTGTTCTAAAGTATGCCACGATCGCCCCCCCAACTCCCTCTCTCCAAAGGTAGAGTGCGATCGAATTTCTGGAGTGGCGGCTTTCAAGGCTACGAGTGAGCTAATCTGAAATTCTAGCTCTAACATCTAACCTCTAACCTCTAAAAAAATGGCCACGATCGAACGCCAAGCAAAAACTGTCCAACGCCTGCGAAATATTAGTCGTCTTCTCGACAATGCCATCCCCATTCCCGGAACGCCTTACCGCATCGGACTCGATCCCTTACTCGGATTGCTACCCGCCGGAGGAGACCTCGCCGGGGCCTTGCTTTCCGCCTATATTGTCTTTTCTGCGGCTCAATTAGGCTTACCTCGCGAAAGTTTAGTGCGAATGGTTTCTAACATTTTATTGGAAACCGTGGTCGGAACTATTCCAATTGTCGGCGATTTGTTTGACGTTGCTTGGAAAGCAAATATCAAGAATATGGAATTACTTGAAAGTCATCTCGACACGCCCCAACCTGCGAAAAAAGCAGATAAGACATTTATTGCATTGTTACTGATCGGATTGCTCGTTTTCGTCGTGGCGGCGATCGCCTTTAGTGCGTGGCTAATTACTGTTATTTTTGGCGCTCTTTTACGGTGATTCGTGGTTATTGGCGTTGCCAAACCTCGATTGTAATCTTTGAGGGAAAATTAGTTGATATTTTTCCTCAAAGTATTAACTTTATCTGCCATTTTTTCTGGTTCTCCTGAAAGGGGAAAAAATAAAATATTTTCAATTTGTGGGTTGTTTACGACTTCATCGAACCGATTAAATTGTCGTTCGGTGATTGAAATTCCATCATTCGCCGCTACATATTTCAGTTCGTCATTGAAGTTTTTGTCGGCATAAACTTGAATGAAGACGCGATCGACGCCCCAAGTTTCCCAATCGGCAGCAAAATATCGTTTGGCCCAATAAGGATTGTGATGGCAAAGATCGAAACTAACATTAGGATTGGCGGCTTTCATCGCCGCGATCGCCTGTTTGACAAAATTCGTCAATTCTAAGGTGCGATCGACTTGTCCCGGCAACTCGGCATGATAGCCTAAATAATCATCCCACTGAACCGCATCAATTGTGGGATATCGAGTCACGAATTCGACCAGAATCTCCTTAAATAAATTAGAAACTTCGGAAATACCGACATCTAGCACGTAATGATCGACTCCGGGATGAGTTCGGTCTACGCCAGCCACGATCCAACCTCGTTCGACGGCTAGATTAAATGCCGGACTGTTTTCGTCTATTTTAATTCCTTTTTCAAAGTAGGCATGAACTTCCATTCCCTGTTTGTGCGCTTCATCAATGAGCCAATCAAGCCATCGATCTTGAAACTCATTCGGACAACTTTGGTAGCCGAATTTTTCCTGCATGACTTGACTTTTGTACATCGTACAGGCATTCCCCCAAACTCCGTGAATGATGGTATTTATACCACGATCGCGATAGTAGCGAACTCGTTGGCGAATCGTTTCCTCGCTGGCGTTATTGGTGGCTTGGTAACGACTTAAATAGATCCCTCTAATTTCTTTCGTTTCCCACGGCGTTTGAGGCGATGAGGATGGATTTGAACCCGTATTTTTTCCAGGATTGTTCCCTGAATTGGCTCGGGGATTGGCAGGCGGATTGTTCGGTAAAGTTTGCGGTAGTTGAGATGTCGGATTTTCTGCTGGCGCTG
The DNA here is from genome assembly GCF_012295525.1 of Oxynema aestuarii AP17. Lineage (GTDB taxonomy): Bacteria > Cyanobacteriota > Cyanobacteriia > Cyanobacteriales > Laspinemataceae > Oxynema > Oxynema aestuarii. The sequence continues at coordinate 1,636,076 of NZ_CP051167.1, read as the reverse complement.
TAGGTGTAACTGTCGGAATTGAATTTTCTGGAGCGGAGGTATTCAAAAAGGGAATTTGGTTTTGTAAATCTGAGGGAATGAAGCGACTCAGTTCTAAGTTTTCTCGCTGAGTAAATAACCAATATCCTCCCCCTGCAATCAGGAAAATGACTGAAAAAGGAATACTAGCACATCCACATCCACTGGCTTCTTTTTTAGAGCGTGACATTGTTATTTGCCAATTCAGAAAAATTGTAGTTTTAGAAGATTTACGGCAATTCAGTACGGGAATATTAACCGGGTTGACGGTTTGTACTGCTGACAAGACTTTCCTGAAAATATACCATCCTTTATCATAGGATTGCGATCGCTTGTTTGTCAATTTTGTGGCGACGAAGTCGCCAGTCAAAGGCGCGATGTTTATGATGTAGATAGTCTTTTTAGGCGAGGGTTTTTTGGAGAAGTAGCGATCGCGACAAACTCATCCTCTACTTTAGTCGAATTCACTCTAGGAAACTGCCATGACGACTCAACTCCCCGATGGTAACCGATTCGATTTTTCCCCTATTCCTCCTTTGGAAAGCGGCGATCGCCTCACCCGTCCCGAGTTTGAACGACGGTATCAAGCCAACCCCAATATCCACAAAGCCGAACTCATTGAAGGAATTGTTTACGTGGCTTCTCCCTTACGCTTTCAACAACACGCAGAACCCCACAGTTTCCTGGTGACTTGGTTGGGTACTTATATCGCTTTTACCCCCGGCGTGCGATCGGGAATCGAACCCACGGTTCGTCTAGATTTAGACAATGAATTTCAACCAGATATCGTTTTAATCCTCGATAAAACTGTGGGAGGACGCGCAAAATTAACGCCAGACGGTTATTTAGAAGGCGTGCCGGAATTGGTGGTAGAAATTGCGGCTAGTAGTGCGGCGATCGACTTAGAAAATAAACAGCAAGTCTACCGTCGTAATGGAGTTTTAGAATATGTTGTCTGGCAATTTTTTGAGGAAAAATTCGATTGGTTTGTACTGGTAGACGGAGAGTACCAACTGCTCAGTCCCGATGAGGGCGATCGGGTAATCCGTTCTCAAACTTTTCCCGGCTTATGGTTGGATGTGGATGCCCTATTCACTCGCAGAATGTCTCGTGTTTTAAAAGTTTTACAACAGGGGCTTTCATCACCAGGACATGCCAATTTTTTAGAACAATTAGAGAATAAAAAATAGATTTAATTGTGAGCATCGATTGACAACAAATATCCTCTGTAAATCTTCTAGCTTCAATTCAGCAATCTAATACCGATTTTCAAAAATAATGAGAGAGATCGAGGGTAAGGACACGGCAATGCCGTGTCCTTATAAGCAATCCATCTCCATCGAGATTTTAGAAAAATGGTATAACCTGTCAGTTCGCTGAAAATGGGAATGTACTCTCAGAATTAAGACTGAACTTATTGTCTTGTTATTCCAGGCGATCGAGAATTGCGATATAATCAGAAAAGCTACCGATCGCGATCGAAAAACTTAATAACTAAAAGCATTATGTGTTTGTAAAATACAAGTCAGAGAAGGAGAAAACAAGATGGTTGCTCTTACGGACAGTCAACATTTAGCTCCTGAAGAATATTTAGAATTAGAAGTAGAAAGCTCCACCAAGCATGAATATATTGATGGAAAAATTTATGCCATAGCAGGTACAACCGATACTCACAATGCGATCGCTTTAAATTTAGCAATTCTTATTCGCAATCACTTGCGAGGAACAAACTGCCGGGTGTACTTTGCCGATATTAAAGCTCGGCTCGATCGCCCCAACTGTTTCTACTATCCCGATTTGCTGGTCACTTGCGATCCACAAGATCGAGAAACTACAACCTACAAACGCTGTTTCAAACTGATCGTAGAAGTGTTATCTGAGAGTACGGAAGCTTTCGATCGCGGCGACAAATTTAACGATTATCAAACTGCAGACAGTTTAGAAGAATATGTTTTAGTCAATAGCAAACAACAAAGAGTTGAAATTTTTCGTCGTCATTCTGAAGGGGGCTGGCTATTTCAGATCTACCATGCTAGCGATACGAGCTTCACCCTGAAAAGTATCGATTTAAAGGTAGATTTTGCCGATCTTTACGATGAGGTGGAATTCGAGACTGAATCCGCTTCCTAAATCACTTGAGTCAGGATTGCCCCCCGAACTCTTTGGGAGTAGAAGCACCTTGCTCCCTAAAGGGGTTACCAATCGTTGAGGAGGGCTAGAACCGTAGGGGCAAATAAGTTTCGGCTCTTTTTTTACCCCTACATCGGTAGAACTGAGGATGATTAAAAATGCTCTATTTGTTCCTAAATTAAGCAGGTAAATCTCGTTTAAGTTGAGCAACTTGCTCGGGAGAGAGGGTTAATTGAACTTCTATCAGTTGGGTGCCATCGCGGGCAATGATGAGACGATCGCCCTCAATTTCAATTTCAGAAATATTCAGTTTTAATTTACGATATTCGATTTCCGGAAGACCGACACGAATGACGAGATTTTGTTGGGATTGCGGATAAACATAAAGTTGTTGGCGTAAGGTATCTAATTCGAGTTGACGAACGGTCGTATTGTGTTCGACGGGAGAACCGGGTTTATTCCAATACAGAGTAATTCCGCGTACTTGCGGGTTGGCGATCGCAAATTTATCGTCAAATCGCTGCGGTTCCCAATCCAGTTGTTCTACTTCTTTCTCCGGATCGAGCAATCGCTGACGCCAGGTGACGGTTTGACTGCTTAAACTCGCCCACCATTGGCTGATGCGAGCAAAATTTTCTGCATTTTCCGGGCGTTTTCCGCTTGAAATCCAAATTGTCTTCATATCAATTATTTTTGAAGGGACATTCAATACTATTTTAAAGTTTAGATTGTAAATTGACCGAGGTTTTAGCGGGCGATCTCTATGGATTTACCGATTATTTATCACCCCGATTATGTTGCTCCCCTTCCGGAAGGTCATCGCTTCCCGATGGCGAAATTTGGCTTACTTTACGAGTTGCTATTAAAAGATAATTTAGCTCATCGCTGGCAATTTCACGAACCGGAGTTACCGCCGACGGACTGGATCGAGTTCGTCCATACGCCATCATACGTGCAAGCTTACTGCAAAGGTACCTTAGATCCCAAGGCACGACGGCGGATCGGACTGCCCTGGAGTGCGGCACTGGCGAACCGAACGTGTCGGGCGGTTGGCGGCACGATTTTGACGGCGAAGTTAGCGCTATCACGTGGTTTGGCGTGCAATAATGCAGGAGGAACCCATCATGCGTTTCCCGATTTCGGTTCGGGATTTTGCATTTTTAACGACCTGGCGATCGCCGCTCGCGTTTTGCAAAAATCAGGCATGGTTTCAAAGGTGTTAATCGTCGATCTCGACGTTCATCAAGGGGACGGAACGGCATTTATTTTCCGAGACGATCCGAGTGTGTTTACATTTTCCATGCACTGCGAGGCTAATTTCCCCAGTCGCAAGCAACCCAGCGATTTAGACGTTGCCCTCCCGGTGGGGATGGAAGATGACGAATACTTGCAGACTTTAGCGAAATACTTGCCCGATATTTTGTCCCGGGTCAAACCGGATTTAGTCTTGTACGATGCGGGGGTGGATCCCCACGCGGGCGATCGCCTCGGCAAACTCGCCCTCAGCGATACGGGAATTTTCCGGCGGGATATGCAAGTGCTATCGACTTGTATCGCCCAAGGATATCCAGTTGCTTGTGTCATCGGGGGCGGTTATGCGGACGACATGACCGATTTAGTCTACCGTCATTCTCTGTTGCATCGGGCGGCGGCGCAAGTGTTTCAGCAGTATCGACTTTAGGGATTTTAGATTTTAGAGTTTAGATTGCAAGAGTTAGATATTAATGGGGTTGAAATTTTGGCAATGTTGTTATTCAATGTATTGAAAGATCGCCTAGTTTACGGATTGACAACTTTACCCAATTTACAAGATTGGTTATTTTGTTTTGCTCTTTTAGGACTGTATGCTGTCATTGCTTTACCGATTGGATTTTATTTCGATTTTATTCAAGTCGATATCCGCAGATCCAGAAAGGCGATCGCCCTAGTGATGGCGAGTTGTTTGCTCACTCCGGGAATTTCTGAGGAAGTCTGTTTTCGACTTTTACTATTACCTCACCCGAGCGAAAATGCTTCATTTACGACTGTTTCAATTTCGGCGATCGCCAGCTTAATTGCTTTTGTGATTTATCATCCCCTAAATGGCTGGACTCTGGCACGCGATCGCTGTCATACCTTTACCGATCCCGTCTTTTTATCCCTAGCCAGTTTATTAGGACTTTGCTGTACGATCGCCTATCTAAAAACAGGTTCGATCTGGTCTTCAGTGTTTCTCCATTGGGCGATCGTCGTCGTTTGGTTACTCCTTTTAGGAGGCATCCGCGAGTTAGGAGAGTCAGAATTCTGAATGGTTAAATTCCGAATTCTGACGGGTAGATTCCACTGAAAATAAAGATTTAAAACTGACCTTCGAGACAGTCACGACGAACGAGATTCATCAATGGGCGTTGCCGACACTTCTACCGCTTCTACATCTACCGTTCCCGGCGGAGTCAAGCGTTCAAATCCTTCGCCTTCAACGCGCAAGGGTTCGCCACAACTAGGACATTGTAATTCAGTACGTTTTAAACCCGTTAATTGATAAGAGCAAACGGGACAAGACCCGATAACGAGATTGCGACCCAACCACCAGCGCAATCCGAGAAAAGCAATTACTGGGGTCAACATTAACAATCCCAAGAAAATTAAAATCGAATTGACCAGCCAACCTAAGCCAATCGATCCTAAAAACCAAATGACCAGGAAGGGGACGACCCAACGGCTGACATCGGTCAAAAAGTCTAGGGAGAAAATTTTAGGGCTGCCTTGGTTCATGGCCGATCTGTGCCTCAATAGTTGCGAACACTTCCATACTACCGAGAAACTCCCAGCAGTTGTTGCATTCTGCGGGTGAAGGCATCCGTACCGAAGGCGGTGAGGGTTTCTTGTCGCAGCCAGGTTCCGTCACAACGGCGATCGCCTCCTTGTAATATTTCGATACAAGCGCGGGCTACGGCGTCGGGGTCGCGATAGGGGACGCGCCAGCCGAGTTTGCCGTCCTGTAAGGGTTCCGCCGACCCGTCATCGTTGCCGGAGAGCACAGGAATTCCGCTTGCCATCGCTTCCATGTAGACGATGCCGAAACCTTCGCGAGACGGCATGATGTAGGCGTCCGCCACTCGGTAATGGTCGGGCAACTCTTCCGTGGGCACGAATCCGGCGAAGACGACGCGATCGCTCACCCCTAAATCTTGCGCCATTTTCGCCAAACGGCGCTGGTCGTCCCCCCGTCCGATCGCCAAATATTTAACGTCGGGAAACTGCTGCGCGATCGCGGGTAACGCCCGAATCGTCACGTCAACACCTTTGTATATATCCCCGGACCACAAACGGGCGACGGTCATCAATACCCGCGCCCCCCTCAAGCCGTAGCGATCGAGCAATTCCGGCGGTTTTTCCCCGGGAATAAAGCGTTTCCCGTCGATCGCGCAAGGTAGTAACTCGAACTTTTGTGGGTCGAGATCGTTCGCCGCGCAGGCGAGATCGCGGCTGTAACGGCTGATCGTCCAGATGCTGTCCGCGTCTTGTAATGCTTGGCGATAGCGCGGCGGTAACGGTTCCCACACTTCCTTTCCGTAAGTTAAAACGGTGTACGAAATTCGGAGTATTTTGCAAAAGTTACGCACGAGTGGCGCCAAATTAATATGACCGCAGAATACGCGCTGGGGTCGGCGGAACAGCAGTTGCAACAAGAGGGCGATCGCCAATTTCAGCCGTCCGACCCACGGCGGTAACGTTTTTAAGTAATAAAATTTAAGTGCAGGGTTACCTTCAAAAGGATTGTCACATCCGGGCGAATCTCGCAATAGTAGGACGCGCGCCGGGTCTAAATAGTTTTGAGGGTTGTTTCGGGTTTGGGTAACGATTTTGGCATAGGCTTGAAGAATATCTTTAACGTAAGATTGAATTCCACCTTCCCAAGAGAAAATTTCGAGGAAAACGAAGACATATTTCATAGTTGTGGAAGTCTGTAAGTCCGGTAAGATTCCCGCGAATTAGAAGAGCTTAGGGCGGTCAAGATGCCCGCCAATCAGAAGAATCGATTATCAATTTTCGACTAAATCTAATAACTGTTCTTCCGTCAATAAAGTAATCCCTAATTCCTGGGCTTTTGCTAACTTCGATCCGGCCTCTTCTCCCACCACTACATAATCCGTTTTACGACTGACCGAACCCGTAACTTTTCCTCCCGCATTTTCGATGATTTGCTTGGCTTCGCTACGCTTTAAACTGGGTAACGTTCCGGTAAGAACAAAAGTTTTTCCAGTTAAGTTTGACGATCGCGCGCGATCGCCCGTCGTTTCCGTTTGCGGTTGTTGCGATAACTGCACGCCGATCGTTTTCAAGCGATCGATCGCCCCTTGATTGGCACAGACGCGAAACCATTGATAAACTGAATTGGCAATTTCCAAACCGATGCCGTAAATCCCTTCTATATCGGCGATCGAGGCACTGGCGAGACGATCGACATCGGGGAATTTTTCCGCCAATAATTGGGCGTTGACGCCACCGACATGGCGAATTCCCAAGCCGTACAATACCCGCGACCAGGGCTTAGTTTTGGATTCGGCGATCGCGTTGACTAAATTTTGCGCCGACTTTTTGCCAAATCGCTCTAATTTCGCCAATTCTTCGACAGTAACATCATATAAATCCGGCACCGATCGCACGAGGCCGCGATCGACCATTTGCTCGACTAATTTTTCTCCCAAACCGTTGATATCCAAAGCATCCCGGCTTCCCCAATGGATCAGTGCCCCGCGCAAAATCGCCGGACAAGAGGCATTAATGCAGCGCGTCACCGCCTCACTTTGCGGTTTGACCACAGGTTCGCCGCATTCGGGACAGCGATCGGGCATTTGGAAGCGAATCGCCCCTTGCGGGCGTAATTCCGGCAAAATTCGCACGACTTCCGGGATAATTTCCCCAGCTTTGCGGACGATCGCCGTATCGCCGAGATGGAGGTCTAATTGGGCGAGGCGATCGCTGTTGTGTAATGACGCCCGCGAGACCGTCGTCCCCGCCAACTGCACCGGAGACAACTCCGCAACGGGCGTCAGCGCCCCCGTTCGACCGACTTGGACAGTCACCCCTTCCACGACGGTCGGCGCCTCTTCGGCGGCATATTTGAGGGCGACCGCCCAACGGGGGAACTTCTGTGTAAAGCCGAGTTCTGCTTGCAATCCTTTGTCATTGAGTTTGACGACCACCCCATCGGTCATATAAGGCAGCGCCTCGCGATCGCCCTCCCAGCGATCGTAATAGTCTCTCACTTCATCCAGCGATCGGCATAAGACCCGATTGGGATTGACCTTAAACCCCAGCGCGTGCAACTGTTCCAGGGCGTCCCACTGGGTGGCCGCCATCTCGGTTTCTTCTTCGCCTGGAATATGCAACGTATACGCAAAACAATCTAAATGCCGTTCGGCAACTACCCGCGAATCTAACTGGCGCAAGGTTCCCGCCGCCGCATTGCGCGGATTGGCGAACGGCTGTTCCCCGTTGGCTTCCCGTTCTCGATTAATTTTGTGAAAAACATCCAAGGGTAGAAAGGCTTCGCCGCGCACTTCGACGACGGCGGGCGGAGGGTCTGCGGTCAGACGCAGGGGAATCGCCCGAATCGTTTTTATATTCTGGGTAATGTCCTCGCCGTATTCTCCATCGCCCCGGGTCGCCCCGCGTACCAAAATCCCGTTTTCATAGGTGAGGGCGATCGCCGAACCGTCAATTTTTAACTCGCAGACATACGCAAATTCTTCTTTGGGGACGACCCGTTGCCACCGTTGCTGCCATTGGGCGAACTCCTCGACGTTAAAGGCATTTTCGAGGCTGTAGAGGGGGATATTGTGACGAACCGATTGAAATTGGGTGGCGGGTCGTTCGCCGACACGCTGGGTGGGACTGTCCGGCGTCACCAGTTGCGGGTATTGGTTTTCTAAGTCTTGCAATTCCCGGTAGAGGCGATCGTAAATCGCATCTTCCATAATGGGATTGTCGAGGACGTAGTAGGCGTAACTGGCTTTCTGCAGTTGTTTTCGCAGTTGTTTGACCCACTCTTGGGTTTCCACTGAGGGCGTTGACACGATCGCAATTCCTTGAAGGTCTACGGCTGGATGGTCGGTCTTATTTTATCTAAGTTCAATTTTATAAAAATATCAAAATAGCACGGGGAACGGGCGATCGTTGTAGTTTATCGATCCCCAATCTAACTTAAATTTAATATAAATTCAGGTCAAAGATTTTTCCCGAAAGTTGAGTGGGATGGGTCAGCATCTCTAAGTCCCCACCGGAACGATAAATTTCGACTTGCCGATCTCTAATGTCGATCTCTAATGTCGATCGCCCATCCCCAATTTGTCCCCTTTGCAAAAAATATTATTTTGACTTAAGCTGTTTCTCTTTTTACATGCATATAGCTGTCTATCAATGATTTGCAATCCAAATAGGCAGCAAGATGCTCTCTATTATAATGGTTTTAGCAATGGAAAATTAACGAAAGAATCACAGACCTTTCTAGCTACTTTTCTCGATTCCACTGGCGCGATCGCTCGCCGATCCGAATCGCGATCGTGGTTTGATAAGCTGCAAACTCAGGAACCATCGATCGCGAGCAACAGGAATTCTCCATTAAATTGTAAATGATTGTTGCAAAAAAATCTAATCAACTTATGGCCGTGCATAATTGGCGAGGGCTGACTCAATCAATCGATAGAAGATTGCGAGGTCACCGACAATGGCGATCGATATTTATGCTCCCTCCGAGTTTGATAACTTAGAACCCGAAGAGGTCAAACTTTTCGATCTCGTCAACGAATATCGGGCAGAAAACGGTTTACCTGCCATTCGCCTCTCAAAAGCACTCACCCTGGTCGCAAACCGTCACGTTCTCGATTTAGCGGAAAATATCGGACGGGTCACTCACGATTGGAGTGATGCTTCATTTTCAAATAACCCTAATGTGATGTGGAATGCTCCACAAAGGTTCAACACGGATTATCCCGGTCTAGGTTACGAAAATGTCATGGGTTATCCCGGTTTTAATGGCCCTGACATGACTGCCGAAGTTGCTCTCGATGGCTGGAAAAATAGCACTGAGGGTCATCGGCAAGTTATTCTCAATCAACCCGGTCCAAATGGAGACTGGAGTCAACGCAACTGGAATGCATTAGGGGTTGGTATTTACGAAGGATATGCTGTTTTATGGTTTGGTGAAGAAGGCGATCCGACCGGAGAACCTACGCGAGATCCGATCGCTCCTCCCGTCACGTCTTTAAAACCGGAACAACCCGTTCCACCACCACTGCCACTGCCACCGAGTGAACCAGTCAATGTAACACCACCAATTGAACAACCCGTTCCACCGCCACCGCCACCGCCACCGCCGATACCAGGGGTGACCCCACCGACCGAACAACCTGTTCCGGCGATACCAGAGGTAACCCCACCGAGATCGGAGATAACTACCATTCCTTTGCAAGGGATTTATCGTTTTTTCGATACCCTGACGGGAACTCATTTTTATACGGCATCGCCAAAGGAACGGGATAATATCAGAAATAGTTTGCCGCAATATAATTATGAGGGCAGCAGTTTTTCTACTCCTGCGGTTCCGACGTCGGAGACTGCACCGATTCACCGTTTTTTCAATACCCAAACGGGAACGCACTTTTTTACGATTTCCGAACAGGAGATGAACCAAGTTCGCTCTACCCTACCCCAATACAATTACGAAGGGGTGGCGTATCAGGCATATCCTGAGTCGGGATTGGGAACGACACCGCTTTATCGGTTTTTCAATGCGGTGACGGGGACGCATTTCTATACGCCATCGGCAGAAGAGCGCGATGTCGTGATGGAGAGCTTACCGAATTATAATTATGAAGGGGTGGCCTATCATGTTTTTGCGATGTGACGGGCGGGTTTAAGTGAGAAAAGCTGACAGGGGCGATCGCCGCCTACTTTATACACAAGATCTCAACGCCTCGGCCAATTCGATCGCCGACGGATAGCGATCGCTCGGTCGCGGTTGGGTCACCTGGGTAATCGTAGCGGCGACCTCGGGAGGAATCCTCGGATCTGAGGCGATATTAAAGCCGTAACCGTCTGGCAGCAGGCGATAAAACTTCTGAGGACTCTCCCCAGTCAGCAAAAAGATTAAAGTCGCCCCGATCGCGTATAAATCCGACTGAATCAGGGGTTCGCCGCGATTTTGTTCCGGGGCGGTATAGTCCGGCGCGCCGATGCAAGTTCCCGGTGCGGTGCCAATTTCTTTAACGGCGCCAAAATCCAAAACCACGATCCGATTGTCGAGGTTGCGAACTAACAAATTGGCGGGCTTGATATCTCTGTGTATAATCGGCGGCGCTTGCGAGTGGATATAATCCAAGACCTCACAAGTTTGTAACATCCAATCGATCGCCTGGGGCAAGATAATCGGGCCTTGTCGAAACACCCGGCGTTCCAAATCTTCGCCGTGGATCATCTCCATCGCCAAATATTTCTTGCCCTGTTCCACAAAAAAATCGAAAAACTTGGGAATTCCGGGATGATTTAACCCTTCTAAAATCCGGGCTTCTCGCTCGAATAACTCGATCGCCTTGGGAATGCGGGTCATGTCGGCATTCATTTCCTTCAACACCAGCACTTGCGGGCGTCCGCCATCCGGTAAGGAAGGAGTACAGGCGAGGTAAGTGGTTCCCATCCCGCCTTGTCCGAGGGTTTTCAACACCCGATACTGGCGGATCGTGCGATCGACGTGAATCGGTTCGCCGCAGTGAATGCAAAACAGGGTATTGGGCGGGTTGTTCTCGTGGATACAAGCCCCTTGCGACGGCGCCGAAGCCGACACGCCGGGGACGGTCGCACTCAAGCCAACCTGTAAAATTGGACCGCCTCGGGCGAGTTGAATCAAACAACGGTCTGCGAGCCAAATTTGAGAAACTAACTGACCGTTCACAAAAGTGCCGTTCGTCCCGTGACTGATTAACTGCCAACCCGCGACCCCCGCCGTGCGTTGGAGGCGACGCAATTCGAGATGGTGTCGGGAAACCACCGGATCGTCTAGCACAATTTCGTTATCCGGGGCGCGACCGACCCGAATTAGGGACTCGAGATCGAAATGCCATTGTTGTTGGGGCGCTCGATGGCGCGCGTCCAATAAGCTCAGGACAATCACGGCGATGCCTCCCTCAGTCCGATTCGACTAAAGCCCGAACGACGATCGCGGTGATATTGTCGTGACCGTTGTAAGTATTGGCCAAATCGATCAGGCTGCGGACGCCGCGATCGAGATTGGCGTCGCGATCGAGGAGGGGGGCCACGTGAGTTTCCGTGTGAGTTTCCAACAGATCGTTATCGGTGAGTCCGTCGGAGGCGAGAATAAATAAAGTATCTTCGCTCAAGTCGAGAAAAGCCACGTCCGGTCTGACAAAATCTTCATTGCGCGGGCCGAGGGCTTGGGTGAGCTGGTAAGCATCGGGACGAGAGTAGGCGGTTTCGGGATCGATCCCCCGTTGAATTTCGCGCTGGCCGACTTCGTGATCTAACGTAAGCTGTTCGAGTCCTTCGTCGTGGGTAAAGCGATAGAGGCGACTGTCGCCGACGTGGGCGATCGCCGCTTGGGCTTCTTGCACCAATACCATCACCAAAGTGGTTCCCATGCGGGCGCTGCCGTCGCGGTCTTCGAGTTGGTTGCGCTGGTAGATCGCCTGATTGGCCGTCAGTACGCCATCGCGGATCGTGGTCGCATTGGGGAGGGACAGACGCCAGTGACGTTTGAAATAGTCTTGCAAGGTTTCTACGGCGAGGGCGCTGGCAATTTCGCCCCCGGCATGACCGCCCATCCCGTCGCAGAGAATGTAAGTACCGCGATAGCCGACCGATCGCGATCGCGAACTCTGCTTGCGGCTGTGTTGGGTTTCGAGACCGAAATCGTCCTCGTTGTGGGTGCGCTGCCGTCCGATATCCGTGGCTCCGGCAGCTTCCAGCGAAACCAAGCGCATCGGCATGACCATGGTCACGTCCGCATCGTCGTCATTGTCGAAGTCAACCTCTGACTCGCTGAAAGGATAGGAGAACGCGGGACGACGATCGCCGATCGCGTCGAGGGTGATTTGCAATTCGGCGATCGTTTCGATTTCTCCCGCTTCCAGGCGATCGATCGCCTCCGTCAGCGCTTCCCAAATCCGGGCGCCACTTTCCTCTTGGGGCGGTTGGCGATCGCCGATAAAGACCGTTTGCCACACTCGCCCTAACTCGGGCAAAGTGGGAGGATCGAGGGGATCGTCCGCGTAAAGCCGTTGCAGACACAACAGTTCGTCTTCTGCATCGACGCGCAAATTCGATCGTTCGAGCAGGGTTTGACAGCAGTTCCATGGTTCTAACGCCGCCCACAATTGGCTCATTTCCTGGAGCCAGTGCAGGATTTGCAACGGATCTTCTGTGTCCTTTTGCGGGCGATCGATCGCCTGGGGCAGGTGGGAGCGGTCTTCGAGGAGCAACACCGCGCGATCGTCCTGCTGCCACGCATCGTGAATGCCGCTTAGAAGCGGGTAAAATTCCGAGTGCAAGGCTAAATGGGCTTTGGCTAATTCCGGAATCGCCAACGTCCAGCCCGGATTGCCGAGATTGAGCGATCGCTCGAAGCTCTCCCGGCCAAATTGTTCGAGGGGTTGGGCATTTAAGGCGATTAACGGGGATTGTTGCAAGGGCTGACAATCTAACACTTTGACCTCGATCTCGCTTTTGACCTGTTCTGACAACGGCATCGGTTCGAGTAACCGATAGCGTCGTTGGGCATCGAGATAAGCTCCGATTTCCGTCTCGCTCGTTACGATTTCGGGAGTTCGGGAGGCTTGCGGTTCCTCCTCGGAGCGGTTCGGGGCGATCGCCTCCTCTGCTTCCTCCTCTGCTTCTTCCCCCTCGACCCGTTCCGTTTCCTCTTCTGGCGCGAGCTCGACCGCCGCGCCCTCCTCGGGAATCTCGGCATCCAGGGACTCCGTCGCTCCCTCTAGGGGCGTTTCCTCCTCTACAGTTTCCGCCTCGATTGCGGGCGGTTGCGTTTCCAAGACATCCGGGAGTTCGATGGGGGACTCGTCAAGCTGGGGCATGGGTTCGCTAACGGTGGCGGCGTCTTCCTCCAAGTTCGTCCCTGGAGAGGCCAGATCTTCGACTTCAACGCCGGACTCGCGCAAGACGATCGCCCGCCAGATTTGACCCGTCAGCGCCTTACACTCGTGACAGTGCAGCTCGCCAAGCGGCACTCGCGCCCCGCACTGCGGACAATTTTTGTGGGTCAGAGAGTTCCCGCAATTTTGACAAAAGTTATTGGTGTTGGGGTTTTCAAACTGACAGTGGGGACAGACTAGCATGGTGCAATTTCCAATCTGAAAGGCGACACGGCAATCCTAGAACTGGCACGGAACGAGGCGCCCGATCGCGTGGGGTTCTCAAATGACGGCTATTGAAAACAGTCTACGCCAAACCGAGAATCCTGGCAGGAGGGACGGCAAAATGGCAGCTTTGTCGCGACCCGATCCGGAGAGCGATCGCCCCAGGTTCTGCAAAAGTTCCCCGACCGCCGCGAGATCGTCTGAAGAAGTAAATATAGATGCACTCCTAGTCGCCCCTAGCCGCAATACGCTAGGGGGTTTTTTGCGTTCGTCCTTTTCCCCCTTGCGGCATTCTCCCTCGCGGCCCCGCAAGATGACAAGGCGATCGCCGCGACGATTTCAGGCAAGTTTATCCGATAAAAATTTAAAATTAATATGGCTCTATTGCTCTTCAAACCTGAGAAGAAAGGGTTAACAATTTAGCCATATTTCCGATTTTTATGCACGAAATACCCGCCCGCGATTCTCCGGCTCGGACCCTAGGCGAACGCCCCCGGGGAACTGCCGCCGGGTTCCGTTAACCCACCGAAAAATAGGGGCGACGAGGGGAAAAGGGCGTGATAGAATGAAACGTTGGATTTTTGATAGTCGTTCGGTTCAATTCTGAAGGCTGAATCTAAAAGATTTGGCCGAGAAGAGTTCTCGTCTTGCCATCGAAATCTACTAGAAAATGTCTAGAAATTGTAACATTAACTACTGAAATAGCGCGAATATGAACTCCGATATCCGTATTTTAATGTGTTCTCCAAAACACTACGACGTGGATTATGTGATTAATCCCTGGATGGAGGGGAACATTCACAAATCCTCGCGCGATCGCGCCGTCGAACAGTGGCAGAACCTGTATTCGATCCTCAAAGAGCAAGCGATCGTCGATTTAGTCGATCCTCAACCGGGCTGGCCCGATATGGTCTTTACCGCCAATGCGGGCTTAGTCTTGGGCAGTTCCGTCGTCCTCAGCCGCTTTTTCCACCCCGAACGGCAAGGAGAAGAACCCCACTTCAAAGAATGGTTCGAACGACAAGGATATAACGTTTACGAACTTCCCAAAGACTTGCCCTTTGAAGGGGCGGGCGACGCCTTGCTCGATCGCGAAGGACGCTGGTTGTGGGCGGGTTACGGGTTCCGTTCCGAACTCGATTCCCATTCCTATTTAGCCAAATGGCTCGATATCGAAGTCGTTTCCTTGCAACTGGTAGACGAGCGCTTCTATCACCTCGATACCTGTTTTTGTCCGTTAAGCAACGGCTACTTACTGTATTATCCTCCCGCTTTCGATTTTTACTCGAATCGGATTATCGAAATGCGGGTTCCCGAACACAAGCGCATTGTCGTCGGCGAGGCAGACGCGATTAATTTTGCCTGCAATGCGGTCAACGTCGAGCGGACGATCGTTATGAATAAAGTCAGTAACGACCTCAAAGATCGTCTCGCACAAGTCGGTTTTGAAGTCATCCAAACCCAACTGAGCGAATTTATTAAAGCCGGAGGGGCCGCGAAATGTTTAACCCTCCGCACTACGGAACCGATGGACGTGGCGATCCACGCCAACAGCCCCGTGGAAAGCCGAACCGTGCGCCTGGAAGGGCACTTACTCGACTCCGGAGCGATCAATCGGGCGTTAGATTTAATTGTCGAAGGGGGGGGCAGTTTCCAAGTTCTCAACTTCCAACTCGGGGAACAGCGACAAAGTACGTCTACGGCGGAAATTAAAGTGTCGGCCCCTTCTCACGGCATTTTAGAAGAGATTTTGTCTCAGTTAATTCCCTTGGGAGCGGTAGACTTACCCGAAGCGGAACGCAATGCTGAATTGCTCCCGGTGGAACAGGCGGGAGTGGCACCGGATGACTTCTACGTGAGTACGATTTACCCCACCGAGGTGCGGATTGACGGTCGCTGGGTGAAGGTGCAAAATCAGCGTATGGACGGCGCGATCGCCGTGACCCGATCGCCCTCCGGTCCGGTGGCGCGCTGCAAACTGTTGCGCGATCTCGAAGTCGGGGAAGAAGTCGTCGTCGATGTCGTCGGGATCCGCACGATCCGCAAAACGGCCCAGCGCGATCGCGACAAACACGAATTTAGTTTTATGTCCGGCAATGTTTCCAGCGAACGGCGGGTCGAACTCGTCGTCGAACAAGTCGCCTGGGAGTTGCGGCAAATTCGCGATCGCGGCGGTAAAGTCGTCGTCACCGCCGGGCCGGTCGTCATCCATACCGGAGGCGGCGACCACTTGGCCCAATTAATCCGCGAAGGTTACGTTCAAGCGCTCCTCGGCGGGAACGCGATCGCCGTTCACGATATCGAACAAGCCTTGATGGGAACTTCCCTCGGCGTCGATATGAAACGAGGGGTCGCCGTTCGCGGCGGACACCGCCACCACCTCAAAACGATCAACACGATCCGTCGCTGTGGCAATATCACCAAAGCCGTGGAACAAGGGGTTCTCACCCGGGGCGTATTTTACGAATGCGTTAAGAACAAGGTGCCATTTGCTCTGGCGGCGTCCATTCGCGATGACGGTCCGCTCCCGGATACGGAAACCGATATCATCAAAGCTCAGGAACAATACGCCGAGTTGTTGGAAGGGGCCGATACGATCCTGATGCTTTCGACGATGTTGCACGCGATCGGGGTGGGGAATATGACCCCCGCCGGGGTGAAAATGGTCTGCGTCGATATCAACCCCGCCGTGGTTACCAAACTCAGCGATCGCGGTTCGGTGGAATCCGTCGGCGTGGTGACCGATGTCGGCTTGTTCTTGAGTTTGTTAGTCAAGCAGTTGGAGGCGTTTACCGCTCCTTATCGCGCGGTGAAAACGGCTTAATCGAGTACGCGGACGAGTGAAAAAGGGCGAGTTGGGCGATCGGTTGCCGAACTCGCCCTTTGCTGTTGCCATCCGTCAAGTCGAGCGCCTTCCGCATAGAGTGCGGGGTTTTCACGGAGTAGCTAATAGTTAACCAAAATATAGTCAGATATAAACAAGACATGGATTCTATTTCAAAAATCCCCTTCATTTTGGCTTCCAGAGATTAATTCTCCTTGGGTGAACTACGCACCTCTCTATCCCATAGCCCATAAAGGCATTTGGGAATGCTTTTCTTAAGATATTATAGGAGCCTAAGATATCCGCTTGACACAATAATCCTGTATCAGTCCGGTAAAGACCTCTTTTAATTCTTTTTCCCGTAAACTTAGGAACTTTTACCGTTTCTCCATAAACCGGAAGCGGATCTAAGTTGAAAAAGTTCGACTGACTCGTATAACTCTCTTCAGCGATCGCCACTTTAATCCCTAGTAATTGACATTTATAAGTCAACATTTCAATCAGACGGTTGAAAGGAATCCCCACAAATTTTTGGTTGTTCACTTTCCCCATCTTGGCATTTTGTTTCCAACCTTCATTTTTGCCAATCACTAAGGTGGTGATATTTCGGTTAACGAGTAGATTGACCAGATAACGGCTGGCTCGATGGAGATAGTTCTCCACTTTTTGATTTCGGCATCGAGTCAGACGCTGGATTCTTTTAGAGGTGGGTCGATTTCCTTTTAATTGGGATTGGAGAAAGGCTTTTCGTTTATTGTAGAATTGATTCAGGCTTTTTAAGGGTCTGCCATTTATCAACAGAGGAACAAAGTCCGGTTGATTAGAAGTTACAGCCATTAAAACATCTACACCTAAATCCACACTAGCGACCCATTCATTGGATTTTAATGTTGGTTCTACTTCTTCATAAATGACCTCAATGATATAACAATCGCATCGAGGAACGATTCTCACCTCCACTACTTTTTCGGCTACAGAAGTCTCCAACTCTATTTGGGTTTTTGAGCATTTGATTTTACCTTTTTTTAAAGCCACTTTACTTAGAGCCTGTTTCACGTACACCAATAATTGACGACCTTTCTGAGTGTTTTTATATTTGGGAATTTTCGGGTTGACTAAAAACTTCTCCTTGTTGACTTTGTAGGCTTGATTGGCGGCAAAAAAGGATTGCCAGTTTTTGTCTAATCCTCGTAACACCTGTTGAGAGACTTTAGCTGGTAAAGCGCGATATTGCTCCGTCTTCTGCATTAATTTATCCATCCGGTTATAGTTCAAGTAACCATGACCATAAATAAAGTTTTGACGGATTAGATAATTAGCCGCATTGTAGAGATTTTTGGAATGCCATGATAACTCATCGATCTCATCCCAAAACCTATGACCTTTTTTGATTATATGTCTTTCGACTAATTTCACTAGCGTTCCTTTAATTCGGCCATAATTTTTTCGGTTTTCCGTTTCGAGCGTCTTCATCCATAAAGACGAGAACAGAATGAAGTAATGATAGCAATTAAATCTTCCACCAATTCATCTTGTCGATCCTCGCTATGATTGACAATCTCAACGGTTTTTCCCCTCTCTTTTAACCGAATCTCAAGGTAATTTGTCCCCAACCTCGCCAAACGGTCTTTATGCTCCACTATCAATATATCGTAATGGGAATCGGTTAAAACCTTAGCCAATTTTGGACGATTATCATTTAAACCACTGCCAATTTCTTTGACGACTTTATAAATTTGATAGCCTCTGGCAATAGCATAATCTTTTAAGCGTTCCGCTTGTCGCTCAAGGTGATCTTTATTTTCTGCACTAGAGACTCTGGCATAAATACAGGCCATTCTCTCGGTTTTCTTCTTCCCTTCTTCGGTAATGATAATTGTTCCCGAAGTTGATAGCCCGTTAGATGACCTTTTTGCCACCATCTCCACGCCGTTTGATAACTCACCCCGGCTTTTTTGGCATAGTCTGAGAGTTTCATGGTTATATCTTAACAGGAATGACTATACTTGACTATGTATTTAGTTAAACTTTAAAATACCATTTTTCTAAAACCTCGATCTCTCTCATTATTTTTGAAAATCGGTATAAACTCTAAAATCCCACATCTCTCACTGCCATTCTCCTTGCAAGACAAACGCGGCCCAGTAAAAGGGCGATCGCCATTGTTCGTCATTCCACATTTCCAATTGAGCGGCCCGTAATGCTGCTGCCGGAGCGAGCTTGTCCGCGAGCATTTTTTGATAGAATTTCCCCATTAAAACGGAGGTGCCTTCGTCGTTGACACTCCACAACGAGACGACAACGCGCTGCGCCCCGGCATACATAAACCCTCGGGTCAAACCGACGATTCCTTCCCCGCGAATATCTTGGCCCAATCCCGTCTCACAAGCGCTCAACACCACCATTTCTACAGGCCATTGTAGATTGTAGACATCGTGCAAGCGTAAAAAACCATTCTCCGGTTCTCCCTCGGGATTGACCAGAGACAGGATCAGCCCGGATAATTCGGGATTGACGCTATTGAGGAAGCCGTGAGTGGCTAGATGAATGATGCGATAGTCGGCGAGGCGATCGCTGGCGACGGTCTCCCGGTTCGCTTCAAAATCCAACGCCTGATAACTTTCCGATTCCGGTACGAGTGAAAGTATCTTTTTAACTTCGTCTCTTGTATAAATCAAACGGGACGGGGGGAGACTGATGCCAACCCCATTCGCCGATCGCGTCAGCACGGCGAGATCGGCGCTGGCTAGGGTCTCGCTCTCCTGTCCGGCGATCGGCGCTTCCGGGTTTAAGCGCGCGTCGTCGGATGCAAACACCGGATCGGCGATCGCGGCGATCGTCTTACTCGGACGGGGGCGATCGTCCGCATCCCGGCGCAAAATCGAGAGGGTAGATGCCGAGGGCAAATTGACGATTTCGTGTTCCACGAGTAACGGCGTCCAGTTCGGCGGATCGATCGCCCGTCCCGGAATCGGCAATGCTGCAAAGGGTACGTATTGCAAGGCTCCGTCGGCGACGACGAGCAAGCGTTGTCCCTCCAGTTCGGCGGCGATCGGGTCGAGAATTATCTCACTAAGTTTTAAAGCAGCTCCCGCGACCCGCGCCTCGTTATGCCGAATTTTAGGATCGATCGCCGCTTTGCGGAACTCCCGTGCTGCCTCTTCAATCTCGTTCCGAGAGGGTAATATATAAGTTTTTAATTCCGTTTTGCTCACAACCCATAGATAGCTGCGTTCGGTACCGAGGGCATATTCTAATAACAAGGTCTCCTCATCGAGGATGTCGCGCTGGATTTGTTCGAGGGTCAGGGTTTCCGGTTGCGTAAGGTCGGCGTAACGCGGACTGGTCGCGCGGATTTGCGCTTGTAGGTCTTTGTATTCTTGAACCAGCCGATCGAGTTCGGCGGCGATCGCCGCAGCTTGTTCGCGGGTATGTTCCCCGGAAAGTAATTCGACTTGAGTTTGCGCGGTGCGATCGATCTGGGATTGCAACTCTCGCTCGCGATCGAGCAATTGCGGGTCTACTCCCTGGCGGATGTCCGTGTTCGCTTCCGCCAGCAACTCGATCAACGATCGCGCCCGGGCCGCTTCGCTGATGGCGAGGGCTTGGGCGTCGTATCCCGCCTCCGGTTGCTGTTGATGCAGTTGCATCAAAACGTCGATATATAATTCATAATATATTTGCTGCGAGGAAAAGAACGTGGTTCGTAAATCCTCCGAGGCGATCGTGGCGCGACGATTTTCGATGAGGGCGATCGCCTCTTCAATCGAGGTTAACCCTCGTTGGAATTGACCCCGTTGCAGTTCTAAAGAAGCTAAATTATACAGTGCTACCGCTTGACCGGAATCGACGCCAGTTTGACGGTAAAGAGCTAAAGCTTCTTGGTGGTACTGAATGGCGCGATCGAAGTCTTTGAGGTAAACATTATGAATATACCCAAGGTTATTCAAGATCGTGGCTTCGCTGGAGAGATCTCCCGTCTCCCGGGCTAACGATAGCGATTCTTCGTAAACCGCCAACGCTTTCTCCCAATCGCCTAACGCATCGTAGACCGCCGCGATATTACTCAACGTTGCGGCTTGATGCTGACGGGATCCACCGATCGCCAAAGATTGATGGTAATATTCGAGGGCTTGTTCCGATTCTCCCAAATCCGAATACACTTTACCGATCCCGTGCAGGGCTAACGATTCGATGTCGGAATAGTTGTGGGTACGGGCGATCGGCAGCGATCGCTCGTAGTATTCTAGAGCCTGTTCGTGGGATCCCAAATCCGAATAAACGGCGCCGATTCCGTGTAGAGTCAGGGCTTGGGTGAAAAAATCTCCTGCAGCTTCGGAGAGAGGAAGCGCTTCAGTGAAATAGTCCAGAGCGGTTTGTGAGTCGTCTAAATGAGAGTAGGCATTTCCAATATAGTATAAACTGAGCGCTTCGGCTTTCCCGTCTTCTAATTCGCGGTAAATCGCTAAAGCTTGATTAAACTCTTCGAGTGCCCGTTCGTATTGAGTAGAAGACGAGTAAGCGGAACCGAGATTGTTTAAAACCAGCGCTTGCGAACGTCGATTGCCTAATTCTCGGTAAAGGTCTAAGGCTTGGGTGTAAAAGGCGATCGCGCGGTCTTTTGCTTCTAAATTCCCTACTGCTAAATCCCCTGATTCTACATGGTGATAAATATCACCAATCCGATTGAGTAACAAAGCTTCCCAATCGCGATTGTCCAAATTTTTAGCGATTTCTAAGCCGTCATTATACGCGACGAGCGCCGCTTCTGGTTCTAAACTATCACGGTAAGCGTCACCTAAATTTCCCAAAATAATCGATTGTCCCTGGAGATTTGCTGATAGACGCTCGATCTCTAATGCTTGTTGGTAATAGGCAATTGCTTGGCGATAGTCTTTCGATGCAGCATAAGCTAAAGCAGCATTATTTAGGGCGATCGCTTGTTGTTGGGAGTCACCCAGTTCTTGAAAGATCGCGATCGCTGTCTCGTAACGATCGATGGCTCTTTCATAATCTTTTAATTGCCTGAACGTATCGGCGAGATAGCGTAAGCTCAAGGCTTCCGACGAGCGATCGCCCACTTGTTGCCATAAATCTAGAGCATTTTGATAGCTTGAAATAACTTCGGAATAGTTTTCTTGCTGTTCGTACATCCAAGCCAGACGGGAGAGTAAATCGGCTTGCTCTTCGATCCGATTGAGTTGTTGGTAAATTGATAGAGAGGCTTGATAGCGCTCGATCGCTTCGTTGACTTCCCCTAAATTATCGTGGCGATCGCCGATTAATTGCAATAAAAAAGCGACGGTTTCGTAGTCCTCAATCTCTCGATAAACAGTTAACGCTTTCTCCCATTGCGCGATCGCTTCTCGCTGAGAGGTTTCGTCCGCTTCAAGATGCAGTTGATTCCCTTTCATAAACGCCCGTTCTGCTTCGACAAGCGCGCGATCGCGATCGGTCGCTTGTCGGTAACTTTCGAGGGCGATCGTGTAGTTAAATTCGGCGTCGGATTCGACGACATCGAAGGGATGAATTTCGATGATATAAACCCCTTCTTCGTCTACAATTCCGGAGATCGGTTCTTTCCCTTCAAGATGGTTGGGACTGTCCGATACGGCAATAATTTGATGTTTCAGATCGGATAAGTAAAGAACAACATCGGCGCCTTGTTGTTCGACGACAACTTTAAAATACATCCCCGAATCGAGACGGATTTGATAGGCGTGAATTTCATTCCCTGCAAGACAATCGGCGATCGCTTCACCCAGCTTAAGAATTTGAGTTTCGGGGATGACTAAATCGCGAGGATTAGGATTATTGTTAGTATTTTCAGGACAACGGGCTACCGCAGGAAGGGCGATCGAGGTAGATGTGGCGATCGCGAGTAATCCTTGAGCGGATTTAAGTAGAAGTTTCTTAAAATTTTCGTTCATGCTTTAATTTTACCCTTGAATGAGCTTGATTTTACCAATTTCGCTCGTATAGGTTTCTGTTTCGATAAAACCGTTTATTTCATAAGTGGCGATCGGTAATTGGTTCGGTTCTGGTCTAAATTCCAGTCTGAATTCTCCCGATTCGTCGGTCATAAGGATTCCTTGAAATAAAACGATCGTAGGTAAAAAGAAATGATAGCGAGAGAGTTTCCCTTTAATAGTCAAACGAACGGCTACCTCGGGAATTGTTTTACCAATTAAAGTAAATCCAGGAGTGGAAAGGCGATCGCCTGTTTGGTGACTGATAAAAATTGGAGCGAGTTTCATCAGTCCCCAATAAGCATTAGCGGCGTTATTATTAGGATCGAACCATAGCGATCGCCACAAGTCGTGAAATGATTCTTCAAACTCACCGTTCTCCGATTGGAGCTTTTTCGTCGCCCGATGTACGAAAAAACTTCCCTGAATTTGACATAAAATAATTTGAGTAAAAATGGGACTTTTAAACGGCAAACACAGATAAATCAATAAAAGCCAGTGAATTGATGGTGTTTTCTTTTCCATAACCGTACTGAATTTCCCTGAGTAGAAAAGATGCGATCGCTTTTGTTATAGCATTTCCCGAACCCATTTTAGGATCGAGGGTAAGGACACGGCAGTGCCGTATCCCTACCCTCGATCGGTCTCCTTATTTTTGACAAATGGTATTATCAGTTTTAAGTAACCAGAACGTGCGATCGCCACTGATTCTAGACCACCCTTTAAAAACTCTAAACTCTAAACTCTAAACTCTCATGCCCTTACTGCCATTCCCCTTGCAATACAAATGCCCCCCAATAGTAAGGAGATTTCCATTCTTGGCTTTCCCACATTTCCAATTGTGCGGCACGCAAAGCGGCGGTGGGCGTTAAATTATCTTGTAGCATCTTTTTGTAAAACTTCGTCATTAAAATTGACGTTCCTTTATCGTTAACATTCCACAAAGAAACGAGAACCCGACGCGCGCCACTATACATAAATCCTCGGGTCAATCCGACGAGACCTTCCCCGCGAATTTCGGCGCCCAAACCCGTTTGACAAGCACTGAGAACGATTAATTCTGCGGGTAAATTGAGGTTGTAAATTTCGTGCAACCGCAAGAATCCATCCTGTGTTTTTCCGTTTTCATCGACTAGGGAAAGTACTAAGCCAGATAATTCTGGGTTGACACTGTTGAGAAAGCCGTGAGTCGCCAAATGAACGATCTCGTAATCTTTGAGGCGATCGCCTAAAATTGTTTGACGATTGGCTTCAAAATCCAAAGCAATGTAGCGATTTTCTTCCGGAACTAAGGCTAAAATTTGCTCGGCTTCTTGGCGGGTAAATGGCAATCGACTGGGTGGAATGGCGACGCCGACTTCCCCCGCCGATCTCGATACCGCATCGCGCAGATCGGACGCCTTTTCGGAAATTGATGCGGCAGGTTGTCCCGTCAAACGCCCGTCATCGGCGGCGAACACCGGATCGGCGAGGACGGCGACCCGGGTTTTACCGCCCGGGCGATCGCGATTTTCCTCACGTAAGATAGCTAACGTCGAAGCCGAGGGCAAGTTGACAATTTCGTGTTTGACCACCAGTGGCGTTCCTCGGGGATCGTCGTCCGGCGTGTCTTCGGGAATTGGTAGGGCCGCAAACGGGATATATTGCAAGGCGCCATCGCCAACCACGAGTAAGCGACGGTCTTCGAGTAAAGGGGCCGCCGGGCCTAAAATCATGTCGCTGAGAATGCGCGCAGCCCCGGCAACGCGGAATTCATTGTAGCGAATTTTCGGATCGGTCATCGCGTCGCGGAAATTGCGGGCGGCTTTTTCGATCGCCTCCCGGGGGGGCAACTCGTAACTCGTGAGACCGTCGTGAGAGGCAACCCACAAATAACTGCGTTCCGCGCCGAAATAATATTCCAGCAATAACGTTCCTTCTTCGAGAACTCGTTGCTGGATTTGAGCAAAATCGAGAGGTTGCGGTTGGGTCAACGCCGCGTAACGCGGGGACTGAGCGCGGATTTGGGCTTGCACGTCTTCATACTCGCGCAACAGGTTATCGAGATTCTCGGCGATCGCGGCAGCTTGTTCGGGGGTATGTTGCCCGGAGAGTAACTCGATCTGCTGGCTTGCAGTGAGATCGATCTGTTCTTGCAAAGTGCGTTCCTTTTCCACCAGTGACGGGTCTACATCTTTGCGAATCTCCGTCCCCGATTCTGCCAGTAGTTCGATCAAAGACCGGGCGCGGGCGGCTTCGCTGGCGGCGAGGGCTTGGGCGTCGTACCCGGCGTCCGGTTGCTCGCGGTGCAACTGCATCAACAGGTCGATATAAAATTCGTAGTAACTTTGTTTCGAGGCGAAAAAGGAGGTTCGCAATTGCTGGCTGACCACTTTGCTGCGTAACGATTCTAAAATGCCGATCGCCCGTTCCACGCGATCGCGCGCCTCACTTAAGTTACCGCGATCGCGCTCGATTTTCGCAATTTCGTAAAGCACCTCGATTTCCGTGGACGGTCGGCCCAGTTCTCGCGCGAGATCTAACGCTTCGTTGAGGTTTTCGAGGGCTTCGGCGGGGCGATCGCCGCGCGCCCGCAAGCGCCCTAAAAACAACAAAATATCGGTTTCGGCGAGCCGATCTTTGGCGTTCGTGGCGTTATTACCACTGGCTCCTTGTCGGGCTTGTTCTAAGTAGAAAATCGCTTGTTCCCAGTCGCCGAGAGCTTCGTAGAGAATCGCTCCTTGTAAAAACAATCGCTGTTTGACATCGATCGCTTTTTGGGCGCTCGCCAGTTCTACCGCTTCTCGAAACGCGGCGATCGCCTCATTTTTACGCCCCATATCTACATAAACTAAGCTCATTTTCGCCAAAATCACCGCTTCCGATTCGCTTTGCACGAACGTCTGCAAAAATTCCGAAAATCCTTCCTGAGACAGCAGAGACGAGATCGCCGTTTGCGCCCGTTCGAGCTGTTCTTGACTGGTTTCGGAATCGGCAGCTTTTTTGAGGGCGGTTCGAGCATTTGTATAAGCTTCGATCGCCTGTTCGTAATTGCCCCAAGCGCGGTGAAATTGCCCTAAATTGATCGATAGGGTAATTTCGCGGTCGCGATCGTCGGTTTTGCGAGCTAAGGCGATCGCCCGATCGTAAGCGTCGAGGGCTTGTTGGGGTTCGGCGAGGGTGTCGTAGAGTTGGGCGATCCCGTTGAGGGCCAAGGTCGCCAATTCCGGGCGATCGGACTGTTCTAATTGCCGAGTCGCCTGTTGCAACGCTTCGATCGCCCTTTGATATTCTCCCCACTGTCGGTAAAAGTCCCCGAGTTCGAGCAAGACGTTGCCTTCTCCCGATCGATCGCCCGCTTCGCGATACAGCGATCGCGCCCGCTCGAATTGGGCGATCGCGGTTTCCCGTTTCCCTTGACTTCCATAGATTTGAGCGTTTTTGAGGGCAAAATTGGCCGCTTGCGATCGATCGTCTGTTTCTTGCTCGTAAAATTCGCCGAGTTGTTCGTAAACGGGGATCGCTAAGTTGGGTTTATCGAACATCTGTAACACTTCAGGCACCACAGGGAGAAAAGAGAGAATACTTTGCTTCTGCTCTGGCGTGATACCTTGGCGGATTTGCTCGAACGCTTTATCTACGGCGGCGAACGTGCGATCGCGATCGTCGAGATCGTCAAAGACAAATCCAGCAGTGAGTAGCAATAGCACTTCGATCTCATTGTCGGGTAACGCTTCAATTTGAGAAAACGCACTGGCGACCTTCGCCGTGGCGCGATCGTCTCGATCGAGTTTGTAAGCCAACCATCCAGCGACTAAACGCAAGCCAGCTAAAGCTTCCGGGACTTTGACGAGTTCGATCGCCTCGTCCGCGCGATCGAGCAGTTCTCGGGTGCGATCGCCGTCGCCGAAGGAATAAGCCGCCCAGGCGCTACCCAGCAGGAACGAAACCCCCCACTCCGGTTTTTCCAAACGGTTCGCCAGTTCGAGTCCGCTTTCGAGTTTGGCGATCGCATTTGTATAATCTCTCGCTTCTACATACGCCAGGGCGGCTGCACCGATAAACACGGCTTCCGAATAAAAACTACGATCGTCCGTGCGACTGAGTTCCATTTCCCGTTCGAGGAGGGCGATCGCACTCGTTAACGCTTCTTCCCGGGCGCGACTGTCCCCCAAGGTGCGATATAACTGCCCTAACTTTGCTAAAGACATCCCCAAAACAAAGGGTTTGAGGGACTGTCTCGCTTCTTCTTTCGAGTCGATCGATGTTTCATTCTCCGGCTCGATCTCATCTTGCAATCCCCCATCTTCTCCCCGAACTTCTATATTAAATTCGTATTTCAAGGTCGGTTTAATTTCATAATTTTTTTTATCCCAACCGATCGAGAATCCCAGGTTACCTTTGGGAATATCTTCCGGGTTTAAATTCCCGATACGGGCGATCGTATTTTTGTAGGCGGCGATCGCCCCTTCCACATCTCCTAATTCTTGATAGATTGCAGCTAATTCATTGAAGCTCGCCACTTGCAGCCAGCCACATCCAGCCACATCGAGACGATCGCACGCTTCCACCACTTTCTCGAATTGGGCGATCGCCTTTTGTGGTTCTTCCCACAGTCGGTATTGTCTCCCGAGATGATACTCTTCTTGAACCTTTCCCCACTCATTCCCCAGCTCTTCATAAATGGCGATCGCCCCCTTAAAATAAGCGAGTGCTTCCTCTTCTTTTTTTAGCTTCTCTGCTTCCCACTCCGAACTATCCGGTGCTTTAAAAAGCTCGCTCAAACCGAGAATGTCGTCCGGCTGTTTGGATACATTAACTAAAGAGGATAGGGGAGGTGCTTGGGGCTTTTGGTCGAGCCAACTTTCTACTGCTTTTGAAAATAAATTGCCCATCCGTCTCAAGACAGCAGCTTGTTTGAGAAAATTTTTATTTTCTGCGTATAAATTAGCCGCTCTTTCGTATTTAGGCAGAACTTGTTGTCTAAATAATTCACTTTCGGGAAATGGAGCTTCTTTAACTTCGCGATCGGCAGCTTTGACTAAAGCTAAAACGTCATTCTCGATGCGTGTTACTTCAAAGGTTACGATCGCTTGCGCCGGATTGTTCCCTGGGGTTAAATTGATAGTTGCCAGATCGAAATCTTCTAAGTTCTCCAATCGCTGAAGATCCCGCATTGCCGCCTCTTTATTAAATACAGAACCCGCCTTCGTTTCTGGATCGTCGATCGAACTTTCTAAGGTGATAAATTCGTCGATATTACTGTCGGGATTCAGATCGTCTACCACGCGAATTCGCACGGTTTCGATGACGCCTTCCGCCGCAACTAAGCTGACTACGCCATCCGGCGAAAGTTCCGAGAAGTTAATTTGTGCCAACGCATAACCCCGTTCTTGATACCATTGATTCAGGCGGAGGATATGCTCTTCTAATGCTTTAAAATTGACGATTTTGCCGTATTGAGGCGCAAAAATGTCCTCGATGACGGCTTGGGGTAGCACTTGGGTTCCTTCGACTCGCACTGTTTTCAGAATCGGATTGGGTTCGACGATAAAAGTGACCCGCACCCCTACGGGCGTATCTTCCGGGATGGCTCTCACATTGGCGAAAAATCCGGTGGCAAATACCGCGTTGATATCGTCTTGCAATCCCGATCGCGTCGTAATTCCCTGGGGTTTGAGTTCGATCGTGTCGTATACCAATTGTGCGAGGTCGCCGTCCGCGCCTTCGACGACGACCTCCGAGACTAAAACGCGCGGTTCCTCGGTCGGCGTGTCCGAGGGGGTTTGGGTTTGGGCGATCGCCGTTAATGGCGGTCCGAGTGGGGAATCGGGGGCAATGTTGACGCGGGAATCACTCGCCATTGCCGATCCGGCGATCGCCACTCCCAGGAAGAGCGGAAAAAGCTGCCATTTCACGATTAAATTGCCCAAAATTCCAACTCCCAATCGAGGCGATCGTCTTCTTTCTTTCATAAACGCGATCGTCGCAGTTTGTCCAGGGTTAAAATACTCAATGATGCGATCGCATTTTCAAAGCGATCGCATCACGATTTACTCCTGTGAATCGGGGACAACTTCTTCTCAATCCGTTTCCAAACTCAAGGCAATTTGATAGATATCTCGCCGAGATAAAGCGGTGTTTTGTGCTAATTGGCGGCTCGCCTGCGATCGCGAAATTCCCCGATCTAATAAGGCTTTTAATTCTGCTTTAATGGCTTCGGGAGATAAAATCGGTTCCTCGCGATCGCCCGGGGCAATCACGAGGGTAAATTCTCCTTGCGGTTGCACTTCTGACTCGTAATAGGCGATCGCCTCATTTAAGGTTCCCCGCCAAAATTGCTCGTGTAATTTCGTCAACTCTCTCCCCAATACTGCCGCGCGATCGCCGCCGAGAGTTTTTGCTAAATCCTGCAAGGTTTCGCGCAAGCGGTGCGGCGACTCGTACAAGACGATCGCCCGAGTTTCCACGACCAACGCTTCCAGGCGGTTTTGCCTGTCTTGGCCTTTTGCGGGTAAAAAGCCTTCAAAGACGAAGCGATCGCTCGGTAACCCGGACGCACTGACGGCGGTGACACAGGCGCTCACCCCCGGAATGGGTATGACATCGAAGCCGCGATCGATGCAAGCTTTCACTAATTCGTAACCCGGATCGGAAATTCCCGGCATTCCCGCATCGGTGACGAGGGCGATCGATCGCCCCTGTTCGAGTTTGTTTAATAATTCGGGAATGCGTTGTTGTTGGTTATGTTCGTAATAGCTAACTTGTGGAGTTTTAATATCAAAATGGTGCAATAATTTTCCCGTATGTCGGGTATCTTCTGCGGCAATGAGATCCACGGATTTGAGGGTACGAATCGCCCGAAAGGTGATATCTTCTAAATTGCCGATCGGGGTGCCGACGAGATAAAGGGTGCTGGCTGTGCATTCAGTAGGCATCGGAATAAATTGACGCAAATGGATTGAGTTTATTTTATGCAATATCAGGGTTTATTTGTCGGACTGACGACGATCGATCTGCTCTATTTAACCCCCCGTTATCCGTCACGAAATCAGAAAGTTGTGGCGTCGGAATCCACGATCGCCCCCGGCGGTCCGGTCACGAATGCGGCGATCGCCTTTACCCGGTTGGGCGATCGCGCCAAACTGCTCTCCGTCGTGGGAAAACACCCGATAACGGCTTTAATTCGCGCGGATTTAGAGCGTTACGGCGTCGATCTGCACGATTTGGACGGCGATCGCACGGAATCGCCCCCGGTGTCCTCAATTGTCGTGACAGAAGGAACGGGCGATCGCGCGGTTATTTCCATTAATGCGACGAAGACGACGATCGCGAGCGATCGCGTTTCCGAGGCAGATTTAGATAAAATAAATTTACTGGCGATCGACGGTCACCAAATGGCACTCAGTGCTAAACTGGCGGCGATCGCCAAGCTTCAAAACATCCCGGTGGCGATCGATGGGGGCAGTTGGAAACCAGGATTTGAACAAGTTTTACCCCATGTCGATTATGCCATTTGTTCCGCTAACTTTTTTCCGCCGGATTGTAGCACCCACGAACAAGTTTTCGAGTATCTTTCTCGCTTTAACATTCCCCATATTGCCATCACTCACGGGGGTAAAGCCATTCAATATTTCAGTGAAGGAGAACGCGGTTTAATCCCGGTTCCGACTGTGGACGCCATCAATACTTTGGGGGCAGGGGATATTTTTCACGGAGCCTTTTATTTCTCGATCTTGCGAGAACAATTTATCGAAGCCTTGACCTCGGCGGCGCAAATTGCAGCGCAAGCGTGCCGATTTTTTGGCGAGGATCGCATCGATCGCGCGATCGCGGCTTATCGACAATGGGGAACTTAGAAATACCATAGAAATACCATAATAGAAACCCGGTTTCTCATCCCATTTTTTGGTAAAAGAAACCGGGTTTTCGATGCCAAATGACTTAAGAAAACCAATCGGAAACCAAAATCAGACGATCGCCTTATGCGGTTCGTAATGATAGTTTTCAATCGCTTTCATGTACTGCGATCGCTCGAATGCACTCGGGTCGGGACAGTGACGTTGAGACATCGCCCCTTGCATTTGGGCGACGGACTCGTATTCGTTCTCTTCCATCCAATGTTTGATTTCGTTTTCGAGAACGCTAATATGTTCGATACCGTGACGCAATAACACCGAACAAATCTGCACTGCTTTAGCGCCGACCATCAACATTTTAATGGCATCGTGACCTTTACCGACGCCACCTGTAGAGGCGAGATCGGCTTGGAGATGGCCGTATAAAATGGCGATCCAACGCATCGGCAAGCGCATCGCTTGGGGGGTACTGAGCAACACGTGAGGTTCGACTTCCAACTCCTCTAAATTAATATCCGGTTGCATGAAACGGTTAAATAAAACTAACCCATTCGCTCCGGTATCGTCGAGTTGTTTGGCCATATTCGCCATATTGCTAAAATACGGCCCGAGTTTGACGGCAACGGGGATCGAGACTTCGGCTTTAACTTCCCTCAAAATATTGAGATAATTCTGCTCGACTTCGGCGCCGGACATATTCAGATCGGTGGGAACGTAATAAACATTGAGTTCTAAAGCATCAGCTCCCGCTTCTTGCATCAATTGGGCGTATTCCACCCAACCGCCGGGACTGTAACCGTTCAAACTGGCAATAATCGGAATAGAAACGGCACTTTTCGCCTCGCGAATATGCTCTAAATAGAGTTCCGGGCCGACGTGAAACTCGTCCGGTTCGGGAAAATAGGTTAAGGCTTCGGCAAAACTTTCGGTACCGTAAGTTAAGTGATGGTGAAGCTCGAATTTTTCGCGCAGAAGTTGTTCTTCAAAGAGGGAATGAAGGACGATCGCGCCTGCCCCCGCATCCTCCAGTTTTTTGACATTATCGATATGTTCCGTTAAAGGAGCGGCTGCGGAAGGAACGAGAGGCGATCGCAGCGTCAAGCCTAAATAAGTGGTGGTCAGATCCATTGTTAATTGTCCTTAGTATAAGCCTCCGTAGTGCGGGCATTTTGCCCGCCAGTCAGAGAGTCGGGAATGGGGAAGCACTCAAGTTCCCCAATTCCCTATTCTCGATTCCCTATTCCTCCGTATGCGCGCCATTGCCGTTCACTTGACGGGAGGCGAGATACTCGTACATTGCCCAGCGTTTGCTCACGTCGTCTTGCGCTTCTGCTAACAAGCGTTTGGCATCGGCTGGTTTAGTCTTGGTGAGCATCTTGAAGCGGTTTTCTGCATACATCGACGCCTCGACAGTTTTCTTGGGCGATCGCATATCCAGATGTAAGGGATTTTGCCCTTCTTTCACCGCATCGGGATGGTAACGGTATAACAACCAGCGTCCGGCTTCCACCATATTTTTCTGGTGAGTCATCGCCGTACTCATGTTGATACCGTGGGCGATACAGTGAGAATAGGCGATAATTAACGACGGTCCGTCATAGGCTTCCGCTTCCAAGAAGGCTTTGAGGGTGTGTTCGTCCCGGGCACCCATGGCGACGCTGGCGACGTAGACGTTACCGTAGGTCATCGCCATCAAGCCGAGGTCTTTCTTGGGTGCGGGTTTACCGCCTGCCGCGAATTTAGCGACGGCACCCCGTGGGGTGGCTTTCGACGACTGACCGCCCGTGTTGGAATACACCTCGGTATCCATGACCAAGATATTGACGTTGCGACCGCTTGCAATGACGTGATCTAAGCCGCCGTAGCCGATATCGTAAGCCCAACCGTCACCGCCGACAATCCAGACGCATTTTTTAACTAAATAGTCGGCGAGGGAAAGCAGTTGTTTGGCGTCGGGGGAGTCGTTCCCTTGCAGTTTTTGTTTCAACTGGGCGACTCGTTCCCGTTGTTCCCAGATGTCGGCTTCGTCTTTTTGTTCGGCAGTAACGATCGCCCGTGCGAGTTCTTCGCCGATTTCTGGAGCCAATTTCTGCACTAATTCGAGGGCGAATTGGGTGTGTTTGTCGATCGAGATCCGGAAGCCGAGACCGAATTCGGCGTTATCTTCAAACAAGCTGTTCGACCACGCCGGACCGCGACCGTCGGCGTTTTGCGCCCACGGGGTGGTGGGTAAGTTGCCGCCGTAAATCGAGGAACATCCGGTGGCGTTGGCGATTAAGGAGCGATCGCCGAATAACTGGCTGAGCATTTTCAGGTAGGGCGTTTCGCCGCAACCCGCACAAGCGCCGGAGAACTCGAACAGGGGTTCTTGTAACTGTTGTTGGCGCAGGCGTTCCGAGTCGAGGGATCGGCGATCGGGACTCGGCAAGTGAGAGAAGAAGTTCCAGCGATCGCGTTCCCGTTCCCGTAAAGCGGGTTGGGGTTCCATATTGATCGCTTTGCGCGAGGGCATCGATTTATTTTTCGCCGGACAGACATCGACGCAAACCCCGCATCCGGTGCAATCTTCCGGGGCGACTTGAATCGTAAATTGAGTGCCGCTAAAGGCTTTATCTTTCGTCTGGGCCGACGGGAAGCCTTCCGGGGCGCCGTCCAACGCCGACGGATCGTAGACTTTGCCTCGGATCGTCGCGTGAGGACAGACGGCGATACATTTGCCGCACTGCACGCAAACGTCCGGATCCCAGATCGGGATATCCATCGCCACGTTGCGTTTTTCCCATTGCGAGGTTCCGGTGGGATAAGTGCCATCGCACGGCAGGACGCTGACCGGGAGGACGTCGCCTTCTTTGACGAGCATTTTTCCTTCGACGTCGCGCACGAATGGGGGTGCTTCCGGCGGGATCGCGGGGAGGCGGTGAATCGGGCTGTTGGCTTGACCGACTTTGACTTCAAAGAGGTTGTCGAGGGTGTTGTCTACGGCTTTGAGGTTCATGCGAACCACTTCTTTACCTTTTTTACCGTAGGTTTTCTCGATCGCCTTCTTGATATGGGCGATCGCCTCGTCTTTCTCCAAAACCCCCGCCAGGGCGAAGAAACAGACTTGCATGATCGTGTTGATCCGCCCGCCCATGCCGCTTTCGCGCGCTACTTTGGTCGCGTCGATGACGTAGAATTTCAAGCCTTTGCGCACGATCGCTTCTTGAATTTCGATCGGCAGTCGATCCCAGACTTCCTCCGGGCCGTAAGGGCTGTTGAGCAGGAAGGTCGCGCCCTCGGCTGCGGCGTTGAGGACGTCGAGTTTTTCTAAGAACGTCCATTGGTGGCAACCGACGAAGTTCGCGCGATCGATCAAGTAGGTAGATCGAATCAACTGCGGGCCGAAACGCAGGTGAGAGACGGTGACCGCGCCGGATTTTTTGGAGTCGTAAACAAAATATCCTTGGGCGTAGTTGTCCGTATCTTCGCCGATAATTTTGATCGAGTTTTTGTTCGCACCGACGGTACCATCGGCCCCCAACCCGTAGAACATGGCGCGCACCACGTTATCCGGTTCGGTCGAAAAGGCCGGATCGTAGGGTAAGGAGGTCTGGGTGAGGTCGTCGTTGATGCCGATGGTGAAGTGGTTTTTCGGTTGGGCTTGGCTGAGGTTGTCGAGCACCCCTTTGACCATAGCCGGGTTGAACTCTTTCGAGGACAAGCCGTAGCGTCCGCCGACCACTTTAGGCAGGCTCTCCCCGGTCCATTCTTCGTGTAAGGCGGTAATCACGTCGAGATACAACGGTTCGCCACTGGATCCGGGTTCTTTGGTGCGATCGAGAACGGCGATCGCCTTGACCGTCTTCGGTAGGGCGGCGACCAGCCGTTTCATGTCGAGAGGACGGTAGAGGCGCACTTTGATCGCGCCGACTTTTTCCCCGGCGGCGTTGAGCGCGTCGATGGTTTCGTGGGCGGTTTCGCAGCCCGATCCCATCAGGATGACGACGCGCTCGGCATCGGGGGCGCCGTGATATTCAAACAGTTGGTAGCGACGCCCGGTGAGTTCGGCGAATTTGTCCATCGCCGCCTGGACGAGATCCGGGCATTGACTATAGAAGGGATTGACGCTTTCCCGGGCTTGGAAGAACACGTCGGGGTTTTGGGCGGTACCGCGTAGGACCGGGCGATCGGGGGTTAAGCCCCGTTGGCGGTGTTCTAACACGCGATCGTCGTTGATGAGCGATCGCAAGTCACTTTCTTCGAGCAGTTCGATCTTTTGGACTTCGTGAGAGGTTCGGAACCCGTCGAAAAAGTGAATGAACGGTACCCGCGCTTCTAAGCTCGCCGATTGGGCGATCAGGGCGAAATCGTGGGCCTCCTGTACCGACGCGGAACATAACAAGCCGCATCCGGTGGCGCGAGTGGCCATTACGTCGCTGTGATCCCCGAAAATCGAGAGGGCTTGGGCGGCGACCGATCGCGCAGCCACGTGCAGAACCGCGCAGGTGAGTTCCCCAGCGATCTTGTACAAGTTGGGGATCATCAATAACAAGCCTTGTGAGGCGGTGAAAGTCGTGGTTAACGACCCGGCTTGTAATGCTCCGTGGATGGCGCCTGCCGCACCCCCTTCACTTTGCATTTCGACGACGCTGGGAACCGTTCCCCACAGGTTCGGACGCCCTTCGGACATCCAAGCGTCGGCCCATTCGCCCATCGGCGAGGAGGGGGTAATCGGATAGATGGCGATCGCTTCGTTGAGCTTGTAGGCAACGCGGGCGACGGCTTCGTTTCCGTCTAACGTTGCGAAGGTTCTTTTAGACATATCTGTAAACCTTTATCGGTGGCTGCATCTTGTTCGCTTAGGGACGCAAGACAAATTCTTTAATCTCAGGTTTGGATGCAGATCGAAACCTGCTGCATGTTTCAGTAACAATTACTTCGGGGCAATCTTTGCCGATTTAAGCAACTCCTTTGTTGTTTTTACAACCGTCTTCAGCTCGTTGGTAATGACACGGATTTATTGAGGAATAAACGAGCCGTTGCTTCTGCCTATTTATAATTTAGTCCATTGTCCGTTTGACTGAAGTTTTTTTATTCTTTCTTAACTTCATCTCCACTCAGGTAACCTGGATTACATTCAAGCGATCGCCCCCGGTCGGCCAGCAAAAAAACGGATTGTCTCCCTGCAAACCTTGCTAAGGCGAACGATCTTGAGGGTTTCGATCTTCTCGATTTTTCCACTGTCCTAAATTCGGACTGCCCCCGTTCAAACCTTTGCCATACAAGGGTTTTGAGGACAAACTGCCATCGCCTATGTGATTTTTGTCACACAGTAACAATACTTAGGGAGTTGCTCCCCCTCTCATTGCGAGGGGTTTTTCTTAAGAAAATATTAACTCAACCCTTGTGTTGCGAAAGTCGCGATCGATCTAGATTTCGTTCCTCCGGCGATCGCCGGGAAAGAGAAAGTTTTAAGTCGGAAATAATACAGCTCATCTGCGAGGGCGATCGTTATCAATCTTTTAAAAAATATTTAAAACTTGTTTATTTTTTTTTAACTTTCGTACCAATAATTAAAAAATAGAGTGAAAAATCGCGATCGCCAACTCCTCGTGCTTGCTTCCCGGGGTACGGGCGATCGCGTAGCGACTGCAAAGGAGGATCGCCGATCGCCTTAAGTCACAAAAATAAGTATAAGTGAGGCGTCGGGCGATCGCCTCCCTCAGCCTATTTTATCCCTCAACCGCTTTAAACATGAGAAGACTTTCGTAGTTTTCCCAATCCAGAAAACGATCGCGCCGCAGACAACCAATTTGCCGAAATCCTTGTTTCTGGTGAAACGCGATCGAGCGATCGTTACTCATCGGTTTAGTGACAATAAACGCCGTGAAAAAAGCATGGGGAAATTCTCGGTAAAGAGATTGATAAATAAATTGACCGATTCCTCGTCCCATCCTATCGATGCGCGTCGCAACCGTTTGAATATAAAAATGCCTGTCGCTGAGAATAGGGGTTTGATACGCGCTATCCTCAAGCACTTCTTCTAAAAATTCGACGGGGATCTGCGGTTGAGAAAGGGCTAAAAAGCCCACCGCGCGATCGCCCTCGTCGATCGCTGTAAAATAGCGAGTACCGCCATCGATCTTGGTTAAAAGTTCCGCTTCACTAATCGTCGTCAACAGGAAACCGCGATCGTTCCCGCCGTAGCGATCGCGCACATTCTGATTGTGAATCTCGATAATCGCCGCGCGATCGGCGGCGATCGCCTCCCTAAACGTCATCATAAATTAGTGATTTTCCCAGCGAATCAGTCTCTTTAAAATCTAGCATTTTTATTTTAAAAGTAATTTCCCAGTCGGCGGTCAAAATTTGCCGGGAATTTACCATCGAGGATCCTTCAACTTATAACGAGAATTTATAAAGAGAATGCGATCTGTTCCCGACGATTCCACGGCAATTTTGATGCGCGAGTTCGATCGAAATTGGCAACAATCCCGCGATCGAGCGCAAGCCTTGCGAACCGGGATGTTGACAACGCAGTAAAAATATCCGAATCTTTATGCTTGGGCGGGCTTCACTTTGATTGTTGAGGTGCAATGAGTGAGCAAATTTCACTATCGCCATTGACGAGGAGAACGGTTACCTTGAACGAAGATGGTTCAGCCGAGGAAAACACGATGCCGAGAGAATTTCTATCCCGCCCGTCCGTCGCATTCCAACCGCCCGCCAATCAATTGCGATCGCGTCCTTTCCCCCCGCCAACGAACACCCAAGATGAGACCGAAACGGGGGCGAACCTCGAATCCAAAGGACATCAACTCGAACAGATTTCCTTTGCACCGAGAGCTACCGACTCACCGCCACCGCTTCAACGTCAATTGAGTCGGATTTTTGATTCTTCTTTGCCACGCATAACTCAAGCTCGTCCAGTTATCCAAAGATATTCGTATAGCGATTTCGCTACTTATAAAGATGCCAAAAATGCAACAATTTATAGCAAAGAACTTTTAGACGAGCAAAAGAAACATACGATTGGAGAACACAGTCAAAAACTGTTTACCTCCGATCAAGCTAGTAAGATTTATGAGGTCAACAAAAAGTATTATAAAGATGGAAAAATTCATTCTGACGATGAGTCCGATCCAAAAATATTAGAGAAGCAAGATACGACGATAACACCACATATCGATCACCGATTTCCTAAATCCAAGGGGGGAACTAATAGCTTTGCTAATGCTGCCGTCATTTCCGCCCGCGATAATATTTCTAAGAATAACAAAACTGACCAAAAAAAGGAACCTGTTACCTCTTTACCTGCTTATAAAGACTTATTAAAAGAAGAAGAAAACTTTAAAATTGGAAGGTATCAAGAATTTACACAGGCTCAAAAAGACTTGATTTATCAAGCGAATAAAAAATACTACGGTCAGAATTCAATTATTTCGGATAATGATGGTATCACTCCGTTAAATGGATTAGATTCTTCTCGTGTTCCTCACATCGATCACATTACTGCAAAATCTGAAGGGGGTACAAATTTTTATTTTAATGCCCAAGTGCTTCCGGCAAATACTAATATTAAAAAGAGTGGCAAACGTGGAAAACCTTATGATGGAGATTGGGACATAGAAGAATTTACTCTTGAGCAATATTATCAGAAAAAACAAAAAGGTGAGTTAGCGACTGAATTGAGTTCCGATGAATCTGAATCAGAAGATGAGTCTGAACCAGAAACTGAATTACCCAATAAAAAAATCAAAAAGTCAGAATAAATGATTTCTTTCAAGGGTTGAAATAAGGGTTGACCGTAGTGCGGCCAATTTTCTTGATTGAACGGCGATCGCCTTTTCATAGTCATACACAATTCATTTGCCAATTCCACCCTGAAATTCAACCGCTTTGTTGGGATTCGGTTTGGAATTGGTATTTTGTTATGCAATTCAACACTTTTAAACCCCATCCAACAAAAACCCCCAGTTTCTCTAACCTCGTCCTCGATATCGCGGGACAAATAATGGAGAAACCGGGGGAATGACTCTTAGACAGATAATCTTAATCGCGCGTTAATTCTGCCACTTTTTTAAACGATGGCGCCGTGGACGAATCGCCGATCGCGATCGCGGAATGCTGGCGGAATTCGGTATAAGCTTGGGTCACTTGACCGTTAATCGCGACGGTCGTCGTATCGTACACCTGCATGGCTAACTTCGGATAACAACCGATCCCCAAACTCAACACCAAGAAACATACGGCGATCGCCACCTCGCGGGGGCGACTGTCTCCGAATCCGGCTTCTCCCGGTAAAACACAATTCGTCCCGAAACAAACCGCCGCTTGGTTTTCCATAAAATCTTTGCGTAACTCGGGATCGGTCAGATCGCACGAGGGGATAGCCTGAGACCCGTAGAACGAACCGTAAAAGACCTGGCGGACCATCGAAAGCATGTAAATCGGCGTCAGAATCACCCCGACTGCACCGAGGAAGACGATCGCCATTCGGAAGCTAACGCTGTAGAAATCGCTGGTAGCAATCCCGATAAACACCGCCACTTCACTCGCAAAACCGCTCAATCCCGGCAGGGCCACCGACGCCATGGCGCCCATACTGTAGAGGGCGAAAACTTTTGGCATCAGCAAACCGATCCCACCCATATCTTTCATCGTCATCGTTTGGGTGCGATCGTAGGTGACCCCGGTCAGGAAGAATAACACCGAGGCAATTAAACCGTGAGACAGCATTTGCAGCATCGCCCCATTCACCCCCAAATCGGTGAACGAACCGATCCCGATCAACACGAATCCCATATGAGAAACCGACGAATAAGCCAAACGCCGTTTCATATTGGTTTGCGCAAACGAACTTAAAGCCCCATAGACGATATTGACCGCGCCGAGGGTGACTAACACGGGCGCAAAATAAACATGGGCGTCGGCAAGTAGGCCCATATTGAACCGCAGCAAGCCGTAGGCACCCATCTTGAGCAGCACTCCGGCCAAAATCGTCGAAACCGGGGCAGAAGCTTCGCCGTGGGCGTCAGGAAGCCAAGTATGGAAGGGGAAAGCGGCGAGCTTGACGCCGAACGCGACCAGCAAGCCGAGATAGAGCGGAATTTCGAGGGCGAGGGGAAAGTTGCTCAGTCCCAGTTCGGCGATGTCAAAGGTGATCGGACCGCCACTGGAGAGGGCTAAACCGAGGGCGGCGATCAGGATGAAGATCGAGGCGGCGGCGGTGTAGAGTAAGAACTTAGTCGCGGCGTACTGCCGTTTGGGACCGCCCCAAATGCAGACGAGTAAGTAGACCGGGACGAGTTCGAGTTCCCACATGATGAAGAACAGCAGCAAGTCTTGGGCGATGAAGACCCCGACTTGTGCGGCGTATAAGACCAACATGAGGAAGTAGAACATGCGCGGCTTGCGGTCTAATTGCCACGCGGAGAGGAGGGACATGCTGGTGACGAATCCGGCGAGGAGAACCAGAGGCATGGAGATTCCATCGACGGAGACGGCCCAGTTAATCCCGAGTTCGGGAATCCAGCTATATTTCTCGACAATTTGAAAGCTGGAGAGTAGGGGGTCGTAATTTTGCCAAAAAACCAGGCACATGAGGGCGAAATCGGCGATCGCCACGCCACAGGCGTACCAGCGCAGTACCTTGCCATCGCGATCGGGGATTATCGGGATCGCGCAGGCGGCAATGAGAGGAATGGCGAAAATGGTGGTTAACCAAGGAAATGAATCCGAAAACATTAGGATGAGGTATGAGTTATTCAATGGGCGGGCTTAAAAAACCTTGAAGCTATTATCCATGTTTTTATGTTTTCTTAAACGTGCGATCGCTAAATTAATTTAGCGATCGCCACGGGAAAGTAATTCGTAGGGTGGGCATTAATGCCCACTCTACTGACATTTGCCGACGACCCTGCATGTTCAAAGAGAAACAGCTTAGAAATCGAAATAAGCTCAACCATGTCTGACTGGAAAAAAGTGCAAACACCCCATAGCGGCTATCACTGGGACGGGAGCGATCGCCGTTTTTTTGAAGGTTGGTATTATCGGGTCACCCTTCCGGAGATTAACCAGACCTTCGCCTTCATGTACTCCATCGAAGATCCTGGCGGAGGGTCGCCCTACAGTGGCGGCGGCGCCCAAATCCTCGGGCCCGACGACGGCTATCTCTGTCGGACCTTTGCCGATGTCGGACAATTTTGGGCGACGGCGGATCGTTTGGGGTTGGGCCATTGGAAAGCCCACGACGGCAGCTTTGCACCGCAATGGTTAGAACCGGAAATATTCGATCGCCACGTCCGCGAAGGCTATCAAGCCACGGCAACCTGGCACCAAGGTAAACTCGAAGATCCCGGAACCGGAAAATCTTGTCGCTGGCAATATGCGATCGCGCCAATATACGGCTGGGGCGATCGCGACGACGTCCAGCGATCGAGTGGCGGATTACTCTCATTTTTGCCCATTTTTGAACCTGGATGGCAAATTTTGATGGCTCACGGTTGGGCCACCGGGTGGATCGAATGGAATGGTAAGCGTTACACCTTTGACCGGGTCCCCGCTTACGGCGAAAAAAATTGGGGGGGGTCGTTCCCGGAAAAATGGTTTTGGCTCAACTGCAATAGCTTCGACGGCGAACCGGATTTAGCCTTAACCGCAGGCGGGGGAAGGCGCGGCGTCTTGTGGTGGATGGAGTCCGTCGCCTTGGTGGGGATTCATTATCGCGATCGCTTTTACGAATTTGCACCGTGGAATGCCCGCATCCATTGGCGGGTGGAACCGTGGGGAAAATGGATCGTGACCGCGTGCAACGACGACCTCGAAGTTAAACTGGTCGGCACCACGACACGACCGGGAACCCCGCTAAGGGCGCCCACACGGGAAGGCTTGGTCTACGTCTGTCGGGATACGATGGCAGGTCAGTTGCGCTTGGAAATGCGATCGCGCCTTGACGGAACCATCTTGCTCGAAGCGACGAGTTCCTCCTGTGGCGTAGAAGTCGGCGGCGGACCGTGGACGGACACCTGGATCGGCTGAGGGGGCGAACGGCGAGAATCACCCGAGCTTCTTATACTGTTCAAGGGTTAACTACAGAAGCCAAAAACTTACCCAATATTACCCAATCTTACTCAAATTGTGAGAAATTCCCGGAGCATTGACCAATATTTCTAGAAACTGAATTGTCAATAAAGTCATCAGTAGTGGTAAAATTAGCACTAGTTAGGCGCCATTGGTAGCGTAGAGCATTTAACTCCATGTTATTAGGGTTTAAAACACAACTTAAAGTTAATCTGACCCAACGACAAAAACTTGCTCGTCATGCGGGAGTGGCGCGTCATGCTTACAATTGGGGTCACGGGTTGTGTTTAGGAATTTTATCACATAATGCCGGTTGTCGTCCCGATGAAAAAATCAAATTTCCCACAGCAATTGACTTACATAAATGGTTAAATAAGTTAGTAAAACCAGAGAATCTGTGGTATTACGAAGTTTCTAAGTGTGCCCCTCAATACGCTCTCAGGCATCTCGCCCAGGCGTGGCAAGATTGCTTTAAAAAAAAGAAATCTAGACCTAAATTCAAGAAAAAAGGCAGACAAGACAGCTTTACTCTAGATGGAACCATAAAAATATTATCTGAAAATAAAATTCAGGTTCCTGTCATTGGAATTCTGAAAACTTATGAAAGACTGTCGGGAAACTATCAACCCAAAAATGTGACGATTAGTCGAGAGGCAGATCGCTGGTTTATTTCGTTTAAAATAGATGTCAACGTGACCCCCACCGAGAAGAAAACAGATGTAGTGGGGATAGATTTGGGGATAAAAGCGCTTGCCACCTTATCAACGGGAGTAAGTATAGAAGGAATAAAAGCATATAAAAAGCATTCAAATAAACTAGCTAGACTCCAAAGACAAGTTAGCCGAAAAAGTCTCGGCTCTGCCAATCGAAAAAAGTCCCAGCTTCAAGTCCAAAAACTCCATCGGAAAATCGCTAATCTCAGAAAAGATACGTTACATAAGTTGACCTCACGATTATGCAAGAACCACGCCGTTAATGTGATAGAAAACTTAAACGTATCGGGCATGATGGCCAATCATAAACTAGCTAAATCTATCGCCGATATGGGGTTTTATGAATTCCGACGGCAGATGGAATATAAGAGCCAAATATATGGGTCACAACTAATAATCGTAGACAGATTTTATCCATCTAGTAAAATCTGTTCTAATTGTGGAAGCATTAAAGACTCATTACTCTTATCAGAAAGACTGTTTGGTTGCGACCATTGTCATCTCAAAATAGACAGAGATTTAAACGCAGCCAAAAATCTGGAAAAAATAGGTCGAGCTACGGCCAAATTAACGCCTGTGGACAAGAGCGAGCCAACTCCCTTGGTAGAAGCAGGAAGTAAAATCGACTCAAACGTATTGTTCATCAAGCTTTCAGACTTGATGGGTAAGTTTGGGTAAGTTTTATCTAGCGGATTCACTCTCGACCCCACTCGACATCGAAGCGAGCGATCCCATCCTGACCGCTTTTACGGGTGATGAGATTTGCAAGCAATAGATGATGTTTTTAGCCCTTTCGCCAACCGAGACCATCCATGTCCTATCGAGATCGCACTCAGGTTAACATCGCTCCTCTTGCCGAACTTTTTGTAGGGAGACGATCGCGCGATCGCCGGAAAACCCGGTGGCGGCGACTCTCCCTGACCGCCATCAGCGCCTTCACCCTCCTGTGTGGCGCGGCGACCTTCCCGGACGCGGCCCGCGCCAGCCAGTCCAACCGTCTCATGGAAATCGGCGTCATTCAGCGTTTTGGGAGCAAAGAGACAAGAGACCTCATTCTCAAACCCCTTGCCGGAAATACCCTCTATTTGCGCTTTGAAGGCGGCGACGGCAATCCCAAAACTCTAGAAGCGGAACAAGTCAAAATCGAACTCGAAAATCAACCCCTCCCCGAACCGCAAATAGAAGAACGGGTCGTGTTGAGCATTCACCGCAGTTTCGAGAATGCGGAACAAAGCGCCCAAGAATGGCAGCAACAAGGGATCGAGGTCGAACTCGCCAGTCCCGGCGGACGCTGGCAAGTCTGGGCGAAGCGCGACGTATACAATACCCCCCTATTGCGTCGTTTGCTCTTGCAGAGTTTGCAAACCAACGGTCACGAATTGACCTTTCTCAATACGGAAGTGAATAAGAGCATTCCTCACTTGAGTTGGACCCTCGACGGTTTCCGCTATCACCGTCGGGTTTTAGAAATCTCTGCGAGTAACGATCGCATCCAAGTCGCCAGAGGCGAGAAAGACCCAGAACCGCGACTCTATGGCGGCGAACTGCGACTGCAACCGGACGCTTACGGGACTTACACCCTCGTCAACGAGGTTCCATTAGAAAGTTATTTGCGCGGCGTCGTCCCCCACGAAATTGGGGCGGGGGCGCCGGATGCAGCCGTGGAAGCTCAGGCAATTTTAGCGCGGACTTATGCGTTAAGAAATTTGCGGCGCTTCGAGACCGACGGCTACGAACTGTGCGCCAGTAGCGCCTGTCAGGTGTATAAAGGACTGGGGAATACTTGGGAACCCGCCGATCGCGCGATCGCCGCTACGGCGGGTAAAGTGCTGACCTACAATAACGAGCTGGTCGATGCGTTGTATTCTTCCACCAGTGGCGGCGTTACCTC
This sequence comes from Oxynema aestuarii AP17, assembly GCF_012295525.1. GTDB lineage: Bacteria > Cyanobacteriota > Cyanobacteriia > Cyanobacteriales > Laspinemataceae > Oxynema > Oxynema aestuarii. The sequence continues at coordinate 1,592,263 of NZ_CP051167.1, read as the reverse complement.
TCCTTATACGGACATGTGGGACGGCAGCGATCGCCCCTACCTGCAAACCCGCCTCGACGCCGTCACTAACGTCTGGGACTTAGGGCGCAATTCCCTCAGTGACGAGCAGAATTTTCGCCGTTTTATCGGTTTGAAACAAGGGTTTAACGAAGACAAAACCGATTTATTTCGCTGGCGGGAAGAAAGCAAACTGGCGGATATGAATAAGGACTTGAAAGACTATCTCCAGTCCAAGAATCATCCCCTACGCAATTTTAAAACAATTCGAGAAGCACGAGTCGTCAAACGCAGTCCCTCCGGGCGGGCGATCGAACTGACGGTGACTACCGATCTCGGTTCGGTGACCTTGCGAAAAGACGAAATTTTGCAAGCCTTTTACGCCCCGTTGAGTACCTTATTTTATCTCGAACCGATGTATGACAAAGATAAAAAGCTCGAAGGTTATACCTTTGTCGGCGGCGGTTTCGGTCACGGCGTCGGTTTGAGTCAGTTTGGTGCCCACAATCTCGCTCGGTTGGGATGGACCAGCGATCGCATCCTCACCTTTTATTTCCCCGGAACCGAAGTGCGTCCCATCGATCGCGAAATCGTTTTTTGGCAAGATCCCCAACGAGGTCGGGAGGAGGAATTTTAGAGTTTATACCGTTTTTCAAAAATAATGAGAGAGATCGAGGGTAGGGACACGGCATTGCCGTGTCCTTACAGGCGATCCATCTGCATCGAGAGTTTAGAAAAATGGTATTGTAAAGTTTAACTAAATACATAGTCAAGTATAGTCATTCATGTTAAGATATAACCATGAAACTCTCAGACTATGCCAAAAAAGCCGGGGTGAGTTACCAAACGGCGTGGAGATGGTGGCAAAAAGGTCATCTAACGGGCTATCAACTGCCTTCGGGAACAATTATCATTACCGAAGAAGGGAAGAAGAAAACCGAGAGAATGGCCTGTATTTATGCCAGAGTCTCTAGTGCAGAAAATAAAGATCACCTTGAGCGACAAGCGGAACGGTTAAAAGATTATGCTATTGCCAGAGGCTATCAAATTTATAAAGTCGTCAAAGAAATTGGCAGTGGTTTAAATGATAATCGTCCAAAATTGGCTAAGGTTTTAACCGATTCCCATTACGATATATTGATAGTGGAGCATAAAGACCGTTTGGCGAGGTTTGGGACGAATTACCTTGAGATCCTGTTAAAAGAGAGGGGAAAAACCGTTGAGATTGTCAATCATAGCGAGGATCGACAAGATGAATTGATGGAAGATTTAATTGCTATCATTACTTCATTCTGTTCTCGTCTTTATGGATTAAGACGCTCGAAACGGAAAACCGAAAAAATTATTGCCGAATTAAAGGAACGCTAGTGAAATTAGCCGAAAGACATATAATCAAAAAAAGTCATAGGTTTTGGGATGAGATAGATGAGTTATCATTGCATTCCAAAAATCTCTACAATGCGGCTAATTATCTAATCCGTCAAAACTTTATTTATGGTCATGGTTACTTGAACTATTAGAGTTTAGATGGGGGGAATCTTGGAACGAGATAGAATTCTCCCCACTCCCCGGTCACAAAATAGGGTTACCTAAAAAGGTAACCCTAAAATTTGGCATTCCTCGTCCTCAAGGCGCGAGGATTCTTGGGTTGAATCTTGCCTCCACCAACCCCGAGCGAAGTCGAAGGGTTAGCATGGGTCTTACTGTTTCATGTAACCGTCCGACTACACCTTTTACAGCAAGTCTGTTGACGGAACGACTCCCCAAGCGTGAATTCGGGTATGCCCTACCCTACTGTTCAATTCTTTGATTTTTATTTCTTCGCGATCGCCGCACGGGGCATCTGAGCGATTCTCCTGCGGCTGACGGGATCCTGAGAGCCGAAGTGGCGGCACCCAGACCGCTTGTCGTTCGCTATTCCTAGTAGAGAGCTTCTTCTTGGTGGGTTTCGATCGTGCAATCGGAAGTAGGGTAAGCGACGCAAGTCAAGACGTAACCCCCTTCGATTTGATCGTCATCTAAGAAAGATTGATCGGATTGATCCACGGTTCCGGCAGTGATTTTACCAGCACAGGTGGAGCAAGCACCCGCACGGCAGGAGTAGGGGAGGTCGATGCCTTGTTCTTCGGCAGCATCGAGAATGTATTCGTCGTCGGGAACTTCGATGGTGGTGTTGAGTCCTTCAGCTTCGTTAACCAGGGTGACTTTATAACTGGCCATTCAGTAATCCTCTCAAATTAATCGACGATAAAGATAAGTTTACCTAATACATAACTTACGGCTCAATCAAGAGGTAAGTCAAGTTGTAGGTTTCTCATATCATAGATAGTACGGGAAAAATCGAAGGTTGCAACCCCACTAAAGGCTGAGTTTTAAACAAAATTTATTATAAAAATTTCTAATTTCATCCTGATTGCTTATACCTATGCTGGTCCTTCTGTTGCCCGATCGCCGACCCACGATTCGCGATCGCCGCTACGGAGCCTAGAATTCAAGCTCGAACGGCGATCGGGCAAGACCAGATAAGTGGATAATGCACGTGAAAACAGCGATCGCCGCGCGATCGCCACTCAATCGCCACTGGATGGTTTATGAATTTGTCTATGAAAACTCCGATTACTGTCGGACTGGTCGGAACTGGATTTGCGGCGAAACTGCGCGCCGATTACCTACAACAAGACGATCGCGCCCGCTTGGTCGCCGTTGCGGGACACCGCGCCGAAAAAACTCGGGAATTCAGCCAAACTTACGGCGCTCAAGCCTTCGACTCCTGGGAAACCCTGCTCGATCGCCCGGATCTCGACCTCATTATTATCTGTACGATTAACCGCGACCACGGCGCGATTGCCCGGGCCGCCCTGGAAGCCGGAAAACAAGTCATCGTCGAATATCCCCTCGCCCTCGACCCCGGCGAAGCCCGGGCGATCGTCCAACTGGCGCGCGATCGCCGTCAACTGCTCCACGTCGAACATATCGAACTCCTCGGCGGCGTTCATCAAGCCTTCAAAGACGCCCTCGAAGCCGTCGGGCGCGTCTTTTACGCCCGTTACATCACCTTTTCCCCCAAACGCCCCGCCCCCCAAAAGTGGACCTACCATCGCGATTGGTTTGGATTTCCTCTCGTCGGCGCCCTCTCCCGAGTTCACCGAATCACCGATGCCCTCGGTCGCGTTGCCACCGTAAGCGGACAGAGCCAATTTTGGGACGCCTCCGAACCGGGATTTTACACCGCCTGTTTGTGCGACGCCCAACTGCGTCTCGCCGACGGCGCGATCGCCGAAATCGTGTATGGGAAAGGCGATCGCTTCTGGAAAGCCGAACGAAAATTAGAAGTTTATGGGAGTAGCGCCACCCTCACGATCGATGGCGATACGGCACTCCTCGTGCGCGACGACCAAACCACCGAACTCCCCGTCTCTTCCCGTCGCGGTTTATTCGCCCGCGACACCGCAGCCGTCCTCGATACCCTCACCACGGGAAAACCCCTCTACGTCACCCCCGAACAAAGTCTCTATTCTTTACAAGTCGCCGACGCCATCCGTCAAAGTTGCGACACGGGACAGACGATCTTGGTAGATTAGCCGGAGGCGAAAAGGGCGTGGGAACCATTCCATAAAAAACAGCCAGAGAGTTCACCAATCCGTCTCCATCTCAACTCTCAACTCTCAACTCCCCCATCTCAAATGGAATTGAGAATCACTTGAGCCATCTGTTTTAAGGGAACCTGGCGATCGCTCAATCCCGCTTCTACCAGCGATCGCGGCATTCCGTAAACCACGCAACTTTCCTCGGCTTCCGTCACGATCGTGCCGCCTTTCGCCTTAATCCAGGCGGCTCCCTCCTTGCCATCGCAACCCATACCCGTCATCACAACTCCCAAGACCCGGGCGCCGAAAACATCCGCAGCCGAGCGAAACATGACATCCACCGAGGGACGGTGCAGGGTATCGAAGGGACGGGCATCGAGATGGACGCGAGTGGTCCCGTCCGAGTGAACCAGGAACTTGAGATGGCGCCCCGCTTTGGCGATCGTCACCAGACCGGGACGTAAAATTTGCCCTTCTTCCGCTTCCAGGACCGTCAGGGAGGATTGCTCGTCCAGACGGCGGGCGTACATGTCCGTATAGCCGACAGGCATGTGCAGCACGATCGCGATCGGAACGGGAAAATCGGAGGGCAACTGAGGAATCAAATTCGCCAAAGCTTGCGGACCGCCTGTAGAAATGCCGATCGCCACCAAATCCACCGATTTGTGAAATTGAGCCGAAAGCGGCGACGAAACTACCTGCGGTTTCACTTCAGTTCCTAATAAATGATGGGGGGCGATCGTGGCGGCTGCTTTCACTTTTTCAATCAGATCGTCACTAATTTCAAAAATTTTTTCTGTCGCTAACGCCGTCGGCTTGTGAACGAAATCTACCGCTCCCGCTTCTAAAGCAGCGAGAGTTTTTTGGCCATCTTCACTGGCAATACTGACAACAATTGCCGGAATCGGTCGCTTTGCCATTTGCTGGCGCAAAAACTCCACCCCGTCCATTTCCGGCATGATCAAATCTAAAGTCACCACGTCTGGGTTGAGTTGTTCTACCAGTTCCAATGCTTCTTGACCGTTATGCGCCGTCCCTACCACTTCAATAAACGGACTGCGATACAACATTTCTTTAACCATTTTACGGACGTAAGCAGAATCGTCCACAATTAGCACTTTGATGATTTGATTCATGTGTCACTGGCCTAATTAGAGAAAATATTAGAGAAAATAAAACATCTCAAATTGATTTGAATGATGTTGGAGGACGGTAGATATGGCTCGCCTTATCCGAGTTGTTGCAGACTTATTGTAGGGGCGATCGCGGAGCGTGGATCGAGGAGAATCGCCCTTCTAGGAATGAAAATTAAAAATCTTCTTTAAAATGCTTGAAAAACCCATTTTCATCGATTTAAATCCGCCATTTACAAATTTAAAGGATAATTGAAAGTTTTCTTCTAATTGACTTTTCAGATTTTGTTGTTTTTTTGTTGTTTTCCCTCAGATCGCCTGTGACCTTTTATAGAATTGGTTTACATTTTCAATGAAATTCCTATATCTTGAGAGCTATGATTTCCTAGGAGTTCGACGGTTGGAAAATCCCTCGGTTATTAAAACTCAGTTGAATTGCTCTGTTCGAGCGATCTAACCCTAGATTTGTTCCGTTAACTATCGATTGCGATTAAGTTGGCAATTCCCCCGATTGCGACCAAGTATCGATCGCCTCAAGAAATGAATCTAAAGACAGAACCCCCAAAACAATTAATAAATATCCATTGACAGAACTATCGCGCATTGTGAATTTCGTATAAACCACGAGGGCGTATTTCATTCCCTCATCGCCGATGGTCAGGGAATCGAGTAAAACACTGAGGGCTTCGAGATGCAAACTCGGCACGGAAAAAGAGATATAAATCTTGAGAAGATTACCGAACACACTCAAACAAGCATTGAGCAAAATATTACCAACTTCCGTCAAAACTTCACAGGCGGAAGCGTCGAGACGGTGACTCGATGGGTAATCGTGAGGCAATAGCAAATCGGTAAGCATCATTGCCCCTTCGTAGTTCAAAACTAATAAAGCATTTCCGGCGATCGACCCGTTGAAAATTTGACTGACTGTTGCGACTTCTCCTTGAATAAAACTGCTGAGTTCTGGTAAAAGTTCTTCCATCGGATGGACGGAAACTTGGGGAGCATTGAGTAAAATGCGATGTCCGGTCAAGTCCGATAACGATGCTGCCGTGCGAGCAAAACCGATATTAATTAACTCGGTAACTGCATCTTGCTGCTGTTCGTTAAGTATGGTCATGGTGACTAGCCTCCTAAAACGCCATTGACTGCATCGATCACTTTGGTGGCCATAAATGGCTTGTTAATAACGGCTTTTGCTCCGGCTTTTTCCACTTCGCATCGCGTTATGTCTTGAAGGTCCGCAGTCGCGACAATAATTTTGGCATCTCGATCCATTTGACATAACTGTTCGAGTACTTCAAGACCCGGCATTCCCGTCATGACTAAATCGAGCAGAACTAGATCGGGTTTTTCGATAAAATACTGTTCGATCGCCATCAGTCCTTCGGATGCTTCTAGGGTCGTATGACCCCGTTGTTCTAAAATTTGACGTAACATCCGGCGAGCCAAACTCGAATCATCTACAATTAAGATTTTAGCCATTGCAACAATCTCCAAAATTAAAAGATTTTTGGGACATTGGCTGGAATGAGACTCGAACTCGTGATGAACGGTGAGATCGCCAGAATCGGGAGAGTTTACGGGGGGGATAGTCGAGACAATCGTTCCCCAGGGTTGACTGAAAAAAGCGAAGAGAGTGGGTGCGTTCGCGCGAAAATTAGTAAAATTGATGTCCTCAGATTTCGTCAGAATGCACCGCAGCGAGAAGAGAAAAAGTTGTCGGATTTCCCAGTCTTAGTTTTCCCGAAGTTCCCGGGAATTCATCGGCGGTCGTTGTCGATCGGCGATCGAGTGCTCGTTCTCAATCCTTTTCCCGATGAGGACGAGAAATTTTCAATCCTCAAGCCACGTCAAGGCAGGGTCGAAGACGGGCCAGCAATTTAATGCTTAAGATAAACAAAAGCACCTCCAATTTCTTGAAACTGAAAATCGGTATTGAGTTTTAAAAGAGATTCGGAAGCGCCGATCGATAAATATCCGGGACTGGGCATTCGATCGAAAAAAAAGGAAACGGTTTTGCGGATCGAATCTTCGGAGAAATAGATAAAAACATTGCGGCAAAAAATAACATCCGACCCGGCAAATTTCCAATTTTGAGTGGGGACGAGTAAATTGGTAACGGCCCATTGAATGCGGCGGTGAATCTCGGGGGCGATCTGCCATTGGTGTCCGGTTGGCGTAAAATATTTACGTTTGAGCGTCGGCGAGATCGTGCGAAAGGAACGCTCGCGGTAGAGCCCTTTTTTTGCTTGAGCGATCGCCCGAGTGGAGGCATCGGTCCCATAAATTTCGATCGGCATTCGGTCGAACCACCCCCCTTCGTGAAGGGCGATCGCGATCGAGAGTGGTTCTTCCCCGGAGGAACACGCCGCACTCCAAATCCGAAACGGTCGTGACAATCTTGACGGTTCGGTTTTTGCCTTCCAATATTGAGGAAGAATGACATCGACGAGGGCTTCGATTTGCTCGCTTTCGCGCCAAAAAAACGTTTCGGGAACGGCCAGGGCGTCTAAAACTTGCACCCATTCGCGATCGGCATTGGCATCGTATTTGAGCAGGTAATAATAGTCCAAAAAGGAATCGCAGCCACACTCGATCGCGCGCGGAGAAAGCTTGTAAGCGAGCATCTCTCGTTTGCCCGGTTCGTAATACAAACCCGTCCGTTCGTGAATTAAATCGCGCAAGAGGACAAATATCGTATCGGGCAAATCCAGGGGTTCTGAAACGAAGGTCATTGTTGGTTTGCGTTGAAAGGTTAACCCCAAAAGATAGGGCAAGCGGGGCGATCGCCTCTACTAATATTGCAGGATCTTTTGAGCGGCCCGACGCACGCCGATATCCGGGTCGTGGCGAGCCAAGTGAGCCAATTTGGTTTCTGCACAGGGATTGCCCAAGTGACCGAGGGCGACGGTGGCACTCAGGCGCACGCTGGCGTCGCCGTCTTCTAACGCCGAAAGGACGAGAGCGGAAGCTTCCGGATGTTTCAAGCGCGCGAGGACTTCGATGGTGGCGCGTCGGGCTTCGGGATGGCGGTGGCTCAATCCTTGGGCGATCGCGGCGATCCGTCGTTCCAGGGGGCGGCAGTCGCGCGGTTCGCGATGGGCCAAGGCGTCGATACAAGCCTCGCGGCAGCGCGATTCTAAGGTCAATTCGATCAAGGTGGCGATCGCCGAATCCGTTCCCCGTCGGGACAAGGCATCGATCGCCGCCAAGAACACCATCGGATCGTTTTCGGTTGCGGCTTGCCAGCGCAAGACCTTTTCGATCTCCGGATTGGGACAGTCTACCGAGGCGCGGATGGCGTGGAGCCGTCGTTGGGGGTCGCGCGATCGCAGCACTTTCAACAAGGCGGCGAGGGCTTCCTCGGTCTCCTCGTTGCTTTCCGGTTCGCTGAGGATTTCCCCTAATGCCTGAACTGCAGCCCGGGCCACGTCGCCGTCACCCTCCTCGCTGTCGCTCAAGCTGACCAGCAGGGGAACTGCTTCCACCGCGCCGAAATGTCCGAGCGCTTCCGCCGACGCCGCCCGCACCGGATTGGCCGGGTCGTGTTGCACTCGGTCCAGCAGCACGGCGATCGCCTCGCCGTCGATCGCGGTGGTGCGATCGCCTCGGGTATGATGTTTCGCACTTTTGATCAGCGATCGTACCGCATAATAGCGAACCCAGGGATCCTCGTCGTCGAGGGCCTCGCGCAAAGGCTCGAAGGCCAACGACCAGGGGAAGTGACCCAAACTGTGGGCGGCAGCCGCTCGCACCGGGGGGGTTTCTTCTCGCAGGGCTTGACGCAAAATCTCGCAGGCGTGGGGCAGGGTTTGGCCGAAGTGACCGAGGTCTTCAAATAACGGTAACTGTTCGATCGCGGCGCGGCGAACCCGCTCGTGAGGGTCGGTCAAACAGGCGAACAGGCGATCGAAACAGTTGGGAAAGGCGAAATATCCGGCAATTTTGACCGCCGACTCGCGCACGTAGGGGTCGAAATTCCCCAAGCAGTCGAAAATCCGAGCGCTCAAATCCGGATGTCCCAAGGAGTTGAGGGCGCCGATCGCCGCCAGACGCAGGCTGGCTTCGGGATGGCCCAACAATTCGAGCAAGGACTCGAACGCTTGAGCGTCCCCAATCTGAGCGAGGGCATTGGCCGCCGCTACTCCCAAGTCGGGCTCGGCGTGCAGCAGTTCGGTCAACGGACCGACGGCGCGGGGGTCGCCGATGCGTCCGAGGGCGATCGCGGCGGCTTTGCGGGTGGAGGAACTGGGCGCTTCCAACTGCTCCAACACTTTCTCACATATTCGCCTGCCGTAGCGACTAATCGTGTATAATACCTGATTTCTAACACTCGGTTCGTTTAACAGTTCCACCAAGACCGTTTCGATCGCCTCTCCCTGGAACCATCCGAGCAGGAGTACCAAGTCGCTCAGTTCCGAACCCGTGGCCCCGGAGATCGCGCAGAGGAGGGCTTCGCATTCTCGGGGGGGCATCAGCGCCGGAGGATCGCCGCCGAAGGCGTGGCGGGTGAGTTCGACGATATAACTCCCTTCCCTATAATTTTTGTCGTAGCGGCGGTAAATCGCGGCGATCGCGCCGACCACGGCCCGCAAGCGTTCGCTCAACGGCGGCGCCAGGGAATCCGGCGGCGCGGTCGAACTCTCTGAAGGCGGCTCGCACCATCGCCGGATCGTCGCCACCATCGGCGGCACCACGCTGGCATCGCCGAGGGTTCCTAACAATTGGGCCGTGGTGGGGTAGAGAAGCTCGCGATCGAGCAAGGGCACCAGACGCGGGGCGATGGTGCCGTCCCCGATGCGGATCAGGGCTTCGAGGGCGGGAAAGGCCAAAAAGAAATCTTCCGATTCGGCGATCGCCGCGATCGATTCGACCGCTTCGCGGGCTTTCAACATTTTCAAGGCGTCGATCGCGTGATAGCGAACGTTCGCATCCGGGTCGTCGAGGGCCTCGATCAAGGCTGGAATCCCGCGCGGGTCGCGGCGATCGCCCAAGGTCAGCGCCGCGTAAATCCGCAAATCCACTTCCGGATCGCGCAGACATTCGATCAAGGCGGGAAGCGGGTCGAGATTGCTCAAGACCAACACTTGCAAAATACTGTTGAGGACGCTCGGATTGGCGTGTTCCGCCCGCAGCGATCGCAACAGTTCCACCATCGTGTCCGAATCGCTTTCGCGCACGAGGGAATCCACCGCCGCCCGTCGGACGTCCCAGCGATCGTCCCCGAGGGCTGCCAAGCGCGTTTTGGCTTCGGCGGCGGGCGCCTTCACTGCCTCCGCCGAAGCCTCCGAACCCCCCTGTCGTTCCCGTTCCAAGCGTTCCGTCACGTCTTCCACGGTGACGATCGCCCCGACAATGCGCGTATCCTCCTGTAACGGGGCGATCGTCACCTTTTGCTGCATGTACTCGAAACCCGACGAGGCGATCGCCGGAGGACAGGGAATCAAATAGCGATGGAACAACGGCGAAAGGGTTTCCACCGTTCCCTCGCTCCACACCCGCCGAAACCGATCGCCCAACCCCCGCGCTTCGAGATCGGGAATTAACTCGCTCAACTCCCGACCCCGGGCGGCAGCTTCCGGAATCCGCGTCATCGCCGCCAACCGATCGTCCCAAGAACGGACGATCCCCTCTGTATCCGTCGTAAAAATACCAATCGTCATCGGCTCAGCATCCTCTATCCTCAGCCAACTCTAGCCAACCGTTCCCCCCGGGCGCATTAATATCCGTCACGATCCGCCGACCCCCGTGCGACCAACTGGTTTAACTCCCCCGCTTGTTCGAGCAGTTGCGCCGTTGCCTTTTGGGTTTGCAAAACCCCTTGGGCATTGCGTTGGGTAATCTCGCGAATGTCCTCCAAGGCATCGAGAACCACTTGAGACGCGCTACTATGTTCGCGATTGTGTTTGGCGATCGTCCGCATTTCCTGCGAAATCGCCTCGATCGCCTCGGTCATCTGTTCGATCCCGATACTCTGCTCTTTCATCGCTTTCGCCACCTGTTCGGACTGCTGCCGCATCGAAACCACTGCCGCCACCACTTGGGTCGCATCGGTCGATTGCGAATTCATCCCCTGGGAAACCTTTTGAATCAACGCGCTCAACCGTTGGGATTCCTGGGCGATTTGTTCCCCCGCTTGGGACTGCTCGCTCAAGGCCCGGGTAATATTCATCATTCCCTTTCTCATCACCTCGATCGCCTGCATCGCCTGTTGCGTCCCTTTGGCTTGCTCCATCATCGCCTTGCGCACTTGGCTCGCTAATAGGGTCGTATTTTGGGACGCTTTCATCACTTCTCGCGCCGAACGGGCCTGTTCGTTCGTCGCTTTCGCCACCTGCTGCACGGTTTTGCGCATTTCCAGAGCCGAACGCACGATCCCTTGCGCCGCCATCGATTGTTCGCTCGTCGCCGTGGAAACTTCTTTCGCTTGTTCCGCCGTCAGATGAACCGCATTGAGCACCGTCTGACCCGCATCGAGTTGCTCTTCGCACGCCCGGGTGATTTGAGTGACTAACTCGGCAGTTTCGCCGACGCCGTCGAGAATTTTCTGCAAGCCCGCCGCCCCTTCTTCCGAGAGGCGACCGCTTTCTTCGGCGACTCGCAAGCCTTCGTCGGACTGGTTCACCGCATTTTGGACGAACACTTGCAAGGCTTTGATAATCCCGCCAATTTCCCCCGTGGCTTGGGCGGCGCGATCGGCCAAATTGCGGATTTCTTCGGCGACTACCGCAAAGCCGCGTCCCGCCTCTCCCGCCCGGGCGGCCTCGATCGAGGCATTGAGCGAGAGTAAGTTCGTCCGTTCGGCAATTAAGTTAATCGTATCGACAATCGTGCCGATTTCGTTGGTGCGCTGGCCGATTTCGCGAATCGCACTGGCGGAGTCTACCATCGCCGTGCGGACTCGGGTGAGCCCTTGGATCGATTTTTGAACGGTCGCCCCGCCGTCTTTGGCATCGCTGGCGACTCGGCGGGTGATCTGGTCTGCTTTTTGGGTGAGGGTGGCGACGGAGTGGATCGAGCGATCGAGTTGCTCGGCACTGGTCGCCGCACTGGTGGCGGCTTCGGTAATCTGTTTGGCGTTTTCGGCGACCCCTTCGATCGATCGCGCCATTTCTTCGATCGAGGTCGAAACTTCTTCGACGCTGACCGCCATGTTCTCGCTGGTGGCGGAGACTTCTTCGATGGAGGCGGCCATTTCGTTAATCGATGCGCTGGTTTGTTCGGCGGCGGCGCTCAAATCGTCGGCGTTCTCGGCGACCCCCTGGATCGAGGCGGTCATTTCTTCCATCGAGGCGGCGGTTTCGTTGAGTCCGGAGGCGAGATTGTCCGTATCGACGTTGACGTTTTGAATGGAACTGGCGATCTCGGTCATCGAGGCGGTGACTTGGGTCGCCGAGGTTGACATTTCCTGGGCGTTGTTGCTGACTTGGGCGATCGAGTGGGTGGTTTGCTCGATCGCCGCGCTGGTTTGTTTCAACCCGGTGGCCAATTCTTGGGTACTGGCGGTGACTTGCTCGATGGAGGCGGCCATTTCGTTGATCGAGGAAACGATTTGCTCGGAGGAACTGGCCACGGATTCGACTTGGCTGGTCGTTTGGGTGAGGGAAGTCGCCATGTCCCTCATTTCGCTACAACTGCGCTCGATCGATTCTTGTTGGGACTCGGCCCCTCGGGCAACTTGGGCGGCAATTTCGTAAATTTCGTTGGCTTGGCGGCTGACGACGACGGCCCGTTCTTGGAAGCGATCGCGAAATTCATCCCGAATTTGCTCTCTTCCCCCGTCGGCTATGTGGCCGTTTTTGGATCCGTTTTTCTTTTTCTTATTGCTTTGATTTTTAGCCATTTTTTTGTCCTGAATCGATCTTTAAGAAGCAAAACTTTTTATTCTGCGGCTACGATCGGCGTTTCTTCTACTTTTAATAATTCTTCGACGTTTAACACCAGCACGACGCGCTCTTCGAGGGTGATAGTGCCTTTTAAATATTTGCCGCTCAATCCGGAAATGCCTTCCGGTAAGGGTTGAATGACGTTGTTGGGCAGGGAAATAAATTCTCTGGCCGTATCGACGATCAAACCGACGGTTCGCTGTTGGTGGCGCACGACGATCGAACGAGTGCGAATGTCGTAGGGAATTTTTTCAAAGCCGAATCGCACTCGCAAGTTGAGTAGGGGTAGCACTTGTCCTCGGGAAAAGACGACGCCTTCGACGAAGGATAAGGCGTTGGGAACGGGGGTAATGCGCTCGACGGTATCCATTTGCTGGACGTAGGTCGCTTCGATGCCGTAGGTGGTTCCCGCCAGTTCAAAAAAGATAAAGTTTTGAATTTCCTCGGGGGAGGACGATACAGAAGTGTTCACACTCATCGGTTTTAGCCAAATCGATCGACAGGGTGGGTTTGGGGAAGTCGGGTTGCGGATCCCTTTAGTGCGATACGGCGGAGCCGTCGTTTCGCGATCGCGTAGGGTCTCCAAAGGAGAATCGCCGCCTGGTTTCGCGGTTGGTACCCATGGATTCGCGATGGCGCACCAAACTGGGGATGTCGAGAATTAACACGACTCGACCGTCGCCGAGTTCGGTGGCTCCGGCAATGCCGACGGTCTGCACGAAGGGGTCGTTGAGGGACCGCACGACGATTTCGCACTGGCGCACGATCCGATCCACGGCTAAGCCGATCGCGCTGGTGCCACTCCCGACGACGACGACGCGCAAGGAACGGCGATCGCGATCGCGCTCCAAGCCGAACAGGTCGGCGAGGTACAGTAAGGGCAACAGGGAGCCGCGATAGGGGATCGCTTCGTTGTTTTCAAAGCGCACGAGGGTCTCGATGTTGACTTCGAGGACTTCGCGCAGCGCGGATTGGACGATCGCGTAAGTTTGATCGGCGACGTTGACGATCGCCGCGTCGGCGATCGCCAGCGTTAGGGGCAATTCGATCCGAAATCGGGTGCCACGTCCCCGTTCGCTCGTCATCGTCACGGTGCCGCCGAGTTCGTAAACGGTGTTTTTGACGATCGCCATCCCTACTCCCCGTCCGCTCGTCAGATCCGCTACGTCTCGGGTGGAAAATCCGGGGGCGCACAGCAGGTCTAACAAGGCCATTGCATCGTACTGGCTGGCCAGTTCGTCGGGACTGAGATCGGGATCGATCAGTCCGCGCGCTCGACCGACGGCGATCGCTTTATCGCGATCGATGCCCCGTCCGTCATCTTCGATCTCGATCGCCACCATTTCCCCGGCGGTGGAGGCGCGCAAGGCGATCGTCCCTTGGGGCGCTTTGCCTGCGGCGACTCGTTCGACTTCCGGTTCGATCCCGTGACTGATGGCGTTGCGAACTAGGTGCAGCAAGGGATCCATCATCCGCTCGACTACGAATTTATCGATCTCGGTTTCCTGTCCGCTCAGTTCGAGTTTGACCTGTTTGCGCTCTGGCGGCGGCACTGTGGTCCGATTCTCCTGGGGAGACCCGTCGCGAACGCCCGTTTCTCGTACTAAATCGCGCACCACGAAGTGCATCCGCGCGAATACTTCGGCGACGGGTACCAGCCTCACCCGCATCACCCCTTCGCGCAAGTCGCGCAGTTGTCGTTCTAAGGTCAAGTTGATTTCTTGCAGCGCTCTGGCTTCGGCCCCCGGTAAATCTCGGGTCACGCGATCGCTCCAATCTTCCAACCGCGCCCGTCCGATTACCAATTCCCCGACCATCCGCATCAGTTCGTCGAGTTTGGGCAGGTCTACCCGCACCACGTTCGACGACTTCTCGGCGATCGGCGCCGGGGCGGCGGTCGGGGCGATCGCTCCTTTCGGCGCCACTTTCGGTTCCTCGGTCGGCGCTTCTTCGGGGGGAGTCTCGCGCGCTGCTGGCTGCTCTGGGGTCTCGGGGACGCTCACTTCCGAGGTCTCCCTTTCCGGGGTCTCCCTTTCCGGGGTCTCCCTTTCCGGGGTCTCCCTTTCCGGGGTCTCCCTTTCCGGGGTCTCCCTCGCCGAAGCCCCCCGGTGACCGCGATAGGCTTCCCAGATCAACCCGTCGGTTTGGGATTCCCCGAATTCCCCCTCGGCGTCGCTCCCCGCTACGAGAAAATCAAAGCTAATACTCCCTTTTTCCCCCATACGAGGGGCAGCATGAATCAGATGGCCCCATTGTCCGAGTAAATCGCGAACCTGGTTGACGGTGATTCCCCGGGCCGCCAGTTGGGCGCTCGGCGAGAAACTAAAGTGCCAAATCGTTTCCCCACGGGCGATCGCGCTGTCGAGCTGTTTTTGTTCTTCCGGTTTGAGTTTGAACGAGGGGCGATCGCCTCTCACCGAGGGGGTTTCTGGCGGGATCGCCGCTTTCAATTGAGCGAGGATGTTGTCGATCTCGGGGACGGGTTGTTGGTTGCGACGCGCCTCGACAATCTCTTCGATCGCTTTAGTCCCGTTCAAGAGCGCATCAAATCCCCCCTCGGACAACACCAAATCGCGATCGCGCAACCCGCGCAAATAACTTTCCATCTGGTGGGCGACTGCTTCGGCTTCCTTCACCGCCATCATTCCCGACAGCCCTTTGAGGGAATGAAAGGCTCGAAATAATTCGTGAACGACCGTTTTCTCTACGGACGGCTCGCCGATAAAAGCTTCTAATAATAATAAGTTTTGACGCGCTAGGGTAAGATGTTCTTCGCACTCGGCAAAATAATCATCTAAAAAATCGGCGAAAAAATTGTTGGCTTCGTCTGCATTGGACACGACTCAAATCCCTCTCGATGGTGGTTGCCTCCTCTAACTTGCCTGCGGACAACCGACGGATGCCCCGATTTAATCGTTGGCAATCGGTTGCTTGAGCAAGTCGAGCACTTCCCGCGCTAACGTGCGCGGGTCGAACGGTTTGGTTAGGTAGCGCGAAGCCCCCGCACTCATGGCCCGTTCGCGGCTGTTGTCGTCCCCTCGCGTGGTCAACACCACGATCGGAATCGCACGATAAAGATCGTGACCCCGCACGAATTCGATCGCCTCCAATCCGTGCATATCGGGCATATTTAAGTCGAGGACGATCAAATCTACCGACGAGATCGCCAGTTGTTCGATCGCCTCCAATCCCGTACTCGCTTCCCCAAACGTAACGTCGGGTAAGGATTGCAGCGATGCTCTGACCATCCGACGCATTGTCGCCGAATCATCTACCACTAAAATCTGTTTCATGACCGTTCCTATACTTCGCTGATTCCCCGCGATCGGTGTTTTTTTGCCCCCATGCGTCTTGGAAAATAAGCTAGTTTTTTCCTCCCCCCGACTCTCAAACAGCAGCAAAAACAACGAGTCGATTTCAAGATCCACCGATCGCCCAACCATCGTTTATTTTCTTTAGATCCTCTTAAGATTTTGATGGCTTTGGTTGTTGGCAATAACTCGATTGGCACATCCTACGAGTCGGCGATCGCCGTGCGATGCGGGATAGTTCAATTACATTTAGTTTCGCATTAATTGAGGAGTTTGCACCCGCCTGTTAACGAAATGAAATGACTGATTTTCAGCAGAATCGTCCAAAAGCCCGTCATTTTCCTCTCGTTCGTCTTTCCCCGCGCGATCGCCGACTGCCTCCTGGCCATCTCTACCCCGCGAAAGACTTAAGCTAGACCCCTGACTTCTCAACCCTGTTTTTCCCTTAAATTACATTATTATATCAAAAAACAGTCTTCAAAAAATACGATCTAGCCAAAAATTTATCATTTTTTTGTAATCTCTTGAAAACCGATAACTTTTAAATTAAAATACGATTCTATTTATCCGATCGCTATTCTTGACAGTAACGAGCGATCCCTCGTTCTCAACCAATCTAAAGGTTAATTCCATTGATACCCTTAAAATCCCGATCTTCAATTTTCGACCGATTGCGACCGACAGACAAGGGATAAAATCATCTCATCAATCTATATTTGAAACCTTCCATTTTCAACATTCAACCGCCATCGGCTAACTCAACCTGAAATCGACTGTCACCGAAACAACAGTCATATGTTATTTACTTCGACAATTTTTATTTTCCTATTCCTTCCCCTCGTCTTACTCGCTTATTGGACGGTAAAACCGCGATCGCTTCGCAATCTTGTTCTCCTCTTCGCCAGCCTCTTTTTTTATGCCTGGGGAGAATTACAATTTATCGTACTCATGCTCGCCTCGATCTCCATCAATTACACGATCGCCCTCGCCATCGACCGCCATCACCAAAAACCTCAAAAACAACTCCTCTTAACTCTCGGAATCGCCGCCAATCTCGGCATCCTCTTCTGGTTTAAATATAGTGCATTTTTTAGCCAAGCTCTCGATCGCTTATTCTCCTCAACCCAGGCGATCGCCATTCCTATCCCTTCCGTTCACTTACCCCTAGGCATTTCCTTCTTTACCTTCCAAGCCCTTTCTTATCTCGTCGATGTCTATCGAAAGCAAGTTAAAGCCAATCGAAATCCGATTCAACTTTCCCTTTACATCGCCTTTTTTCCGCAGTTAATTGCCGGACCGATCGTCCGCTATATCGAGATCGCCCCTCAACTCATTCGGCGTCAAGTCAACGTTGAAAAATTCGCTAGCGGAATTCGACGTTTCGCGATCGGTTTAGGCAAAAAAATGCTCGTTGCCAATACTTTAGCCAAACCAAGCGATGCGATTTTTGGATTAGAAACCAGTCAATTAACTCCTACTTTAACCGCATTGGCGATCGCCTGCTACAGCTTGCAAATTTATTTCGACTTTTCTGGTTATTCCGATATGGCGATTGGTTTAGGTCGCCTGTTTGGATTCGACTTACCCGAAAACTTTAACTATCCTTATAGTGCGCGATCGCTGCGTGAATTTTGGCAACGCTGGCATATTTCTTTATCCACTTGGTTTCGCGATTATCTGTACATTCCTCTGGGCGGAAATCGGCGATCGCCCTGCCGAACTTATTTTAACTTAACCCTAGTTTTCCTATTATGTGGCTTGTGGCATGGCGCCAACTGGACGTTTATCGTCTGGGGGTTAATTCACGGTGCCTTTTTAATCGTGGAACGACTACTTTATCGGGTTAATTTAGGCATCGAACGGTTTCCCGGTAGCATCGTCTACACTTGGATCGTTGTCGGTTTAGCCTGGGTATTTTTCCGATCGCCGAATTTAGAATATGCAATAGATTTTTTAAAAATTATGTTCGGTACGGTTCCATGGAGTCAGAATCAATATACTATTCAAGACTATTGGAATGCAGAGATTGCCGTGACCCTAGTCATCGGTGCGATCGCCGCTTTACCGATTTATCCGATCGCCTTACAATGGTATTGGCAATGGCGCGATCGGCTCTCGTCTAAATTGCCGATTTCTCAGATAACCTTATTTCATTGTATGGCCAGTGTAGAAATTATGGCGATCGCCTCTATTTTTTGGGCATCGACGGCGAAAATTGCCGCAGAAACTTATCAACCCTTTATTTATTTTCGCTTTTAATTGATGAATTTTGATGAATTTTTAATTTTAGAATAAGTTCAAATGACAAAAACCGCGCGATCGCCCCGAAAATTGTACGATCGCTTCTTAATCTTAATCTTTCTAGCGGCGATTGGTTTACCGCCATTAGTAAGTGCAATTGAGAACCATTTCGGAGAAAATAAAGGCCGACAAAATTGGGAAAAACGGGAGTTTGTTCGCTTTCCCGGATGGCCGCAATCGGTAGAATCTTTAGCCACCTTTCCCGAACAATTCGAGGACTATTATAGCGATAACTTTTGGCCGCGATCGCATTTAATTCGCTGGCACAATTTGTTAAAATTAATCGGATTTGGGTTATCTCCCTCGGAGAAAGTCATTGTCGGTCAACAGGGATGGTTATTTTACGGCGATCGCGATGCACTGAATGCTTACCGACGGGTCAACCCCTTTACGAAAAGTGAACTGGAACAGTGGAGAATCTTGTTAGAAAAGCGGTGTCAGTGGTTGGGCGATCGCGGGATCGATTACTTATTTATTATCGTTCCCAATAAATCCACAATTTATCCCGAATATATGCCCAGTCATATTCGCCGAGATGCGCGAGAATCTCGCTTAGATGCACTCGTGAATTACCTGGAAACTTACTCGGATTTTGAAATTCTCGATTTGCGGGGTGCTCTCCTCGCCGCCAAACAGCGCGATCGTGTTTACCACCGCACGGATTCTCACTGGAACAAACCCGGTGTATTTGCCGCTTACCGGGCAATTTTCGCCGAACTGAACGAACGCTTTCCCGGCTTAACACCACTCGAACTCGATGCCTTTCGTCGGGAACAGATTCGCCGACCTGGAGGCGATTTGGCGATGATGTTGGGGTTAGAGAATACCTTGAAAGAAGACGCGATTAGATTTTCGGCGATGTTTCCCTCCCGGTTCCGTCCGGCGAGTCCGGGGATAGTCAAGGCTGATTTACCCGAAAATCAACAACCTTTTGCGACAGAAATCGACGATCGCCAGTTACCGAAAGCGGTCATTTTTCACGATTCTTTCATGCTCAATTTAGGGCCATTTTTATCGGAGCATTTCCAACGGGCGGTATTTTTAAATCAGTATGAATTTGACCGGGAAATTATTAATCGTGAACGCCCGAATCTGGTCATTCAAGAAATTGCCGAACGGACGCTGATGGGATCGGTTCCGCAAGATTAGTCCCGACGCGATCGCAGAAAATCGATCGCAATTTGGGTTTGAAACCAGGGCTGCACGGCGATCTCTCCCTCAAAAAGCTCCCCGATCTCTCGGGGGAAGCGATCGTAAAAATTAACCGATCTCCTCTCTAAAATTGAAATTTTATCATCTACAAGTTTTTGACGAGCCAATTTGATTTACGATCGAAAAGGAGTCAAAAACCATTCGCTCAGAGGTTACGTAATGATGAAAGCCCAAGAAATCATGACTCGTGATGTCATCACCATTCGCGGTTCTGCAACGGTAGCTGAAGCCGTCAAGCTCATGAAAGACAAGAATTTACGGGCTTTAGTGGTCAAGCGGCGCCATGACGAAGATGCTTACGGAATCGTCACGGAAACGGATATCGTGTATAAAGTGGCGGCCTACGGTAAAGATCCGAAAAAAGTCCGCGTTTTCGAGATCATGACCAAACCTTGTATCGTGGTCAATCCTCACTTAGGGATCGAGTATGTCGCGCGCTTGTTCGCCAATACGGGAATCCGTCGCGCTCCGGTCATCGACGGTCAATTAATGGGGATTATCTCGGTCACGGATATCCTGCGCAATAGCGATTTTGTCGAAAAACCCAAGTCAACTTTATTACAACAGGAATTAGACAAAGCTATTGCCGAAGCGCGTGCCATTTGCAGTGAAAAAGGTGCTACCTCTAAGGAATGTGCTGCCGCCTGGGATGCGGTGGAAGAGCTGCAAGCGGAAGCCTCGCACCAACAAGCTCTCAAACCGACGAAATCGGCGTTTGAGGAGTATTGTGAGGAAAATCCAGAAGCGGCGGAAGCGCGAGTTTACGATGTATAAAATTTTCGCACGACGATCGCCTCGCTGGCATTATTGCTAACGATCGCGCGATCGCGTCGAATTGAATCGGCTGGGGTCGGAAACATCCGACCCCTTTTCTGTTGGCGATCGCCCTCGATGTTGATTTTTTAAATAAACGTAAGAGTAAATATTCAAACAAAAGTAAAGAAAATTATTATTGTTATCCGCGATCGCGAGGGAAAATGATTGGTATCGGGATCGCTCGCAAATGAGCGCGGAGAGTTGTAGCGTAAGGACAAATTAGAATAGGTATTTTCTCCCGATCGCACCAAAATTGAGACGGACTTCAGGTCACCAATTCTAAGATCGCTCAAAAGATGGGGATCGCGAGATCGCGAGCAACTTGTTCTGAAACTTTGGCTTCAAGAGGACGATCGAGGAGATCGCGCGATCGTCGATACGCTCAAATGTTAACCCCTGTCAGTCACATTAAACTAAGAGTTGACGAAACAATTATTGACAATTGGCTGCGATCGCCCACTGCGCGATCGGGGAACACTAATAACCAAGAACTGACAGATTATTCTAATTTGACCGTAGGAGAAAGTTGTATGGATGCTTATCAATTACTCAAACGCTATAACAACGGAGAACGCGATTTTAAAGGCGCTTGCTTGAGTTGGGCAAATTTAATTGGAGCGACCCTCGAACGCATTAATTTAGTCGGAGCGAACTTAATGGAGGCATCACTCGCCCGTGCGGATTTGAGTCGTGCCTTTTTAATTGAAGCCAAATTGAATGGGGCCTTTTTATATGGTGCCGATCTCAGTTTTGCTAAGTTTAAAGGGAGTTCCCTACTCGATGCCGATTTGACGAAAGCCAATTTACAAGGCGCTCACTTGGCCAATGCAGATTTAGCGGGGGCTAAATTGAGTGGAGCCATTCTCAAATGGGTGACCCTTTATCGAGCGAATTTACCGGGGGTTAATTTGTGTGGCGCTAATTTAAACGGGATTAATTTGCGATCGGCCAATTTAACGGGAGCGAACTTAAATTGGACGAATTTAAGCGGCGCTCGCTTGAGTGGGGCTTCTCTAAAAGGTGCGTTATTAAATGGCGTCAAATTGAGTGGAGCGTTTTTAAACGGACTCAATTTAGATGGCACGAACTTTAATGCGTTGGAGTTGCAAGCTGCGAAATTGAGTGGGGCGAGTTTGTGTCGTTCTCAACTGAAGGGAACGGATTTGAGTGGGGCGCAAATGCGCTTTACAAACTTTGAGGAAAGTAATCTCAAGCAAGCTATTTTATATTCGAGTAATCTCAAAGGCGGACGCTTGGCTCGGGCAAATTTAATGAAAACTGACCTGCGCGAAACTGATTTGAGAAATGCCGATCTCAGTGGGGCAAATCTCAATTTAGCGAATCTCAGTGGAGCGGATCTGAGTGGGGCTAATTTGCGCGGTGCTTATTTGTGGGGAGCGGATCTCGATGGCGCTTGTTTTACCGGAGCGGATTTGACGGAAGCGAGTTTGCGCGATGCGGCCATTATAGGGGCTGATTTTCGCGATGCCAATTTAACAGGAACGGTGATGCCTGATGGCACGCTTCATGTTTGATAGCAACGGGCGATCGCCGATCGCCCGATCCAATGAGGTTCACAGAAGCTAACTTTTTCCGTCTTTCGGCGCAAATTTCAGCGTTTGGACTGGAATTGAACGGGTTTGGAGCGTTTGAAAGACGCTAAATATATAGCGTAATTGCCAATAAGCATAAATAATATAAATCTTGTTCAAAATATAATCAATTGTTAAATTTTTATATAAAATCCTGAAGCCGTCCCGAGTCCAGCCATACGCCGAACTAGCGGGGGCAAGGTGGATGAGCTTCGGCAATGGCGATCGTTCAATAATTACTGAACAATTTGAAACGTGTTAGGATCGCACTAAAGCCAAACAGGTTTGAGCATTATTCAGTTGGACGAAGAACGGCGGCAATTTGAACTGAAACGATTTGTCGAAGAAGTCGGGGTACTCTTCGAGTTGATGGGCCTGCCTCGGATGGCGGGACGCATTTTAGGCTGGCTGTTGATTTCCTCTCCGCCGCACCAGTCGTTTAGTGAATTAGCACGAGGGTTGCAAGCGAGCAAAGGCTCGATCAGTAGCATGACGCGCTTGTTGATTCAGGCGGGAATCGTTGAGAAAATAAGCTTACCGGGCGATCGGCAATCTTATTTTCAGATTCAATTAGGCGCTTGGTCGGAGTTAATCCGTGCGCGTCTAGCACAAATGAGAGCTATTCGCGAAGTGGCCGAACGGGGGTTGACCTTGTTAGAGGGGGAAGATCCCGAACGGAAACGGAGATTGGAAGAAATGCGGGACGTTCATGCATTTTTCGAGCGCGAATTACCTGTGTTGACCGATCGCTGGGAACGAGAACACCATTAAAGGCGATCGCCAAACCCTTCGCGAAATATTCTTAGTTGATTGGCATCGTTGGATTTAGGAGGAACCTCATGCAAGTCAAGTCACGATCGCCCGAAAACCCCGATCGCCACTCAGAAGAGTTAGCCGCCAAGGCGGAAGAAACCCCGGAAGTTCGGGAGAATCTGGAGCGAAAGCGTCCGAACGAACCGCCGCCGAAGAAAAAAGGGGTGGGGAAAAAGGCGATCGCCGCGATCGCGATCGTCGCCGTTCTCGGGATCGGAACCTTCGGCTATTTCCGCGTCCAAAACCGCAGACCGAAAGCGGAGGCGATCGCCGAACTGACCGTCCCGGTAGAATTACAAGATTTGACCGTCCGCATCGAAGCAAGCGGCAAAGTTCAGCCGATTCAAAGCGTCAATATTTCGCCAAAAACCTCCGGCAGACTCGCCGAACTATACGTGGAACAAGGCGATCGAGTCGAAGCGGGAGAGGCGATCGCCCGGATGGAGAGTCAGGAAATCGAGGCTCAACTGCGCCAAGCCGAAGCTCGCCTGGCCGACGCGATCGCCCAACTGGCCGAACGACGGGCTGGAGCGCGTCCCGAGCAAATCGCCCAAGCGCGATCGCGCCTCGAACAACAACAAGCCGCCCTCGAAGAAGTCCGCCGGGGCGCCCGTCCCGAAACCATCAGCCGCGCCGAAGCCAGAGTCGCTCAAGCCGAAGCGAATTTAGCCGAAGTACTCGCCGGGCCGCGTCCCGAAGAAATCGCCCAAGCCCGCGCCCGGGTGGACTCGGCGCGGGTTCAAGCCCGTTTGGCCCAGCAACGGAAACAACGCAATCAATATTTAGCCGAAGAAGGCGCGATTTCCCAAGACGACCTCGATGCTGCCGTCACCGAGTGGGAACGGGCGCAAGCGAGTTTGCGCGAAGCCGAACAGAATCTAGAACTGTTGGAAACGGGTAGCCGTAGCGAAGATATCGCCCAAGCCCGGGCCGCCGTCGCCGAAGCGCGCGCCGACTTGCGAGAACTGGAAAACGGCAGCCGCAGCGAAGATATTCAACAAGCCGAAGCCCGGGTACGCGAAGCGCGACAGGCATTAGACGAACTGCTCGCCGGAACTCGTGACGAACAAATTGCCGCCGCCGAAGCGAGAGTCTCGGAAGCTCAAGCGCAGGTGCAGTTTTACGAAGTGCAAGCTAATGATAGTTTGGTGCGCGCTCCCTTCGCCGGACAAATTACCCAGAAATACGCCACTGAGGGGGCGTTCGTGACGCCGACGACTTCCGCTTCGGCCACTTCTTCGGCAACTTCGACCTCGATTGTGGCTCTGGCGCGGGGCTTGGAGGTGCTGGCGAAGGTTCCGGAAGCGGATATCAGCCAAATTAAGCCGGGACAACAGGTGGAAATTGTCGCCGATGCCTATCCGGATTTGACTTTTTACGGACAAGTGAAGTTAATTGCACCGGAAGCGATCGAAGAGCGAGACGTGACGTTATTTGAAATCCGTGCGGCGATCGAAACGGGAACGGATAAGTTGCAGTCCGGGATGAATGTGGATGTTACGTTTTTAGGGGAAGAATTGAGCGATGCTTTGGTCGTGCCGACGGTGGCGATCGTGACCCAAAAAGGGGAAACGGGGGTGTTAGTTCCCGATGAGAAAAATGAGCCTGTTTTTCAACCCGTGACGATCGGACCGACGATCGGCGATCGCATTCAAATCCTCGATGGTATTCAGGCGGGCGATCGTGTCTTTACCGAGTTACCGGAAGGACAAAAATTAGATGAAATTCTCAAACAAGGTATGGAAAATTAAACGAAAATTGAGCAAAATTCTCATACTCTTAGAACTGCACAAGAGATTTGAGAGTTTAGAGTTTAGCTTGAAGAAGTAATGCTTTCCTTCTGAGGTCTAATTCCTGAGTTCTTTGAGAAATTGTTTGTAAAATAAACATGAAAAGTCATGTTTGCGAGAAAGCGATCGCCGGAGCATCAAATGACCGATGGCTACTATCGAGTTACCCCAACGCTCTCGGCGTTTCTATGGTGTTCTGTAGGGGTTGGGTTACCCAACTCCTGCTAGATTTTTTTATATAGCATTTTCCTCTGCTATGCAAGACATTTAGATCCCCCTAAATCCCCCTTAAAAAGGGGGACTTTCCTCGTTCCCTCCTCTATCCCCCCAACTCCCCTTTGAAAGGGGGGCGAAGGGGGCATAGAGGGATCGGCACTGTACTTCATCAGATCGCCCGAGTGCTGTATTTCCTCGATCGACAGTCTCTTAGACAGCGATCGGTACTTTTTAAAAATAGTGAGGGAACGAGGCAAGATGCCCGCACTGCAGTCGATTTATTGCTCTTGTCTCTTGCTTCTTGTCTCTTCCCTACTTCTTACTCTCTACTCCCTACTTCCTTAAAACTAATGGATATTATCGAAAGCTTCCACATGGCTTTTACGACCTTAAAAGCCAATAAAATGCGTAGTACCTTGACCATGTTGGGGATTATTATTGGTAATGCTTCCGTGATTGCCACCTTGGGGGTGGGAGAGGGGGCGCGGCGGTTTGTGGAAAGTCAGGTAAACTCCCTGGGGACTAATTTATTATTTGTGGTTTCTGGCAGTCCGAAAGCCCAAAGAAGACCCGTGTTTCCGCCACAAACGTTAGTGCTGGAAGATGCGCGGGCGATCGCCGAACAAGTTCCCTCGGTCAAAGCAGTTGCGCCGCAATTAAATGCGACGGAACGGGTGAATTATAGGAGTAAAAATATTTCTACACTTTTATATGGAACGACGCCGGAAGTTTTAGTCGTTAGAAACTTTGATGTGGGGAGTGGTCGCTTTTTTAGTGACTTGGATGTCAAGAAAAATACAGCGGTGGTGGCCTTGGGTTCCGATCTGGCCGATTTATTATTTGAAGGGAAAAATCCGATCGGCGAACAAATTCGGATTAAAGGGGTTTCGTTTTTAGTTATTGGCGTCATGAAGCCGAAAGGTTCGACTTTTGGGGTGAATTTCGATCGCCTCGCGTTTATACCCGTGACGACCTTAGCCAATCGGATTGTCGGACAAACCTCGCCTTATGGATTGCAAGTCAATTTTATTTCGGTATCCGTTGAAAATCTCAATAATATGGAAGCGGCACAGTTCCAAATTGAAAACTTATTGAGACTGCGACATAAAATTACCGACGAAGATGATTTTACCGTCAGAAATCAGCAAGATTTACAGCAAATTATGGGATCGATTACCGGCGCGTTGACCGCATTATTGGCGGCGATCGCCGGAATTTCATTATTAGTCGGCGGGATTGGTATTATGAATATTATGCTGGTTTCGGTGACGGAGAGAACGAAAGAAATCGGCTTGAGAAAGGCGATCGGAGCCTCGCAAAATGATATTTTACTTCAGTTTACAATCGAGGCGGTGATTCTCTCCGTACTCGGAGGGGCGATCGGAACCGGGATCGGTGTCGGTGGGATTTTCTTAATTGCTCAATTGACCGAATTTGAAGCAGGAATCTCGATCGTGGCGATCGCCCTCGCCACCGGAGTTTCAGGCGCAACGGGCTTTATTTTCGGCGTGCTTCCCGCCAAACAAGCGGCGAAACTCGATCCGATCGTCGCGTTGCGAGGCGCTTAAGAGTTTATGTTTGAGAGTTCACAGTTGACCCGGAAACGCGGGGGGAGAAACGGCGATCGCCCGGGTTCGGATCGCTTTTAGCGCGAGTGGTGAGATATCCTCAATGGGGAAATTGAAATTATCGGATTTAGAATCTCAAAAAACATGAAACCGTCTTGGCGTGGGTTGTTGCTTTCTAGTTCGATCGCCTTGTTGTTAATGGGCGTCACCGTTGGCGGTTCGATTCCTGGCGCTCGTTCGCAAACCGATCCGGCGCCCCCAGTCAACGCCCCGACCCCCAGGAATCGACGCACGTTTATTCCCGTCAATACCCTGACCGGACATCTCGGTGGGGTCAACGCGATCGCCTTCAGTCCCGACGGAACGCGCTTGGCGAGTGGGAGTAGCGATCGCACCATCAAACTTTGGAATTGGGAAAACGCCCAACTCGACAATACCTTAAGCGGACATTCCGGGGACGTGAACTCGGTCAGTTTCAGTCCCGACGGCGAACTTCTCGCCAGTGGAAGTGACGACAAAACCGTGAAATTGTGGGATGTTCCGACGGGACAACTCGTTGGAACCCGCTTGGGTCATAGCTTCTCCGTGCAATCCGTCGCCTTTTCCCCCGACGGCGAAAGCGTGGCGAGTGCGAGTTCGGACAAAACCATCAAAATTTGGAACGTCAACACGACCGAAGAACAAGAAAACCTCAAACGTCACAGTAGTTATATTTGGGCGATCGCCTACAGTCCCGACGGCGAAAAACTAGCCAGTGGCGGTTACGACAACGAAGTTCATGTCGGCAATCTTACAGGAAGTTGGTTCTGGTTTATCGGAGGTGGTTACGACACCTTCAAAGGACATTCGGCCCCGGTTTTATCCGTCGCTTACAGTCCCGACGGGTCGAAAATTGCCAGTGGGAGTGCGGACGGAACGATCAAAATTTGGGATGTGGACGACCAAAAATTATTGAGTACCCTCACCGGACATCGGGATTGGGTGTTGTCCGTCGCCTTTTCTCCCGACGGCGAAAGTCTGGTCAGTGGGAGTGCGGACCGCACGATTAAAGTGTGGAATGTTGCAAGCGGATCGTTAGAAACTACCCTGACCAAACACCAAGGAAAAGTATTTGCCGTTGCTTTTTCTCCCGATGGTAAAACCCTAGCCAGTGGGAGTGCGGATAATACGATTCAAATTTGGCAAGCTTATCCGTAGAAACAAAATTATCCCCTTGCTCGATCCAAGGGAGTCGGGAGGATCCCCCTCAATCCCCCTTAAAAAGGGGGACTTGAAGAGATGATTGTTGCCCGATCGCATTTTTGCTAGAAGGGAGGACATCGAAACCGAAATTTAGCCCGAAATTTAGCCCGAAATTTAGCCATAAATTCAGCCATCCAAAGGGATTCGATCGCCCGCCGTTCGATTCCTAACTGCCTAGAGGAGCGATCGCCATTATGGATATTTTAGAAAGCATTAAAATGTCGGTCACGACGTTAATCGCTAATAAAATGCGTAGCGGTTTGACCATGTTAGGTATTATTATCGGCAATGCGTCGGTGATTGCCACCGTCGGCGTGGGAGAAGGAGCGCAAAACTTTATCGCCAGCCAGTTAGAAGGACTCGGAACCAACGTGCTGTTCGTCGAACCGGGGAGTCCGGAAGCCGCCAATCGACCGGGACCGCGCCCCAAAACCCTCGTCTTTGCTGACGCCCAGGCGATCGCCTCTCAAGTCCCCTCAGTCAAAGGAGTCGCCCCGGAATTAACGGGTAGTGAATTGGTCAAAGTTGGCAATCAAAATCTGTCGGTGTTGGTCGTCGGAACGACCCCCGATTATCCGTCAGTACGCGGATTTGAACTCGGAACAGGTCGTTTTATTACCGCTTTAGATATCGAACGCAATAAAGCCGTCGTCGTCCTCGGATCGCAAGTTGCCGATGAATTATTCGATGAAAATCCATTAGGAAAACAGATTCGGCTTAAAAATGTTTCTCTAGAAATTATCGGCGTCATGCAACCGAAAGGATCGTCATTCGGGACGAATTATGACGAAACGATCTTTTTACCGATTACGACCATGGCGAATCGCATTGTCGGGCGAACTTCCCCCTACGGTTTAGAAGTGACGTATATTTCCGTAGCGGCGCGAGACGAAGGAAGTATGAATGCGGCACAATTTCAGATTGAAAATTTATTGCGATTGCGCCATCAAATTACCGACGAAGATGATTTTACCGTCACCAACCAAAAGGATTTAATGCAAACGGTCGATGCGATTTCCGGGGCGTTAAAATTGATGTTGGGGGCGGTGGCAAGTATTTCTCTATTTGTCGGCGGGATTGGGATTATGAATATCATGTTAGTGTCGGTGACCGAACGCACTCAAGAAATTGGACTGCGAAAGGCGATCGGTGCTTCCCAACAGGATATTTTAATTCAGTTCACGATCGAATCGATTATTTTAGCGATCGCGGGGGGTTTAGTCGGAACGGCGATCGGTGTCAGTGGCGTCTTAGTGGTCGCCGAATTTACCGCATTTAAAGCGGGAGTTTCTTGGGCTGCTATTTCGGTAGCCACAGGGGTTTCTGGTGGAAT
Source organism: Oxynema aestuarii AP17 (assembly GCF_012295525.1). GTDB lineage: Bacteria > Cyanobacteriota > Cyanobacteriia > Cyanobacteriales > Laspinemataceae > Oxynema > Oxynema aestuarii. The sequence goes on along the minus strand of NZ_CP051167.1, from coordinate 1,563,463 downwards.
TGGCCTATTTTTCGGCATCGTTCCCGCCCGTCGCGCAGCTAAATTAGATCCGATTGTAGCGTTGAGAACGACTTAAGGGGGGAGTCGGGAATAAGCTGTTTTTCTTTTAAAATACACGGGTATAAAGAGGGGGCGGGCTAAATTCGATGGGGTTGTTAAAAACAATTCTCCTCCGTCGAGGCTTTCGCGTCCGCAGGCTTGACTCATACAGTTTAAATATCTAACAGTTTAACTGCTTAGAGAAAAGGTAGACAGTTTTAGGGCAACGATTTTAGGGCGACGATCGCGATCGCGCTAAAATCCCCAATCCCCAATCTAAACTCTAAACTCTAAAATCCAAAATGACTCTAGAAACCGATCGCTCGCAAAGCTTTACGAATGGTAACGGTCACCGTCCGTCCGAACATCAACCCGTCATTGTCCGACTTGAAAACATTTACAAAATTTACGGGACGGGAAATACAGAAGTGCGCGCCCTCAATGGGGTGTCTCTCAACGTTCACGAAGGCGAATATTGCTCGATTATGGGGCCTTCGGGGTCGGGAAAGTCCACGGCGATGAATATTATTGGCTGTTTGGATCGTCCGACTTTGGGGAATTACTATCTCGACGGGGTGAGTGTGGCGCAGATGGATGAGGGAGATCTCGCGGCAATTCGCAATCGGAAACTCGGATTTGTTTTCCAGCAATTCCACTTATTAGCGCAATTGACGGCCCTAGAAAATGTGATGTTACCGATGGTTTATGCAGGAATTCCGACCCGGGAACGGCGCGATCGCGGAATCGCCGCCTTGACCCGAGTGGGGTTGGAAAATCGGCTGCACAACAAACCGAATCAGCTTTCTGGGGGACAGCAGCAACGGGTCGCCATCGCACGGGCGATCGTCAACCAACCTGTATTATTACTCGCCGACGAACCCACGGGCGCCTTGGACTCGAAAACCACCGAAGAAGTCATCGGGATTTTCTCCGAACTCAATCAAAGTGGAATGACCATCGTCATGGTGACTCACGAACCGGATGTCGCCAGCAAAACCCGGCGCATTGTTTGGTTTCGCGATGGCGAAGTCATCCACTCTCACCTCAAACCGGAAGACCTCCATCAAGTCGTAGGCTGACTTCCCGGCATAATATAAGCAAGATCGTCCCTTGACCTAACTGCGGACTTGCTAACCGCCATGAGCAATATTTTGCCTTGGATGCGCTCTCGTGGAGCCTATGTGCTCTTATTTGCGATCGCCGTTTTAACATCAGTGGTGCTGGCGCTTCCTGGCGAGACCCAACCCTATTTAGACTCGACAGGTAACGAACCCGTCGTACTCGATCGCGGTTGGGAATATCGTTGGGGGGATTCTCCCATCGACGGAACCGGGACGCCGCTTTGGACGCAATCGGAGGCGGATAAGGAAGCGTGGCACCCTTTAGAAGTCCCGGGAACCCTCACCAAACCGCCGGGAGTCGATCGCCTGTGGTTGCGCGTCGATGCGCCACCGTTACTGTGGAGCAATCCCAGTATTGATTTGCGCGGGGTGCCCAATATTTTAATGTTTTATCTCGACGATCGCGCGATCGAACGCTTCACCGATTTCGATCGCTCCGGAGAAGTTAAGATCCTCGAATATTATTGGCCGATCGTTCCTTTACCCACCAACACCCAAGGCGATCGCTTCATTTTCCGCGTCGATATGACCGACCTCAACCGCTTGTTAGTCGGCGGTTACGGTGGAGTTGTCGTCGGATCCAATAAAGATTTAATTGCGCGCTTGATCAATCGCGAACTCGATCGCGTGGTTTTGGGCTTTTTCTTCGTCGTCGGCGGTCTTTTTTGTACGATCGCCTCGATTAAAAATAAAAACGAACAAATTGCTTATTTTTCCTTCGGTTTGTCGGCTTTGTGCATCGGCATTCACGTTTTAACCCACACACAAATTATTTTTCTGCTTTTCCCCCATCATCAGGTTTTATATACCCTGCGATCGATCTCTTTCTATTTAATCCCCATCGGTCCCTATTTATTTTTCGAGGTCATTTTTGGCTCGGGATATCGCTCGATCGTCCGGCGAATGTGGCAGTTACACGCGGTTTACGCCGGGGTTGCGTTCCTCCTGACATCGATCGGCTTAGTCGAGTGGGAAATCACGCGCAATATCTTTTACTTATTGGCGATCGCCAGTATGTCCGTCCTGATTTTTACCAGCTTTAAAGTTGCCGCCAAAGGCAGCATCGAAGCTAAATTATTTACCGCAGGTTTTCTCGTCATGGCTTTATTTGCCATTCGCGATATTCTGCTCGAATTCAAACTCATTCCCGGCGATAAAGCCCTCTACTACTGGGGAATGTTTGTTTTTATCATCTTCCTCGAACTTATTTTAGAACGCCGTTTAAACGAAGCCAACCGCCGCTTACAAGCCTACTCCCAAGAATTAGAAGCCAAAAATGCCGCCTTACAAGAAATGGACAAACTCAAAGACGAGTTTTTGGCCAATACTTCCCACGAATTGCGAACCCCACTCAACGGCATTATTGGCTTAGCCGAATCCACCATCGACGCGGCGGCGGGACAACTGAGTAAAACCCAAATGACCAACTTATCGATGATCGCCGCAAGCGGTCGTCGCTTGGCCCATTTAATTGACGATATTCTCGACTTTGCTAAACTCAAACATAAAAATATCGACCTCCACCTCAAACCGATCGGCATGAGGGAAATGGTCGCCGTTGTTTTAACCATTTGTCAGCCCTTGGTCGGCAAAAAATCTCTGGACTTAATTAATTCGATCGATGCCGATTTACCCCCGGTTTTGGCCGATGAAAATCGCGTGCAGCAGATTCTTTATAACTTAGTAGGAAATGCGATTAAATTCACCGAAACTGGAGTAGTCGAAATTTCGGCCAGGGCGATCGCTCCCGAGGACGAATATAATGCAGAGTCAACGCAATTTTTAGCCGTCACGATCGCCGATACCGGAATCGGCATCCGTCCGGAACACCGCGATCGCATCTTTGAATCCTTCGAGCAAGGCGACGGCTCCACAGGCAGACAGTATGGCGGGGCGGGATTGGGACTGGCCGTGACCAAGCAACTCGTGGAACTCCACGGCGGGGCGATCGCCGTCAACTCGGAACCCGGTAAAGGCTCGCAATTTACGTTTACTTTGCCTGTTTCTACCGAAACGGCTACCGCTCCGTCAGAAACCTGGGGAACCTATCGAGCAACTGTTGCTAAATTAGCGGAAAGCACTAGCAGTTGGGGCGAAAATGGCAACGGCGCGATCGTCAATGCCATTGGATCGAGCAATGGAAGCCCTAAAATTACCAGTAATGGTTCTGGAGATTTCAAAATCTTAATTGTCGATGACGAACCCGTCAATTTACAAGTTTTAGTCAATCATTTATCCCTACAACATTACTCAGTCACTCAAGCGACAAACGGACCGGACGCATTGGCGATTATCGAGGGAGGATTTAAACCGGATTTAATTGTTCTCGATGTCATGATGCCTCGAATGACGGGTTATGAAGTCTGCCAGAAAATTCGCGAAAAATTTGCCGCCACTCAACTTCCAGTCGTGATGCTGACGGCTAAAAATCAAGTATCCGATCTGGTCGCGGGATTGAATGTCGGCGCTAACGATTATTTAGCAAAACCTGTTTCTAAAAACGAACTGCTCGCTCGGATTAAAACCCACATTCAGTTAGCGAAAATCAATCTCGCTTACGGTCGGTTCGTTCCTCACGAGTTTCTCCAGTTTTTAGAAAAAGAAAGTATCGTCAACGTCCAACTCGGCGATCAAGTTTTGAAAGAGATGACGGTGTTATTTTCCGATATTCGTTCGTTTACGACCCTTTCGGAAGGAATGACCCCCAAGGAGAATTTTGATTTCCTCAACGAGTATTTAAGTCGCGTCGGTCCGGTGATTCGCCAACATCAAGGGTTTATCGATAAATATATTGGCGATGCGGTGATGGCGTTATTTCCCGACACGCCGGAAGATGCCATTAAAGCGGCGATCGCCATGCAAGAAGCCGTGGTAAACTACAATCACGAACGAGAGCAGCATCATCGTCCGCCGATCGCGATCGGGATTGGCTTACACATGGGAAGTTTGATGTTAGGAACCATCGGCGAACACGAACGCATGGAAAGTACGGTGATCTCCGATGCAGTCAATCTCGCTTCTCGTTTGGAAGGCTTGACAAAGCTTTATGGAGCCTCGATTATTATTAGCGGCCAAATGCGCGATCGTCTTCCCAATCCCAATCAGTACAACACTCGCTTTTTAGGAAAGGTTCAAGTTAAAGGAAAAACTCAATCAGTTTCCGTGTTCGAGGTTTTCGATGGCGACCCCCCAGAACTTCGCCGTTTGAAGTTAGAAACTCGTCATATTTTCGAGCAAGCTCGCTTGCTTTACGAAGCGCAAAATCTAGAAGAAGCTGAGGCAATGTTTCACGAAGTTTTAGGGATTAACCCCCAAGATAAAGCCGCTTCTCTCTATATCAAACGCTGTCAACAATATCGCGAACAAGGATTTTCAGACGAGTGGGACGCCGTAGAATTGTTGAGCGAGAAAATGTAAGTCCCACCTCGATCTATTCGTTCTCAACTTACTGCACGGTTGAGAATCTGCTCGCCGTCCCGTTTCCAGGTTGAGGATGAAGTGAGAACGGTGCAGGTCGAGACGAGATGCACGCGCTCTTGTCTCCCCAACCCCTTCCCAGGCGGGGGGTCGCGCGATCGCCTCTCCCGAAATTTTAGGGAATCATTGCATCATCTAAAACTTCCCAACCCCTTATAAAACTGTACTTTTTTAAGCTGAAATCTCAAATCTAAAATCTAAAATCTTCCCTCTGCTTCCCCAGATTTGGCAATCTTTAAAATTCTTAATGAAAATTCTCATCAAATCGGTCTAAGGTAACAAATTAGTGGAGATCTGTTTTTAGGCTCTCTTCGACCCCCAAGAGAACCACCGCCGTTCGTTTAAAGTTCGTAACTCTAAGAAACCGAATGAGTAGTAATTTAGCAACCAAATTGCGCGAAGGTACGAAAAAATCCCACACCATGGCAGAAAACGTGGGATTTGTCAAGTGCTTTTTAAAAGGAACTGTCGAGAAAACCTCTTACCGGAATCTGGTGACGAATCTCTACTTCGTCTATACGGCGATGGAAGAAGAAATGGAACGTCACAAAGACCATCCGATCGTGTCTAAAATCTACTTCCCCGAGCTCAACCGCAAGGCGAGTTTGGAGAGCGATTTGGCGTACTACTACGGCAACAACTGGCGCGAGCAAGTGGCGCCCTCGGAAGCCGGAAAAGCTTACGTGCAACGGATTCGGGAAGTGTCGGAAACGGCGCCGGAATTCTTGGTGGCCCATTCCTACACCCGCTATCTCGGCGATCTCTCCGGCGGTCAAATCCTCAAAGGAATTGCCCAACGAGCGATGAATCTCCAAGATGGCGAAGGGACCGCCTTCTACGAGTTTGAAGATATTGCTGATGAGAAAGCATTTAAAAACAAGTACCGTCAGGCGATGAACGACCTTGAGATCGATGAAGCGACCGCCGATCGCATTGTCGAGGAAGCCAACGATGCGTTTGGGTTGAACATGAACCTGTTCAAAGAACTCGAAGGCAGTTTGATTAAGGCGATCGGTCAGATGTTGTTCAATACCCTCACTCGCCGTCGCGGACGCGGCAGCACGGAATTGGCGACTGCCGAATAATGCCGGATCTCGCGTCAAATCTCGACGATCTGCGATTTGCTTTCAGCCTTGCTGTTGACTGGAAATCGTCGATCGCCGAGATTTTTGGCATTTAGAAGTTTTTTACAGCAATCCCGACTCTTCCTAGATCCCCCGAGGAGTGATGTTCACCTTCAATCCATCCCGAGGGTGGGGCGTCGGAACCGCCACTAATTCTAAATCTCGATCCGGTAAAAGTTCCCAATCGTAATCGCGGCATAATAACGCTCCAAAAATCCGCATTTCTAACTTGGCAAACTCTTTCCCCAAACATTCGCGCAAACCGCCGCCAAAAGGAATGTAACCGAATAATTGTTTGCGTTCTTGTTCTCGTTCGGGGGAAAAGCGATCGGGGTCGAATGTTTCGGGATTTGGGTAAATGGACGCATCGTAGTGGCTGCGACCAATTTGATAGAGAACGAGCCAATTTTTCGGAATGGAATAGTCTTGAAATTCGCACGGCTCGATACATTCTCGAAAACCGCCGCCGACCGGGGGGTAGTTTCGGTCGTCCTCATAGGATTTACTGGTGGTGGACTTGACAAATCGCAAATTGAGAATGAACCCGCAACACCCCAGTATTAACCCAGAATGCCTCGTTTTCGGCAGTCTCAATCTCGATCTGGTCGCCACGACCCCCCGACTACCGCAACCGGGAGAAACGATAACGGGCGATCGCTTCTCGATGGTTCCCGGCGGGAAAGGAGCCAATCAAGCCGTTGCTGCCGCTCGGTTGGGGGTGGCGACGGCGATCGTCGGGCGGGTCGGCGGCGATAATTTTGCCGAGATTCTGGTGGAAAGTCTACAAAGTGCGAAGGTGCAAACCGATCGCCTCCTCAAAGATCCGGCGATCGGTTCCGGCGTTGCCATGATTACCGTGGAACAGAGCGGCGAAAACACGATCGCCGTCATTCCCGGGGCCAACGGACGGGTGGACGAGACCGACGTGGATCGCCTCGCCGAAGTTTTACCGACGGCAAAAGTGCTGCTATTGCAACTGGAAATCCCCCTGGCGGCGGTAGAAGCGGCGGCGAGACGGGCGAAACAAGCGGGAGTGACGGTGATTCTCGATCCGGCCCCGGCGCGATCGGATTTGCCGGACAGCCTTTATCCTTTGCTGGACTGGATTACCCCTAACGAAACTGAAGCCAGCCAATTGACGGGAATTCGGGTGCACGACGTGGAAGCTGCACGCCAAGCGGCAATGGAGTTATGCCGTCGCGGTGTCGGTCGGGCGATCGTCAAGTTAGGGGCGAAAGGAGTGGTTTGTTGTAGTAAAGACGAGACGATCGCGATCCCGGCGTTCCCGGTGGAGGCGGTGGACACGGTGGCGGCAGGGGATGCTTTCAATGGGGCGATCGCGGCGGCGATCGTCCGAGGTTTTTCGTTACAAGAGACCTTAATTTACGGTGCAGCCGCAGGGGCCTTGTCCGCCACCAAAGCAGGCGCCCAGCCCTCGTTACCCGATCGCCCCACCTTGGAAGCCTTTTTGAGGAAACGTTAGGAAAGGATGAGGCAGAAGAAAACTCAAAAGGCAACTGCAACCTACAATCTAAACCCCTTTTCTCCGACTGCTCGCGATCGCCACTATCCCACTCGTCCGAATGCCGTATTTTGCCAGTACCCGGATCGCCTCGCGGCAGGTACTGCCAGAAGTATAAATATCGTCAAATAATAACACCCCTCCCGGCGGGGGTTGGCGTTGAAAGCCTTTACCGAGACTGAGGGCGCCCGCGAGTTCCGCTTGTCGCCGTTCCGGGGAGAGACCGAAAAGGGCTTGGGTTTGGCGTTGGCGGCTCAATCCGTGGGCTTGTAAAGGCAATCCGGTCAGGTCGCAAAAGTGACGGGCGAGCAGTTCGGCTTGGTTAAATCCCCGTGCTTTCAGTTTTTCCGGGTGTAAAGGAATCGGAACGACGGTGAGACGATCGCCCGGAACTAGCGGAGACTTGAGCCAAGATTCGGCGATCGCGTGACCGAGGGGACGCGCCAGTTGGGGACAATCTTCGTACTTAAAGGCGGCGATCGCCCGTTTGAGGGTGCCGCCGTATTCTCCCCAGACGAATAAGGGCGGATTTTGCCGTCGGTATTGTTGCGATCGGGGAAACTGGGCGCGCTGCAACTGGCGATCGCACTGGGGACATAACACATTCGGCGTCGGGCGATCGCACAGAGGACAGTTCGATTTGAGAAATAAATCGAGAATTGCCCGCCATCCCCGTTGCCAACCGCTCACAATCTGCCGATCTCCCGCTTCCAAACAGTTACCCTATTTTCCCACGAATTCGACCCGATCCCTTCAAGCATTAATTGCCTCTATGCTATGATTTCTTTATATTTTCTTTAAGTTTTTAATCTTGAAATTGTTTATCTTAAATTTAGCGGTTTTCGTTGAAATCAAGCAGCGAACGACTGTTTGAGGGAGTTGCTAAAACCACGATCGCCAGCCATTCCAAAAGCGATCGTCGTCCGTTCGGGGGGGTCGGGAAACGAGACGATCGCTCAATTGAAGGCAGTAGCCGCACCGGAGGCGATCGACCGCGAAAAGGTTACCCTTTCAGATTAAAAACCATTTGTATACACGCACCTTAATATAAGTATGATGTTCGGTTCGGATACGATCGACAATCCCCTCTACACGCTGGAGTGTATCGAGCCAGCACAACGGCAGATCGTCGGGGAAACTGCTTACGCTCTCGGCCACCTCGCGCGGCAAGGATTGCCCGTATTGCCGGGATTGGTGATTTCGGCGCGAAGCCTACGGGAGTTTTTAGAAGCTTACGACTGGGTAGAGCCATTATTTGCCGAATTGCTCAATTCTTCCTTGCATCTCAATCTCGAAGATCCCCGGCAACTTCAGGCGATCGCCCGCCATATCCGAGGAGAACTGCTCGCCGCCGAGATCCCCGCAACCTGGCTCGATCGCCTCGTCGAGGAGATCGCCAGCCTCGGCAGCCCCACGGTCAAGCTCTCCCCGTCCCTGCACGTCCACGGCGATTCCGACCATGGCGCCTTGGCGCTAAAAGCGTCGAGTTTACTCGATAGCTACTACAGTCCCGTGCAACCGGAGGCGATCGCCCGGGGGATCCTCCAGACCTGGGCCGAGTTATTTCGCGCCCGCAATCTGTTTTACTGGCAGCGCGCCGGAATCGGGCTCCAGTCCTTAGATTTAGCCATCCTCGTACAAAGCGCAGACAACGCGATCGCCTCCGGAGCGATCGCCGCGAGTCCGCAACAGTGGCAAATTGAAAGCACCTGGGGGTTGGGAATCGCCCTCGGACGCGACGACGTATTCGGCGATCGCGATCTCGTCGATCCCGAAACCGCTCAGATCCGCGATCGTCAACCCGGTCGCCACCGCATCGCCTACGAACTCGAACCCCAAACCCCCGGAGCCGAATGCAACGGCCAAGGGAAAATAGAGATCGTCGAGATCGAGCGTCCCCTCACCGATGGCGAACGCGATCGCTCCGTCCTCGATCCGACTCAATTGCAAGGCGCAATCCGCCTCAGCCAACAACTGCGCGAGCAACTGGGGGATTGCTTTCTCGCCCAATGGTTGCTCTACCCCGCTCGGGAAAACGGTTCGAGCCGCTTTTATCTGAGTCAAGCCTATCGTGCAGACGCCTCTCAACTCCCAGAAGCCCCGATCGCCGCGCAACCGTCGCCAACCCCCGCAGACAACGGCGCGGCGAACGAGCCAACCCAAAGCTGGCAAGGAATTGGGGCCGCTTCCGGTCGGGCGATCGCCCCGGCTTACCTGTGGGATGGCGATCGCGCCACTCACGACAGCATCCCTCCCGGCCATATTTTAGTCACCGAGGCGATCGCCCCGGAAAACTGCGCCGCCGTCAGTCAAGCGGCGGCGATCGTTACCGAACGTGGCGGGATCGCCAGCCACGCGGCGATCGTCGCCCGGGAATTGGGAATTCCCGCCGTCGTCGGCGTCCCCAACATTACCCGCGCCATTACCAGTGGGGAATCCTTACTCGTAGACGGAGGTAGCGGCGTCGTTAGCCGACAGCCCCACCCTTCGCCAGACCCCACGGACGATCCGCCCCCGAACTTGTCCAATTCTCGGCTGGAAAGTTTAGTTTATGCCAGCGATCGCGGCTTGTCCGTGTTTGAAGAACTGGTACCGAACAGCACCAAAATGCTCGTCAATCTCGGTTACGGGCGCCGGGTCGAACAACTCGCCCGCTTACCCGTCGATGGCGTCGGTTTGGTGCGATCGGAACTGTTAGCGTGCGAGTTATCGCAAATGCCCAGTTGGGAATTATCCCGCGATCGCGCCGTCGGGATCGAAACCTTCGATAAAATCGCCAATTATCTGACTCAATTAGCCGAATTGTTTTATCCGCGACCAATTTTTTACCGTTCTCTCGACCTGCGATCGCGCCAAAGCGCCCCCAAACCCGTTCCCGCATCCAGCCTTTCCCCGCCCTATTTAGATAATGGCGCCGCCACCCAAGGCGAGAGCGAAACCTTGGGCGTCCACGGTGCCTTTAGCTATTTAATCGATCCGGCCTTATTCGATTTAGAATTAGAAACCTTAGCCCACCTGCGACAACAGGGACAGCGCAACATTCATTTGATGTTACCCTTCGTGCGCTCCGTCGAAGAGTTCGTTTTCTGTCGTCGCCGGGTCAAACGGGCCGGACTCGACGACGGCAACGATTTTCAACTGTGGATTATGGCGGAAGTTCCCTCGTCGATCTTTCTCGTCCCCGAATACGTCCGTGCGGGCGTCCAGGGGATTTCGATCGGAACCAACGATTTGACCCAATTACTGCTCGCCGCCGATCGCGAACACCCGCAAATGGCGGCAGCCTTCGACGCCCGCCACAAAGCAGTCAAACGGGCGATTTATCAGTTGGTTTCGCAAGCCAAACAAGCGGGGATTCCTTGCTCGATTTGCGGTTTGGCCCCCGCACGCCACCCCGAGATCGTAGACGAGCTGGTGCGCTGGGGCATCGATTCGATTTCCGTCGAACCCGACGCGATCGAATCGACCTACCGCGCGATCGCCCGGGCCGAACGGCGCCTCGCGATCGACGCCGCCCGCCAACAGGTTTCCCCGCCTCAAATTTAAGAACTGAATTATTCTGACTCCTGGGCCTTATAAAGCGGTGCCGCAGTGTTTTTGCTGGCTTCTAGTGCTTGCAAAGAAACGATCCCTAGAGTGAGCTTTTTGCAAATCCAATACAAAACAGTAATGACGACAAAGGTAACCACCATCACCAAAACCGGACGTTTACCCACTAATTCGGTCATGACACGGGTGACTAAAACATCGGGATTGGTGACGATATCCCAACTGTTAAAGCGTTGAAAACGTCCGATATAAATCCCGATCGCCGATAACCCGTGAATAATAATTTCCGAGATCGCGATCCAATTTCCCCAGCCATTGCGCTTTAAATAGCGTCCCAAATTCATCAGGGATAAAACATAGGCTTGAAAACCGAGAATCATAAACACCAGATATTGCGGAATTAAGGCGAGGGTAATAATCCAAACCGAATAGCCTTGGCGAATATCTTCGATTAAATGAATGACATCAGTTAACACATAGGGTGCATTCGGTAAAAAGGCGATAAACGTAGCAAATCCAATCCACCAAAACAACACGTGCGATCGCCCCTGACCCCTTTGCAACCGCCCGATTTCTAAAGCCATTAACACCGTCGTAAATAATGCAGTCCAGAGTAAATAATTCGTGCCGAGATCTCGTAAGAGAAACAGCGCGTATTCGGCGACCCGTAAGCTATTGGGCAAAAAGGTAGCGCCAATCAGAAGCGGCACCCCCCAACGCAACCACAGCGATCGCGGTTGGTAAAATAGCCAGAAACTCAGCCCTAATGGAACTAAGGCTAAAAACAAATTCCAGGTCATGAACCGACTGTTATTTTGCAAGGCATCCCCGGCAACAGTCAACCAAGAAATGAGTAATTCTTTCATCGGCGAATAGAAATGAGTTGAAATGCTAATTTGTCGTAGCGGTCTAGTTAAAGTTGGTTCTGTTATAGCATTTGCGAACGGGCGATCGCTCAGTCCCCACACTCTGGGAATTCCCCCTAGCCCGTGGCGCAGGCTCAATGAGGCGTCAACCGCAAAATATTGCTCTCTCTATCTAAAATCTAAAATCTAAAATTTAAAATCTAGAATCTAAAATCACAAAACCCCCCAGCCCCAAAGCTGGAGGGTTTGACAAACTTAGGGAGTGGGATCGTACCCGATCGCACTCGATGAATTAGGACATGCCTTGAGCGATGTAGTCAAAGTAGGGTGCAGCTTGGGCGGCATCATCTTCACTCAACAGCCCTAGAGACGCTTCTTTCAAACACCGGATCGCTTCCACCATCCCGGGGAGGGGAACGCCGAGGGCGTTGTACATTTCCCGGGCGCCGACCAAACCAATTTTTTCGATCGGTTCCTTGTCGCCAGCGAGAACGCCGTAGGTCACCAGACGCAAATACCAGCCATAATCGCGCAGGCATTGAGCCCGTTGACGTTGCCCGTAAGCATTTCCACCGGGAGCGATGAAATCGGGGCGTTTTTGCCACAGTTGCTTGCTGGCGCGATCGACAATTTTCTTCTCGTTTTCAGCCAGGGTCGTGGCAATGCGCAACCGTTGTTCTCCGGTTTGAAAAAAGTCTACTATGCTCTGGAGTTCGCCAGTGCTAGGATAACGAAGTTCGTCGTCAGCGTTGAGAATAACTTGGCTAACTACACTCATGGTATTGGAAAATATTAGTTATCCCCTGTAGTTTACCGATTTGGGGGAACACAAATAAAGACTTATTGCCGGGGCAACCCATCTTTAGACCCTCAGACCCTCAACCCTCGCTCCTCAACGACCTAGAATGAATCAGCCATCTTTAAGTCCGCATTCTCAAGATGACTCCTGGAGACAGGGACAATTAATCGAGATCGAAATTGTCGATCTCAGCGACACCTCGGAAGGGGTAGGGCGTTGGGGATCGCGGGTCGTCTTCGTCCCCGATACGGTGACGGGCGATCGCGCCGAAGTCCGTCTCGTCCACGTCAAGCCCAATTTCGCCCGAGGTCAACTCCACCGCCTGATCGAACCGTCCGATCGCCGAACCCGTCCCCGTTGTATCGTCGCAGATAAATGCGGGGGCTGTCAGTGGCAGCATGTCGCTTACGAATTCCAACTCGAAACCAAACGCCAACTGGTCCGGGAGGCGATCGCCCGCATTGGCGGCATTCCCAACCCTCCCGTAGAACCCGTTCTCGTCCCCCACACCGACGACGAATCCCCGTCCCCTTTGGGTTATCGCAACAAAGCGACCTATCCCCTCTCGCTGTCGTCCCAAGGGCGCGTACAAGCGGGCTATTACCGCAAAGGTAGTCACCGCCTGGTTAACTTAAACCAATGTCCGGTACAAGATCCGCGCCTCAATCCGCTTTTAGCCCAAGTCAAGCAAGATATCCAAGATCGGGGCTGGTCGATTTACAACAGCCAAACCCATCGTGGTCTGTTGCGTCACCTATCCCTGCAAATCGGTCGGCGAAGTGGGGAAATCTTGTTAACCTTGGTGGTGACTGATTGGGACGTTCCCGAGATCGAAGCTCAGGCGCAGCAGTGGCGCGATCGCTATCCCTCCCTCGTCGGCGTCTGTCTCAATCGCAATTCCCGGCGAACAAATGCCATTTTAGGCAACGAAACCCGCACGGTGAGCGGACGGGATGCCTTGACCGAACAGTTTGCCGGGGTCAAACTCCAGGTTCGGGCGGATACGTTTTTTCAGGTCAATACGGAAACGGCGGAAGCGTTATTCGATCGCGTCCTCGAACGGCTGAATTTGCGCGGCGACGAACTGGCGATCGATGCCTATTGCGGGATCGGAACCTTTACTTTACCCTTGGCGAAACGGGTCCGACGGGCGATCGGTTTGGAAGTCAGCGACGCCTCGATCGCCTGCGCCCGCGCCAACGCCGAACTCAACGACTTGAATAATGTCGAGTTTTATCAAGGCGCCGTAGAAACTTTACTGTCGCAACCGGAATCGTTGGGGTTGACCGAAGATCGGCCTCCGGATCTGGTGTTGTTGGATCCCCCGCGCAAGGGCTGCGATCGCGCCGTCCTCGAAAGTTTGCTCGACCTGCGCCCCCGCCAACTGGTCTACATCAGTTGCAAACCCGCCACCCTCGCCCGCGACCTCAAAATTCTCTGCGAGGGCGGCTATCGCTTGACGACGGTACAACCTGCCGATTTCTTCCCCCAGACCTCCCACGTGGAAGCTGCCGCCTTTTTGGAGTGGGGTGTCGGCGGGTCTTAGGCGATCGACTCGGAAAGGCTGAAAAGGTGATGCGTCGGTCGTTCCTTGTCGTCGAGAAGTTCACTGGCTCATCTTTTCAATGCCTTTTGTTTGATAAACTTTGAGGACTTAAAATTTAAGGTTGCTCTCTCAGTAAGCTGTTATGACGTATTGTCTCGGGATCGTGACTCGCTTCGGATTAGTAATGGCGGCGGACTCTCGAACCAATGCCGGAGTCGATTATATTTCGACTTATCAAAAATTGTTCGATTTTTCCGCATCGGGCAATCGGGTAGTCGTTTTATGTACGTCGGGGAACTTGTCAATTACCCAAGCGGTGATTACCGCCTTAGAGAAAGACCTCAAGTTTAAGGAGGACCATAACTTACATACTATCGACAGTATGGAAGGAATCGCCCGTTATGTCGGCAACAAACTTAGAGAAGTGCAAGATCGCGATCGCTCCTGGTTGGAACGCGATAGCATTGACGCCCGATGCAGCTTTCTTTTAGGCGGACAACTTCACGGGGAAGAAGCGAAACTTTACCTGATTTATACCCAAGGAAACTACATTCACACCACCAAAGAAACGACGTTTTTACAAATTGGCGAGACTAAATACGGCAAGCCTATTTTAGATCGAACTCTCAATTTCGATACCCCCTTGGAGGCGGCGGCGAAATGCGCTTTACTCTCGATCGATTCGACGATGAAATCGAATATTTCTGTCGGTCCGCCGATCGATTTGGTGATGTACGAAAAAGATTCTTTTAGTATCCGCCATCAATTGCGCTTGCGCTTGGGCGATCCCTATTTAGCGAAAATCCGCAAGTTATGGGAAACCTACGTCAAAAAGGCATTTGACGACATGCCGGATATTGAGTGGGAATATTACGAGTCGGAGGAAGATATTTTAATCGATTGAACCGATTCGCGGCGATCGCCCTCACGCCTCGCGCAAAAAGGCAAGTTCTTGTAAGAGTTTGTAGGTTTTTTTGCCAAAACCTTTCACTTTATGCTTGCCGGATTTAGTGGACTGTTTTAAGTTTTTCCACGTCAGTTCGCGATCGCCGTCCTGCCAGTAGGCGATCGCCTCGATCGCCGCCTGAATCTCTTTTTTTGCCGTTCCTTTAGAATGCAGAATTTCGTAAATTTCCCGTTCCGTCGCTTGGTGTAAATTCAACGAATCCGACGCGCCAACCCCACCGCCGTCGTCGCCGTCGAGAACCTTAATCGATAAATGGGCGTTCATCTGCGATCGCACCGCACTCCCGCGAAACGTCCCGGAAATCGGCGCCGCCTGTTTCGGAATCGCACTGGCGACTAACGCCACGTGGCGATCGCCCACCGCCATCCCTTGGGTCGGATCGTAACCGCGCCATCCCCCGCCGGGAAAATAAACCTCCACCCAAGCGTGCAGGTGGCGCCGCTTCCAATTCGGATTTCCCTGTTGGTACCCACTGACGAACCGCGCCGCCAATCCCATCACCCGACAGGTTTCCATAAACAAAACCGCCACATCCCGACAACTGCCCTGTTTTTGGGTCCAAGTCACACTCGCCTCCAGAGGCGGTCCCGTTTCGCGCACCTGGTGGCGGCAATTTTCATGCAGGCGTTGGTTGAGTTCGCAGACAAACGCCGTCGTACTTCCCGCCACATCCTGCCAAATTTCGTGGGCCAGTTGCGCCACCACCGGATCGACCGTACTGGGGGTACCCAACGGATGCAAATAGCAGTGCAGTTGAGTTCGCAACGGTTCCGGATAGTCGATGGGTAAGCGAACCGCCCACGGTTCGAGTAGAAAATTAAACGGATCTCGGCGAAACGTTTCCACCTCGGATTTGACCGTAAATTCGAGGCGATCGCTCGTTTGGTCGAACCAAACCTTGACCAGATCGTTTCCTTCGAGATCGATAATGTCCGAGATCCGGATCGGTTCCGGGGCGATCTGCAAGTGAAAATCGTGCAACGTTTGCGTGCAATCATTGCGCGATCGCAAGCGCAGAACGTGCGGATCGAACGTGACCGCCCGGTTGTAAGCGTAACTCGTCGTGTGAATAATTTCGTAACGCACGATCGTCTGTCAAAAACTTGTTGAGACAATACCCTTGTATTATCTCAACAACGTTTGCGTTTGCTTGCTCAGACGGGCGATCGGCGTCCAGTTTTCTACCCTTTCTTCCACCGGATTGAGCGCGAAATAGGTCGCAAAAATCTTTTCACCCACCTGATTGAGTTGTTCTTGCAAGCCATTGAGAAACTCGTGCAATCCCGTATCCATCACCTCGTCAACCGTCAGATAATCCATTTCCGATCGCAACCGCCCCAGAGTCCTTTCCACCGGATCGCGCCACGTTCCTAAAGGCGTTCCCGTAATTTGATGCAAAGACTGTTCCGCCGAAATCAAACAAAAACGAATCGATCGCGGGAAATTCGCATCTAAAATCAAGAAATCCGCCACCGCCTTCGGCGTAATCCGATGTTGGCGTTTGCGATACATCTCATACGCACTCGCCGACCGCAATAACGACATCCATTGAATTTCATCCAACGTCGTCCCCACATCTTGCACCGACGGCAACAAAATAAAATATTTCACATCTAAAATGCGCGATGTTTTATCCGCCCGTTCGATCAAGCGCCCTATCTGTCCGAAATGCCATCCCTCATTATGGGTCATCGTCGCATCCATAATTCCCGCAAACAGGTGACTCGATAACTTCACCTCCGCGAAAAATTCGTGCAACGCCCCAAGGGGTTTCCCCGGACAAGCATCGGTGACCATCATGTAGAACGCATTGATTTGTTCCCACATTTCCGAGGAAATAATTTCTCGCACCGATCGCGCGTTCTCCCTCGCCGATCGCAAACAAGACAAAATCGAGTTATTGTAGTCGCGATCGAATGTCAAAAATTGAATAACTTTTTCTGCCGTAAACTCTCCATATTTCTCTTGAAACAGTTTTAAATCTCCCGTCACCGCAATTAACGGTTCCCACTGCTGATCCATTCCCGCCGGAGAATCCAGAATTAAATTCAAATTCGCATCAATAAAACGAGCGATATTTTCAACCCGTTCTACATAACGATTGAGCCAGTAAATTGAATCTGCAACACGACTGAGCATGATCTTGGCTGATAACTTAAAGGTATAAATCTAAGGGGAAAATTCACGATCCTTTGGGACAGTCATCCTGTCCGCCCAAAACTAGAAATTAGAAATCAAAAATCAGAAATTAGAACCATCTAAAATCTAAAATCTAAAATCTAAAATTCATCGAGTCAACACCCAAGTATCCTTACTCCCTCCCCCTTGAGAAGAATTGACCACCAAAGAACCCCGTTTGAGGGCAACCCGCGTCAATCCTCCCGGATTCACATAAATATCTTCTCCGTAAAGAATATAAGGACGCAAATCGACGTGACATCCCTCAAACTGACCGTTTAATAACGTCGGAACCCGCGACAAACATAACGTCGGTTGGGCGATATAATTGCGCGGATTGGCCTTAATTTTTTCCGCAAACTCCTCCCGTTCTGACGGCGTGGCTTGGGTTCCCACCAACATTCCATAACCGCCCGATTCGTTCGCCGCCTTGACCACTAACTTATCGAGATTCGCCAACACATATTCCAGTTGCTTCGGTTCCCAACACATATATGTCGGAACGTTCGGTAAAATCTGCTCTTCCCCGAGATAGTAGCGAATCATTTCCGGAACGTAAGCGTAAATCACCTTATCGTCCGCCACCCCCGTTCCTAACGCATTGGCAATTCCGACCCGTCCGGCGCGGTAAACTTCCGTCAGTCCCGGAACTCCGAGCATCGAGTCCGACCGAAACACCTTCGGATCGATAAAATCGTCGTCGATGCGGCGATAGACGACATCGACACGCTGCAAGCCTTTCGTCGTTCGCATCTGTAAGTAGCCGTCGGCGACGACTAAATCCCGCCCTTCGACCAGTTCGACCCCCATCTGTTGGGCGAGGAAAGAATGCTCGAAATAAGCCGAATTATAAATCCCCGGGGTTAATACCACCACCGTCGGATCGGGTAAATGGGGAGGGGCAATATTGAGTAAGGTTTCGAGTAAGTGCGAGGGATATTCGTCTACGGGTTGGATGTCCATCGTTCGGAATACTTGAGAAAAGGTGCTTTTCATCACCCGTCGGTTTTCCAGAACGTAGGAAACCCCAGAAGGACAGCGCAGGTTATCTTCTAATACGTACCACTGGCCATTTTTATCCCGTACCAGGTCGGTTCCGGTGATGTGACACCAGATATCCCCCGGCGGTTTTAAACCCATGCAGGGTTTGAGAAAACCTTTGGCGGAATAAATAATATCTTGAGGAATAATTCCGTCTTTAATAATTTTCTGTTCGCCGTAGATATCGGCAATAAACAGATTGAGGGTATGAATCCGTTGTTTCAGTCCTCGGTCGAGTTCTTGCCATTCTTGTGCGGCGACGATGCGCGGAATCAGGTCGAAGGGGAAAATCCGTTCGGTTCCTTCGCTGTCTCCGTAGACACTGAAGGTGATTCCCATTTTGAACATGGCAATTTGCGCCGCTTGTTGGCGTTGCACCAGTTCGCCTTCGGAAAGGGAATTAATTTTTTCAATTAAAGGGGTGGTGTAGGGACGGGGTTGACCCTTGGAAGCGAACAGTTCGTCGTAAAAATCCCCTGGATCGTAGTTGTCAAATCG
Source organism: Oxynema aestuarii AP17 (assembly GCF_012295525.1). Taxonomy (GTDB): domain Bacteria; phylum Cyanobacteriota; class Cyanobacteriia; order Cyanobacteriales; family Laspinemataceae; genus Oxynema; species Oxynema aestuarii. Next base: position 1,544,736 of record NZ_CP051167.1, on the reverse strand, counting down.
CACGGCCCGATGTTGGTAAGGTCTATAAAGGCTATGGGTTGGGAGTATTTATAAATCGTGTCAGTGGAAGGCGGTAATAGTTGTTACAAAGATTACAAATTGCTGGTTGTCGGGGAGAAATGTGCTGTTTCGGCGAGGGGGAACGGGGTTGAATGCGGCGGATTTTGTGAAAGAGTGGCTGTGGTTTTAGCTTGTGAAATGGACGGATCGAGCCGATCGCTCGGGCAGGGTTTTCGCGAAGGGCGATCGCCGGGTATCCGATGTTGCCGGGGGATTAGAGGCGCTGCAAAATTGTTACAAAATCTTGCGCGATCGCGGTGAGGTTCTCGCGATTGAGAGGCGGAACGTGGACGAACAAGCAACGGCGATGGTTGTCATGCTTTACGGGGTCGGGTCGAACCGCGATCGCGCCGACGGTGGCTTTCTGTCGGTGGTGGAGATAATCGAGAACGGAATAATACAGCCGTTCGCAGACGAATTGTCCCGCATCGTGGCTAATTTCAGTCCACTGTAAGCCGTGGACGAGGCGATCGAGATCGAGGGGATTGTTGACCGTGCGATCGCCATACCGGGCCCGAGATTCTAGGGTGAGTTTTTGCCGAGTTTCTGCCATTCCGCAACAGACGATCGCCTCCGGTTGCAGGTGTTCGATCGCCGCGATCGCCCGTTGGGGGGCTAAGTGAAAATCGACGGGCAGTTTTCTCAAAAAATGAGCGTTTTGTAACAGTGCGCGATCCGCCGGAGGCGTCGCGAAGCGATCGCGGCTTAAATAACCCAACAAATCGTCTGAAGCATTAGAGGGTTGGTGGGGTAACCAGGTGGTAAACGAAGTCAGCAAAACCGTTCGAGTCATTGCCAGATCGCCCTTTAAAATCTAAACTTTCGACTCCCCAACTCTCCCCTCTAAAATCTCGACTCTAAAATCCAAACTCTAAACTCTAAACTCTTTCATCGCGTACAATAAGGAGGTTCGGAGTCGCGATCGCGCCCGATCTCACGGAATTGTACCAAATTTCGTGAACTCTCCGCTCGATGTTCGCACGCAGAAGGATGGGGCAATGCCAGTTATCGCCGTTGTAGATTACGACATGGGAAACTTGCACTCGGTGTGCAAAGGCTTGGAAAACGCCGGGGCGACGGCCCAGATCGCCGAGGACGCCGACACGATCGCCCGGGCGGACGCGGTACTCCTCCCCGGGGTCGGCGCCTTCGATCCCGCTATCCAACACCTGCGATCGCGCGATCTCGTCGGCGTCGTCAAAGAGGCGATCGCCTCCGGTAAGCCCTTCCTCGGCGTCTGTCTCGGCTTGCAAATCCTCTTCGACGGTAGCGAAGAAGGGAAAGAACCCGGTTTGGGCATTATTCCCGGTACGGTTCGCCGCTTCCGATCCGAACCCGGCTTGACGGTGCCTCACATGGGCTGGAATCAACTCGACTTCACCCAACCCGAGATTCCCCTCTGGCAGAATTTACCCGCCCACCCTTGGGTATACTTTGTCCATTCTTACTACGTAGATCCCATCGACCCTGAAGTGAGAGCCGCCACGGTCACCCACGGCAGCCAAACGGTCACCGCCGCGATCGCCCGGGACAACTTGATGGCGGTACAATTTCACCCGGAAAAATCCTCGGATTTGGGTTTGCAAATCTTGTCTAACTTCGTCACCTTAGTAGAACGCCAGCAACCCGCCTTATCCCGTTGAAGACGAGGGCGAGGCGATCGCCTGGAAAGAAGGAGTGGCGGTAGGGAGTTAACATTTTAGATGTTAGATGTCGGGCGTACCCCTCCTGTCCCCTGCTGATTCCCTCAATCCACCTCTATTTCCGCTTCCACTTGAATCCGCTTTAAATGGCTCACCAGTCTTAACGCCTGTGGATAGTAGAGGGGAATGGCTAACCTCCCCGGCAAATTCTCCATCAGCGATCGCGCCGTACCAATATTACAGCCGGAAATACGGGCGATCGTTTGTGCGCCTTCAAACGCGGCGTCGGGAGTCAGCGCACTTTTGACCCAAACTCCGACCGATCGCCGCTCCAATTCTCCCCGTTCGATCGCGCGCAACCCTTCCATCGTCGCCAAAACGACCAGGCGATCGCCGCAATGGAGACGGCTGTCATCGGACGGCATTAACTGGGCTTCTCCTTGGGGCGATCGCTGCCATAAAATCGGCACGACGCCATAACCGTAGGCAATTTCAGCCAAAATTAAGCCGATGAGGGTATCCCCTGCTTCGATGGTATATTCCGTCACTAAGACCGTGCGTCCGTCGAAGCGAAATAGGTGCTCGATATTTTCCCCAAAAGCCGCTCCGACAAAAGCTTCTGCCGCCAACAAACTCGCACACAATACGTGAGATCGAGGTAAAAGATGAGCAATATTTTCGCCAAAACGCATATCTAAAGTGTGAATTACTAAGTGAATTTCCGGATTGACCTGATGGGCCATTAACGCCACTTCCAGATTTTCTATTCGATCGTTGGCGATCGCGATGACACTGCGGGCGCGGCTTAAATTGACCTGGGTGAGTGCTTCGTGCACCTTGCCGACCACCGTCGGAATGGGTGGCAGGCGTTCCCAATCGAAGGGGCGATCGACCACGCAGACTAAAGGTTGGCGAAACTCTTGCAGCAGGGCGATCGTGTGCGATCCGATCGGATTGAACCCGACGAGGATCGCGTGATTGCGATGGGGAATCGGACGACGGCGTTTGAGAAAGTCCAAACGGGCGCTGAGTAAATATTCGATCGCCAAAGCATACAAAACCCCTACAAAAGCCGTTCCCGCTAAGGTCAGCCCCAAGCCGAACAATTGCAACCCCCACGGAACCGACAGGGAGGTTTGAATTTCCCCAAACAGTTCGGGATAACCCCCGAGGAGCAAGATCGCCGTGACATTCAAAGCCTCGGCGAGACTCCAGTTTGGAAAGGCGAGCCGAAAGAGCAGCGTTCCCCAGACCAGCAAGATCGCGATCGTCAAGCTCGCCGCGATCGCCACTCGACGGACTTGATGCTGGAGATTGCGGCGCCAAAACCGCGCCAGACTGTCGCGCCAGTCCCGCCAGGTTTGACCTCGCCACTGTTGCCAGAAACGCCGTGCGATCGGGATTTCGCGCGATCGCGTCTCGATCCGCGCCATCGTCTCGATGTAAATTAACGCATCTCCTTCCCGGACGATCGTATTCGGATTCCATTGATAAAAGAGCGGATGGCAGCGATCGGCACGATTGCCCGTCCTTTTGGAACCGTGGGCGAGGAGGCGGCGCGATCGCCGATTCAGTTCGCGAACCGGGCGCCCGATCCAGCGATCGCCCGGTCGAACCTGGCGGCGGACCACTTGCAACCACTGTTCGTCCAACTTGAAAAAACCGAGTGTTTCATTTCCCAACGCCGCCAAAGCGAAAGCAGGCGCCGGGAGTTGATGCGGGTCGAACCCGACAAAATTCCCCAATTCTCGCGCTAACAGATGATTGAGATTTTGTTTGCTCGATCGCACCACCAAGCGGATCTGCGGATTGAGCACCCGCGCCTGCAAAGCCGTTTCTAAATTCGTGCGATCGCTCGGCGTCACCAACAAAATCGCCCGACAATTGCGGATGTTCGCGGCGTCTAATATCCGCTTGTCCCGACAATCCCCGATCTCGACCGCGTCCGGTAAGGTTTCAATTTCCCACGCGATCGGCTCCACCGTATCGATCGCCGTTACCCACACCCCAAAATCTTTGAGTAAGGCGACACAATACTGACCCAAACTGCCCAAACCGCAAACTAAAAAGCGATCGGGCGTTTTGCCTCCCCCATTTGCCATGAAGCCATTTTGTTGATGTTAGATGTTAGATTTTAGATTTTACCGAGTCAAAATGCAGGCAATAAAATCTCGAACTCGGTCCCCTCTCCCAACTGCGATCGCAAGCGAAACCGTCCGCCATGACGCGCGGTCACGATCCAATAAGACACCGCCAAACTGGTTTCTTTTTGCGCCCGCCGTTGCACCGAAAACGATTCGACCGTCGCCTCCAAGGTGTCCGGCGACATTCCCGGACCGTTATCGGCGATCTGAATCGTCACCCAACGCGGTTGCGGTTGTTGGCTCTCGTTTTCATCCGGCGATCCCAATTGGGTCTTGATTTCAATCCGCGATTTGCGCGCCGATTGGCTGAGTTTTTGCGACCCTTGAAACTTCGAGGTAAACTCGCGATCGATCGCCTGATTGAGCAAGGCATCGATCGCGTTACTGAGAATATTCATAAAAACTTGGCTCAGTTGGCTGGCATAACAGTGGATCGGCGGTAAATGACCGTAGTTTTTGACCACTTCAATTTCGCCACTCAAGCGGCTTTGCAATAATAACAAAACGCTATCGATACAGGAGTGCAAATCGGCAGGTTTGGGAAACACCTCATCGATATGACAGAAGTTTTGCAAACTGGTCGCCAGAGTTTTTAAGCGTTGCGCCCCATTTTTAATACTGTCGAGAGAATGGGGTAAATCTTCTTTTAAAAATTCAAATTCTAAGTCTACTTTTAACGCTTCGATTTCGGGGACAGGTTCGCCGATATGGGCTTCGTAAGCTTCAATAATTTCAATTAATGCCGTGCTGTAGTTGTCGATATAGGTTAAATTTCCCCAGATAAAGCCTACCGGATCGAGGATTTCGTGAGCCACACCATCGACCAAGCGACCCAAACTCGCCATTTTTTCACTTTGGATCATTTGTGCTTGGACGCGCTCGAATCGTAGTTGAGTTTCGATGCCGCGTATTTGCCAATAAGCGATATTGAGTTCGTGAATGTTGAGGAGTTTATATTTTCCCGATTTCATTTCCACCACGATCGGTTCCCCGAGTAATTCGGGCGATCGCCGCAACGCCAAGCGCGCCACTTCGACAATCGGCATGGTTTCGTGCAACAGTAATAAGTCGGTTCGCGCGTAGCTGTAAATGACTTCTAAGGGAGAATTTAAAAATAATTCCATCCCTCGGGGACGAATTAAGAATTCTAACAATCGCTGGCGAGAAATCATGCCAAAAAAGCGATCGCTATCTCTTAAAACAACGCCGGGTAATAATGGGTATTTTTCAAATAACGGTAAAATATCCGCACAGTTCAAACTGAGTTGAACTTCAAAATAAAAAAGGGGTAATTCTCCGAGATTAGACTCCAAACGCAAATCTTGATAACTCCCCTCACAAAAGACGGGGAGGGAGAATTGGCAATTGCCTTCTACACTCACAATCTCAAATCACTCCGCCACAACGATCGCCGTTTAAAACTTAGCACGGTCACCTATCTGCTTTCTAATGCTAAGGCCGATCGCCGTTCGATAAGTACAATAAATTACAATAAATTACAATAATTTTGAGGCGATCTTGAAAGCAAAACCATCTCCTCGATCGCGCGATCGCCCGATTCAGATCGATTTGCAGAATTTTAATAGTGCCGATTTGAGCGCTCAAACAAGCGGCGAACTCCCTCAAGCTCGAACGAACCAACCGCGCAACCGACCGCAACGGCGATCGCACGGTTACTCGCGACCGACCCCTCCGAGTTAGGGAGTCACCGACGGAGTGACCGGATACAGGGGTTGTGGGTCGAGACCCCCGAGACGATTGGGGGGCCAGAAGCGAACCGCCGCCCGACCGATAATCCGATCTTGCGGGACAAAACCCCAATAATGACTGTCGTAACTGTTATTGCGATTGTCGCCGAGGACTAAATAGGAATCCTCCGGGACGGTCACCGGACCGTATTGGTAATTGGGACGGTCTTCAATGTAGCTTTCGCGCAAGGGGCGATCGTTGACGTAAACCCGCCCGCCCTTGACTTCTATGGTTTCTCCCGGTAAACCGATCACCCGTTTGATGAAGGCGTCCTTAAAATTTTGTCGTTGCAGCGCTTCGGTCGGCGAAAAAACGATAATGTCACCCCGTTGAGGTTCTTTGAAGCGATAAACCAGTTTATCGACAATCAGGCGATCGTTAATCTGGAGCGTCGGAAGCATCGAACCTGAAGGGATGTAGCGAGCTTCAGCCACGAAATGGCGGATTCCTAACGCTAAAACCGCACTCAAGCCAATCGTTTTGAGTCCCTCTATCCAGGGATTTTCTTGACGGGATTCGGCGTCTGCGCGATCGCCGGAATGCAATTTAGAATCGGACACGGGTTCCTGCGCACGAGTCATAGGGTAAATAGTAATGAAAGATAACTGTTACGATAACCAAACTCCGGTTTGTGGGGTTGGATTTGAGAGGCTTACCCTTTGATATTAACGTTTTTTCCAGTCCAACCGCCCAGACGAGAACGAATCGCGAAAACTCTTGAGAATTTTGAACAACCCTACACGGAAGGTTGACAGTCGTTGTATTTTAACTTTAAAATAAACGGCATTTTTTGGCAATCCTCGGGAAAGTTTTCCCCAATGAAAAAACTTCAGCCCTTTTCCCGCCAGAATGCCGAACGATCGCCGTGTACGATTTGAAATCAAAGCTTAGTTATGAGTGGTCATCCCTGTTGAGCGATCCGCAATGCCCGTATCCTCCAGCCCGACGGTGAAGTTTTGCTCGGAGATGTCGAAATCCGTGGCGGGCAAATCGTTCGGATTGCTCCCCAGATTACCTGGTCCGAACAAGATGATGCCCCATCTCAAGTGATTGACGCCGAGGGTTTGACTTTGTTGCCCGGGGCCATCGACCCGCAAGTTCATTTCCGAGAATCGGGTTTGGAATATAAAGAAGACCTCACCACCGACACCCGAGTTTGTGCTAGAGGCGGCGTCACGTCCTTTCTGGAAATGCCCAACACCCGCCCGTTGACCATTACGCAAGCCATTCTCGACGACAAACTCAAACTGGCGTCCGAGAAATATTTGGTCAATTAGGGAAAGAAGCGGCTTTTTTATCGGCGCCACGCCGGAGAATTTACCGGACTTGCGCGAAGCCAATCGCACACCGGGGATTAAAATTTTTATGGGTCGATGAAAGGTGATTTACTCGTGGCGATCGCCTGATTGCCCTTCACACCGAAGACCGCGATCGCACCGACCCCGCCGCCCATTCGGAAATTTAAGACAACCAAGTGTCATGACCCCGGTCGTCGGCCAAGTTGTTTACAATCGCGGCCAATTTGACGACACCGTGCGCGCCAAAGCCTTGACTTTTGGTTGATTTTAGGGTATTGGGAAGAAGCAAAAGACAAGAGTAACAAGAGGGGCGGGCATCCTTCGGCTGCGATCGCGAAGACGCGCCCGCCTCCCATCTCTCTCAATCGAAAATCCAACATCTAGCATCTAACATCCCGACTTCCTCAAATGACCTCTTGCCAATCCCCAACCTTCTCAATAGTGGCCGATCTGCCGCGATCGCAGTGGGTGAGGGCAATCCGCAAATAGTCGGGAGGGAGATAGGGCAATCGGGCCGACCATTCGATCGCCACGATCCCCGGTTCGACCTCGATCCCTTCCCAATAACTTTCTAAATTCAAACTCGGAATATCTTTCGGTTCCAAACGATATAAATCGAGGTGGTACAGTGGCAGGCGACCGTCGAGATATTCCACAATCAAGGTAAATGTCGGACTGACGATCGCCTCATCGAGTCCCAACCCTTCTCCAATCCCTTGAACGAGGGTTGTTTTGCCCGCACCGAGATCCCCTTCGAGCAAAATTACCGTACCCGCCGGACACCGTTCGCCCAAGCGCTTGCCCAGCGATCGCGTCGCCTCTGCATCCGCCAACCACAATTCAGATTTTTTGTGCTTTCTAACGTCTGGATTCATCGCTTTTTAGAGGCAAGACAAGGGAGTAGGAGAGGGGATTTGAGATTTGAGATTTGAGATTTTAGCTCGACACCGTAACACGCCCGTTGTGACCGCGTTGCTAGTCCGTATTCCCGATGCTTTACTCTTTACTCGCTATTCCCTGAACCCGGGCATACCAGCGTAACAACACTCGTCCCAAGAATTGGGAATTATGGCGGACGTAACCCGTTTGCGGATCTTCATCCATAACATTAGCGACGACGACCTGCCGGCCCAAATTGGCCAAATCTTCGCGATCGAGAAAGACCGGATGGGAATTATCTTGAGCGTAGCGAATCAGGGCTTGAGCGGACGGGACTTGACTCTGAGCTAAGACCGAATCGAACAGAGGACGACCGCAGGCGCGATCGATCGCCTTGACGTGATCCGAGACCGTGTACCCTTGGGTTTCCCCCGGTTGGGTCATGATATTGCACACGTAAATTTTAGGAACGTCCCGACAGGCGATCGCCTCCGCAATTTCCGGCACTAACAAATTGGGAATCACGCTCGTGTAAAGGCTTCCGGGTCCCATAATAATCAAATCCGCCTCGCGAATCGCCTGCACCGCTTTCGGTAAAGCCGGGGGATTGCCCGGAATGCAACCAATTTTGACAATATTGCCCCCAGCTTCGCTGATGCGCGATTCGCCTTCGATTTTGCGCCCGTCGGCCAATTCAGCCCATAAATGAACGTCACAAAGGGTCGCGGGGAGCACCTGACCGCGTATGGCCAACACTTGAGAACTCGCCGCCGCCGCCCGTTCCAAATCTCCGGTAATATCCATCATCGCCGTCAGGAATAAATTACCGAAACTATGTCCGGTTAGTCCTTCCCCGGCTCTAAAACGATATTGAAATAACTCCGTCAATAACTTTTCTTCCGCCGCCAACGCCGCCAAACAGTTGCGAATATCTCCCGGGGGCAACACGCGATTTTCGCGACGCAGGCGCCCGGAAGAGCCGCCATCGTCGGCGACGGTGACGATCGCCGTAATATTGGCGCTATATTGTTTCAACCCGCGCAATAAGGTCGAAAGCCCCGTCCCGCCACCGATCGCCACGATCCTCGGGCCACGACTGAGGCGGCGGTGGTCGATCAGTACGTCTACCAGTTCGCGATCGCTTCCCGGACGCAATACTTCTGTAATCGAGCCGACGGTGCGAGTTTGTCCCCACAAAATCAAAACGATGCCGCCGAGCATCACGAGCGGACCGCTAATATAACTGGGAACGAGACTGGTAATTGTCGCTAAAAAGGTCTCGATTAACTGAATCCCGTAATAAATCGGGGTCAATTTAATCCAAATTGACAATCCCAACAAGGCCAAAAAGACCCCACCCGCACTGATGAGAACCCAACGCTTGACAAATAAACCGGGAGCGAGCCATTTAAACCACTGGTTCATCCGCGTGCGGCGACCTGGAGCATCTCGCTTAAAGGCAAATAAAGCTTGTTTGAGTAGAGCAATAAACATAGGCTCGATACAGTGATGGGGGATCGAATGTCCGCCAGATCGATCGCGAAATTACGGTCGTAGATTCCAGTCGGAGGGCGAACGGCAAGTATGGCAATCAAGTATGGCAGTAGCAAAAAAACGATCGACGATTCCGAGAGTTCGGTCATCTGCCTGGAGGGCTTGCGCCAGTGTCTAGGAATTATTCCCTACCAAGATATACTGCATCCGACGGATTGAGAACAGCGATCGCCCAAACCGTCCATAGCTTATCGAACACCCAGGACTTCTATCAATCGTCTGCGTGAGTGGAGTCTTAATTCAAATGTTGGCCGATCGCCGTCGTCCACTCCCGAGGTTGGCTCGCGGCAACAGACTCGGCAAATGGGCACGGGGCGATCGCCCCGGCGGCGAGCCTTAAGACCTCAGACTTCTATACCGATCTTGGGGTTTCCTTTCAGGATGGGCGATCGCATCCCTTAACTCTTTAGAATCTAAAATCTAGAATCTAGAATCTAAAAAACCCGAGCCAGCGATCGCCTCCCAAAAACACAGCTCATGACTGAACCGTTAATCCAACTCAAGGGAATCTCTAAAGCCTTTGGCAATAACGTCATCCTCGATCGCGTCGATCTCTCAATTTATCCTTGTGAAGCCCTTTCGATCATCGGGCCGTCGGGAACCGGAAAATCGACAATCTTGCGAATTATCGCAGGCTTGCTCGCCCCCGACGAAGGAGAAGTTTACATTCAAGGCGAGCGCCGCAAAGGCTGGGTAGATGACCTTGCCGATCCGATCGGGATCGGGATGGTGTTTCAGAATGCCGCATTATTCGACTCGCTCACCGTCGATGAAAATGTCGGATTTCTCCTTTACCAGCATTCTAAATTACCTCGGCGTCGGATTCGCCAACTCGTCAGTGAAAAATTAGAAATGGTAGGATTGCCCGGAATTGGCAATCTTTACCCGGCAGAACTATCCGGCGGGATGCGAAAGCGGGTAAGTTTTGCCCGAGCGATTATGGCCAATCCCGAGGATCCCAAAGCCAGCCCGGAAGTCTTGCTCTACGACGAACCCACCGCCGGATTAGATCCGATCGCCTCGACGGTGATCGAAGATTTGATCCGCGACTTACAAGCTGCTCAAGGGGGGTGCAGTACCTACGTGATGGTCACCCACCAACAAAGTACCATTCGCCGGACTTCAGACCGTATCATTTTTCTGTACGGGGGAAAGATACAGTGGGAAGGCAGCGTCGCCGACAGCGAAAGTACGGATCATCAAGCCGTCCAGCAATTTTTCAGTGGCAATATTGACGGCCCGATTCAAGCTTTTGGCTGACTCGATGGTAGGGGAGTCGTGAGGTCACCCCTGCCGAACCCTGAGAACTTGAGGGTGGTGTTTTGGGTGGATGTCGAGTTTGGGGGGCAGACGAACGTGAAATGACTATCAGGAGAAATTATGCGATCGCGAACACTCAGAGAAGGATCGGTCGGGTTGTTAATTCTCGGCGCTTTGGGCTTATTTGGCGGGATTGTTTTGTGGTTGAAAGGGGTGACCCTCGGCCCGCAAAGTTACCGGATTTTAGTCGAGTTTGCCAATGTCGTCGGAATGCAAGAGGGGGCCTCGGTTCGTTATCGCGGGGTCAAGGTCGGTAGAATCAGCTCGATTCAACCGGGAACGAATGGGGTTGAAGTCGAACTGACGATTTCGCCACCGGATTTGGTGATGCCTTCAGAAGTCCTGATCGAAGCCAATCAAGGGGGGTTAATTGGCGAAACGGTGGTCGATATTACCCCTCTCAAACCCGTACCCACCCGGTCGGCGAACGCGCCAAAACCGTTGGATCCTCAATGCAATTCCGATGAAATTGTCTGCGCCCGAGATCGCCTCAAAGGGCAAATCGGTGTTAGTTTTGATGAATTGGTGCGCGGATCGATTCGTTTTACACGCTTGTTTAGCGATCCGGCCTTTTTTAATAACCTCAATTCTCTGGTCAAAAATACGACGGCAGCGAGTGCCGAAGTGACCCAACTCACCCGACAAATCAACGTCCTCAGTCAGTCGGTTCAAAAAGAACTGACGGCGGTTTCGAGTTCGACCAATCAATCGGCGCTGGCGATCGCCACGGCGGCCCGTCAAATCGGCAATGCGGCGGGGGAATTCGGTTCGATCGCCGATGAAATCGGCACCTCCGTCGGCGAAATCGGCGGTGCGGCCCGTCAATTTGGGGCGATCGCCGACGATATCGGTACCTCCGCCAACCGCCTCAATTTGACCACGGTGGAGGTCTACCGCCTCGTTTCTAATGTTAATTCTCTCGTCGCCAGCAATCGCGGCACCCTCGTTTCGACCCTCAACAATCTCAATCAAACCAGCGAGCAAGTCCGACGGACGATCTCCGCGATCGCCCCGACCTTAGCCAATGTAGAAGGTCAAATCGGAGGCGGCAATTTTGGCACGTTATTCGACAATCTCAATACCCTCGCCAATAATGCCGCCGAAGTGTCGGCCAATGCTGCCGAAGCCTCTGCGGCCCTGCGCGAGTTTTCCTCGGCGGTCGGAACCCCCACCAATCTCTTGCTGCTACAACAAACTCTCGATTCGGCTCGCGCTACTTTCCAAAATGCCCAAAAAATCACGTCGGATCTCGACGAACTCACCGGAGATCCGACGTTACGGGAAAATATCCGCAATTTGATCGAAAGTTTGAGCGATTTGCTCTCTTCTACCCAACATTTAGAGCAACAAACCCTGTTAGCTCAAAGCCTCGGCACCCTTTCGTCTACGGTTCATTCGGCGACGGCTCACGATCCGAGTGCGCTCCCTTCGGTGTCTGTAGAGGCGATCGAGCCTTCTCTTTCTCAATCTCCCTAATCGATGCTCGTTTTTGGCAGTTTTTGGCAGATCTTAAGCAGTTTAGCGTTTAAATTTTAGATTTTCGATGGAGGGGGTTGCTTTCTAGGGAAGTGGGTAGATCGGCGTTGTGCTGACCCGATTTCCCGCACCCCACTCCCGATTCCCTTCTCTGGGGCAGCAAACCCGATGTCTGTCCCAGGAATTTTTCATTTTCGTCTTCATCCTGACTTTCCCATAAAATAACCCCCTCATTTCTCGACAAATTGGCTGCCGAGAATATGAGTGGGAAATCGGTTAACGGTAAAAGCCTTTTCGGGAATCGAAGTGCACTTACCGTTCGATGGTATGGCAGGCGACAGCGATCGCCTGTCGGCGATTTTTTGGCATAGTCGAACTCCGAACTGGGGAGGAAGGGCGATCGCCCGCCGCGTTCCTTCCCCGATCCAGCGACTTTTTGCTTATTCTTCGTCTTCTAACAGTTCGTCGTCATCGAGGTCGGAGCCATTTTTATCCGCACCCACCTGGATCAGGTGAATGTGTTTGTAGCCCAACTTAATTTCAAACTCATCGCCGGGTTTTAATCCCATCGCATGAGTGTAAGTGGAACCGATGACGATTTGACCATTTTTGTGGACGCTTACCCGATAGGTCGGCTCGCGACCGCGACCATCTTTTGTCCCTTCAGGACTCAGAGGAATGCCGCGAGCAGCCAGAACCGCATCATAAAAATCCGTTAGATTTACGCGGGTCTGGTTATTTCTTGTTGTCGTGTAGTATCCGCAGCGCTTTGCAGTTTCTCTCCGGGGTAAGTGCGAGAGTTCTTTTATTTTTTGAAGTAGCGCTTTTCCCGTCAGGGGGCTTGTAGCTGTTTCACTCATCGCTTTGCAAAATATCCTTCGATCTCTATGATAGGAAATCTAGGCTCATGTTTGTACTCGGCCTTATAAAAATATATCCTTAAATTGATGGATTTTGACAAGTCTTTTTCTTAATTTCGATCGATAGTCAACATAATTTAATCAAAATTGGACCTTTGAGGGCGCAGGTCGGGGAAATTTTGGGAAAAATTTTCCCGTCGAATCGGACTCGATTGTGTTTTTGCAGCGCACCAGTGGGAAATCCGCACTATTATAATGAGGCGCGATCGTGGATTGGGCCTTGAGGTAGGACTCTCTTACCTGGAAAAAAAGATTGAGGGAGGGAAAATAATTTTTTTCCGGGGCGCTCCGATGCGATCGCGGCGGTCGTAACCCCTACGCTTGTCGGTGTTCTATAGCTTACAGTGCCAAACCCGTGCCGATCGCCCGGGAATAAAAACGATAAGAAATTTTCATGCATTGACTAGGGGAAAAGCAGTTTTTTTGTCAGTGTTGGCGGCGACCCGGGCGACGGTTAGGCACTCTATGGGAGGTCGGTTGCGTTTCGAGCCGTACTCCTCGGGAACGGGCGATCGCGCCGCTTCAAAATCCCCTCAATCGGGCAGATTTTTAAGAGATCTAAACCTTACCCCTTGGAATTGGATTGCCCAATTTTAGGTGCGAACAAGGGACAGGCGGAACCGAAAAAGGGGGGTTGGGGATGACGAGGCGATCGCCGAGGTCGGTGGCGACGGGGACGAACTAAAACCGATCTTTGGATATTGACAAACTTCGATAAGGATGGGGCGCTTGTTTTCCAAAAAAGTCGGGGCGATCTGGGGCAATTCGATCGTTTAGATCGAGCTTAGATCGATCGAACCCGGTGGGGGTTCGATTTCAAGTCGCCGCGCCGATCGTCCGATTCCCGGCGCCTCGAAATCGAGGACGAAGGATGGGGGTTCTTGCCAAGAAAAGATCGCGATCGCGCGTTCGCAAAGCGACGCCTCCGGCGTATCGCCACCCGCCCAATTTCGATCCGAGCAGACCCACTCAAATGTTTGACTCTCAACATTAAACGGTCTTCCACGATCGCCGATCGATTTCACGATTTCCACGCCCCATCGATCGCCGGGACGAGACCGCTCCCCCGGAACGATCGCCGGACGGGGAAGCGCTCAAAAGTCGGTTATTTTTCACTGAAATGGACCCCTACACCGTCGGCTCCATTTCCACGGTTACCGAGGAAACGAACCGAAATCGCGATCGGGGTGTAATGGCGCGCTCGTAACGATTGCGACTTAGACCTCTACGAGCGGGAAAATTACCGCCCGATCGCCCGATTTTAGCCCCTTATCCACTCTCGATCCCGGGCGATCGATGGCTTAGTTATTACTATTTTTTCCCAACTGACGTTGAACGTCCTTGAGCGATCGATAAATCTCCGGCAGTCGATTGTAAATCGCTACCGCTTTCAACCAAAGTTTATTATTAATCGCCGGATACCCCGAAACGATCTCCCCGGGGGCGATATCGCTGTGGATCCCCGATTTCGCCGAGGCGATCGCCCCGTCCCCAATCCGCACTTGGTTGGAAACACCCACCTGTCCGGCGAGGATGACCCGATCGCCCACGCGAACCCCTCCCGCCAAGCCGACTTGGGCGGCGATCGCACAATTTTCGCCGATCTGACAGCCGTGACCGATTTGCACTAAATTGTCAATTTTCGTCTGGCGACCGATGCGGGTTTCGCCGACGGCGGGACGGTCGATGGTGCTGTTACTGCCAACTTCTACCCCGTCTTCTAAAATCGTGCATCCCGATTGTTCCATTTTGATCCAGCCGTTCGCCGTCGCCACGAAGCCGAACCCTTCGCCGCCAATGACGACGCCACTATGAATGACACAATCGGCGCCGATGTGGGTGCGTTCGTGAATCGTACAGTTGGCGTGCAAGATAACGCGATCGCCGATTTCGACATCGGGATAAATCACGGTGTTGGCGTGCAAACAGGCTCGATTGCCAATTTTGACCCCGGCGCCGACAGTCACGTGCGGTCCGATATAAACCCCTTCGCCGATCTCCGCCTCCGGATCGACGGTCGCACTCGGGTGAATTTCACTCTCGGGATGAAAGGGTTTGTAAAATAGGGCGATCGCCCGGGCAAAAGCGAGTCGGGGTTCTCGGGTACTCAGCCAGGGGATAGCGCGCTCGTTCGCCCGCGCCTGAATCCCTTCGTCCTGGGGCAAAATTAAGGCACTCGCTTGGGTCGTAGCGATTTGGGGGGCAAATTTGGCACTTTCAACATAACTCAAACTCGCGGTCATGGCATCGTCGATCGCCGCCACTCCACAAATCTCCGGATCCCCTTGTGTGGTGTCGAGGCGGCTGTCGAGGACTAAATCGCCGAGTTGTGCTATCAGTTCGCTAAATTTCATAGGTTGGGTTGAGCCTGGAGGAGAGATGGCGTTCGCGTAGCGACTCCAAAGGAGTCAGCAGAATCGCGCTGTAGGGTTTTTGGAGCGAACAAGACCGGGCGATTGTCGAGTTGCTTGCGAATCCAATTGTTAAGGATAAACGAGGGTCGGCGATCGCCGTGGAAAGCGATCGCAACTCTGCCATCGTATCATCGATCGGCGGGTCGAAAAACTGTAATTTTTACCCGGCGATCGCCCATTTTCGATCGACGATCGCCCTTCAAAGAACCGCGCCGGGCGATCGTCTCCCGGGCGATCGAAAATCGTCCCCTCAATGCGGACTCGCCATTAAAAAACAACCCAACTCTCTAGGTCTGGAGTCGGGCTGTCTGGGCGAAGGTAACCCCTGGGGCGATCGCGATTAATCTAACTCGGAAACGGGAGTGCCGGACGCTTCTACATCTACCGTGGTCGTCGCGTTCTCGCTATTGACGGCAAAGTCGGAACCCTGACGGTCGCGATCGCCTTGCCGCGATTTGAAGTAGTCCATCGTCATTTGCGAGACTTCGGCAACGAGCAAACTGATTACTGCAATATCGTCAATTTGTCCGACAATTGGCAGGAAGTCCGGCGAAATATCAAACGGACTCAAGACATAAGCCAAGGTTCCTAAAATAATCCACCAGCGATATTTCGGATTGCGGAGGGTATTGCGATACCAGTTATAGATGGATTGGATGGAATAGCTCATAAATGTAGCCTTTGACCGATTTCTTCCATCCTGACAAAAACGGTTGGGGATTATCAGTGTAGAGATCCGTCCAAACCCAATTGCGGATTCGACGGTTTGGCATTGAAAATAACTGCTTTTCCTCGCTTTGAGGATTCGGAAATCCCCCGAGTGCGCGCGATTGCCCCCGCCGGGGTTGCGCTTCTCCCTAGTATCGAGGCGATCGTGAGGAGCTAACCAGGAGAGAATTGCGGACGCCTCGATCCAGTTTCTCACACCCTCGGCGATCGCCACCGTAGCCCCGGGCGATCTCCTGTCCGACGAGAGCGATTTTCACATTCTTGAGCTAGACTGGATCTAAGAGAATCTCGGATAAGTTCGCCCCCGATCGTCGGGGCGATCGCCCGTATTCGCGAACGGGAACGAGGAATCTCATTTGGGGTCGTCGTGTCGTCTAGTACCCCATCGGTGACTCGGTGTTACCGTCGGCCATCGGCCATCGAGATCGAAACCGGATCGGATTGAGGAAAAATCAAAAAAAGATAAAAAATTGTAGTCCTATCTATAGATATAAGACGGTAGGGCTTAACTGGAGGGTGCCTCCCCTTCTCGTCCGAATGTAGGGACCCAAGATCGGGCGATCGCGAAATTCTAGATTCTCGATCCTGTCGTATTCCTCAATCGGATAAGGAGGAATGCCCGATGTTATTACCGTTTCGCAAGATGGCGATCGCCACGATCGCCCTCTTTTCCCTTTCAATTCCGAGCGATCGCGCGATCGCGACCTCCATCGGCGACTTACTCCCGGATTGGTCCCCGGAAAAAGCCGTGACCACCAACATTAAAGACGCGCGGGCGATCTCCGCTTGGCTGGACGACTTCCCCGAAACCGTTCCCGACCCAGCCGATGCCTCCTTGGCATTCGCCCCCGGTTATTACCGTTTCACCGTTCAAAGTTACTGTCTGCACGCCGGAACCTACGCCCCGACCCAAGGGGACGGCTATCTCCTCGCGACCCTCGAAGGTAACCGGGCCGAACTGATTCGGGCAATTTTACAGCGATCGCTCGCGCAAGCGCAGATCTCCCAACAAGATATCCAACGCTTGATTTGGGGCATCGAAGCGGGCGCCAATTTCACTCAATATCCCCTCGATTTTCAAGTGCGAATCGCGCCGTTACTCGAACCGTCGGAAATCGCCGCCCTCAGTATCGACGTCGAATCGATCGCCGGACGCCTCATCGGTCGCTTTATCCCAGATTCGCTCAAACGCGCCCTCAATCTCTATCGCGACATCCGCCAAACCCTCACCAACGCCCAAGCGACTTACGAAGACCTCGAACGGATTGCGATTCTCACCGGGGTCGCCCCGACGGGGAAAGGCAGTCGCACGATCGATCCGGGCAACTGGAATTATGCTGGAGATGGATTTTATCTGCGAACCTATCCCCAAAGTTATCCGACCACGACGGTCGAACTGTTGCGTCCGGCGGCTTATCGCCTGCAACGGGACGCCCGAGGACGGATTATTGTCTTTGAAAGTGGCAACTATCGCATCGAAACGACCTACGAGGATACCCCGGGCGGCGATCGCCTCGTCTCTCCCGAGGGCGAAAGCGTGCCGATTTGGCGGTTCCGTCGCCTCCACTTTAGCGGTCCGCAACCGGGGGACGAGTGGACGGTAGAAAATACGGGCTGGATCGTAGCGTCTTCCGAAGGGACGGACTACGGCGATCGCCCGGGCGCCAAACTTGCCGCGATTGCAGTGAAAACAACCTCGGGCGATCGCGCGCGACCTCAAATCCTGGCGTCGGGGGGCAATGGCGAACCGACGTGGAAAACGTATCGCGATCGTGTCAATTCCGCCCGCGAAAAATGGGAAAAACTCGATCGCTACCGTCAAGAACTCGAACGCGCCAATCGACCCCCCAGCGAAGACGCAATCCGCGATTTGACCGATTTAACCCACTATCGAGATGGGCTCGAAGCGGCTAAAAATCCCGCCGATTTAGAAGGAAAAGGCGAGTGGTTTCGCGACCACCTCGGACGGGTGACTAATGGCTGGAATTACGTGAATTGCGTGTTAGCGGGGGAATGCGACCCGCCGGGAGACGAGTTCGATCGCGATCGCGGCGATCGGCCCAAACCGTTCGATCCCAGTGGCAAGGTAGCCGTTCCCGGCAATACGGTCAAGCAGCGTCTCGGTCTTTCCGGACGATTGCAATCTCTCCCGCGTTAGGGCGATCGTTCCTCTTTTTAACCCATTGATTCGCCCTCTCTCGGCGCGATCGCCCCCCCGTTCCCTCCCGGCGATCGCCCACCGTTTCAGTTCAAATTTGTTAAACTTTCACTATTCATTTTTCCTTTTAATTTCCGATGACCTCAACTCAGCTTAACAAGTCATTCTTTGGAGATTCAAACTTATGGAAACCTTCGATTACATCATTTTTGGAGCCGGATTAGGCGGACTCTCTGCCGCCGCTTGCCTCACCCGTCAAGGCTATCGCGTCGCTGTTTTAGAAAAACATTACTTACCCGGCGGTTGCTGTCACACCTTCGACTACGGAAACTATAGTTTTTGCGCCGACGTTCACTATATTTATCAATGCGGTCCGGGTCAGACGGTCGATCTCTTTTTCAACTACATCGATCGCCCCATTGCGTTTAACTCCCTCGACCCCGATTGTATCGATCGCATCATCACCCCAGACGCCGACTTTCGCATCCCCCTCGGTTGGGAAAACTTACGCCGACGCCTCCTCGCCGAATTCCCCGAAGAAGCCACCGCCATTCATCGCTATTGCGATGAAATCGCCCAATTCAATGCCGAAGTTCGCCGTCTCGGTCGGGAGGTTCACTGGTACGATCGCCATCTCGCCGATTGGTTAAAATTGCCAAAATACTGGCACTTATTCCGCCGCCGTCATTGGACGTTACAAGACCTCTACGATCGCTGCGGACTTTCACCGAAATTACAAGCCATTTTAGCCGGACAAAGCGGCGATTACGCCCTGCCTCCCGCCGAAATTGCCCTCTTGAGTCATACCGCCGTCGTTTGGAATTACTCCGAAGGCGCTTACTATCCCAAAGCTCATTTTAAAGCCTTTGTCGATACTATTGTTGAGGCTATTGATGAAGGAGGAAGTGCGGTTTTACTGTCCAATCCTGTCGAACATATTGACGTTCGCGATGGGGAAGTCAAAGGGGCGATCGCTGCCGGAATTCGCTACGAAGCTTCGCGAGGCTATATTAGCGATTTAGATCCGAAATTGACGGTTTCTTTAATGCACGATGGAACCGGACTCCGCGATCGCGAACGCCATCGCTTGACCGATTACGAATATTCCGCCAGTGCGTTTAATATTTACCTCGGTTTAGACAAACGTTTCGATCCGAAAGCTTACGGAATTGGCAATTGGAATATTTGGTATTATCCCACGGGAAATCTCAATCGGGCATATCAAAAACAACTCGAAGGCGATCTCGAATATCCCTGGATCTTCCTATCTTCTCCGACGTGCAAATCCGACGAACCGGGAATGGCTCCAGAAGGCCATCACGTGTTAGAAATTGCCACCGTTTGTCCTTACGAACCCTTTAAAAAACTGCACGAAAGCGATCGCAAAGCTTATCGATCGCTCAAACGGGAATTTTATCAAAAAATAATGCAAAGCGTTCGCGATTTAATTCCAGATGTCGATCGATATGCTCGTTTGAAAGTCTACGGGACTCCGACGACGAGCGAATATTATTTAGGTCAACCTCAAGGAAATATTTACGGTGCGAAGTTAATCCCGCAACAAGTCGGTTTAAATCGATTGGGATATACGACACAATTGCCAAATTTGTTTTTTGTGGGAGCTAGTTCGGGGTATCCCAGCGTTCCCGGTGTCATCAAAAATGGCATGAATTTGGTATCTCTACTGACCGGGATATCGATTGGGAAACAATCGCGCGATCGCGCTGAAGAATTAGTCAAAATTTAGTTAGTTTTTAAGCATTTTTAACACCTAAATAGGTGTAAGATTGATGGGTTTTAGGGACACGGAATTGCCGTGTCCCTACAGAAATTTGGCGAATTGCTAAAGTCAAAATGGGATTCAAAAGATTTACAAATACTATATAATTTTCAGATAACTTGACAGTGAAAAACTAATTTTTTTAAGCCGATCGACGATCGATTGACAAAAAATCCACTACAGTAAATCTTATGACTCTAAAACCTTGCCGGGAATGCGAACGAGAAGTGAGTACGGAAGCGATCGCCTGTCCCCATTGTGGCGCGCCTTATCCGACCCAATCCCATTGGAAAGGTCCCGGATTTGAATGGCGATCTGAGGCGACGTTGTGGGGGTATCCGTTAGTTCATATTGCCTTCGGTCGCAAC
Organism: Oxynema aestuarii AP17; assembly: GCF_012295525.1. Lineage (GTDB taxonomy): Bacteria > Cyanobacteriota > Cyanobacteriia > Cyanobacteriales > Laspinemataceae > Oxynema > Oxynema aestuarii. The sequence goes on along the minus strand of NZ_CP051167.1, from coordinate 1,524,244 downwards.
GGTCGCGGCGGTCTGCGAGTGGCGAAAGGTATCGTCGCTATCGGACAATTTGGGATCGGCGCGATCGCGATCGCTCAATTTGGGATCGGCTTTTTATTCAGTTTCGGACAAGTTACATTCGGCGCGATCGCGATCGCGCAAGTCGCCGCAGGGGTATTATTTGGAATGGGACAAGTGGCGACTGGATACGAGGCGATCGGTCAGTGGACATTCGATCGCTCTTCTTGGTCTGCGATCGAGTCTAATTCTCAAAGCAAATTCATCGACAAGTCTACAAATTTGTTCGATCTAGTTTCGCCACCACGGACAAACTTCGATCTTGTAAATACGACCCCTCACTCCCGTTCTCTATTCGCTTATGATAGTAACCTTTCTCGGATTACTCGCCGGAACGTTAACGACGATTTCTTTTCTTCCCCAAGTCATTAAAACCTGGAAAAGTAAATCGGCTAAAGACGTTTCTTTAGAAATGTTTTTAATCTTCTGCTCTGGAGTATTTCTCTGGATCGTTTACGGTATTTTAGTCGGCGATACTCCCGTAATTGTCGCTAATTTTGTTACTTTTATTTTAGCTTCGACAATCTTATGGCTTAAACTAAAATATAGATAACCTTTCCTATCGATCGCACCGTTCCTTTACCTCTAAAATTGCCCGTGACTTCTACCGTTTTTGATGCCGAACGCCTCTTATTTACTCCTGCCATTCCCGACGCCGATGCGATTGAGCTTATCTATGCTTTTCCTAACGACTACAGCATCGGAATTACCAGTCTCGGCTATCAAATTGTCTGGTCTACTCTCGCCAGTCGTCAAGATGTCGCCGTTTCCCGCCTCTTTTTAGACCTCCACGAACCTTTACCGACGACCCCGGAATTGTTCGGATTTTCCGTATCTTGGGAATTAGATTATGTCAACATTCTCGGTCTGTTAGAATCGCTCAATATCCCCATTCGTGCGAGCGATCGCGGCGCCGGAGATCCGCTAATTTTTGGCGGCGGTCCGGTCTTGACCGCCAATCCCGAACCCTTCGCCGACTTTTTCGACCTCATCCTCCTCGGCGACGGCGAAAACCTCCTCAACGCATTCGTCGAAGCTTACAAAACCGTGCGATCGCGCGATCGGGCCAGTCAATTGCGCACTTTAGCACGAGTTCCCGGCATTTACGTGCCTAGTTTATATCAAGTGACCTACGATCGCCCGGACGGTGCGATCGCCGCGATCGAACCCGTCGATCCTGACATCCCCGAACGCATCGCCAAGCAAACCTATCGCGGAAATACCCTGTCCGTCTCTCCCGTGGTCACGGAAAAAGCCGCCTGGCCCGATATTTTTATGGTCGAGGTGGTCCGTAGTTGTCCGGAAATGTGCCGTTTTTGCCTCGCCAGCTATCTCACTTTGCCGTTTAGAACTGCCAGTGTAGATGCTTCTCTCATTCCGGCGATCGAGCGTGGATTGACCGTCACCCGGCGTATCGGCTTACTCGGCGCGTCGGTCACCCAACATCCGGAGTTTTCTCACTTACTCGACTATCTCTGTCAGCCCCAATTTGACGACGTGCGCCTCAGTATTGCGTCCGTCCGCACGAATACGGTCACCGAACAACTCGCACGAACCCTCGCGCAACGGGGAACGAAATCTCTCACGATTGCCGTCGAAAGTGGCAGCGATCGCGTGCGAAAAATTATTAATAAAAAACTGGAAAACTCGGAAATAATCGACGCCGCCATTAACGCCAAAGCAGGAGGATTGAAAGGCTTAAAACTCTATGGAATGGCGGGAATTCCAGGAGAAGAAGCCGAAGATTTAGAAGCGACGGTCGAGATGATGCGATCGCTCAAAAAAGCCGCGCCGGGTTTGCAACTGACCCTCGGATGCAGCACCTTTGTCCCTAAAGCGCACACGCCGTTTCAATGGTTTGGGGTCAACTCCGAGGCGAAAAAGCGCTTGAAGACATTACAAAAAGAATTGGGACGGTTAAAGATCGATTTTCGTCCTGAAAGTTATAACTGGTCCGTGATTCAAGCCTTGATTTCGCGAGGCGATCGGCGCGTCTCCCACTTGTTAGAATTAGTCCGTCATTATGGCGATTCTCTCGGGAGTTATCGCCGTGCATTTAAAGAATTGCACGGACAACTCCCAGACCTCGACTTTTACGTTCGCGAGAACTGGGATTTAAACCAAATCCTCCCCTGGAATCATCTTGACGGTCCGTTACCTGTAGCCACCTTGAAAAAACATCTCGACGAAGCAAGTCGTTATTTTCCCGCTTCTACAAAGGTTCGCTAATTTAACTGCGGCGAGGGGAAAGATCAAAGAAGATAAAAGAGGAGTAATATATATTTAAATTTGACGATTCGATCGAGTTGAATTCACCTGTCATGTGTTCGATCCAATCCACGAAGTCCTCGATCCCAGAACCGATCGCAATCGTCATCTTCTCCTCAATTCCTATAATGGACATTCTCAAAAGAAGGTGTTACAACGAAAGGGTCATCTACGTGAAGGGTCAGACCCCTTATTAGGCGATGAAACTTGCAAAATCTGGGATCCTTTTATTCCTCAGCTCTGTTACCTTGCTGTCCTTAACCTCTGTGGTTCGTGGAGTAGAACCGAGTTTAAAACCGTATAATAGTCTAAACAAACAAATCGATTCAGAATCCCTAAGGCGTGCTAGACAATTTTGTGGCAATCGCGAAATGAGAGTGGAAGGATATTTTGAGACGAAGAATTTTTTCATACACCTTTGCTACGATAGCAATAACGATATTTGGTATTATGGAATCGCTAAAGGTTCGGAAGCTGAAGCGATCGGTCCGTTGTACACTTATACGGAAGAAGGAACGGGTTATGTCGTCGAAAATGGGGACTATACTTACATCGTTACCGGATTGAGCTTGAGTATTTACGAAGGGAATAAGTTGCTACAGGAAGAGCCTGTGATTAACAGTCACCACCGCGAATAATCAAGGGTGAAAGATTACAGAGTAACAATTTTTCTCATCGGTGCGGTTGTTGATGGGGATGCAAGCGGCGATCGCATTCATTCCTTTGAGGACTTTTAACCCGTTAAAATGGTAAAAGATCTCTCTACTGTTATAAAAATGGACAATACCGCCGAATATTGTTGCGCGTACTGCGGCGAATCGAATGCGACGTTTATCGACTTCAGCGCCGGAACCCATCAATCTTATGTAGAAGACTGTCAAGTTTGCTGTCAGCCGAATATTTTATATGTTCGTATCGATGAAGATACCCTCGATATCGAGATCGATAGCGCACCGGAAAGTTAACCGTTTATGAGTTTTATTGCAATTGTTAATTGGAGGGTGTTAATGGGGGGGATTCTGGCTGATATGAGAACGAGCGATCGCCTCGGGTTAACGGATAAGTTTGACAAGTTCTACCGACCCGAAACATAACCCTAAAACATAACCATAAAACTTACACTACAGTTATGCTGCATTTCGAGTATTCATCTTTAATTAATGCTCCAGTAGAGACGGTCTGGAAATTCCACGAACGTCCCGATATTTTAGATATTTTAACGCCTCCGTGGCAGCCCGTGCGGGTCGTGCGGCGCGATCGCGGGTTGGAGGTCGGGTCGATCTCGGAATTTCTAATTTTTCTCGGTCCGTTTCCCGTTCGCTGGGTCGCACGTCATACCGCCTGCGAAACCCACCGCCTGTTTGTGGACGAACAACAAAGCGGACCGATGGAATTTTGGATGCACCGCCACGAATTTAGTGCGGAAAATGGGAAAACTCGACTCACCGACGCGATTGAATATGCAATTCCGGGGGGATGGTGGAGCGAATTATTATTGGGTTGGTGGGTCGAATCTCGACTTCGGGACATGTTTCGCTACCGTCACGAAGTCACCCAACGGGAATGCGAAAAATTAACAGAAATTTGAGGGGGAGAATAAGTATTTTTACCGTACCCCCGATCTTAAAACAGTGAAAAAGCGGACATTTTGCCCGCTTTTTACATGCTTTTTCCGATCGCGATCGTCGAGTTACTTCACTGCACGAGCGTTCATGGTTTCGTGCTGATGTTCTTCGTGTCGTCGTTGTTCGACTAGCAATTCCCGCGCTTCTTCATCGGTATTTCCTTGACTGGATTGATGAATCTCTTGAGTGGCGCGACGGGTCATCGATTCGTGTTGGTGTTCTTGTTGGAGTCTTTGTTCTGCCAGTTTTTCCCGCGCTAGTTCTTCCGCATTCATAGGGATTTTCTCCAATTCAGTTTTTATTTGTAATCTTACTGTGACATAATTCGGGTCAAAAGATAGCAAAAATAACAGATTTTTTGAAAAAAGTTACGATCGCCTCCCGCCGAGGCCGATCGCCGCTCTGGGAACGGACGGGGATCGATGCATTAATTATATTTTTTCAATGCAATTCATTTAAATTTGAGAATCGTTTTTTATCGGGCAATTGATGAATATTTTTTCATGCATTCAAAAAGTATATAAACCGATTTACTCGAAGCGATCGACGATCGCCCGTACCTGCGCGATCGCCGCTTCCACGGAATCGACCACGATCGCCCGTTGCGGCGACAAACTTTGAAAAAATTGCTGACTTTCGGGACGGTCGTTAAGTATAATTACCTTTTTATTCGCTTTCAACGCCAGGGCAATTTCCGACGCCGTCCCCGGACCCATCCCGCAGGCGATCGTCACGTCGCTGGCTAAGACATTGATATTGTTGCGGGCGCTTCCCATGCCCGTTGGAATGGCGATATCCACCGCCTCGGAAACCCCCCAGCGATCGTCCGTCGGCAAAATCCCCACGGTCAAGCCTCCCGCGCTTTTGGCGCCCCGATTTGCCGCATCCATGACGCCGACGTTGCGCCCTCCACTAATCAAAACCCAGCCGTGGCGGGCGATCTCGGCGCCGAGTCGGTAGGCGCGATCGCAGTCGAGTTTCGTCGCACCCAACCCCGGCCCCATAATCCCGATCGCAATTTTGCTCCCCATTTTTAACCTCGATCGTCTCCTTCAAATCAGCGCATCCGGCGGTCAATCCCACAAACAAAAGCCCGTTATCTTATGTAACGAGCTTTTGTGAGTTGTTGGCACAGTGAGAAACGCGAGCGATTGGCTTCACGCCGGATAAATCCGTAGGCGGCGGTTGGGTTCGTCGCCGAAACTGCACGATTTCAGACGATAATGTTCGACGAGTTCGTGCTGCATTTTGCGAACTTTGGGCGATCGTGGCAGCAATTCCACGGGTTGTCCTTTCGGTAGCACGATTTGCTCGACCGCCAAGCGCGCTTCTTCCAGGGCTTCGATCTCGTCTTCGCTACCACTTTGCGAAAACAAGCTCAAATCCGTGACTTCCTCCAGCGCATCCCCATCCATATGCAGCAATCGCTTGAGGGCGTGAGTAATTTGAGGAATGCTGCTGGCTTTAATCGTATAGATCGGGAGTTGGCGATTTTTCGCCATTTGGCGCAATTTCGAGTGATTTTTGACGTGCGATCGCAGGGCCAAGACGGCATCGGCGCCGTCGATATCCTTCGTCGTCACCACGGGTAACGATAACGTCCGGATGACGCGATCGAGTTGGTGGCGACTGACTGCGTAAGTGTAAACGTGAAGCGGTAAATCCTCGCCATTCGGCCCGCTTGCGCCCATCGCGAACTCGTCATCGACCCCCCGGGACCTTTCGCCTCGGTAGGATTGCGAATAAAGCGATTCTTCGAGCATCTGCTCGAACGATTTATGTTCGCTGCCGAGTTCGCGATCGCGGCGCCCCGGGCGATCGCCCCGATTTTGCATTGGCAGCGCCTTCATCTGGCCCGACGCGCGCCACCCGGTAGCGCCAAAGGGAGGCGCCGCCACTGTGGGCAGTCCTTGGGGTTGGGGCAGTTCGCGGGTAATCGTCACCTTCCCGGTTTCGCTAATCGTGCGGATTTGCGGCGTCGGTTGGCGACCGCGCAACAAGCAATCCACCGTTTCCGCGACATTCTCGTGAACGACCCAGCGCTGACGCTCGATCATTTCCACCGCCACCTCGAACGTCGGCGGTGCCTTGCGTTCGAGTACGGTTTTCTGAGACCCGCGCCGTCGCGCTTCGTCGTCGCCCAAGGTCACCGACTGGATGCCCCCCACGAGGTCGGAAAGGGTCGGGTTTTTGATTAAATTTTCGATTTGATTGCCGTGGGCCGTTCCCACCAGTTGCACGCCGCGTTCGGCGATCGTGCGCGCCGCCAGGGCTTCGAGTTCGGTTCCGATTTCGTCGATTACGATCACTTCCGGCATGTGGTTTTCCACCGCCTCGATCATGACCTTATGTTGCTGTTCCGGCGTCGCCACTTGCATCCGGCGCGATCGCCCGATCGCCGGATGGGGGATGTCGCCGTCCCCGGCAATTTCGTTCGACGTATCGATAATCACCACCCGTTTGTGCAGATCGTCGGCGAGAACTCGCGCAATTTCGCGCAAGGCCGTCGTTTTTCCCACTCCCGGGCGTCCTAGCATCAAAATCGACTGACCCCGCTCGACTAAATCGCGAATCGTGCCGATCGTGCCGAATACCGCACGTCCCACCCGCAAGGTCAAGCCGATAATTTCTCCCTGGCGGTTCCGCATGGCGCTAATCCGGTGCAGGGTTTGTTCGATTCCGGCGCGGTTGTCGCCACTGAATTCGCCGACTCGTGCGATGCAGTAGTTGAGATCGTTGCGAGAGACCGGGAGATCGGATAAATATTTGGCGCCTTCGGGAAAGCGCGCTTCCGGAATACGACCCAAATCCATGACCACCTCAACCAAGCTGCCCAATTGCTCCTGCTGTTCTAAGGGAGTGCGAATGCTTTCGGGCAGAATGTCGAGCAGTTGATTGAGGTCGTCGGTAATCTGCATCCTTCCTAAATCGACGTTCTCCATGGACCCTGGCGATTCGGCTGGATTGTTTGGGTTGATGGGTTCAATTCCCTCTGGTTTCACCATAGATTGAGTGATGTCAATGAGCAGTAAATAAAGGAACGGTCGTTAGCTCTCCAATGGAGCAGATGGTTTCCGGGTCATCGTCGCATCGATCGCAGGAGTGTAGTTGTTTGTAGTATTTTGTAATTGTATAGGAATTTTGAGTGGGGAAACCAGGGAATCCGCTAAATTCACCGCTTCGCGCAGTAAATCGGGCTGCTGTTCCAACGGCATGACTTCGGGGGTCTGCGTCCCGTCGGCGATTTCGAGTTGGTCTAATACGGGAGCGAGTAAGGCGCGGGCGTAGCTGCCGTAGGCAATTCCGGCGATTGCTTGCTTATCGGCGCCGGAAGTGGTGCGCAACAAGCCTTCTTGCTGGAGTTTGGCGACCGTATGGTGATTGGTACCCCCCGCGAGCTGCACGTACCCCGGTAAGTCCGCCGCCAGCACTTTGCGGGCAAATTTAACGGCGGCGTGGGTGGTTCCGGCGCCAATATCGCCACTCATGGGGCGACCGTCGGTTTGCCAAATCAGGGGACACGGAAGTGGCGCGATCGCCGCGTACAGCGATCGCAGGTAATCGATCGACCCTTCAGCGTCCGGGCAGCTAATCGCTAACACCTGCAGTCGGTTGACTTTCGGCGCGATCGCCCCCCACAGCCGTTTGAAATCCTCCAACCGTCCGACTTGGGTATGAATTTCGATCGCGTCGATCCCACTGTCGAGAATCAGTTGGGCGATCGTCCCCGGCGCCACCACGTAGGACCGGGTGACGATCTGGCCGATCGGACAAACGGGCAGACAGCGCCCGCAGCCATAACACAGCTCGTCAATCACCCCGGATCGCGACGACTCGAAGCGGATCGCCCGCGCCGGACAAATCCGCTCGCACGGGCGCGGACAATCCGACGGACAAATCGCCGGGTTAAATTCAGCTTTTCTAAAATGCGGATCTTCGCCGTCGTTCAAACTCGCCATCAACAAAGGACGACGGAGGTTTCCCCCGATCCCCAGGCGATCGCCTCGCGCTGCGGCGACCTCTAGCGCCGCCTCAATGCCTTGTTTGGCTGCCGCAATGACGGCTGGATCGGCTGCAACATCAATGCAGTCAGCCCCCACCAGGGTATAAGCCAGAGCAAGATTTCGCACCGCCGGAAGGTGTCCGAAACTCGCACCGCAGATCAGTTTGAACCAGTGGCCTTGACTGAGCGCCTTCAAAGGAGAGTTAACGTGGATCACCCCTATATGCTAATGCGACTCTTGCAAAATTGGGAGGTAAAAATTGAGATTCCCATCAGTCTCGACAAGCGCCTCCCGTTCGCCTCGATCCCCCGATTTACCGAGTTTTCTCCATATCTAGCGATCGCCCCCTCCCGGAACCCCCAAATCTAGAGCAGCACGGCACGTGCTACGCCTTCCGATGGGGTTTCACTCCGATTTCACTCCGATTTTTGTTCGAGGGCTTCGAGATAGTCGATCGCCGCTTCCAGCCGCGAGGCATACCCTTCGGCAAACTGCCCGAACCAAAAGCCCTCATCGGAATACGGATCGAGTTGTTTTAACCACTCCTGCGCCTTTTTCGCTACCTTTTGGCGCTGTTGCTCCCGGCGCCGTCGTTCTTCCTCCGCACGCTCCCGTTCGGCGCGTTCGTGTTCTTCTCGTTCCAGGCGATCGCGCCCTTCAAACTCTTCCTTGACCCCCGTCAGCAACTCGTCAAACGAACCCGACCCTTGCGGGGAACGGCTCTGACTCGGGGAACCTTGCCAACCCGTCGGCGCCCTCCCGGAGGTTTTGCCCTCCACCTCGATCTGTGCGAGCAGGTTGTCGATCGAACCCGTATTTTGCGGCGTACTCGCAGCTTTAGCCTCCTGTTTTGGAGGTGTAGGAGTGCTTTCGGGCGTTGCTGGCGGCCCACTCGGGTCGTACTCACTTTTTACTTTGGCCAGCAGCTTATCAATTTCGTCAGTCATGGCGGGGTCTTGGCGCGCAACTGGGGGCGATTTCACCCCCAGTTTCCATGATAAAACCGAATTACATCGGCGATCGCCTAATCGGAGATCGCGTTAAGCAAGACTTCCGAAAGGGTCAGATCTTCCATGTCGTCGATCGCGATCGTATCGACAATATCGAATTTCGCTCCCACCCCCTCTAATTCGTCGTCCAACGCTTTTAAAAACCGCGTCGCACTCGGGTCGGCGCCGACTTGAATTAAAGAAATCGCCAATTCTTCATCGCGATCGAGTTGGCGAGATGCTTCGACGATAACTTTCATCACCGCTTTGCGATCGTCCGGTTCGCCATCGGTGACCACTAAGATCGTTTCCCCTTCTTTGATCTGTCCCGCCTGTTTGCGCGCCAAGAAATTATCTAACGCATCTTTGAGTACCCCCGCCAAGTCCGTGCGACCCATCGGTTCGTTTTCTTGGAAAATTTGCGAAACTTTGGCCGAAGTGACATTATCGTAGCGTTTGAAACGGCTCGAAAACAGGTAAACGGTAATGCCGTCCGGGTCTATTTGTTCGCATTTCGCCGCCAGGGCAAAGGTAGACTCTTGTGCAGCTTGCCAGCGATTGGGACCGCCCGGGCGATCGACGGTCATCATGCTGCCACTTTTATCAATAATCAAAGTGTAATCGCGATTTTCTAGCATAATGTGATATGTTTCCTCCTCTATTATTCTTATTGTGGCAATGGTCTAATTTGGCTGGGGTTCGGTTGGCACCCCCCGGCGATCGCCCCGAATACCGAACAGGTCAGAGTTTTGATGGGGGGTAAACCGCATCGAAGCGCGCCCGACCGGGTTCGATTCGGGGTCGAAAACGTAGCGACGCCGCCCAATCGAACCCGGCTGGAGGATTAATCGACGATCGCATTCATCAGCACTTCGGTCAGGGTCATATCTCCCATATCGTCGATCGTCACCGTATCGACAATATCGAATTTCGCCCCCGCCCCTTGCAAGGCGTCGTCGAGTGCTTTGAGAAATTCCGTGGCTTGGCGATCGTTTCCTACTTGGATAAAGGAAATCGCGAGTTCTTCGTCGCGATCGATCTGGCGCGACGCTTCGACGATAACTTTCATGACCGCTTTGCGATCGTCCGGTTCGCCGTCGGTGATCGCTAAAAAGGTCTCGCCGTTGGGTTTGGTCTGTCCCGCCGCTTTACGTTTGAAATAATCTTTGAGTGCGTCTTCGAGAACCCCCGCCAAATCGGTGCGTCCGGACGGTTCGTTTTCCTGGAAAACTTGCGAAACTTTCGCCGACGTCACGTTATCGTAGCGTTTGAATCGGCTGGAAAACAGATAAACGGTAATGCCGTCGGGATCGAACTCCTCACATTTGCGCGCCAAAGCGAGAGTGGATTCCTGGGCAGCTTGCCAGCGCGTCTGGCTTCCCGGTTGGTCGGCCACGGACATACTACCGCTTTTGTCGATAATTAGAGTATAGTCACGATTTTCAAGCACGATCGCTTCTCCTAAACTATCTGGTGAGAGAGGGAAGGCTCAGCCGCATCCGGACGCGCCTGAGCTTGGGGATTCGACTCCGATCGACGGGTCAATTTAGGCCGAGACTAACAGATCGGTTAAGGGCGTCCACCGGAATTGGCGATCGCCACCCACTTCAACAGTGACTTTCACTTTGGGTTCGAGTTGCGGCAACTTGGTCAGATATTCGATTTCTTGGCGCGACAGCATCCCCCCTTCGAGTATCCACAGCACTAAGCCTTTGGAATTGGCGCTCAAGTGTTCGAGGTTGTAACTGACCATCGGCGGGACGAAATAGGTGCGGATTTCTTTTTTGCCCAAGTGAGGCGGACGGACGCCGTGAACCCCGGTCAGGTACATGGCCACGTCTCCGAGTCCTCTCGCCGTAATCGCCATCATGTCGTAGCCACTCGCACGCAGGCGTCGTTGATATCGCCCCTCGAATCCTCCTTCTAAAGGAACGTAGAGGGCTAGGGATCCGTGTTGTTCCAGATCGCGCATTAAGGGCTTGCCTGTGGTAATCAAGGCCATAAAGTTTTAGTCCTCAAAGATCTGCTGCTATAAGGGTTTGCGCTTGAGCGAGTTGAGCTCGTCGAGTGAGTCGTCACACTCGGGTTGGCTGAGAATGTCGAGGGGAAGATTCCTCGATCGGGTCGCACTGATACCGCCACCGTCTTCATCTGCCCGAAATGCTCGGGCGGCGAACCCAACCCGCTCAATTTCTGCAAAAGCTTCAAAAAGTATAACTTCCTCTTCCCCCTTCGGGCGATCGAATTCATCCCGCCGCGCCCTCGGGCGATCGCCCGGAAATAATAAATTGCTCGGGAGTCTGGACAAGTGTCAACAGATTGTCTATAGTATTAAATTGTCGCCAAAAATGAGTCCAAGCTACTGACTTGAAAGAACTAACCTCTCTCGTAGAGGTGATGTCCGGGCTAGGCGCGATCGGCTCCCCGAACGGTGAAGGGAGATCGACCGTTTCCCAGCGCTACTGCAAGTTCAGAAAGGCCGAGCGACGAAGCCGTCGAAGCAACCGACGTCCTTAGTTCGAGCGCAGGTCTTCCCTAGCCTGTCGTTTGGTCTCATCAACGGATACTAAATTCAACCCCGTCAACCGAGACGCCGTTGGGTTTAAGTCCTCAGCGACAACAGGCAACGATAGAGCAATGGCTCTCCCGTCGGAGAGTTTTGACGTCAGCCAACTCAATCCGTCAATCACTTCGAGACCGAGGTCTCTCATAAGAAGCGGGAGAAGGGTTCTCGGGAGGTTTGGCGTGCAAATTGCGATCGAAGCTATTGGATTTGCCCAGGCTCTCCAGTCCGAGCGAATCCAATCGTACTGTAGTGCGTAAGTAGGAGAGACCATACACCCGTGTCTGTCGGTATTCTCGGCACTAAATTAGGCATGACCCAAGTGTTTGACGAAGATGGCAAAGCCATCCCCGTAACCGTCATTCAAGCCGGGCCATGCACGGTGACCCAAATCAAAACCAAAGAAACAGATGGCTACGAAGCCGTACAAATCGGTTACGGCGAAGTGTCCACCAAAGCCATCAACAAACCCGAACTCGGCCACCTGGTCAAGTCCAGCGCGCCTCCCCTGCGCCACTTGTGCGAGTATCGCCAAGATCCGAGCGACTTCGAGCTCGGCCAGCAGGTAGACGTGGGACACTTCGAGCCGGGTCAACTGGTGGACGTCAGTGGGAAAAGTATCGGTCGGGGGTTTGCCGGATATCAAAAACGGCATAACTTCAAACGCGGACCGATGTCTCACGGTTCTAAAAACCATCGCTTACCCGGTTCCACCGGAGCGGGAACCACCCCCGGGCGGGTTTATCCCGGCAAGCGCATGGCGGGTCGTCTCGGAGGCAAACAGGTAACCATCCGTAAGTTGACCGTCGTTCGCATCGATACCGAGCGCAACTTGATCCTGGTTAAAGGTGCAGTTCCCGGTAAACCCGGTGCTTTGTTGAACATCAAACCCGCCAATATCGTGGGGGGAGCGTAACCGGAGAGTCAGGGAGAGGCGTTAGCACTGCTGCTTGCGCCGCAATCTAGAGGAACGATTCGCCTGACTCCTCAGATGTAACTGACCCATCAACGTTCAATAAGACACGGGAATAGAAAGACATGGTTAACTGTACAGTCAAAAATTGGGACGGCCAACAAGTCGGAGAAGCCAGCATCGAGTTGGCGGTAGCGAAAGAAGAAACGGCAGCACACGTCGTCCACCGGGCCGTGCGCCGTCAAATGTGCAACGCCCGTCAGGGGACGGCTTCCACGAAAACCCGATCGGAAGTCAGAGGCGGGGGTAGAAAACCCTGGCGTCAGAAAGGAACCGGACGCGCCCGCGCGGGTTCGATCCGATCGCCCTTATGGCGGGGCGGCGGTGTCATCTTCGGCCCCAAACCGAGAGATTACCGCATCAAAATGAACCGTAAAGAACGGCGACTCGCCCTGAGAACGGCGCTGATGAGTCGGGCCGAAGCATTGGTCGTCGTCGAAGATTTTGGCAGCAAACTGTCGCGACCCAAAACCAAAGAGTTAATGGGCGCCCTGAATCGTTGGGGAGTGGAACCCGGCGAAAAAGTCCTGCTGATCTTGTGCGAACGCGAGCAAAACATTTATTTATCCGCGCGCAACGTCCCCACAATCCGCATGGTCGGCGCTGACAAATTAAATGTTTACGACCTGCTTTTAGCTGACAAGATCGTCATCACCCCGGCGGGTCTAGAGAAAATTCAGGAGGTTTACAGTGACTAAACATGAAACTCGCGATCTCGCCGATCTGATCCTCCGTCCGATTCTCAGCGAAAAAGCAACGATTTTGATGGAGCAGAACAAATACATGTTTGACGTCGTGCCCAAAGCGACCAAACCTGAAATCAAGGCGGCGATCGAATATTTGTTCGACGTTAAAGTCACGAGCGTCAACACCCAACACCTGCCCCCGAAAAAGCGTAGAGTCGGTCGATTTGTCGGCTACAAAGCTCACTACAAACGGGCGATCGTCACCTTAGCCCCCGAAGATTCGTTGCAACCCGTCTTCTTCCCCGAAGTGTAGAGATCGGCTCGCTCCCTTGAGTCCAACCCGGGAACGCCCCGGGCGATCGGCATCAGACCGGGAAACTCACGCCAACGACCACTGTTACCGAGAATCTAAGCTATGGGCATCCGTTCTTATCGGCCATACACTCCAAGCACCCGCCAACACAGCGTTTCGGACTTTGCGGAAGTCACCCGCAACGACCCCGAAAAGTCCCTGACGACCTCCAAGCACCGCAAAAAAGGCCGCAACAACCGAGGCGTCATCACCTGTCGGCATCGTGGGGGCGGTCACAAACGTCTCTATAGAATTATCGACTTCCGGCGCGACAAGCGGGATATCCCGGCCAAAGTAGCGCAGATCGAATACGATCCCAACCGCAATGCTCGCATTGCCCTGCTGCATTACCGAGACGGCGAAAAACGCTACATCTTGCATCCCAACGGCCTGCAAGTCGGCAGCGAAGTGATCGCCGGATCCGAATCTCCCCTCGAAGTCGGGAACGCCTTACCCCTGGCCAACATTCCCCTCGGCACCAGCGTTCACAACGTCGAACTCGTTCCCGGAAAAGGCGGTCAGATCGTCCGTGCTGCCGGAACCAGCGCCCAAGTCGTGGCCAAAGAAGGCAACTTCGTCACCCTCAAGTTACCTTCCACGGAAGTTCGCCTGATCCGTCGCGAATGCTACGCCACCATCGGCCAAGTCGGCAATGCCGACCACCGCAATATCAGTCTCGGTAAAGCCGGACGGACGCGCTGGAAAGGCCGTCGCCCGCAAGTCCGAGGCAGCGTGATGAACCCCGTCGATCACCCCCACGGTGGTGGGGAAGGGCGCGCCCCGATCGGCAGAAGTGGCCCGGTTACTCCTTGGGGTAAACCCGCATTGGGTGCCAAAACCCGCAAGAAACGCAAGCTCAGCGACGCTTACATCGTCCGCCGCCGCCGTCGTTCCTCGAAACGGGGTAAAGGCGGTCGCGATTCCTAAGCTCACGGGTCAGACCGACCCCGATCGCCCCTTACAGAGGGTCGAGCAGGTCGCCCAGGCCAACTTTCCGGGGTCAGTCCGAATCGGGAACTCTATCAGTCATTCAGCCGCAACCGTTCTAAAACTATGGGTCGTTCTCTTAAAAAAGGTCCTTTCGTCGCCGACCATTTGCTGCGAAAGGTTGAAATTTTGAATGATAAAGGCGAAAAGCAAGTGATCAAAACTTGGTCGCGCGCTTCGACGATCATTCCTCAAATGGTGGGGCATACGATCGCCGTTCACAACGGACGCCAGCACGTTCCTATTTACATCAGCGAACAAATGGTCGGACATAAATTAGGCGAATTTGCGCCGACCCGAACCTTCCGGGGACATGCAAAAAGTGATAAAAAGTCCCGCCGCTAACTAAACGGTTGAGCGTCCTCCCCTCCCGACCTCGTGTAGGGAGTCCGGGACGAACAGCCCCAGGCCAAGGACACAGGAGAAAAGTATGGCGATTGATACCACCCAAGAAGTCAAAGCGATCGCGCGCTACGTTCCCATGTCTCCCTACAAGGTACGTCGCGTCCTCGATCAAATTCGCGGTCGTTCCTATCGCGAAGCCCTGATCTTGCTCGAATTCATGCCCTATCGCGCCTGCGACCCGATCCGCAAAACTCTGCGATCGGCAGCCGCCAACGCCGAACATAACGAGGGCTTAGATCCGGCAACGTTAATGGTTTCGACAGCATTTGCCGACCAAGGCCCGAGCTTGAAACGCTACCGCCCTCGCGCTCAAGGCCGCGCCTACATGATTCGCAAACCCACCTGTCACATTACCGTCGCCGTCGCTCCCGAACAAAGCGACAACTAAAGCGACCCCAGCCGGGAAGTCGCCGCACCTAATCAGTGAATTTCTAGAGGACGCACATCTGTGGGACAAAAAATTCATCCAATAGGCTTTCGCATCGGTGTAACCCAAGAGCATCGCTCTCGTTGGTTTGCCGACAGCAAGCGCTATCCCGAAATCCTCCAAGAGGATTACGAGATTCGCGAATACGTCCGCAAAACCCTCAGCAACGCGGGCATTTCTGAAGTTCGCATCGAACGCAAAGCCGATCAAATCGATTTAGAAGTTCGCACCGCCCGTCCCGGCGTCGTCGTCGGTCGCGGCGGCACCGGAATCGAATCCTTGCGAACCGGACTCCAAGACCTGCTCGGCGGCAGCAACCGCCAGATTCGCATCAACGTCGTCGAAGTCGCCCGCGTCGATGCCGACGCCACCTTGATCGCCGAGTACATCGCCAGCCAACTCGAACGGCGGGTTTCCTTCCGTCGCGTCGTCCGCCAAGCGATCCAGCGCGCTCAAAAAGCAGGCGTTGAAGGCATTAAAGTCCAAGTGAGCGGTCGGCTCAACGGCGCCGAAATCGCCCGCACCGAATGGACCCGCGAAGGTCGAGTTCCCCTGCATACCCTGCGCGCGGATATCGATTATTCCTACCGCACCGCTCGGACGATTTACGGCATCCTCGGCGTCAAAGTGTGGATCTTCAAGGGAGAAATTATTCCCGGACAAGAAGAAATCCCCAACCCCGCCGTCGGCCAACCCCGCCGCCGTCAACAAAGACGCCGCCAGCAATTTGAAGACCGCTCGAACGATTCCTAACGGTTGAATCGTAGCGACGATCGACGAGCGACAGGCAACCTTTTGCCATTCAAGAGCCAACCGTAAGCAAATAAGGACAAAAAAGCAATCATGTTAAGTCCTAGAAGAACGAAATTCCGCAAACAACAACGCGGGCGGATGAGGGGTCTGGCTACCCGAGGCAACAAAATTAATTTTGGCGATTTTGCCCTGCAATCGACCGAGCCAGCCTGGATTACCTCGCGTCAAATCGAGGCCGGACGTCGGGCCATGACCCGCTACATCCGCCGGGGTGGGAAAATCTGGATTCGCGTTTTCCCCGACAAACCCGTGACCATGCGTCCGGCAGAAACCCGGATGGGTTCCGGAAAAGGATCCCCGGAATATTGGGTGGCGGTCGTCAAACCCGGTCGCATTCTGTTTGAGATCGGTGGGGTTCCCGAAGCCACCGCCCGGGAAGCCATGCGCTTGGCGGCTAACAAGCTGCCGATTAAGACGAAGTTCATCTCGCGCGAAGGGGAGCAATCGTAAATCATGTCTTTTCCCAAGATTTCTGAGGTCAGAGAACTCAGTGATGAAGCTTTGGCTGAAGAGATTGCATCGGTCAAGCGCGAGCTGTTCCAGTTGCGTCTCAAGAAAGCCACGGGCCAACTAGAAGGCACCCATCACTTCAAACATCTCAAACACAAGTTGGCGCAAATGCTGACGGTAGAAGGTGAGAGACAAAGACAGGCCGCGTCTTCTTCCGAAGCTTCGTCAACGACCGAGTCACAAGCAGAATAAGAGTAGGGTCACATGGCAGTAAAAGAAAGAGTCGGCGTCGTCGTCAGCGACAAGATGAATAAAACCGTCGTCGTTGCCGTTGAAAACCGTGCCGCCCACTCCAAGTACGGAAAAATCGTCGTTCAAACGAAGCGGTATAAAGCGCACGACGAAGACAATCAGTGTAAAGAGGGCGATCGCGTCCGCATCCAGGAAACTCGCCCCCTCAGCCGTACCAAACGCTGGAAAGTCATCGAGATTCTCACGAGCGCCGCCGAGGTCTAAGCAAAAGGGAGTAGGGAACGTGATTCAACAAGAATCGATGCTCAATGTTGCCGATAATAGCGGTGCAAAGCGCTTGCAATGCATTCGCGTCTTAGGAGGCAACCGTCGTTATGCAGGTGTTGGCGACATCGTGATCGCCGTCGTCAAAGATGCCATCCCCAACATGGCCATCAAAAAGTCCGATATCGTGCGTGCCGTGATCGTAAGGACTCGCAAAGGCTTGCGCCGCGAAAGTGGCATGAGTATTCGCTTTGACGACAACGCGGCAGTCATCATCAACCAAGATGGCAATCCTAGAGGAACCCGGGTATTTGGTCCGGTGGCTCGCGAACTGCGCGATAAAAACTTCACCAAAATTGTGTCCTTAGCTCCGGAGGTACTCTGATGCCTAAATATAAAAGTAGCAAAGGCAAACCGTCCGCCAGCTACAAAATGCACGTCAAACAAGGCGACACCGTGCAAGTGATTGCAGGTCGAGATAAAGGGAAAGTCGGCGAAATTCTCAAAGCTATTCCCAAGACCAGCAAGGTGATCGTCCAAGGAGTGAACGTTCGTACCCGCCACGTCAAACCCCGCCAAGAGGGAGAATCCGGTCGGATCGAAACCTTTGAAGCTCCCATCCACAGCTCCAACGTGATGCTGTATTCCACTAAAAAAGAGGTGGCCAGTCGGATTTGCTACACCTTCAACGACGAAGGTAAAAAAGTCCGCATGCTCAAGAAAACTGGGGAAATTATCGATTGATTTCCCGCCTCTTTTTCGGAAGTTATCGGCCAAGCATCAATCGGCCAAGCTGCCCAATCTGGCACGTAATCCCTCGTATCAATTCCCTGACCAAGACCAGGGAACTAGGATGTAGTCTGTCATGACACAATCACTCAAATCTCTCTATCAAGAAACGATCGTTCCCAAGCTGATGGAACAATTCAACTATGAGAATATCCATCAGGTTCCCAAACTCGTAAAGGTTACGGTTAACCGAGGGTTGGGTGAAGCGTCGCAAAATGCGAAAGCGCTCGAATCCTCGATTAATGAAATCGCTACCATTACCGGACAAAAACCCGTCGTCACCCGCGCGAAAAAGGCGATCGCCGGGTTCAAGCTCCGCCAAGGAATGCCCGTAGGCGTGATGGTCACCCTCCGAGGGGATCGCATGTATTCCTTCCTGACCCGCCTCATCAATCTGGCTCTGCCTCGGATCCGCGACTTTCGTGGAGTGAGTCCCAAAAGCTTTGACGGTCGCGGAAATTACACCTTGGGTTTGCGAGAGCAATTGATCTTTCCGGAAATCGACTACGACGGCATCGATCAAATCCGTGGGATGGACATTACGATCGTCACCACCGCAAACACAGACGAAGAGGGCCGCGCCTTGCTCAAAGAAATGGGTATGCCGTTCTGGAATCGCTAGCAAGGTATTAAGGAGGAAATAATGGCGGCAAACGATACAATTGCAGACATGCTGACGCGCATCCGCAATGCCAGTCTGGCGCGGCATCAAACCACGCAAGTTCCATCGACTCGCATGACTCGCGCGATCGCCGAAGTGCTCAAAGCCGAAGGCTTTATTGGCGACTACGAAGAGACTGGCGAAGGCATCAAAAAAATGCTGGCGATCTCTTTGAAATACAAAGGGAAAAACCGACAGCCGATTATCACGGCGTTAAAACGAGTGAGCAAACCCGGATTGAGAGTGTACTCCAACCGGAAAGAACTCCCCCGAGTTTTAGGCGGTATTGGTATTGCGATCGTCTCGACGTCCTCGGGAATCATGACCGATAGAGAAGCCCGTCACAAGGGCATTGGTGGGGAAGTGCTTTGTTATGTCTGGTAATCGGCGAGTCCGTCGGTGACTCTCGATTTCAACCGGATCGGCGATCGCCCCAGCGCGATCCATCCCAGACCCAAGACAAATGACAAAGGAGCATTGTTATGTCGCGAATTGGCAAGCGCCCCATCCAAATTCCCAATAAAGTAGAAATCGCCGTTGACGGGCAACAAGTCTCGGTCAAAGGCCCCAAAGGCCAACTCTCTAGAGTCCTTCCCGCCGAAGTGATCGTCGAACTCGACGGCGAAACCGTCAGCGTTAAAAGACGGGACGAATCCCGCGTCGCCAGACAACGACACGGACTGAGCCGAACCTTAGTCGCCAACATGGTCGAAGGCGTTTCTCAAGGATTCCAAAAGCGCCTGCAAATCCAAGGCGTCGGTTACCGCGCCCAAGTCCAAGGTCGCAACTTAATTCTCAACGTCGGCTACAGCAAACCTGTTGAAATCAATCCTCCAGAAGGGATTAACGTGCAGGTCGAAAACAACACCGAAGTCATCGTGAGCGGCATCGACAAAGAAGTCGTCGGCAACACCGCCGCCAAGATTCGCGATGTTCGTCCCCCCGAACCTTACAAAGGTAAAGGCATTCGCTATGCAGGCGAGCAAGTCAGACGTAAAGCTGGGAAAGCAGGGAAAAAATAGACTATGAAGCTGACTCGAAAAGAATCGATCCGGCGTCGGCATCGCCGGGTACGTCGCAAGGTATCGGGCACCTCCGAACGGCCTCGCTTAGTCATCTTTCGATCCAACCAACATATTTACGCTCAAGTGATCGACGATACCAAGCATCACACCTTGGCTGCCGCCTCGACCTTGGATCCCGCACTCAAAGAGACTTTGAAATCCGGTGCCACCTGTGAAGCTTCTGCCGCCGTGGGCAAACTCGTCGCCCAGCGCGCCGTAGAACAAGGCATCCAAAAGGTCGTTTTCGATCGCGGCGGCAACCTCTACCACGGACGGGTCAAATCTTTAGCCGAAGCCGCGCGGGAAGCTGGGCTGGACTTCTAGGCGATCGTCGCCTACCGTCCGCACGCGAGCGCCACTCTCCAGAAGCGCGAGCGGCGGCAAGCCTCCCTCTCCACCCCCGTGGGGCGAAGGCACGAAGTCCGCAAGAGCGACCCCTGGCTAGAAGGGTCTTTTGCCAACCATCAGCCCTTCTCTCATCCCCCCGAGGGAGCGAACCACAGACGAAGGACAAAGGAAAAAAAATCATGGCGGATCGTCGCAAAAAAACTAATCGCAATCGTGACAAAGACACGGATTGGCAAGAGCGGGTCGTCCAGATCCGCCGCGTCACCAAAGTCGTTAAAGGCGGTAAAAAACTCAGCTTCCGTGCCATTGTCGTCGTCGGTAACGAACGCGGCCAAGTCGGCGTCGGCGTCGGTAAAGCCGGAGACGTCATCAGTGCCGTCAAAAAAGGCGTAGCCGACGCCAAAAAGCACCTGGTCGAAGTTCCCATGAACCGCGCCAACTCCATTCCGCACCCCACTCAAGGTCAAGGGGGTGGCGCCAAAGTGATCATGAGACCCGCCGCCCCAGGGACCGGGGTAATTGCCGGGGGCGCCGTGCGTACCGTCCTCGAACTCGCAGGCGTGCGTAACATCTTGGCCAAACAGCTCGGTTCGAGCAACCCGCTCAACAACGCCCGGGCAGCCATTAACGCCCTCGCCAGTCTGCGCCGCTTCTCCGAAGTGGCCGAAGAACGCGGCATTGCTATTGAAAAACTTTACGCTTAGAGCCTTGGAGTCCGAACTACATTCCTCCAAAGCATTCACCCCTAGAGTCGTTCGCCAGACACCCTTGTAGAGATCGTCAGGTAGAAAATTATGAGATTAAATGATGCTGTACCCCAAAAGGGGTCTAAAAAGCGGCGGCGTCGCTTAGG
Source organism: Oxynema aestuarii AP17 (assembly GCF_012295525.1). Classification (GTDB taxonomy): domain Bacteria; phylum Cyanobacteriota; class Cyanobacteriia; order Cyanobacteriales; family Laspinemataceae; genus Oxynema; species Oxynema aestuarii. Next base: position 1,503,414 of record NZ_CP051167.1, on the reverse strand, counting down.
TCGGGGCATTTCTGCAGGTCAAGGCGCCAGTTGCGGCAAGGGAATGCGCGGGCAGAAATCTCGTTCCGGCGGCAGTACCCGTCCCGGTTTTGAAGGCGGACAACTGCCTCTATACCGTCGGTTGCCGAAACTCAAGCACTTTACGGTCATCAATCGCAAACATTACACTACGATTAACGTAGGCCAGTTGGCATCTTTAGCCGCCAACAGCGAAGTCACCTTAGCTTCCTTGTTAGAAAACGGTCTCGTGACAACCGACGACGGGCCGCTCAAAATCCTAGGCGACGGCGAACTCAACGTGGCTCTCACGGTGAAAGCGGCTGCCTTTACCGCCAATGCCCGCCGCAAAATCGAGGCAGTTGGTGGGAGTTGTCACGTGCTAGATGCCAGCGCCAAAGCGGAAAGTTAAAAAGCGCCCGTCGCTTTCACTTTGATTGATACGCCGCTGCAACTATTACGTAGAGGTACTCCTTAATGGTCGTTAGTCGAGACAAAGCGCCAACCCCTCAGGAGACTTTCATGCAGATGGCTCAAGCAGCTGGCCTTCGAGGTCGGCTGCTTCTGACCATTGGTATGCTGGTTTTGGTTCGTTTGGGCGTCTGGATCCCCGTACCGGGCATCGATCGCCAAGCCTTCCAAAACAACATCAGCGACAGTCCCCTGATCGGTTTTTTAGATCTGTTTTCTGGTGGGGGGTTGCGAGCCTTGGGGATTTTTGCCCTGGGGATCCTACCTTACATTAACGCCTCCATTATCATGCAGTTATTGACTGCGGCCCTTCCGAGTCTCGAAGACTTGCAAAAAAATGAAGGGGAAGCCGGACGGCGGAAAATTTCTCAAATCACCCGTTACGTCGCCCTGGCGTGGGCGTTGCTCCAAAGTACGGGGATTGCCATTTGGGTGAGCGCTTTCGCCGAAACACCCAATCCCGGCTTTTTGTTTTACGCCGAAACCGCTCTCGCCCTCACTGCAGGCTCGATGTTCGTCATGTGGGTGTCGGAGTCGATTACCGAACGGGGCGTGGGGAACGGCGCGTCTTTATTGATTTTTATCAATATTGTGGCGGTGTTGCCGAAATCTCTCGGAGATACGGTAGCCCTGGCCCAGAGTGGCGATCGCGACATCATCGGTCGGGTCATTATCTTGCTGCTCGTCTTTTTGATCACGATCGTCGGCATCGTCTTCGTACAAGAAGGAAGCCGACGCATTCCCATTATCTCCGCCCGCCGTCAAGTCGGTCGCAAGCTCTATCGGGAACGCACCAGCTACCTCCCCTTACGCTTGAACCAAGGCGGCGTCATGCCGATTATCTTTGCCTCGGCGGTGTTAATTCTGCCCGGTTCTTTAGCGCAATTTACCAATAACAACATTTTCATCTCCGTCGCTCAATATCTCAGCCCGAGCGGTCCGACTCCTTGGCTGTACGTTGCTTTTTACCTGCTCTTGATTTTGTTTTTCAGCTATTTCTACGCCTCGTTGATTATCAACCCCGTGGATATGGCTCAGAATTTGAAGAAAATGGGAGCGAGTATTCCTGGAATCCGCCCCGGACGGGCGACGAGCGAGTATGTAGAACGGGTGCTCAATCGGTTGACTTTTTTAGGGGCAGTCTTCCTCGGTTTGGTGGCGATCGTGCCGACTGCCGTGGAAAGTGCCACCCGGGTTCCGACGTTTCAAGGGTTGGGGGCGACCTCTCTGCTCATTCTAGTCGGCGTGGCGATCGATACGGCCAAACAAATCCAAACTTACGTCATTTCGCAACGCTATGAAGGAATGGTGAAACAATAGTGACCCGATTAATTTTTTTAGGCCCGCCGGGAGCGGGTAAAGGTACGCAAGCCAAACAATTGGCGGATTTTTGCAAGATTCCCCATATTTCTACGGGGGATCTGTTGCGCGACGCGGTCGCCCGCCAAACGGAGTTGGGCAATCGAGCGAAAGGATATATGGATCGCGGCGAATTAGTCCCGGACGACCTGTTACTCGATATGGTTCGCGATCGCCTCGCCGAAGAAGATGCCCAAAATGGGTGGATCCTCGACGGCTTCCCTCGCAATGTCGCTCAGGCCGATTTTTTAGACAAGCTGCTCGCAGACATTCACCAGGAATGCGATTGCGCTGTCAATTTGGACGTTCCCGACTCGATTTTAGTTGAACGGTTGTTGGGTCGCGGTCGCCAAGATGACAATGAGGAAACGATTCGCCGCCGTTTGGAAGTCTACCGCGAGCAAACCGCTCCGGTGATCGAGTATTACAGCCAGCACGACCTGCTCGTGTCTCTCGACGGCGATCGCGACGTCGAAGCGGTCACGGAATCTCTCAAACAAGCCGTCCTGTCTTAGGCGCTCGGCACCCTTCGACCTGGGGCTTTCCCCTCGGGGTTTACCCAGCTCCCATCTCCGTCGGAGTTGGCGATCGCTGGCGTAACTCCCCCGGGGAATCGCAACCGCGTCGCCAGGTCTTTTTGCTAAGATCTGTTAAGAAGTCGCAGCCGAACGGCGCCCCCGGCGACTCTGAACCCGGGTTCGCCCCTGAGAAATAGACTTCTATTTTTTAAAGTTGTAGCACGAACGAGGTAAAAGTCACTTGGCTAAGCAAGATCTGATCGAAATGGAAGGTACGGTGACCGAATCCCTGCCTAACGCCATGTTCCGCGTCGATCTCGACAACGGATTTAACGTTCTCGCCCATATTTCCGGTAAAATTCGGCGGAACTATATCAAAATTCTACCCGGCGATCGCGTCAAAGTCGAACTGACCCCTTACGACTTAACCAAAGGTCGAATTACGTACCGATTGCGGAAAAAATAAACCCCTCCAGCCGCCAGCGATGAATATTAAAGCCCACTCATTTTGTCAGCTTGCAGAAAAATTGATATAATATGAAGTTTGTAGCGCTGCTCAAATCGGCATGAAAGTTAGAGCCTCTGTCAAGAAAATGTGCGAAAAATGCCGCGTCATCCGTCGGCGCGGTCGGGTAATGGTCATTTGTTCTAACCCGAAACACAAGCAACGTCAAGGTTAACCCCATCGGTCAGCACCGTTGGGTTGACCTCCAACTCCCGGGCGAACCCGGGTCGATTCGCTGCCTCGGCGTGCAGCGCGCCTCTGGCGGACGCGATCGTTCGACAGAAGCACCTTCAGATTAGCAACACGGAAAAGGGAGTAAACAAGCGTGGCAAGGATTGCCGGAGTAGATCTACCTCGTGACAAACGAGTTGAAATAGGTCTGCGTTACATCTACGGAATTGGGCCGACGAGAGCCAAAGAAATTATCGCCAAGACAGGTGTCAACCCCGACACCCGCGTCAAAGACCTCAGCGATGCCGACGTAGCCGCCCTCAGAGAAGCGGTAGAAACCAACTATCAGGTCGAAGGGGACCTGCGGCGTTGGGAGACGATGAACATCAAACGCCTGATGGACATCGGCACCTACCGAGGACGCCGCCATCGCATGGGTCTACCCGTTCGCGGACAGCGAACCCGCACCAATGCCAGAACCCGCCGGGGCGCCCGTCGAACCGTTGCCGGGAAAAAGAAAGCCCCTGGCAAGAAATAATCTGTTTGACAGGTATCGGTGGGCTGTGTCGAATCTCATGTCAAAGCCGACCGCTCCGAGCATTCAATTAACCACTCCGTCTAAGAGACCGATATGGCGCGACAACCCAACAAAAAAACTGGAGCACGCAAGCAAAAGCGGAATGTACCCAACGGGATTGGATACATTCAGTCTACGTTCAACAACACGATCGTCACGATCGCCGATCCCAATGGCGAAGTGATCTCCTGGGCTTCAGCCGGATCGAGCGGCTTTAAAGGGGCCAAAAAAGGCACCCCCTTCGCCGCTCAAACCGCCGCCGAAAATGCGGCCCGTCGGGCAACCGACCAAGGAATGCGGCAAATTGAAGTCATGGTGAGCGGTCCGGGATCCGGTAGAGAAACCGCGATTCGCGCACTGCAAGCTGCTGGTTTGGAAATCACCCTGATTCGGGACATCACCCCCATTCCTCACAACGGCTGCCGTCCGCCAAAACGCCGTCGGGTCTAACGCATAGGAATGACGCAGGGCTGAGAGCACAGGTATCTTGAATCGGAAAACAAGGGTTTGGAGCGAACGAAAACGATCGCCAACAACTGCCCCCAGATACGAGGCTCGCCATTTTGACTCACCCCACATGGCGGTCAAATGGTTTCGAGTTCCCTCAGTCCTGTTCGATCGGGGGATCTAGTCAGCAGTAAACGAGGGAGGCTTTGATTGGCCTTCTAGCGATCGAGGAGAAGGGAGGTCACTCCGTGGCGCAGTTTCAGATTGAGTGTGTAGAATCCAACACCGAAAAAGACCAAGGTCAATACGGCAAATTTGTATTGGAGCCGTTAGAACGAGGTCAAGGCACCACTTTAGGCAACGCGCTGCGGCGCGTTCTCTTGTCTAACTTGGAAGGAACCGCAATTACGGCAGTCCGGATTGCGGGCGTGAATCACGAATTTGCGACCATCGAGGGCGTGCGGGAAGACGTTCTCGAAATTTTGTTGAATATGAAGGAAATAGTCCTCAAAAGCTATTCCTCTCAACCGCAAATCGGTCGATTGCTCGTCCAAGGCCCGGCTACCGTTCTGGCGGGGCAGTTCGACCTGCCTTCTGAAGTCGAGATCGTCGATCCCAATCAATACGTGGCCACCCTTTCCGAAGGGGCAACCCTAGAAATGGAATTTCGGATCGAGAAAGGGAAAGGATATCGTTCCGTCGAACGAGTCCGCGACGACGCGACCGCTTTGGACTTCCTCCAAATTGACGCGGTGTTCATGCCCGTTCGTAAAGTGAACTACACCGTAGAAGACGCTCGCGTCGGTGGATCTTTGGAAAAAGACCGATTGATTGTAGAAATCTGGACCAACGGTTCGGTGACCCCGCAAGAGTCACTCAGCCAAGCGGCCAGCATTCTCGTCGATCTGTTCGTCCCGCTCAAAGATATTACCTTAGAGTCGATGGTTGACGAATCGACGGAGGATACCGATCCGACCAGCCAAATTCCCATCGAAGAGTTGCAGTTATCCGTAAGGGCGTACAACTGTCTCAAGCGCGCTCAAATTAACTCCGTCGCCGACTTACTCGACTACTCTCAAGAAGACTTACTTGAGATTAAAAACTTCGGTCAGAAGTCTGCGGAAGAAGTGATTGAAGCCCTACAAAAACGCTTGGGCATTACCTTACCTCAAGAAAAAACAGCCAAACCGAGCTAAGCGTCGCCGAAGCGCTCGGTGTAAAGTGCGAACCCGGCTTCGCGTCGCGTTGCACTTTATTAAAGCTTCGCGGCACGTTTCGAGCTAGATTTTCGCTCCTTGAAAATTGATAGTAAATAATTCATTATGCGTCACCGTTGTCGTGTACCTCAACTGAGCAAACCCGCCGATCAGCGTCGAGCTTTACTGCGATCGCTGACCACCGAATTGATCCGTCACGGTCGGATTACGACGACGAAAGTGCGGGCCAAAGCCGTGCGCTCGGAAGTCGAAAGAATTATCACCTTGGCCAAACAAGGAACCTTAGCTGCTCGACGTCGGGCCCTCGGTTACGTGTACGATAAGCAACTCGTACACGCCTTGTTCGAGCAAGTGGAAGCGCGTTACGGCAATCGTAACGGGGGCTACACCCGCATCATCCGCACCGTCAACCGACGGGGCGATAATGCCGAAATGGCGATTATCGAATTAGTCTAATTCCCCTTGCTGCGAAAATTGCGCGATCGCCGTCCTTTGTCCCCCACCGTCGAACCGTGGAGTTGCACCGAAACTCAGCCGAAATCATGAACCAGGCCGTGCAGGCAAAGGACAAACAGAGAATCGCTTTGGTGATTCAATACTTAGGGACTCATTTCTACGGGTGGCAACGGCAACCCGATCGCCGCACCGTACAAGCAGAAATCGAGACCGCGTTGTCAAACGTTCTCCAGCACTCGGTCACCGTCCACGCCGCCGGGAGAACCGACACCGGAGTTCATGCTGCCGCTCAAGTCGCCCACTTTGAAGCCAGCACGCCGATCCCCCCCCAGAGGTGGGCCGCGATTCTCAACAAATGGCTGCCGGAAGATATCGTCATTCGCGCTTCCGCAGCCGTCGCCGACAACTGGCACGCGCGATTTTCCGCAACTTGGCGGCGATATAGGTATACTTTATATACAGGCGCTCGTCCGAACCTATTCGTCGCTCCGGTTTCTTGGCACTACTATCACGCCCCTCTCGACGTCGATCGCATCCAAGAAGCCCTCGACCCCTTACTCGGCACCCACCATCTGGCAGCGTTCCATCGCGCCAACTCCAGCCGTTCTCATTCCTGGGTGGACGTTCACGAAGCCCACTGCGATCGCGACGGCCCTCTGGTTTACATCGAAGTACAAGCCAACGCCTTCCTCTACGGCATGATGCGGCTGCTCGTGGGAATGCTCGTCAAAGTGGGGCGCGGAACCCTGTCCACAAGCGAGTTTGCCGAGATTTGGCGAAACGAGCGCCGGGAGCGCGTCAAATATGCCGCCCCTCCCCAAGGCTTGTGCTTGTTGGGCGTCGGCTACCCGGACTTTCCCTTTCCACGGGAAATTTGGGACCGCACCCTGCCCAAATACCATTTCGACCCCCCTGCAGTCTCCCCCGTCGGGAGCGCTCGACCGGAAACCGCGATCGCGAGTAACTCACCTACCGACTAACCGACCATGAATAAAACATACGTCCCTCCCGTCGATTCCCTAGACCCCAAATGGTACGTCATCGATGCTGAAAACCAGCGTTTGGGGCGCTTGGCCAGCGAAATCGCCAAAATCCTCAGAGGGAAAAACAAACCCACCTACACCCCTCACATGGATACGGGCGACTTCGTGATCGTCGTCAACGCCGAAAAAATCCAAGTCACGGGTAAAAAACGCAGCCAAAAACTTTACCGCCGCCATTCGGGCCGTCCCGGTGGGATGAAAACCGAAACCTTCGCCCACCTGCAAAACCGCCTGCCCGAACGGATCGTCGAACAAGCTATCCGGGGAATGCTGCCCAAAAACGCCCTGGGCCGGAAACTGTTTACCAAACTCAAAGTGTACGCCGGACCGAACCATCCCCACCAAGCCCAACAACCCGAAACCTTAGAGATCGAAACCATTCCAGGAGGAAAAGCGTAATGCAACGAACCGATCGCAGCAATCAAGCCGTTTACTGGGGAACGGGCCGCCGGAAATCTTCGATCGCCCGCGTGCGCTTAGTTCCCGGGACGGGTCAACTCAAAATCAACAAATCTCCGGGAGAAGAATACCTGCAATTCAATCCCGCCTATATCTCCGCCGCCAAAGCCCCCCTCGAAACCCTCGGCTTGGAAAACGAATACGACATTCTCGTCAACGCCCACGGGGGCGGCCTGACCGGACAAGCCGAATCGATTCGCTTGGGCGTCGCCCGCGCCTTGTGCGAACTCGATCCCGACAATCGGGGTCCGTTAAAAATTGAAGGATACCTCACCCGGGATCCTCGTGCCAAAGAGCGGAAAAAATACGGCTTGCGCAAAGCCCGCAAAGCCCCTCAATACTCCAAGCGCTAATCCCCCTCGCGGCCTTCTGCGAGTCCTTTGTCCGTCGTGGCGATCGCGCGCCAGCGCAGCTTGAAAAGAGAGCCTCGACGGGAACGGGGGACTCGTGCGATCGCCCGCGAATCGAGCTTGGAAAACGCTAAAATTGAAAATACCACCACCGTAGCAAGAATCAAGAACGATGCCTAAACCCGATATTCACCCCGAGTGGTACCCCGAAGCCAAAGTCTACTGCAACGGCGAATTCGTGATGACCGTCGGTTCTACCCAACCGGAAATTCACGTCGATGTTTGGTCCGGCAACCATCCCTTCTATACCGGAACCCAAAAAATTATCGATACCGAAGGGCGGGTCGAACGCTTCATGCGTAAATACGGCATGTCCGACACTCAGTCGAAGAAATAGCAGAGTTGATTGCAGAGGTGGGCGGGTCGCCAATGTCCGCAACCGTCGCCGAACCCCTTCCCGTTCGTCCGACGCGCGCCGTTCGATTCGCCAGATATCATCTCTAACCCTATCGAGCAACTCTTCTCAATTCTTTAACTGAGCGATCGCTGACTTATGGCTGAAACTTATCTGCTAGAGAAACTCAAATCCGTCGAGCAAACCTTCAACGAATTGACTCGACGGCTGGCCGATCCCGATATTGCCACCGACCCGAACGAATTTCAAAAAGTGGCGAAGGCTCGTTCTTCCTTGGAAGAAGTCGTCACGACCTTCGAGACTTGGAAAAAGACCCAAGAAGAACTCAAAGGCGCCCGCCAAGTACTCAAAGAAGCCAATGCCGATCCCGACCTTCAAGAAATGGCCGCTCAAGAAGTGAGCGAACTGGAGGAGGCGATCGAAAACCTCGAAGTCCGGCTCAAAATCCTCCTATTACCGCGCGATCCCAACGACGATAAAAACATCATGTTGGAAATCCGCGCCGGAACGGGAGGCGACGAAGCGAGTATTTGGGCGGGGGACTTGGTGCGGATGTATTCGCGCTACGCGGAAGGCCAAGGGTGGCGAGTCAAATTACTCAGCGAGTCTCTAGCAGATATGGGCGGCTTCAAAGAAGCCATCCTCGAAATTCAAGGGGAACAAGTTTACAGCAAATTAAAATTTGAAGCCGGAGTTCACCGCGTGCAGCGCGTTCCGGTCACCGAAGCCGGGGGTCGGGTTCACACCTCTACCGCCACCGTCGCGGTGATGCCGGAAGTGGATGACGTCGAAGTGGAAATCGATCCGAAAGATATCGATATTTCCACGGCGCGATCCGGCGGGGCGGGCGGTCAAAACGTCAACAAGGTAGAAACCGCCGTCGATTTATTCCACAAACCGACCGGAATCCGGATTTTTTGTACGGAAGAGCGATCGCAACTGCAAAACCGAGAACGGGCGATGCAGATTTTGCGAGCTAAATTGTACGAAATTAAACTGCGCGAACAACAAGAAGCGGTGACCTCGATGCGTCGTTCTCAAGTTGGAACCGGGGCGCGATCGGAGAAAATCCGCACGTACAATTACAAAGACAACCGAGTGACCGATCACCGTTTGGGGCAGAACTTCACCCTGACCTCGGTTTTGGAAGGAGATATCGAGCCGATGGTGCAAGCTTGTATCGGCCAAGATCAGCAAGAAAGGCTGGCTGAATTAGCGGCTTCCACGTCGATGCCGACATCGGTCTAGTCCCTACAAATACCCATACTGCGTTGTTCCATTCTCGGACCAGTTACAAAAGCGAGACCTCGATGCTCGCTTTTTTGCTTTTTGGCTTTCCTCATTCGCCGCCTGCAGACGACAATAATTTTTCTGAAGTAATTTAATCGAATTTTGAGCAATTGACTATGATGGAAGGCGTATTTCCGACCGTCTATCAAGTCGAACGAAGATTAGGGTAATTCGAGCAGCATCGGGAAGACGATCGCACCGTTGACGGGAGTCAAGAGATCATGAATGTATGGGGTGGGAGTTTGTCTCCGGATCTCTATCGCGGATTTCAACGAGTGTTGATCGTTCAAAATCGAATCGAGACGGCGTTGGAAGTCGGCGAACAGGGACGAATTAAGGCTTTCGAGCAGTGGCTGGACAGTCACGAATGCCCGAGGGCGGGCTTTGCAGAGCCGATCGCCTCGCCGAATATCCGGGCGATCGCGCAAATGGCGGCCCGCACGCAGACCACCTTAATCGAGTATTCCTTAGTTTACGATTACGACTTATTCAATCAAAACCCGTGGATCGATAAAGGGTTCGATCGCCTCTACGGTTACGCTACCGAACTCTATATCTGGGTTGTGCCTCCCCAAGGAAAAGTCCAGTTTCGCCGGATTTACCTGGAAAAAATCTATCAAGAATACGGGGTCTCCCTCGCCGGACTGGTTCGCAACTTACGAAAGGCGATCGCCCGCCAATGCGACCCCAGTCGTATGAACGACGACGGCAAAACCGGGTTAGACATTCCCGACCTGCTGGCGATCCTCTATCAAATTTTAATCGAGCCGATCGCCCCATGGTTGCCCGACGATCCGAGCCGACGGGTGAGCGTCATTCCCCAAGATTTTCTCTTTTTAGTGCCCTTTGCGGCCCTCGCCGATCGCCAGGGACGGCCTTTACTCGAAAAACATACCTTATTGTTAGCACCGGCGATCGAAACCTTGGGTTTGCCCCAAGCCCCAGGGCGATTGCCCCAACCCACGCGATCGCGTTGTGCTTTAGTCGTCGGTTCCGTCAAGATGCCCCGAGTCGCACTAGAATTTGGCGAACCGCCGTTGCAATTGCCCCCACTGTGCGACAGCGAAAGCGAAGCCCTCGCGATCGCCGATTTTTTAAACGTCGAAGCGTTCGCAGGCGATCGCGCCACCAAAAACGCCCTCTTGCAACAGTGGCCCGACGCGGCGATCGTCCATTTGGCAACCCCCGTATTTGTCGAAGATACCCCAGGGTTGAGTGAAACGATCGCCCTCTCTCCAGATAAACGACATAATGGCTTGTGCCGGATTTGGGAACTGTTCGCACCGACACCGGGATCGACTCGTAGTAGGGACAATCCCGAACTGCTCGTGTTAAGCGGCTGCGATCCCAAACCCGGGCGCCTGCAAGGGCATCACTTTTTCTGGTTGTGTTGGAGTGCGATCGCCGCCGGAATCCCCAGTTTGCTGTTGTCCTCCTGGCGACCGCCCCAGGGGAGTAGCACCCCCTTGCTCCTCGATTTTTACCGAGAATGGCAGGCCACCGGAGATCGGGCGATCGCCTTGCGGCGCGCCTCCCTCGCCGCCAGGGAACGCAACGCCGACCTCGCCCATTGGGCCGCCTTCGTCTTGGTCGAATCCGCCAACGGCGGCGATCGTGCAAAGTAGACGCTACGCGATCGACCCGATTAAGCCTTGTTCTGGCCGCGATAGGCTTTCATCGGTTCTTGAATTAAGCGGATGTATAAATGTCGGAAGGTCGATTTGAGGACCCGGGGCAGGCCGAAATCGATCGGAACCAGGGCTTCCGGTAATTTCCAATCCTCGATCCTCACGTCAACGGGTCTCAAGTGAGGAAAGGCGATCGCGTCGAGTTCCGGACATAAACCCAACCGCAGGGAGGCCGCCGCCGTCGGCACGATCGCCGGATCGACATTGAGAACCTCCAAGAGGGCGCGATCGCAGGCAAATACATCGTCAGAGGCCGCTAAAATGCCCAAATCGCGCGGTTCCCCGCCACTCGGACCGTTTCCCTCGTGGCCGATGATGCCATCGACAATCGTCAAATTCGGGGCGATCGTCCGCGCCGTTTCCACCAACATTTCCCCGAAGCGGTCTACATCTTTCCCCGCCTCCATGTGCCACCACGCTTTCATTTTGCCCGGAACGCAGCCGAACAGATTTTTGACCCCCAACGTCATTGTCAGTTGCACGTGAGACTTGACTTTGGGTAAATTAATCACGACATCCGCTTCCATTGTTTCTTTCGACAGTAACAAGTGGTCGAAGCGATCGCCTAACGTTTGATAGCGTTTCCCTTTGAACTCCACAATCGGCAAATTCAACGCCTCGACCAGTTCCCCGTATCCGTTCGCATTCGCCACCCCGCGCGCGCTGCCAAATGCGGGACTGTCGCCCAAAAACGGATCGCCCCCCGCATCGCGCACCATTTGCGCCACACAAGCGACGATTTCGGGACGGGTGACGCATTCCTTCGTCGGACGGGAACCCGTGAGTAAATTGGGTTTGAGTAAAACGCGATCGCCCGGCTTGACAAAGCCCTCCATCCCTCCCCAGGGATCGAGCATCTGCGCGATCGTTTGTTTTAATAACTGAGGTTCGTAACTGCGCGATCGCACTAAACTGACTTGAGCCATTATTTGAAAATAAAATCACTTCTGATGTTGAGTTATAGCAATTTTCTCGTCATCTTAGCCAGTCGCGCGGATCGGCGATCGCCTCGTTTGCAAGTTTTTCCCAAGGATGACCCCTTAAAAAAACTCGATCTCGTCTGATTGTGAAACCGAGTAACAAGAGGATTTTTCAATCGAATTGTTAGATATTTTATCCCTTTAAATCCGGTAAGCCGTTCGCCATGGAGACGAGGAAATCATTTCGGCCTGTCGGGAATGCGAGCATCTCGATCGCTTTTGCAGGATCCCATTTAGGCGATCGACAGCTCGATTATCTAACAAATGGTTCTCTCGAAAAATTGAGAAGGGCGATCGCCTTCGACCGCCTTACTATTGAGCGATCGCCAATCCTAGAGAACGATTGATAGCCATCCTAAATCAGTTGAAACAAGAAGCGCACAGACTGAAAACCCGATTCTTCATAAGGTAAACTCCCGGTTCTGTGGGTAGATTCAGTATTTCCACTGAAATGACGGGTTGAGGGAGTCAGTCGGGCAAAAATTAAATTTCACAACTCAAATAGGATAGCTCTTTTACGGTGTTTACTCCCTCCTCGTTCGAGCTTCAAGTTTGAATTCCCAAGCGTCCCTTCGCTCCCCGTTGCAGAGTCGTAATTCGTTCTGCATTCGAGAAAGTTCCTGACACTTGATACTGAGTAATCGGCGGTTTAATTTCAATTTTTGTAATTTTACTCATGCAGACAATCACCGTATTGTCCATCAAATGAAAAATCGCCCAACCCTGACCTAAAAGATCGTTTAATTGAGCTTGAAACTGTTGGGGAGATAGAGGAACCTTAAAAGAATCGTGATGGCCGTCATCATAATAAAAAGTCACCTCTGTCACTTCCGGTTCGGTTTGCATCGAAGCAAACGATCCTCTAACCATATCCAAACTCCTGAATTCATCTAATTAGAAACTACCCGCTTCGACAGGTAAAGCGATCGCCCTGTAGTTCTGGGTTAACTTTAGCTCAGTTCCCGGGAGCGAGCTTGTGCCGATCCGGGTAAAGCGCTCATTTTTTGCAAATCCAAGACTTGAGCTAATTGTTCTTCACTCATCAGTCCTTTTTCTAACACGAGTTGGCGCAGAGACTTACCCGTTTCTAAAGATTCTTTAGCGATAGCTGCCGCGTTGAGATAGCCGATATGAGGATTGAGGGCCGTCACCAAGGCGAGACTGCCTTCTGCATATTCCGCACAGCGATCGCCCTTCGCCGTAATGCCCTTCAAACAGCGTTCCGTCAGGGCAGCGATCGTGTGGCCGAGGATTTCGATGCTGTGGATTAAATCATAAGCGATTAACGGCATCATCACATTGAGTTCGAGTTGTCCCCCTTGCGCCGCCAGGGCGATCGCGCTATCGTAGCCCATGACTTGAAAGCAGACCATCGAAGTCATTTCCGCCATCACCGGATTGTATTTCCCCGGCATAATCGACGATCCCGGTTGAACGGGGGGCAGTTGAATTTCCTTCAAGCCCGTTTTCGGGCCCGAATCCATCAGGCGCAAGTCGTGGGAGATTTTAATTAAATCTTGGGCTAAATTGCGTAAAGCGCCAGAGACGCTGACAAACGGAGCCATACTTTGCATCGCCGCCATGTAGTGCAAAGCGGGTTCTAACGGCAGTTGAATTAACTCCGAAAGCACTTGGGCGACGCGGGTGTAATATTGCGGATGAGTATTCAATCCAGTTCCCGTGGCGCTACCGCCGAGTCCGATAACGGTGAGGTCTTTGGCGGCGTTTTCGATCCGAATCAAGTGATCGGTGAGGATTTGGGCCCAGGCGCCGAATGTCTCGCCGAGGCGGACCGGGACCGCATCTTGCATGTGAGTGCGACCGGATTTGACGATATCTTTAAATTCAATTGCTTTATCGTCCAAAGCGGCGATCGCCTCGGACAGAGCCGGGTAAAAATGGTGTTCGAGGGCTAACAAGCCGCCCACCCGGATCGCCGTCGGGATCGTGTCGTTGGTAGACTGGCCGAAGTTGACGTGATCGTTGGGGCTGACGCGGCTGTAATTCCCTTTGCGATCGCCCAACAATTCTAAAGCCCGATTGGCCAAAACTTCGTTAACATTCATGTGGTGAGACGTTCCCGCCCCGGCTTGATAGACATCGACCACGAACTGATCGCGCCATTGTCCTTGGAGAATCTCGTCCGCCGCCCGCACGATCGCCTCGGCAATCTCCGAAGGAATGCAACCGAGTTCGCCATTGGTCAAAGCGGTAGCTTTTTTGATTAAAACGCAAGCATCGACATAAGTAGGTAGGGGTTTGAGTCCGCTAATCGGGAAATTCTCGATCGCCCGTAAAGTTTGAATCCCGTAATAAGCATCGGCGGGGATTTGCAGTTCCCCCATCGAGTCGCGTTCGGTTCGATAATCTCGGTTCGTTGGCTCGCTCATAACTGTTTTTCTTAAGCGGATGACGGTTCTCCATCTTCGCACGAGAACTCGAACGAAAGGGGTTTGGGCGCAGTATCCTGGTGAGTAGGAACCACTTGAATTCGGGTTGGCTCACCCCGGGAGTCCAGGAAGATGAACGAACTGACGACCAATTACCAGCGCACTTTGGAGTCTCGACCGGATAATTACTGGGATTGCTACCAGCAAGGGAATCAGTTGAGAGATGGGGGGCATTACCACGAAGCGTTAGGATATTATGACAAAGCCCTGGAATATCAACCGCAAGATTATTGGGCGTGGTATCAGATCGGCAACGTCTTGGGAGATTTAGGGCGTTACGAAGAAGCGATCGCCAGTTTCGAGCGAGCTTTAGCCGCCAGACCGGGAGATTATTGGGTTTACTATCAAATTGGCATCATGCTCGACCAGAGCGATCGCCCGGAAGAAGCGATCGTCAGTTACGATCGCGCTTTAGATATCCGACCGGATGATTACTGGGCCTGGTATCGTCGTGCGGGAGCCTTGCGCGAGGCGGGATGGCTCGACGAGGCGATCGCCAGTTACGACCGCGCCCTCGAAATCCGCCCGGGAGACGATTGGGCCTGGTACCGTCGCGGCGAGACCTTAGAGCAGATGCGCCGTTACGACGAAGCCCTGAGTAGTTACCGACGAGTGTTAGGGATTGACCCGGAGGACGCCACGGTTTGGTATCGTTACGGGCGCGTCCTCGACTTACTCGGCGACGCCGAAGGGGCGATCGCCGCTTACGACCGCGCCATCGAGATCGACGCCGAAGACGAGCGGATTTGGTACGATCGCGCGATCGCCCTGAGCGACTTAGAGCGCTGGACCGAAGCCCTCGCCAGTTACGACGAAGCCCTCGACCTCAACGGCGAACAGGAGTGGAGTTGGTATCAACGGGGTCAGGTGTTGCAGCAATTGGGGCATCACGAGGAGGCGATCGCCAGTTACGACCGCGCGATCGCCCTTCAGTCCCAGAAAACGCCCGATTGTGACCAATACAGCTATTTAAACCGTTGGCTACGGCACGCTCGCGCCGTGGCCCTGGGGGACGCCGGACGCCATCAGGAAGCGCAAGCCGACTTCGAGCGGGCGATCGCCCTCGATCCCGAAGAGGGGGAACTCTGGTACGACCGCAGTCGCTATTATTTAGAACGGGGAGAGCGAGAGCAGGCGATCGATAGTTTGGAACGCGCCTTGTACGTTCGACGCGCGATCGCCCGCGAGCGCTTGGCCGATCTCGCATGGGCCGTCCTCCAGGGCGATCCGCGCTTTCAAGCCTTGATGTAGGGCGACGGAGTCAGACCCGGGCGATCGCAGCGCCAAGCCAACAGAAAGCGGCACGAGATGGCAAACTATAACCTAGAAGATTCTATCTATCGACTCCCCAATCGTGCCAACCTCGGAAAATAACGAACCCTTACTGGCTCAATTGCAACAGCGCCTACGCGAAATCGCCGATTTAGAAGGAGCTGCGGCGGTATTGAACTGGGATCGAGTGACCTACATGCCTCCAGGTGGGGCCAGCGCGCGCGCTCGGCAGTTAGCGACCCTGAGACAATTGGCTCACGCTAAATTTACCGATCCGAAAATGGGCGAACTGCTCGAAAGCTTGGAACTCGAATACCGCGATCGCCCCTACGACAGCGACGAAGCCAGTTTGATCCGGATCGTGCGGCGGGACTACGATCGCGCCGTCCGCATTCCCGCCGCCTTTCTCGCCGAATTTTCCCAACATCGGGCCACCTGTTACGAAGCATGGGCCAAAGCGCGACAAGCCGACGATTTCGAGATCGTCCGACCCTATTTAGAAAAAACATTAGAACTGAGCCGAGAGCGGGCCAGTTTCTTCCCAGAGAGCGACCATATTGCCGATTCGGCGATCCAGAGTGCCGATTACGGTTACACCGTCGCCGAATTGAAACCGTTATTCGAGCAATTGCGATCGCAGTTAGTGCCGATTGTCGAGGCGATCGGCGATCGTCGTGAAATAGACGACTCCTGCTTGCACCAGCACTTCCCCGAAGAGCGCCAATTGCTGTTTTGCCATCGGGCGATCGCCCGGATGGGATACGACTTCAGCCGGGGACGCCAGGATAAAACCCTGCACCCGTTCATGACAAAATTCTCCCTCGGCGACGTTCGCATCACCACCCGCGTATACGAATCCCATCTCGGACAAGCTTTGTTTAGCAGCATCCACGAAGCCGGACACGCCTTATACGAACAAGGGATTAGCGAAGCTTTTGAAGCCAGTCCCCTCGGTCGGGGGGCCTCCAGTGGACTCCACGAAAGTCAGTCCCGCTTGTGGGAGAACATCGTCGCCCGCAGTCGGGGATTTTGGGAATATTTTTACAATCAGTTGCAAGGTGTATTTCTGTCCCAACTCGGGCAGATTTCCACCGAAAAATTCTATCGCGCCATCAATAAAGTCCGGCGATCGCTCATCCGTACCGACGCCGACGAAGTGACTTACAACCTGCACGTCGCCATTCGTTTCGATCTCGAACTGGCTCTGCTCGAAGGAAAATTGAGCGTTCGCGACCTTCCCGAAGCTTGGCGGGAACGCTATCGCCAAGACCTCGGGATCGTCCCCGACAGCGATCGCGACGGCGTACTGCAAGACGTTCACTGGTACGACGGGGCGATCGGTGGCCGATTCCAAAGTTATACCCTGGGAAATTTGATGAGCGTGCAATTTTATCAACAGGCGATCGCAGAAGATCCCGAAATTCCCGTCGATATCGAACGCGGTAACTTGCAAACCCTACACCAGTGGCTCAAACGCAATATTTACCGTCACGGAAGTAAATACACCGCCAACGAATGCCTCCAGCGCGTCACGGGTCAATCGCTCAGTGTAAACCCCTTTATTCATTACATCCGAGAGAAATACGGAGATTTGTACGGCCTTTCGTAAGATGCATCGTTCGGTAAAATGAGTTCGATCGTCCGAGTCGGCTATAGTTGAGCGATCGCTACAATTAAAAAGCCGAACCCAAAACGATCGAACAAAGAAATTTTAAGCGAGGCTTCATGTCCGAATTGATCAAATCCGTCCTCAAATGTGACGAAAAAAGTGATTTGCGGCAATTTGCCAGCGAATTACGCAGTTCCGAGAAGCGCTATCTCCTCCGTAACGATATCGAGCGCGCCTTCGCCGAATACTGCGAAGAGCATCAAAAACCCTCCTATTTTTACCACTCCTCCTATCTCGGAAAACTCCTCTACTACACCCAAGAGATGATCTTGGAAGACGAAAGCATCTGCATGATCGTTCGTCCCAAGATCGCCTCCCAAGAAGTCTATCGGATTGACGAAGATCTTACCGTCGAACCGATGACCGTCCAAGATTTGCTCGACCTGCGCGATCGTTTCGTAGACCGCCACCATCCCAGCGAAGGCGACGTCCTCGAACTCGACTTCCAACCCTTCTACGACTACTCCCCCACCATCCGCGATCCGAAAAATATCGGCAAAGGCGTCCAATTCCTCAACCGCTACCTGTCGAGTAAACTCTTCCAAGACCCCCGTCAGTGGCTGGAAATGCTCTTTGAATTTCTCAGCCTCCATTCTTACAACGGCTTGCAGCTTTTGATCAACGAACGGATCAAAAACCGCCGCGAACTCTCCGAACGAGTCAAAGAAGCCATCGGCTTCGTCTCCCAACGCCCCGACGACGACCCCTTTGACAACTTCCGGTTCGACCTTCAAGAGATCGGATTTGAACCCGGTTGGGGCAACACCGCCGTTCGCGTTCGCGAAACCCTCGAAATTCTTGACGAACTGATCGACTCCCCCGACGATGCCGTCTTGGAATCCTTCATTTCGCGGATTCCGATGATTTTCCGCGTCGTTTTGATCTCCGTCCACGGTTGGTTCGGTCAAGAAGGCGTCCTCGGTCGTCCCGACACAGGCGGTCAAGTCGTCTACGTCCTCGACCAAGCCCGCAGCCTCGAAAAACGCCTCCAACAAGAATTCCACGACCAAGGTTTAGACGTTCTCGGCGTCCATCCTAAAGTCATCATCCTCAGCCGCTCGATCCCCGAAGCCGAAGGAACCCGGTGTGACGAACGACTCGAAAAAGTTCGCGGTACCGATAACGGCTGGATTTTGCGCGTTCCCTTCCGCGAATTCAACCCCCACGTCACCCAAAAATGGATCTCTCGCTTCGAGATTTGGCCCTACCTCGAAACCTTCGTCATCGACGCCGAAACCGAGCTACTCGCCGAATTTAAAGGGAAACCGGACCTGATTATCGGTAATTATTCCGACGGCAACTTAGTCGCCTTCCTCATGGCCCGACGTCTCAACGTCACCCAATGCAATATCGCTCACGCCCTGGAAAAATCCAAGTACCTGTTTAGTAACCTCTACTGGCAAGACCTGGAAAATCAATATCATTTCTCCCTACAGTTCACCGCCGACTTGATCGCCATGAATGCGGCGAATTTCGTGATTAGCAGTACTTATCAGGAAATTGTCGGTACCCCCGACAGCATCGGTCAATACGAATCCTACGCCTGTTTCACCATGCCCGATCTCTATCACGTCGTTAACGGGATCGAGCTATTTTCGCCTAAATTTAACGTCGTTCCTCCCGGGGTCAATGAAGCCGTTTACTTCCCTTACAAGCGCAAAGAAGACCGCATCCCCGCCAATGCGGAGCGTCTCGAAGAAATGCTCTTTACTTTGGACGACCCCTCCCAAATTTACGGCAATCTCGACGATCCTAAGAAGCGCCCGATTTTCTCAATGGCTCGCTTGGATCGAATTAAAAATCTCACCGGACTCGCCGAATGTTTCGGCCAAAGTCCCGAACTGCAAGAGCGCTGCAATCTGATTTTGATCGCCGGGAAATTACGCACTGAAGATTCTACCGACTCCGAAGAAATTGCGGAAATTGAGAAGCTTTACCACATTATCGACCAATACGAACTGCAAGGGAAAGTTCGCTGGCTCGGCGTGCGGTTGCCGAAAGCCGATTCCGGCGAAATTTATCGCGTAATTGCCGATCGCAAAGGCGTTTTCGTCCAGCCTGCACTGTTTGAAGCTTTCGGTTTGACGATCTTAGAAGCTATGATTTCTGGCTTGCCTACGTTTGCCACTCAATTCGGCGGACCGTTGGAAATTATTCAAGATCGGGTTAACGGGTTCTATATCAATCCCACGAACTTGGAAGAAACTGCAGACAAAATTCTCAAATTTGTCTCTAAATGTGACGAACATCCCCATTATTGGGAAGAAATTTCAGAACGGGCAATGGAACGGGTTTACAGCGCCTACACCTGGAAAATTCACACGACCCGGTTGCTCTCTCTCGCGAAGATTTACGGGTTTTGGAATTATACCTCCAAAGAAAATCGAGAGGATTTGCTTCGCTATCTTGAAGCGCTCTTCTATCTTATTTTTAAACCCCGCGCTCAAGGGTTATTGCAGGCCCATTACCAACGTTAAACGTTAAATGTCAGGGCATCTAGTCACTTTCATGGCCTGGGGGAAGAGTGCTGGTAAAGCATCTACAATTAAACATATTGTCTAGATTTTTCGGTGGAGAAAGATACCGTCTTTCTCCCCCCCAGGAGATTCACGGGAAGCGATCGCCTTTCCAATCATGTTGAAGGGTTCTAAGTTCATCATTCATGCTCTCTCATTGGGGAATTAGTTGATTTATATGCGAATTGAAGAGCATCCAACGATTTAAATCGATCTATTGCCCCAGTTGGCAAATATCTCGTCAATTTAGATGATGAAATCAAAATTTTACCTGCTACTTTAAGAATTTTAAAAAATTTTCCCAATCCTTTTTAACTGACCTCAATCGCAATTTTCAGATAGAGCGATCGCCCCTCTCAATCTCAATTCCCCAAAAAATGTGACTTTGGATACATTCGATCGCTGACCAAACAAAATTATCTTCCGCTAGACTTCGGGATTTTATTGAACCAAAATTGTCAAATTTAACCGTCAAAATAGGGTCAGTCGGTAATTCTACAAAGATAATGATAGATTTTTCCAGCATTGTGGGTATAATCCACCTCAACCCACTCTTTTGACCCGAATCCAAGTTCCCGAAGCACCAAACAGCCAAGTTGAAGCGAGAATGTTTTTGATAACAATTACGCACTCACCTTTAACCCGGACGATCCCGACAAATCAATCCCAAAGCAAGTTACTCCTGCCACATCGCGATCGAGAACAAATATTGCTTGAAAGCAGTATAGAAATCTAGCGGGATCTATAGTTGCGGAATGCAGATTGCGGCGATCTCCTCCGCCTTACAAGATCGGTGCTGCCGTGGGATCCCGTGGCGATCGCCAAATATTGCTCGCTCAGGCCAACACCAGGTAAGCTTTATGAGCGTTTGGGGAATTGCCCGATCGCCGGAAAAAAGGAACTTATAAACGACAATAACGACAACCAAAATTTATGACAATCGGTGCCACATCCCGAGTCCCGAGCTAAATCGAGGGAGTTATCGGTCTACAATTCACTCAACCGAAAGATTTGGGGCGATCGCCACTTCAGCAGCCTACCCACCCCTTGGGTATTCACCCTGAAGTAACCGACCCGAGTTTCCCCGCCAACTTCCCCGTATTCTCCCCCGTCAGGTGCATCTCAATCGTTTGCGAAACCCCTCGCGAATAACCACCGACGGACATCGCGAGGAAACCGAATCTTCGACAAGTGAATTTGCACGCACTGAGATCCTCACACACCCGCTCTCAACTTGACGATTCTGCAAATTAGGAGATTCAAAACATGCCAGGCAACACAGAGGAGACCTTCTCCCTCGCTAACAACGATTCGATCGCGGGGTCTACAGCGCAGCAAACTCAATCCAACTCGTCCGAAGGCATCTTCCTGGATTTCTCCAACGGAGAAAACTTTAACGCCCTTCAAGGCAACGACACTATTATCGGATCCTTCACCGACGACACCCTATCCGGAGACTCAGGCAACGATTTAATTTTCGGTAACCAAGGGAACGACATCCTCGACGGGAACGAAGGCGACGACTCCGTATATGGCGGAGCCAACAACGACACCGTTAGGGGCGGCTCCGGTAACGATCGCCTCTTCGGCGATGCCAACAACAACGGTAGATCCGCCTTACTCGACCCCTTCGGCAACGACTACCTCCAGGGGGGACTCGGGAACGACGAAATCCACGGCAACCAAGGTCTAGACACCCTAGACGGAGAAGGAGGAAACGATACCCTCTACGGCGGTCAAGACTCAGACATCCTCTTGGGGGCCGACGGCAGTGACCTGCTCTACGGCAACAACCACAACGATACCGTTTACGGTTCCACAGGCGACGACACCGCCTTCGGCGACGCTGGAGACGATGTCGTCTACGGAGAAGAAGGCAACGACTTCATCGACGGCGGTCAAGGTAACGATACCCTCTCCGGCGGAAGCGGCAACGACCTAATCCGAGGCGATCTCATCGAACAAGGAGAATCCTCCTTCCAAGCCGTCAGTCTCCCCTTCAACCTCATCGAACTGCAAGTCAACGATCTGCTCTTCGGTGAAGACGGAAACGATACCCTCATTGGTGGCGCCAACAACGACCTCTTATTCGGTAACACCGATAACGACGTCCTGTACGGCAATCAAGGTACCGACACCGTTTATGGCGGTCAGGGCAACGACCTCGTTTATGGCGGCCAAAATAACGACCTCCTCTTCGGCGATAAAGGCGACGATACTGTATCCGCCGACGAAGGGAACGACACCGCCTTCGGGGGAGAAGGCAACGACGTCATCTTCGGCATCGCAGGTAATAACGTCCTCGGCGGCAATCAAGGCAACGACATTCTCGTCGGTGGCGCAGGCGACGAAACCCTCCAAGGAGGGAAAGATAACGATTCCCTCGTCGGGAACGAAGGGAACGACGTTCTCGACGGCGATCTCGGTAGCGATACCCTCCGAGGCGGACAAGGCTCCGATAAATTTGTCCTGCGAGAAGGCATCAGTAACTTCGACCCGGCCCAAGCCAACTTAGTCACCGACTTTACCGATGGCGAAGACTTCATTCAGCTCACCGGACGACTGCAGTTTGAAGATGTCGATATCCGCCAAGGCATTAATGAAAATGCGGGCAATACGGTCGTTCGCGAACTGCTCACCGGGAATGTCATTATTCTCCAAGGAGTTAACGCCAGCACGATCGATCGCTCCGACTTCCTGCCGCCGCCCCCGCCGCCCCCGCCGCCGCCCGCACCTCCTGGCGGTGATTCCGGGCTGCCTCCCCTTGAAGAACCCCCCGCGATCGATCCGACCCCCACAGACCCCACGGAACCGGAACTTCCCGACGAACCAGGTACCTTACAATTTGGCGCGGCGAACTTCCAAGTCAACGAAGATGGTACCCCAGTCACCGCAGTAACGATTATCCGAACGGGCGGCGATTTGGGCGCCGTCGGTGCCAGTATCTCCCTGAGTAACGGAACGGCCACGTCTCCCGATGACTATCAGGATGCGCCGATTTCCGTCGAATTTCAAGATGGGCAAACCTCTCAAACGATCGCCATTCCCATCACCCAAGACGAACTGGCAGAAGGCGACGAAACCATCAATCTTTCCCTGGCCAATCCGACGGGAGGAGCTAGCATCGGCGCCCAACGTACCGCCACCCTCACCATTGTCGATGACGAAGTCCCCGGGAACTTAGCCTTTAGTTCTCCCACCTACACTGTTTTAGAAGACGACAGTACGGCGGTCGTCGTCACGGTGACCCGTTCTAACGGCAGTGATGGGGTCTTGGAAGCGACGGTCACCCTCAGCGACGGTCCGGCCAACCCGAATGCTACACCGCCCGTGGATGCGGCTACGGGCGGATCGGAGCCATTTGCGGCTGGAGTGGACTACAACAACAGCGCCATTGGGGTCAGCTTTGCTGACGGAGATACCGCACCGAAGCAGATTCGCATTCCCGTCAATGCCGATGCCCTTCCCGAAAATAACGAAACCCTGACATTAACCCTCGTCGGACCTCGGGTGGGTCAAACCACGGAAGCCGTGTTGACCATTGAGGATGACGACGATCCCGATCGCACCATCCTCCAATTTACTGGGGCGACTTACAGTTACGCAGAAGATGGCACGCCGACCGACGCTCAAGTAACTGTCTCGCGTTCCGGCAATTTGACCGCCGGGGCGACCGTCGATGTCACCTTTGCCAATGGCACGGGTGCCGAAGGAGCCACGGGAGGAACTGATTTTACGGCGGCTGGCGTCGATTTCAACAATACGGTTCAAACCCTGACGTTTGCACCCAACGAGACCGAAAAGACCGTCAATATCAGCATCAATGACGATACGGATGCGGAAGCGAACGAGTTATTCCAAGCCAGCTTAGTCAATCCGACTTCGACAGATGCAACCGTCATCGCTGCCGTCGGCCCACAATCAACCGCAGACATTGAAATTGTCGATAACGATCTGCCTGTGGTGACGATCGCCGCAACAACGCCAAATGCCAGCGAAGATGGCAATGCCGGACGCTTTACCATCACCCGCCAAGATTCTCTCGGCAATCCGATCGTTGACGATCCCGAGCCCTTGACGGTGACCTACAGTGTCGGCGGTTCGGCCAACAGTGGGGAAGATTTCGATCCGATTACCGGAACGGTCACTATTGCCGCCAACCAAGCCGATGCGACCATCGACATTACCCCCATCGACGATAACGAAAGCGAACTCGACGAAATTATCGAATTAACGCTGACAGGAGGGCCGCCGGACTACACCATTGGAGGTGAAGAGAGTGCAGCCGTGACGATCGCCGATAATGACATTCCTACAGTCTTTATCTCGCCGACCGATCCGGAAGCGGCAGAAGGCGGTCCCGAAGGCAACGGTCAATTTACGTTGCGTCGCCTCGGTGACAAGCGAGATGCCCTTACCGTCAGCTATTCGGTCTCGGATCTGAGTTCGGCTACCCCAGGGGTGGACTTTGAAGCGCTGGCTGGAACGGCGACGATTCCCGCAGGAACCGATCGCGCCACCATTAACATTAGTCCTCTCGATGATGGCATTCCGACAGGCTCGAATCCCGGCGAGGAATCCTTTGTCGAAACGGTGATTTTAGAATTGACCCCAACCACGTTCCCGCCTTACGACGTCGGCGGTTCTGGGGTCGGAACGCTCATTTTGTTTAACTATCCCTAAACGGGCGATCGCCTCGATCGGTTGAGCCAAGTTGCCAGATTTTCTCGACGAGTATTTGTCAAGAGGTCTGGCAGCTTTTGTATGATTAAGAAAGATAACGAAAACAAAAAGGAGCCTATGACTTCTGAAATTCTCGTCGAGAAGACGAAGTTAGATAAGCCACCCCTGACGATCCACTTTCTCGGCGATCGCGTTTTACGCCAGTCAGCCAAGCGGGTTGCTCGCGTCGATGACGAAGTGCGCCAGTTAGTGCGCGAAATGCTCGCCAGCATGTACACGGCGGACGGGATTGGTTTAGCTGCCCCGCAAGTCGGCGTTACCAAACAGGCGATCGTCGTAGACTGCGAACCGGATAATGCGGCGACGCCGCCTTTCGTGTTGATCAATCCCAAAATTAAGAAATATTCTCGGGACGAGTGCGTTTACGAGGAAGGCTGTTTGAGCATTCCCAACGTTTACTTAGATGTCAAACGTCCCAGCGCGATCGAAGTTTCTTTTAAAGACGAACACGGACGCCCTCAGAACCTCAAAGCCAGTGGCTTGTTAGCCCGTTGCATCCAGCACGAGATGGATCACCTTCACGGCGTTCTGTTTGTCGATCGCGTCGAAAATACCCTAGCGCTGACCGAACAGCTTTCAAAACACGGCTTTTCCCTACAAGCGGTGAAGCGGGTGGCTTAGGGAAAACCAGGAGGACGAAGGCGACCCCTCGGGTCGATCCTTCTCCTCTCGAAAGAGGCGACGGTCTCGCCGTTCGGTGGTTTCAATTGGTTGGAATTTGTTTACTTACTCATACTCCCATGTTCGTTACACCTAAAAGTTCGTTGTTTTTGATGGGGTCTTGTATCGCCGCGATCGCCGCCGTCGGCTCGATCTTTGAATTATCGTCCGGAGAACCGGAACTCGGCTCGCTGACCACGGGGATTATTTTAACCCTGAGTATCCCCCTCGGAGCCGTTCTCTTTTTTGCTGCCGTGCGCGATAGCAAATCCCAGCTTTAATCCGATCTTGAGATTGTCCGATCTTGAGAATCGATCGCCGCCCGGCGAGATCGCTACAACAGCCGCAAACAGGGCAATCTCCGCCGTCGGCGATCGGGGCGAAACTCCAACCCGAAGGCTTGATAGTCCGACGCACTCAGTACCCGAAAGCGATTGAATTTAACCGAACGGCTGCCATCGAGACTGGTCACCACAGCATTGACATCGCTCGGATCGCCCCCTAACTGCTCGAATGCTTCTTTGACGGCCAACCATTCGCTGCCCCCTTGCTTGGAAGACTTTTCCGCGATCGCCCTCTTTTGATTGGTCTTAGTCGATTTCAAAGTCCCCTTGCCTTTGACCTGCCGGATTTCTTTGACCGATTCACCAGCCCGTTTCGGCGCTTTCCCGAGTGCGCTACTCGCCTCCGTATCCGTTGGTGGGTCGAACGAACTTTCCCCTGCCGCGATCTCAGCAGGAGAAGTAGTCGCACAATTGTTGTTACTTTTCGCTGTCTTTCGTGCGATTACTCCTGTCGATTGCATTTCTCGCTCCAACAAGCGCTCGCGATCGCCGATTTTCGCTTCAAGCTGGCTCACTCGCCGTTCTAACCGATCGATCCGCTTGCATAAATGGGCTTCATCGACCGTTTTTTCCGACTCGCTGCCTCGTTTAGAAAACACTTGTTCTAATGCTTCGACGACAACATCCGTGCGATTGCTCTCGCTCATTTCTACTTGCGCGTCGATCGCGGCTAAGAGTTCTTCCGGTAGCCTTAAAGTGACGGGTTTACTGGGCATTTCTTATAACGTCATATACGGCGATTCCATTCGCTCGCTGGCTGGATGAATTTATACAGCAAGCGAGCGAAAATTTGACGGCTCGAAAGCACATATCGAGGGGCTGGGCCATGGCGTCGAACGCGCTCCACGTCGGCTCGATCGGCTTGAAGACCTTCGGCGATCGCCAACCCATTCGTTAAAAGAGCGAAGCCCTCGTAGTTTGGTTAGTTCCTTTCTCACTTCGAGAAAAACTAGAACCTAGAAAGGGTACGAGACCATTGCTATTCCCTTATCCTATATCTTGGTCATACAATCTGCCAATGGCTGGGATTGATGGAGTGAGTTGATTGTAGCCTGGATTTTTTCCAACGGACATCAACCGCAATAATTTGAACAAAAAGAGCGACGCATTCCCCCACCTCGCGTCAGCAAGTGGGGGTCAAGAAGCGGCACCAACTCAAGATAGAGTTATCATACCGTTATGAGAATCCAGAAACCTGGCCCGCTTGTTCGTACCGATAAATGGAGTCTTAACCCCACAAAAGAACAGCGACGGCTGTTTCGCGAGACGGTTAAGGTCTATCGTCGTGGGTGTCGGCACTTGGTCGGAATTGTGTTTAGCCATTGATCCGATCTGGCGGGGTTGTCCAGCCAAAAACGAGTACTGGCGGTTGAGAAACTGATTCACCACACCGCACAGAATTCCCACCCTAAATATCCTCAGTTCGACTCGACCTTTTACAAATTCCCCAGCTACTACCGAAGAGCTGCAATTGTCTTCGCCGCCGGACAGGTCAGTAGCATCCGCTCTCTAAAACTTACTCAAACTTAATCATTTGATGTTTAGTTCCTAGCTTGGATCTTCCGAGACCTTTCCATCACGCTTGCTTACACGGCTGAGCTCTCCGCGTTTTCCAAATTAATTGCCGCATTTAAGTCACGATCTATGGAGGCGTGACAGTTCGGACAATCATACTGTCTTTTGTCCAGGCGCATTTTTTGTCGGTGTCCGCAGCTAGAACAGATCTGCGAACTGGGATACCACGGGTCAATCAGCGTTAATTTGCTCCCATACCACTCGCATTTATACTCAAGCTGACGACGGAACTCATCAAACCCACCATCCGCAATCGCACCAGCCAGCTTGTGATTTTTGAGCATTCCTGACACATTTAAGTCTTCAATTTTTACTTCGCCGTGGTTCTTGGCTAAGTAAGTTGTTAACTTGTGTAAATGGTCGGCTCTAATATCCGCGATGCGTCGGTGGGCTTTAGCTAACTTGAGTTTAGTTTTTTCTCGATTTTTACCTCCTGTTTGACGGCGGCTTAGTTCTTTCTGGAGTTTGGCCAGTTTTTTCTTGGCCTGACGATAAGCTTTCGGATTGGGATAGATTTTACCATCGCTCAGGGTGGCCAGAGTTTTAATTCCTACATCTACCCCAATCCGCTCCCTATCCCCCTTCGCCCCCCTTTCAAAGGGGGGTTGGGGGGATGGTTCAAAATCAATTTTGAAGGCAATATACCAGTCCCCTGCTCGTTTACCGATCGTGACGTTTTTAAGATAGACTGGCGGTAACTGTTCGTGGCTTTTTACCCAACCGATCCGAGGTAGCTTTACCCAACAACCGGAAATTTTAATGCTTCCTTCCAGGTAAAAACTATCTTTGACCTTCTTTTTCTTAAACTTGGGGAAACCTGTTCCGTTGACTTGCCCAACTCGCTTAAACGCTTTACTGAGGTGACGCAACGCTTCTTGAGGGCTACATTTGGAGACTTCATAGTACCAAGGATTCTGACTTTTTACCTCGGCGACTAATCTTTTGTGTAAGTCTATAGCACTCAGGAGTTTACCTCCAGCTTCTAATGTTTCCTTACAGGTAGCCAGTCCCCAATTCCAAGCGTGTCGAGCGACTCCTGCGTGTTTCGCCATCAGCGTTCGTTGTCGGTTATTTAAGTCTAGTTTGGTCTTAAAGCCTTTCACTGACTTTTTTTAACTCCTCAACCCTCTTTTTGTTCGGCTAACTTCAGCTACCATAAAGACGAGTAGAAAACAATGGAGATGATGAAATCCGCGATTTTTGCGGCTTCAGTCCTCCGAGACTTACTCAAATCTTCATTTGAGCATAAAAAGTGAGTAAGTTTAAGAAACTTTAGGTAGAAATTTTAACTCTATTGTTAACCCCCCCTTCGCCCCCCTTGCCAAGGGGGGCGAAGGGGGAATGGCAAAGTGGCATTCGCCGACATCGCCAGGCCAAGCCACCTGTCCTGAATGCGAATACCGAATGTTATCCCGTATTGTACAAAGGTCAATGCTACAAACTACAGGGCTACGATCGCAGCTCCATCAAAGTATTTAACGGGACGGATTGGGTCTGGACGACCGTTCAAATTACTGGTCTGCGAGAACGACATACGGTAGACAGCAACAAACTGCTGTCACCTTCCCTCATTTTTAATGAGGAGAAAAATGCTTGTCACCTCTCGGTCCCATTTGAGTGCCATCCACCCCAACGGGAGCAAGATGGCACTGTGGTTAGTGTTGACCTGGGTATTAACACCACCGCAACCGTAGCAGTCGTGAATTTTGACGGCACTGTAATCCATCGTGAATTTATTCACCCAGGAAGAGACATAGACGAAGTCGCCGCAGCCGCAGGAACCTGCGTCCTGCGGAACGGCGACCGTCGAGACCAACGGCTGAAATCGGTATCGAAACGAGCCAGTAAGACAATGGGAAAAGGCGGAAGTCTTCAAAAAGGCTTCTGTTCTAATACCTATCGCAAATGCCGTAACATCAACCGTCAAATCGGGCAGATCGTCTCGAAGCGTATCGTGCAAATTGCCCGACAATTCAAGGCCGATGCCATTGTTTTTGAGAACCTGAAAGGATGGAAAGCCAAGGGTGGACAAAAACGGTCTAACCTGCGCCAACGCTTTCACGGGTGGCTCAAGGGTATGATTCGAGATTTTACCGAGATGAAGTGGCAAGAGATGGGCGGTAAGGTCGTGGATGTCGTTGCCGCCTATACCTCAAAGCTTGCCTATGACGGGAGTGGGGTGGTGCGGCGGGACTCCAAAAACTATGCGCTGGCTAAATTTTTTTCGGGCAAGCGGTACAACACCGACCTCAATGGGGCGCTCAACATTGCTGCCCGAGGCATTCTTCAGCTTACTTGCCGAAAGGACAGTGAGGAGCGTTCCAGCCAAAAGTCTGGACGTTCGCCTAGAAGCTGGGCTTGTTTGTGTGACCTGTGGACTAGCACCGTTCCAGGTTAGCACTGACACCCCCACCTCGCCGAAGGCAGGTGGGGATAGCTTCGTACCACGATCGCCCTTGCCAGTCAAGAACGGCAGCCGTGGCAATGGCAAGGTTAAATAACCTTGCCCGATGGTAGATCGCAAGCCGTTTGAGGGTTTGCCCCAGCAATCGACCGCCACAGCGATCGCCCCCTCCGAGTCCGGATCGATCGTCCCCGATCCCGAAGGTGACACCGCCGAACCCTTTCCCTTACAGCTTCCTAATGGCTCCAGCCTCGCTCGCGCCGACCTGGCATCGACCCTCATCCAACAGGCGATCGTCGATTTTGAGTTACCTATAGATAGTTGGTAGCTCGATGCCGAACGTGCCGAGTGGATTGCCAGGGGGTTAGGGGCGATCGAGGGGACGAAGGGGTTGTTAGTTCTTCTCGCTTCAATTATCGACAGCTGCACCAACGAAAATCCAGGCAATCCAAGCCCCCAAAACCCCCCGAAAAAATTTTTTCCCAAAAAGGGTTGACAGAGAAAGAGGGGGTTGCTAGATTAGTAAAGCGCTTGAGAGCGGCAGCGCGCCGCGAGCGAGCGACCGAACCTAGACAACACAAGAGTTTGACAGTCGGATTGACCGACAACAACCTCGTCAAAAGAAACTAAAACAGAGGTCTGTTTTCAGACCTCAAAAACAAGAGCGAAATCAGCTCTTCAATTCTTTTCTGAAAAGAAGAGGATAACACGGAGAGTTTGATCCTGGCTCAGGATGAACGCTGGCGGTCTGCTTAACACATGCAAGTCGAACGGACTTCCTCGGAAGTCAGTGGCGGACGGGTGAGTAACGCGTGAGAATCTACCTGAAGGATGGGGATAACTGTTGGAAACGACAGCTAATACCCAATAAGCCGAGAGGTAAAAAGGAAACCGCCTACAGAAGAGCTCGCGTCCGATTAGCTAGTTGGGAGGGTAAAAGCCTACCAAGGCAACGATCGGTAGCTGGTCTGAGAGGACGAGCAGCCACACTGGGACTGAGACACGGCCCAGACTCCTACGGGAGGCAGCAGTGGGGAATTTTCCGCAATGGGCGAAAGCCTGACGGAGCAAGACCGCGTGGGGGAGGAAGGCCCTTGGGTTGTAAACTCCTTTTCTCGGGGAAGAAGAACTGACGGTACCCGAGGAAAAAGCCTCGGCTAACTCCGTGCCAGCAGCCGCGGTAAGACGGAGGAGGCAAGCGTTATCCGGAATTATTGGGCGTAAAGGGTCCGCAGGTGGCGGTTCAAGTCTGCAGTCAAAGGTCGGGGCTCAACCCCGAAAAGGCTGTGGAAACTGAACAGCTAGAGTACGGTAGGGGCAGAGGGAATTCCCAGTGTAGCGGTGAAATGCGTAGAGATTGGGAAGAACACCGGTGGCGAAAGCGCTCTGCTAGGCCGAAACTGACACTGAGGGACGAAAGCTAGGGGAGCGAAAGGGATTAGATACCCCTGTAGTCCTAGCTGTAAACGATGGAGACTAGGTGTGGCCTGTATCGACCCGGGCCGTGCCGGAGCTAACGCGTTAAGTCTCCCGCCTGGGGAGTACGCACGCAAGTGTGAAACTCAAAGGAATTGACGGGGGCCCGCACAAGCGGTGGAGTATGTGGTTTAATTCGATGCAACGCGAAGAACCTTACCAGGGCTTGACATGTCGCGAACCCCGGGGAAACCTGGGGGTGCCTTAGGGAGCGCGAACACAGGTGGTGCATGGCTGTCGTCAGCTCGTGTCGTGAGATGTTGGGTTAAGTCCCGCAACGAGCGCAACCCTCGTCCTTAGTTGCCAGCAGTAAGATGGGAACTCTAGGGAGACTGCCGGTGACAAACCGGAGGAAGGTGGGGATGACGTCAAGTCAGCATGCCCCTTACGTCCTGGGCTACACACGTACTACAATGGGAAGGACAGAGAGCAGCAAGTACGCAAGTGCAAGCGAATCTCGAAAACCTTGCCCCAGTTCGGATTGCAGGCTGCAACTCGCCTGCATGAAGGAGGAATCGCTAGTAATCGCCGGTCAGCATACGGCGGTGAATACGTTCCCGGGCCTTGTACACACCGCCCGTCACACCATGGAAGTTGGCCAGGCCCGAAGTCATTACCCTAACCTTACGAGGAGGGGGATGCCGAAGGCCGGGCTGATGACTGGGGTGAAGTCGTAACAAGGTAGCCGTACCGGAAGGTGTGGCTGGATCACCTCCTTTAAGGGAGACCCAACTTTGGAAAAGGGAGAGGCAATCAAGACCCCCCAAAACCAGAGAATCCCGAGGTCGGTCGAGGTTAGAGAAGGAAAATCAGAAAAAGACTGTCAAACTCTTAGTGCGGTTCGCAGCGAGGGCTATTAGCTCAGGTGGTTAGAGCGCACCCCTGATAAGGGTGAGGTCCCTGGTTCGAGTCCAGGATGGCCCACCTAGAACCGGAGGGGGTATAGCTCAGTGGGTAGAGCGCTGCCTTTGCAAGGCAGATGCCAGCGGTTCGAGTCCGCTTACCTCCACCAACCATCGAGTTCAAAGATTAAGTTAGCTCAAAGCGAATTCAACACAGCACCCGTCATCTAGAAGGCAACAAAGAGCCGGAGTAGAGAAACGGAATGCTGGATTGAAACCCAGCAAAGAACCTTGAAAAAAGCATAGACACCAAGAGAAAAGCATAGGGAAAAAAATCCTAGAACAAGCCAAAAGTGGTCAAGCTACAAAGGGCTAACGGTGGATCCCTAGGCACGTCGAGGCGAAGAAGGACGTGGTGACCGACGAAACGCTCCGGGGAGCTGGAAACAAGCATCGAGCCGGAGGTCTCCGAATGGGGCAACCCCAAGCACGACCCATCGAATCCATAGATGGGAACGAGCGAACCTGGCGAACTGAAACATCTTAGTAACCAGAGGAACAGAAAGAAAAATCGATTCCCTCAGTAGCGGCGAGCGAAGCGGGAACAGCCTAAACCGAAGACATTAAGTCATCGGGGTCGTGGGACGGCAACAACGAGAGTAGAGGCAGTAGACGAAGCGGCTGAATACCGCACCAGAGGGGGTGAAAGTCCCGTAGTCGAAACCGCCAACGCCTCAGTCGAATCCCGAGTAGCACGGAGCCCGTGGAATTCCGTGTGAATCAGCGAGGACCACCTCGTAAGGCTAAATACTCCGACGTGACCGATAGCGAAACAGTACCGTGAGGGAAAGGTGAAAAGAACCCCGAGCAGGGGAGTGAAATAGAACCTGAACCCGTTAGCCTACAAGCAGTGGGAGGACGATTAAACGTCTGACCGCGTGCCTGTTGAAGAATGAGCCGGCGAGTTATTAGACGAGGCTAGGTTAAGGCCAAAGAGCCGCAGCCCGAGCGAAAGCGAGTCCGAACAGGGCGTAAACCGTCTCGTTTAATAGACCCGAACCCGGGTGATCTAACCATGTCCAGGATGAAGCTTGGGTAACACCAAGTGGAGGTCCGAACCGACCGATGTTGAAAAATCGGCGGATGAGGTGTGGTTAGGGGTGAAATGCCAATCGAACCCGGAGCTAGCTGGTTCTCCCCGAAATGCGTTGAGGCGCAGCGGTCGAAGATGATGACGAGGGGTAAAGCACTGTTTCGGTGCGGGCTGCGAGAGCGGTACCAAATCGAGACAAACTCAGAATACTCGTCAAGAAAGCGACCAGTGAGACGGTGGGGGATAAGCTTCATCGTCGAAAGGGAAACAGCCCAGACCACCAGCTAAGGTCCCCAAATGACCGCTCAGTGATTAAGGAGGTGAGAGTGCACAGACAACCAGGAGGTTGGCCTAGAAGCAGCCACCCTTGAAAGAGTGCGTAATAGCTCACTGGTCAAGCGCTCTGGCGCCGAAAATGAACGGGGCTAAGCGGTCTACCGAAGCTGTGGAACGAGCAATCGTTGGTAGGGGAGCGTTCCCCGACGGGAGAAGCACTAGCGAGAGCAGGTGTGGACGTCGGGGAAGTGAGAATGTCGGCTTGAGTAGCGCAAACATTGGTGAGAATCCAATGCCCCGAAACCCTAAGGGTTCCTCCGGCAGGTTCGTCCGCGGAGGGTTAGTCAGGACCTAAGGCGAGGCCGAAAGGCGTAGTCGATGGACAACGGGTGAACATTCCCGTACGGATTGGAGTTGGCGCGGGAGGACGGAGTGGGTCGAGACCAGCCGGAAGTTGGTTACCGGTTCAAGTGTTCGAGACGAAGACCGACGGCGAAAACGTCGGGAGTTAAGGCACGAGTACGAGACCTTACGAGGTCGAAGTGGTACAGATCGAACTTCCAAGAAAAGCCCCAACCGCCATAAGCTTCAATTCCCTGTACCCGAAACCGACACAGGTAGGGAGGTTGAGAAAACCGAGGGGCGCGAGCTAACTCTCTCTAAGGAACTCGGCAAAATGGCCCCGTAACTTCGGGAGAAGGGGTGCCCCCTGATGGGGGGTCGCAGTGAAGAGGCCCAGGCGACTGTTTACCAAAAACACAGGTCTCCGCCAAGTCGCAAGACGCTGTATGGAGGCTGACGCCTGCCCAGTGCCGGAAGGTTAAGGAAGTCGGTCAGCCCTGCGGGGTAAAGCTGGCGACCGAAGCCCCGGTGAACGGCGGCCGTAACTATAACGGTCCTAAGGTAGCGAAATTCCTTGTCGGGTAAGTTCCGACCCGCACGAAAGGCGTAACGATCTGGGCGCTGTCTCGGAGAGAGGCTCGGCGAAATAGGATTGTCTGTGAAGATACGGACTCCCTGCACCTGGACAGAAAGACCCTATGAAGCTTTACTGTAGCCTGGAATTGGCTTCGGGCTTCGCTTGCGCAGCATAGGTGGGAGGCGTGGAAGGTTTCCTTGCGGGGAAACTGGAGCCATCACTGAGATACCACTCTGGCGAAGCTAGAAGTCTAACCTCGACCCCTCAGCGGGGGGAGGAACCGTTTCAGGTGGGCAGTTTGACTGGGGCGGTCGCCTCCTAAAAGGTAACGGAGGCGCGCAAAGGTTCCCTCAGGCTGGTTGGAAATCAGCCGTCGAGTGTAAAGGCACAAGGGAGCTTGACTGCGAGACCTACAAGTCGAGCAGGGACGAAAGTCGGCCTTAGTGATCCGACGGTTCCGAGTGGAAGGGCCGTCGCTCAACGGATAAAAGTTACTCTAGGGATAACAGGCTGATCTCCCCCAAGAGTTCACATCGACGGGGAGGTTTGGCACCTCGATGTCGGCTCATCGCAACCTGGGGCGGAAGTACGTCCCAAGGGTTGGGCTGTTCGCCCATTAAAGCGGTACGTGAGCTGGGTTCAGAACGTCGTGAGACAGTTCGGTCCATATCCGGTGCAGGCGTAAGAGCATTGAGAGGCGCCCTCCTTAGTACGAGAGGACCGGGAGGGACACACCGCTGGTGTACCTGTTATCGTGCCAACGGTAGACGCAGGGTAGCCATGTGTGGCGTGGATAACCGCTGAAAGCATCTAAGTGGGAAGCCCACCTCAAGATGAGTGCTCTGGTGGAGTTAATCCAGTAAGGTCCCGGGCAGATTACCCGTTGATAGGCGTTAGGTGGAAGTCCTGCAAGGGATGTAGCCGAGACGTACTAACCGACCGAGCGCTTGACCTCTTTTCTCTCTTGGTTGTCTTTGCTTTTTTGAAGGTTTTTCCTTCTCTCTCTTTCCGGGTGCCTATGGCCTTGAGGCCCCACTCCGATCCCTTCCCGAACTCGGTTGTGAAACTCAAGTACGGCCACGATACTTGGAGGGTTGCCTCCTGGGACAATAGCTCGCTGCCCGGTTCTTTCTTAGATAAAACCCCTGCACTTCTGTGTGGGGGTTTTGTTGTTTTGGGGCACAGTACGGTAGACGATCGTCGCTCAAGAAAGAGAGATTAAGATGGCCGAGTCTCTTTATTTTATATGAGGAGCTAAAGCAAAGCAATTATGAGATAATCGGCTGCGACAGTATAACAGTTTTTCTATGTGTGTTGGATATACAACTCTGGAGTATGAGGTAGGGCAAGAAGCCCGGCATCACTAAAGCTGTTCAAGTAAAGCTGTTCAAGAAATAATGATGCCGTGTGATTAAGGTGAGGGGATAATCATCAACAAACGTGAAAATCATCCTAACTCCTTTCCTTTAACAATAAATGGCAGGAAGCTATTCAAAAAGGTCTCCAGTCAAGATAAAAAGGCTCTGGAATTCCTATATCTTGGCATCTACTCTCCACCAAATATGGATGAAGTTTATCATGAACCTCAACAGTTAAATTTTCTACGTTATTGCCTTTAGCATAAATATTTACACCATAGATTTCGCCCGCGCCTCGGTTTGCATCTACATACCTTGTTCCTCGAAATGCCCCCCAATAAACTGTTACTTCTGTCCCTATGTCCACCGATCCTAAAACAATGCAAGCATCACCAACATAGTCTCTACTTATTGTCAAAGCCTGACTCTTGGCTTCAGCTAGATTGGGCACCAAACTCAAAGTGGTGGTAAGTAAGGCGATCGCGCCCGCGCAGAGTTTACCATGATTTATATTCATGTGGTTGTCCTCACTCAAATTCGTATAACTTTTGCCTACGGTAACACTCCTGGCTTCGTTCCGACAGTGATAAAAAGTGATAAAAAGTGATAAAAAGTAACAACTTTTGGCAGGTTGTGGTAGGATGATGGGAAATGTCAGGGCGGAGATAGCCTAGCGGACTGACTCCTTGTGCCAAGAAGTTGCAGGGAACCAGCAAAAGCATACCACGTCCTCCTAACCCTTAGTGAGATTAACATAATAAAGCTGGAGTGGACTTGATAGATGAGGGTTGACGAAGCACTAGCACTTGTGGAAATGGTCCTGGAGGACGATGCTGGTCTCAGTGACGTTCAAGAGTTGATCTTTCGTCAATGTTGGGAAAGAAGACAGTCTTATCAGGAAATCGCTCAAGTCTCTGGATACGATTATGAATATATTAAGGCAACGGGTGCTAAGCTCTGGAAGTTACTCTCAGAAGCATTTGGAGAAAAGGTTAAAAAAGGTAATCTCCAGTCTGTTCTGAAGCGATATTTACGGCGGAATCAAATAACTGTACATCGCGATCGCGTGATTGGCGTGAATCTCAGTGGCGCAACTATTAGTGGGACAAGAGTTGTTGGCAACTTACATGAATCAAACTTTTGTCAAGCCAATTTATACAAAGCAAAAAAACCGGAGGATAAGACTGGATTAGAGGAAGAGGATGTAACCCGGGAACCGGTGGTAAATCCGATCGCCGATTCAGCCGATTCAACTTCTGAAATGCTCTCCTATTCCTGGAACGGTTGGCAGTTTCGATCGCTGGCGGAGGTGAAGATTGCAGAGGCACTCGATCGCGCTGGGGTTCTCTTTTTCCCAAAGGCTACGGCGCGCTTAGCTACTCCAGATGGTAGGCAAAACGAAGACCCTCATTTTCTTATCTGTTACGAAGGCAAGTTAGGTATTCTGGCGGTGGATTTTGAGGAGGCGGATGAGGGGGCAACCGATCGTCTTTTCCAATCTCAGGGAATCCACATGATTCACCATTACAACGTTACCGAATGTAGTGCGCAAAGCGATCGCGTAGTCCTGGAGTTTTTGCAACATTTGAGTCAGGCATAAAAAAGACCCGCGAGGGTAACAATATGACTAAAGAATTTGCCTAACAAGGGATAGAGCTTCTAGTCACGGACAAAACTTTAGAGATTAATGAGGTTGGAAAGCGATCGGTAGCAACCTCCCATCTGGCTAAAATCGGAGGGCTTGACTCGAAGCCTCACCAGATCGTCCAAATAAAATTAGTGCTAAAAATCGGCTAGAATTAACCTGAGTTCATTCTAATGTATACCCTAAGCGAAGTATTAAGGTTAGAAAAGATCGGGCTATGACAGATACAAAGTGGATTGTTTCGGTAGACTGGTTGGCGGAACATATTGACGATCGCAATTTAGTAGTTGTCGATTGTCGGTTTGCGTTAGCCGATCCGGAATTGGGACGGCGACAGTATTTGACTCAGCATATTCCGAATGCATTTTACTTACATCTGAATGAGGATCTGTCTTCTGCGGTGAAAGAACATGGCGGGCGTCATCCGTTACCCGATGTGGAAAAGTTGGCAAAAACTCTCAGTGCGATCGGGATAACTTCTGGGGAAACCCAGGTGGTGGTGTATGACGATTCTCGCTTTGCGTTTGCGGCGCGTTTTTGGTGGTTGCTGCGCTATTTGGGACACGATCGCGTCGCCTTGTTAGATGGAGGTTATCGAGCTTGGGAAACGGCGGGATATCCGGTGACGGATGCCCTGCCGAATCCGACGCCCGGGGAATTTATCCCTAACGTGAGATCGCAATGGGTGGTCAATATCGAGCAAGTGAGAGAACGGAAGGATTTGCCGGGGGTGGTGCTGGTGGATTCGCGCGATCGCGATCGCTACCTCGGCAAACACGAACCGATCGATCCGATCGCCGGACATATCCCCGGAGCGGTGAACTACCCGTGGCAAGAGGTCAGCGACGATCGCGGACGGATGCGATCGCGCGAGGAACTCCAACGACGCTGGCAAGAAATCGCCCACGGTCGAGAAATTATCGTCTATTGTGGCTCCGGAGTGACCGCCTGCGTCAACCTATTCTCCTTAGAACTCGCCGGGATTGCTCACGGCCAACTTTACGCGGGTAGTTGGAGCGATTGGTGTTCCTATCAAGGTTGATGGAGAAAACTTGGTATCTGGAGCCAGTCAGTGTCAAAATTATCCACAGTCTCTTGCAGTGAAAATCTAATGACCATGCATCCCAGCTTAAAACGCGCTTTCGATCGCGCCAATGCTTTAAAAATTATTGCAGGTTTAACCAATTTTGACGCCGATCGCGTGGCTGCTGTCGTGCGCGCTGCCGATCGCGGGGGCGCCACCTTTATCGATCTCGCCGCCGATCCGGCGTTAGTCCAATTGGCCAAAAGCTTAACCGACCTGCCGATCTGCGTCTCGGCAGTCGAGGCGGCCAAATTCGTCGCTCCGGTCGAAGCAGGTGCGGATCTGATCGAAATCGGCAACTTCGATGCCTTCTACGCGCGCGGTCTGCGCTTTGAAGCCGAGGACGTGCTGCGACTGACCCGCGAAACCCGTCAGTTATTGCCGGAAATCACCCTTTCCGTGACCGTTCCCCATATCCTCGCCCTCGACGAACAAGTCGAGCTCGCGCAAGGGTTAGTCGAAGCTGGAGCCGACATCATCCAAACTGAAGGCGGCACCAGCAGCAGCCCGACTCATGCCGGAACCTTGGGTCTGATCGAAAAAGCGGCCCCCACGTTAGCGGCGGCGGCAGAAATTTCCCGAGCCGTTTCGGTTCCGGTGTTGTGTGCGTCGGGCCTGTCTAGCGTCACGGCGCCGATGGCGATCGCGGCGGGCGCCTCCGGGATTGGCGTCGGCTCTGCCATCAACCGCCTCGATAACGAAGTGGCGATGGTGGCGGTGGTTCGCAGCTTGGTGGAAGCGTTGGCGACGGTGAGCCGCGATCGCGTCACCCCTTAAGCCTCTCCCCCGCCAGGATCGATAGTGGGCGCTCAGGCGCTCACTACCCAATTACTCGCCCCTTCTTCGAGGGTTTGAGGCTGACGGGGAATCGTGACTTTAAACGTCGTCCCCACGCCGATTTCGCTGACAAAAGTGATGTGACCGCCACAAACTTCGACATATTTTTTAACAATACTCAGGCCCAATCCCGTCCCGGGAATATTGCCCGTATTGCGGGCGCGGTGGAACGACTCGAATAAATGCTCGCGGTCTTCTTCAGGAATGCCGATACCGCGATCGGTAATTTGGAAAAACACGTCGCATTCGCGATAGTCCAACTCAAACGTGACCGGACTACCTTTTGGAGAATACTTGGTCGCATTCGAGAGTAAATTAATCAAAATATGCCGCAATAACTTTTCATCGAGACAGGGCAAAGAGTTATTCGCATCTAAGGGCGAATAAGTCGATCGCTCGCTAAAACTAATCCGGTGTTCTCTACCCACTCCAGTTTCTATTTCTTCGACCAATTCCCGACAAAAAGTACTGACATCTAAAGGAGTAGGTTTAAACGGCAATTTGCCGGATTCAACTTTACTCAAACTCAAAACATCATCGACGAGCATTCCCATGTGACTCGCTGCGGTTTGAATACGATGTAAATGCTTGAGCTTTTTCTCGGTCAGCCACGTATGACCGTAATGTTCGAGCAACTCGGCAGAGGTAAAAATCGTCGTGAGTGGGTTGCGAAATTCGTGAGTGGCGATCGAAATAAAACTGGTTTTCAGTTTGTTGAGTTCTTTTTCTTTTTCTAACGCCTGACGGATTTCGACTTCTGCTTTTTTGCGTTCGCTAATGTCGTTATTAATTAACAAACAGCGCCAAGGACGACCTGCTTCGTCGTATTGCAAAGACCAACGACTGGAGACGACCACCCGCCTGCGATCGCGGGAAAAATTCACTAATTCCCCTTCCCAATACCCGGCGTGAAGTAAATCCGCTTGAATCGCCGCTAAGGGCTTGGGAAACTCGGTATTGAGAAGTTCGTGAGCGTTGCGACCGAGCATTTCTTCCTGAGTCCAGCCGTACATCTGGCAGGCGCCCCGGTTCCAAAACTGCACGACCCCGTGGAGGTTGCAAACGATCACGCTGTCGTGAGTCAACTCTAACAATTGCGCTTGTTCGCGCAATTTTACCGCTTGTCTTTCCAATTCCCGATTAGCTTCGGCGAGTTGGGTCGCTTGTCGTTTAATTTCTTCTGTTTTTTTGTAAAGCTCGATAAAAACAGAAACTTTGGAGGTTAATATTTCCGGGACGATTGGCTTGAGTAAATAATCGACCGCTCCGACGGTATACCCTTTAAAAATTTTAATTTCACTTTTCTCGATTCCCGTCAGAAAAATGATCGGCGTATGTTGGGTTCGCTGCCGTTCTCGAATCAACTTTGCCGTCTCGAAGCCGTCGAGTTTGGGCATATTGACATCTAAAAGGATGACGGCAAATTCTTGAGTGAGCAAGCATTTTAAAGCTTCTTCACCGGAGGTTGCAGTGACGATGTTTTGTCCGAGATCGGATAAAATTGCTTCTAATGCCAGCAAATTTTTAGCATCGTCATCAACTAGAAGAATATTAGCTTGGTTTTCCACCTGCATCTTATCACCTAATCTTCAATCATTACCCCAATCATCATTCGTCGTGCCTACTTTAAAATTGCATTCTTGCCGATTCTAGCCCGTGCTTTTCTATTTGACAACAGTAAAGAAGTGACCAAAAGCAATTGATTTTTCAATGCCGTTCGATTCATGCATTTGATTCAATTGATTTGTCGATTTTCGCTCGAAAAGTCCGGGAAGCTGGGGAGGGTCAACAGCGATCGCGCACGTTCGTTCGCCACGCCCAACCGCGCAGTCCCTCGCCCTCGATCGCCTGCCAGGATCCGCGCGCCCTTCCGCGACGCTTGACGGGGGTTCCACTGGGAAATAAAGCGATTAACTGCCTACCGGGACGGGCGAAAATTTTTAAACGCGGCCCTCGGGTACAGATAAAGGCATCGGTCCGATCGCCCGAGGCGGAAGTCGCCGCCGACGCGATCGCCTCGACCCATTGGGTGACGATTGCCCCGTTCGCCGATGGCTGCTGGCGCCACCCAGTGGCTGTCACCCAACTGAGGGAAAGTGCTTGGGACAACTGGACTCCGAGATCGTCACCGGGGACGCGGGCATCCAGCCCCTTTAACTGTTGCTCTAGTGCTTCTAATGTGCTGTCAACGGCAGCCGATCGGGTACCGGGAATGTCCGGAATCTCTTGCAAGCGCCAACGTGCGGCCAACAGGCGATCGCGGGCTTGCTGGAGGGTTTGCCAGTCCCGATCGAGGTCGAGTTGGGCAATTTGAGCAATAAGCTGGCCTGAATCGGCGATCGCCTGGTTAGAATGTTGTATTTTCGCCCAATAGTCTGCAAAACCCCATAACAACAATGAAAATCCCGAAATCGCGCAGACAATCAACCCGCCACCTACTTGAGGACGTTCCTGCAACCAACGCTTGAGAATCGTTTCCACTCGGGTGACAGTGATGGCGCGATCGGCACGAACCCTCGCCTGATTTCTAACCATTGATGCCGCCTCCAACCTGGCTTTTGTTCGCGAATTCCGAGAGTTTTGTTGCCTTTCGATCCACCCTTTAATGAACGCAACCGTTCGATCGCGCGATCGCCCCTAGATTACCCTCATGTTATCAATCTACACGATAAACTTTACAAATACGGAAAATCACTGAGGGGAAGCAGATTTTTTTTGAACGTCGAAAATTAAGCGGATTGTCCCCGCACTTCAACGACCGGAAACTTTTTCTAAAATGCTTCTAAAAAAGCGATTTTCTTAACTTAAAATTTCGTTTACCTCGGAGAGTTCCGCCGGAAACCTCCCGCGTTTTTATGGCGATCGCGGGCGAGTATTCTCCGCGATCGTGCGATCGTCGTTACCGATCTCGATCCAGTTTCATCTTAAAATGGAACCATCGATCGCCATGCGATCGGGTTTTCTTTGAGGGATTTAATTTATACTTTAAAAACAATGTTTGATTCTGCTTCGACAGGGTTCGAGATCGACGGAGATCGGCGTTTTCGTCCGATTCAAATCGCAATTAAAACGGGCATTATTAACGAAAAAACGACTTTCAAAAAAGCGAACGACCTCGGAGAGCTAGAAAAGGTAGATATTGTTTGGATCGATAATTTTACAAAAGCTCGCGAAAATCAAGGGGATGCGATCGCCAGATGGAATCGTGCCCGAGTTGCCGCTATTTTTAGCAACCCGATCGCGATCGAAAACAACGGCGACGGGGCGATCGTTTACGGCGGTCTTCATGGAGACGGGACGCCTTTTACTCAACCCCGGTTAAACGATAATTCTTACTGGTCTCACCTCCAATTACAATCCTACTTGGAACAACAGATCGACCTCACACCCATTGCCGTAGCCCCGGGAATTTTTATCAGTTTTTGCGATTCTTTCGACGCCGAACGCTTTCGGCTACAGCAATTACGCGCCTCGGTGAACGTTCCCGTACTTTCAGCCCAATGGTCCGCCGAAGATCGGGTAATTCTCGACCCATTAATTAGCTTTTTCGGCGATCGTGGACGGCTCCCTTTTCTGGGAGAATTGAGTGCAGAAGCATCGATTTGCGATCGCTTTGGCAATCTCGATCTCGCCTACGAAGCGATCGCCCGCACTGGCGATCGTCCCCGTTGGGATAATCTCGCTTACCAACGACGGCAAGACCTATTAATTTATTTATGCTGTCGCCATAGTTTAGAAAAATTGGGTCAAAAAATTTACGATTTTCCTCCAGAAATAGAAAACGATCTCAAGGCTTTTTTCGGGACAGTTGAAAAAGCTGAAAACTTCGCTAAAGGATTAGGCGATCGTGCGACTTCTGACGGTGTTTTACTAAATTATTGCGAACAAAGTCGGTTCGGCAAAAAATTACCCGGTGCTTTTTATATCCATCACAGTGCGATCGATCGCCTCGACCCTATTTTGCGCGTTTACGAAGCGATCGCCCGCGTGGAATTT
The DNA here is from genome assembly GCF_012295525.1 of Oxynema aestuarii AP17. Lineage (GTDB taxonomy): Bacteria > Cyanobacteriota > Cyanobacteriia > Cyanobacteriales > Laspinemataceae > Oxynema > Oxynema aestuarii. The sequence continues at coordinate 1,460,312 of NZ_CP051167.1, read as the reverse complement.
GGTGCGATCGACGGCGCGACTTTGGTCAAATTTAATCTCGACAAACCCAAAATTTCCTATTTATTTTACCCCGACTTCGATCGCGAAGAACATCCCATTTTACGCGCCAGCTTGCAACTCGACTGTCGCGATCGCCGCCTGAGTTATCGAGACTATACAAAGGTAGACAATCCGCCGATCCTCCACCGGAAAGAAACCTTCGTCACCCCCGACTACCCCAACTACGAACGCTTCGCCCATCTGACCCGCCAGGAGGAACGCTGGGGACTGCTGGACAAGGGACGCGCGATCGGTACGATCGAAGGTTGGCAGAAGTGTTTGAGCGATCGCCGAGTGGAGATTTGTAATTACGAAGTCGTTCCCCTACGCGACTTGGAAACGGGGGCGATCGCCCTTCCCAAAATCGAACGCCATCGGGCGGCGATCGCGCGTTCCGATCTCTCACGTCCGGTTCGCCTCGCCCTGGAAGCGGAGTTGTTCGAGGAAGGAACCACCTTTTTTGATTACGGTTGTGGCTACGGTGGCGACGTCACCCGGATCGGCGATCGCGGCTACAGCAGCGCCGGATGGGACCCTTATTACTTTCCCGACAACCCCATCTCACCTGCGGATATTGTCAATCTCGGCTACGTGATTAACGTGATTGAGGCGATCGACGAACGCCGCGACGCCTTGCGCCACGCCTGGGAACTGACCCGAGGACTGTTAATCGTTGCCGCCCAAGTTTCAGTATACGATCGCCAATATAGTTTAGTCGCTTACGGCGATGGTATCATTACAAAACGCAACACATTTCAGAAGTATTACGAACAAGAAGAACTGAAAACCTATATCGAACAAACCCTAGAGATAGAAGCGATTCCCGTCGGTCTGGGGATTTACTTCGCCTTTCGCGATCGCGATCGCGCCGAAAGCTTCAAAGCATCTCGATTTCGATCGCGGACGAACACGCCACGCGTGAGAATTCCCAGTAAACGCTTTGAAGATTACGAAGATCTCCTCACTCCCTTAATGAAATTTGTGAGCGATCGCGGTCGCCTCCCCGTCAAAGGCGAACTGACTCAAGAAGCTGCAATCCTGGCAGAGTTTCGCAACTACCGCCGCGCCTTCGAGGTCGTCGTTCAAGCCACCGATCGTGAAGAATGGGACGCTATTCAAGAAACCCGACGCCACGATCTACTGATTTACCTGGCGCCCCAATTAGCAAATTTGCCGAAATTCAGCCAGTTTTCAAACCAAACGCGCAACGACATTAAAGGACTGTTCGGGAGTTATCGTCAAGCCTGCGCGATCGCCCATCTTCTCACGTTCAGCCTGCGCGATATCGGCTTAATCGCCGATTGCTGTCGGGAAAGCGACCTCGGTCTCAAACTCCCGGATGCCTTGTGCGTTCACAGTAGCGCCCTCCATCACCTCGACCCCTTGCTACGCCTATACGAAGCTGTCGTCAGTCGTATTATCGGCAGCATGGACGGTGCGACCTTGATTAAATTTCACTTAAAAACACACAAAATCTCTTACTTATTTTATCCCGACTTCGATCGCGACCCCCATCCTGCTTTACAGACGAGTATGCAAATCGACTTGCGAGACCTGCGCGTCATTTATCGCGACTACGATACAGAGGATAACCCACCCATTTTGCATCGGAAAGACGCTTGCGTTACCCCAGAATACCCAAATTACGAAAAATTTGCCAAATTAACCCAACAGGAGGAAAGTTGGGGCTTATTGGACGATTTTAAAGCGATTCGCACTCGCCGAGACTGGCAGCGCCACCTTGTCGAACATTGTGCCGAACTGCGCGGAAACCGCCTCTACTGGCGCAAAGATGCCGATCCCTATCGCCTTAAATTAATGCAATCTTTACGGCGATCGCGGTTCAAAAGAAAAGATTAAATTTTAGATGAAAGATATAGCCTTTTCAAGACAATGAAATAAAACTCGGATCCCTTTAAATCCCCCCTTAAAAAGGGGGACTTGACTGGACTCCCCTCTTATTAAGGGGAGTTGGGGGGATCGTCAATGAAATCGATCCATCTAGGAAATAGTATAGATCCACCGAATGGGTCATTACTGCTGAGAAAGTCGGCAGCTTTGTATCGATCTCGATCGCCGTCGTTCCTCCAACCCTTAAATCTTTTTAGAAAAAACCTCTGGTTTTAAAAAACTAGAGTACAATCGGCGAAACTGTAACCCAATTGACCCAATTTATTTTATGGAATCTACCTTAAAATCTTCTCAATTTTGGCCGTGGCGCGATCGCCTTCCTTCCATGTCCGATCCCCGTTGGGGAGTTTTAGCAATTTTAGCCAGTTATATTATTTTAGGCATTACTGTTTTAGGTTTTAATCGATCGCCCGCCCAAATTTTACTGATTATTAGTTCGGCTTGTTGCCTCGATATTACTTATCATTGGTTATTTCGCAAGCGAGAAATCTTATTCCCCTTAAGTGGGGCAATTACGGGCTGTTCTTTGAGTATTTTAACAAATTTCGGTCATGGGTTATGGTTGCCCTTCGTTCCCGTATTTTTTGCGATTTCTTCTAAATATTTAATCACCTTCCAAGGTCGCCACGTTTTCAATCCGGCATTATTCGGAATTACTCTCAGCTTGCTCTTGACAAATGGTGCCATTAGTGCGGCGCCCGCATATCAATGGGGCGGATCTGTCGCCACGATCGCATTTATTATTACGGCGGCTTTAATTGCCTTTGTTTTTAAAATTAAACGAACCGCTTTAATTATTTCATTTCTTATTTTTTATACCCTGCAACTGTGTATTCGCGCCTTTTTGATGCAGTGGCATTTACCGCCAGAAACCTTGTTTATGGGGGCGTTGAGTTCTCCTGCATTTTACTTATTCACCTTTTTCATGATTACCGATCCTAAAACTTCTCCTCAAAGTATGCGGGGACAAATTGGGATGGCTTTCTTTATTGTTGTCGTTGATTTGATATTGCATAAGTTTGAAACTTTATCCACGTTCTTTTTTGCGGGCTTTGCTTATTTTGCGGTGCGGTTTATTGGATTGCATGTAAAATCTTTTATTCTGAATTTAAAAGCGAGTTTAAAAACAAGAAATTTCACTTTATTCTCAATCGTTAAAGTCTTCACTATTCTTTATCGATGGGGTGCGATCGCCGCGATCGCCAGCTTAGGTTTACTCTTTTATCAAAACATAATTACCGCTAAATCCCCGGTCAATCCCGAGTTTAAATTCGTCGAAATATCAGCAGAATCGGCAGGAATTTCTAGTCAGCCGAGTAACTTGCTCGATCGCGTCGATTCCCGAGTCAAAAATGTTGCTAAATGGATGTTATCGGTGGGCGATGCGGTCGCTGTTTCCGATTTCGATAATGACGGTTTGCAAGATATTTTCTTAACTTATCCCTTAAAAAGCGATCGCGATCGCGCCGCTTTATATCGCAACCGGGGTAACTTTCAGTTTGAACGAGTTCCCTTACCGATTTTAAATGAATTTGTCACCCATCCGACTCGCGACGGACTACCCGCCGGGGCGTTATGGTTTGACTGGGATAACGATCGCGATTCTGACTTATTAATTACAGTCGGTTATGGAAAAACAAAATTATTGCAAAATCGAATTATCGAAGATGGAAAGATCGGTTTTAGCGACATTAGCGAAGGAGTAGGAATTGAGGAATACACGATTAGTTTGACCGCCAATGCTTTCGACATGAACCGGGACGGTCACCTCGATTTATTGGTGGGAAATGCAATGAATCCGTACTTATCCGATTACGAAAAACCGACAAAATTTAATATTTTTAAATTACCGGAAGCCGAATATCCGGGCGATCGCCGGATGTTTAATTTCATGCATCGCAGTTGGTATGACGCCAACAACGGTGGTGAAAATCTCTTTTATCTCAATCGTGGGAACCGTTTTGAAAAACAAGATATCGTCAAACTGGGTTTTTCCAGTCATCGCTGGACTTTAGATATTGGAACGGGAGACCTCGACGGCGACGGATGGACGGATATTTATCTCGCTAACGATTTCGGTCCCGACCAGATGTTTTTAAATCAAACAGGGAAAAAATTTCGTCCGGTCGTCGGTCGATTGGTCGGACAAATGGGACGGGATACGTATAAAGGGATGAATGCATCTTTAGGCGACCTGGACAATAACGGTTATCCCGATATTTATGTTTCTAACGTCCACGAAAAATTGCAAGCGGAAGGAAGTTTGTTGTGGATGAATGCGGGAACGGTCAAATCGGACGGAGATCGCGCTTTTTCTGACGAAGCGATGCGACGAAATGCCCTCAATGAAAACCGTTTTGGTTGGGGTGGGGCGATAGGAGATTTAAACCGAGACGGACGTTTAGATTTGCTACAAGCGAATGGAATGGTGGACGATAATTACGATCGCCCCACGGAAAATCGAGAGTTGACGAAACCCGGTGCATTATTTCCCGCCCCAACCTTTGAGAAAGGCGATCGCCACTGTCCGGATTATTGGTATTGGAACGCCCAAATTGCCCTGACAAATCCCGACGTTCACGGATATGCGGATCGCTGGGCAGATTTACAGGGACGTTGTATTTTCCCCTACGAAAACAATCGGGTTTATCTTAATGAAGGAGATAAATTTATCGATATTTCCCCCGATATCGGCTGGGACGAACCGGGGAACTCCCGAGGGATTGCTTTATCCGATCTCGATAACGATGGGGATTTAGATGCGTTAGTTACCCATCAGTTTGCCCCTATTTCAATTTACCGCAATGACAGTATTTCTAAGCCTTGGATCGGGTTAAAGTTGGAAGGCAATGGCATCAGTTGCAACCGAGATGCAGTGGGAACAAAAGTAATTTTACAAACCCAAAATAGCCATCAATTGCGAGAAGTTCGCGAATCGAATGGCTTTTCCGCCCAAGGCGATCGTCGTCTGTTATTTGGATTTCCGACACCTCCAGAAAAAATCGATGCGGAAATTTATTGGTGTGGGGATTCTGGGGCAGAAAGACTTTCTTTATCTGCGAATCGTTATCATCATCTCATTCAAAAATGAATGGTTAAGTGTAATGGCAGGCAAGATGCCTGCCCTACAGCTTTTTTCGACCGATCTAAAAATCTAGAAAAGCTTCGTGTTTTTAAGCAGATTGAGAATCGGTTAAATTTCAGGATTTGGAACCGGGCGATCGCGCAAACAGGCATCTAATGCCTGGGAAACTAAGGGAATACTTAAATATGCCTCCGCCGCTTCAATTAAATTGTTAATATTCTCGTCACTGGCATCGTCCATATCATCACTTAACCGCTTATCGGTTAACTGGCGATCGAGAGGAAATTGCAGTCTTAAATAACGGGAAGTATCACCAATTACGTAATCGGTAATGTAATGATAAACTTCTGCCGGGGCATCGGTCATGACCTTAACCACGCGACCGTCCCAAATCCATTGCAACGGTCCCCAAGTTCGGGCATCTTCCCAGCGAATTGTCCGCGTTGCCGATCCCGTTCCGATGGAAATTACTTGTAAATCTGCGAGAGAATTCCCCAAGCGAATCGCTTCTGCTACTGCACAAGCGGTGGGATTATTAGCAGCTAATCCGCCATCAATAGCGGAGTGAACTTCTCCCCCAATAATAATTTTATGGGCGGGGAAAAAGGTTGGGGCTGCGGTAGAACAGACACAAGCTTCCCACAAACAAATATCGTCAAAGCGATCGCGCCAACTTTTAAAAATAATCGGCTGGCGACCGATCGTGTCGTAGCTGGTAATTAATAGTTTGGGATCGGTAATATCGGAAAATGTTGTATTGCCAAATAAGTTTTTGAGCAGATCGACGAGCCCTTTTTCAGAAAATTTGGGGCCGGACAGACCGTATTCTAAAATTAGAGGCAAACGTTTTAAAGACCAGCGACTAGTATAGGGAAAGATATTTTTGGCCTTTTTTCGATACAATTCGACAATATCTTGACAAGACAAACCACAGGCGATCGCCGCCGCCAACATCGACCCGGTAGAGGTTCCGGAAATTAAATCGAAATATTCGTTTAACGGTTGTTGCAAACGGTGTTGGATATTGACCAACATTTGGGCAGCTAAAACGCCACGAATTCCGCCGCCATCGATACTTAAAATGCGATAAGACACAGCGTTATCCTCTTGACCCTTCTTGAAATATGGTTTCTGGAACGATATCTATTATCCCTCGATCGCCTTTTCTCGGTCGATCGTTACGCTAATTTTCCCATTAAAATTCGGGATCGGCGCATTCGGTTTGCTCAATCTCACTTTTACCCGGGTAACTCGTTCCGATTCTAAGATACTTTGCGCGATCGCCTCCGCCAAGCGTTCGATCAGGGCAAATTTCGAGGTTTCCACCAGCTTTTGAATCGCGGCGATCGTCTGGCGGTAGTCGAGGGTCTCCTCGATGCGATCGCTGTTCCCCGCCGCCGCTAAATCCACCCACAAGGTCGCGTCCACCTCAAACCACTGTCCGAGGACTCGTTCTTCGTCGAGATATCCCGTATAGCCGTAACAGCGAATTCCCGTCAGTTCGATGCAATCCATATTTGAAATAACAATTAGTCTAGATTTGTCCTTTCTTAGATTATCTGGTTTGACGACATTCGGGGAAGTCGAAGCGATCGCCAATAGGTTGCTGGACGACAGCATCCCCCTAAAAAATGATTGCGAAGTGAGCGATCTTTTTATAAGATAGATTTTGTTAAATTGATAAAATTCAAGAAATTCCTGTGGAAATTATCCAACCTTATCTCGGTTATATCGGTATTGGAATCGGTGCAGTTGTTGGCGTTCTCGTACTGGTTTGGATTGTCGTTTCTGTCAGTATCTTTCTGAAAACTAAAGGAATGCCACAACTCATTTCTAACTTTTTTATTGCCATCTCAGACGGCAATATCAATGGGGCGTATGAAATGACCAGCGATCGCTTTCAGGCCAAAATGTCAAAAAAACAACTGACTAAGTTTGCAATCAATAACAAATTAACACAATATCGACGAACTCAAATGACTATCCCTACCTCCGAAGAGGGAGTTTATAATTTAGAAGTCGTGGTCGAAACAAAAACCGGACGAAAAATTCCTTTATTGTTAAATTTAGTCAAAGAGGAGGAAAATTGGAAAATTGACGACTTAGAATATGCGAAAGTTTCTAAAATTTTAGCCAAAGAATCGAAATCTTAATCGATCTTTCTCATATCGCCAGAGATTGTCTCGATATCTCGGCGCAACAGACGGGCTAAATCGGCTTCATACGCGGTTAGAGGGGGTAATTCACCGCGATAACTTTTTCCTGGTATATTAAGCATGGTTGCCCATTCGCCAAAGCCAATAAAAAATAAAATTGCGACCGGAAACACCAATCTCTTGAAAGAGTAGCGATCGAACCATTTAATTTTAGCAAACTTTAATGGTTTCATGAGTTAATAGGAGGGACATAATAATGCCCTGTCCCTCCCAATCGATCGCCCTTATAAATCGCGATGGGTAAAAGATTTTGCATTTACACCGGAATAAGTGGCAGCAATTTGACCCGAACCGACCACTTTATATTTGTAGGTAATCAACCCTTCTAACCCGACCGGACCGCGTGGGGGCATTTGTTGGGTACTGATGCCAACTTCGGCGCCAAAACCGTAGCGGAAACCGTCCGCAAAGCGAGTAGAACAGTTATGAAAAACTCCGGCAGCATCGACTTGGGCAAGGAAGATTTCGGCAGTATGATTATTTTCAGTAACGATCGCCTCCGTATGCTTGGAACCGTAGGTAGTAATATGGGCGATCGCCGCGTCCATATCGTTGACGACTTTCACCGATAAAATTAAATCGCTGTACTCCGTAGACCAATCCGATTCAGTCGCTACTTTGACCTCCGGTAAAGCTTCTCGTGTGGCTTCGTCGCCACGCAATTCGACCCCTTTTTCCGCCATTTTCGGCGCCATTGCCGTTAAAAATTGGGGGGCGATCGCCCGGTGAACCAGCAAAGTTTCGATCGCGTTACAAGCTGCCGGATATTGAGTTTTGGCATCGATCGCGATCGCCACTGCTTTCTCTAAATCCGCCGCTTCGTCAACATATAAATGACAAACTCCATCGGCGTGACCCAACACCGGAATCCGCGTATTTTCTTGTACGAAGCGGACGAAACTATTCGATCCTCTCGGAATAATTAAATCCACATATTCATCTAATTTCAGCAATTCGATCGTTTCTTCCCGCGTCGTCAGTAACTGAACTACATCGGGATCGATTTTAGTTTTTGCCAATCCCGCCCGAATCGCTTTAACAATCGCCATACACGAGGCGATCGCCTCTTTTCCTCCTTTAAGAATGACGCCATTTCCCGACTTAATCGCTAGGGAAGAAATCTGGATGGCAGCTTCCGGACGAGCTTCAAAAATAACCCCCAAAACACCCAACGGACAGGTTACCCGCTTGAGGATTAAGCCCTCATCTAATTCCCGATGAATTTGCACTTGACCGACCGGATCGGGCAGTTTTCCGACATCGCGAACTCCGGCGATCGTCGCTTTCAATTTAGTTTCGTCCATTTTCAAACGGTTGTAAAGGGGTTTGGAAATCCCCATTTTTTCCGCCGCCTGACAGTCTTGTTGATTCGCCGCCACAATTTCCGATGCTGCCGATTCTAAGGCTTCGGCGATCGCCGCGATCGCTTGATTTTTGGCTTCTGTGGAAAGTACCCCCAATTTTCGGGAAGCGTCGCGGGTTTTGCGCGCAATTTCAACTAAAGGAATCGATGCGAGTTCAACCGTACTCATAATTTCTCTAATCACACTTGCTCTTTTCATGCTACCGCTATTTGGCGAGTCCGGAATAGGGTGTCGGGGGTCGCGTCCGGATTCAGTCCGAGACGTTGAAAGTAGAGTTGAGCTGACGTGACGGACGATCGCAATCGATATCGTAACCAAACCTCTCTCAATCAATTCACTACACCAATTGAGCCGATCGTTCGGGCTGACACGAGAGTTGACGGGGATGTTTTCACTTGCGTTGAGTAAAAACTCACGCTCAAATTGTAAAAAATTTGTAGAAAATTGAGCCATTTCAAAAATTTTAAGCTATCACGGAAGCAACGGCGATCGCTCCGACTGGAATAACAGACAGTTTTTAATTTATTGCGAATTATTGCGAGTTTCTTACCCTTCCCCCCTCTATCCAATCGTGGCGCGATCGCCCGTATCCATACGCTAATTGGGAGAAAAAACGATCGTGTCAGACGAATCACATTCTTTTCCAAAAGCCGGACGGGCCGCAATGACCGGGGTCACTTTAACAATGAAAGGAATTGGAGGAAACCTGGCGCTTGCCTCGGGAATCACCATGACCTTAATGGGTGGCATGGTCTTCGTTCTCTGTCTTGCCCTCGTTTTTATTGTTAACAGTGAAAACCCCGTCATGGGGCTGTTAATTTCCGTAGCGATCGCCATCGCTTTTAATGTACTTGCCTTTTTTATTGCCCCCTGGTTTATGGATTTAAGCCAAAAATGGCTTTACAAAACCCGGTGGATCGATTTAACCGAACTCGAAACAAAAAGCCCGGAAACCCTAGAAGTTCTCCAGCGTGTTTGTAGCGAAAACAACTTAAAAACACCGCGTGTCGGCATCATCGACGACCAAAATCCGACCGCGTTCACTTACGGTTCTTTACCCAATAGTGCCCGATTGGTCGTTAGCGAAGGATTATTTACCTACCTCGATGACGATGAAGTTGCGGCAGTATACGCCCACGAATTAGGTCACATCGTCCATTGGGATTTTGCGGTGATGACTGTCGCCTCAACCTTAGTTCAAATCACCTATTTGATTTATGTTTTTGCCACTCGCATGGGCAATAAAGGCGGCGAAAAAGTTAAAGATGTCGTGGGAACGGTCGGCTTAGTTGCCTACATTTTTTACATTATCGGAACCTATTTGCTGCTGTATTTATCCCGCACTCGCGAATACTTTGCCGATCGCTTTGCCGCCGAAACCACGGGCAATCCGAACGCCCTGTCTCGGGCTTTAGTAAAAATTGCTTACGGTTTAGTAGAAGAAGCCCAAAAAGCTACCGAACCCAGCCGCTTAATGGAGGGAACTCGGGCGTTAGGCATTTACGACCATAAAGCCGCCCCCTCGACGGGAACCGCTTACCGAATTTCTGCCGCCCCCGCCCAAATTGGGCGCGTATTTTTATGGGATTTATTCAATCCTTGGGGGTGGTGGATGGAACTCAATTCCACTCATCCTTTAACGGGAAAACGAGTGCGCGCTTTGAGTACCTATGCGGAACAATTGGGCTTAGAGATCGAATTCGATATGGGTCGTATTGTCGGCGAAGGTCGCCACTTAAGTAAAAGCAAACTTTACGGCAACTTTGTCTTAGATTTGCTGTTGTATCTCGCCCCAATTCTCGGATTTTTGGGCGGTTTGATTGTCGGTATCGCAACCCTCAAGCCCGGCTTAGAAGTTTTGCCGATCGCCTGTCCCTTAATTGGTATAGGAATTGGCATTCTGGCGAAAACTTTGGTGATGTTCCCTAATTTTCACAACGCCCCTCAAACCAATATTCTCACCCTGATGTCCGATCCTTACGCCAGTCCCTTGCGCGGTCAACCTGCCTATTTACAGGGAGAACTGATCGGTCGGGGAGATGCGGGATATCGCTTCGGTTCCGATTTGAAATTGCAAGATCCGACGGGCTTGTTATTCCTGCGTTATGCTTCCCGCTTCGGCCCGATCGGTAACTTTTTATTCGGGATGAAAAAAGTTAAAAGTTTAATCGGAATGGAGTTAAAAACTCTCGGTTGGTTTCGCCGGGGGGTGATGCCTTGGATGGATTTAATCCGCTTAGAAAGCGATAGTGGAACGACGGTGAAAAGTTACCATCGGTTCTGGTCGTTTATCCTCGGGGGTGGCGCGATCGCCCTCGGGGTCGGCGCGATCGTTTTCTGGTTACAAACGTCGATCTAGACAGAGCTTAACGAACAGTCTACAGTCGGTAAGGGTGTTTTTCTCCGGAGATTAACTCCAATTTGGAGAAAGATTCCCTTACTTTTTTATCGGTTTATTTTTTACCTTTGCACTCCCATGTCTTACGAACGCGAGAAACAAGTTGTCATCGAAGCGGCGATCGCCGCCGCCAAATTATGCCAAGACGTCCGGCGCGACATTCCTCCAGCGATGGAAAAAAGCGATAAAAGTCCCGTCACCGTGGCAGATTACGGGTCTCAAGCGGTCATTTGTAAGGCGATTGGCGATGCTTTTCCCGAAGATGCGATCGTCGGGGAAGAGGACGCGACGGCGTTGCGGGATCCGGAAATGGCGGCACAATTAGAGAAAATCACGCAATATGTGAGAACTATTCTACCGGAGGCGACCTCGGAACAAGTGACCGAATGGATCGATCGCGGTAACGGTCAAGTCGGTTCGCGCTACTGGACCTTAGACCCGATCGACGGTACCAAGGGCTTTTTACGGCAAGATCAGTATGCGGTCGCGATCGCGTTGGTGGAAAATGGGGAAGTCAAACTCGGCGTAATGGCTTGTCCGGCGTTAGCGATCGAGGAGGGGGACGAACCGGGAACTTTATTTGTGGCGGTACGGGGCGAAGGCGCAACGCGGAGGTCCCTCCACGGCGGCGAAGCCCAAACGATTCGCGTGGTCAAAGCGGACGACGTGGAAAATTTGCGCTTTGTCGAAAGTGTCGAAGCCAGTCATGGAGACCAGGGCCGTCAAAATGCGGTGGCGCAGGCCGTCGGGATTACGGCGGAGTCGGTTCGCGTCGATTCTCAAGCGAAATATGGCATCGTGGCGTCCGGGAAGGCGGCGTTATACATGCGCTTGCCGTCGCCGAAATCGCCGAATTATCGCGAAAATATCTGGGATCATGCGGCGGGGGCGATCGTGGTCGAAGAAGCAGGCGGTCGCGTCACGGATATGCACGGCAAACCCCTCAATTTTGCCGATGGTTCTAAGATGACGGAAAATCGGGGCGTGGTGGTCAGTAATGGGGTGATTCACGAGACGGTGTTAGCGGCGTTGCGAGATTCCTAAACCGGGCTGCAAGATGGGTGAGGCGATCGATAGCCGATGCTTTCACGGGACTAAAATCTCCATCGGGCGGGGGATCCTGTCCCGGGGAAGGTCGCCGATGAGCGATTCCCATCCCTCTCGATGCACCCGGCGCCCGCGATCGCCTCTGGGTTCTGAGTTTTTTAAAAGTCTATCTCTGGATAGAGTGACCCTCAACCTGTTGCAAGTTATCTTAAGAACAAGATAAATAACGGTTCGCCTCCCTCTCGATAAAATTGCGAGCCTTTTAGTATAGCGATTTCAAAACTGTCTTACTCAGTTCCCCGCCGAAGTTCTCCTACCCTTCCGGCGGTATTCTTTTATGGAAATTCGATCGCCGGAAAACTGAAGCGGGTAGGAGACTCGCACGACGAAAACCTTCTTCAATCCTTCTTCAATCGTGATTTCAGGAAAATCACTGACTTTATCTATGCCGTTTGTATGTCTAACAGCTTACCGTCATTACTAACTAGAATTTTTAGCAATAAAGTGGGAAGTAAAGGCGATCGCGATCGCCTGTCTTAACCTATCTTAAAATATCTGCGGGGCTTTAATCTTCAAATAAAGTCGTATAATCTTTAAGGATTCTTTCCGCAAACGACTTGAGTTAAACCCCTAGAATCTGCGATGCAAGCAAAAACCAAACCCAACTGGGCAGGAGACGATCTCCTCTCTCAATTTGTCAACGTCCTGATTAAAACCCCACCAATTTACAGTCTGATGAAGAGACAGGCGCGACAAGTCTTAATTAAAACGGCTGAAAAAAAAGGGGTTCCCTGGCGCGAAGAATGTCAAACCCTGGACAATTCAGAAGTCAAAAGCTTTTTCGATCGCGTCAACAATCCCAATCTGATTTATCCCGACTACTATCAAGTCCCCTTTCACGCCTATCCCGAAGGAAATTTGTGTTGGCAAGCGGCATTTGAAGCGTCACCGGCGACAAAAGCGATGGCGCTGAGAGTTTGGCCGAAAGAAGAATTAACCTGGGAAAAAGCGCAGGATAAATTACGCCATAGTTTTTATCAAATCGTCGAAAAGTATCTTCCCGAACGGATATCCGACCTGTTAGATGTAGGGTGTTCGGTCGGCCTTTCAACTCTTTACTTGCATCGCTATTTTAGCCGACGACAAACGAGTGCGGTGCGCACGGTGGGATTGGATTTATCCCCTTACATGCTCGCCGTCGCCCAAATGAGCGATCGCCACGGCGAAATCGCGCGCTGGGTTCACTCTAAAGCGGAAGCAACGGGCTTTGCTGGGGATTCTTTCGATCTGGTCACGTTGCAATTTGTTTTACACGAACTTCCCCGTGATGCCACTCGTGAAATCTTCCGAGAGGCACTGCGAATTTTGCGACCGGGAGGGTGTTTGGCGATCGTCGATAACAATCCTAAATCGGCGGTTATCCAGAATTTACCGCCAGCGTTATTTGTACTGATGAAAAGTACCGAGCCGTGGAGTGACGATTACTACACCTTTGATGTAGAAAGGGCGTTAAAAGAGGTGGGGTTTAACTATCAAGAAACAGTCGAGAGCGATCCGCGCCATCGCGCGATCGTTGCGATTAAACCCAATTGAGTTCGAGAACTGGGGGCAAGGAAAACATGGCTAAATCTTGAATTCCGAAGGGTTCGGAAGGTTTCGGCGATGCCGAGCTAACCAGTAGATTCGGTGTTTAATCGAGTGAAGAAAAATTAAAGCGATCGCCAGAATTTCCGGTGAATTTCGGTCAATCAATCATTTGCAACCATCCCCGACGAACGGCATAAACGAGGCGATCGATGAGGTGCATTTCTTCGGGGGTTAGGGGATGGTGTAAGATCGCAGATTTTAAGAATTGACGATCGCGCCCGGTGATTTTCCGAACGGCATAAACTTGGGAAAACAGTTCGGTGATATTGGGATTGTAAAGGGTGTAAGTCGCTTCCATGTTAGTAGAGAAAAAGATAAAAGGTTGGCACTGAGAGCCAGTCATCTATTCGCTACCATAGTCACCGCGATCGCGAAGCGACAACCGCAGATTTATAGAAATCGAGTTTGCGTGAATATACCGTTGCTGCTTTCCGTATTTTTACGGAATTGGCTAATAGCAAGAGGATTGAGAGGAGAGATTGAGGCGATCGCTTGGCGATCGATCGGGGGGTAAATTGTCTAATTTCGTCTCATCCTCCGGCGATCGCGGGTTTATGGCTCGATGATTAGCGCTTAAAATATAGAGCGACCTTGACAGAAAAGACAAAAAAAAATGCAGTCAAGGGATGGGGGAAACTGAGCCAAAATTTAATCCTTTCCTGAGTATTTTCCCTGCAATCACCAAACCATCGCACCACCAAATGACAAAATTGAGCGATACTCATCCCGAGACAGACACCGATCGCGGCGACAGCGTCGAGCCGAATTTCGTCCCCTTAACGCGATCGCAGCGCAACTTATTATTATTGGCAACGGCGATTTGTTCCGCCTGTGGTTTGGCGGTCGAACTGCTCCTCGGAACCCTCGCCAGCTATTTAGTCGGCAATCAAGCCCTCGCCTACGGGGTCGCCGTTGGCGGTTTTCTCGCCGCGATGGGGATCGGGTCGTATCTGAGCCGCTTCATCGCCACCGAAGGCGATCGCGCCGAGCAACAATACCAACTCCTCGGGGCCTTCGTGCGCGTAGAATTGGCGATCGCCCCCCTGAGTGCCTTCTTACCCCTCGGCTTATTTGCCCTTTTTGTCGTTAACGGTCCGTTGTGGCTCGGATTGAGCCTGGTGACCTTGCTCCTCGGTCTCCTCGCAGGCATCGAGATTCCCCTACTGACCCGGATTCTCGAACAAGATGAAGGAGTCAAAGACGCGATCGCCGGAGTCCTCGCCCTCGATTATGCAGGCGCCCTGCTCGGTTCTCTCGCCTTTCCCGTCTTGCTGTTGCCCCTGTTCGGTTTATTTCCTTCGGCGGCGATCGTCGGCGCCCTCCCCGCTTTGACGATCTTCGTACTCGCCGGAAGTTTCCCCAAACTGCGATCGTGGCGCTGGTGGGGCTTACTGGTCGGCTTGCTGTTAATCGCCTTCGCCCCGATCGCCATTCCCGCCAGTAACGCCCTCGAAAATAACCTCTACGACGCCCCGATCGTCGCCCGGGTGCGATCGCCCTACCAACGCATCGTCCTCACCCGGTGGCGCCAAGACGTGCGCCTGTTTCTCGACGGCGACCTGCAACTGTCCACCCTCGACGAATATCGCTATCACGAGGCCCTCGTCCATCCCGCCATGAGCGCCACCCCCCATCCCCGGCGGGTTCTCCTCCTCGGCGCCGGAGACGGAATGGCGGCTCGCGAAGTCCTCAAATGGCCCCAAGTCGAGCGCGTCTTACTCATCGACCTCGATCGCGAAGTCGTCGAACTCTCCCGGCGCCATCCCTTTCTCCAGCGCGTCAACCAAGGCGCCCTCGACGATCCGAGACTGGAAATTCGCATCGCCGATGCCTTCGTCAGCGCCCCCGCCTTAGACGAAAGCTTCGACGCGATTATCGCCGATTTTCCCGACCCCGACAGCGAAATCCTCGCCAAACTTTACGCCGACGGCTTTTACCGCCGCCTTCTGCCCCGTCTCGCCCCCGATGGCGTCTTCGTCACTCAAGCATCGAGCTCCTTTTTCGCCCCCGGCGTGATGGCGTGCGTCACCGCCACCCTCGATTCCGTCGGGCTTTCCACCCATCCTTATACCGTTCACGTCCCCAGTTTCGGTCCGTGGGGTTTCGTCCTCGCCCGTCGGGAGGCGATCGATCCGCAGACGTTAAAATTACCCGTGACCACCCGTTTTTTAACCGAACCCCTGTTAGCCGATTTATTCGACCTTCCCGGAGATCTACAATTCGATAACGTCGCCATCAATCGCCTCTCCCATCCGGCGATCGTCCAATATCAAAATCACAATCGCTGGGAAGGCTACAACTAAAAATCCAGAGATTTTACAAAATCCTTGCAACAGTCGTTATTCTCATTGCAAAATAGGAAATCTACCTCAAAAAATATTCTTAAAGATTTAAAATGCTGACATATATTTGGCTCATCATTATCGTCGCGATCGCCATAGGCGTCGTCGTCATCATCCGACAAAAACAACTCCCCGCCAGCAATCGCCGCCAAGAGTTACCTCCTCTAGAACGGACGATCTTCACCCTCCAAATTGGCGATATCGTCGAGCACGTCGGAGTCGATTGGGTCGTCGAAGGAAAATTAATCTACGACGATAACGGTTACAACTGGATTGAATACTTATTACAGGAGGGCGATCGAATTTGTTGGTTGGCGGTGGAAGAAGACGATCGCGTTCAAGTCAGTTTATTAGACCCCACGGACGAACTCGAAATCACCGGAGAACCCCCCGCAGAATTAAGCTTTGCAGGAGAAAGTTACCGTCGCATCGAGTCCGGCGAAGCCTTGATGAATCGAGTCGGAACCACACTCAATCGCACCTCGCAAAAATGCCGTTATTTCGATTATCAAGGTCCCGGCGATAAGGTTCTGTCCGTAGAAGATTGGGACGGCAATCTCGAAGTCACCGTCGGTCAGCTTATTCGTCCCTCTAGTTTAACTTTGCTCCCCGGAGACGGACGGCGAGTATATTGATGTTTGAATTCGCGAACTAACCAGATTGGCGAACTAACCAGATTGGCGATCGTCTCCAGATCTATCATCTACCTATCTCGATTGTAATCTTTGATAAGATTCCTAGAGATTATCGCTTTTTTAAAACCTTTGAGAAATCGTTTTAATTGTCCGAACTTTCTTGTATTTTTGAAAATTAACTATAAAATTTTATGTCCAACATAACCAATGATAATACTACCAGGAGTTAACGGAAAAAAATAAATTCTCCAAGCACCAGGAGTCATTCTTAAGTGTAAACTAAATAAACGCGATTGTCGATCGGGGCATTGAATTGTAAGTTTATTTTTAAAATTTTGGAGTCTGGAATTACTTTCTGGGGTAGCTTTACTAGAAAGAGTTTCTAAATTAAATCCGGCTTCCTTCCAATTTTGAGAAGCTTCTTCAAGGTCAAATAATCGTTTCTTTACCTGTGTTAACATCGGATCACCAGCAAGAAGATTGCAAATCTGTGGTCCTACTGACTGACAAAACTTTAAATGAGGAAATAACTCATTTTGACGCTGCCAAAGATCCACACCATCTTTTACACGGGTTCGAATTCTATTCTGAATCCAATTAGTATGTGTTTTAATATGCTGACTTCGGCTAGCATGAACAATTTCTAACTGTTCCTCGATTAAATCATTATCTTCATCCAGTTTTGTAATCTCTAACCTTAAATAATACTCATCCCAAATCTGTTCCGAAAGTAGACTCACAGCCAATGAATCACTCACCCATGCAAAACCCAGTCCTGGGGCTAGTTTGCCTTGATAAAAAACATCTGATAAATCAAACTTACTTTTGATTTCTTCAGCAACGTCAGTCCAGAAAGGAGCTTTTGTTGTCAACAATCGGAAAAAACTTCTTTCTTCACGATTTACTGTGGGATCGTTGCGCCATTTTGCTAAAGGATATTCGGGAGCAAGTTGTAGGCCATTCATATCATCTTGAGTACGAACAACTCGCTTAACACCACTACTGGTTGCTTTACGCAAAGTTTGAATAAAGTTAGACATCCATTGTTTGGCTGTGGGAATATCTGGTGCAAGAGTCTGGAGAGAAAGTTCATTCAACACCATTTCTATATCCATTTCTACATCCATTCATTCTTCTCCTACGGGTTCTAATAAAGCTTCCAAACTTTTGTCCCACTCGTCAAAGAAACCATCAGGCCAGTTATCGATGCGTCCATTTCGATCTATGCGGGGCGATATCACCTCGATGTTCGATTCCCCTCGCATTTCTTCACGTTGAAAATAATGTAATTGCACGTGATTAGGATCGAGTTTTTTACTATGAACTGCTAAACGAATGCCATTTAAAATATGATCGCTATGAGTTTCTACGACGATCTGAATTCCACAACTAGCAGCGAGTGCCAACAACTCTCCCATTTTGGCTTGTCCTTTGGGATGTAGATGTGCTTCTGGGTTTTCTAGCAAAATCAAAGTATCTGGTTCCGATGCTAAAATTGCGACAACAATCGGTAAAGCGTAGCTAATCCCAAACCCGACATTTGTAGCTCGGTAGGGATTACTCATACCGTAAGAATATTGCAAACTTACCAAATCCAAATCAGAACTATCTTTAATCCTAATTCGTGTTCCTGGACTGATTTCTCCCATCCATGCTTCTACTTGATTAATCAGTGTCAGAGATTTTTGTGCAGGATGGCATAATTTTTCATGTCCAATCTCTTTCTTTCTATAAAGGGATAGGAAATAAGGAGTATATTGCCCTTGAGAACCAAGTTGTCCGTGTTGTCGTACTTGAAAATCTGATATTTCTAGATAAGTACGCGGACCAATTCGTTCTGCTTGAAGATAATGAAAGTTATCCCCGAAAAGATTTGATTGATAAACTTTTGGCTCTGTTGACGATAAACTAATTTCTAAAACATCTACTTGTTGATTGTACTTAAAGCGCCATTTAGCCTCAATTTTATTTTTCCAAGAGATCTCAAAACCGATTGACTCCTCGTTGGCTCCTTCAAATAAAGCATCTTGTGCTGTTCCAATACAAACCAAATCACCATTCAGGGCTAAACCCGTATCGGGTAATAAGTCTTGTTGATAAGATTGGCGTAGCAAGAGTAAAGATTGTAAAATAGAAGACTTACCACTACTATTCAATCCAGACAACATTGTTAAGTTTTTGAAATTTAGAGATCGATCTCCAAAGCATTTAAAATTTTGCAGTCGTAATAATTCAATCATGCCAAAACCTCTTGGATTAATTTTTCAATACGACTAAATCGAATTTCTACTTTTTTAGTGGCTTGAGAAATTGATTCGAGAAATTCACTATCGGAGTTTACTAAATTTCTAAATTTATTTAATAAATCATTTTTTTTTTGTTTTAACTTTTCTAATTCCGCATCTTTAAGTTGACTTAAAATCACAGACCAAGCCTCAAACAATGCTTGATTAACTGGATTACGTCTGGATGTTTTTGGTTTGCGAAAAGCATCTTCACCAAAGATTTCATAGGCAGCTATCATGGCCTTGGTAAAATCATGCTCGACTTGTTCTAGTTGCTCATCAGAAATTTTTTTATTAATCGAATTCATGGTTTGGACAAAAAAATCATCTCGACTGTCAAAGCTTTTGTATTTTGTGTAGCCATATATTTTGTATGACAAGAATCCTAATATGAATTCCTGGTCTAACATTCGTTTCTGTTTTTTTGAACGATCGAAGTTAGTGGCTTTTAAGAAGTCATCAGATTTAGCTAAACGTCCTAACAGTTTGGTTGCTTTACCTTGATTTAAGGCATGACGGATCTCTTGGGGAGATAGTGGTATTCCCCCGGTATTAATTCGACGAAAAATATTGTATTTAACTGCTGGAGGCGTTCCCGGTTCAATAGTAGAGAGAGTTAATTCAGTTTCAACAATACGACGTTGATATTTGCGCGGCAATTCATCATATTTTTTATTTTCAAGTTCGGTGAGGTACTGAAGTCCAGTTAATCTCAGGGTTTTATCAAAGATAAATTGCTTAAGTGCTGTTAGCCTTTGTAATCCGTCAATAACTAGCCATTTATCATCATCAGTGGCATCGATATAAAAAGCAGGTAAGGGAATACGGATCAAAATAGACTCAACGAGTCTACTTTTTGCATCATTTGTCCAGATAGCCTGACGCTGAAAATCAGGTGCTAAATCTAGTTCTTTATATTCAATCCGTTTGAGTACAAGATCGATGGTTATTTTACGAGTATCAACTCTAATTTTTGTTGGATCGAAAGGTTGATTAATTCCCTCATCGTTCGTTTCTATTTGGTCATATAAATCTATTCCTTCATCTTCAAAATTCGTATTAAGATTATTGTTTTTAATCATGAGCGATCTACTTACCTTAACTATTGAACGACGGTTATTACATCTATTCATCAATCACTTTTAAGAGTAATTGACTGCTGAACTAGCGCTGAAGCATAAGATTAAGTCAATTAGCTGTTATAGCATTCCTAAATAAGTCAAGTCAGGGCAATCCCCCGGAACCGCGTGGGAGTGGGAGCATTTTGCTCCCTACTTTGATTGCAAATTATTTAGGATTGCTATACTATTTTAGCATTCTGAAAGTGATTGTATGCAAGGTTTTTCCATAATTTTATAAAAAACTTGGATCTATTGACCATTAAATCTCGAAATTAAAGCCTTTTTTCTTCAAATTTCGATATTTTTCAGGGTCGAAACGATAGAGTCTGGCCGCGCGGTGGGAGACTCCTGTTTGATATTCGTCGAGTTGGATTAAGAGATTCATTTTGAGGATCTTTTTGCGAAAATTTCGTTTGTCGAGTTCTTGTTCTAAAATGGTTTCGTAAAGGCGCTGCAATTGAGTTAAGGTAAATTTTTCGGGTAAGAGTTCAAATCCGATTGGTTCGTAGCGAACTTTACCTTTTAAACGAGTGAGGGCTAGTTGCACGATCGCCTCGTGATCGAAGGCTAAAGGCGGTAAATCGGCAACGGCAAACCATCGGGTGTCACGGGCATCTGTTGCCGCTTTCAGGCGATATTCCCATAAATTTACTAAACCATAATAAGCCACAGTCACCACTCGATCGCGCGGATCGCGATCGCACGATCCAAAGGTGTACAGTTGTTCCAGAAAAACATTTTCCAGCCCGGTTTCTTCCACTAATTCCCGTCGCGCTGCGGTTTCTAAAGATTCTTCAATCCGCACGAAACCACCGGGTAAAGCCCACTGATTTTCAAATGGCGCTAAATTACGCTGAATTAACAAGATTTTGAGTAAATTCTCCTCATCTAGTCCGAAAACAACGCAATCGACGGTTAAAGCAGGTCTGGGAAACTCGTAGGTGTAAGCCATAGTCAACAGATTTTAGAATTCGGATTGCAGAATTTAGATTTGGCAGAATCGCTTATGGTGCAAGGCTTAGAGGATTTTTTGGATCTCTCGACCGACCCCAAGCAGGCGTTCGCGCTCTTGACATCGTGTTTTTTAGACACTAATATGAGTGTATTAATTACACTATACAGCCATGAAAGAGCTGTTTGAAGTGGCTGCCGGGACAGTTGTGGGGAGACATCACGTTCGACTCGGCGTCAACAACCAGGACGGGTATTACCTGACCTCGACGGAAGAAGCAACGATCGCCATTGTCTGCGACGGTTGCAGCAGTGGAGTCCATAGCGAAGTTGGCGCTAAAGTCGGGGCGCGCTTGGTGGGGGAAGCGATTCGACGATCGCTATTTGAAGGCGAAGCGATCGACGAGCCCGAGAAATGTTTAGAACTCGTTCGCCAAAACGTCCTCGAAAACATCAAAACTATGGCGATCGCCATGGGGGGAAATACCAACGAAATCCCGCCCAAAATCCTGCAACATTACTTTTTATTTACCATTGTTGGCGTTTGGATCGCGCGATCGGGCATCGTCACCTTTTCCCTCGGAGATGGTTTATTAATTGTCAACGATCGCCCCACCCAAATTGGACCGTTTGCCAATAACGCCCCACCTTATTTAGTGTACGACTTCCTCGATTCCAATTCCGATCGCTGGAAATTCACCATCCACGATCGCCTCAACCCAGAAGATCTCAACTCGATCTTAATTGGAACCGATGGAGTCAACGATCTGATGAAACTCGCTCATTGCCCCTTTCCCGGGAAACCCGACCTCATCGGCGATATCCGTCAGTTTTGGACCCAAGACCGCTACTTCCAAAATCCAGATACCATCCGTCGGCAATTATCCCTGATCAATCGCGAAATTCATAAACCCAACTGGGAACACCGACAAATGCTAAAAGAAACGGGATTATTACCCGACGATACCACCTTAATTGTCATCCGGAAACGCAAATCCTCATAAACGATCTTGAAAGTTCGTTTCGTCTAATTTTTCTGAAAATCCTCCCCAATTTACAGAATACCCGCTCCCTTATCCCTAACATTTATGGACATCTACATCAATGGGAATCGAATTCATTTAACCCCAACTCAATCCATTGGGAAAGGGGGCGAAGCCGATATTTACGATATCGGTGGCGGAAAAGCGCTCAAACTGTTCAAACAGCCGAATCACCCCGATTATCAAGACTGGCCCGAACAACAACAAGCCGCCTTCGATCGCCTCGCCGAACATCAATACAAATTGCGTTTATTTCCCAAAAATTTGCCGATTCGCGTCGTCCAACCCCAAGAATTTGCCATGAATGCGATCGGCGATACCATTTTGGGCTATACCATGCGACGTATCAAAGCAGCCGAAGTTTTAATGCGCTACAGCGATCGCGCCTTTCGTCAGTCGGGAATTTCTCATCAAAGCGTCATTGAAATTTTCCAAGATTTACATCAAACTGTCAGCGACATTCATAAAGTGGGGGTAGTCATTGGAGATTTTAACGATTTAAACGTTCTCATTCGCCAGAATCGAGCTTATATTATCGATGCCGATTCTTTCGGAACTCAAACCTTTGCTTGTCGGGTATTTACCGCTCGCTTTCTCGATCCACTTTTATGCGACCCCAACTATACCAAACCCGTTTTAAACGGATCCTATTCGCCATTATCCGACTGGTATGCTTTCTCAGTCATGTTAATGCAATGTTTATTATTCGTTCATCCTTTTGGAGGGGTTTATAAGCCCAAAGATACGAGCAAGCGCATCCCACAAGATGCGCGATCGCTGCACGGAATCAGCATTTTTCATCCCGAAGTGAAATATCCAAAACCTGCGATTCCTTATAAAGTTTTACCCGATGAATTACTAGATTATTTCTACAGTTGCTTTACGAGCGATCGCCGAGAACCGTTCGATCGCGCCCTCCTCGATCGCTTGCAATGGACGAAATGCACCGCGTGCGGACTCGAACACGCCCGCCCCACCTGTCCCGACTGCACCCCTTCGACCCCCGCCCCCGTCCCCACACCTGTAGTGACACAAGTCAGGGGAACAGTCAGTGCGACGTCCGTATTTTTCACCGAAGGGGTCATTTTATTCGCCCTTGTCCAAGGCGATCGCCTGCGGTGGGTGTATTACGATTGCGGCGAGTTCAAACGGGAAGACGGAAACACGATTCTCGCCGGAAAACTCGATCCGGAAGTCCACTTTCGCATACGAGGTGAGGTCACTTTAATTGGCAAAGCGGGACACATGGTGACCTTAACCCCGGGGGAACCGCCCCAACGCGAGGCGATCGAAACCCGGGCGATCGCCTCCCAACAAGGAGAAGTCTTCGACGCCAACGAAACCTGTCGCTACTGGATTTACAACGGTCAACTGCTCCGCGACGGCGACCTCGGACCGGAATATATCGGCGACGTTTTAGCCGGACAAACCCAGTTTTGGGTCGGTGAAACCTTCGGTTTCGGTTTCTATCGAGCGGGGGATCTCAATGTCGCGTTCGTGTTCCATACTCGAAGGAAAGGGATTTACGATCGCGTCACCTTACCGCGATCGCCCGGTCCGACGATCGATATGCATTGTATTTTCAGCCGCGATCGCTGCTGGGTATTTAGTATCACCGAATTGAACGGGGAAACGTGGCACCATTGCGCGATCGTGCGTCCCGACGGTTCCGTAGAAGCTACCGCACAAGTCCGACCCGACGGTAAATCGTGGCTGTCCGTCATCCGGGGTCATTGTGCGATCGATCCCTTCTTGTTCGCCGCCACCGACGACGGAATCGTGCGAGTGGAAGTTCAAAACGGGCAAATTGTCACGACTAAAGAATTTCCCGATACCGAACCTTTTGTCAACAGCGAATCCCAATTATTCCCCGGACCCAAAGGACTTTACGTAGTCAACTCTCAAGAAATTTTGTTGTTATCCATGAGTTGAACCGTCGAATTTTTCTGCGGGTCACAACTTCGCTAAAACTTTAGCAAAATTGCATCTTATCAATGCAACTTCATCAAAACTCAAAATAATTTATCCTCAATCATCAACCATGACTCATCAACTCCCGATTCCCCCTCACTTCGATCGCCAAAAAGTCGGCGATGTCTGGCGCGTCCTCTATCAACAACGGGCTATTGATGCCAAACATTGGGCGCAACAATATAACCTCGAACCCGCCGCCAAAGATCGGGCCCGAATCTGCTTGATGGCGATCGACGTTCAAAATACATTTTGCATTCCCAAATTTGAGTTATTTGTCGGCGGTCGGAGTGGGATGGGTGCCGTCCAAGATAATATCCGACTTTGCGAATTTATCTATCGCAATTTGGGCATCATTACCGCGATCGCGCCGACAATGGACACCCACACCGCCATGCAAATTTTCCATCCCGTATTTTGGGTCGACGATGCGGGAGAAAATCCCGAACCGATGACCCAAATCTCGATGGAAGACGTCGAAAATGGCGTGTGGAAAGTGAATCCCGCGATCGCCTACAGCATTGCAGGCGGTAACTATATGGCCTTGCAAAATTACGCCCTGCACTATGTCAAAAAATTAAATCTCGATAGTAAATATCCCCTGACCATTTGGCCCTATCATTCCATGTTGGGGGGGATCGGTCACGCCCTCGTTTCCGCCTTAGAAGAAGCGATGTTTTTCCACAATATGGCGCGCAACAGTCAAACCCAATATGAAATTAAAGGCGGCAATCCCCTCACCGAAAATTACTCCGTGTTGCGTCCGGAAGTTCTCGAAGATTCTCAAGGTCGTCCCATCGCCCAAAAAAATACTCGCTTTATTCAAAAACTGCTCGACTACGATGCTGTGATTATTGCAGGTCAAGCAAAAAGTCATTGTGTTGCCTGGACTATTGACGATTTACTCACGGAAATTCAAGCTCAAGATCCGAAATTAGCCCAGAAAGTTTATCTTTTAGAAGATTGCACCTCACCCGTTGTCGTTCCCGGGGTGGTGGACTTCACAGACCAAGCCGATGCGGCGTTCGATCGCTTTTCTAAGGCAGGAATGCACCTGGTCAAATCCACCGAGGCGATCGATTCTTGGCCGGATTTATTATAAGTGCGTGAAGTGGAGGGGAATTAGGGAATTGGGAAACAGAAAATATCTAACTTTTTACCTCCTTCCTTCCACTTTTTGGCTTCTTCTTTCCTCAAGCTTCTCACTCCTCAATCCAACAAAATCATGAGCCAAACACCCGATCTCAATTCCTTATTCCAAAGCGCCCACGATGAGGGTTTGCTTTCCAATGCCTCCATGCAAGCGCTCAATGTGGTCGATATCGGCGCCCAAATTCAAGCGGGTTTGGGGATCGATGTCGATGACGTGATGGCGTCTGAGGTGGTGTTAGTCACCATCATGCCTGACGACTCGGGATCGATCGCCTATAACGGCAATACACAAGCGGTTTGCGACGGTCACAATGCGGTTCTCGATGCTTTGATGGCCTCGAAACAGAAAGATAATATCCTCATTCACAATCGCTATCTTAATGGGTTTTTATTGTATCCTTACTGTCCGCTTCCTCACGCCGTGCGAATGGACGATCGCAACTACAATCCGGATAAGGGAACGCCCCTGTACGACCAAACCGTCGCGATCTTGGGAACGGTACTCGCCAAATCCCAGGAGTTTGCCGATAATGGGGTTCCGGTGCGATCGGTGACGTTAATTATTTCCGACGGCGCCGATCTCCATTCCGTGCGGGCGCGGGCGAATACGGTGGAAGCCCTGGTTAAAGATATGCTGATGACGGAAAATCATATTATTGCCGCGATGGGGATTGACGACGGCAGCACGGATTTCCGGCAAGTTTTTCGCGAAATGGGGATTCGCGATCGCTGGATTCTGACGCCGGGAAATCAGGAAAGCGAAATTCGCAAGGCGTTCCAAGTGTTTTCCCAATCGGCGATTCAAGCGTCTCAAGGGGCGATCGGATTCAGCCAAACCTCGTTAGGGGGTTTCGGCGGCTAGGATTGCCAACAGCCCTTGACGCGACGGCGTAGACGGGGGGTTTGGGGGCTTTTAGAATGGGAGGTGGAGTGCGATGCTCTTGGTTGTTTCGTTTTCGTGTTTTAGGAGTGATATGGATATCAAGTTAATTCTGCCGATTTTGAGCGTTGTCTTTACGATCGCCTGTTTGTTTTTCGGGACGAAAAACGGTTTTTACGATACGGACAAGTATCACGGTAACGGTTCGGCCCACTAATACCGAAGCGATCGCGAGCCTTCATCTTTTTTAACAATTTTTGAACAGACACTCGTCACGGGGGTCTGTTTTTTTCGTTTGAGGTAGGGCGATCGCCCTGGAATCAAGTAATAGAGCGCCATTCGTCCGGTTCGTATGCTGTGGGTCTGTTTGTCGCCCTCGGGGGGCGATCGTCGCCAGAAATCCCTGCCCGAGTGCATATCGATACTTGACATCCCCAGAAAAAACTGTAAAAATGGCTACAGACAACAAAAATCGTTCATCTTTCTTAAACGTCTTGAGAGTTAGGCTTCAAAAAGAGGTTTAGGGGAGACGGAAGTAGGGAGTTATCCCGAAGGAACGCGCCTGACTTCATTGAAACGAAAGGAGTTCAAGCGCATGAAATTGACTTATCGCGGTGTTAGCTACGAATACACCCCCCCAACCATTGAAACCACCGAAGGCGAACTCGCCGGGAAATACCGAGGATTGGATTGGCGCTTCTGCAACCTGAAGAAAGCGCCCGTCCAGCAGCCGACCGTCGAGTTAATGTATCGCGGCGTCGCCTATGGTAGCGCCGAGCAAGCGCCGACGGTTCCCGTCCGCCAACCGATCGCCGTTCCCTCCGTGGCGCCTGCGGGATCTGCGAGTTTGTTTGAAGATAAAGCACGCTCGTTGATGATGAGTAACTGTCGCGCCATTAAAAAGCGCCAACAGTCGATGTTGAGCCGTTTGGCGAGTGAAGTGGGTCTGGCGGGTGACGTTTCCGGGTATTGGAATCGCATCCAAGGGAAAGTGCATCCCACCTTCCGCTTATCCTACGATCGCTCCCGCGCGGCGATGAGCTAAACCATCATGACAACAGAGTGGATGGTCATCTCTGTTAATTAAAAAAAACGCCTCTCCGGGGGCGTTTTTTTGTGCTTTTTTAGGTGCGGATCGCCTTTAAAAACATTAACATCAGTTCATCGTAAGGTAAAAGGCAACGATCGCGCCGTTGTAGGAGATTTAAATCTGAAAAAATAGGGAGGATCGCCACCGGGGAAACCCCAACTGCGCGCTCGGGAAAAGGCGAACTCAGGCGGGGGGGGGAAACGATCGCCTTAACTCGGATAACCCATAGAAATCAACGACCAATGCCAAGCCTGTTCCGAAAAAGCCCTCTCAAAGATTTAAAAGAGAATCAATCTATAAAAGTTTTTTTTACGCTCGAAAATTGTTACAACTGTAACATTAACAAAATCGTCAGCACAACAAGATCGATTGAGGGGGTGCATCACTGAGATCCACAAACAGATAATAAAAAAGTTCTCGAACCAGTCATGAATCATCGGCAACACCCCAGAAAACAAGCTGTTCCCCCCATACTCGCCCAAAAATCGCCATTTTTCTCAAGAGCGGGAGGAAAACACCACACGACGATCGGCGATCGCCGCACGCGGGCTGAGAACCATTGGAATTTAGAGATCGACGGCCATTAGAACCGAGATTCCAAAGGGTGAACAAGAACATTCGAGGTGAGATCCTCCTGACCGGAAAGAAGAATTTGAACATGGAAACCAAGAGATTGCCATCACTGCAGCTTAAACGGAGTTTGAGTTCTTTAGAAACCTGGGGATTTGGATTGAGCGGACTATTATTGTGGCTCGGTCCGGCTCCCGCCATGCACGCAGCGTTAGGCGATCGCGCAATCTTCGTCTGGCTGCCTGGGGCAATCGTCGGTTTTTTACTCAACCTGCAAGTCCAGCGCCTGGGAACCCACTGGCCCGAGATGTCCGGCGGCACCCCCAATTACGCCGCGAGACTGTTGGCGAACTATCCCCTCATCGCGCGCTACGGGGCGATCGGATATTGGCTCGGATGGGTCTCCGTTCCCCCGATGAACGCGATCATCCTCACGGATTTGGTCAAAGCCAATTTAGATCCCGTAGGCATTTACACCCCAGAAACTGTATTAAGAATAGGATTTACAGCGATCGCCTACATCGTTGCTTTCAGTGGGATCCGCACCTTGGCCATCTTGCACCTCTGTTTCGTGATTCCGGCGATCGGTCTGTTATTAGCCTTTTCCGTGCAAGGGATCGGCTGGCTGAGCTTCGGACCGCTCACCCCCGGACTGATGCCCCATGAATGGTCCGGATTCGATCCGGTGGAATGGTGTAAGTGGTTTTTCCTCGCCGTTTATGCCGTTTACGGTTGCGAAACCGCCTCGTCCTTCGTCGCCGACAGTCGCCGCCCCCAGAATACCCTCAAAGCCTTGTCCTTTGCCGCGATGCTCCTCCCCGTCGTCTACATCGGCGGCTCGTGGGTGTTGATGCGCTTGGCCACCGCCCCGGGATTGGGAGAGAATACCTTTTTACATCTCGTAGCCGCAGGCAAGCCCTTTTGGGGGTCGGCTACCTCGACCCTGGTCACCTTTCTCCTGTCTGCCGGATGTTTGCTCAGTTCGGCGACCGCCGTTTCCAACTCGCCTCGCGTCTTGTACCAATTAGCTCGCGACGGCTACCTCTCCCCCGTGTTTGGGGTCGTGTCACCCCGGGGGGTTCTCGGTCCGGGGTTGCTCTTTACCTTTTTGCTCAGCCTCATTTGTTTGGTGTGGGGGGATGTCTCTCACGTGGTGATGGTGACCGGGACGGGCTATCTCTCCTCGATGATGGCAGTACATTTGAGCTTGTGGCTCAACCGCGATCGCCCCGAAGCCAAATGGCCGCGTCTGTCCCTGCTGTTCCTGATCGTCGAAACGACCGTGATGGTCGTCGGCGGTTTGGCGTGGGGATGGAATTACTGGGTGATGGGACTGTTACTGGCGCCGACCATTGCGGTCGTAGACCGTTGGATCCGCCGCAGTCGCTTGCGGATCTTCCAACCGCAATGGTGGATGGAGCGCTACCGCCAACGCCGCCGGGAAATGCTCCTAGATTTTGCCGTTTTGCAAGTCGGGGTCGTGCTGCTGTTAGTCTGTGGGGCGCTGACCGTCGGTTGGTTGGTGCGGATGGAAATTGACAACAGCAGTTTTCAGGTCGGCAGCGATTTGTACGTGTTGTTGTTATTGAGCGGTGCCTTTGTGGGGGTAGCGATCGCCTGCTGGACGAGCTTGCCCCAGATTAGCTCGATTGTCGAAGCGCGCGAAGCGGCAGAGCATTTATTTGTCGTGGCCCTCGACGCGATCGTGGTTCTCGACGAAAATGGGGCGATCGTGCGGGTCAATCCGGCAGTCTCCGACTTACTCGGCTTGTCCTCCGACGAACTCGAAGGAATGGCGATCGCCCAATTCCTGCCCGGACTGAGCGGTTCTCCCGAACAGTGGCCGACTCGGTGCGAACAGATGCTCGCCGACGAAAACCTCCTCGCCCCATCGCACCCGGATCGAGGCGATCGCCGCGTTCCGCGCACCGTCGAAGTCTCGATTTCCGCGCGATCGAATTGGGATACCCGCGAATATATCGTCATCCTGCGCGAGATCACCGAACGCAAGCAAGCGGAAGTTGAATTACAACGGGCCTTCAAGCGCCAAGAAGAACTCGCCGCCACCGCCACCCAACAAGCGCGCGAACTCGAACGAGCCCTCGCCGAACTCAAACAAACCCAAGCGCAGTTAATTCAAACGGAAAAAATGTCGAGTTTGGGACAACTCGTAGCGGGGGTCGCCCACGAAATCAACAACCCGGTCAATTTTATTTACGGCAATTTGACCCATACCCACGACTACGCCAACGATTTACTCGCCTTAATCCATCTGTACCAGCAACGCTATCCCCAAGGCGATCGCGAAATCGACGAATTCACCGAGCAGATCGACCTCGAATTTTTAGTCGAGGATTTGCCCAAAACCCTCGCCTCGATGAAACTCGGAGCCGAACGCATCCGCCAAATTGTCTTGACTTTACGCAATTTCTCGCGCATTGACGAAGCCGAGATGAAAGCGGTCAACATTCACGAAGGCATTGACAGCACTTTATTGATTTTGCAAAATCGTTTGAAAGCGAAGCTGCAACGTCCCGGGATTCAAGTGGTGGAGCGCTATGCAAATTTGCCCCCGGTCGAATGTTTTGCCAGCCAACTCAATCAAGTGTTTATGAATATTTTGGGCAACGCGATCGATGCCCTCCACGATCGCTCCCGCGCCTTAGCCGTGACCGGAGACCTGGACGAACCATGGACGCCGACCATTTGGATCGCCACGGAAACGATTTCGTCCCAATGGGTCAAAATCTCGATTGAAGACAACGGACCGGGCATCCCGGAAAAGATCCAAAACCGTTTATTCGAGCCATTTTTTACGACCAAAGGCATCGGCGAGGGAACGGGTTTGGGCCTGTCGATTTGCTATCAGATCGTGGTCGAAAAACATGGGGGTCGCTTGCAGTGTTATTCTCAGCCGGGACAAGGTTGTCAGTTCGTCATTGAAATCCCGGTGGAACAACACTACAATCCCCGAACGCCTCAAAGGTTGACTGAGGTCAGATCGTGAGAACGACAGACGATCGATCTAGCATGATTCGATTAAGTTAGCGTTGCCCATTTCTAAGGTGTCTCCCAGGCGATCGCCATTGTGGTAAGCGGCGAGCAAGACATCGCAGGTTTTGCCCCAGGCGATCGCCCCGTTCGCATCGATCCCGATCGCCCCTAAATCCCGTCCGTTGCGTTGGGCTTCCGCAAAGGAGCGCTCGAACGCCGTCGCGATGCCCAAGCCGTCGGTTACCCGGATGACGATGCGCGCCGCCAAACATTCGTCGATAATATCTTCCCCAATGCCCGTACAACTGACCCCCGCTTTCCCGGTGGCGTAATTGCCCGCAGGCATCGCCGAATCGCTCACCCGTCCGATGCGCTCGAATCCTTTGCCTCCCGTGGAGGTTCCCGCCGCCAAGCGCCCCTCGCCGTCTAACGCCACGACTCCGATCGTTCCCCGTCCGGCGGACTCGGACTCGGCGACCACATTCGCCATCGATCGCGAAAAATTATCTTTACGCTCTTCGATCCATTCTTGCAAGCGGCGATCGGTCAGGGGATCGAACGGAGGAAGTTGCAATTCCCTTAACAGTTCTGCCGCACCGTAATCGGACAATACGCGATCGGGACAAGTTTGTAAAAACCGAGCCAGATCGATCGGGTTTTTCACCCGCGCCACGTTGATCGTGCCGCTAAATGACTGTTTCTCGCCGTCCATTAATGCCGCACTCATGCGGATTTGTCCGTCGGACTGCAACACCGAACCCGTCCCCGCATTGAAAAGCGGATCGTCTTCGAGTAATTGACAACCACGCACGACCGCATCGACCGCACTCGCCCCTTCACCCAACAAGCGATAGACTTCTTCAACGATTTTAGAAAGCGATGCTCTCACCGCCCGGGCGCCGCCTTTCCCTTGCAGCGAACTCCCCGCCCCTCCATGAATAATAAGTTTGGGTTGAATGTCGTCAGTTGTCATCGCGTCCACCTTTTGCCCCGATCGTGATTGTTTTTGCAGTTTTTTATTCTACGCCACGGCGCGATCGTGCAGGTTGAGGCAAAAGGGGAAAGGGAAAAAATGCAAATTCCCAACGCCCCACGGCCCGAATCTAAGAATCTAAGAACCTAAAATCTAAGAATCTAAGAATCTACAGCAATTCGCGCTGTCATGAGGTAGAAGAGGCAAAAATCCCCCCAACCCCCCTTAATAAGGGGGGCAGTGAAAGTCCCCCTTTTTAAGGGGGATTTAGGGGGATCGAAATGTAGCGCCCAACAGCGAAAACTGCTGTAAAATCTACAATTCCCTTCGCCGTCGCCGACAGCGTTCGGAACAATATTTCATCTGTCATGAGGTAGAAGAGGCAAAAATCCCCCCAACCCCCCTTAATAAGGGGGGCAGTGAAAGTCCCCCTTTTTAAGGGGGATTTAGGGGGATCGAAATGTAGCGCCCAACAGCGAAAACTGCTGTAAAAGCTACAATTCCCTTCGCTGTCGCCGACAGCGTTCGGAACAATATTTCACCTCATCCCAACAATCGGCCCATTTTTTGCGCCAGGTGAACGGACGTTGGCAGACGGGACAGATTTTTGTGGGAAAATCGGATTTAGAGCGTTGTTTGGCCATAGCGATCGCCGACCTTCGAGCAACTTCAGTGTCATCGAGCCTTCCTCGGCTCGTTTCGCCAACAAAGGTTCCACGGTTCGACCTTATTTTCCAACGCCGGAACCCCCACCAAAAAAGCCGCCGCCGTAATCGGAGCGATCGCGCGAATAATTCCAACTCCCCGAACGATAGGATCCGTGCAGGTAAGTGCGGTGACGGGGCCAATAGCTTTGTTGTTCTTGACGTAAGGTCAGGGCCGAACTCTGGGTGTAAGCGGCTCCAATAGTGGCGATCGCCAATAAAATAGCAAACAGCGCAAAAATTTTAGTCCACATGGTTCACACGGAGTTTCACGGAAGACGGCGGTTAGAAATAATTCAGACGGGTTGGGGAATGGCGACAATATTGACCCCGGAGAGGGTTCGCACTTCCTCGCGGACGGTCAACACAGTTTTATCCACCGGACCGTCCGGGGTCACTTCCGCATAAAACCCGTAGGATGCGCGTTTTTCAAACACGAAATAACAGACCATCTTTCCGGTAGTTTTGGTAATGTCCCCACTGTCGTCTTTATGAAACTTCAAGACAACAGTTTGCGACTGTTTGTAAATTTGTTCGCCATAGCCGTCGTTGACCCACAGATCGACGCGCAGACTGCGAGGCGAGGTTTCGTCTGCGGTAATGTCGAGACTCAATTTGACGAGTTTATCGGAACCACCGAGAATGGCGCGATCGCCGATATCGCTATCTAAAATGGTTTTGGCGATCGTCTTTTTCCCGGAACCGAGAACTGAGAACAAGCACAAAATGGCCATCCCTGTGGTTCCTACAGCCCCAGCCATTAGATAGCGGGTATCGATCGCCCCATTAAACACTTTCACCCGAAACGCAAGAGGTTCGTTAATGGCTTGACCGGAGGTGTCCGTATATTCGAGGATATTGAGCGCCAGGGTAATCTCTTCCGGGCGATCGCCTGCTCGCAAATCTAACCCCGCTTGCACGTCTCTTTCCGACCAGGTGCCCGATTCCCCGTCTTCGTACCACCTTCCCGACTCGGCCCAAGCTTGTTTCACCGCCGCCGCGAGCAGTTTCTTCTCGCGATCGAAAATCCGAATTTCATAAGTCACCCAACGATTGGTCTGCAACAATGCTGTTGCGTCAATTCGCAACGCCCCGATCGCAGTCGGTTTGAGTTCGATGTTTTTAAACTCGGCGGGCTGTCCTGGGGTGACTAATATATTTTCGCTGAGAATATTCTGATAAAAACTGGTGGAAACCAGACCCGCCAATAAAACGAGGGACAAAGCGACAAAACCCAGGTACGCCCACCAATCAATAAAGCGTTTTGTTGCTTTTTTGGTTACGGAAAGTGTCATGATCGATCGTTTAGAAGTCGTTAAAATCGCCAAAGGCCACTTTGATTTTCGATCCAAGTTTGGATTTTAGCCGTTGTGAATTGGAGAAATCACCATGAATTGGGCTGTTGTTGTCGAAACGATTGTTTGGAGTTTTCTCGGCATTATCTTGCTCTATCTCGGCGTCCGTCTGTTTGACAAGCTCGACCCGATCGATTACCGTGCCGAAGTCGAGAAAGGGAATCTCGCCGCAGGAGTCATCGTTGCTAGTATTATCCTCTCTTTGGCGGCGATCGTCATTAGTGTGATTGTAACGTAGGTGTTTTCAAGCCCGTGGGATTCGCGTTCCCGAAAACCCCCCGGTAAGCAAGCGGTTCTCAGGGTATTTTCCATCGACCGACGATCTCAGATCGCGATCGCCAAGGGTTCGAGCTTTGTTCTCGGCGATCGCCTTCTCCCTCTTTTCTCTAGCTTGAATCTTCGCCACGGTTCGCCCCGCGATCGCCACCTTCTCGACCGATCGCCTCTCGAACCTCGGGATCGTCGTCGCGATCGCCCCCGACGATCCCCCCCGCTTTACCCATTCTGTTCTAAAATAGGGGGTCATACCCCCTTTGACAGAAATAGCTAGTTATGTATTCACCGTTCAAGTGGGGAAATTTGCTCGTGTAGCTTACAAAAATTAAGGAACGAGAATGTGAAAATCAAACACCTCTTGACCTCGATGGTGGCGATCGCTCTGTGTTCGAGTTGCGGGGTCAATCAAACCTATGTCAAACGACTGATGGAACTCAAGCAATGTCAGGGGTGTAACTTAGAACGGGTCGATTTGAGCCATCAAATCTTATCCGGGGCGAATCTCAAAGGTTCCAACCTCAGTGGTGGAAACCTACAAAGATCGACCCTGTTTTCAGCAGATTTAAACGGCGCCCGACTGGTTAAAACCGACTTACAAGGGGCCGACTTGGGTGCGGCTAACCTCAGCAAAGCCGACCTGCGAAATGCGGATCTTCGGGGTGCGGATCTCAGCAGTGCAGATTTGAGTTACGCCGACTTACGCGGTTCCAACCTAGAATATGCCAACTTATCCAACGCCAATCTCGGGAATGCCCGCTTGAGTGGAGCCAAGTTAGAGGGTGCCAATCTCGCCCATGCCGAATTAGACGGCGCCATTGGTTTAGTCGTCGATGACGCCACGGGCGATCGCCAACCGTAAACTCCGAGAAAACTGGGTCACTTTTATCACTCCCAGTTTTCTCAAGGAGATCGCCGTCGCCCCTTGCCGATGCAACTTTTGGCTCTTTGCGCCCTTGACAGCGATGTGAATAACATCTAAATAGCATAAAATCTAATTAGATGGATTCTGGTTTTCGGTTGTAATGCCAGCAAAAAATTTTTTGACTGCCGAACAGAAAAAAGCGCTACAGACGGCAATTCGCGAAAATAGTTGCCCGCGCTTGCGGGAACACGCTTTAATTTTACTGCTCCAAAACGACGGCAAAACCTATGAAGAAATCGCCAAATTCTTAGGCTGTTCTTACCGAACGGTGGCCTATTGGTGCGTCCACGGCGATCCGGATAATATCGAGAGCCTCAGAGACCGCAGAGAACGGGGAAACTACCGTAAAGCGGACGAAAATTATATTCAAACTTTATTAGAATTAGTCAATACCCCTCCCGAGAGCTTGGGATACGACTGTCAACATTGGACGAGTCAACGTCTCGCGAGTCATTTATCTAAAAAAACGGGAATAGAGCTGAGTGGGACGCAAATTCTGCGGATTTTGCGCAAGCACAAGATCCGCCTGCCGATGAGTCGAGTTTAGCGATCGCCCCCCGGGCTGCAAACAGATTTTGATTGCAAACTAAATGTGAAATAAATTCACCGATCGCGAAGAAACTCCAGCATCGAGTTCAAGATCGACCCGCTTGAGTCCCGATCTAACTCAACGACAGCTTGCATGGCATCCGCAAGATCGCTGAAACAAATTAAGCCATTTGGCTGATGCCCTTCATTGGCTGTTTTAGCCACAATGATATTGCGATCACCCTGAATTTGTTCGACACCCTGAGTGTGACATGCCCCCCAGCCCTAGGGGGGTTTTTTATTTTTGGACTATTTTAAAATACGCGCTGCGAGAGCGAGTCTTGACCGCCAGCAACGCCGCCCGCGACGTCAGAGTCCGCGCCCCACATGCGGACGGGCGATCGCGCCGCTTGAGACCCGAGGATCGTCACCGTCTCTCCTCGCGGTTCGGTCGGAAGGGTTGCCGAGGCGATCGTGCGACAAAACCCGTCATCCTGTCAAAATAGCTAAAGATAGGCGATCGCGTGTCAGTACCCCGCACGCTCAGTAACGGGGCTTCATGCCTCACCTTCAGTAGGGGCGTTTCGCGAAACGCCCCTACCCAGCCTAAGTCTTGACTGACTACATTTTTAAGGTGAACTCTCCAGAGATGCAAGAGACACGAGAGCGTTTCCCCCGGGCGCCTCGATCGTCTCCCTGCTTTGCACTTCAATTCCAGCTTTACTATGGCCAAAATTTTAATCGTCGATGACGATCTCACCGTTCAACTCGTCTTACGCGACTTACTCGAAAGCGAAGGACATCAAGTTTCGGTCGCCCTCAACGGACAAGAAGGCTTGCAGCGTGCCCGAGCAGAACATCCCGATCTGATGATTTGTGACTGGATGATGCCCGTCCTCGACGGTTTGCAAGTCTGCCGCCAAGTGAAAGCGGACCCACAACTGGCGACGATGTTTTTCATCCTGCTCACCGCTCGCGAAGAAGTAGACGATCGCGTCAAAGGCTTAGATACCGGAGCCGACGATTTTCTCTCCAAACCCGTCGAAGCTGAAGAACTCTTGGCTCGCGTCCGCGCCGCTTTGCGCTTGCATCACCTCACCCGAGAGTTGAGTCAAGCCAACCAGCAATTGGCTACCTTAGTTGAAGTGCAACGTCGCTTGCTGGCGTTCCAAGGGGATCGTCCGGCGCGCGACTTGGAGCGATCGCCCTATCCAGAAGTCCTCGAACCCTTGGGAAAAGCCGCAGGCGCCACCCGAGTATATTTATTCCAAATCCCCTCGCCCTCCACAGGCGACGTTCGCGCAGGGACTCGGTCGGAGAATTGCCCCCCCTTAGAAGATCGCGCCGTCTGTCTCGCCGATTGGTCCGCCAGCGAGACCGACGCTTCCGGAGCAACTAGTTCGAGAATCTGCGATCGCCAGTGGCGCGATCGTCTGATCCAATTCCCCCCACGCTGGCTACACCACTTGACGCGCGGCGAAACCGTCGCCGGAATCAGCCGCGATTTTCCCGAAGGCGAACGCCAGATGTTAGAAGCGGCGGGGGTGCGTTCGATTTTAATGTTGCCCTTAATTGTCAACGGTGAATTTTTCGGGTTTGTCGGGTTCGACAACGCCCGGGAAGCCCGCCCCTGGTCCGAGTCGGAAGTCTCCCTCTTAAAAGCGGCGGCGGCAGCGATTTCCCTGCACCAAGAACGGATCGGAGCCGAAGCGGCGTTACGCAAAAGCGAGGCGCGTTATCGGGCGATCGTCGAAGATCAAACCGAACTGATCTGTCGCTTCGCCCCCAACGGACGCCTCACCTTCGTCAACGATGCCTACTGCCGCTATTTCAACGTCGAACGGGAACAACTGATGGACGGCTCTTTAGTTCCCCTCATCCCCCACGAACCCCTCGATGTCGGCGAGACTCCCGCAGTCAGTCGGGAACATCGGATCGTGATGCCCGACGGTACGATTCGCACCCAACAGTGGACCGAACGGGCGATTTTTGACGAACGGGGTCGCTTGAGTGAGTTTCAAGCCGTCGGACGGGATATTACCGAACGCAAGCAAGCAGAAGCGGCGTTGCGATCGAGTGAGGAACGCTTTCGCCAGTTGGCGGAAAATATCGAGGCGGTCTTTTGGATCGGCGATCGCCACGGTCGAGAACTTCTCTACGTCAGTCCCGCTTACGAACAGATTTGGGGATTGACCTGCGAAGACCTCTACCGCAATCCTGCCGCCCGGTTTGAAGCGGTTCACCCGGAAGAGCGCGATCGCCTCTGGGCGGCTCTCCACCCCCTCGATTGCCTCGATTTGGAATATCGCATCGTCCGACCGGACGGGTCGATTCGCTGGATTCGCGATCGCGGCTTCCCGATTCGCGACGAGTCCGGCGAGATCTACCGCGTCGCCGGAATTGCCGAAGATATTACCGAACGCAAACACGCCGAAGAACAATTACGACAGGCGATCGCCAAAGAACGCGAAGTCATGGAACTCAAAACCCGTTTTATCTCGATGGTCTCCCACGAGTTCCGCACCCCCCTGACGACCATCCTCTCTTCTGCCGATTTACTCGAATTCTATATCGAAGAATCTGCCGTCGATCGCCTCGAAAAGAAACGACAAGCCCTCAATCGCATCCAAAATTCCGCCGTCAACATGACTCAACTGCTCGAAGATGTCTTATTCATCGGGCGCAGCGAAGCCAACGGCATCAGTTTTCAACCGCAATCCCTCGACCTTGAAACCTTTTGTCAGAACTTGATCGAAGAACTGCACTTGGTCAATACCCAAGATCGCAAGATTCAATTTTTCCAAAACGATCGCCGCCTCGGCCCCGATTCCCCCCCACCGCGTCTCGACTCCAAACTCTTACGCCAAATCCTCAGTAATTTACTCTCCAATGCCCTCAAATATTCCCCCCCGGGCGGTCGGGTTGAGTTTACCGTCGATTACTACGATCGCCAGATCGCTTTCACGGTCAAAGATTCCGGTATCGGCATCAAATCGGAAGATTTACCGCGCCTGTTCGAGTTATTCCATCGCTGTAGCAACGTCGGCGACATTCCCGGCACCGGATTGGGATTGGCGATCGTCAAGCGCAGCGTCGATTTACACGGCGGCGAAATTACCGTCGATACACAAGTCGGCGTCGGCACTACTTTTAAAGTGACTTTACCCTTATCCGCCCTGCCTCCCGTTCCTCTACAACAGTAGACTTGACATTAATGTAGTACTTATGTAGTATTTATATTACGCACGAAGAACTCTCCTGTTTTTAGAGAAGCTGCACGACCTTAGTGCAGCCTTTTATTTTGTAAAAATCGGGCTTTTAGACCTCAAATTTCTAAAATTCCAATCTTAAAATACCCATCAAGAGGAGGTCGGCAGATGGAACGAAATCCATACACCCTCGCGACGGTGTTCAACCACCTGCGATCGCACGCGGAACCCTTCGTCCTGCGCGACAACGGACAACCCCCCGAGTGGAGCGACGAAGCGCTGCATCGCACGCTCTACGAGCGCCAAAGCGAGCTGTACGCCCTGTTAGCCTTAGCCGGAGGGGTACAAACCGTCCAGCGCGAGCGCGTCTTATTCCAACTCCTGCGCGCCTCTCGTGTCGGTCTCGACGACAACGTGCGACGGACCCTCGATCGCGTCACCCGGATTCTCTTAGAAAGCCTCGGCGCCGATCGCGTCCTGCGCGTGTTTCTCGCCGTGCGACGGGAACGGGCCAATCACAAACACGCCCGTAAAGCGATCTTGCGTTACATCCTCAACCATCCGCAGTTTGAAGACCTCCTCGGCAGTCGCCGTCCGGCAGTTGCAGACAGTCTCGAACACGCGATCGGCAAAAATGTCGCCCGGGCTTGTGCCAAATGGCTCGCCGAGGGCGAACGGAGCCGTCAAACCTACGTGCGGCGCAATCTGCTGCGTTTTGCCCGCGACCCGGCGCGCGTCGAGAGCCTATTTCCGACCCTCTATCGCGGGGGCGTGCGATCGCTCGCAACGGGAGCGTACCAGCAGACCCACCGCGATCGCGCCGAACCACTCGATCGCGAACCGGAACGCCCGAAAACGGTGACCGCCACCAATCGCGGCGATATCGCCGCCACCTTGGTTCACCTCTATCGCGGCGGCAGTTCCCCGGAACTGGAACGGGCCGTGGATGCTTACGTCGAAGCTGCCGCCCGTCCCCTACCGTACTTCGAGGGCAAGGTCGCCGTGGTTCTCGATGGGTCCACCTCCACCCGGGGCTATGGCGAACGGGAATATTGCACGATCGCCCAGTCCGTGGCTTTCCAACGGGTGTTACAACGCCGTTGCGATCGCCTGGAAGTCTTCCCCGTCGGCGGTTCCGGTACGTTACCCCAACCCCAAGGGCCGAGCGATTTGGCAACGGCGACGATCGCCGCGATCGAAAGCCAACCGGATCTGGTGGCGATCGTCTCCGACGGCTACGAGAACACCTATCCCGGCGATTTAGCCCGGGTTACGGCCACGTTTGCGCAATTGGGCATTCAAACCCCCGTGGTGTTTTGCCATAGCAAATTCAGTCCTAACGACGATTTGAGTTTGCGCCGCAACGCGCCCAATTTACCCCAATTTGAGTTTTGGCATCAAGAAGACTTTGAAGGGGTCTTAGTTGCGCTCTTCAGCTTTGTTGAAGGCGAAAAAGGCGAGCGAACGATTCACAATTTCTTATTGAAAAAACTGGAAATTGTCGAACAATGGCTCGACCGACCACTCGAAAAAGCGGCTTGACGCTCACTAGGGGCGATCGGGCGATCGCCCCTTCCCCACCCAAAAATTTTCAATGTATTGAGGGGGTCAACCTATGGATTGTCAACAATTAGTTCCCCAAACTTTCGACCTGTCCCGCTACCAATTTGGCGCGCCCCAAGTCTCCGGTCGCCTGAGTGTCGTTCCTATTTTTGGAGGCGATCGCCCGGGACAATTTACCAGTCCCTTAAGCGGTTTAAAATTAAATCGGGTCGCCGGATATGGCAGTGTCGAACTGTCCAATCCCAGCCGCGAAGGCGTGGCGATCGTCCCGTTGCATATCGGTTACGTTCAAGACCAAGCGCAAAACCACGCTTTGTGTCGATCCGCCTTTATTGCTGCCGGACAAAAACTGATGTTTGAGGATGCGTGCTGCGTCCAAGAATCGCAAGGCGGATATTTAAAAGGTCGCGAACAGTGGTTCTTTATTTTACCCCTGCAATTGCGATCGCCTGCCCTGGAGGTTCGCCACCAAGCCTCTTATAGCAAATTGTGGGGTAAAATTTCCGAACTCAATCGCGATTTCGGCTTGAGCGATCGCGGTCACCTCGAACAAATTATCACCCGCAAACGGGGCTTTTTAACCCAATATCAAAGCCGTTTGGAATACTTGAACGGTCAAACCGGGGCGTTATTCTTTCTCGATGACAAACTCGCCGGGATTGAAATTGCACCCACGGCGGCTTATTTCCAAGAACTGTGGATGCCGTTAGTTTGTTTTTGCTATGGCGTCGCCGCTTTTAAGGACGAAGCCGTTCGCGAACCGATTGCCGAACCCTTCCCCGTTAAAAGCCTCGCCGAACTGCGCGAAAGCCTGCAAGACAGTCGCCAGCAGTTGCAACAAACCCTGCAGGAAAATTTAGCCAAAACGCCGCAACAAACCTTTGAAGTTCGAGAAGAAGAACGCTTTCTCAATCTGCGCTTAAAAACGGCGATCGGCGACCAGTTCGCCGGACAATTTGTCGAAGCCGATGACGAACTCATCTATGCTTCTCTCTTCGCCAAACCGGAATATCTCAATTAGAGATATCTGATGTAGTGAAGCCACAATCACCGTAGGGGCAAAAATTTTTTGTCCCTACAAAATGCGCATTTTTTATATCGACAAACAAGGAAAATAAACCCATTTAATTCAACTCATTGCAAGCAATTTATGCCGATTTTCTAAAACCTTGATGGAGATGAGTAACCTGTAGGGATACGGCATTGCCGTATCTCTACCCTCGATCTTTCTCATTATTTTTGAAAATGGTATTATGCTTGCCAAGCAGTCATCTAGACCCCTTTTTTGCCTCACCCATTCCACCCAAAAAGTTGAGCTTTTTAGCAAAATTTACCTCCCAACCCTTGACATCTTCCCCAGATCGTACTACACTGTATTACATGAGGAACTGAGTTAGGTGCGGCGTTACACACCAACCTGATTCCAAGTTAGGAAAAACTGTAGTTAACAGTCTCGGAACGCCGTTATGCTGACCGCCTGTCCTTATTTCAATCCTTCCTTCCCGACGACATCCGCTCAACTTTCCTTTTTGGGTCTCTTCCTTTATAACTGAAGAGAACGTTACAAAAGCCAAAATATGGCAGGAACTGTGTAAGGTTGAATTACCGCACTGGATTGCACTTGTGGAGCATTTCCCTAAGTTTGGGGGTTCGATTCCCTCCCTCGGCTCTTTTTTTGTCTCCAATCCTCGCCGAGGAACAAAGTAGTTAATAACGCTTACCGCCTGTCCTGCCATTTTTAATCATACCAGAGCGCGATCGCCCGAACTGTAGCGATCGCGCTTTGTCTATTGCGCTTTGTCTATTGTAACCATCACGCTCTTATTTGAATTCCCCAATCAAGGAAAAAATAGAGCTAAATCGCATAACTTTCGCCGATGCGATGGACTTTAATCAAATTCGTCACCCCAGTAATTGGAAGAGGTAATCCAGCAATAATCACCACCAAATCCCCTCGTTCGACAAAGCGGCGTTTGACCACCGCTTGTTCGACCTGCAAAATCATTTCATCGGTATTGGTGACTTCTTCTAAACAAATCGATTGCAATCCCCAATAGAGAGCCAAACGACGTTCTACAAAAGCATCGGTAGTCACTCCAATCGCCGGAATCATCGGTCTATATTTCGAGAGCAAACGTCCGGTAAATCCGCTTTCGGTAAAACAAATAATGGCCTTAGCTTTGAGATTTTCCGCCAAGCGACACGCTGCATACACCACGGAATTACCGATTCCTTCATCTTCAAAACCGTTGAGATATTGATGGGAAGTAGTCAGGCGAGCTTCCGTCGTTTCTGCAATCCGCGCCATCGTTCGCACCGCTTCTACCGGATAGTTTCCCACCGCAGTTTCTCCCGAGAGCATCAGCGCGTCCGTACCATCTAAAATCGCGTTGGCGATATCGGAAACTTCCGCGCGAGTCGGACGGGGATTGTGAATCATCGACTCTAACATTTGGGTCGCGGTAATTGCGGGTTTGAGATGCATTCGACAGCTTTGCAAAATTGTTTTTTGCAGCATCGGTACGCGGTCTAAGGGAATTTCGACCCCCAAATCGCCGCGCGCCACCATGACCGCATCCGCCGTCATCACAATTTGTTCTAAATCTTCTATCGCTTCGTGACG
Source organism: Oxynema aestuarii AP17 (assembly GCF_012295525.1). Classification (GTDB taxonomy): domain Bacteria; phylum Cyanobacteriota; class Cyanobacteriia; order Cyanobacteriales; family Laspinemataceae; genus Oxynema; species Oxynema aestuarii. Next base: position 1,417,418 of record NZ_CP051167.1, on the reverse strand, counting down.
TTCGATTTTAGCGACGACATGGGCTTGTTTATCTTTGCGTCTGACGGCACCTTTGACTTCCTTGATATCGGACGCTTCACAAACAAAAGAAAGCGCCACGTAATCGACCTCTTCACTCAAGCCAAAATCGAGGTCTTTAATATCTTTGTCCGTGAGGGCTGGCGTCGAAATTGAAGAGTGACGCAAGTTAATCCCTTTGTGACTTTTGAGTGCTCCTCCATGGACGACGGTGCCGTAAATTTCGTTATTCAAAACGCGATCCGCTTGAATGCAAATTAAGCCGTCATCAATCAGGATCGTATCCCCTTCGTTGATATCGGTTGCCAATCCTTTATAAGTGGAGCTAAATTTTTGAGCATTTCCTACCACATTTTGCATGGTAATGGTAGTTTTTTGACCTGCTTCGAGGACGGTTCCTTCTTCCATGTCGCCGACCCGAATTTTGGGACCTTGTAAGTCTTGAAGGATGGCGATCGGTTTGTCGAGTTCGTGAGAGATTTGGCGTAAGGTTTCGATGTTTTTTTGATGGGTGCTATGGTCGCCATGAGAAAAGTTCAAACGGGCCACATCCATTCCGGCTTCTACCATTGCTTTAATGGTTTCGTAGTCGGAGCTCGCCGGACCGAGAGTACAGATGATTTTAGTTTTACGCATAAGGGTTAAGTTGAGGTGAACGAAAGCATCTTCTCAATGACAATAATAATCAATGAGATTTGTTGCTATTTTAGAAGTTAAAAAGCAACAGGCGATCGCTCCCCCCTGAATCGATCGCTCGATCTCAAAATTCTAGTGTATGACAAGTCAATCCGGATGGCTGTTGGCTGGACTACACGGGATTTATTTTAAAAGATTGGCGATCGCAAACTTCATAAAAAGATCGGAACTTTTGGCCGATAATAAAGATCGACCTCAGACAACCACTCAATTGTTTAGAAAAGATTAATTACGATCGCTTTTTCCGGATTAGAGAAATGCTCAAGTTCGCGAGTCACACAATTACTCGATTCCCGTTCCCACGGAAATGACAGCTTGCGTAAATGTATTTAATGATGATAAAAAATACTATAATACTTCCTGCGATCGAACCGTCCATTCCAACCGAATCACTGAACTCCGATCGCCCGCCCTCCGGACCCAAAAACGATAATACTATTGAGTTCTAAAGGTTCCCAACCGACATCAAATCCGTCGTTCCAGGCTTGTTTTCTGGCTGCACGAAAGGCTTCAAAACTATCCGGTCTGACGATAAATGCCAGATAATCTGTTCTCGGATCGAACTGTTTTAAGATTTGTTTAAATTGAGAATCCGGCGATCGCAGTTCTTGAGGGGTTTCACCTGAAAACTCAGGTTTTGGTAAATAAATAAGTCCGGTAGGATTGAGTTTAATTCGGACTTCATAGGCGGTAGTTTCAGCAGAAAACTGCTCCACTCTTGCAGTTTTTACATTCAAACAACGGCGATATTCTTCAATTAAATCCAAATAATAAGGGACGATCTCCGGATCGACGGCTGGAGGAACGTAAGGTTCGTAGCATTGGGGTAAAGATTGGAAAAATTGATTAATTTCTCGTTCGGCTTCCTCTTTATCAAGATAATGAAGTCGATTATTTCTAAATTCAAAAAAATGGGCATTTTTACGAGTTTCTGAAACAATCGGCGTCCGCACGATCGTCCCGGATTCTACGGCGACAATACTAATAAATAAGCCGACAAACATTAAAACGCCGACGGTGTTGGTAAGGATATCTAAAAAGGAATCTAAATTTTGTCCGGGGATCCCAGATTGGCGAATTCGGCGTCTTCTTCTCATCTCAATTTCTAAAGTTATCTCAATTTCTAAACTTACAATCTCTCAAGCTACAATCTCTCAAGCTAAAATCTCTCAAGCTACAATTTTTCACATTACAATCTCTCGATTTCATCTTCAATTTTTAAGCGCCATCCTTCATCGAGGGGTTCGTAACCGATATCAATTCCCCGACGTTCGATCGCCTCCCTCACTCGTTTGAACACTTCAATTCCTTGGGGACGCATGGTGACGATTAAATATTGGCGATCGCGGTTTTTTTCGACTTCATCTAGCAATCTGCTTAAAGCCGAATCGGGACGGTCAATTTCAGCTAAGGGGACGAAAGTTTGATGGGGATAAATAATAACGCCATCTTGCTGACATTCAATATATCGCGGTGTTTTATTTTCATTAGTTCCGGTTTCTCCCCGAGCAATAATAGTGACTTCTCGTTCGTTGCCTAAAATTTGTGTAGACACGACAATAATTAATAAGATTAAAGTCCCGATCGTGCAGGCAAGAACAGATAAAAAGGGAAACAGTTCGATTTGGATCGATCGCCGGGTAAAGCGACGCCTGTACATAAAATAACTCCTAAAACACTACTCGATCTTATCTTCAGTTTCAACTAGAGTGATCCGACGGGGTTTGTTCAATTGTTTTAGCAGGGGTTTAAGTTCGGCTAAATGTTCTCTAATTTCTTCTAGAACTGCTTCTATGTGACCGTCTCTGGAAATCGATCGCAGATTTTTATCTAATCGTTCTTGCAACTCTAAGATTTGAGCAATATTGGTTTTTGACTTTTCCAAAAGTGCGATGCGACTGTCAAGAGATTTAGACGCATGTTCGAGACGATCGCCGATTTTCTCGGCTTGTTGAATTAAGTTTTGCGCGATCGCCCGATTTCCCGCTTCCATCTCTGCGGAAACTTTGCGATAAGTGCCGTTAATTTCTGTAATTAAATCGGCGATCGCCTGTCGATAATTCTCTTCATTTTCAGAAAAACTAAGCTCAAATGCTTGTCGTTCTTCTAAGGTTTTTTCTTGTAGATTATCTAGTTTTTCTATGAGTCTCTCATGCTGAGTTTGTACGGTATTGAGTTGAGCGATAAATGTCTGAGATAGGACTTCGGCGGCGCGTTCTGCATAGGTTCTTGCCGGATCGATGAGGGCTTCCGGACTGGGTAAATGACGGGCGATCGCCGCATCGATGGCTTGAGTTAACTGTTCGTTTTCTAAAGGCGTTCCACTGTCTTTAAAACGGGGCAAAAGACGATCGTTTAAATAGATATCGATCGCTAATAATAACCGAGATTCAAAGCGTTCGACTAAAACCAAGGGAATCATTACGAGAACGCTTAAAAATAAGGCGACTAAAGTGGTATCGAAAGCAACGGCAAGACCACTGGTTACCGTGCCAATACCCTCTTTAATTTGGTCGATTTCTCCGGCTTCTTCTAAAAAGCCAGAAAACCCAGTAACCGCTTGACTGATTCCGATCACCGTACCGATAAATCCTAATAAAGGAATCGCCCATACTAAAATTCTGGGAAGGGAATAAGATGACTCCGAGGCACTTAAGTAAAAAGACGAATCATCGAGGGCGAGTTCGGCGGCGGCTTTACGATTTCCAGAATGAATATAAGCGGCGATCGCGCGGGCGCAACGGCGGGCGATCGCACTACCATCGGCGAGTAATCTTTCTTGCAGGCGAAATAATAGAGGAGATTGAGGATCGTGCCAGTCTAAATCAACAGCAACCCAGTTTTCACGAAGGGCAAAAAACTCCCGTTGGAGTTTGACAAATTTTAAAATAGTAAAGGATAAAACAATTCCGGCAAAGAAAACGACGGCGACTTGAGTAAAACCGCGATCGTAAAGTAACGTCCCGAGATAAGTTTGTCGGCGTTCGAGAAAAATGGCGTAAATCACCCCAGTCAATACGGTAGCAAGAGTGAACACGAGGGGAATAGAGACTTCTAATTCTTGACGGGGACTGTGAGACATTTGTAAGAACTGGCGATCGGACAAACGCTTTTGATTCATGAGTGTTTTTAAAAAGCAATTGGACTGAAAAATAAAACAGCTTGACAGCCAGACGAACCGCAAAATTTGACGGGTCGATCGCGACGCGAATGCTCTTAATTTTAGGGGGATAATGGCGGAGAAGTTCAAGGCGATCGCCCATTTCGTGCTTAACCGATGCAACTTTCAAGGATAAGTGCGATCGCCCCAGCCTCAATCTTCTCAATTTTAGCGATCGCCCGTGCTGGTCATACGGATCGGTTGAAAATGTCTCGAAAAATACACAGATTTCTCGTCACTCCCCTGATTTCTATCAATCTAGAGTCTGGAGTGAGCGATCGCCCCATCTGTATGGCGCCCCCAAAATAGGAATGAATTCGGGGCAGGCGTGCGGACGAGGAACTGCTAAATTGATGTCGGGTATCCTAACCTAGGGCATTTTCAATCCGGCATCGGAAAGCGGCTAAGGTGACCCCCTCAGCCACAAACCGTTCGGTCTGCGGTACGACGAAGACCTGCTAAATTAACATTGCACTGCCGAGGCTGTGTGAACTTCATGTCTGAAAGTAAATCTGAATCTAAACCTGAGAATCAAACCCCTCAAAAAATACCTCTAGCGGTTGCGATAGCGGGAGTTGGGTTGCTGGTTGGTGGCGGCGTCGCGGCGTTGTGGTTTCTGTGGAAACAACAACCGTCGGCCCAACTGCCTTCGGGAACCACCTTAGTTCCCAATGAAGCCTTGATGAGTATTTCTCTGTCTACAGATTCTCGGGAGTGGGAGAAACTCAGACAGTTCGGGACGCCGGAAAGTCAAGCCTGGTTTGACGAACAACTGTTGACCCTGCGCGATCGCCTCTTAAGCGACAACGGCTATAACTACCAAGAGGATATCGAACCGTGGGTAGGGAAAGAAATCACGATCGCCTTTTTACCGCCGATTCCGGTAGAAGTCTCCGAGAGTGAAGGCGAGGGAGAGACCGCCAATTCCGACGGCGAAGGCGAACCCGAACAAAACGGCGAGGAGAATGCCGAAACTCCCTCCCTGAGTGGCATTCCTCGGGGGAATCAATCGATCGTGTTACTCTTACCGATCGCCAATGCATCCCGGGCCCAACAAGTTTTAGAAAACGCGCCGACGCCGCAAAGTGGCGCCTGGACTACTCGGGAATATAAAGGGGTCGAGATTAAAGAAAATCCCGGTACCGACAGCGATCTGTATGCAGTCACCGTCCTCGACGGCAAATTTTTAGCGGTCGCCAACAGTCGCTACGGGATCGATCGCACGGTGGATACGTACAAAGGGGCGCTTTCCCTGGCGGATTTGCCGAACGCGGGTAAAATTTGGCAAAAACTGGAAGGCGATCGGGCCTTTGCCCGTCTTTTCGTTAATATCCCCGTAGCTTCGGCGGTGGCTTCACTCAACCGTCAAAATGCCAGGATCGATGAAATTGCGAAACTGCAACCCAATCAGGGGTTGGCGGCGACGGCGACGATCGAGAATGACGGGATTGCCTTCGACAGTGCGATGTGGCGCCGACCGAAAAGCGAGAGAACCTACAGCGTCGAGAATAAGGCTAAAATGATGGCCGATCGCCTGCCTGCGGCCATGTCGATCGCGATCGTCGGCAGTAACTTACAAGGGTTGTGGAACGATTACGTCGCCGAAATCGACGTGAACCCGATCGCGGTGATTAACCCGCAGTGGTTGCGAACGGCGATTAAAACTACTACAAATCTCGATTTAGAACAAGATTTACTCAGTTGGATGGCGGGAGAATTTGCCCTCGCCATGATTCCCCCCGCCGAAGACAATGCGTCTACCTTTCCCGCAAGTGTGGTTCTGATGGTGCAAGCGAGTGACGTCAAAGCAGGGGAAGAAACCCTCGCCAAACTCGACGAACGAATGCAAGAAGCGTATCAATTTAAACTCAGTCGAGAAACAATCGGCGATCGCGAACTGGTGACCTGGCAATCTCCCCAAAGTTCGCTGATCGTAACGCGCGGTTGGCTCGATGGCAATGTCGCCTTTTTAAGTGTAGGCGCTCCTTTGGCCGATCGCATCGTTCCCAAACCCCAAACCTCGTTAAGGACAAACACGTTATTTCAAAGTACGGTTCCGGCGCAACCGACCCCCAGCAACGGTTACGTTTTTATCGATGTCGAAAATTTGCTCGCACTCAACGCGCCTGAGTTGCGCCTACCGACCCAACAAGGGGCATTCCTCGATGCAATTCGCGCGATCGGTCTGAGAATGGCGGTGGAGAACGATCGCACCCTCCGCCATCACCTGTTTGTCCGCTTAAAACAAGCCGGAGAAGCTCTTCCCCTACCCCCCGCACAACCCGATCGCCCGCCGTCTTCCGAATCCGGTTCGCCAACGACGCCGACCCCGGAAAATAATAATTGAGCTTCCAGGGATGACGCTGAAACGGCGATCGCGCTCATCGTCTCCAAAGGAGAATCGCGCGATCGGAGGATCCCCCCTTTTATTCCCATCGGTAACATTTGCCTTATGTCCCTGTGCATTAATCCCGAGTGTTCCCATCCGCACAATCCCGATACGGTCGGCTTTTGCCAAAGTTGCGGCACCTCGCTGCTATTTGCCGATTGCTACCGCGTCGTCCGCGAACTGGGTCAGGGAGGATTCGGGCGCACTTACGAAGTCACCGACGGTTCGGGTCGAAAAGTCCTCAAAATTTTGACCGCAGGAGACCCGAAAGCGGTTTCCCTGTTTCAGCAAGAAGCTCAACTGTTGCAATCGTTAGACCGTCCCGGAATTCCCAAAGGAAACGGCTATTTTAGCTTTCCCCTGCGCAATGGTGGGCGATCGCTCCACGGGTTGGTGATGGAATATGTCGAAGGCGAGGACTTGAGTCAGTGGTTGCACTCCCGAGGCGATCGCCCCCTCGACGAACCCTCCGCCGTCGCATGGTTGCGCGAGTTGGTGACGATCTTGCATTACGTCCACCAAGAGAACTTTTTTCACCGCGATATCAAACCGTCGAATATTATTCTCAAACCCGACGGCCATTTAACGTTAATCGATTTTGGCTCCGCCCGGGAAGTCAGTGCAACGTATTTGCAAAAAGTTGGGCAAGGTAAACCCGTGACGGGGATCGTTTCCGCCGGATATACCGCTCCGGAACAGGCCATGGGTCGCGCCCGCCCGCAATCGGACTTTTTTGCGTTAGGGCGCACGTTTGTTTTTTTGCTGACCGCCAAAGCCCCCACGGACTTTCAGGAAGATCCGCGATCGGGTCGGCTGTTGTGGCGCGACAGTGCGCCGGGAGTCTCGTCCGAGTTTGCCGATTTACTCGATGAGTTGATGGCACTGTTACCGGGCGATCGCCCCCAAACGACGGTGGAGTTACTCAAACGCCTCGATACCCTGCTCCCCAGTTCTACGGCAACCGGATCGACCGCACCCCTGAGCGCCACCGCAGCAACTTTGGCGGTGAACCGTCAAGCGTATAACCCTTCGACGACGACGACACAAACCTCGGGAACTCGGGGGCGATCGTGGATTCTGGCGGGAATGTTAGCCCTTTTAGGCTTTATCGGCGTTCAAGTGGTCTCCCAGCAACGTCAAGGGGGGGAATTGTCCTCTGGAGAGCCTACCCGATCGCCCGAACCGACGACTGAAGTACCCACGGCTTCCCCTTCTGCTCCCTCCTCCCCCAATCCGACGCCGACACCGACGCCGACACCAACCGCAACCCCAACCCCTACGCCGACGCCGACACCAACCGCAACGCCGACGCCGACGCCGACGCCGACCCCGACCCCGACGCCGACAACCTCTCCTACAACCTTTACCCTGCAACGGGCGATCGCCGCTCATCCCAAACCCGTTTACGCCGTCGCCGTCGCCAGCGATCGCGGGATCGTCGCCACCAGCAGCGCCGAAAACGAGATCGAATTATGGAACGTCGAGACCGGAGAGGAAATCCGCCGCCTCGCCCGTCATGGCGGTCCGGTATGGAGTCTGTCGGTCAGTCCCGACGGGCAAACCCTCGCCAGTGGCAGTGCGGACAATCAAATTCTGCTGTGGAACTTAAGCAACGGTCGCGTCAAGCAAAATTTGTACGGTCACCGCGACCAAGTGCGAACCGTCGCCTTCGATCCTCGGGGTCGCTGGCTCGCCAGTGGGGCGGGAGGGGTCTACGAGAGCGATCGCAGCATCCGCATTTGGGATCTCGACACCGGAGAAACGCGCTACACCCTCACCGGACACACCGATCGCGTCTTGGCGATCGCCTGGAGTCCCGACGGGCAAACCCTCGCCAGTGGAAGCGCCGACCAAACGATCAAACTGTGGGATGTCGCTACCCAAACTCTAATCCAGGAATTCTCCGGTAACACCCCCTACGTCGAATCCCTCGCCTTCACCCCAGACGGACGCACTCTCGTCAGCAGCAATTCTAACGAGATTAAACTCTGGAATGTCGCCACCGGATCGCTGACCCGGCGCATCGACGGTCACCAACGGGAAGTCAGCGCGATCGCCATTACCCCAGACGGACGTTACCTCGCCAGTGGAAGCGGCGATACCACCGTCAAACTGTGGAATCTCAACACCGGGGAACTCGTCGAAACCTTGCCCGATGCGACCGACGGCATTCGTTCCCTGACCTTTAGCGCCGACGGGCGCACCGCGATCGCCGGAGACGACGGGGGAAGGCTTTACATCTGGCAAACTCCCTCCCCTTAACTTTAGTCCGTCGGCTCCTGTTCTTCCTCAACGATCGCCCCTAACAGCCGTTCCACGCTGTCGGTCAATTGCACTAACCGTTCCAGCGATCGATCCTGCCCTTCGGCCAAAGTTTGCACCGCATCGCACAACGCAAAAATCTGATAGCCCTGTTGTTGTACTTGCTGGCTTTGCTGTTTCACCTGCACCGCCAAATCGTCCACCCGCCGGGCCAATTGCTCCACAGTTTCCGTCGTCGCCAACACGGCTTCGCCAATCTCTTTGACGATGGAGTTGAGATGATGCTGTTGTTCTTCCACGCCCCTCGATCCTTTCTCTGGGTTCACTGCATTTTAGATTTTAGATTTTCGGCGAGTGAGGCGGCGAACCCGAAAAGGGCGATTGGCGTCCCTGAAACCGCGATTTTTCTCCGAACTTCTGTGTTCGAGATCGCAGCGCGATCGCCCGACATTCGCTAGCCTTTTAAAGGCATTGCCGATGCCAAGCGCCCATCTTTTTCATCGTTCGACGAGCGACATGTTAGACACTCTCGATTTAAGCCTTTCTCTCGACAAACCCAGCTACAAAGAACAGATCGAATCGTTAATGCGGCAATTGCGCCAACTGCAAAAAGCCTGCCGCGACAAAAAATTACCCGTGATTATCGTCCTCGAAGGATGGGCGGCGGCGGGTAAAGGGTCTCTGGTTCAGAAAATGGTCGGCTACATGGATCCGCGCGGCTTTATCGTGCATCCCATTTGGCCTCCGAGCGAGCAAGAGCGCCAATTTCCGCTTTTGTGGCGATTTTGGCAAAAACTACCCGCCAACGGCACCATCGGCTTTTTTTACCACAGTTGGTACACCCACGTTTTAGAAGATCGGTTGTTCGGACGGGTGGACGATTCGGAAATTCCGATGTTAATGCGCGAAATCAATGCATTCGAGCGCCAACTGTTCGACGACGGCGCGGCGATCGCCAAATTTTGGATTCACCTCAGCCGCAAGGAACTCAAAAAACGCCTCAAAAAAGCCGCCGCCGACCCCCTCGACTCCTGGCGGGTCCGTCCGGAAGACTGGCAACAAGCTAAAAATTACCAGCACTACGCCGCCCTCGCCGAAGAAATGGTCATCCATACCAGTACCGGACCGGCCCCATGGACTTTGGTGGAAGGGGACTGCAAGCGCTGGACCCGGGTCAAAGTGCTGACCAAAATGGCGACGACGATTACGGAAGCGCTCGACTTGCGTTACTGTCAGGTTCCACCGCCGAGTTTACCCGCCCAAACCGAACTGCATCCGACGGAACCGGATTTTCTGGGGCAGGTAGACTTATCCCAAAGTTTGACCAAAGCCGAGTATAAGAAGCAATTGCGCCAGGAACAGGTCAGACTCAGAGAACTCCAGCTCAAAATGCACGAGTTGCAAATCCCGGTGATTGCCTTGTTTGAAGGCTGGGATGCGGCGGGGAAAGGGGGCGCGATCAAACGCCTCACCGATATTCTCGACCCGCGCAGTTACGTGGTCAGTGCGTTTGCGGCGCCGACTGACGAGGAAAAAGCCCATCACTATCTGTGGCGGTTTTGGCGGCGCTTACCGACGGCGGGCAGTTTCGGTATTTTCGATCGCAGTTGGTACGGTCGCGTTTTGGTCGAACGGGTCGAGGAGTTCGCCACGGAACCGGAATGGCGGCGCGCCTATCGCGAAATTAACGAGTTTGAGGAACAACTCGTCAATGCGGGCTACGTCCTGCTCAAGTTCTGGCTGCATATCAGTGCGGAAGAACAATTGCGCCGCTTCCAAGAGCGACAGGACAATCCGTTCAAACAGCACAAGCTTACGGAGGAAGACTGGCGCAACCGCGATCGCTGGCCCTTGTATTACGTGGCGGTCAATCAGACGATCCAGCGCACCAGCACGCCGTTAGCGCCGTGGACCGTGGTCGCGGGAGATAATAAATACTACGCTCGCGTGCAGACGATTAAAACGGTGGTCGCGGCGATCGAACAAGAACTCGATCGCCGCCGCTCAGCCTAACCTGACTCGGGGAGGCTACGCCCGCTCGATTCCTCAACAGCCGACGCTCACCGTGGTTTCCCGGGCTTTCCAGGCAGGACGAGGCATCGAAAGCGAGCGTCGCCCCTCCCAACTCGGCAAGGCGATCGTCGTTTCTAAAAGGCGATCGTCGACGATCGCTTCGTTCAAATTCGCCGCTCGCAATTGAACCCCTTCTAAAAGGGCGCGGCTTAAATTCGCCCCGCTTAAATTTGCTCCGGTTAAGTTGACGTTGCGCAATTTGGCGCCCCAAAAGTTAGCCGACATCAACTTTGCCCCCGCCAAGTTCGCCCCACTCAATTTCGCCCAGCTCAAATTGACGCCGTCGAGATCGACGCCTTCGAGATCTGCTCCGTTTAAAAAGGCGCCCGTCAGTTGCCCTCCGGTCAAACAGGCCCCTTGCAAACAAGCCCCACTCAAGCGCGCTCCCCCTAAGTTCGCCCAGCGCAAATTCGCCCCCTTCAGATTCGCCCCGCGCAAGTTAATCCCTTCTAAATTCGCCCCGCACAAGTTCGCCCCGCTCAAATCGGCTTCGCGCAAGTTGGCGCCCGCCAAATTTGCCCCGCTCATTTGCGCCTCGGACAATCGGGATTTCACGAGAAAGGCTCCGTGAAGGTCGGCTTTTCTCAATTGGGCGCCCGTTAAATTGGCGTCGCTGAGTTTGACAAAACTTAAATTCGCCCGATTTAAAGCGGCGTGACTGAGGTTGGCTTTGGTTAAAAAGGCACGAGTGCAGTCCGCTCCATCCAAGTAAGCATTGGATAAGTTGACTTGCACGAAGGTGATGCCACTGAGGTTTTGCCCTCGCAAGTCAAGACCCGAAAAGTCTCTAATTCCTTTCTCGTAAAGTTCGAGTAAATAGTCGATCGACATCTGCTTTCGAGTGTTTGAGAACCGTTGGGTGAGTGGATTTCGCTCGTTGTTTGGCCGTCGCCGAGACCGAGGCTCCGGGCGATCTGGGGCGATCGCGCCTTTCTTCCTCTTGCTTAGAATGCCCCTCTATTCGGGGGAAATTGACCGATAAGTGCTGCCATTTTTTCTAAAGATTTATGAACCCTTTGGTTTCGGTCGCTGTCGATCCCGAGGACACTGACGATCGCCCATGGCTGCTTTGCCCCCAGATCGAGTCCGATCGCCGCCGTCGAGCGCCCCTTTTGTCTTGGCTTTCCCCCTGATTTCAAATCTTACTTTGAGAAAGGATCGAGAAAACGTAAGAAAAACATAGTTTTATAAAGAAAAATTGAGAACGGGCGATCGAGTAATCTTTTACAAAATCCAATCCGCCCCACGGAATCGCTGCGATCGCGCGATCGCCCGTTCCGGCGCAACCCGACCCCTCCATTTTCGTCCGTCGAAGGAAACCGACCCGCCTAACCCCTTCGAGCCGGAGACGTCTAAACTGTCAACTAAACCCCCAACAAATAGAGTCGCGACCGCCGACGCCCTCGTTACGCCCTCCCGATGAATCCTGCCGACCCCTCGCGCCTTAAGGACCTTCACCGATGTTTCTGCTGATCGCCCAAATTTTGCTTTGGGTTCTGCTCGGTTTGGCGATTTGGTTCGTCCTCCTGCGCCTGATTCCCAAAGAATATCTGACTTGGTTGGGAGGGGCCATTCTCTTGACCGTCATTATTTTGGCGTTTTTCTTCCCCACCGATCGCAGTATTGCCACGATTTGGAATATTATTTCTCTCCCGCTCAAACCCCTCGGGTTGACCTTATTACTGTTAATTTTAGGAACAAAAAAAAAGAAAGAATCAAAATTAATTTGGGCTGCCGTCGCCATTTTATTGCTGTCGAGTATTCCTTGGTTAGCCGACCGATACGAATATGGTCTGATCCGCTCAAATTTGGCAGTTCAAACCAATGTTTGTACGGCGAGAACGGTATCTGAGGCGGACGCGATCGTTCTCTTTTCCAAAGGCACTACCCAACCGTTTTTACGCTATCAACCGGATTTGGTCGCCCAACAAACGAGCGCCCGCATCGTCGAAATGGCTAGAGTTTATAACGAGTTGCGAACCGCCGGACGACTTCCCCAGGCGATCGTCGTCGGTCGTTCCACCCCCTTCGCCTGGACCGTCGGACAGCAAACCCCCAATCCCAATCTGGAAGCGACAACGATCGCCCGCCGTTTCGCCTCCCTCGTCGGCTTACCCCTCGGCGATATTGCCCTCTTAAAAGGGGATACGGTCCGCGAAGCTGCCACTCAAGTGCAAGACTATTTAGAACGCCGCACGGACCTCGGAAGGCGGATCGTGACGATTTCTTCCTCCGTCGATAGTCCCCGGGTCGTTTCCGCCTTCACTCAAGATAATTTCGTCGTCATTCCCCGAGCCCCCGCCTTGGACACGGTGGTGTGCGATCGCGAAAATGAAGTCGTCGAACTCGAACAACTCATTCCCAATGCGGAAAGTGTTTTACAGACCAGTCAGGTGGTTGACGAGTTTTTTACTTTGATATACTACTTTTTGCGCGGTTGGATTGCTCCTTGTGCTGACTGTTGGGACAATTAAAGTTTCTAGGTGGGGATGTCTGACTCCTGACCCCCGACTCGTGAGTTCGCAAGTTTTCCCCACGCCCTCATTATTTTTTCCCCAAACTTCATGTCGCGATCGCAACTCCAAAAACTCGGTACTTACATGCGTCCCCACTGGCGAACCGCCACCTTGGGGATTGCCGCCTTATTTGTCGTCAACGCCCTTTCGGTTTATATCCGTCGCCTGATCGGTAATGTCGTCGATCGCCTGCAAGTCTCTTTAGACTTCGATCGCGTTTTATTCTTCGTCTTCGTCATCCTCAGTTTGGCGACGGTCATGTGGGTGATTCGGGTGGCTTCGCGAATGCTCTTATTCGGCGTCGGGCGTCAAGTGGAATTCGACTTAAAACAGGGGATCTTTCAACATTTATTGCGGCTCGAACCTGCCTATTTTTCGGCGAACACCTCCGGAGACCTGATCAACCGCGCCACCAGCGACGTAGACAATATCCGGCGGCTGTTGGGATTTGCCGTTCTCAGTTTGGTCAATACGATTTTTGCTTACGGCTTGACCTTACCCGTGATGTTGGCGATCGATGTCAAACTTACCCTGTGGGCGATCGCCGTCTACCCGGTGATGTTGATTTTGGTGCAGTTATTTAGCGATCGCCTGCGATCGCAGCAACAGCTCGTCCAAGAAGAACTTTCGAGCTTGAGCGAACTGATTCAAGAAGATGTAAGCGGGATCGCTTCCATTAAAATTTACGCCCAAGAAGAAAACGAAAGAAATGTTTTTCGCCAACTCAACGATCGCCTCCTCTCAGCGAACTTAAAACTGGCTAAAACGCGCAGTTTACTCTTTCCGATTTTGGGCGGTCTCGCCAGTTTGAGCCTGCTGATCTTACTCGTTATCGGTTCCGGGGCGATCGCTAACGGCGACATTAGCATCGGCGATTTTATTTCCTTATTACTGTATGTCGAAGGACTGGTCTTTCCCACCGCCTTACTCGGGTTTACGATTACCGCCTACCAACGCGGCGAAGTCAGCATCGATCGCGTCGAATCGATTTTTGCCGTCGAACCGCGCATCCAGGACGAAAGGAAGGCGCGATCGCTTCAACCCCCGGTCGCGGGTCGCTTGAGCGCTCGCGAACTGGTCTATACTTATTTCGGCGCCAGACAGCCGAGTCTCGACGGCATCAGTTTCGAGATCTTACCCGGCGAAACTGTCGCCATTGTCGGCCCGATCGGTTCGGGAAAATCGACCTTAGCCAACGCCATTCCGCGACTGCTCGACATTGCTCCCGGTCAACTGTTTCTCGACGGACAGGATATTACCGAACTGGCTTTAAACGACTTGCGCGGGGCGATCGCCTACGTCCCCCAAGAAAGTTTCCTGTTCAGTACCACCATCCGCAATAACATCCGCTACGGTAACCCCCTCGCCTCCGATGCGGCGGTGGAAGATGTCGCCAAACAAGCCCAAATTTACGAGGAAATTCTCAATTTTCCCCAACAATACGATACCCTCGTCGGCGAACGGGGCATCACTTTATCCGGGGGTCAGCGCCAACGGATGGCCCTGGCGCGCGCTTTATTGCTCGACGCTCCCGTGTTGATTCTCGACGATGCTCTTTCCAGTGTGGACAATCAAACCGCTACGGATATCCTGCACAATCTCTCGACCGGAACGAATAAGAAGACGGTTTTGTTTATTTCTCACCAAATGTCGGCGGCGGCGAGTGCGGATCGGATTTTAGTGATGGATCGCGGGGCGATCGTGCAGACGGGAACCCACGGCGAGTTAGTCCGCCAGTCCGGTTTATATCAGTCCCTGTGGGAACAGCAGAAGTTCGAGGAAATGCTGCGTTAGGTTTGAGAGTAGAGTTTTTCTACACCTTTTGAGATAGGATAGCTCGGATCGATTGCGATCGTTGTGGTTGGAGTGTAAGGCTATGGATCCCGAAAAGTTTATCACCATCGACGAAGAACAAATTTCTTTGCGTCAGGCGCTGGAGTATTTGCGTAAAAGTGGCGATCTGCCACAGTTGTTGACCCGGATTTTGCGTCAGTACGTTCTCGAACAGGAATTGCAAGAGCGATCGGATCTGGAAGTCGATCCGAGTCGTCTGGAACAGGTGATGGTCAATTTTCGCTTGCAAAATCAGTTGACTGACTCGCCAAAGTTCAATCAATGGTTGCAAAGTCAGGGGTTGACCTATGCGACGTTTCGCGAGCAAATGGCGATGGCGGTGAAGGTCGAGCAGTTAAAAGCGGAGACGATCGCCGATAAGGTTGACGATTATTTCACTCAAAATCAGGCGTTTTTCGAGCAAGTGGTGCTGTCGCGCATTGTCGTCAGCGAAGTGGATAAAGCGGCTCAACTCAAGGGTCAAGTTGACGAAAATCCGCAATTGTTCGAGGCGTTGGCGAAGGAACATTCGATCGTCGCCGATCGCGTGTTTAACGGCATGATGGGGGCGATCGCCCTCAATCAACTCCCCCCATCCATGCGCGAAGCACTGCGTCAAGCAGAACCGGGGGAGATCGTCGGGCCGCTCGAACATGAAGGACGGTACAGTATTTTGCGGTTGGAACGCCGTTTGCCCGCTAAGTTGGAAGGACAGTTGAAACAGACTCTAGAAGAGCAGTTTTTTACCCAATGGTGGCAGCAGAAACTACAAAATAAAAAGGTGAAACTCAATTTATAGCGGCTTGCCGAACGGAACGCAAAAAAACAGGGATAGCTATCGATCTTATCCCTGTTTTTGATTAAAAAGTTTCACGATAAAACTGGATAGCAACTTCCAATGTTATAGAGAAAATCTAAAATCCTAAAATCCTAAAATCTAAAATCTAAAATTCTATTATTCCATCCCCGAGGGATGTGGTGAGGAGTTCCTCTCTATGATGGTGTCAGAACAATTAGCCCGAAAGTGGCGATCGCGGCTGGCTGAGGAATGTTCGCAATATTCACAAAGCGTTCGAGATAGTATTGTCGAATGGCTTTTAGGAGAAAAACGCGAACGCTTCGAGTCGGTTTCTCCAGAAAAATTGAAAACGATTTGTTCGGGGATCGATTATCGCTATCAGATTTTACGACAGCGTTATCTGGGGGTCTCTCCGGAACGGGGTTACACCCAGTTGATTCGGCGGTTGTCGAGTTTGGTGTTGTTACGCAATAAAATTCGGACGTGGGTGGCGCTCAGTCGCGATCGCCAGCGTACCGTGGTCGATGTGGTTCAAGAAGTGGTTCACCAACTGTGCGAGCGCGATCGCTACATGCAGCAGCAAATTGCCTGGATCGGTCGTTGCAGCAGCGATCCGAGGGTTCGCAATGCGTTGGTATTGGCGACGACGGAGGAATATTGTTTGCGTCCGGTTCGCAATCAACCCCTGCTCGCCTATCGCTTTTTTAATTATTTGCGCCGTTCCCAGCGTGGCGGATTGACTCAGGTTCCGGAAGCGGAGTTAATTCGGTTGGTGTCCGACGAGATCGCGCCGGACGATGCGGATGGAGCGGTGAGTTTGCTCGACGCCGAGGCGATCGCGATGGCGGAAGATGCGACCTTGTGGGAAGAACAGCAACTGTTACGGCTTTCGGTGCAAAAGGAATTCGAGCAGTATTTACAGCAAAATATTGACGAAACGGCTGCGGAGTGGTTGCGTTTGTATTTAAAAGGTCGTTCCCAGGATGAAATCGCTAAGCTTTTGAATTTACCCGTGCGTCAAGTTTACCGCTTGCGCGAAAAGGTCAGTTACCATGCCATTCGCGTTTTTTCTTT
Source organism: Oxynema aestuarii AP17 (assembly GCF_012295525.1). Taxonomy (GTDB): domain Bacteria; phylum Cyanobacteriota; class Cyanobacteriia; order Cyanobacteriales; family Laspinemataceae; genus Oxynema; species Oxynema aestuarii. Next base: position 1,400,598 of record NZ_CP051167.1, on the reverse strand, counting down.
AAAAACCGAACCGGAATTAGTGGCGAGTTGGTTGCAGACGAGTTTAAACGAACATGGTCTCGGACTGACTCCCAACCAGTGGGAACGGTATTGGGATCGACTCACTCCGGAGCAGCGTCAATTTTTAAATGCACTCAAAGCGGGTAATAGTTTTGAGGCGATCGCCCGCGAGCGAGGCATGAAAGTTTCCCAATTGGTTTCCGAATGGACTCAGTTGTATTTAATGGCCCAATCCCTTCGTAACGAGTAAGGTGGCGATCGCTAGAATCCCCGGCGATCGGGGGCGAAATCGGGAGCGAAATCGAGGGCGATCGCTGCATAACATTTTTTGAAAAAATCTTTAATTTTCTCAACCCATAAGTAATACTGTGAATGAGACCGTGCGATCGTACAACCGATCGGGGTTGATTCCTGAGGAGAATCTACCCCTCCCGTTAAAGATTATCAAACCTGTCCCCTTGGGGATCCTCGGCGTTTCATTCGACAGCCTGACTCAGCCCCAAAAGGCAGGTGTGCCATAATTGATTCCTCATCCCCAGCGAGGGAGGGTTGCCCGATAACGGGATGAGATCGATCCACGATGGTGGCTAAAATCCTCAGATCGGCTTGAGGTGCATCTGGATCCAATCGTGACCCGAAATTCCGTAGAGAGCGTCAGCTTTCTCCCAGGGCGATCGCCATGACCAACCCCCTTACTGTCAACCCCTTGACATGGAGCCTAATTCACGCGCTGGCAGGTTCGCCAACACCTGCGGGCTTGTCTCGCTCGTCATTGCCTCTCTGGGCCAATCGGGGAACTTCGAGGCATTGGTGTCACCATTGCTCCACCCTTTCTTGTGTTTGCGACTACCAATCCGCCAATGCAATCCAACTCTGAGACCGAGCGGGCCAATCCTATGGATACCGATCGCATTTTTCAATTGATCGACAATATCCTACCGTTTGAAGCCTGCCTCTACTACGAAGTCCTACCCCTGTCCATCAACGGAAGTCGTTTGCTTCTCGGCATGGTGGACTTAGAGGATACAGCCGCGCTTGATTACGTCCGGCGGTTGCTCGGCTACATGAAATGTTCTTTAGTTCCCAAACAAATCGACGCCACCACCCACCGTTCGGTACTGACGTCGTATCTCAACCACACCCATAGCAGTGCGGAACAAAAAGCTTCCGTATCGCCGCCCAAACCCGAAGCCAAACATCCCAGTCCGCCAATGGCTGGGGGCAGTAGCACCCATCGCGGTCAATCGGCTGTCGTCCTCAATCGGCTCGGACAGCTCGTCAACAAGCCGTCTCCCCCGCCCAAACCGCCGACGTTACCCCAACCGCCGAAATTACCTCCCCCCCATCCCGATGCGGAAGTTCCAGTTTTAGAAATTAGTGCGGCCCATTTAGACAGTCCGTTAGAAGTTCTCGCCAGTTTGCCGCCGAAACAACTGTTACAAGAGTTGTTGGGACGGGTCTTGACCGGAGGGATCGGTCGGCTCTATTTCGAGCGTCAGGCAGAATACGGGCGGATTTTGTGGAGTCAAGATGGGGTCGTCCAATCGGTGTTGGACCGGTTGGACTTGTCCTTATTCCAATCGGTGATTAACGAACTCAAACGCCTGACCCACTTGCCGTTATTGCCTGTGGAAAAACCGCGACAAATCGAGATCGAACGACGCTATCAAGGCGCGGATCTGTTGTTGCGCTTGCGGGTGATGCCGAGTGACCACGGGGAAGATGCGACCTTGCAAGTGTTGCGTGGGGCGGCGTTGAAGTTTTACCAGCAACAGCAATTGGTGACCTTGAGCCGGGATGCGTTGCGCTTGGCCCAGCAATTGCAGCGCAAGGTGGACGAGCTGCACAAGCAGGCGGGGAACCATCCGAAGTTATTGGAAGACCAGCCTCTCGAAGCACTGCCCGCCCTCGACCAACTGCTCAAACAGGTCGATCGCCAACTCGATGTCTTGCGGCATTTGGAAACGAAAGATTGAGGGAAAATCGGGGAGCGTTCGCGGCGAGTGCAACACGAAAAAACGGCAACCGCCAAATCTTGCGATCTGGCTTTTGCCGTTTTTTGGTTTGAGGATGGCGCCCGAGACAATAGCTCGATCCGGGAGGATCAGGCGAGAACGGCCTCGGGTTGGGGCCAACGGTTGACGGCTTTACCGATGACGGCGAGTTCTTCCATGAGGCGATCGAAGCGATCGGGGGTCAGGGATTGCGGTCCGTCAGATAGGGCTTTCTGCGGGTTGGGGTGAACTTCGATCATCAGGGAGTCGGTTCCGGCGGCGATCGCCGCTTTTGCCATTGCCGGGACGTACTCGGCCCACCCGGTTCCGTGACTCGGATCGATGGCGATCGGTAAGTGGGTCAGCGATCGCAACACCGGAATCACGGATAAATCCAACGTATTGCGGCAATACTGGCGATCGTAGGTACGAATGCCCCGCTCGCACAGAATCACGTTGGGATTGCCTGCGGCCATGATATATTCTGCCGCCATCAACCATTCTTCAATGGTCGAAGACATCCCGCGCTTCAAAAATACGGGTTTGTCTTGGGCGCCCACTTTCTTGAGGAGGGCGAAGTTTTGCATGTTACGCGCCCCCACTTGAATGATGTCGGCGACTTCACCCAAGACCTCTAAATCCGCCGTATCCATCAATTCGGTGATGATCCCCAATCCGGTCTCTTCCCGGGCGGCGGCGAGCAGTTCTAAGGCGCTTTCTCCGTGTCCTTGGAAGGAATAGGGGGAGGTGCGCGGCTTGTAAGCGCCTCCACGCAAGAATTTAGCCCCGGCGGCTTTCACCCGTCGCGCGGTTTCGACGATCATCTCTTCGTTCTCGACGGAACACGGTCCGGCAATGACGACGAGGGGATGGTTTTCGCCAAAATGTACCGGGCCGTTGGGCGTGTTGACGATCACGTCCGAGGCTTCGCCGTGGCGGAATTCGCGGCTGGCGCGTTTGAACGGCTGCTCGACTCGCAAGACTTGTTCGATCCACGAACTCATTTCTTGCAGTTGCAGGGGATCGAGATCGGCGGTGTCTCCCACCAAGCCGATGACGACTTTATAACGACCGACAATTTTTTCTGGCGTCAGTCCCCAGGTTTGGTTGAGTTCCTCAGTCAAGCGATCGACTTCGGCCTCGGGAGCGCCACTTTTCATGACAATGATCATGGTGAGTTACCCAGCTCGATTATTCGTGTACAAAATCTTCTTTATGAACTTAAGGTAAGCGATTTGCGATCGGCTTTGTATTGGGTGAAGTTTCAAAACAATGACAACCCTTGTTGGTGGCAATCATCGAGCGGCTTTCTCAAACGCCCCGTTCGCCGCGCGATCGCCGAGTGCGGATTCGGATTAGTTAGCGCGAAGAGCGCCATGCTTGGGTCATCCGCCGGAAGTTGACGACAAATTCGTTCCATCCGAGCCAGCTTCCGGGGGTGTTTTCATCCCAAGAGGCAGACAAAACACTGTAGCTCAACCCTAAGACTCCCATCCCAAAGAAGCCCATACTGACGGCGACGACCGCCGCGTTCGGCAGGGGAAACCACTGCTCGGTCACGATGAAGTAACTGAGAATGAAGCTCGAAATCCCCAAGGCGGTCGGCAAGCCGCAAAAGAAAACCATGCGGCGGATCATCCGGCGGCTGACGGCTTCGGGAATGGTCCGTTGACTCGGAGAGGCCCGACGGGCTACTTCTGCTTGTTCTCGGCCAGTTTTACCGACGTTCGAGCCTTTGGTAGCCGCTTTCCGACGCTGTTTTTTGCGGTTTTTCGGTTCAAAGGGAATGGGAGAGCGTTGGGGTTCTGAGGACATAACTGATGGGTGGTTTAACCACGAATACCGAGGCGCTCGATGAGCTGGCGGTAGCGCTGTTTGTCATTCTTGTTAATGTATGCTAGCAGACGCTTGCGCTGGCCGATCATTTTGAGCAAACCGCGTCTGGAGGTGTGGTCTTTTTTGTTGCTTTTGAGATGTTCGCTCAGGCGATTAATGCGCTCGGTGAGTAAAGCGACTTGAACTTCTACCGATCCGGTGTCGGTTTCGTGGACTTGATATCCGGTAATGATCTCTTGTTTGAGGTTTTGGGTCAGTGCCATGACTGCGGTCAATCGAGGTATAAACACAGCAATTGACAATCATACCATAGGGGAGTGGATTGGGGAATAGGGCGTCCCCGCGCTCGATCGATGGCTTAGGCATTGTCGCTGAGCCAAGCGATCGCCCGTTTGAGCCACTGTTCGATGGGGGTTTCGCCGGAGAGTTCCGGTTCGCTGGCGATCGCGGCGATCGCCTCGCTCACTTCACTGGTGCTATAGCCGAGGGCTAATAAGGTCATTTCTAAATCTTCCTGCAGTTGGCGATCGACTTGAGGGGTTAAACTCACGCTCAGTCCCGCCTGTTCGCGCCACGCAGCCAATTTGCTTTTCAGTTCTAAGGCAATGCGTTCGGCGGTTTTCTTCCCCACTCCCGGGGTTTTCATGAGGGCGCTGGTGTCTGCGGAAACGATCGCCCCGACTAACTCCGGCAAGTCTAAGGTATCGAGTAGGGCGATCGCCAGTTGCGAACCGATCCCACTCACGGAAACGAGCTGGCGAAAAACATCTCGTTGCGCTTGACTCGCAAATCCGTAAAACACGAGCTGGTCCTCGCGCACTTGCAGGTGAGTAAACACGCAAACCGATTCCCCCACCGCCGGAAGATCCGCCAGCCAACGGGGGGGAATTTGGACTTCGTAACCGACGCCACGGACATCGACGGTTACAAAAACCCGATTGCTCGTCGTTTTGTAAATGCCGACGATCTCGCCTTTGAGATAACCAATCATGGGGGATTTTAGATTGTAAATTAGATCGGCCTCGATCGGCCTTAATACATATTTGCGGTGGGAGAAGCTCGATTGTAAACTCACGAGAAACACCCTCAAGAACGGCGGGCGATCGCAGAGTTCTCAAGGGTAAAAGGGCAATTTCGAGCAACAAAATCACCCTCAAGTGATTTCTTTTACACGAACTTAAAATGCTCCAAGCCTTCGAGGATTCCTCCCGCACAAACAGCCCGGGCTAAATAGAGCGCATCGCTAGCATTTTCTTCGTACCACTGCCGTAATTCTGGCTTCGCATTGCCGACAATGATCCCGCGTTCGTCACCGACACTGAACAAAGCAATATCATTGCCAGAATCTCCGCAAGCGACGGTGCGATCGGGGCTAAACCCGAGACGTTTTGCTAAAAACTGCATTGCCAGCCCCTTATTTCCATTATCCGGCAACACATCTAAATCTTTCCCGGCACTGTAAATTAACTTCACCGATAAATTGCGCTCTTGCAACGCCGACTCGAAACTCGGCAACACTTCGATCGCCGCTTCTTCAGTTAAAAAATAACTCACTTTAAACGGTCGCTGTTCCGTATCCGGTTGGGGAACTAAATCTCCAAAATGGGCGCTGGCGGCAACGATCGCCTCGCGATCCCAACCCTGAGACAAGATAGCGACCCAATCTTCATCCGGGGTTTCCTTCCCGTCGGTATAAATTTCGGTTCCCACCGAAGTTACCAAGGCATCGGGATCGAGCAGTTGTTTTTCCGCTTTGAGCTGCTTGTAAAGGGTCGGCGATCGCCCGGTGGAATAGACGATTTTGGTGCCGTAAGTTTGACGGTGTTCGCTCAATACTTGCTGCAAGCGTGCCAATGCGGCATCGTCGCCGACAAAGGTATTATCTAAATCCGTCACAAAAAGAAAGGGATTCACGATTGGATTCTAATTAATGCAACCAATTTACTTTTACTCTCCGTCGTTTCGCGATAACTGTCAACAGTAGGGCGACTTAAGCGCTTGGAACGACGCGATCGACCCGCACGGGTTCCCCGGTTCCCCATCCGGCAAAATCAAACATCCAGAAGGGATTTTTATAGGGTTTAAAACAAACCCCATTTAGCTCACCTTTATGCAGTAAATATTTAAGAAAATAGAGAGAACTGGAGAGCAGATCGTTTTGGGAAACCCCCGAAGTTGCCGCTAATATTTTAGCGGCTCGTTCGATCGCCTCCGGTTTGTCAGGGCTTTTTCCGAGGCGCTGCATCTCTAGAAATGCGAGAAAAATGGCAATACTGCGGCGAATTTTAGCTTCGACTTTTTGCGGATTGCTCAGGGTATTGAGTTCGATCGCCCCACCGAGTTCGTCCCGGATAAAATCGCGGACGTGTTCCGGATAGCGAATCCGATGATAATCTCGAATTACTTTTGCAATGGATACCGGGCGATCGTCACTTCGATTGAGAATTTCACCGACTTGAAACGCTGCAATATTAGAGGCGAGATCGACATAAGACGCATCGGCATTTAACGCCGCTTGAAACGAAGTAAATTTATCTTTTCGCCAATCGTCGATCGCCTGTCCCAAATCGCCACTCCACGAGCTATGTTTCGCCGTCCAAGCCGTAGCAAAATCCACCGCCGCCGCCAAGCCGGGTAAAGCGACGCGATCGGATAAAGAAGCAATAAAATGAGCCAAATCGATTTCTTCACCACTGAGATCGACGGCGAGATCGAGCTGACTTCCGCGATAATCTTGCGGTGAAAGGGTGGCGATCGCAAATTGCAAATTATTGTAAGACTTGCGCGTATATCGACGCAGTTCGTTCGCGATTTGATAAGCAGAGGCATCGAGCATTTCCGCCTCGATGCCTGCGATAAATTGCAACGCTCGTTCTCGATTTTCTTCTAACACGATCGCCTCTCAACCCTTTAGTGGCAGATACCTTTATAGATCTTACCAACGAGTGCAACATTCGGCGATCGGGGCGAGTCCGACGCTCAGCGCCCCCGTTCTTCTTGGTAAAAATTCCAGACTTTTTCCGTATACTCTGCAATATTTGGCGTATCGTAGCGATTCGGATCTCCACTCATCCACCAGGCGGCAGCCCGACGCACGGCGAGCGCTTCATTATTGCTATTTCGGTATTCCTGTTTGAGGATGTCTCCCATCACACAAGCCAGAACAGCTCTTGCTTTCGTCTCGTTTGCTTCAAATTGCGCCGGGGTCATTTCCTCTTCGGTACACAGCCGCGACCAACGGGGAATATTCTCCGGTTTAATTTGCCAATCGCTATACAGTCCGTCGTTCGCCATCCCCGTATCTGGGGCGGCACGTCGCAAAGCTTCCACAAAATCATCAATTTTTTCATCGGTCATTTGCGCTCTTGCGGGTAGGGCCAACAGCAGCACACTGGCGAAAACTGCCGTTAAAACCAGCAATTTCGGACGCTTATTTTGAGAAGATAGCTCAAACATACACCCTGTTTTGAGATGCTAAATTGTAGAGTTTTAATTCTACCGCATTGTTTGACTGCGGTGTTGCCAATTATACTATTCATTCCCTCGACCAAAAAAAGCGTGAGGGGTGACTGTCTCGAAGACTGACATTCTTGTTGACCGTCGCCCTCCCTCACGCTGGCGGAGTAATGGATGAGCTTTAAGACGGAGAAAAATCATTTTTGTTCGCTTTTATCCCCCAAAATCGCCGAGCTAATGTTAAAGATCTTCTCCTCGATATTGCTCGATATTGGACGATCTTGAGATCTCATTAAACAGTGTTTTAGGGTTCCAATCTGTAAACCAACTGAACTAATCCAGAATCAAAAGTGGTGACATCGGTTAAACTTAATTCCATTTCTAAATTTTGATCGTTGACAACTAAGGGAATTCCACTGCCCAAAATTTTAGGATGGATTGACAAAATCAATTCATCAACCCAGTGCTGTTTTAAAAATAAATGAATGACTTCAGATCCGCCAATCAACCAAATATCTTTACCGGGACTAGAATGCAAGGTTTTGACAAAATTATCTAAATTATATCCGACAAATTCTACGTATTTATCCTGTTGTCCGTGTAAGGTCGTCGATAAAACAAATCCTTTTTTGTCAGCATAGGGATAGTCACTTAGCTCAAAAATTCGATCGTAGGTTTTGCGCCCCATGATGACTGTATCGATTTCGTCAAAAAATTGATGATAACCGTAGTCACAATCGGTAAATAACCAATCCACTGCCCCGGATTCGCGAGCGATATAGCCATCTAAGCTCGATGCAATAAATAACCGAATTTTGCGCATAATGTAATCAACGGTGATTGGCAAAATAGAGCGATCGCCCAGATTTTTTAACCCTAACCTTCAGACCCCATTTCTGGAATATTTGAATGTAAAAAGAATAAAAAACCGCACTACCAACCTATTATCTACCTTAGAAAGTTAAAATTTTCTAGAGCATTTTCAATCGGTTGATTTAAGCATTGTAAACTAGCACGGCTTTCTGGAAAAAAGCAATAAATAAACTATTCTATCACTTAATTCGATCTTTTTTTGTGGGTGTTGCCCGATTGTACCTGGGTCGAACCTTATCCTCATTAATTCTAGGGCAGTGGAGGGCGATCGATTTGACTTATCGATTTGACTCCTATGCTGTGCAAGCGGCTTGCTGTCGCCGCCACTCATTTTAATGCTCAATAGTTTAAGAACTAACCTAGCATTTTATCCTAGAAAAAAGAGATCTCTCTTCAGGAATATTTGAGTTTTTATATAACATTATTTCTAATTAACATTATGGTTTTCAGTTGATGGAGGATTATCCAGTTTATCCAAAATTTATTGACGATCTTAATTTACGATCTTATTCGATGGATCGTTGGAGATTTAAAAGACAAAAAACACGAAAAAACATAAAATTGTCTTCATTTCCTCTTGAATCATACTCAATTTGTACAGAACCAGAATTTATGTATCGTTCGGCTTCATCTTTCATTGCTGTCAACAGGTCTGCGATCCTTGGGTGGTAACTTGCTCCCAAACCACGTTTCCTAGCGCCCATCCTGTTGCCGATCTTGGCCTTCGAGACCGATCGCGATTTCGTCGAGGTGATTCGACTGATGGCAGATGATGCAATCCCTCGGAAGGACAATAAAACGAGGCTCGCACTCCGTTTGTGCTAACGCCTAGCTTTTTCTAAAAGCATTGGGAGTCATGCCCGTTACCTGCCGGAACTGCTTGCTGAGATGGCTGTGGCTGTTGAACCCACATTCCAAGGCGATCTCGACGATCGCGCGATCGCCTTGTTTCAGCAACCGTTTGGCCCGCTCGACTCGTTGTTGAATCAAGTATTGGTGGGGCGAAAGGCCCATCGATTGTTTGAATAGACGACTGAAATGAAAGGGACTCATGCTCAGAAGTTGAGCTAAATCAGCCAGCTTAATCTCCTCGGTTAAATAGGCGTCAACGTACTCCAAAACTTGCCGCAGGTGGTGAGGGGGTAACCCACCTTCGTAGTTGGGCAATTGAACCAGGGTACTACTGTAATTTCGCAGCAGTTGCACCGCGAGAACATTGGCCAAAGAGTCCAAATATAATGCACCGCCGGACTGGTTTTGTTGCAATTCTGCCAACAGCAGGGTTGCGATCGCTTCTATTTGTCCATTACGGCTTTGAAAGGTGGGGATGAGGGAGAGGCGATCTCGATTGCCAGTCAGGGTTTCCTGGGCGACGGAACGTAGAAAGCGATCGCCAAGCTGAATCTTTAAACAATTCTCAGTTCCCTGCCAGCGAGCAAAAAAGCGCAGATCGGCTGGCGTCAGGGTAAAGTCTCCCCGCCGATATAGCCCCGTGTGGGTCTTGCCATCTTGAGTTTGCAGATAATCGATCGGACGGGTCGTTAAATTGACAAATAAGGTGTGTGCGTTCTGGCTGTGAACCTGGCCTTCACCTGGAGGAAACTGCAGAAGCTCAAGCTGCATGGTCTCAGTCCGTAGAGATGGAGCGCTCTGCGGCGATCCGTCCGGGGACAAAGCGGGCTGTGATTGCGCATTGGCCATAAGTTTGAAATGCCTTCCCTGGCTAGCGATCGACGACGAGACAACGGCGCTTTTACCCTTCGTGCAAGTAGGGGCATACTTCGGCAATTCTAGGCGTTTCAACCCCAACGCACAACTCACCGCAAGAACGCGATAGAACTGCAAGAACGTAAAAGCGGTCTCCGGTCAATCTTCGTAAGTTAGGGATGTCATCATTTAGGAGGCAACCCCATGAAACTGATTATTTTTGGAGCCACAGGGACTGTCGGTCGTCAAGTGGTCGAGCAGGCTCTCACTCAGGGACATTTAGTCACCGCCTTTGCCCGAAATCCCGACAGACTTGAGATCGAGCATCCTCAACTCAGTCGGGTTCGGGGTGATGTCATGGAGTTCTCGGTAGTGAAACAAGCCATTGAGGGACAAGATGCGGTGGTCTGTGTCCTTGGTTCGGGCAAAAAGCTGACGGGGACGGTGCGATCGCGCGGGACCCAACAGATCGTTCGAGCGATGGAAGCAACAGGGGTTCGCCGTCTGATTTGCCAGTCCACTCTGGGAGCGGGAGATAGCTGGGGGAGTCTCAATTTCTATTGGAAATACATCATGTTCGGTCTGATTCTGCGGAATGTCTTTGCCGACCATGAAAAACAGGAGGACTACGTTCGTCAGAGTCAGCTCGATTGGACAATCGTGCGCCCGGGTGCTTTTTTGGATGGGGAACGCACGGGTCGCTACCGTCACGGTTTCCCGGGTACCGATCGCAGTTCCCAGCTCAAAATTTCACGGGCCGATATTGCCGACTTCATTTTGAAGCAACTGGCGGACAATACCTACCTTCATCAAGCCCCGAGCCTGTCTTATTGAGTCTGCCTCGGACGACTTCGGAGTTAACCGTCTAGGGAAATTGGGTTAAGATTCTATCGCCTTATTGTTCCAAATGATTTAGGATTGTGATAACGGCGATCGCTATCGGATTCAGAAAGATTCCGATCTCTAAATTTGTCGAATCGCAAGCGATTTTTTCACGAATCACGAATAGCCAATGAGCGAAAACCAACCCACCATTTTTTCTAAGATTATCAACCGAGAAATCCCGGCTAATATTGTCTATGAAGATGATTTAGCATTGGCGTTTACCGACATTCACCCACAAGCACCCGTTCATATTTTGGTGATTCCGAAAAAGCCAATTGTTAAACTCTCAGAAGCTCAAGAAGACGATCGCGATTTGTTGGGTCATTTATTATTAACAGCAAAGCAAGTTGCTGCCGAAGCCGGACTCGGAAATGGCTATCGAATTGTCATTAATACCGACGCCGATGGCGGACAAACGGTTTATCATTTGCACTTGCATATTCTCGGCGGTCGTCAGATGCAATGGCCCCCGGGTTAAAGCTGTCAAAGGTTACGGCGATCGCGCCTTCCATGCGATCGCTTTGTGACTGTTTCAGTTTAAACCAAAGCGTTCAAATCTTGAGCGGCTTGGTTTAATTTTTGGACGCCAATGCGTGTTTGGTTAATCCCGCTCACTGTTTCGACGGCACCTTGATTGAGAGTATTCATCGCTTCAACCACTTGATTGATGGCGATCGCCTGTTGTTTGGTCGTCAGTGAAATTTGTTGAGAATTGACGACGACTTGTTCGATTGCATTGCGCGACATATCTTGATTGCGAAGGATAATATTGTCAATCGCTTCAGTGACTTGAGCGAAAGCTTCGGCAGTCACTTGCGAAAGCTCCATACTATATTTTACAGTTTTTGTTCCTTCTTCAGTCGCCATTACTGTCGATTCGATCGCCTCTTCAATATTGATTACTAAAGTATTAATTTTCTGCGCCGAAGATTTACTTTGATCCGCGAGTTTACGAATTTCCGTAGCGATGACTCCAAATCCTTTTCCATTTTCTCCCGCCCTAACCGCTTCAACGGCTGCATTTAAAGCTAACATATTCGTTTGATTGGCAATATCAGTGACGAGGTTAGTAATCGTACTAATTTGCGTATTTTGTTCGCTTAAATTCCTAATTTCTTGCGCGATCGCTTCTACTTTATTTTGTAACTGACTCATCCCTTCCATCGTCCGACCGACGGAAGTGGTTCCCTCTTGTGCTAAATCTAAAACTTGATTGGCTCCTTCCGAGGAAGATTCTGCTAAACTTAAAACTTCATTAGCATTTTTGGCCGACGATTCTGCTTGTTTGGCAGTCGCTTTAGAAGAACTTCCCAACTCATTCATCGTCGTTGTTGTTTGATTGACCGATGTCGCTTGTTGGTTGATAATTCGTTCTTGTTGCTCGATTGTCGCCGCAATTTCTTGGGAAGATGAGGCGATCGCATTGGTCGCTTCTTTGACAATTTTAGTGATTCCTGAAGAAATAAAAACGGCTACGATAATCACTACCAAAACTAAAGCAAACGACCCAATTAGTAGCCAAAAAATTAAGGATGCCAGAGTTTGTGTAGAAGTCCTGTTTTCTTCTTTTAAGGAGTCAATTTTGACGCGATCGAACTCCTCTTTAAGTTCGTAGATGCGATCGACAATCTTGCGTCCTTGTCCTGTAGAAAAGAGAGAAGTTGCTTCGGCTTTTTTACCCGCTTTAGCCAAAGCGAGCAATTGGTCTGAAAATAACCGATATTCCTCAATCAAGGCAATCGTCTGGTTGACAATTTCTTTATGTTCGTCCTTTTGCATTAAAGCTTCGCTGTTTTTGCTACTTTCTTCAAAAACTTTGACAAATACATCGTATCTCGTTAAAAAAACAGGATCTTGGTTGATGAGGTAGCCGCGACTGGTATCGATCATCCCCTCTGCCGCTAAAACCATCTCATTGACAGTTAAAATTTTCTCTTGAACTTGCTCGACTTTAGAGAAAGCTTGTTTTACTTTGTCGGCAGAAACATAAACTAAAGCGACCAGTCCTCCCAACGCAATTAAGACCGGAATTGCATAACCGAAAATCATGCGATTTCTCATATTTAAGGTCACGAGCATGAGAGGTTCCTCTTCTTTTTATTTTTACTATCTTTTTAAGACGGTTTATATTTAAATTATTTTTAACAGTAAATGATTCAAAGATGAAGATTTTTAATCAACAAAAATGATTCGATTTTAGAGAATATTGAAGGATTGATATTTTTTATATTGCCGATATTATCTAAATTCACACCTTCCTTTAAATTGATGATTAATATCTCATTTGAATCGATTGCTTAGATCGGTTGTTAAAGTTGGAAAACGATCGAACAAAGTAGATTGGGGGTGAGGTCGAGACGATCGCGCGATTGCTAATTTTTATTTCACCTTTTCAAAGCTGATTTTATAGAGGTTCCATCATTTTATAAGACTAGGCGATCGCCAGAGTTTAATTATATGTCAAGCCTTCAAAAACATTGAAAATAACGCCTATATCTTTACGTTCGTCAATACTAATTAAAGTCAGAAGCATTAAATCTTGGGTAAAAGTTAATAAAGTGGGTCTCAATGGGATCCGGCCAGAGTTAGATTGTTTGATTCTCATTCTCAGGCGGATTGGAGTGAGGCTGGGGCGATCGCCTTAATAGAAAAAGCCTAAAAGAAATGAGAATAAAACCGTCACCTTATCCTACAGACAATTGCTCTCGTTCAAGATCGATCGAAATTGACCTGCAATCGACTTTGAAGCGATCGCCCCATTGAACCCTTAAAAAATACAATCAAATCCCTCAAATATGCCAGGCGCTCGCTTCAAATTAAGCTCAATTTTCGTTAAAGTTTTGAGAGGGTTTCCGATGAGTTTGAGAGGGGCAATCGCCCCTTTTCAATCGATCGCCATTCCCGAACCTTCAAATCAAACTAATTTCAGCAACAACTATGACCGATGGATTGCAAGCCCCTAAAATCGTCGTGGTCGGCGCCGGATGGGCGGGTTTGGGGGCCACCGACACCCTCGTAAAACAGGGCTACGACGTCACCCTCCTCGAAGCGGGCGCCTATCCTGGCGGTTTGGTCGCCGGATGGAAAACAGCCGCCGGGCGATCGGTAGAAGCCGGAATCCACGGGTTTTGGTATCCCTATCGCAATATTTTCGCCCAAATCAACCAATTAGGACTCGACCCGTTTACACCGTGGACGCGATCGGCTCAATATTCCCCGGCAGGATTGGAAGTTGAATCACCAATTTTCCAAAATGAGCCTCTTTTACCGACCCCTTTGGGGACATTTCTTTACCCGCAATTCAAGCGCTTACCCTTCCTCGATCGCCTCTCGGCCCTGCCCTTACTCTATGCTTTATTAGATTTCGACAATTCCTCAGAAGCTTGGCAGCGCTACGATTGCGTCACTGCCCGCGAATTATTTAAAGAGTTCGGCGTCTCCGCGCGCCTCTATCGCGATGCGTTTGAACCGATGTTACTCGTCGGCTTGTTTGCGCCCGGCGAACAATGTTCGGCGGCGGCAGCTTTAGGAATGCTTTACTACTTTATTTTGGCGCACCAGCCCAATTTTGACGTCGTCTGGTGTCGGGGAACCGTCGGCGAAAAAATCTTTCGTCCCTGGTGCGATCGCATCGAACAAGCTGGGGGAAGAATCCGTACTCAACGCCGCGTAACCGACGTACAAATTGACGAATCCGGTAAAATTAATGCGGTCATTTGTGGCGATGAAAAATTTGATGCCGATGCGGTTATTTTTGCCGTCGGTATTAATGGAATGAAAAAGATTGTCGCCGGAAGTTCGGTATTGAAAAGCCGTCCGGAATTTCAAAACTTGCAGAATTTAAGCGGGATTGATGTCGTCGCTACTCGCTTGTGGTGCGATCGCAAAATTAATATTCCTCGTGCTTCTAATGCTTGTTTTGGTTTCGATCGAACCACCGGATGGACGTTTTTCGATCTCAATAGCTTACACGACGAATATCTCGACGAACCGGGAACCGTCATCGAAGCAGATTTTTACCACGCCAATCAACTAATGGTACAAGACGATCGCCAAATTATCGCTAAAGTCAAGCAAGATATCAGTACCTGTATTCCGGCATTTCGCAATGCAGAAATTATTGACAGCAGCGTCATTCGCTTAGGTCAAGCCGTTACCCACTTTTCCCCAGGAAGCTATCAGTATATGCTTCCAGTTGAAACCAGTTTTAACAATTTATTGATGAGTGGCGATTGGATTGTCAACCGTCACGGTTCTTGGTCTCAAGAAAAAGCCTACGTCACCGGATTGGAAGCGGCTAATTTAATTATCGATCGCTTCGGTCGCGGTCAAAAAGCGGAAATTATCCCCGTAGAAGCCGACGAACCTCATATCGCGATCGCCCGCCAAGTCAATCAAAGGCTGCGCGAGTTTGCCAATAGCTATTTACCCGATTTTTGGTTGCCTTAAAGCGATTTTGGGCGGGCTTTTGCCCGTCCTATACGGTTACAAGAATTGAAGTTAAAATCGTCGCAATCGACCCGTCAGATCGCGGGGGAAACGACCCTATTTGAAGACGCCTTTGTGTTGCGATCGCCCCTTGATTGACATTTAGCCCAAAATATGATATACCCTGAAGCATTCCGATCTACAATTGCTAATTTTTATTAGTTATTGTTGAATTTGCGCTGTATTTGCACATTCCCAGCGAGTAAAACGTTGGTGGGGCGGGGAACTTCTTCTAGAAAATGTGCGGTTACAATGCAAATTCAGCCGAAAAGCTCCAACGGACGAGGGGTGGAAAACTCGTTGTTTTTCAACAGTCTGTTTCCGAGTCCAATCGCCGAACACTTCCTGAAAACAGGAGTCACCCTTGTGAACTGTCACGCCAAACGCAATAAGAAAAATAAACTCGTGACCCTTTACGGCGCGTGTTGCTGGTGGTGTCGTAAAAATCTTCCTAAAAAGCAGTTAACCCTAGATCATTTAATCCCCAAAAGTCGGGGAGGATCGAATTCTTTAGAAAATTTACGTCTATCTTGCGTGGAGTGCAACCGCGCCCGGGGAAATAGTCTTTATCCACCTGCTCATAGTTTGGGGATAAAAGAGGGCTGATTTTACAGATCCTCCCATTATTAACAACATCCCCTTGAATCGTCAACTCCTCACGGGATTGGAAAAATGCCCAGAAAGAAAAAACCTTTACTTTCCATTTATTGGGATTGTCAAAATATTAAAATAACCTCCGAATTAGCGGATAAATTAGTCAATTTTGTTAAAACAAGAGGAAGCGTATCCCATCAGCGCGCTTATTCTAATTGGAAGCAAGAAAACGGCGATCGCGCTAAATATATAGAACGCTTGGGATTTGAAAGAATTGACGTACCGGATACCAGTAAAAATAGCGTTGACTATCAGTTGATTGTCGATGCGACTCAAGAAGCATTTGGCGACAAATCCGCCGATATTTTTATTATTGTTTCCGGAGATGGGGATTTTTCTGGATTGCTTTCGATTCTCAAAGCGCAAGGAAAGAAAACCGTTGTTTTTGCGAGAGAAGGCGGTTCTAGTAAAGTTTTACTAGATTTAGCCGATGAAGTCCAGCCAATCGAGCGATCGCCCGATACGGCAAAATTGCCTGTTTTTCGCGATGTTTCTTTGTTAATTCGGGCGTTAACTCATCGGTCTTATGTCAACGAACATGCTAACGCTGGCGAGGATAACGAACGGCTGGAATTTTTAGGCGATTCGGTTTTAAATTTTCTCAGCAGTCGCTTTTTATTCAATCGCTATCCGGAAATTAACGAAGCACAATTAACAAGATTGCGATCGGCTTTAGTCGATGAAGTTCAACTTGCAGATTTTGCTAATTATCTCGAAATTGGCAAGCAAATTCGCCTCGGAAAAGGAGCGATTAAAGATAAAGGGTATAATAATGAATCTTTATTGAGCGATACGTTTGAGGCGATCGTCGGCGGCTATTTTCTCGATTCCGGTTTGGATGCAGTTTGGGAATTTATCGAACCGCTTTTTATTGCGGCGGCGGAAAGTTTTGATGATATGCAAACTGATATTAGCGCGCCGATTTTAGTCGATTCTAAAAATCGTTTTCAACAATGGACGCTCGAACATTTTAGTTGTCATCCAGAATATATTATTGTGGATCAAAGTGGGCCGGATCACCACAAAGAATTCACGGCTGAAGTGCAAGTTCAAGGCAAAGTTTATGGAATGGGAAGGGGTCGCACTAAGAAGGAAGCGGAAAAACGGGCGGCTGAAAATGGATTAAAAAAAGTCGGTGTTTTATAGTAGTTTGATGAGTTCTGTACGATTCGATACTTGAATTTTTTTGAGAGACTCCCGTCCATCGGGGATCGTCGGGGGGAACTTGACTCGTCCCGGCGAACTTGAGGACGGGTGAAAACCGCTATAAATCAGTGTCAAGGTAAAGCATTAGTTTTAACAATACCCGATCGCCCCCCCGATCCGGTCGTTTACAGCACCGACAATGATAGACTCACCGGGAGTACGATCGCGACTTCCCCATCAGTGCGCCATCTAGATGAAATTGAGCGATCGCCCTAGGGGCGTTAGTTGCGGTCGAACGCCCAAAATTTTTAAAATTCCCCCAATCTAAAATCTAAAATCTAAAATGAAAAATAACCGCTTACTCTACGAAAAATCCGTCGCGTATTGCGGACATCTGATCATTCCCTACTGTTTCGATCGCGTCAACGGAGAAAACATTTACTCCTACAAACTCCTCTCCGCCCTCGGACATAAAGGCGAGTTTCACAAAGCCGACAATCCCGCCGGAATGTATTCGAGTAATCTAAAAGAAACAATCGAAATTGCCCGAGAACATTTAGAAGAAAACTCCGACGTTCTCGACCGTTTCGACTTGTTTAAAGCCCGCTACACCTATCACTACGATTTGATTATCATCCATCAAGTGGGTCGCCAATACTATTACGATCACTACAAACCGGATAATTTAAACAATATTGCCGCCCCCAAACTGTTTGAAACCGAATATGAATGTATGACTTGGATTAAAGCCGGACTCGATCGCCAAAAGATCCGGAGATCGCCTCATTTAGGCAATTTTCAATCTCAAATCGACTGACCCAGAACCCCGCCACCAAATCGGGAACTTGGAATCCGATTCCCCAGTCGTCGATCTCAGTGAACGGACTCTCGCGTCTTTCTTCAAAAAATACCCGGCATCTCTGCCGGGTATTGTAGTATTTGCAGTCTTTTTGATTCCCCCTCGATCGGCTTTTTAAGGAATCTCCGACGGTTCCCGACTCGACGGATCTCGTCCGCCGTCGTATCCGTGTAACGCTTCGGTCGGGGCCTCTCCCAACAAGTCGCCGAGATAGCGATCGTCTTGTTCCTTGTGACCCCGGTGACTGAGGCGATATTGCGCTTTCATGGCGATCGTGTAGAACACCGGAACCACGTACAAACTTAACAGCGTAGACACCAACATCCCGCCGACCACCGACATCCCGATCGCCGACCGACTGGCGGCCCCGGCGCCACTGGCAAGCGCCAGAGGCATCAAGCCGAAAATCGTCGAAAACGCCGTCATCAAAATCGGGCGAAAACGAACTTTCCCCGCCTCTAACGCCGCCTTAACAATCGATAACCCTTCCTCCCGCCGTTGGTTGGCAAACTCCACGATCAAAATCGAGTTTTTTGTAGACAACCCGATCAACATAATTAAGCCGATCTGACTGTAAACATTCAGCTCAATTTTTGCCAACAGTAAAGCCACTAATGCCCCCAACAACGACAGGGGAACCGCCAATAAAATAATCAACGGATCGATATAACTCTCGAACTGGGCCGCCAGAACCAAAAAAATAAATGCCAACGCCAATCCGAAGATAAAAAACGTCGCCTGACCTGCTTCTTTAAACTCCAACGACGTTCCTTTTAACGCCGTTCGCATGTCTTCCGGAACGATCTCGTCCGCCACCTGCTGCAACGCCGTCAGGGCTTCCCCCAAGCTGACATTGGGGGCCGGACTCCCTTCGATCGTCGCCGCCCGGAAGCGATTGTAATGGTTAATCGCCGGGGGTGTCGTACTCGGCGTCACGGTCACCACGCTACTGAGGGGAACCAGTTGTCCGGTTTGAGTGCGAATGTAAAAATCGCGAATGTCATCGGGGTTGGCGCGGAATTCGTCCTCCGCTTGCACGACGACCTCGTAACGGCGATTGCCTCGGTTGAAATTGGTAATTTCTTCCCCACCGAGCAGAATTTGCAAAGTTCGGGAAATTTCCTGCACGGAAATGCCCAAATTCGCCGCTTGGGCGCGGTCGATCGCGATCGTCAACTCCGGTTTATTCAGTTTTAAATCCGTGTCGATATTCACCAATTGCGGCAGTTGTCTGGCTTTATTGGCCACCTGGGCGGAAATATCGGCCAATTTCTGCAGGTCGGTCCCTTGCACCACAAACTGTACGGGTTGGCTGAACCCCTGACCGGGTAAGGCGGGCGGGTCGATCGGCAAGACGAAGGCATCGGTAATCGCCCCCAATTTCGGGTAGAGTCCGCCGATGACGGCTTGTTGCGACTGTCCCGGTTCGGTTCGTTCGGACCAGGTTTTGAGGCGGACGAAGGCAAATCCTTGATTGACTTCTCCCGGGCCTTGGCGGGCGAGGGCGCCGACGGTAAAGTAACTGCGAACTTCCGGCACTTCGCTGTAGACCTGTTCGACTTGTTCTAACACGCGATCGGTGTAGTCGATGGTCACCCCTTCCGGTCCGCGCACGATCGTAAAAATGGCGCCGCGATCTTCCGTGGGGAGAAAGCCTTGGGGGACGAGTCCGAACAGGTAAGCGGTCAGGGCTAACGAGGCGAAAAAGCCGAGAACCACGACCAAGCGCAAAGACATCAAACGGCGCAAAGTCCAGGCATACCCGGCTTGTATCCAATCTAAGCTCGCTTCGATCCAGTGAAAAATGCCCCCGGTCATTTGCCCGTGTTGCTTGAGAACGCGACCGGACAGGGCCGGGGCGAGGGTTAAGGCGACGAAGGAGGAGATCACGACGGATCCGGCGATCGTCAGGGCAAATTCGGTAAACAGGCGCCCGGTGGTGCCTGCAGAGAAGCCGACGGGGAGAAACACGGCGATCAGCACCGCCGTGGTGGCGATCACGGCAAACACCACTTCCCCGACTCCGGCGAAGGCGGCGGGAAGCGGTTTCATATTTTTTTCCTCGATATAGCGCACGATATTTTCGAGGACGACGATCGTGTCATCGACCACCAACCCGGTACAGAGGGTTAAGGCGAACAGGGTCAGGGTGTTGATCGAGAAGTCGAGGAAAAACATGACGCTGAAGGCGCCGATCAAGGAGATGGGAATGGTGACCGCCGGAACGATCGTGGCGCGCCAGTCGCGTAGGAAGAAGAAGATGACTAAGATGACGAGGAAGATCGCCAAATATAGGGAGGACCAGACCTCCTCGATCGCCAAATCCACAAACTCGGAACTGTCGAACGCCAAGCGGTAGCTCATTCCCGAGGGAAAACTTTTGGCGAGTTGTTCCATGCGTTCTTTTGCCCCTCGGGCGACGTCGAGGGTGTTGGCTTTGGAAATTTTAACGACCCCCAACCCGACGGCAGGATCGCCGTTAAAGCGCACGAAGGACCGATAGCTTTCGGCGCCGATTTCGGCTCGTCCGACATCTTTGAGGCGAATTTGGGTGCCGTTCTCGCGACGGGCGATGACGAGGTTTTCGTATTCCGGGGGGGTTTGCAGTCTGCCGAGGGTCCGCACGGAAAATTCCGACGATTCCCCTTCGACGATCCCGCTCGGAATTTCGACGTTTTCTCGGCGTAGGGCTTGTTCGATGTCGAGAACGGTGAGCTGACGGGCAGCGAGTTTTTTGGGGTCGATCCAGAGGCGCATGGCGTATTTGCGCTCGCCGCCGATGATGACGCTACTGACGCCGGAGACGGTTTCGAGGGCATCGACGACGAAGCGATCGGCGTAGTCGCTCAGTTCGAGGGTAGAGAAGGAACTGTCGGGACTGTAGAGGGCAAACCACATGATCGGGGAGGCGTCCCCGGATTGCTTGCTGACAATGGGCGATTCTACTTCGTCGGGGAGGTTGCCCCGGGCGCGATCGACCCGCGATCGCACGTCTTGGGCGGCAATGTCGATATCGCGATCGAGGTCGAACTGCACCGTAATCGAGCTGACCGATTCGCGACTGACGGAACTGAGGGTTTTAATGCCTTCGACGCCGTTAATTTCGGCTTCGAGGGTTTCGGTGACGTCGGTCTCGACCACCTGGGGGTTGGCCCCGGGATAGACGGTGGTGACGTTGACGACGGGGGGGTCGATGGTCGGATATTCCTGGACGGGCAGGCGGGTATAGCCGACCAGTCCGATCAAGACCACCAACAGCGAACAGACCGACGCGAAGACGGGACGCTTGATGAAAAAGTTGGTAAACATGGCTGGCGGCTTACGGTTGGGCTTCAGTCGCGGGGCTGGCGTCGGCTTGGGGGTCGCCCAGAGGCATGATTGGGGCGCCGTCGGCGAGTTTCTGCAAGCCGGAGACGATCAGTTGGTCGCCGGGTCGGAGTCCTTCGAGGATTTCGGAGCGATCGCCCTGGACGGTTCCGAGTTTGACGGCGCGGCGTTCGGCAACTTGCGGGTCGCTCCCCCGGGCCACGAACACGAAGCGATCTTGCCCTTGAAAGATAATGGCGTTACTCGGTACTACGACGCTATTGGGGCGCTGTTCCCAAATCACTTTGGCGCGCACGAACTGCCCGTCGATCAGTTGTCCTTTGGCATTGTCGAAACTCGCTTTCGCCAGGACTGTTTGGGAGTCGCGATCGATCGTCGGCGAGACGAAGCTGATGCGACCTTCGGCTAAGGGGTTGCCCGCGCTATCGGTGATTTCTACGGGCAATCCGGTTCTCAACTCGGCGAGTCGTTCCACGGGGATCGGCATTTCGAGTTCTAATGCCTGATTTTGTGTCAAGGTGGTCAGGCGATCGCCGGAATCCACGTAATCCCCAAGTTTGACGGTGACATCCCCCACAGTTCCCGAGAAGGGGGCGAAGACGACGGTATCTTCTAATTGGACTTGGGCGGCGCGTACCCGGGCGATCGCCTCGGACACTTGCGCTTCGGCGGCGGCGATCGCCTCCGGTCGCGTTCCGTTTTCCAGTTCGCGCAAGGCTTGTTCTCGTTCGGCGACGATCGCCTCGGCTTGGGCGATCTCTTCCGGACGAGCCCCGGCGCGCTGCAAGTCAAAGGCTTCTCGCGCTTCCCGTTCTTCGGCTTCCGCTTGCTCGATGTCTTCTTGTCGCGCCCGTTCGAGTTCTTCGATCCGTTGGCGCGCCCGTTCCACACTCGCTCGCGCCTGTTCGTTTTCTGTCTGTACGGCGTCGAAGGTGTCCCGGGCGATCGCTCCTTCGGCGAGCAGTTCTCGATTGCGCTCCACCCGCTTCGCACTCAACTCCACCCGCGCTTTCGCTTCTTCTAACGCGGCTTCGGCTTGGGCGATTTCGTCGCTACGACTGCCGCCGCGCAAGGCGTCCAGTTTCGATCGCGCCCGTTCCAAGCGCGCTCTGGCTTGGGCGATCTCTTGCGGTCGATTTCCGGCTCTGAGTTCGGCAAGTTGGGCTTCGGCTTGTTGCAGTCGCGCCCGGGCCGAGGCGATCGCCTCCCGGCGCGGTCCGGCGCGCAATTCCTCTAATCTCGCTTCGGCGCTAGCTTGGGCGGCTCGGGCTTGCTGTAACTGTACTTCGGCATCCCGCGCGTCGATCTTGACCAGGGGATCCCCTTGGCCGACGCGATCGCCGTCGCGGATGTAAATCTCGCTGACTCTTCCCGAGCTCTCCGACTGGATCTCCACGGACTGGCGCGCTTCCAAGTTGCCGACAAAATCTGAGGTTTCCCTCAACAAGGTCATCTCGACCGGAGAAACCCGCACGGGCACCCCGGACGGTTGCCCTCCTCCCGGCGCCGACTGAGCGCTATTGGCTCCTCCGGACTGGCGCCCGCTCCACCACTGCCAGCCAAAAGTACCGCCGACCCCGAGGGCGATCGCCACGAGCAGCCAAATCAATAGCTGTTTGTTATTTTTCAATCGGAGCGATCGGGCCGGGTTCCACTTCCCACGCCCCCCTCGTTTCGATTTTGGCTCCGATTCCATTTCCTTTCCTTTCTCCTCCGTCTCGAAGGGGCGATCGCCTTCGAGTTTCGCATCCTTTTCTTCAAGTTCTACTGTAGGATTTTGCCTTCTGGAACGCTCCATGACGTTCGCCCCTCCATCGATCGACTGCAAGTGTGTTTTTTGATAACTTCAGTGAGGTTTTTAACCTGAATTTTCGAGAACCGCAAATGAACTTATTGAAGATCGCGATCGCCGATTGATTTTACTGCTTCGATAGCGATCGTTCACACTTCACACCCCCCGCTCCAGGGGTCTATTTTCAATCGCCCAAAATCAGGTTTACTCCCCCGCAATTCCTTCACCCGATCGGGTGAGAGGTCTCTCGATCGCCCTTTTAGCCCTTTTTTACGGCGATCGAACTCATTTCTCGGAGATAACTCCTACTCTAATCATCACTCCTCTCTTTTGTCTTCCTGCACTTGTCTCACCCGATTGGGTGACCCGTCAGCCAAGGCGCGATCGCCCCGATCTCAGATTTTCTAACCTTTGACCTCTTCCCTTTTCTCTCCCCATCTTCTCCCTCGATGTCTCAACTTTCCCCTTCTTGCGATCGCACGTCTTCCAACCAATCAATCTCCGAACGCAACAACCATAAATGCCGTTTCCAGATATTAGCCCGATAGGGATCGCCTGGAATTGATTTATCCTCAAATTCTTTTAATCGCAAACGGCAAGCAATTATCCGTTTATCAATTAAATTTTGTCGTTCTTCTGGGTGCAAATCGCTGAAGAAAAAAAACTTAATTCCAAATCGAGAACGACTGTTGACCCAGCTTTCTTTCGGCAATTCAAGCATCTTTTGACGCCAGCGATCGCGCCCTTTTTCCGTAATTTGATAAATCTTGCGACTGATTCCAGTCTCTCCCTTTTCTATCCTCTCGCCGAGGATATAACCCCGTTCCTCCAACCGTTTGAGCAGGGGATAAATGGCGCCGTAGTTGACGCTAATACAGCTACTGACAAAAAGTTCTAGGTCTTGCTTTAACTTATAACCGTGAAGCGGTTCTCGTTGCAGCAAACCTAAAGCGGCGAGTTCGAGCATTTATATCAAATTGATATATCTAAAGCGCAGTATACTCGATTCGATCGCGTTTTGTTAACAATCTTTATGTAGATTGTTTTTGAATATGAATTAAGTTATAATTGAAAGCTATTTTAAAAATAAAATTGTTAATTTCCGCGAGTCGAGGGAGGTCGCCGGGGAAAGTCGGCAAACTTGGCAAAAAACTAAACAACTTTCCCCCGAGCGCACGCTTCAATTAACCCGTCAATTCCGCTCACGGGAATCACGGGAACGTTGAGAGCGACCGCCAACTGCTCCACGGTCAGATCGTCTAAAAAGCGGGTTTCTCCCTGTTTGAGCATCACGTCGGGAAGCAACAAACCGTCCCCCAACCCTCGATCCTGCAAACCTTCGAGCAAGTCTTGGCCCGTCAGCACTCCGGTGACACTCATCGACTGTCCCCAAAAATTGCTATTGAGCGCGACCATGCGAACCTGCAACCCTTCAACCCGGTTGAGACGATCGCAAATTGGCTCGAACGCCCGTTCTACAGCGTTTCCGACCACCCAAGTCAAGCAACGAGACGGGGCGATCGCTTTGGGAAGAGCGACGGAGGCGCGATCGAACGCTTCGAGAAACTGGCGGATCGAACCGACCCCATTACCAATTTGGGGATAATCTTCGTACTCCGAGGCGGGGGGGAGGTCTTCTCCCGCAATCAGAAACCATTCGTCTGCGAGCCAAGCAAAGGTAGAACCGAGGCGATCGCGGAATTGAGCTTGCCAACGGCGGACTTGTTCGATGACTTCCCGGGCTTTTTCCGGCGAAACCGGGATTAATTCGTCTTCCGGGGGGCGAAAGCGGGTCAGTCCCACCGGAACCACCGCCGCCGAAACCACGGCGGGGATCTCGCCGCCACCAAATTTGGCTAAATCTTGCAAGGTGCGATCGAGGTGGATCCCGTCATTAATGCCAGGACAGACGACCACTTGGGCGTGAATTTGCAAGCGGCGCTCTTGAAACCACTGCAATTGGTCGAGAATGAGAGCGGCGCGCGGGTTTTTGAGCAGGCGAGTGCGAATATCCGCTTCGGTGGCGTGAACGGAAACGTAGAGGGGAGACAGGCGCATTTGCTCGATGCGCTGCCATTCTTTTTCGGTAATGTTGGTCAGGGTCAGATAGGACCCGTAGAGAAAGCTGAGGCGGTAATCGTCATCTTTGAGATAGAGGGTATTGCGCATCCCCGGCGGTTTTTGGTCGATGAAGCAGAACGGACAGCGATTGTTGCATTGAATCAGTCCGTCAAATAAGGCGGTTTCAAATTCGAGTCCGAGGTCTTCGTCGTAGTCTTTCTCGATTTCGATATAGTGAGTTTTGCCTTTGGCGTCGAGGATTTGGAGTTCGAGGAATTCTTCGGCGCAGAGAAATTGGTAATCGATTAAGTCGCGGGGGGGTTGACGGTCGATCGCCACGATCGCATCTCCCGGTTCGAGACCGATTTCGGCAGCGATCGAATCGGGTAAGACTTTCGTAATTCGAGCGGGTTGGATCGAGTGCTGACTCATGGAGAGTATCCCAGGAAAGAGGGTGGTGCGAGATCGCCGGACGGAGGGTTGTGGGAAATCCGCACAACTCCCCGATCTCGGAGCCAATCGGCGATCGCCGCCCCCTGTAAGCGTGAAAATTAAGCGTGGAAATGAAGGGTAACGTTGCCGAGATCCGAGACAATTTCGATGGTGAATGGCTCGGCGAGAGTCGTCTCGAAGTCGAGGGAGAGGTCTCGGTTGCGACCGTCGGCGATCGCCTTATCGAGGAGATCTCCTTCCGGGAGCGATCGCACCAATTTGGTGTATTCCGGCAGGTTCCCATCGTGCCACAACGGTTGTAATTTTACCCCGATTTGCACGGCATTCTCCCCCCGAGGTTGCAGGGTGACGGTCACCGCCAGGGGTTGTTCGGGATTGCCTTCTAATTCGAGAATTTTGGTCCGCGCGATCGCCCCGGATTCCGACCCCAGACCCGGGGTTGACTCGCCGAGAATGTCCTTCGGCTGCCAGTCGAAGGGGAATTGACCCTCGAACCACGGTTGTAAGGCGATCGCCTCCCGTTCGTTCCCGTCGGTGTCTTCTCCCCAATTTTCCAGCCACTCTCCGTCTACGTCTTCAACGTGAAGATTCACGCGATCGACCCCAAACCGGACTCGTTCCTGTTGAAACTTTTCGACCGTTTGTAAAGATTGCCAAACTTTCGCCAGGCGCTCTTCGCGGGAAATGCTGCTTGTAGTCACCATGTAACTGTTTATTAACGCTTGTTTGATGGAGGTCAAAGAAAAAGACTAAATCGGCTTTAAAAGCTTTAAAAACTGAATTTGAGATATTTTTGGGCGGGCAAATTTTTGCTGTTGTATAAAACAACATTGACTAATTTCAGGATAAAATCATCACCTCCGGGATTGTAACTCACAAAGATTCCCCGTTCGATCCCCCATTCGCGGAGGGTTTTTTCCCACTGCTCGTATTTGTTTTGAGCGAAGCGATCGGACATGCTGGTCAGTTGGACGCACAGGGGTTGTCCCGTCGGACTGCTGACGATCGCGTCCGTCGCCATGGACAAATCGGCAACGTAACGATAGACGATCGTCCCTTCACAGCTTTCAATTTGAGAGGCAATCGAATTGACAATTTCAGCGTCTTCGCGGTCGAATTCGCCGGATCTTAACTTTTGTTTCCATGTATAAAACTTGCGATCGCGTTCGCTAAACCATTTATAAAATAAATCTTCGTACCAATAACGAGTGGTCGGTGCAATGCGATCGAAAAATTCCTCCCGTTCTTCCGGCGTCAGAATTTTTAAATCCAGCCAAAATTGGGCATCGTAAATCAATTCCAACAAAAAATCCATCAAAACTTTTTTCTGAGTAAGAGAACCGGGTTTGATGTCTTTAATCCAACGCCGAATTTGATCTAACCTGTAGGCCAAGGCAGGCTCGATGCAAGATGCGATTGCGATGAGTTCTTTCAGTTGATTTTCAATCTCCTTGGCTTGCAAACCGCATTCCCCCTACCTACACTGGCACCTTAACTCGCCATCTGTCTCTTATTATACGGTTGCACGAGTCATCCCTGAAGGGGAAAAATGAGGGGGTCGGCGGCGATCGCCCGTCAGGGGGAAAGCAACTGCCACAGTTGAATCGTATTGTCTTCACTGCCGCTCACCAGTCGCTTGCCGTCGGCGGCGATCGCGAGGGAGTGTACTGTACCTGTATGACTTTCTATGACCTGCAGCAGTTCCCCCGTCGAGAGCTGCCACAGTTTGATCGTCGGATCCAACGGACCGCCCCCACTGACGAGCCGTTGCCCCTGCGGGTCGAAGGCGAGAGTGTAAACCGCATCGGAATGACCGTATAAAATTGCCAACCGTCGGCCACTATTGAGATGCCAAATCTCGATCCGACCGTCGCCGCGCCCCCCGGCAATCAGTTGACCGTCGGGACTGAAGGCGATCGAGCGCACCCGTTCGGATCCCAGGGTCAAGGTTTGCATTAACTCCCCAGTTCCGAGGTGCCAGATCTTGATCGTGCGATCGAGGCTGCCACTGGCGAGGCGCTCGTTATCCGGAGAAAAGGCGACGGCAAACACCCAGCCTTGATGTCCGACGAGGGTATGCAGTAGTTGGCCCGTGGTCGGATTCCACAGTTTAATTTCATTTTCGTAGCCGCCACTGGCCAGCCGTTGGCTGTCGGGACTGAAAGCGACGCTGAGGACGGACATTTGATGTCCGGTGAGGGTGCGTAAAAGTTCGCCGTTACGGGGATTCCAGAGTTTGATACTGCCGTCGGCGCTGGCACTGGCGAGGGTGTTGCCGTCGGGGGCGATCGCCACGGACCAGATTTGTTGGGTATGTCCGGAGAGGGTGTAGCGAGTTTCCCCAGTTTGCCAGTCCCAAATGGTAACCATTTTATCGGCGGTGCCACTGGCGATCGCCCCGAGATTCGGATTGAGGGCGACGGAATTCACGGCCCATAAGGTATTGAGGGTTTTGACTAATTTCAGTTCCGGGGCTGCGATCCGTTGGGCGGACGACGGCCCGAGTCCGAGGTCGATTTGGGACTTGACCGCGACTTCGGTGATGGGGGTCTGGGGTTGAGACAGCGACGCGATCGCCCGCGAAAGTGGCGGAAAGTCCAGGTAACCGTAAAAATGAGTGGCACTCAAGCCGACGCCGAGCACGAAGCCCCCCGCTAATAGGTTTTTGAACCGTGCGATCCGCTTGCGTTTCTGCTTCGTGCGCGAACGGCGCCGGGAATGGCGGGCCGGGGCGAATTGTTGTAATTTGGCGGGAACCGCGACCCCAGAATAGTAGGTGCGAATCCGGGCGATCGCCGGATGGGGCGATCGTCCGTTTCCGGCCTTTGGGGCGGGGTTGGGAGTGGTCGGGGGGGGGGTTGAGCCGAACTGGGGCGTTTGACGGGCGATGTCTTGCAAGCACTGCAAGATCACCTGAGTATTTTGGGGGCGATTGCCGGGGAAAGTGGCGATCGTGTAGTCGATCAAGTCCGCGAGGGCTTGGGTTTGGCGATCGCGCCCCACCAAAGCGCGCCCCGCGCGATCGCGCCACAGGAGTTGACCCGTGCGGCTGTCTTCGGGAAACTCCCCCGGTTCTTTCCCGGTGAGTAAATAGATGAAGGTGCGCCCCAGGGCGAAGAAATCCGATTGAGGGACGGCTTTGCCGTTGGACTGTTCCGGGGGGGTGTAACCCGGCGAGACAATCCCGGTCATTTTTTGGCCGCCTCCCACTTTGACGAGGTAGGTTCCGGTGACTTCGCGAGCGCTGCCAAAGTCGATTAAGGCGAGTTGTCCGTCCGGTTGCAGCATGATATTGGACGGTTTGATATCTCGGTGGAAATAGTGCTGGCGGTGGACGCGATCGAGGATTTCGACCAGTTGGACGAACCAGCGCACGGCGAGGTCCGTGGCGATCGGTTGGTGGTAGCGCCCGTGCATCCACTGTTCGAGGTTCGTCCCTTCGATTTTTTCCATCACCAAACAGTGCAGGGGTTGGTGACTGTCGCGCGGCCAAAAGGTGAAATAGCCGTCGGGTTCGACGTGGGGGATTCCGGGATGGTTGAGGGAACTGAGGACTTGAGCTTCTCGCCGAAACAGGGCGATCGCTTTCGGGTTGGTATCGAGCAGGACTTTTAAGACTTTGGGCGATCGCCCCGAACAGGACAACTCGAAGGTTTTGGCAAAACCCCCTTCTCCCAACAGATGGCTGACGCGATATCCTTGCGGTAATAACAAGGCCGAACCGCAATGCCGACAGATCCGATTGTCAGCATTTACGGGGTCTGCTGGCTTGGGACAATGGGGATTTAGGCAGTAACTCACGGCAGCTCTATGCGATCGGTGAAGGGGAACGCTCGGGATCGGGCGATCGCCCCAGTAAGCTTGTTATTCATCTTGCATTGTAGATGGCCCACTTCTGGATAGGGTGTGGCAGACGGACAAAATTCTCGATCGAAGATTCTCGATGAAGTTCGGGGGATCTCGCGCCGACCCCCTCAAAAAGGGTCGAACGGGCAAAAAAAAGAGGGGCTCAGTTCCGCTTTGCCCCCCTCAAAATTTCGTGTTGCGATCGCCGCCGCTTTACTTCGGGCGATCGCTCGTTAACGCGATCGTCAACTTAATGCAACTTACGCATTCGGTTCGATCCGACCGTAGAAACGACCGCGAATTTTGAGATCTAACGCTTCTTTCGCCCCCATATCCGTATCGGAGGGTTGTTCGCTCTCAAAGATTCCGGCAATTTCGCCCGTGCGGCTGTCTACTTTAGAGACTTTCAGAGAAATATGTCCCTGACCGCTCAAAGCGCGTTTGACGTTGGCCCGGTTGTAATCGGTCGTGTCGCCACTGGCGGGCAGTGCGACCGCCGTGTCGTAGCCGGTGGTCCCCCCACGACCTTTGGGGTCGAGGAAACTGGCACTACGATAGGAAGGAACTCGATATTCGCCTTCAAAGTCCGTAGACGTGTTGATGCTTTCCAGGTTGGACTGGGAAGAGGCGACTAAGCCTTTGACGGTGAACAAGAAGGGAACTTCTTCACCCCCAGGCAGCATCACGGTAATCGCTTGGAAGTCGATCCCGTCTTCTTCCACAAATTTCAAGCTGCCGTCGGATTCAAAATTCAACGATCCTTGGATTTGCGTTAAACTCGAAGTCCGACGAGTCAAGGGTTTGCCGGGAACGAATGCCCCTTCTTGACGTTTGCTCGTCGTTTCTTCTTTAACGAAGTAGTCCGTCGGCTGCAAGCACAGGTCCGTTAATAAGTACGATTGACTTTGGTCTAAGGGAATAAAGCCCCGTGCGGTTTCGGCGAGTTCCGGACAGTTGTTCGCCAAGCCCGTTCCTCTGATGTCGTCGTAGGTTAGATTTTCTTTACTGGCCAGATCCGGCCCTTCACTACAAGCGGTCAGTACACTCAAGCACACGGCCAAGAGTGCAGCAATTAAAGCGCGATACCTCATGGTCAACCTCTGTTTCTAAAAATTCAAACAATCCCATCCGGCGATATTATTGGAGATCGAGCCTACAGCCGTGGCACCCGTCGCCGCGATCGACCCGCACGCCCCGATCGCGAGCGACGGGGGGACGAACGGTCATTGCGATCGCTCTGGAACGCCACGTCCGCGCTAATTCACCCGATTCGTGTCAAGCGTAACTACAGTCCTCGCATTCCCCGTTGGCGATCGTTCGCGAGTCGCGTTCGACCGATCGCCGTTCGGGCAAGGCGGGTTTGCCAATGGCAGTAACGCTTAGATCGCGAGAGAAAGTGGCTCTTTCCATCGCTCCTCGCACGGACCGAATCAGCAAGGGTTCTATGTCGATCCAAGATGCCATAAAGCATTGTACCGAAAAACCGTCGATCTACTTCGACCTTTTCGCCGCGATCGATCCCCGAAGTTTTGCGGTCATTTCAAGCCCTTTATTGATTTCCCCGGGCAAACTTCTAACGCTAAAATGCCAGGGACGATTTTCTCTGCGACGTGCCGCTTCCTCTCCCGGGGAAGGGTCGATCCCTACCTTCTGGGGCGATCCCGAGCTTTAACTCCACTCAGGGGAGCCGCCGCGCGATCGCAGACCATCTCCACTCGATAATTCACAGGATCGAATGTCATGAACGGCACTACCCCTTCATCGGACTTACAACAGTTACAACAACAATTACCCGCCCTCATCAACGCTCTGCACGATTTGGCCGAACAGCATCAGGGCGATGCCCTCGTCCTTCTAGAGTTATTACGCTCTTTAGAAAATCTCCATCGCGAAATTTGTGAAAATCTCTTTCTCGACTCTTTACCGGACAACCGTCAAGCTCTCTACGCGCTCTTAAGAGATATCGAAAACAACGGGGGCTGGCCTTATATTTATCGCCGAAAACTCGAATGGATCTTGCAAAAATTACCAGAAGAGATGGTCGAGGAACTAACCCGAGAACCCGCCATCTCTCCCAAAGATTTAACCTTCGACTCTGACGGTTAAATCCGATGAATTTGGGCGATCGCCCCCAGCTTTTTCGGGCGATCGAAAATCGGCAAGTCTCTCCCTTGCCCCCATTTTCACTCCACTTAAATCAACGAACCCAAATCGATTGAAGAACTCGACCCGTCACTGGAACCGTTCGAGCTGTCCACCGTACTCGCACTGTCCGTGGAATCCGTCGTCGAATCCGTCGTCGAATCCGTCGAACCCATGCCCTCCGTAATATCGAACCCGTTCTCCGACCCGTCACTCGGTCGTCCGATCGAAATTGGCTCTCCGGCACTATCGACAAAATCGGCTCCCGTGAAGTTGGCCGCTTCGACCCCTTGCAAGATCGCAATCACTTTCTCGCTATCAATTAACTGAATCACCGTACTCTGAATCAAACTATTATCCGGTCCGATATTCTCGATTTGTACGATATTCAAATCGTCAAAATTCAACCCTTCTTCTAAGGCGAGAAAGTCTTCCGAACCACTGTAATCGGTAATTAAATCGATCCCCGAATTGACTTGCAACATAAAATAATCCGTTCCCGTTCCTCCCGTCAGGGTGTCGGACCCTTTATCGCCGACGAGCCAATCGCTCCCCGTTCCTCCGAGTAAGCTGTCGTCGTTACGACCCCCATAGAGAGTGTCGTCCCCGTCTCCGCCTCGTAGGGTGTCGTTATCGACGTTGCCATTTAACAAGTCATTCCCCAAATCTCCCCAGACGAGATCGTTACCATCTTCGCCGAAGAGCGTATCGTCGCTACGTCCTCCATACAAACTGTCCGCGCCTTGTTGACCGAAGAGGAAATCGCGTCCGTCATTACCGAACAATAAATCGTCGTTGGTTTCGCCAAAGATCAGGTCGTCCCCGTCTTCCCCGAGTACGGTATCGTCATCTGCACCGCCGACGAGGGTATCGTTATCGCTCCCGCCAAAGAGGAAATCCCGTCCGGGATTGCCAAAAATTAAGTCGTTTCCCCGTTCTCCATATAAGGTGTCGTTGTCGAGATCGCCGAATAGAGTATCGCTCCCGTCTCCTGCAAAAATGAGGTCATTTCCCTGACCGCCTCTGATGCAATCGTCCCCTTGACCACCTCTAATTTGATCGGGACCGAGGTTGCCGTTGATGGTATTGTCCCCGAGGGAAGCGTCGATGGTATCGGAACCGCCGAGTCCGAAAATTAGATCGGATTCTTCGGTTCCCAAGATCGTGTTTCCTTGGTCGTCACCCACTAAATTAGCCATTGTGGATAGATTTCTCCTTAATTGACAACAAGCTATGAGTTCCTCAAGTATACTCACGAGGTCGAATGATTTTAGCGATCGCCCTCGCCGGATTAAGAGTAGCAATTTTTGTTTTAAACTGGGGAGGGTTCTTGAAAGGCTGACTCGCCGGGAACTGGAAATTTGCTACGACTGCCAATTTCTCAGAGGAAATACCCTGGAAGTTTCAGTTTCTCCCGAGGAAGAAAAAGGGATTTCATTCGAGGGGACGATCGCTCAAAAAAGGCGAAGGATTCTTTTTGGTTTAGCGGTGAAATCTTCTTGGCTTTCCTCGGTAGCGATCGCCAAAAACAGCGAGGCAGAATTGGCGTCGGTGACGGCGGGGCGACACGCCTTCGGTGTCGCTGCGCTAACGCCGAACTCTCCGGCAACGTAAGTTTAAAATCTTTATTTTTAGAGGTAAATCGCTGATGAGCATTCGAGGTTCTTCTAGGGCGGACTCCCAACCGATTAAGTTTGGAACCGACGGCTGGCGCGGCGAAATTGCGGCGGACTTTACATTCGAGCGGGTGGCTTTAGTGGCGCCCTTGGCCGCTCGGGTTCTGCAACAGGTTTATGGGAAGACGGCGGCGAATTCCACGGTAATTGTGGGCTACGATCGCCGTTTTATGGCGGAAGATTTCGCCCGGGAAGCGGCGGAGTCCGTGCGTCGGGCGGGATTTGACGTGTTGCTGTCACAAACCTACGCCCCGACTCCGGCGTTTAGCTGGATGGCGAAAGAACGCAACGCCCTCGGCGCGATCGTCATGACGGCGAGCCACAATCCCGGCTCTTATTTGGGCTTGAAAGTCAAGGGATCCTTTGGCGGTTCGGTGCCGCCGGAAGTCACCGGGCAAATCGAGGCGCTGTTGCAATCCCAGCAGATGGGAGCGCGATCGCCGGAAACGGTGGAACCGGGAAAACTCGAAACCTTCGATATTTGGCCGGACTACTGCGCCATGCTGCGCGAAAAAGTCCAAATTGAGAAAATTCGCGAGGCGATCGCCCGGGAAGAACTGACCGTGTTCGTCGATGTCATGCACGGCGCCACCACCGACGGTCTGGGTCGGATCCTCGACGCCCCGGTGTGCGAACTTAACGGCAATCGCGACCCCTTATTCGACGGCGGCGCCCCGGAACCCTTACCGCGCTATCTGTCGCACCTGTTTCGCGCCATCCGCAGCCACCGCCGCCAACATCGCGATCGCCTCGCCGTCGGTTTCGTCTTCGACGGGGACGGCGATCGGATCGCCGCCGTGGACGGCGACGGTAACTTCCTCAGTTCCCAAATCCTGATCCCGATCCTGATCGAACATATCGCCGGACGCCGCCAGATCACCGGGTCGGCGATCAAAACCGTGAGTGGTTCCGACCTGATCCCCCGCGTGGCCAAATTATACGAGTTGCCCGTCATGGAAACCCCGATCGGCTTTAAATACATCGCCGATCGCATGTTAGAAAATCGGGTGGCGATCGGCGGCGAAGAGTCCGGCGGTATCGGTTACGGCACCCACGTTCCCGAACGCGACGGCTTGCTCTCGGCCCTGTACCTGCTCGAAGCCCTCGTCGAAGCCAAAACCGATTTAGGCGTCCTTTACCGCCAACTCCAAGACCGCGTAGACTATCATTTCGCTTACGATCGCGTAGACTTGCCCCTGACGAGCATGGACGTGCGCGATCGCCTCTTAGAGCAGTTGCGATCCCAACCCCTCCGCGAAATCGCCGGACAGTCCGTGGTCGATTGTCTCAGCATCGACGGCTACAAATTCCGGCTCGCCGATAGCAGTTGGCTGCTGATTCGCTTTAGCGGAACCGAACCCGTCTTGCGGCTCTACTGCGAAGCCCCCACCCTCGATCGCGTCCGTCAAACCCTATCTTGGGCGAAAGATTGGGCCAATCGATTTTAAAGTTAGAAAAAACGCCTCCGGCGTCGCTTCGCTAACGGAAAATCTATATCGTCCATTGTCGAAATAACGCGCCGATTTACACGATGAATTCGCCAATCGAAGTCAATCCCTCGAAAATCATGGTAGTCGCCACGGGAAACCCGGGCAAGCTCGAAGAGATGCAAGTTTACCTCGCCGATCTCGGTTGGGAATTGCAGCTCAAACCGGACAGTTTGGAGGTCGAAGAAACGGGGGAGACGTTTATGGAAAATGCTTGTTTGAAAGCGTCGGAAGTCGCCCGCGCTACCGGACAGTGGGCGATCGCCGACGATTCCGGGTTGGAAGTAGACGCCCTCGACGGCGCCCCGGGGATTTTTTCCGCCCGTTACGGCGCCACCGATGCGGAACGGATCGAACGCTTGCTGTTCGAGTTGGGGAATGAGTTAGATCGCGAGGCGCAGTTCGTCTGCGCGATCGCGATCGCCCGTCCCGACGGGGCGATCGCCCTCCAAACCGAAGGCATTTGTCCCGGTCGCATCATCCACCGCCCGCGCGGAAACAACGGCTTCGGCTACGACCCCATTTTTTACGTTCCCGAACAGCGTCTGACCTTCGCCGAAATGTCTCCCGAGGTCAAACAGCGCATCAGCCATCGGGGCCAAGCTTTCGCCGCCTTGATTCCCCAACTCGCCCGTTTGGAGCATTCCACCCCATGAAAAATCCCACTCTCTGATTCGATCGAGTGGGATGTGAAGCTGGCAACTCGCCAACCAAAGACAAGAGCAAAACGCGACCTTGCTTTTGTCTTTGGCGCGTTCTTGCCGTCGGACGGTTTAGATGGCTTCTTCGTCCTTTTCCCCCGTCCGAATCCGGATAATCTCATTGACGGGGCTGACGAAGATTTTGCCGTCGCCGATTTCTCCAGTTCGGGCAGCAGAGACAATTTTATCCACCACCATATCTACTTGGTCGTCATCGATCACGATTTCGACTTTCAGTTTTTGGAGGAATTCGACGGTATATTCCGAACCGCGATAACGTTCGGTTTGACCTTTTTGCCGACCGAAGCCGCGCACTTCCGAAACCGTCATCCCTACGACCCCGGCGTTAACGAGGGCAATTTTGACTTCATCCAATTTGAACGGACGGATAATCGCTTCTACTTTTTTCAAGCTCGTTACTCCTCTGGCTCTTGTAAAACTACTAGGAAATCGCGTTCAATCGCATCGTACCCTAGTATCACTGGCTAGCGAGAGTTTTTTGTAGCTTTTGATACCAAATTTTCGATCGCCCCCCCCGCGATCGAACCGTGGATTTACTTCGCTGTGTTCGGGGCTTGGTAGTAAACGACCTTGCCCGTATCGGGAACGAAATAACAACGGCGGTACGACTTCCAGAAGGCTTTGAGGATCGACTCGTCGGAATGACGGTAATAGTCGCCCAAAATCGGTTTAATCGCTTCGGTCGCCCGCTTCAGGTGGTAGTGGGGCATACTCAGAAAGATGTGGTGGGCGACGTGGGTGCCGATATTGTGGTGGATCGGGTCGATGAACCCGTAGCTGCGATCGATGCTCGACAGCGCCCCTTTGAGGAAAGTCCACTCGTCACTGCGATACCAGGGAATTTCGGGATCGGTGTGGTGTAAGAAGGTGACTAAATCAAGCCACACGACAAATACTACGTAAGGGCCGAGGTAGTATTTGAGCAACCACAGCCAGCCCCACTGGTAGGTCAAGACGGCGAGTAAGCCGACCATGGCAATCCAACAAACGGTACTGGTGAGAATTTGTCCTTTCTCCGAAGGCCGAAATAAGGGACTGCTCGGATTGAAGTGAGACCCTTTTTTCCCGGGCGATCGCTTGAAAAGATACAAAGGATAAAGAAAGGGAACCATCTGGAAACGGGCGAATTTTTCCAGCCAACTCATTTGCTGGTACTGGCTTTCGCTGATGGGATACCAACTTTCGTCATTTTCCAGACTGCCCGTATTTTTATGATGAGTGCGGTGACTGATCCGCCAACCGTGGAAGGGGACCAGAATCGGGGTATGGGCTAAATGTCCGAACAGGTCGTTGACCCACAAATGGCGGGAGAACGAACGGTGACCGCAATCGTGTCCGACGACAAATAAAGCCCAGAATAAGGTTCCTTGCGCCAGCCAGAAGATCGGCCAAAAAAACCAAGAGTCAACGGTATGGGCGATCGCGTACAATCCCGCGATCGCCCCGATATCCAAGAAAAAGTAGCTCAGAGAGCGCCAGGTCGAAGGCTCGAAACAATCACTCGGAATTGCAGCTTTCAACTGTGCGAGGGTGAAAGGCAGATCGGCACTTTCCGAGGCGGTTTCGGGCTTGAGATTTTCTGTAAACTCGTATGTATTGACTTGCACGTGAATTTGCTTTGGAGGAAAAGAATAAATTTCGCGTTCGACTGTACCGAGATCTAACGGTACATAGGCTTTGCCCGAAAGTCAAAATTTTCTGTCGCTTCCCCCCGTGCCGAGCCAGAAGGCATAATAAGGAATGAAGCCCCGATTCCCTCTTAGACCGTGCGGCTTGCGCTCCGGACTGGCGACGAGCCGGGTGAGAGCGTCAGCTCGTCATCTATAGACTGCCTATAGACTGCCCTCCATCACTTGCTGAAACCACCATGAGTTCTCCCGCAAATTTTGAAGTGATCCGACCTACGGGAATTTTAGACGCCACTCAAGCCAGTCAACTCCGGCGAGAGATCGCCCATTGTCTGGAGAAGGAGACCGAAATTGTGCTGGTCAATCTCGAACAGGTGGCGTTTATTGATAGTTCGGGGTTGGGGGCCTTGGTCTCCGCACTCAAAATGGTGAGAAATTCGGGAGGGGCGTTGTTTATCTGTTCGATCAACGATCAAGTCAGGATGTTGTTCGATTTGACGAGTATGGATCGGGTGTTTAAAATTTACGAGAATGAGGAACGTTTCAGGCAAGATGCTCTCGATCGCCCCTTCGCCTAGCTGGAAGCTGGGGTTAAAAATAGGGTTTAAATTTCTACCTAAAGTTTCTTAAATTTACTCACTTTTATGCATATCATAACGATTTGAGTAAGTTTAGAATGGCCGAAGCCGCAAAAATCGTGGATTCACCATCTCCATTGTTTTCTGCTCGTCTTTATGGTAGCTGAAGTGAGCCGAACAAAAAGAGGGTTGAGGAGTTAAAAAGTGAGTGAAAAGCTTTAAGACCAAGCTAGACTTAAATAACCGACAACGAACGCTGATGGCGAAACATGCAGGAGTAGCTCGACACGCTTGGAATTGGGGACTCGCTACCTGTAAGGAAATATCAGAAGCCGGAGGCAAACTGCCAACCGCCATAGACTTACACAAAAGATTAGTCGCCGAGGTAAAAAGTCAGAATCCTTGGTACTATGAAGTCTCAAAATGTAGCCCTCAAGAAGCGTTGCGTCACCTCAATCAAGCGTTTAAGCGAGTTGGGCAAGTCAACGGAACAGGTTTCCCCAAGTTTAAGAAAAAGAATGTCAAAGAGAGTTTTTACCTGGAAGGAAGCATTAAAATTTCCGGTGATTGGGTAAAGCTACCTCGGATCGGTTGGGTAAGAAGCCACGAACAGTTACCACCAGTCCGTCCTAAAAACGTCACCATAAGTAAACGAGCAGGGGACTGGTATATTGCCTTCAAAATTGATTTTGAACCATCCCCCCAACCCCCCTTTGAAAGGGGGGTTGGGGGGATGGAGAGCGGATTGGGGTAGAT
Source organism: Oxynema aestuarii AP17 (assembly GCF_012295525.1). Lineage (GTDB taxonomy): Bacteria > Cyanobacteriota > Cyanobacteriia > Cyanobacteriales > Laspinemataceae > Oxynema > Oxynema aestuarii. The sequence goes on along the minus strand of NZ_CP051167.1, from coordinate 1,362,232 downwards.
CTAGGAATTAAAAGGCCACCCTGAGCGATAGTAAAACCTATCCCAATCCGAAAGCTTATCGTCAGGCCAAGAAAAAACTAGCCAAACTCCAGAAAGAATTAAGCCGCCGTCAAAAAGGAGGTAAAAACCGAGAAAAAACTAAAGTCAAATTAGCTAAAGCCCACAGACGCATCGCCGAGATTAGAGCCGACCATTTACACAAGTTAACAACTTACTTAGCCAAGAACCACGGCGAAGTAAAAATTGAAGACTTAAATGTGTCAGGAATGCTCAAAAATCACAAGCTGGCTGGTGCGATCGCGGATGGTGGGTTTGATCAGTTCCGTCGTCAGCTTGAGTATAAATGCGAGTGGTACGGGAGCAAATTAACATTGATTGACCCGTGGTATCCCAGTTCGCAGATCTGTTCTAGCTGCGGACACCGACAAAAAATGCGCCTGGACCGAAGACAGTATGATTGTCCGAACTGTCACGTCTCCATAGATCGTGACTTAAATGCGGCAATTAATCTAGAAAACGCGGAGAGCTCAGCCGTGTAAGCAAGCGTGATGGAAAGGTCTCCGAAGATCCAAGCTAGGAACTAAACATCAAATGATTAAGTTTGAGTAAGTTTTAGAGAGCGGGGAATCTGGATTTACTCTTCGAGAAAGTCGAGCTGCAAGATGGACAGATCGTCATCGAAAATCGCTTGCGTTTCGATGTGGCGCAATCGGTGTAAGAGGGTATCGAGATCGGCGCTCTCGTGCTGGCGTAATTCGACTAACAGTTTCACGAATTCTTCTAAACTCCAGCGCGTCCCGTTCTCGCGGTGGAGTTCGTAAGCGCCGTCACTGAACAGGTATAAGGTGCTACCCGGGGCGATCGCGCAACAGTCCTGCTCGTATCGGGCGTCGGCAAACATGCCGATGGGCAATCCGGGGGTGTGCAAGCGTCGCACCGATCCTGCTGGGTCGCCCTCCGGTGCCAATAATAAGGCGGGGGGATGTCCGGCACTGGCATAGACTAATTGACGCCGGGTTCGATGATAGATGCCGTACCAGATCGTAAAGTATTTATCTTGATAGTGTTCCATCTCGAATGCCTGATTTAAGGCGTCCAAGACCCGGGCGGGTTCGGCGAGATCGAGGGGTTGGTGGGGTCGATGAGTCCGGTCTTTGTCATTGCGCGATCGCATCCACTGGAGAACCGACAGGGCGGGTAACGTGGCTCCCAAGCCGTGACCGGACACGTCGAGCAAATAGAGGGCGAGGCAATCGCGATCGAGCCAATAATAATCAAAACAATCGCCGCCGAGTTGTCGCGATGGTAAAAAACGGCTGGCAATTTTAATCGGCGTTTCCACCTGTACCGGAAGCAGGGATTGCAGGTATTGAGCCGCTTCGAGGCGTTCGTGTTCTAACTCCCGATTGGTGAGGTGCAAATCTTGTGTCAGTTGGTGGATGCGAAGTCCGGCTCGAACGCGGGCTTTGAGTTCCTGAATGTGAATTGGTTTGGAGAGAAATTCGTCGGCCCCGGTATCCAAGCCTAAAATGCGATCCTCGGGGGTGTCGCGAGCCGTCAGCAGGATGAAAAAGGTGGTGGATAACTCCGGCATCGCTTTGATCTGGCGGCAGACCTGCAAGCCGTCGAGACCGGGCATCATCCAATCGCAAATTATCAGGGCGGGGCGCAACTGTCGGGCCAATTCGATACCTTGGAGGCCATTGGAGGCCAAGGCGACTTGATATCCTTGTTTGGTGAGACTTTTGCTCAAAACCAAGCGGATCGTTGAGTCGTCGTCAATGACTAAAATGTTCATCATTCGCGATCCGATCGAAAAAACGGGTCTAAAACCCCGTCCCTTTGACTCCGCTCGGGACATACCTTTTAGGAATTAACGTCCGTTCTACGGCGGTGAGGAGGTCGGGGTCTGTTCGCTCCCGTGCTTCAAGGTCGAGATCGTCTGTTTGGAGGATATCGGCCAGCAGTCGGGGGAGATTCTGGGGGTAGATCGCCCTGAGTGGCGTGAGAAAAAATGTAGCTAAAATAGAGAGGTTTATTTTTTCTTCGAGCAGGTGACGAGAGTACGGCGGGCGATCGCGCCGAGTCGGGAGGAGACTCGCCGATGCATGGTTCTCGAAGTTTCTTCTCCCAGTGGGTTCGAGCAGATCGGACGCGAAGCGCACGAAGAGTCCAGGGTTGCAGTTAGTTTCTGGGGTGAGTCAACGGTTGGCGAAATGACGCGGGAAACGCACCGAGATCCCCGGAGTCACGTCAGCAACGGCTGAAATGGTGTCCCTCATTGATAAGGTTGCGGTTGAATTGCAAGTTCCTGATTGTCAACGGATTACGGTCAAAACCGATTTAACCCTACTTCCCGACCTGTTAAAGTGGTTCGAGCGTTTTAACGGACCTCCCCTGGCTCAGCCCACCTGGATGCAGTGCCAGTTAGTTTTAGCCGAAGGGTTTACGAATGCGGTCCGTCACGCCCACAAACACCTTCCCCCACAGGTCGAAATCGAGATCGAAGTCGCGGTCAGTTCTCAATGCTTAGAATTGAGGATTTTCGATCGCGGCGACCCCTTCGACTTGCCGACGGCGATCGAACGCGAGTGCCAGGAAATCGACCCGGAAGCGGAACGGGGGCGCGGGCTTTACCTGATGGATCGGATTGGCGATCGCCTGGAGTACAGGCGCACTGAGGATGGCGGCAACTGTTTGCATTGGATCAAGTACCTCTAAGCTGCCTCCACCGGGATCGCGACGCACTCGTAACGGGGGCGGATCCGAGGCGGTGGAGAGACTCCACCGCAGGGCGAATTTGGGCGTCGCCACCGGAACCGACCACCGCGACAAGGGCGAACTAACTGGGATTTTGGGGATTGGGTTGGCTTTCGTAATTGGGGGCGTAAGCTTGGAGTAAGGAACTGACCTGAGAGAGGACTTCCTTGCCCGAACTTTTGCCCAAGGCGACTCGTTCCGGGAAAAAATCCGGTCGGTCGAGATAGCGGGCGATCGCCTCTTCCACTCTTTGGGTAATCAGGGTTTGTAACTCCTCCTTGGCGCGCGATCGCTGGTAGTTCGCCCCTTCTTCGGTGGTCGCATAAAGGGGGGGCAGGCGGTTGAGTCCGTAGGCGGCGATATCCCCCACATCGAGGGTGCGATCGCTGGTCGCCTCAATTTCTGCCACCCGGGCGATCGCCTCCGACAACACCAACTCCTCCATCACATTGATGAATTGTTTGCGCGGGAGAACCACCACCTCCCCAGTCAACAGCGCTCCCATCAGGCGATCGAGCGCCATGTACTCTTCGATCGACAACTCCGATGCAGTGTTACAAATTCGTCCCACTTCGGCTTCCATCGCGGGGGTTAGATAACCATCCTGCAGTGCCTGTTCGACGATTTTTTCGATACTCATAATGCCTCTACTGCTCCACGGCACTTTCTTCAACGGGCAATCCTGCAATGATTTTGCCTTACAAACCGCCCTAAAATAAATCAAAATCGAGAAAAATAAGGTTCCTCAAAGAGGTCAGTCCCGCCGCTAGGAGCGCGGCGATCGCCATTTACTCGAACCCTTCAAAGCGCCACGGCACCGGATCGACCGCTCGACCGTGGACGTACAATCCCCAATGTAAATGCGGTCCGGTCGATGCGCCAGTCGAGCCGACTCCACCGACAATCTGACCTGCTTTAACCATATCGCCTTCTTTGACATCGATCCGGCTCAGATGAATCAAAATACTGAGGACTCCCTGACCGTGGTCGATTCCGACCGTGTTGCCGTGAATCTCAAAGCCGTCGGCTTCGCGACCGACCAGGGCGATGCGTCCCCCCGCCGGAGCGACGACCGCCGACCCAGACGCTCCGCCATAGTCTACCCCACGATGGTAGTAATCTTCGGCAAAGACCCCGTTATAATAACGCCGAACCCCGAAAATCGTGGTGACGACGCCGTTGTTCGGGCGCAGGAACGGTCCGTTCCAGAATTTTTGCGGCGTCACCAGTTCTTTGAACTCATCGACGCGATCGAATTCGTAATCGGTCCCTTGGAGGTCTTCTTTATCTGGCGGCAGCCAAATCGATTGGGTGGGGAAGGAGCGATCGCCCACCCAGACCGCCAGGTTTTGGACTTCTTCACCCCCCGTAACGCGCACCACCTGCCGTCCCGGCTCGTCTAAAGGGGTCGTCGGGAACAAGGCGCGAAAGCGGTTGCCGCCAATAGCAAATACGGGATAAGTTTGCGACCCGATCTCGACGGTCGGCGCTTCCGTTTCCCCCGGATCGTTCTCGACCACGATCGAGAGGGTATCCCCCAATTGGGGATTTTCCGGTTTGATTTCGACTTGTAGGGCTTGCGCAGGTAAGCCTAACGCGACCACTACAGAAATCCCCGACAGTAAAGAGCGCCCGAGCAAAGCGTCCCAGGACGACTTGACCTGTCGTACCCATCCCGAGACGAGGGACATCCCTCGTTCCTCGGCGATCGCATTCAACCCATGCACAGGAATGATCATCGGTAAAAAACTGCCTTTTTCTTTTGCTAGAGAGACTGACGATCGCTACGTTCAGTTTCCATATGAATCGAGTGGTTGCACCCCAGCCCACGCCTGTTGAGGGGGCTTTGAAAATTTAACAAATATCAAACCTATTATTTTACTCTCAACCTACCCGTTTTCGGTCAGGACGATCGCGTGCCTTCCCAGTCTCGTCCACCCGGAACGCGGCTTTGTGCAAGAGCGGGCTGTGGTGGCGATCGCTCCAGTTCATCAAAAATAGTTATCGTAAACTTGTTATGTAGCTTAATATTTTTCTCATTTTTAAAACCAGCCGTGCAAGAAGACTTCAGATTAATTCTCGATTTAGTCACTTTATTAGCCGCCGCCTCCGTCGGCGGACTGTTGGCTTCTGCCCTGCGTCAACCCGCCCTCCTCGGCTACTTACTCGGCGGCACGATCGTCGGTCCTGCCGGATTGGGATGGATTAAAGAACTCATCCAAGTCGAAACCCTCGCCCAGTTTGGCGTTGCCCTGCTCCTGTTTACCCTCGGCGTCGAATTTTCCCTCGGCGAACTCAAAAAAGTCAAAGCGATCGCCCTCGGCGGCGGCACCTTGCAAATTGTCCTCACGATCGCCGTCACCAGCAGCGTCGCCCTGATGATGGGCTGGTTGACCTCTCCGGTACAAGGGATTTTTCTCGGGGCGATCTTATCCCTATCCTCCACCGCCGTCGTCATCAAATCCCTGATGGAACGCAACGAGATGGAAACCCCCCACGGACAGGTGATGCTGGGGATCCTCGTCGTGCAAGACTTGGCCTTGGGGTTGATGCTGGCGGTATTGCCCGCCTTAAACGAACCTGCCGAAGCAATTTCAATAAGCGTCGCCTCGGCTTTACTGCGGATTGGCTTATTCGCGATCGCCGCGATCGGCTTCGGCACCTATATCGTTCCCCGGCTGCTGCGGATGCTCGCCAAAACCGAAAGTCAGGAATTATTCTTACTCGGCGTCGTCACCCTGTGTTTGGGCATCGCCTTAGTCACCTACTATTTGGGCTTTTCCATCGAAATGGGCGCCTTCGTCGCCGGATTGATGATTTCTGAAGTCGAATATGCCGACCAAACCTTAACCTATGTCGAACCCCTGCGCGACTTACTCGCCGCCTTATTTTTCGTCTCCGTCGGAATGCTGATCGACCCGGTGTTCTTGTGGAACCATCTCGAAGTCATTTTAGGCTTGGTCTGTCTCGTTTTAATCGGAAAATTTTTAATCGTCGCGCCCATCGTGCGCCTGTTTGGCTATTCCTTAAGAACCGCGCTCATTGCCGGATTTGGCTTGGGTCAAATCGGGGAATTTTCCTTCGTGCTGACCGCCCAAGGGCAGGCATTGGGATTGGTATCGCGACAAGTTTACTTATTAATTTTAGGCACCACCGCCCTAACCTTAGTCCTAACCCCATTTTTATTAAAATTAATGCCCCAAGTGCTCAATTGGGCCGAAACCATACCCGGATTGACGGGCTTTTTCGACCGAACGGCGATGCCTTTAGGGATGTCGGAGGAGCGACCCTTAGAAAATCACGTGGTGGTTTGCGGTTACGGACGGATCGGTAAAAAAGTCGTGCAACTGCTGCAAAGTCACAATTATCCCGTGGTGGCGATCGATTCGACCGAACGGGCGATCCAGCAGCTTAGAGGGGCGGGAATTCCTTATATTTACGGCAATGCAGCCTCCCTGCACGTGCTGCAAGCGGCGGGAATCGATCGCGCCAGTGCGATGGCGATCGCCGTGCACGACCCGATGAGTACGCGCCTGTGCTTGAAGCGAGCCCTCGAACTCTCGCCCGATTTGGATGTCGTCGTCGAAACCGATCTCGAAAAAGACATCGAAATGCTCTATCAATTGGGCGCCTGGGAAGTCGTTCAGTCCGAGTTCGAGGTCAGTTTAGAAGTTGCCACCCATTTATTAATGGGGGTCGGCTTCCCCTTGAGCGGAATTCGACGAGAAATCGAACAAATTCGCCAACATCACTATCTCGACCTGCGACCGGAACGATCGGCGTCGGACGTGGCGCGGGAATTGCAAAGTGCGACCCAGGATCTCAACGGCAAATGGTACGATTTGCCCGAGCGATCGCCCCTGATCGGGATGACGATCGAACAAACCGACTTGCGCCGACTGACCGGGGTGAGTCTGTTGGCGATCCGCCGCCGGGACGGGGAAGAATTGGACTACCCCGATTCTCAAGTCAACTTCGAGGTGGGGGATAAACTGTTACTCGTCGGCGAACCGGAAGAATTCGCCACCGTTGAAGATTTGGCGAAAGGGGAGATCGCCGTCCCTCGCGAACACCGTTCCTGTCAGTGGCTGACCGTTCCCGATCGCAGTTTGAACCGAGGGAAAACCCTGTCCGAACTCGACTTGCGGCGTCAGTACGCGGTGCAGGTGCAAGCGATTCGCCGCGAGGCGCATTTTATCCGCTTCCCTCACGGAGATACGGCGATTGAAGGTGGCGATCGCCTGCTGCTGTGCGGCGCCAGAACGTCCCTGCAACGGGTTCGAGACGCGATCGCATTGGCGGAGGAAGGGGTCTCTACCCCGGTTTCCGTCGCGATCGGTTCCGGGCGCGATCGCCCCTAGTGAGGGCAACTTATGCCTTCGGCTGAATGAAGACGATCGCGTGTTTCCAGATCACCGTCTGTCGGTCGTAATGGTCGAGAACCGAGAGACATTCGCTATCTTGCCAAAAAATTTTCCCCGCGATCAGATCCCCGGTAACGACTTTGAGTTCGACCTCTTTTTTTTCTTTGATCAAACTTTGAATTTGGCGAATGCTCGGAAGATTAGTATCTAAGTCAGGCATAATTTGCACCACTTTTGAACGAGTTGTAGCAATTGTACAAATTCTGACATTCTCGTGACGCCAAGCCCCATCCCTCTCGACCGAGAAGCGCTCGCCGATCGGTAACCGTTCCCTTGTCCTTTGTCCGGCGTCATGCCACGCTAAGGAGACGGTCGGCGATCGCGCCCTTATCCTGCTTCCGGTTGTCCCCGGCGGCTCAATCCGAATCCCTCAATCCTTCCACGAACGAAAAAACATCACAGGCAATGAGTATCGAATTTAGCAAATATCACGGGCTGGGAAATGACTTTATCTTGATCGACAATCGCGACCGAGACGAACCGCGACTCGATCGCGACCGCGCGGTGAATTTGTGCGATCGCCACTTCGGAATCGGGGCCGACGGCGTCATTTTTGCCTTACCTGCGGTGAATTCCGAAACTGACTACACCATGCGGATTTTCAACTCCGACGGGTCGGAACCGGAAATGTGCGGCAACGGAATTCGCTGTTTGGCGCGTTTTTTGGCGGATCTCGAGACGACCCAAGGGCGCGAGACGCCGCGATCGACCTTTCGCATTCATACCCTAGCCGGAACGATCGTGCCCGAGATCGTCGCCGACGGTCAAGTGCGCGTGGATATGGGGACTCCCCACCTGTTGGCCCGGGAAATTCCGACCACCTTAGCCGATGCAGAAGAAAAAGCGATCGATCGCTCGATCGACGTTGGGGATTGCCAGTGGTCGGTCACCTGCGTCAGTATGGGCAATCCCCACTGTATTACCTTTGTCGAAGACGTGGCGGCGATCGACCTGGAAAAAATCGGTCCGCTTTTCGAGCATCATCCGGCATTTCCTCAACGGACGAACGTGGAATTTGTGGAAGTCGTCGCCCGCGATCGCCTGAAAATGCGGGTTTGGGAACGGGGTGCGGGGATTACCCTCGCCTGCGGGACCGGGGCCTGTGCCACCCTGGTTGCGGGAGTGCTGACCGAACGGTGCGATCGCGCCGCCACGGTGGAACTTCCCGGCGGTCCGTTGGCGATCGAATGGTCTAGTGGTGACGGTCGCATTTACATGACCGGACCGGCGGAATGCGTGTTTACCGGGCGGATTTAACCCCCTAAAATTTTAGACATTTTAGAAAAGGCAATCATTTTGCACCGTTGAGAAGGACGAAAAACGCCGATCGCCATTGAAGTGTCATTGAGATCGCAATCGTCCGACAAGATCGGGCAAAGATGGCGAAATTGAAGGGGCGATCGCGTCAAAATTATCCTTTTTCGGCGATCGCCACCCTCTCAAAAAGAGGGGTTTTTCACTATTTTTCACCCCTTCCCCGATTTCCACTCTAAAATCTAAAATTTAAAATAGTAAACCGATGCAGTTAAATTATTTAATAAGGGAGAGTATGGATGGGTGGCGGCATTTACCTGATTCAAGATGAAGATCGGCTCGTCGAAATGCTAGAACAAGCTTATGACTCCGAAGACCGATTAGAAGAACTGCTCGAAAAATATCCGAATTTAGTCGCAGGCGATCGCGTCGATCGCGAAACCCCGCGTCAGTGGTTGTTAATTTCTCGGGAAATTCCCCTCCCTTCCGAAGAAGAAGGGATGCAACTGTGGACTTTCGAGCATTTATTTCTCGATCAAAACGCAATTCCCACCCTCGTCGAAGTCAAGCGCACCAGCGAGTCTCGGGTTCGACGGGAAACCATCGGCCAAATGCTCGACTACGCCGCCAACGTGTCACTTTACTGGCCCCTGGAATCGATCGTCGCTCAATTTGAAGCCAACTGTCGCGATGGCGGACGCGACCCCGAACAAGTATTTGAGGAATTTCTCGGTAGCGACGCCGACGAAGAACGCTTTTGGCAAAAAGTGAAAACCAACTTGCAAGCGGGGAAATTGCGCCTCGTCTTCGTCGCCGACGAAATTGCCCCCGAACTGCGCCGGGTAGTCGAATTTCTCAACGAACAACTCGACCCCACGGAAGTTCTCGCCTTGGAGATCAAGCAGTACGTCAGTCAAGATGGCTTGAGAACCCTGGTTCCGCGCGTGATTGGGCAAACGGCGGAAGCGCAACAGAAGAAAACCAGTGCCACTCGCGAACGGCGTAGGTGGAATGAAGCCTCTTTCTTCCAGGAATTTGAAGCCCGTCAGGGAACGGAAGAAGCGGTCATGGCCCGCAAAATTCACGAATGGGTTCGCGGTCGCGAACCGCAGGTGGAAGTCGTTTGGGGGACGGGAGATACTTACGGCGGATTTACCGCCAAACTCAAACAAAAAGGGCGCAAACCTCTGGCATTGTTTACCGTAGGGATTTCAGGCGAGTTTTTCCTTTCCTCGATCGCCTACGGATCCCAACCGCCGTTCGATCGCGAGGAGAAATGGTTGGAACTGCGCGGTCGCATGAGTTCGATCGGTCTGTCCCTCCCTGCCGATCCGACGGAAACCCGGTTGCCGACCTTTCCCCTCTCGACCTTGCAAGACGATAGTTCCCTCGAACAAGTCCTCGAAACCTTTGAATGGGCGATCGCTCAAATTCAATCCCACCCGGTCTCCCACTAACCGGACGCCGAAATTCTCGTCGTCGCGATCGCGCCCCCGTCCTTCCCGGTTCCTGTCTTGCAGGCGCCATCTTCTCCCATAGCTTCCATGGATATCCCCACCTTACTTTTAGGCTTTCAATTCACCTCTCCCGGACCGATTCTCTTCAAACTCGGTCCGTTGACGATTCGCTGGTACGGTTTGCTAATTGCAATGGCGGTGTTAATCGGCTTCACCCTCTCCCAAGGGCTTGCCAAACGCCGCCAGGTCAATCCGGACTTACTCGCCGATTTAACCCTTTATTTGGTCTTAGCTGCCATTCCTTGTGCCAGATTGTATTACGTGGCCTTTCATTGGCCACAGTACGCCGCCAATCCTTTAGATATCTTCGCGATCTGGCAAGGGGGGATTGCCATCCACGGCGCCATTATCGGCGGGGTTATCGCTGCGGCAATTTTTGCCCGCGTCCGGAAGATTTCCTTTTGGCAACTGGCGGATTTAGTGGCGCCCTCTCTGATTCTCGGTCAGGCGATCGGACGGTGGGGCAATTTCTTCAATTCCGAAGCCTTTGGCAGACCCACCCAATTACCTTGGAAACTCTACATCCCTCCCCTGGCGCGACCGCCCCAATATCTCGAATTCGATTACTTTCATCCCACCTTTCTCTACGAATCGTTATGGGATTTGGGCGTCTTTATCTTGCTGCTGACCCTGTTTTTGCGGGACTTACGCCAGCCGTTTCTCAAAACCGGAAGCTTGTTTTTACTCTACGCGATCGCCTACAGTAGCGGTCGCATCTGGATCGAAGCCTTGCGAACCGACAGCCTCATGCTCGGTCCGATCCGGATCGCCCAACTCGTCAGCCTTTTAGGAATCCTCTTCGGCGTCGCGGGGTTGGTTTGGCTGTACGGATTCAAGCGACGCTTACCGGATGTCGTCGGCGACGACTGACGGGGTGGCTGATGGCTAATTTTCCAGAATATTCCGGAAAATTAGCCATCCAAAGTGGTAGGATTAAATTGTGAATTTTTACCACCAAGATGCCGAAAAAATATGTCACCCCGAAAGAAGCGCAAGCAATTCTCGGAGTCTCTGAGAAGACCCTGCGAAATTGGGACAAACAAGGAAAAATACGTGCAATTAGAATTCCCTCTGGACATCGCAGGTATGACATATCCTCGATTGACGGAAAGAAAAATAGAGCCAGGATCATCTATGCCAGAGTCAGCAGTCACAAGCAAAAAGCAGACCTTGACCGGCAAGCAGATTACCTACTTTGCCTCTACCCAAGAGCCGAAGTCATCAAAGAAATCGGGTCAGGACTCAACTACAATCGAAAAAAATTTAAAGCCATTCTGGAACGAGTTATGTCAGGAGATGTCGAACAGCTTGTGGTCGGGCACAAAGACAGATTGGCAAGATTTGGATTTGAGTTGCTCAAATGGATTTGCGAACTCAACCATACAGAACTCGTGGTTTGCAACAACACAGAACTTAGTCCAGAAAGAGAAATGGTGGAAGACATACTGGCAATCGTTCACGTCTTCTCTTACCGACTCTATGGACTCAGGAAATACAAGTCTCAAATCAAAGAAGATCCGGGTTTACCCTGAAACCGAATTAAAGATGACTTGGCGCAAGTGGCTGGCAGCTAGCAGATATTGCTATAACGCCGGAATGGCAAGATTACGCGATACTTATTTTGAAGGGCTTAAATTACCTAGTGCTTATGACTTGCGTCAGGTGGTGATGTCGAAGATCCCGGAATGGGTAAATTCAACTCCCTTTAATTTGCGTGGAGCGGCGGTGCTCGACGCTCATGCCGCCTTTAAAAACACTCCCAAAGAACACAAGCTGAGGCCAAAGTTTCGGAGTTGCCGTCAACCCGTTTCATCCTTTAAGTTACAGTCTCAAAACTGGAGAGGGGGTACGACCTACCCAACGCATAAAACCGAGTCAGGAATTAAGCTAAAGGAGCTAAAAGTTAATGCCAGTGAAGAAATACCAGCAGCGATTCCGAGCGATTTTAATGTCATTTTGGATCGAGGTAGATGGTTTATAACCTACACCGTCGAAGAGGAAGGGCTGACCAATCCTCATCAACAGGCGATCGCCCTAGACCCTGGAGTGAGAACTTTTTTGACTGGTTTTGACGGCAACAAGGTCATTGAACTAGGCAACGGCTCAATCTCGCGCATTGTCAAGCTCTGTAAGCGTTTAGATCGGATTCAGTCAGAAACTGCTAAAGCTAAAGGTAGAGACAATAAGCGCAAAAGATTCAAGCTAAGAAAGCTGGCTCGGCAGCTAAGAATAAAAATTAGAAACCTGGTTGATGAATGTCACAAAAAGACTGCTGCTTTCTTGACCTCTAATTACTCCCAGGTCATTATTCCCGACTTTAAGTCATCGTCTATGGTCTACAGAGCCAAGCGAAAGATTAACCATAAAACAGCACGTTCTTTGCTCACTTGGGCGCACTACCGCTTTAAACAGAGGCTGGTTCACCAAGCGGTTAAACGAGGCTGCCAGGTAATAGAAGTCACGGAAGAATATACAAGCAAAACCTGCTCAAAATGCGGGCAGATTCACAATCGGCTAGGCGGTTCTAAGAAATTTATCTGCCCCAATTGCTCCCATAGAATCGACCGGGATGCTAATGGCAGTATCAATGTCTTCTTGAAAACAATCTCTGGCAATTAGCCAGAGCCAGGTAAGATAGCACCTAATACACAGTATTACTAGGTTTTACCAGTAATTACCGGGTTAAAGACTATCTGTCTTCTTTGGAATTCGTTTACCCATAAAAAAACCCTAGAACAAACATCTAGGCTAAAAACCAGGGTGCATCTACCCTTTCCGGTTGAATCCAGTTGGGCCTCCCCGCAGGTCTGGCAATGGAAACTTACTTTTTTTTGGCATGACACGAACTGTTCTCCCTTCCCTCGAAAACTCTAGCGAAACCCCTCTCGCCCCCGCCGTTTATATTGTCGGGGCCGGTCCGGGGGATCCGGATTTGCTAACGCTGAAAGCTTATAAAATTTTGTCGCGGGCAGATGCGATCGTGTTTGCCGATTCCCTCGTCCCCCGTCAGGTCTTGGAAGGGGTTCGCCCGGATGCGGAACGCATTCCCACGGCGAATAAAACCCTCGAACAGATTTTACCGATGATGGTCGATCGCGTCCGTCAAGGTAAATCGGTGGTGCGTTTGCATTCGGGAGATCCGAGCCTCTACAGTGCAATTTTCGAGCAAATGCAAGCTTTAGCCGAAGCGGGGATCGCTTTTGAAATTATTCCCGGCATTAGTGCCTATCAAGATGCCGCCGCTAAATTGGGGGTCGAGTTGACCGTCCCCGGATTGGTGCAAACGATTATTCTCACTCGGATCTCCGGTCGCGCCTCGTCGGTTCCCGACACTGAGGAACTCGCCTCTCTGGCGGCCCATCGCGCCAGTTTGTGCCTCTATTTGGCGGCTCGCCACGTGCGATCGGCTCAGGACAAATTGATGCAACATTATCCTGGGGACATACCCGTCGCCATTTGTTATCGCCTCGGCTGGCCCGACGAGCAAATTATCCGGGTTCCCTTGCGAGAGATGGCGCAAGCGACGGAAGCGGCGAAGTTAGAACGGACGACGATGTACGTGATTTCTCCCGCATTGGCGGCGGGTCGCAGTCCGGAACTGGAGCAAGAGTCCACCGCGCGATCGCGTCTTTACCATCCGGAACACACCCACCTATTTCGTCCCCGTAAAGAGCAAACATAATACACTAAACACTAGAGTAGAGAAAAATTGGGTAAAGCCTTGCTAGACGAACAAGCTAAAAAAACTATCCTCCGCAAAATCCCTCACGGACTCTATATCTGCGGGGTTCAAGAAGGCGACAACGTGAACGGATTTACGGCCAGTTGGGTCATGCAAGCTTCGTTCCAACCGCCGTTAGTGGTCAATTGCGTCAAAAGCGATTCCGGTTCTCATGCCATGATTAAGGCGAGTGGGGTCTTTGCGTTGAGCGTGTTGGAAGCCAACCAAAAAGAGTTAGCCCAGAAGTTTTTCAAGCCCCAACGCCGGGTTGGCAATAAGTTTGAAGATGTCGAGTTTTATTTGGGCGAAACGGGCTGTCCGATTATCTCGGATTCTCTCGGTTACGTCGAATGTCGCGTGGTCGGTTCCGTGGAAAAAGGCGATCACACGGTTTTCGTGGGAGAGGTTGTCGCTGCAGGCGTCCACCGGGAAGGCGAACCGTTGTTGTTAGAAAGTACGGGCTGGAATTACGGGGGCTAAGTCTCAGCCGTCGCCCGTCCCCCCTCTGGAGGGCGAAAACCTTACCCGCTTGGAGTTGGCAAGTCCGTAGCGCCCTCTCGACGATCGCCCTCGACGATCGCCAGGATTAGAAATGACAAAACTCTGAGTTGGGTAGACGATCTTCTAGGGCGAAACATCAATATTTGACTGCGATTTTTGTGAGTTGTTCGATCGAGATCGATTATGCCTTTAATTAAAGTTAAAACCTCTGTTAGCGAACCGGATCGAGCGCAAGTCGATGCCTTGCTCAAAGACCTTTCGGCGAGCATGGCCAAGCATTTTAGCAAGCCGGAATCTTATGTAATGACGGCGTTAGAAGCGGGCGTACCGATGACTTTTGCCGGTTCGAGTGACGAACCCGTTTGTTATTTGGAAGTCAAAAGTATTGGTTCGATGAGTTCGGCGCAAACTAAAGCAATGAGCGATGATTTTTGTCAGAAAATTAATGCGGCTTTGGGGGTGCCAAAAAATCGGATTTATATTGAATTTGCCGATGCTAAAGGGTCGATGTGGGGCTGGAATAGTTCGACGTTCGGTTAGACGATCGCCCGCGACTGAAATGAGAACGGCGATCGATCGCGCCGAGTCAATCAGCATTCAAGGGGAAGGCGATCGGGATCGGATTTAAACGCGATTCCGATCGCCTTGAAAGGCCATTTCGCGATCGCCGCTACGGTGCTATCCATTGGCTGCTGCAACGATTGATAAGCAGCCGATGGATAGCATTTTTATTCGGTTTGCGAGCGCCAGTTTGAGGAAGCCGCGATCGCCCGTCAGTCAGGCCGTCCAGGCTTCAAAATCTTCTTAAGTTGAAAAGGCTTAAAATCTAAAATCTAAAACTCTAAAATCTAAAATCTAAAACTCCGTAGATTAAGACGGCGATCGCCCTCAAAAGTTTCCTCAAACGAAGCGATCGCGCGATCGTTTTTCAACAGCAATCTCACGAGCATTTTTCCTGAAATTCTATCGCCGGGACGTAACAGTAGGTGGCAGCCCTATTTTTTGGAAAATTCTCGTGCGTTATGCGTGTATCCAAAACTGCAATTTTAACCTTGGCCGTCTTGATTGCCCAAGGTTTCTTATCTAAAGCGAGTGCGGAAAATAACCCGTCCTTCTCGCCGGAGTCCCGCCACAATACGAGCGAGTCTTCCCGACAGGAAGTGACAGAGGCGCCCGTACCTGTCGTGTCGATCGCCCCGGCGCAAAGTTTCGCCGTCGAACCGAATTGGAGTCATTCGCCGCGATCGGCGCCCGATCCCCCCGCCGCCGCGAACGATACAGCCTCCGTCGCGGTAGCGTCCGAATCCCCTTTACCTCCGGACGATTTAGTCAGCGCCGAGGATCCGGCGACTGAGATTCGCTCCCGTCCGTCCGCACGCCGGATCGCCCCGTTGAGCGATCGCTACCGACAAGGGAACGAGGGCGATTCCCAGAAGATCGTCGCCCAAGCCACCACGAACCCGCTTCCCGTGGCGGAAGTCGTCCCGCCAGACGATCGGATGAGAAGCGGACCGTCTTCGGCGTATCGCATGAGAAGCGAACCGTCTTCGGTGAGTAGGGGCGGTTCGCGAACCGCCCCTACTCCCAGCGTCTCTCCCTTCACACGAGAGTCCGGGCCGCGAGTCACCTATATCGACAACCCCCAACCCGCCCCGGCGAAACAATTACAGCAATCGCCCACGGCGAATGTCGTTCCTTCCGATGCGGAGGTCGATAACGTCCAACAACGATTGAGATCGGTGGAAGTCATCCCAGTGGAACGGGACTTCTATCGCGGATCGCCTTCGATTACGATCGTCAACCCGCAAGCGTTCGGCGCTGACGATTTCACCGGATTTGTCAATGCGACTTTCCAAACTGATACCCGTTACGGTAACGATAGCGATCTAGACGGGGCGATCGGGGTCGGCATCGGTTTGGGAGATGCCACCGAAGCCGTCGGGGTCGAAATTTCCTATGCTTTAGCCAGTTTGGGAACCAACCGCGACTTTGGAACCGGGGGATTTAACGTCAAAGTTCACCGCCGCTTACCCGAAGATTTCGCGATCGCCGTCGGTTGGAACGGCGCGCTCAATCTCGGCGACGAACACGACTTTAAAAACTCATTTTATGCCGTCGGCAGTAAGATCTTCCGCTTGCGCGAGGATATTTCCTTACCGTTAAGCCGTCTGGCCCTCAGTGCGGGGGTCGGTAACGGACAATTCCGCACCGAAGACGACGTAGACGACGATCGCGATACCGTCGGCGTCTTCGGGAGTGCGGCTTTGCGCGTCGCCGAACCCGTGAGTTTGATCGTGGAATGGACCGGTCAAGATTTGGCGATCGGTGCGTCCTTAGTCCCGTTGAAAAACGTTCCTTTCGTGATTACCCCGGCAGTGCGCGACATCACTGGCGCCGGAGATGGCGCCCGCTTTGTGTTGGGAACGGGCTTTTCCTTCAAGTTCTAATTCTTGTTGCTGCTATCGGAGAAGCATTTATGCGACCTATTAAATTTCTGGGGTGGGCGATCGCCTCTTGCGTTCTCGTCGGTACCTTGGCATCGTTATCCGCGATCGCCAACCCCCCCAATCAATCTGATATTACCGGAACTCATATTTGGAACAACACCGTTCCCCAACTCGGGGGCGAAACCTCCAGCATCGACCCTCAAGTGCTAGCGCGCGCTTCCGAACTCGCCTCGGAAATTGACAGCGCCAAAGCCGATTACGAAGCCGCCGAACGCGCCGCCGCCGAAGAACCCCGCCGCTTTGCCCGCCGACAATCGCGAGCCGAATGCGTCAACCCTTATGCCGAACGCCTCAATCGTCTCGTGGAAGAAGCTCGGGTATTTCTCGACAGTATCGACGAGGAACAAGCCAACATCCTCAGAGGCGGACCGGAATCGCGACCGTGGTAAGGCTGATGCGTTCCATCCCTTCCGTATACCCTCGATTCGCTTTTGCTCAGGAGAAGTGACCGGATTATGCAACTATTAGGATCTATAGGATCTAAACGTGGCTTGAAAAGCCGCCCCCTGCTCTGGGGAGCGATCGCCGGAATGTTACTCGGCAGTTTTTCCGGCCCGGCCCAAGCCCGCGATCTATTTGGCAATGGCGGCATTGAATTTGATGTCGATACGATCGTCGAATTTGAATTTGCCGAGTCTAACGGGGCGTTTCAATCCACCTTTGGGGTCATTAATTTAGAGACCGGGGTCAAAACTCCCTTGCTCGTCGAAGTCAAACCCTCAGACCGCGCCCAAACGGTGGAACGTCCCTCGACCTACACCGACGATACCGGACAATCCCAAAGCCAGGACTTTTTGGGAACTCCCGGCAATACGGTTCCCCAACCCTTAGTCGAATTCGAGTTTGAAGCCAATACTCGTTATGCTTTCTATCTCGAATCGAGCTACAACGGCAGACCCGTTAATTTGTTATATTCCACCGACGCCCAAAATCCCAACAGCCGCCGTCAGGCGGAGTTTCGCGGCGATTTTTCGGCCCTCGCCAACGGTGAAGGCGCGCTCATTCGCTGGGACGATACCGGAGAAGCCCTCGTTCGCGCTTCCGACCAAGACCGCGACTTCGACGACTTTATCGTGATCGTCGGAGGTTATCAGGACTGTCCTTACGACGAAATCAGTGAGTTCGATTCCTCCACTTCTCGTTAGGGAAGGGGAAATGTTGAGATCGATCGCGGGTCCTCTACTGGCGGCGAACCACTCCTCTCGATCCGATCGCTTGCCTCTCTCGCAAGAGGAGTTTGCCGTCAGTGACCCGCGCCGATCTCAAGGGGTTTCAAGTGCGAGGCGAGAACGGGCGATCGCCCGGGTTCCTCAAACTTTGAAATTCTTCACAAAATGATAGCCTGTGATAACATCTGGATGATTCGAGACGGCTAATGCCTAGGCTTGATTAGGCGCTGGCCCCGTGGTGGTGGAGGAGAATTCCAGGAGTGCAAAATAAACGCATGTCAGCGAGGCAGTCAACACCCTACCCGCAACGAACCCAATCGGAACCCCTCCGCATTGGGGTAATCGGGGTGGGGAACATGGGACAGCATCATACCCGCGTTCTGAGTCTGTTCAAAGACGTTCAATTGGTCGGTGTCGCCGATATTAATGTCGAACGCGGTTTGGATACGGCGAGTAAGTATCGAATTCGTTTTTTTGAAGATTATCGGGAATTACTTCCCCACGTGGATGCGGTTTGCATTGCCGTACCGACTCGCTTGCATTACGAAGTCGGTATGAATTGCTTGGAATCGGGAATTCACGTTTTAATCGAAAAACCAATCGCCGCCAGCATTAACGAGGCGGAGTTGTTGGTCAATGCGGCTGCCGAATTCGGCTGCATTCTCCAAGTCGGTCATATCGAACGTTTCAATCCGGCGTTTCAAGAACTGAGTAAGGTTCTCAAAACCGAAGAGTTACTCGCTCTCGAAGCCCATCGCATGAGTCCGTATTCCCATCGGGCGAACGATGTGTCGGTAGTGTTGGATTTGATGATCCACGATATCGATTTACTTTTGGAGTTGGCTGCAGTTCCGGTGGTTCGCTTGACGGCGAGTGGCAGTCGGGCGTGCAAGGATCGACCGACAGCTTCTCCTTATTTAGATTACGTGACGGCAACGTTAGGATTTGCGAACGGGATGGTCGCGACGTTGACGGCGAGTAAGGTGACCCACCGCAAGATTCGCTCGATTGTCGCCCATTGTAAAAATTCTCTAACCGAAGCGGATTTTCTTAATAATGAAATCTTAATTCACCGCCAAACGACGGCGGATTACATGACCGAATACGGTCAGGTTCTCTATCGACAAGATGGGTTAATCGAAAAAGTATATACGAGTAATATCGAACCGCTTCATGCAGAGTTGGAGCATTTTGTCAACTGCGTTCGCGGCGGTCACCAACCGTCGGTAGGGGGCGAACAGGCGCTCAAGGCGCTGCGGTTGGCGAGTGCGATCGAACAAATGGCCCTCGACGGTCAGATGTGGGATACGGAATATCTCAGTTGCGTGCAGCCGCGATCGGTTCCGGTCTAGGGAGTCGGGAGTCGGAAAAATCCTTGCTTCCGTTGGTCTTTTGGCTTCAATTGGAGAGCTTCGATCTCAATTCTAAAATTCTTTCGGCGAGAGAGCGACTGACGTACTCGTTCCCTTTGGGGCTGAGATGGATATGGTCGCGATAGAGGGTAGCGGGGTTGTCGATCGCGTTAAAGGGTTCGAGGAAGTCGAGATAGGGGATGTGGCGCTCTTCACTCAAGGTCTGGAGGCGCGATCGCAACGTCCATTCGTAATCGCGCGGACCGGGTTCGCCGAGTTCGCGACGCAGGGGCGTCAGAGCGAGTAAGAAGTAAAGATCGCGCGCGATCGCGATCTGATGGATGTGGGCGATCGCCTCCAAGTTGATCCCGACGAGATCGCCGCTTTCCTTCGGTAACTCCGGAAGGGGCGGACGCGGTAGAACGTAGCGTTCGAGCAATTCGCCGATCGCCCCGATGGGTCGTCGGATCGGGTAGTTGCGATCGACGCCGACGAGTTGGGGTGTCGGGCGGCCCCCGAACAAGTCGTCCGTATTGAGCAGCAAGACTAAAATGCGGGCCCCAAAGGTACCAAAGCGCCGCAAGTAGGCCAATTCGTTGCGCGGTCCCCAAGAATTTGCCGAAGCGTTCAAGACTTCCGTCTGCTCCAATTGACGAGTCATGAGGGCGGAAATCGTCTGTTCTTGGTCGGTCCACCAACCGCCATTGGCGACCGAATCGCCCAACAGCAGCACGCGGGTCGTTCCGGGAGCTGGAACGGGGGCGATCGGACCCGAGCGCATAGAATACTGATTAATTTCAATCCGACGACCAAAGCGGCGCACTCGGGCGTCGGGAGCGAGCAAATAGCCGATCTCGTCGTCGGGAAGGTACAGGGGAGGATTGCCCAATCCCAGTCCCCAGCGCAAGCTGACTTCCAAAACGAGCAATGCAACCGTAAAAAGCGTCAGTAGGATTGCCAGTACGTTCACGGCGTCGATTCTCCAGAAAGGGCTAGCCTCGGGCCCGCGTCGTGGCCAGTTCTTGGTAAAATGGAAATTCCTTAACTCGTGGGGAGTTTTAGGGGCGATCGATCCGGCGCTCTATGCGAAGCATGAACGTCGGGATACATCAATCCCTCATGCCTGCCCGGCGGGGTCGCGAGAAGCCCCTTCGGGTCTACGATGCCCCCAAAGCAGGTAGATTCGGGAACTTCTCGATCGCGTCCCGGATCGGTTCCGCACTAGGATATCCCCCGTTCCTGCGCGTTGCGTTTTAGCTTGTCCAATTCTTGCTGAGTCAGCCGAACCCCAAACCGCCTCTCGCCAGAGCTGTAGCCTATTTGTGCTACAACAATTCTATCAGCTAACCACTGACTAGATTGAGAGTGAATGTCAGGCTTGGCCGAGACCTCCAAATTCTGGGAACGGGATCGAACCTTGACAACCGAAGTTAGGGGGTTAAAAATAGGGTTTAAATTTCTACCTAAAGTTTCTTAAACTTACTCACTTTTTATGCTAAAACAAAGATCTGAGTAAGTTTAGAAGGACCGAAGCCGCAAAAATCGCGGATTTCACCATCTCCATTGTTTTCTGCTAGTCTTTATGGTAGCTGAAGTTAGCCGAACAAAAAGATTGTTGAGGAGTTAAAAAAAGTCAGTGAAAGGCTTTAAGACCAAACTAGACTTAAATAACCGACAACGAACGCTGATGGCGAAACACGCAGGAGTCGCTCGACACGCTTGGAATTGGGGACTGGCTACCTGTAAGGAAACATTAGAAGCCGGAGGTAAACTCCCGAGTACTATAGACTTACACAAAAGATTAGTCGCCGAGGTAAAAAGTCAGAATCCTTGGTACTATGAGGTTTCCAAATGTAGCCCTCAAGAAGCGTTGCGTCACCTCAATCAAGCGTTTAAGCGAGTTTGGCAAGTCAAAGAAACAGGTTTCCCTAAGTTTAAAAAAAAGAATGTCAAAGAGAGTTTTTACCTGGAAGGAAGCATTAAAGTTTCCGGTGATTGGGTGAAGCTACCTCGGATCGGTTGGGTAAAAAGCCACGAACAGTTACCGCCAGTCCATCCCAAAAACGTCACGATAAGTAAACGAGCAGGGGACTGGTATATTGCCTTCAAAATTGATTTTGAACCATCCCCCCAACCCCCCTTTGAAAGGGGGGCGAAGGGGGGATAGAGAGCGGATTGGGGTAGATGTAGGAATCAAAACTCTAGCGACCCTGAGCGATGGTAAAATCTATCCCAATCCGAAAGCTTATCGTCAGGCTCAGAAAAAACTGGCCAAACTCCAGAAAGAACTAAGTCGCCGTCAAACAGGAGGTAAAAACCGAGAAAAAACTAAAGTCAAATTAGCTAAGGCCCACCGACGCATCGCCGATATTAGAGCCGACTATTTACACAAGTTAACAACTTACTTAGCCAAGAACCACGGCGAAGTAAAAATTGAAGACTTAAATGTGTCAGGGATGCTCAAAAATCACAAGCTGGCTGGTGCGATTGCGGATGGTGGGTTTGATCAGTTCCGTCGTCAGCTTGAGTATAAATGCGAGTGGTATGGGAGCAAATTAACATTGATTGACCCGTGGTATCCCAGTTCGCAGATCTGCTCTAACTGCGGACACCGACAAAAAATGCCCCTGGACCGAAGACAGTATGATTGTCCGAACTGTCACGTCTCCATAGATCGTGACTTAAATGCGGCAATTAATCTAGAAAACGCGGAGAGCTCAGCCGTGTAAGCCTAGTGATGGAAAGGTCTCGGAAGATCCAAGCTAGGAACTAAACATCATACACTTAAGTTTGAGTAAGTTTTAGAGAGCGGTTCCATCCAGAAACACCGAGCGATGGTCGGTGGCTGTGGGTGGGTCAAACTTCGCAGTACAAAGGCAAGCTTTTGTCACCACGCTGTACCCAGGGACTCTGGGAAGGGGAAACCGCCTGTCAAGTCGATCTGTCGGGGTCAGACCAGCTATGGTTTGGCTAGATAAGTGGCGTGGGGCAGGAATGCCCAACCGTGAGGTTGGGAAGCCCGCGCTCTACCCGTAAGGTCAGCGCCGGGAGGATGTCACTTGAGCCAACTCTACTGCCGCGTCTACATTCTAAAAACGTGGATTTAACTCAAATCTTCAAAACCCCGAATCCGATTATTGGTGTCGTCCACTTAATGCCTCTGCCCACCTCGCCGAGATGGGGAGGCAATCTCAATGCAGTCATTGAGCGAGCCGAACGAGAAGCCACGGCCCTCGCCTCGGGTGGCGTCGATGGCATTATCATCGAGAACTTTTTCGACGCTCCGTTTACCGCCGGACAGGTCGATCCCGCCGTGGTCAGCGCGATGACGCTGATCGTGCAACGGGTCATGAATTTAGTGACCTTGCCGATCGGGATTAATGTATTACGCAACGACGCTCTGAGTGGGTTGGCGATCGCCTCGTGTGTGGGGGCCAAATTTATCCGAGTCAACGTTTTGACCGGAGTGATGGCCACCGATCAAGGGTTGATCGAAGGACAAGCCCACCAAGTCTTGCGCTACCGACGGGAATTGGGGGCCGATGTCAAGATTTTGGCGGACGTTCTAGTCAAACACGCCCGTCCGTTAGGTTCTCCCAACCTCACCACTGCCGTGCAAGAAACGATCGAACGCGGTTTGGCGGACGGGATTATCCTCTCGGGATGGGCGACGGGCAGTCCGCCGACTCTCGAAGATCTCGAACTGGCGAGGGCTGCCGCTCGCGGAACCCCTGTCTTTATCGGCAGTGGGGCGTCTTGGGAAAATATTTCGACCCTGATGCAAGCGGCTGACGGGGCGATCGTGTGCAGTTCGCTCAAGCGTCACGGCAAAATCGACGAGCCGATCGATCCGATTCGAGTCGGTCAGTTTGTCGAAGCCACCCGCCGCTCGATCGCCAGTTCGTCTTCCGTAGCGGCCCAACGCTCCTCAGTCAAGTTGCATTCTCGCTCGTGATTGCCTCCGACGGGGGAGGACGGGGGCGAAGGTTGCGAACCGTCCCGGCGGGTCGCTCGGGCGGGTTGGCGCGAATGCCCAAGTCAATTCCCAGGCTGCGAACCACGTCGGTCTGGTGGGCTGGAACTTTGCCCACGGGCCGATCTTCAAAAAAAACATGCTAGGGCTGAAATGCTCTGCGAACAATTCTTCAAGGGTGCGACGCTTTTCAAGCTCGGTGTTTCTTGCCAGCTTTTCTCTCGCTTGCCGATCTCGATCTTGGAAGCCGGGCCGTTCCCGGTTCGTTCCCCGGCAATTCTCCTACCGTAAGGTAGGCTATACGAGAATCCCGGGGTTGGTTAGGGCGATCGCCTCGCGAGGTCGAGGGATTGGCGGCACGATCCAAGCTTCACTCGTTAATGGATTCCACGCTCCATGATCCTCAAGTCGCCCACCCCCCCGATTCCCTTGTGGCAACAGGCTGCCGATACCTTCAATCGCCTGCGTAGATTGCTGGTCGTCGCCGGGGGGGTGGGTGGAGTCATCATCGGTTTGCGCGCCTTGGGGCTGCTGCAAACCCTCGAATGGGCCGCTTACGACCAATTATTTTTGTTGCGATCGCCCGACGCCCACGACTCTCGCATCACGATCGTCGGGATCGAAGAAGCCGATTTACAACAACTCCAACAATGGCCAATTTCCGATCGCACCATGGCTCGGGCGATCGAAAAAATTGCCGCTCTCGAACCCCGGGCGATCGGCTTAGATATTTTTCGCGATTTACCCGTCGCCCCCGGTCACCCAGAATTACAACGGGTTTTCGCCCAAACCCCGAACGCGATCGGGATCGAGCAGCTCCCCACACGCTTGCAACCCGGCGTTCCCGCCCCCGAAATCCTCAAATCTCAAGGTCGCGTCGGCTTTAACAACGTCATGCTCGACGACGATCGCAAAGTCCGCCGCAATCTCATCTATTTAGCCGACGAAAACAACAATTGGCAGCAAAGTTTTGCCTTTAAACTCGCCTTGCAATACTTGCAGCCGATGGGGGTCAAAATCGAACGGGTCGGGGTCTATTCCTTTCGTCTGGGGCGCGCGACCTTCAATATTTTTCACGAAAACGACGGCGGCTACGTCCGCGCCGACGATGGCGGCTATCAAATGTTGGCGAATTTTTACGTTCCGCCACCGGGCGATTCTCCTGGGCAGACCCCGGGCGAACCCCCCGCGCGCCGTGGCTACCTGCGCGTGTCCCTGACCGAGGTGCTAGAGGATCGCGTCCCGCAAAGTTGGATGCGCGATCGCGTCGTCCTCATCGGTTCGACCACGACCAGCATTAAAGACTTTTTTGACACCCCTTACACCAGCAGCTTGCTCGATCCCCAAGAACAGGTGTTTGGGGTCGAACTCCACGCCAATTTTCTCGGCCAGATTCTCAGCGCCGCTTTAGACGGGCGATCGCCTTACATCCGAGTCTGGAATGACGCGACTGAAGGGTTATGGATCTTGGGATGGTCCGTGGTCGGGGCGGCGATCGCCTGGAAGTGGCGATCGCCCTTGTGGCTGCTGTGCGCCCTCCTCTGCGCCCTCGGCGTCCTCGGCGGTAGCGCCTTCCTCTGGTTTTTATGGGGGTGGTGGATTCCCTCGATCCCCCCCTTAATCACCCTCCTCGGTTCCACTGGGGCGATCGCCGCCAATATCGCTTACCAAGAAGAAAAACTCAAACGCGCTTTTGCCGAATCCAAAGACTTTCTCAACCAAATTATCAACACGATCCCCGATCCCATCTTTGTCAAAGATAAAAATCACAAATGGATCGTCCTCAACCAAGCCTACTGCGAATTAGTCGGCCAACCCCTCGAAGCCCTTCTAGATAAATCAGAATACGACTTTCTCGATTCCGAACAAGCCCATAATTTTTGGCAGCAAGACGAACTCGTCCTCAAAAGCGGCGAAGCGCACGACCACGAAGAACAATTTACCGATACCCGAGGTTTTACCCATTATTTAGCCACCAAACGTTCCCTGCATAAAGACCCCGCAGGTAACCTCTTCTTAGTCGGCGTAATTCGCGATATCACCGAACGCAAAAAAATGGAGGAACAACTCAAACAAACGGCCCGAGAATTGGCCAATTCTTATGAAGAACTCAAACTATCTCAAGAAAACTTGCGCCATCAAGCGTATCACGATAGTTTGACCGGATTGCCCAACCGCAAATTATTTTACGAACGCTTAAATCAAGCATTAGAATGGGCGAGTTTTAACAATCAATTAGTTGCTATTTTGTTTCTCGATTTAGATGGCTTTAAAACGATCAACGATAATTTCGGTCACGATATTGGTAACTTCGTGCTCGAAGGCGTCGCCAAGCGCCTGACAGGCTGTTTGCGCTCTAGCGATACGGTCGCCCGTCTCGGCGGCGACGAATTTACTGTAATCTTACCGGGAATTCCTCGGGAACAAGATGTTGCCAGTGTCGCTCAAAAAATCATGAGGGCCTTGCTCGTCCCGTTTATTGTCGAGCAGTCGGAAATTGAGGTCACTACCAGTATCGGCATCAGTTTGTATCCTCTCACCAGTGAAAATGCCGACGAACTGACCAAACAAGCGGACGAAGCGATGTATCGCGCGAAACATCGCGGCAAGAATCAGTATGAGTTTTTCTAATTGACGGTGGGTTTAAGGATAAACACGGGGGAGAGCATTGGCGCCATAGCCCTCGCGATCGCGGATTTTAATATTAATTTTTATGAAAATCACCGGAGTTAAGGAGGTCAATTTAATCTCTTTTTAAGCAAGTTTCAAGTAAATTGTAATAAATCTGACCGTTTTCACGCGAAAATTGGAAGAAGCCCTCCAAAAATCCGATTTTGATAACTTTTCTTAGGCTGAGATTGACTAAACGCCGTTTCAATCTGTCAGAGCTGGAAAGTTTTACGTATTTTTACGGAGAGAAATTCGACGGTCGAGAAATGCCTCGGTGGACAGGTCAGTGATCCTACTGATAGACTGGAGCCATAACCTCGATCTTGTCAGTAAGACAGTAGGTGTTATGGTTACTTTGGCAAGAGTTACCAGCACGGGAATTTTATTAACGAGTTTTCACCTCCTGGCTGTTGTAGCTTTCAATACAACTACACCTCTAGACGGTCACTTTGCGGTTGAAGAGCAACTCGGTGCTCCCGTTCCCCTTCTTGTGGCTGAAGAATACGAACCGCCTGCGGACAAAGGAAACCCGGACGGGACGGGTGGCGCGGGGACTCGTTGCATTTTGTAGGCCGAGTTCGTCGCCTGCGCGTACGGATGCCAGCAGCAGAGGGGTTTTGAGTAAAAAATGCACTAGGGGTGCCACGAAGAGTGTCCGCAGCTCGTTAGGAATCGCCTGAAAGCTCCCCGGGCGCCGCAGAAAGGGGAACGGTACTCCAGAGCCGATTTTTAACGAGGGTGTGAACTTGCCAGGTGGGAAGCGGAGACGGATAATCCAGACGGTAGTGACCGCCACGACTCTCTTTACGGAACGCCGCACTGGTCAGAATTAAGTAAGCAACATCGAGCAAATTGCGAGTTTCACCCCAATCGCGCAAGAGACGGTTGGCCTCGGGAAGTTTCAAGTCGAGGTGACGGGCGGGGGTGAGGTGGAGTAAAGATTGACTGAGGGGCTGGCGGTAGAACTCGGCTTGCCAGGTTTCGATTTGGGCGATCGCCGTGTCCAGCATGGCCTGTCCCCGGCAAATTCCGGCACTTTGCCAGACCAAATGGGGCAAGGCGCGACGCAACTCCCTCAACGTCGCCTGTTGGGCGTCGAGGTCGCCGAGTTCGTCGGCGGTGAGGGTACCGCTTGCGGTGCAAGGGTCTTTCCCTTCGGGAAATTCAATTTCAACCTGGGATAACTGAGCGCCGAAAACGATGCATTCGAGTAAGGAATTGCTGGCGAGACGGTTGGCGCCGTGAACCCCCGTGCTGGCGGTTTCGCCGACGGCGTAGAGTCCGGGAATGGAGGTGCAACCTTTTAAATCGGTCAGGATGCCACCCATCCAATAATGGGCGGCGGGGGCGACGGGAATCGGTTGAGAAAACGGGTCGATGCCCCATTTCTGGCAAACTTGGACGATATTGGGAAAGCGACGGCGAATTTTGGCGGCGGGAATCGGTCGCAAGTCCAGCCAGACGCGATCGCTAGGCGACGCCGGAGGCGGATCGCGCGGGTCTCGTTGCGAGGGGTCAGGGGGTTCGTCGGTCGGTCGATCGCCGTCGGCGAGATGCCGCAGGTGCAAGAAAATGGAGCGACTGACGACATCGCGGGGGGCGAGTTCTCCCGCCGGGTGGTAGTCGAACAGAAAGCGGTAACCGTTGGCATCGACGACGTGAGCGCCTTCGCCGCGAACGGCTTCGCTGATCAGGAAGCGGGGGGCGCCGGGTTGGGTGAGGGCGGTGGGATGAAATTGAACGAATTCTAAATCGCGCAAGATGGCGCCCGCTCTCCAGGAGATCGCCACCCCATCTCCGGTGCTGACCGAGGGGTTGGTGGTCTGGGAAAAGACTTGACCGCCGCCGCCCGTGGCGAGGACGACGGCTCCGGCTTTGACCCACCAGAGGCGATCGCCGTAGACGAGGACGACCCCCTGAGTGCGCCCGCTCGTCGGATTCAGCCACAGGTCGAGGGCGAAGGCGCCGGGAATTGCCCGAATGTTGGGACGGCGCAAGACCTGGGCGCTGAGGGTACTGACCACGGCCCGTCCGGTGGTGTCCGCCGCGTGGAGGACGCGGCGTCGGGAATGGGCGGCTTCGAGGGTGAGGGCTAAATCTCCTTGGCTGGCGCGATCGAAGCTGACGCCGAGTTCGAGCAGGGCCGCGACGGATTCCCCGGCTCGTTCGGCGAGGAACTTGACTGCTTCCCAGTCGCACAGTCCGGCTCCGGCTTTGAGGGTATCTTCGATGTGGAGTAAGGCGGAGTCTTCGGGGGCGATCGCCGCCGCCATGCCCCCTTGAGCCCAATCGCTGGCAGATAAGGGCAAACTATCTTTGGCAATCAAGCCGACCTGCAGGGATTCGGGAACGCACAAAGCCGCATACAGTCCGGCAGCTCCTGCCCCAACGACAATGACGTCAAAGACGGGGGGAAACTCACTGTGGGGGAAGTTCTCACCGTTGGAAGAGTTGGCCAATTCAGAATCGCCCCTTATGTTCGAGCAGTTGCACTACGCTAGCGCGCGGTGTTCTTAACCTTAACAGAAATTGGGGTCGAGATCGCCCTTTTCCGGGTCTGGCTGCGATCGCCCCAAAACATAAAGCAAACCGCCAACTACGACGTTGACGGTTTGCTGGAGATCGTGGCTTGAAGCGCTTAGTACAAGCCGTTGTTAATCCGGTCGTCCCCTTCAATTAACGAGGGGGTCGGAGGCGTGACGGTGAAGTTGTCGAGATTCGCTTGCAAGACCTCTTTTTGACGCTCGCTCAATCCGGGCATTTCGAGAACGTCTTCGACCTTGTCAAAAGGGGCGTTGGCCACAATTTTACGGGCGAGGGTGGGGTACATGCCCCGATATTTGCGAAAAGCGCGAACGTTGGTGTTGTTTAAGTCCAGTTTCTGGCCGAATTCGGTAGAGAGTTTGTCATCCACCGGATTGCGATAGGTCGCTTCCGCCAGCAATACGGGGGTTTGCCCATTTGTCGGCATCGTGTTGGCGGCGATCGCCTCTGGCGCTTGCCCCAACCAACCTAACGCACCAATCGCCAATGCCAAAGCCATCACCCAGCGAAACACTCTTTTCATCTTCGATTTCCTCTCTCTCTTATAAACAGCCTTTATCTTCAAGACTACCATTTTAGTTACAGGTTTTCTTTAGATTTGTCGGAGCCCTCGGGGACGATCGCGATTAGCCTTGACCTTTCAAGAACGCATCGAGGGCCGCAAACGACGAAGCGTAAGTCACCGTCGGCGTGTCGTATCCTTTAAGCTGTACGGCGTGGCGATCGAACAGTCCCGCATGTTCTCCCAAGGCGGAAAAATGCTGGTAAGTTTTTTCTCCCAAGGCGATATCTAAACCAATTTCTTTCGTCGCCGACTCCAGCCGAAAGGCGGCATTGACCGTATCCCCCAACGCCGTATAGTCCGGGCGATCGCCCGTTCCCGTATTGCCGACCATCGCATATCCCGTATTGACCCCGGCGCCGATGCGTAAGGGAAACGGGAGGGTATAACGTTGGTTGAGTTCCTCAGTCACGCGCTGGAGGTTGTTGAGGGCGCGAAAAATATGCAGCACTTCTTTATCCGAGACTTCTTGAGTGCTGTGAAACCAGACCGCCATCACCGCATCGCCGATATATTTATCGACCCAACTGCCCTCTTCGCGAATGATATTGCCCGCACAGCGAAACCAGGTCCCGATCAGTTCGGAGAGAATTTTTTCGTCGAGTTGACGGGTCAATACCGTAAAGTTACGAATATCGACGACCATCACCGAAATCAATCGCCGCACGTGCAAGGCCGCCGTTACGGTAAAATCTTGAGAATCTAAATCTTCTGACAGGTCGTCCGGGCTTTCTGAAGGCGCGCGAAACTCGACTTCGGTTTGACCGAAAGTCAGGCGGTCTCCGTGTTGGAGAACGACGGGAATGCTAACGCGCCTTCCATTTAAAAACGAGCCATTGCGACTTCCTAAATCGATTAAATAGAACTCCCCGCTTTCCATGCATTGCAACATCGCATGATTGCGAGAAATCCAACGGTCGCACAGGACCAGGTTATTATCTTCGCTGCGTCCGATCGTCCAGCAACTCCCCTCGACGAGGGGAATTTGACGATCGCCAGAGTCGGTCCGGAGCAGCAGGTGGGGTGTGTTCGCAAAAGTCACCACGGGCTCAGCATCAACGATGGTCGATCCTAACGCTCTTAATTGTAAGAGTAGATGCCAGTCCTCAATCGTAATTGTGGGGTCTCGAAGCGATCGCTCGCCCCCGTTCTCCACTGGGAGTGAGGGGTTACGCTCGACCTGCCCAAGCTGCGAGCCAAAAAAGGCCGTCTACCAAAATTGTACTCAATACCGCGCCCCCGAAAGCCCACCAATGGAGGTGACGGGAGCGCAAAGGGATGGCGCCCGTTGCTAAGAGAACGAGGGCGAGGGCGATCGCCCATGCGGTTCCGGCAGGGCTGTTGACCCGTTCCAGAGCCGCGCTCAAAATCACTCCGGCTAATTCCGGTTCGCCGTGCATGAGCTGGCGCCAGTGAGGAATTAAATCCACTATATAAAAATATAAGTCAGTGACTGCCGTTCCTAACAGGGAGCCGAGGTAAAACCAGGTGCCGACGGCCATGCGAGCGCGCCACAAACACCACAGGGCGATCGGCAAGCCGAGGGCTTCTACGGGCAGGTGCAGCAAGGGTTCCCAGCGCAGTCCCCCCCAATAAATCGATCCGGTCAACCAGGTTCCGGTAAAGCCGAGCAGCAGATCTCCCCACACTTCGGTCTCTCGGCGCGAGAGCAACCCCCAAGAGATCGCCCACCACCCCCCAGTGATCGAACAGGCACACAGGGGGGCGTAGCGCACCAGGGGCGCTTCAAAAAAGACGGGAACGGTGACCAAAAATACCGCCGCCCCAAACATCCATTGTCGTTCGGCGATCGGCAACTGAGCCACCCTCGTTTTGAGCAGGTCGATCGCGCTTTTCACGGACTGAGCCACAACGGTAGACAGAGGCCAAGTGTCGTTTAACAATTTTTTTAAGATTCTTTACGTAACTTCATCTTATTTAAGATATCACAGGCATTATCCCCCTTGGGGGCATTGTAACCCAGGGGATTTTGCTGATTTTGCCGACCCGACAAACAGATAGAATGACGGATATTATCGTTGGCTCGCCACGGACGGCGATCTAGGGTTTGATTGCTTTGAGAACCGTTCGACGCCATTCCCCCTTCCTGGAACAGGGCAGCATCGATTGAAGGATCGTTTCAGTTGGACCATCAACACCTACAGGCACGATTAATGACTTTCTCTCGCACTCAATGGGTTAGATTCGTGGGGATTGCAGCTTTGCTCGCGACGATCGCCGCGATCGCGATCGGCCACCCCCTCGCCGTAGCGGCTCCCCTAACCGGAGCCGAACCGAGTGCCACTGCAGGACTGAGCGCTCCTCCGGAGATGAATTGGTTTGAAGCATTCATTTTGGGAATGGTTCAGGGATTGACCGAATTTATTCCGATCAGCAGTACGGCGCATTTAAAAGTCGTTCCCGTACTGTTAGGATGGGGCGATCCGGGGGTTTCGTTCAGCGCGGTGATTCAATTAGGAAGCATTGCCGCCGTTTTATGGTACTTCCGTCAAGATTTGGGCGATCTGAGTAATGGAGCGCTGCGGGCCGTAATTCGTCGGGAATACGACGATCCGGACTTTCGGATTGTTTTGGGGATTATCTTGGGAACGATCCCGATCGCCTGTGTGGGATTGCTGCTCAAAGCCAGTGCCTCCCAATTTTACGAACAGACCCTGCGCAGTTTGACGGCGATCGCGATCGTCTCGATCGTCATGTCGGCCCTACTGGCCCTCGCCGAACGCATCGGTCGGCGCAAACGCCACTTCGGACAGTTAGAACTCGCCGACGGGGTATTGATGGGGTTGGCGCAAACCATGGCCTTAATTCCCGGGGTTTCCCGCTCCGGATCGACGATTACGGCGGGACTGTACCTCGGCTTGGATCGCGCCAGTGCGGCGCGCTTTTCCTTCCTGTTAGGCATTCCCGCCATTACCCTCGCCGGAGTCGTCGAACTCAAAGACCTCCTCGCCGAGATCGCCAGTGGCTCCCTCCAAGGCGGTTTGCTCCCCCTCGGCGTCGGGTTGCTCTCGTCTACCGTGTTTTCCTATGCGGCGATTTCCTGGTTAATCCAGTTTTTGCAAAAACGCAGCACCTTTGTTTTTGTGTGGTATCGCTTGGCGTTTGGGGTGGCCCTGTTGGCGATCGTCTTTTCTGGGGTCGAGTTCGCCCATTAATTTCGCGATCGCCCTCCCGCGACGATCGCCTAGAATTCGATTCACCTTCGATCCGAGGCGATCGTCGTTACAATTTTTAATCTTAAGCCGTACCCATTACGCTCATTTCCAACCCCGAATTTAACCGCCTCAGCCATGACTTCCTCTATCAAATTTTAAGCCCAGCGTCGAAATCACAACTTTATAATTGGGCATAATTGAGTCAATGACCCCGGCAGGAGATTGCGGACGATGATCGACATTCCAGGCTACCAAATTTTAGCCTTAATTTACGAAAGCGATCGCTCGATCGTCTATCGAGGTCGCCGCGAGCAAGATAAACAGCCCGTCGTTCTTAAAGTTCTCAAAAAAGACTATCCCACCGCCGAAGAAATCAGCCGATACCGACAAGAATACGAAATCACCCGTAGCCTCAACCTCCCTAGCGTCGTCAAAGCTTACGCTCTCGAAAAATATCAAAATACCCTAGTCACCATTCTCGAAGATTTTGGCGGCGAATCCTTGAGAATCTTAATGAATTCTCAGAAATTCACCCTCTTAGGATTTTTAAATTTAGCCGTTCAAATTACCCAAAGCCTGGGTGAAATCCACGCCGCCAATATTATTCATAAAGATATAAATCCTTCCAATATTACTTTCAATCCCGCCACGGGCGATCTCAAAATTATTGATTTTAGTATTGCCAGTATCCTGACTCGGGACAACCCGACGATTCAAAATCCCCATGCCTTAGAAGGAACCCTCGCCTACATGTCCCCGGAACAAACCGGGCGCATGAATCGATCCCTCGATTATCGCACCGACTTTTATTCCCTCGGTATCACCTTTTACGAGTTGTTAACCGGACAACTCCCTTTTCCCAGTACGGACGCGATGGAGTTGGTTCACGCTCACCTCGCCAAACAACCGACCCCACCGCACGAAATTAACGCCGAAATTCCCCCGATTCTCTCCGAAATCATTCTCAAGCTGCTCGCGAAAACCCCTGAAAAACGCTATCAAAGTGCGTGGGGATTGGGAATCGACCTTGAAGAATGTTTAAAACAATTAGAACAAAGCGATCGCATCGAACCCTTTCCCCTCGCCACCCAAGATATTTCCGATAAATTCCAAATTCCGCAGAAACTTTACGGGAGAGAAAAAGAACTCAATACCCTGGCGCAAGCCTTCGAGAATGCCCGTCAAGGTCGCAGCGAATTGATGCTCGTCGCCGGATATTCCGGGATTGGAAAATCTGCCCTCGTTCGCGAAATCTCCAAGCAAATTAGCGACAATGGCGGTTATTTTATTGCCGGAAAATTCGATCAGTTTCAACGGAGTATTCCCTATTCGGCGATCGTCTCGGCCTTTTCCGAACTCGTCCAACAACTATTAACCCAAAGCGAGGGAGAACTGGAGGTTTGGAAAGCAAAATTGATCGATTCTTTTGGCTCCAACGGCCAAATTATTATCGATGTGATTCCGGAAATCGAATTTATTGTCGGACCGCAACCTCCGGTACAACTCCTCGGACCGAACGAATCTCAAAATCGTTTTAATTTTGTTTTTCAAAACTTTATTCGAGTTTTTTGCGATCGCGAACATCCCCTCGTGATTTTTCTCGACGATCTCCAGTGGGCCGATTCCGCTACGTTAAAACTGCTGGAATTGATGATGGGAGAAGAGGCGATCGGATCGTTGTTAATTTTGGGAGCTTATCGCGATAACGAAGTCAGTCCGACCCATCCGTTGATGATGAGTCTCGAAGCCTTGGAAAAACGGGGGTCTACCATTCACAAAATGGTTTTGCAACCGTTAAGTTTAGAGCATATTTGCGAATTAACGGCGGAAACCCTTCACGCCGAGTTGGCGAAAGTGCAACGGTTGGGAAAACTGATTCAAAGTAAAACCCAAGGTAATCCCTTTTTCGTCATTCAATTTCTCAAAACCCTCTATCAAGAAAATATGCTGACCTTTATCCCGCCGCAACCGGGAAAAGTCGGCGGCTGGGATTGGGATATCGATCGCATCGAAGCGGTTGGAATTACAGATAACGTGATCGAATTGATGGTGGGTAAACTGAAGAAACTACCCGAATCCACTCAAGAAGTCTTGCGCTTGGCAGCTTGTTTGGGCAACCAATTCGATTTGAATACATTATCGCTCATTCACGAAAAAGAAGCCTCAGAAACCCTGCAACATTTATTACCTGCGATCGAAGATCGTTTAATTTTACCGGGGGGAGAATCGGACGAAAATGACAATCAACCGATCAATCCGCTCTTAATTCTTAATTATAAATTCCTCCACGATCGCGTGCAACAAGCCGCTTACGCCTTAATCGAAGATGCGGATAAAAAAGCCGTTCACCTGCGAATCGGTCGAATGCTGTTGGCGAGTACGCCTCCGGAATATTGGACGGAAAGAATTTTTGAATTAGTCGATCACTTGAACGTTGCGAGGGAATCTATCGAAGATGAAGCGGAGAAAATTCAATTAGCACAATTGAATTTAGAAGCTGCTAAAAAAGCAAAAATGGCAACCGCTTATGTTGCAGCGCGACAGTATTTAATTGCGGGGATGGGAGGGTTGAGCGATCGCGTATGGCAGACCCACTACGACCTGGCGTTTTCATTGTATCGAGAACGAGCAGATATCGAGTATTTAAACGGTCAGTTTGAAGAATCGGAGCAGTTTATCGTTAAGACTTTAGCCAAGATCGATAACAACCTGCAAAAAGCCGAACTTTACAACCTCCTGATCGTTCAAAATTCTTTGAGAGCGAAGTATAAAGAAGCGACTCAAGCGGGAAAACAAGGACTGAAGTTATTAAATGTTGAATTAGAAGAGGAAGGGCTAGACGAGGCGATCGCCCGAGAATTAAAACAAGTAAAAATAAATTTAGGCGATCGTGAAATCATCGCTTTAAGTGAAGATAATCCCCTGGAAAATCTAGAAGTTAAAATTGCTTTATCTTTGTTAACTGATTTGCTCACCCCTGCTTATTTAAGTAGCTTACAACTGTGGATGCTAAGCCTTCTTAAAGGAGTGAATCTTTCCTTAAAATACGGGTCGATCGCCGAATCGGGTCTTTTATATTGTAACTACGGTCTGTTAGCCGGATCGATGTCTCAGGACTATCATGCAGCTTATCAGTTCGGACGTCTCGCCCTCGAACTGACAGAAAAATGGAATAACTTGCAGTTTAAATGCAAAGCTCTCGCCTCGATCGCCAACGGATTAAATTATTGGTTTAAACCGATTCAAGAATCCAATCTTCTCAACCAAGAAGGATATAAAGCTGCCTTAGAATCCGGAGATTTAGAATATGCCGGGTATTTCTTACACAACGAAGAATTGAATGCGTTTTTCCAGGGTAAACCTTTAGAGGAAATTTCCTCAAAAATCCCCAAATATTTGCATTTTGCTCGCAGAACAAAAAACCAACTGTCTACCGACACCTTACTAGGATTACAAATAATGTTGAGGGATTTATGGAATAACAAAGAACAGAATTTTCTTGACTCAGAAGAACTTGACGAAGCGGAATATTTAGCCAACTGTCGCGAACATCAAAATTTCTATTCGCTGTGTATCTACCAAATTCATAAATTCCACCTGCTCTATTTAGAAGGAGACTTCGAGAATGCCTTAGAGTGGGCCCGAGAAGCGGAAGGGCAACTCGCATCGATTACCGGGACGATACCCGCAACGGAATATAACTTTTTTTCCTCTTTACTGTGGGCGGCTTTATATCCAACAAGTTCGGCTGAAGAGCAATCGCAATATTGGGAAAAATTAGAAGCCAACCAACAACAGATGAAGGTTTGGGCTGAAAATTGTCCGGCGAACTTTCTCCATAAATGCTGTTTGGTCGAAGCAGAAATGGCGAGAATTTCTGGAAATATTGAAGGAGCGATCGCCGCCTACGATCGCGCCATTCAATCCGCCCATGAATTTGACTTCGTACAAAACGAAGCACTCGCCAACGAATTAGCTGCCCGCTTTTGGCTCGAACAAGGGAAAGAAAAATATGCCAAAGTCCATCTGACCGATGCATATTACGCTTATCGACGCTGGGGCGCTCGACGAAAAATCGAACAATTAGAACAGGAATATTCCCATTTATTAATCAAAACGCCACCGCCTCCCGCCAGCATCGACACCCGAACTACGGCGATTCATACGACCACCTCCGGGGGCAGTTCCGGACTGTTAGATTTGGCAACAGTCATGAAAGCGTCGCAAGCTATTTCTAGCGAAATAGTCTTAGACAAATTGCTCTCGTCGCTGATGAAAATTTTAATTGAAAATGCGGGAGCCCAACGGGGAGTTTTACTGTTTCCTAAAAATGGGGAATTGGCGATCGCCGCCGAAGCCTCTGCCACACAAGAACGAGTTGTAGTGCGAGACTATAACGCGGGAGACTTGCAAATGCGCGGTCTTTCCCCGGAGGATTTGCCCGTGACCGCGATTAATTACGTCGAACGGACGCGGGGAGATATTGTCTTAGATCGGGCCACGGAGGAAGGACGATTTAATACCGATCCATATATCGTCCGCCACCAAGTCAAATCCTTACTGTGCACGCCGATTCTCGATCGCGGACAACTGATTGCCATTCTCTACCTCGAAAATAACTTAACAGTAGGTGCCTTTACCCCGGATCGCCTCGAATTTTTGCGGTTAATTTCTTCGCAAGCGGCGATCTCTTTAGAAAACGCGTTACTGTACGCTTCCGTCGAACAAAAAGTGCGCGAACGCACCCAAGAACTCAACGAAAAAAATCTACGTCTCGAACAAACCTTGCGCGAACTGCAACGCACCCAAGCACAACTGATTCAATCGGAAAAAATGTCGAGTTTGGGTCAATTGGTCGCCGGAGTCGCCCACGAAATTAATAATCCGGTCAGCTTTATTTACGGCAATCTTTCCCCGGCGGGAGATTACGTGCGAGATCTGCTCGGTTTGATCCAATTGTATCGGGAACGCTATCCCGATCCCGGGCCGGAAATTCAAGCAGAAATTGAAGACATCGACCTCGATTTCTTGGTCGAAGACCTGCAAAAGTTGCTCAATTCGATGAAAGTCGGGGCCGAACGGATTCGCAATATCGTCCTGTCTTTGCGAAATTTCTCCCGTCACGACGAAGCGGAAATGAAACCCGTAGACATTCACGAAGGAATTGCCAGTACGCTGACGATTTTACAGCCGCGTCTGAAACAAGGGGGCGGAGGTCGGGGTATTCAAACGATCGAAGAATACGGTCGATTACCGAAAGTGACCTGCTACGCTTCGCAACTCAATCAGGTCTTTATGAATATTTTCAGTAATGCGATCGATGCGTTTGAGAATGGCGGGCCGTCCGATCCGGCGCCGACGATTCGCATTCACACCGAGGTCCCGGACGATCGCTCGATCCTGATTCGCATTGCGGATAACGGTTGCGGGATGAGTGAGGAGGTTTGTCAACGAATTTTCGATCCGTTTTACACCACCAAACCCGTCGGCGGGGGAACGGGGTTGGGGTTGTCGATCGGATATTCGATTATTGTGGACGCTCACGGCGGGGAACTCAGTTGTGTCTCTCAACTCGGGAAAGGCTCGGAGTTTACGATCCGCATTCCCATTTCGCCGCCGCCACGATCGCACCCCTAGCGATCGCACTTGAGCATCCGGGGCGAGACGCGTAACTCCTAGCCCCTTCGGGGCGGCTACGCCTACGGCGTCGCATGGGGACGACACAAAAACGCGCTTTTATCCTTAAAATATCAAAATATATCAAAACCGAATTCAATATAAACGGGCGATCGCCGCCCCCGTTCCCCCTTGTCCGATCGCAAAATAAGGATATACAAGTGCTAGCTCGAATTTGGAGTGCGTCCCTAGTCGGCATTGATGCCGTCAAAGTCGGAGTCGAAGTCGATGTTTCCGGCGGACTTCCGGGCATCGTCGTCGTCGGACTGCCCGATACTGCCGTTCAGGAATCCCGCGAACGAGTCAAAGCCGCACTCAAAAATTCTGGTTTTGCCTTTCCCCAACGTAAAATCGTCGTCAATTTAACCCCGGCAGACTTGCGCAAAGAAGGCCCGTGCTTCGATTTGCCGATCGCTGTGGGCATTCTCGCCGCTTCCGAACAAGTCAACCCCGAACCATTACGCGATTCCCTCTTTTTAGGCGAACTCTCCCTCGACGGCAGTTTGCGACCCGTCGCCGGAGTGTTGCCGATCGCCGCCGCCGCCGCCCAACTGGGGATCCGCGCCCTCATCGTCCCGGAAGCAAACGCCCGAGAAGCTGCGGTCGTCGAAGGCATCGACGTTTACGGCTGCCGCCACGTGGACGAAGTCGCCGACTTGCTCAATTGCCCCGACCGCTACAGCCCCTTAACACTCGACCGACACGCCGAACTCAACCAGGGGCGATCGCCCGCACTCGACTTGTGCGATGTCAAAGGACAAGCCCACGCCCGTCGCGCCTTGGAAATTGCCGCCGCCGGAGGTCACAACCTCATTTTTGTCGGACCCCCGGGCAGTGGCAAAACCATGCTCGCCCGCCGCTTACCCGGGATTCTCCCGCCCCTCAACTTTATCGAAGCCTTAGAAGTCACCCAAATTCACTCCGTGGCGGGCCTGTTAAAAGAACGGGGCAAATTGGTCGGCGATCGCCCCTACCGCAGTCCCCACCATTCCGCCTCCGGCCCGTCTCTCGTCGGCGGCGGCACCTATCCGCGTCCCGGCGAAATCTCCCTCGCCCATCGCGGGGTCCTCTTCCTCGACGAACTCACCGAGTTCAAACGCGACGTTTTAGAATTCTTGCGGCAACCTTTAGAAGACGGTTACGTCAGTATCTCTCGCACTCGCCAATCGGTCACCTTTCCCGCCCAATTTACCCTCGTGGCCAGCACTAACCCCTGTCCCTGCGGCTATTTCGGCGATCCCCTCCAAGCGTGTACCTGTTCGCCGCGCCAACGAGAACAATATTGGGCGAAACTCTCCGGCCCGCTCATGGACCGCATTGACTTGCAAGTGGCGGTCAACCGCCTCAAGCCGGAAGAAATTACCCGGCAACCGACCGGAGAATCCTCCACCCCCGTGCGCGAACGAGTGATGGCGGCACGCGATCGCGCCTGCAAGCGCTTTAAAACCGTCGCCAACCTCCAATGTAATGCGGACATGCAAAGCACCCACATCCGCCAGTGGTGCGCCCTCGACGAGGCCACTCGCAACCTGCTCGAAGGGGCTATCCGCAAACTCGGTCTCTCGGCCCGGGCCAGCGATCGCATCCTCAAAGTCGCCCGCACGATCGCCGATCTTTCCGGAGAGGACGACTTAAAAACCGTCCATGTGGCAGAGGCGATCCAATACCGGACCATAGATAGAATGCAGTAGATCTATTTTTTCACTGCAATAGGAGAAAAAATGAAAGCCAATCTCGCCGTTTTATGCCTTGCCGTCGTCGGTGTATTTGCTAGCGTCCCCACCCACGCCACCCCCGTTACCCCGACACCTTCCTCGGTTTCGATCCTCGCTCAAGCGACGGACATTACCGACTTGGCCCAAGAGTTCATCACCGAACTCGCCGAGGCAAAATATGCCGTCGCTGTCCAAAAATACGACAGCGAACTTAGAGAAAGCGTTACGCCCCAAACTCTCGAAGCCGAATGGACCGACATGATCGCCAAAACGGGCGCCTTTGAAAATATCGTCAATGTCGAAGTCGATACGGTGGATAGCTCCCAGATTGCCGTGGTTACTTGCGAATTTGAAAACACGACGATCGACATTCTGGTGATTTTTAATACCGACGGCAATATCACCGCATTCAACTATCCCGACGAAATCTAAACCCGGGATCCCAACGGCGATCGTCAAGCGACACCTTTGGTGTCTCGCGCCGACTCGATGGGGAAACCCAACCCCCGCTCACGGCGATACGCCGGAGGCGTCGCTTCGCGATCGCATCAGTATCAATCGCAACGGATCTAAATAAACTTGCCAGGGGAACGGACGATCTTTGAGCCGTTCCCATTTTTCTTTAAATAATTCCGCTTGTAAGTGGTAGTCTTGCGGGCTACACGGGCGATCGTGCAGCTTCAGGTACAAGGTCATCCGGTGTTGGGTTTCGCTAGTTTGGGCGATCCAACAGGGATATAGATTTTCCGAGGGGCGATCGCGTAGCGTCGTGCTTTCGTCCCATTCTTCTAAAAAACGAATTTGATGGGCGCGAATGCCGATAAACGCGAATTCTGCCGGGATCGAGTCGATCGCGCGCAACTGACATCCCCAGTCGAGGGCTTCGATTTGTCCGTCGCCGAGTGCTCGTCCTCGCGAAAAGTTTTTACATCCGGTTAATTGCGCGACGCTATAGGTTTGCGGTCGCTCGAAAATGGCTTGTTTACTCCCGTAGGCGATCGCCTTTCCCCGGGACAAAACGAGCAAGTTTTGACAGACGCGATAGGCTTCTTCGAGGTTGTGGGTGACGAAGATCGTGACGCCGCCGTAGTCGCTCAAGGTTTCGACTAACTGCCGTTCTAATTGGCTGCGCAGGTAGGTATCGAGGGCGGAAAAGGGTTCGTCGAGCAGTAAAACTTCCGGTCGGGCGGCGATCGCCCGCGCCAGGGCAACCCGTTGTTGTTGTCCCCCGGAAAGTTGTTCGGGATAGCGGTTTTCCAAGCCTTCGAGCTGCATTCGTCCCAGGTAGTCGGCGACGGCCCGATCGCGCTTGGCTTTGGGATGGCGGAGATCGTGGGGCAAGCCGAAGGCAATGTTTTCGGCGACGGTTAGATGGGGAAATAAGGCGTAATTCTGAAAGACGATCCCGACGCGGCGATCGCGGGCGGGCAGGTCGATCCCTCGCGCGCGATCGAACAATACCCGCCCGTTGAGTTCGATACGACCCCGGGTCGGTTCTTCCAGTCCGGCGATACACAGGAGGGTCATACTTTTTCCGGAACCGGAGGCCCCTAGCAGTCCCAAGGGTTCCGACCCGCTTTGTAGGGCAATGTTTAAGTCGAATTCTTCTAATTCTTTCTCGATCTCGACCTCTAGTTGGGTCGCCCTCGGGGACGGGGGATTCTTCTGGGGAGAGCCTACGCGAACGTCTTTCGGCAAGGGGGTCGCTTCGACCCGGGGGATCTCGGGTTCGATCTGGGGGTGGCGCCCTCGCCGTTGACGCCAGTATCGTTTCCGTGGCGATCGCCCGTTGACGGCGGCGATCGCACTCAAGGAAATGCCTAAAACGACGGTCACCCAGAATCGCGCGGCTTGGGTGTTCCCGGTTTCGACGGCAAAGTAAATCGCTAAGGGGATCGTCTGGGTTTTGCCGGGGATATTGCCCGCCAGCATTAAGGTCGCCCCAAATTCTCCCAACGCCCGCGCGAAGGCGAGTAAGATTCCGGCGGCGATCCCGGGCCACGCTAAGGGCAGCATGACGGCGATCGCGATCCGCCCTTCGGACGCTCCCAAGCTGCGCGCGGCCCGCAACCAGTTGGGATCGAGTTGAGCAAAGGCAGCAGCCGTCATTTTATAAGTGAGAGGAAAGGCGACGACGGTCGCGGCGATCGCCGTTGCGGGCCAGGAAAAAATGACCTCGAATCCCCAATGCATTAACCACCGTCCCAACGGTCCATTTTTGCCCAAAAGCCACAGTAACAAAAAGCCGACGACGGTGGGCGGTAATACTAAAGGGGCGATCGCGATCGTTTCTAGCACGGCTTTCCCTTTACCCCGATAGGTCGTCATCCAATGGGCGGTTCCGATTCCCAATACGGTCGCAATCGCGGTAGCGACGATCCCAGTCCGCAAGGAAATCCACAAGGGCGACCAGTCAAAATTCATTGGGTAACGGCATTGTCAATTCTCGAAAATGTCGATCGA
Source organism: Oxynema aestuarii AP17 (assembly GCF_012295525.1). GTDB lineage: Bacteria > Cyanobacteriota > Cyanobacteriia > Cyanobacteriales > Laspinemataceae > Oxynema > Oxynema aestuarii. The sequence goes on along the minus strand of NZ_CP051167.1, from coordinate 1,320,248 downwards.
TTGTCGATCGCAATTGTTGTTTATTTTAGCCGATTTTTAAGTTTATTATATCGGTTTTAAAAAGGATTTAGTTAATAAGGGATTGATTTTTTTGAGTTATAAAATTCTTGAAAAGATCGGCAAAGATTTAAGTTTAAAAATTCGTAGAGTCCTCCGATCTATTTTCAGATTTTGTCAACGGTATAAACCCATACGTTTTAAAAATTTCCCGGGCGCGATCGCTTTCTAAAAAGTCCACGAACCCGCGTGCGGTTTCTAGATTTGGACGGTTCTCGATCGCCGCTACCGGATAAATAATTCTTGAATGCAGTCCTTCGGGGGCGATCGCCTCGACTTCGACCCGGGGGGAATGTAAGGCGTCGGTTTGATAGACGATTCCGGCTTCGACGTTCCCGGTTTCGACCAAGGTCAGCACCTGACGCACGTTACGTGCAAAGATTATTTTGGGTTTAATTTGCTCGAAAATGTCTAAATTTAGGAGTAATTCGCGTGCATATTGTCCTGCGGGTACGGTTTCCGGTTCTCCAATGGCGATCCGTTTAATTTCTGGCTTTTGTAAGTCGCGAAAGTCGGCGATCGCCTCCGTTCCGGATGGGGCGATCGCCACGATCCGATTTTGCAATAAGTCCCGGCGGGTTCCTCGAACCAGCAAACCGCGATCGTCGAGGGCGTCCATCTGTTTGACTCCGGCGGACAGGAAAACATCGACGGGCGCCCCTTGTTCGATTTGACGCTGTAATGTCCCCGAGGCGGCGAAGTTGTAGGTGAGGGTGGTGTCCGGGGCGATCGCGGTGTACGCGGCCTGAATATCTTGCATAGCATCCGTCAAACTAATGGCGGCAGAAACGGTTATTTCTTTGTGATTCCCTTGCTGAAACGAGGAAGAGCTGTTTATTTTTTGAAAAAGTACTGCACTGATAGCGGCGATCGCCAAGGTAGCGAGGGCGAGGATTTTATGTTGAGGATTCATCCGGATACGGTCGCAGGGATGGGCGGTGAGGGTCGGGGTGTTAGAGAAAAAACAATAAAATTTTACGGCGATCCGGTGACGGGCTGGTAAAAAGAAAATGGCGATCTATTGTGGAAAAATGCTAACAAAAAAGACAAAATTTTTATTTAAGATCGGAAAAATCAATAATTCTCACACGGTTACTCGAATCGGGACAAAATCATCAACTTCTTTTAAGAATAGAATCGAGAAAAATTTTTACTCCTCAGAGAAGAAACAGTTTTATAATGACAGCAGGCAGACTCACACAAACATAATGCTGATTTAATCCGTCGGGCGATCGCGTCGGGAAGCGGCACGGTAAAGTACCGATCGCCGAACTCGGAAGGCTGTGCGTTGGAAGGGGCGGATCTCGCGCAAAACAACACCGGGCGATCGAAGGGGACGGGTCGGGTGAAACGGCCAGAAACGTCCGGATCGAGGCGCCTTGAGAGTGCAATGTAGCAGAGATCGATCGCTCCACCGGGTTCATCTACAACTTCCCGTCAGAGAGCCAAAATTTTTAACTTTTCCCCAAAGCGGTTCACATGATTAGCCAACAGTTCTTTTCTTCGGTCGTCAGTTCCGGCGATCGCGCCCATCGATCCCAAGTCGGTCGCGCGATCGTCATCATGTTAGTGGTCACGAGTTTGATCGGAGCCTGTCTCACGCGCTTGGCACAACTCCAGTTAGTGGAGGGAGATTACCACCAACAGCGTGCGGAAGAAAACCGGATCCGCCTGGTTCCGGTTCCGGCGGCGCGCGGGGCCATTCTTGACCGCCAGGGCAAAATCTTGGCCGCGAATCGCCTGTCGCGATCGGTCTACGTTTGGCCGCAGGAACAATCCCCAGAAGAATGGTATACAACTGCTACCAAACTCGCCCCGATTCTGAAGCTCCCCGTAGAGAACATCGTGGAGCGGATCGAGCAGATGGGGTATAGATCGGCGATGCCCGTGCGGGTTTCCCAAAACTTGAGCCAAGAAGCCTTCGTCGCCCTCGGAGAGCGGGCCGACGAATTTCCCGGTTTAGAAATCCGGGTGGAAACCAGTCGCCAATATCCTCAAGGATCCTTAGCGGCTCACGTCCTCGGCTACATTAGCGAAGCGAATGCGGAAGATCTCAAAGCCCATCCCGAATATCCGATGGGGATCACGATCGGCAAAACCGGGATCGAACGGGCGCTCAACGATTACCTCACGGGGAAATGGGGGAATCTACTGATCGAAGTCAACGCTCAAGGGGAAGAACTGCGCGAACTGGGGATGCGATCGCCCGAGTCGGGGAAATCGGTGCAACTGACCCTCGATCTGGCCGTGCAGAAAACCGCAGAAATAGCGCTCGGCGATCGTCAGGGCGCCGTCGTCGCCTTAGACGTCAATACCGGAGCCATTTTGGCGATGGCCAGTCACAGTACCTTCGACCCCAATATTTTCACCCGTCCGGTGAAAGCTGCCGAGTGGGAACACCTGCAAGCTCCGGAAAATCCCCTGCTCAACCGCGCCCTGCAAGGCTATCCCCCGGGCAGTACCTTTAAAATCGTCACGGCGGCGGCGGGAATCGAATCCGGCACCTTTTCGCCGGACGTGATGCTCGCTACCTCCTCTTACATTACCGTCGGCGGCTTCCAATTCCACGAACACAGTGGCGGCTACGGGACGATCGGGATTCGGGACGCCCTGGCGTACAGTAGCAACACCTTTTTCTATCAAATGGGTTTGGCTGCCGGACCCGAAGCCATTTCCAAATGGGGCAAGTTATTGGGCATCGGCACCAACACCGATTTAGAATTTTTAGGGCTCGACGGGGGCCAACACGGTTCGATTCCCACTCCGGAAGAGAAACAAGAACTGTACGGACAACCTTGGTATGCGGGGGATACGGTGACGATGGCGATCGGTCAGGGGTTGGTCTTGGTGACGCCCCTCGAATTGGCGGTCATGGTGGCGACGGTCGCCAATGGCGGCAATCGCATCAAACCGCACCTGTTGACGTCCCAAACTAACACCCCGGAAACGAAACCGATTCCGACCGGGATCGCCCCCGAGACGATCGCCGTCATTAAAGAGGGACTGACGGCGGTGGTTCAAAAAGGAACGGCGCGGCGTTTGAATGACGGCACGATTCCCCTGACTGCCGGAAAAACGGGTACTTCAGAAGTGATCGGCCAACCGTCTCACGCCTTATACGTAGCCTTCGGTCCGGCAGTCAAGCCGGAAATCGCGATCGCCGTGGTGGTAGAAAACGGCGGCTACGGCGGGGTAGCGGCGGCTCCGATCGCCCACGAAATTTTCAAAACCTATTTTAACGGGACGACGCCGAAAACGAGCGCGGCGACTCCGTAAACGGTAAAAATGAAAGAGGAGCGCTCTCCGGAGAGCGCTCCTCTGACGTCCCCGTTAAATTCCCAAACGCTGGTAAACGGCGTCCAAATGTTTGAGATGGTGCTGGGGATTAAAGCACTCGTCGAGTTCTTCCGCACTCAGGTGCGCTTTCACGCGATCGTCCGCAGAGACTAAGGCGCGAAAATCGCCATCGGCTCGATTCCAAGCCTGGTGGGCGTTCGACTGCACGATGCGATAGGCATCTTCCCGGCTGACCCCTTTTTCCACCAACGCGAGTAAGACGCGCTGGCTGAAAACGACACCGCCGTAAACGTTCATATTCCGTTCCATATTTTCGGGATAGACGAGCAGGTTTTTCACCAAGTCCGCCATCTCCGCCAACATGAAATGGGTCAACGTACACGAATCCGGGAGAATCACGCGCTCGACACTGCTGTGAGAAATATCCCGCTCGTGCCACAAGGCGACATTTTCTAACGCCGCCATCGCATTGCCGCGAATCACCCGCGCCAGTCCGGTAATCCGTTCCGAACGGATCGGATTGCGCTTGTGCGGCATCGCCGAGGAACCTTTTTGTCCCTTGGCAAAGAATTCTTCGACTTCGAGCACGTCCGTGCGCTGGAGGTTGCGAATTTCCACGGCAAACCGTTCGAGGGAAGCGGCGACCAAAGCCAAGCACTGCACGAATTCGGCATGGCGATCGCGCGAGATCACCTGGGTTGACGCGGTATCCGGTTCGAGGCCGAGTTTTTGGCAGGCGATCGCCTCCACGCGCGGCTCGATATTGGCATAGGTTCCCACCGCCCCGGAAATTTTACCGACGGCAATGTGCGATCGCAATCTCACCAACCGTTCGCGGTTGCGTAGCATCTCCGCCAGCCATCCAGCCAACTTAAATCCGAAGGTCATCGGTTCGGCGTGAATGCCGTGAGACCTGCCGATGGTCACCGTCGAGCGATGTTGCTGCGCTTGGTAGCGAATCGCATGAATCAGATCTTCCAACGGTTCGAGTAACACGTCCACACTGGCGACCAACTGGAGGGCCAACGCCGTATCCAACATGTCCGAGCTGGTCAATCCCAAGTGAATGTAACGCCCCACATCGCCGACATATTCGTTGACGCTCGTCAAAAACGCAATCACATCGTGACGGACTTCCGCCTCGATCTCTTTAATCCGTTGCGGATCGAAGTGTGCTTTGGCTTTGATTTCTTCAACGGCTGCCGTCGGAATGTAACCCAGTTCGGCTTGAGCTTCACATACGGCAATTTCAACCTGTAGCCAGGTTTTAAACTTATAAGTTTCTGTCCACAATTCGCCCATTTCGGGCAAGGTGTAACGCTCGATCAACGTCCGTCACAGAAAACGACTGTCCTATTTTACCGCTTAACTCCCCCCTTATTGAGAACCCCACGGGTCGATCGCTCCACCTAGAAGGGCGAGGGAGGGGAATGGGGCGTTTAGCGATCGGTATTCATCAACAAGGGACGAACCACCCAAAAGCCGAGACCGAACGCACTTAAAATAACGACGATCGCGATCGCCAACCAAGCCGCTCCGAAATCTTGACTGCCGACCCGACGGGAACCGCGCCGATAGCGATGGTCTGCCTGTTCGGTAACCAGAGAGAGGGACTCGGGATTAAAATCCGTACTCGGTAAGCTCGGTTCCGGCGCACGGGGGGTGAGTTCGAGCGATGCAGAACCGTTCTCCCCGGTAGCGTTCTCCCTTGTCGAGCTGGTATGACTTTCAAAGGCGATCGGCGAATTGAAACTCGGGGAAGAATGGGCCGGATTTAAAGGATGTTCGTGAGACCGCACCGCCGCAAAATTAGACGAGACGGGGGATAAAGAATCGATCGTTTTTTGAAGCCGAACCACCGATTGCACCACCTGTTCGACCTCTTGCCGCAATTGTTGGTTCTGTTTGGTCAATTGGTGATTTTGAGTGTTGAGCGAATCGAGCATCGCTTGAGAGGCTTGCAATTCCGCCACCACTTCTCGATAGAGAGAAATCGGCACCGAAGGGGAGTAAGTGGAGGTGACTTTGGTGGGAGTGTTGTTAGAATCGGGGGTATTTTCCATGAGTGTTAGATATAGATCGAGGATGAACTTTTCCGGTTGGCGAGAGAGGAAGGGTTGTTAAAGCTTTTGGGTTTAAAGAAGTGCCATTGCGGCTTGGCAGTCAATGTATGTCTAGAATTAGAACAACTCCGATCTCGATTCGTCAAGAAATTGTTGCCAATTGTCGCGAAACCCGAGGGGGTAAGCGCGATCGCGGCTCTATTTTTTTCCGTAGCTGGGGCTATTGTAGTATGAAAATTCCAGTCCATTGGGAGGGGCGATCGCGCCTTCCCATTCCTCGCTAAGGAGATCGACCGTCCACCGTGTTATTACATTTAACGACCTGGCCCGAAGTCGAAGCCTATTTAGAGCGATCGCGCGGCATCGTCATTCCCATCGGTTCGACCGAACAACACGGACCGACGGGGGTAATTGGCACCGACGCCATGTGTGCGGAGGCGATCGCCCGAGGGGTCGGCGACGCCACCGAAGCCCTGGTCGCACCCACCATCAACGTCGGCATGGCCCTGCACCATACCAGCTTTCCCGGTACGATCTCCTTGCGTCCGAGTACCTTAATGCTCGTCGTCCGGGACTATCTGACCAGTTTGACGAAAGCCGGATTTACTCATTTTTTCTTTATTAACGGACATGGGGGCAATATTGCCACCCTCAAGGCCACTTTTGCCGAAACCTATAGCGCGATCGCCGAATTAAACCTACCCCACGGCGATCGCGTTCGCTGTCGTTTGAGCAACTGGTTTACTTGTCATCGGGTTTATCAACTCGCCAAAGAGCTTTACGGCTCTCAAGAAGGCTCCCACGCCACCCCGAGTGAAATCGCACTGACTCAATATCTCTACGCCGAAGCCATCAAAGACGCGCCCCTCGATCCACAAGTGGCCTCGGGGTATCCGATTTACGGTCCGGCAGACTTTCGCCGCCACTATCCTGACGGTCGGATGGGGTCGAACCCGGCTCTGGCCCGACCGGAACACGGCCAAAAGTTTTACGAATTGGCCGTGAAAGAACTAGCAGAGGCTTATCGGGAGTTTCTCCAAGGGGATTAGCCGACCGAGGCGATCGCCCTCAATTTAGCGTCAATTCCTGGGTTCGCCCGCTCAGTAAGGCCAAGTGCTGACCAAGAAAAAGACCACCGCAGCGAGGGCTAACACCCCTTGAATGATATTGCCGATTAAAGAGCTGACCACCACGGCGACTCCCGCTTTGACGGCAAACTTCAAATCTCGACAGTAGAGATATTCGCCGATAATCGCGCCGAGGAGCGGACCGATCAACAGACCGAAAAGACCGCCAAAGGGCAAAATCGGGGGCAGCAAGCCGAATAAACCGAGTAAGAGGCCGACGATCGCCCCAATTTGACCCCACTTGCTCGCTCCCGCCTGTTTGGCGCCGAGATAAGTGGCGAGAAAATCAATCCCGACACTGGCGACTAAGACCAGAACGGCGATCGACAACGCCCACTCGACCCCAGACAGACCGTGAACGAGCGCCCAAACCCCGATCGCCCCGACGATCAGACTCGAACCGGGCAGTCCGGGAATGACGGCTCCGATCGCGCCCAACAGGGCGATCCCCACCAACACCCAATAAAGAATCATCATAAAGACTCACGTTTTTGTTATCGAAACATCGTCTAAATCTAGTAAATATTCCTCAAAAGTAGCCGTTAATTTATCGGCAATCCCTTCGATCCAGCGTTCGTCTTGTCGAGTATAACTGCGCGGTGCATTGGCGCCTAAAATCAGCACCCCGCGATCGCCGATCGGTTGACAGATTAACCCTTGAGTATTTTCCGGTAAATAGTCGAATTCTACCCGTCCCGGATAAAGATTGAGGGCGACTAAATAAACGGCTTTTTGCTTTTCTAACACCCGAGTGACGATCGCCCCCGGTTTGACCTCTGAATTGGGTCCTAAAATACCGCGCCGCAGCAGCACGCGACCCCGGTCCCAAACCACGACAGACCGGGTGACCGTATTGGTCAGTAACAAGTGGGATGCCCAAGCCAGTTCGGTTTTGACTGGGTTGGGCAAATCGGGATCCAACTCAAACCCTTGCGGACCGAGCAGTTCGACCGCATCGGGCGATCTCGGTTGAATTTTTTGCCACAGCAGACCGCTTAAAATGAGCAGCGCACTCAAAATAACTCCAAGCACGTCCGAACGAGCTTGTGAAGGCGTTAAATCGCCTGTAGAGTAACGATTGACCAGGAGTAACACCCCTCCCAAAATCCCGATCGCGATCGGGAGTTGCCGCAAAACCTCATTTCGATCTGGTTTGGCCATGATTTGCTCGGTACTGTGCGCGTAAACTCCTACCGGGTCGAACCCTCGGGGTTGCGATCGCCCGTTCGGTCTGGACCTTGTCACCGCGTTTCCCCTACGGCGAAGGAAATCCAGTCAACTTAAAGCCGTTTAAAGCTCGTCCGGTTCGATAATGCGTTGAAATAAATAACCCGTTCCCCGTGCAGTCAAAATCAGTTCGGGATTGCTCGGATCGTCCTCCAACTTCGCCCTAAGTCGGGAAATATGAACGTCTACCACCCGGGTATCCACGTGTCTTTCCGGCGTATAGCCCCACACTTCCTGCAAAATTTCCGATCGCGAAAACGGTTCGCCTGATTTGCTCACCAACAATTCGAGCAAACTGAATTCCATTCCCGTCAGGCGAATGCGTTCGTCGCCTTTATAAACTTGACGTTTATTCGTATCGATTCTGAGGTGATTGACATGAATCACGCCGGAACTAGGAATCCCGGAATTGCCCGTTTTATCTACACGCCGCAACACCGACCGGATGCGAGCTTCGAGCTCTTTCGGCGAAAACGGCTTGACCACGTAATCATCCGCCCCGAGTTCGAGACCCGTAATGCGATCGGCCACATCGCCCAAGGCTGTTAGCATGATGATGGGGACATCCGATTCTTTTCGCAGCTCCTGACAGACGCCATAGCCATCTAATTTCGGCATCATGACATCCAAAACCACTAAATCGGGATTGGCATTGCGGAAGGTTTCGAGTGCTTCTTCCCCATCTGCTGCCGTAACGACATCGTAGCCAATCATTGAAAGTCGAGTTTCCAGAATGCGACGGATACTCGCTTCGTCATCGACAACCAAGATTTTTTCTTTATGGTTTTCCAAGCGACTCAAGGCTCCTTAACCGTGATTTTTCATCCTTAATTCTTAATACTCTACCATCTGGATCGCCTCATTTTCCGAGGGGGCGATCGCGCTGAAACTCTCATCTATACTAGATTTCAGCTAATTTTCAGATTCATGTTATTTGTCAGGGTCTATCCGACACTCAAGAATGCCCAAGCAGCGAATTCAGTACACTTGCGACGAATGCGGTGCCGAATTTCCCCAATGGTACGGGAAATGCCCCTCTTGTAACATTTACGGAACCCTCGTAGAGCAAGTGGTCAATTCCGGGAGTAGTGCGGGGACGCGACCGAGTTTGAACCCGGATATGTCTTGGATGCGAACCGGACCGCGCCCTCAACCCTCGTCGTCCGGTCAACCGCGCTCCGCATTTAGGTTATCTCAGATCGCCGACCAAATGGTGACGCGCTGGCCCTCGGGTTATAGCGAACTCGATCGCGTCCTCGGCGGCGGGATCGTACCCGGTTCTCTGGTATTGATTGGCGGCGAACCGGGGATCGGTAAATCGACCTTATTGCTTCAAGTTGCCAATCGCCTATCGCGATCGCGCTATAAAATTTTGTACGTGTCTGCGGAAGAATCCGGTCAGCAGGTTAAATTACGCGCCCAACGCTTGGGAATTCAACCGGAAGATCCCCTCGAACTCGACACCGACGACCCCCTCGAATTGCCCCCCGCGTCGTCGAACGAGTTGCAAGACATCCTCCGTTCCGAGGGAGACGAGTTGGAAGCAAGTGTCGCCGCAGACTCGGAGGTGGAGCAGGTGCAGGAGGAATCGAGCCTCGAAATCGCGTCCGAGTCTCCCCCGTCGGACGACGGTGAGGATCGCCGGGGAGAGGGGAACGGTCACTCGAATTTTTATCTGCTCCCGGAAACGGATTTAGAGGAAATTTTAAGAGAACTGGAATCTTTAAAACCCAATCTCGCCATTATCGATAGTATTCAAACGATTTACTTTCCCTCTCTAACCTCCGCTCCCGGTTCCGTCGCCCAAGTTCGCGAATGTACTTCGGCGTTGATGCAAGTGGCGAAACGGGAAAATATTACGTTATTGATTGTCGGTCACGTCACCAAAGAAGGCGGAATCGCCGGACCGCGCGTTTTGGAACACTTGGTCGATACGGTTTTATTTTTTGAAGGCGATCGCTTTGCGAGTCATCGTCTGTTGCGATCGATGAAAAACCGTTTTGGCGCCACCCACGAAATCGGGGTGTTTGAAATGGTCGCGCAAGGGTTGGAAGAAGTGACCAATCCTTCCGAATTATTTTTGGGGAATCGCGAGGAATTCGTGTCCGGGAGTTCGACGATTGTCGCTTGTGAAGGAACGCGACCGATTGTCGTCGAATTGCAGGCGCTGGTGAGTCCGGCGAGTTTCGGATCGCCGCGACGCGCCACCACTGGGGTCGATAGTAATCGCCTGGTTCAGATTCTGGCGGTGTTGGAGAAACGAGTCGGCGTTCCCCTCTCGAAATTAGATACTTATGTCAGTTCCGTGGGGGGGTTGAGTGTTTCCGAACCTGCGGCGGATTTGGGGGTGGCGATCGCCGTGGTTGCGTCGTTCCGCGATCGTGTCGTCGATCCTCACACTATCTTACTCGGCGAAGTCGGCTTGGGCGGTCAAGTCCGTCCGATCTCCCAACTCGAACTGAGATTGCGCGAAGCCGCTAAACTAGGATTTAAACGCGCCATCATTCCTAAAGGTCAAATCCCTCCCGACCTCGGAATGGAAATTATCCCCGTGGCTAAAGTTCTCGATGCCATTATTGAAGCGATCCCAGCTCCTTTGAATCCTTCGGAGTTGACGAGCTTAGCACCCGCAACGGACGAACTTTCTCCAATCGTCGAAACGCCATTAGATGATAATTTTGAAGATGATTTTGAAGATGATTTTAATGACGAACTAGACGATGACGATCCGGTATTCTAAGTTATTTATAACACCCTAGCAGGAGACCATTGGTGCTAGACGAACTTTACAGTTTGATTTTTGGAACGTTGCTTTTTGGAGGAAGAATCACCGGATCTCTAGAAGCTGACGGTTTGGGGAAATTGTCGTCCGAATATCTTTGTCAATTGTTTGTTACTGGGCGCGATCGGGCTTTAAGAAATCCCAATCATGGGTTTAAAAAGGTAGTTTTAGATGCGGCGATCGATGCGCTAGATTTAGCCATTTCTCTCCATATCGACCGCGTTACTCCTGCCCATCAAAAACAAATTTATGCTTGGCTACAAAGAAGAGTTAATTTTTTTAAAAATCAGAACAATTTACCTCAACCGAGTAGTTTAAATGCGAGTAAAAATCAAAATAAGATGATTTTTTCTCGGGCTGAAGAAATCGCTCAATTGTCGGTTAGAGAACAAAGTCAAGCTCTGAGTAGTTTAAAAAAAGGGATCGAAGCGAATTTTTATCTCGACGCTCTCCCCGTTCAATTTCGCTACGGATTCGAGCAAGATTGGCTCGTTTGTACGAGCTTGCATTTGGGCGAACGTCTTCGTAGTAATAACACAATTTACAAGATTCTGGAACAAGAACTGCAATTTTTTAGTAAGTCCCCTCTTTTGGCCGATTGTTTTCAAAATATTCAAGGAATTCAACAGAATTTTATCCGCTTATTGAGATATCCTCAAAAGTATTTATGTTTGATTCAGGCGATCGATTTTGACGTTCAACAATTGCGCGCCGAAATGATGTATCCCCTTGACTCAAAATCGCTCAGTGGAGATGATGTAGATACGGCTAGAATGGCTTCTTCCGATAGTGGCTTAGCTCAAACGGATACTCAAGTCGATCGCCTTTTAGATTTACTCGATTCTCCTTCGAGTCCGACTCCCGATCGCGTTCGACCTGCGGCGATCGATATCTCAACTCGAACCAGTCAACCCCAAAGTTCTGCCCCTAAAATTAACGGTAACTCCCCGGAAAATAACCGTTCTACATCGAGCGAATCGAACCGCTCTCTCCCTCAACCTATTTCTGGTAATTCTCCCTCTCCTCGCGAAGCGATCGTTTGGAAATGCGTCAATACATTAACAGCTCATTCCGATTCGGTCGTTTCTATTACTTATGCCCAACAATTGGCGGAACGGACTCAACGCTCTAGTTATATTTTAGTGAGTGGGAGTTGGGATAAAACGATCAATCTTTGGTATCTCGGTAATAACGGTCAAGTCCATCGTTCTCCCTACACTCTCAATAACCGTTCGGCTTCGGTCTATTCCGTGGCTATCAGTCCGGATCGCCAATTTTTAGCGATGGGTTGTGTCGATTACACCGTCCGCCTTTGGCATTTGAGCCATCCACAATCCAATCGGATTTTAACGGGTCATTCGGTGCCGATTTATTCGGTGGCGTTTAGTCCGGACGGTCGGTTTTTGGCGAGTGGTAGTGGCGATCAAACCGTGAAGTTATGGGATGTTAGTAGTGGGGAATTGTTAGAAACGTTAATCGGACATTCGGGTTTTGTTTATTCGGTGGCGTTCAGTCCTGATGGCAAAATTTTGGCGACGGGTAGCGCGGATAAAACGATTAAACTCTGGCAGGTGAGTACGAGGAAGTTATTGCGAACGTTGATTGGAAATGCGGCGGTGACTTCGGTGACGTTCAGTCCGGACGGACGGACGTTGGCAAGTGCCAGCCGGGATGAGACGATCAAGTTGTGGCAGTTGGAAACCAGTACTCTGGAAGCGGGGACTCGACCTGCTCCCACGCGCACGCTGACGGGTCATTCCGCCGAAGTTTTATGTGTGGCGGTCAGTCCGCGATCTCCGATTTTAGCCAGTGGCAGTCATGATAAAACGATTAAACTCTGGCACTTGGGCAGTGGGCAATTGATAGGGACGCTGACGGGTCACTTCGATTCGGTCAATGCGGTGGCGTTCAGTCCGGACGGTCAGCTTTTGACCAGTGCGAGTCACGATAAAACGATTAAGATTTGGCGGATGATGCGCTAAGGGGCGATCGAACAAGGATCGGCGATCGGATTTTGGGGTTAATCGAGCAGTTTCATGCTGATGTCGAGCCAGGACGAACGGGTGATGGGGGCACTGGTTGAGATGTAGTCCACTCCTGTTTCGGCGACGGCGCGAATGGTTTCGAGGGTGACGTTCCCGGAGGCTTCGATTTTGATGCGCGGGTTTTGAGTGCGAATGACGGTCACGGCTTCTTTCATGCGATCGCACGGCATGTTATCGAGCATGATGATGTCAACGTCACACTCGAGTGCTTCGCGAACTTGTTCGAGGGTTTCGGTCTCGACTTCTATACTCAGGGGATAAGGCAGTTCGGCGCGAAGGCGAGTGACGGCTTTGGCGATCCCACCTGCAGCAATAATATGGTTGTCTTTGATCATGACGGCATCGTCGAGTCCCATGCGGTGATTGAGCGCCCCACCCACTTGGGAGGCGTATTTTTCGAGAATTCTCAATCCGGGTGTGGTTTTGCGCGTATCGACCAAGTGGGTCGGCAAATCGGCGATGCGATCGGCGTACTGTCGTGTTACCGTTGCGATCCCACTCAAGCGCATCACTAAGTTGAGGGCCACTCGCTCGCCGATTAATAAAGTATCTGCGCTTCCCGTTAGTTGGGCGATCGGTTCTGAAGCCCGGCAATGTTGCCCTTCTATTACTAGGGGTTGAAATTGGATTGACGGATCGAGCAATTCAAAAACTCTACGGGCGAATGAGAGTCCGGCGATCGTTCCCGCAGCTTTGACGGTCCATCGCGCGGCGTGCGATCGTCGTGCTTCTGTCCCCAGCAAGACCTGACTCGCACGATCTCCTCGACCCAGATCCTCCAACAACCACTGTTCTAACAACCTATCTACAATCAAGCGATGCGGTAAAACTGCCATCTGCGCGCGATCGAACTCTCAAGCATTACCCCCTGATTATTCATCCTTCTCCCCAGGCATGACAAGCTTTCCAGCCATCTCAAAAAAAAGTTTTTAAAAAGGGTTGACAGAGAAAGAGGGGGTTGCTAGATTAGTAAAGCGCTTGAGAGCGGCAGCGCGCCGCGAGCGAGCGACCGAACCTAGACAACACAAGAGTTTGACAGTCGGATTGACCGACAACAACCTCGTCAAAAGAAACTAAAACAGAGGTCTGTTTTCAGACCTCAAAAACAAGAGCGAAATCAGCTCTTCAATTCTTTTCTGAAAAGAAGAGGATAACACGGAGAGTTTGATCCTGGCTCAGGATGAACGCTGGCGGTCTGCTTAACACATGCAAGTCGAACGGACTTCCTCGGAAGTCAGTGGCGGACGGGTGAGTAACGCGTGAGAATCTACCTGAAGGATGGGGATAACTGTTGGAAACGACAGCTAATACCCAATAAGCCGAGAGGTAAAAAGGAAACCGCCTACAGAAGAGCTCGCGTCCGATTAGCTAGTTGGGAGGGTAAAAGCCTACCAAGGCAACGATCGGTAGCTGGTCTGAGAGGACGAGCAGCCACACTGGGACTGAGACACGGCCCAGACTCCTACGGGAGGCAGCAGTGGGGAATTTTCCGCAATGGGCGAAAGCCTGACGGAGCAAGACCGCGTGGGGGAGGAAGGCCCTTGGGTTGTAAACTCCTTTTCTCGGGGAAGAAGAACTGACGGTACCCGAGGAAAAAGCCTCGGCTAACTCCGTGCCAGCAGCCGCGGTAAGACGGAGGAGGCAAGCGTTATCCGGAATTATTGGGCGTAAAGGGTCCGCAGGTGGCGGTTCAAGTCTGCAGTCAAAGGTCGGGGCTCAACCCCGAAAAGGCTGTGGAAACTGAACAGCTAGAGTACGGTAGGGGCAGAGGGAATTCCCAGTGTAGCGGTGAAATGCGTAGAGATTGGGAAGAACACCGGTGGCGAAAGCGCTCTGCTAGGCCGAAACTGACACTGAGGGACGAAAGCTAGGGGAGCGAAAGGGATTAGATACCCCTGTAGTCCTAGCTGTAAACGATGGAGACTAGGTGTGGCCTGTATCGACCCGGGCCGTGCCGGAGCTAACGCGTTAAGTCTCCCGCCTGGGGAGTACGCACGCAAGTGTGAAACTCAAAGGAATTGACGGGGGCCCGCACAAGCGGTGGAGTATGTGGTTTAATTCGATGCAACGCGAAGAACCTTACCAGGGCTTGACATGTCGCGAACCCCGGGGAAACCTGGGGGTGCCTTAGGGAGCGCGAACACAGGTGGTGCATGGCTGTCGTCAGCTCGTGTCGTGAGATGTTGGGTTAAGTCCCGCAACGAGCGCAACCCTCGTCCTTAGTTGCCAGCAGTAAGATGGGAACTCTAGGGAGACTGCCGGTGACAAACCGGAGGAAGGTGGGGATGACGTCAAGTCAGCATGCCCCTTACGTCCTGGGCTACACACGTACTACAATGGGAAGGACAGAGAGCAGCAAGTACGCAAGTGCAAGCGAATCTCGAAAACCTTGCCCCAGTTCGGATTGCAGGCTGCAACTCGCCTGCATGAAGGAGGAATCGCTAGTAATCGCCGGTCAGCATACGGCGGTGAATACGTTCCCGGGCCTTGTACACACCGCCCGTCACACCATGGAAGTTGGCCAGGCCCGAAGTCATTACCCTAACCTTACGAGGAGGGGGATGCCGAAGGCCGGGCTGATGACTGGGGTGAAGTCGTAACAAGGTAGCCGTACCGGAAGGTGTGGCTGGATCACCTCCTTTAAGGGAGACCCAACTTTGGAAAAGGGAGAGGCAATCAAGACCCCCCAAAACCAGAGAATCCCGAGGTCGGTCGAGGTTAGAGAAGGAAAATCAGAAAAAGACTGTCAAACTCTTAGTGCGGTTCGCAGCGAGGGCTATTAGCTCAGGTGGTTAGAGCGCACCCCTGATAAGGGTGAGGTCCCTGGTTCGAGTCCAGGATGGCCCACCTAGAACCGGAGGGGGTATAGCTCAGTTGGTAGAGCGCTGCCTTTGCAAGGCAGATGCCAGCGGTTCGAGTCCGCTTACCTCCACCAACCATCGAGAGCCAAAAGAGTTAACTCAAAGCGAATTCAACACAGCACCCGTCATCTAGAAGGCAACAAAGAGCCGGAGTAGAGAAACGGAATGCTGGATTGAAACCCAGCAAAGAACCTTGAAAAAAGCATAGACACCAAGAGAAAAGCATAGGGAAAAAAATCCTAGAACAAGCCAAAAGTGGTCAAGCTACAAAGGGCTAACGGTGGATCCCTAGGCACGTCGAGGCGAAGAAGGACGTGGTGACCGACGAAACGCTCCGGGGAGCTGGAAACAAGCATCGAGCCGGAGGTCTCCGAATGGGGCAACCCCAAGCACGACCCATCGAATCCATAGATGGGAACGAGCGAACCTGGCGAACTGAAACATCTTAGTAACCAGAGGAACAGAAAGAAAAATCGATTCCCTCAGTAGCGGCGAGCGAAGCGGGAACAGCCTAAACCGAAGACATTAAGTCATCGGGGTCGTGGGACGGCAACAACGAGAGTAGAGGCAGTAGACGAAGCGGCTGAATACCGCACCAGAGGGGGTGAAAGTCCCGTAGTCGAAACCGCCAACCCCTCAGCCGAATCCCGAGTAGCACGGAGCCCGTGGAATTCCGTGTGAATCAGCGAGGACCACCTCGTAAGGCTAAATACTCCGACGTGACCGATAGCGAAACAGTACCGTGAGGGAAAGGTGAAAAGAACCCCGAGCAGGGGAGTGAAATAGAACCTGAACCCGTTAGCCTACAAGCAGTGGGAGGACGATTAAACGTCTGACCGCGTGCCTGTTGAAGAATGAGCCGGCGAGTTATTAGACGAGGCTAGGTTAAGGCCGAAAGAGCCGCAGCCCGAGCGAAAGCGAGTCCGAACAGGGCGTAAACAGTCTCGTTTAATAGACCCGAACCCGGGTGATCTAACCATGTCCAGGATGAAGCTTGGGTAACACCAAGTGGAGGTCCGAACCGACCGATGTTGAAAAATCGGCGGATGAGGTGTGGTTAGGGGTGAAATGCCAATCGAACCCGGAGCTAGCTGGTTCTCCCCGAAATGCGTTGAGGCGCAGCGGTCGAAGATGATGACGAGGGGTAAAGCACTGTTTCGGTGCGGGCTGCGAGAGCGGTACCAAATCGAGACAAACTCAGAATACTCGTCAAGAAAGCGACCAGTGAGACGGTGGGGGATAAGCTTCATCGTCGAAAGGGAAACAGCCCAGACCACCAGCTAAGGTCCCCAAATGACCGCTCAGTGATTAAGGAGGTGAGAGTGCACAGACAACCAGGAGGTTGGCCTAGAAGCAGCCACCCTTGAAAGAGTGCGTAATAGCTCACTGGTCAAGCGCTCTGGCGCCGAAAATGAACGGGGCTAAGCGGTCTACCGAAGCTGTGGAACGAGCAATCGTTGGTAGGGGAGCGTTCCCCGACGGGAGAAGCACTAGCGAGAGCAGGTGTGGACGTCGGGGAAGTGAGAATGTCGGCTTGAGTAGCGCAAACATTGGTGAGAATCCAATGCCCCGAAACCCTAAGGGTTCCTCCGGCAGGTTCGTCCGCGGAGGGTTAGTCAGGACCTAAGGCGAGGCCGAAAGGCGTAGTCGATGGACAACGGGTGAACATTCCCGTACGGATTGGAGTTGGCGCGGGAGGACGGAGTGGGTCGAGACCAGCCGGAAGTTGGTTACCGGTTCAAGTGTTCGAGACGAAGACCGACGGCGAAAACGTCGGGAGTTAAGGCACGAGTACGAGACCTTACGAGGTCGAAGTGGTACAGATCGAACTTCCAAGAAAAGCCCCAACCGCCATAAGCTTCAATTCCCTGTACCCGAAACCGACACAGGTAGGGAGGTTGAGAAAACCGAGGGGCGCGAGCTAACTCTCTCTAAGGAACTCGGCAAAATGGCCCCGTAACTTCGGGAGAAGGGGTGCCCCCTGATGGGGGGTCGCAGTGAAGAGGCCCAGGCGACTGTTTACCAAAAACACAGGTCTCCGCCAAGTCGCAAGACGCTGTATGGAGGCTGACGCCTGCCCAGTGCCGGAAGGTTAAGGAAGTCGGTCAGCCCTGCGGGGTAAAGCTGGCGACCGAAGCCCCGGTGAACGGCGGCCGTAACTATAACGGTCCTAAGGTAGCGAAATTCCTTGTCGGGTAAGTTCCGACCCGCACGAAAGGCGTAACGATCTGGGCGCTGTCTCGGAGAGAGGCTCGGCGAAATAGGATTGTCTGTGAAGATACGGACTCCCTGCACCTGGACAGAAAGACCCTATGAAGCTTTACTGTAGCCTGGAATTGGCTTCGGGCTTCGCTTGCGCAGCATAGGTGGGAGGCGTGGAAGGTTTCCTTGCGGGGAAACTGGAGCCATCACTGAGATACCACTCTGGCGAAGCTAGAAGTCTAACCTCGACCCCTCAGCGGGGGGAGGAACCGTTTCAGGTGGGCAGTTTGACTGGGGCGGTCGCCTCCTAAAAGGTAACGGAGGCGCGCAAAGGTTCCCTCAGGCTGGTTGGAAATCAGCCGTCGAGTGTAAAGGCACAAGGGAGCTTGACTGCGAGACCTACAAGTCGAGCAGGGACGAAAGTCGGCCTTAGTGATCCGACGGTTCCGAGTGGAAGGGCCGTCGCTCAACGGATAAAAGTTACTCTAGGGATAACAGGCTGATCTCCCCCAAGAGTTCACATCGACGGGGAGGTTTGGCACCTCGATGTCGGCTCATCGCAACCTGGGGCGGAAGTACGTCCCAAGGGTTGGGCTGTTCGCCCATTAAAGCGGTACGTGAGCTGGGTTCAGAACGTCGTGAGACAGTTCGGTCCATATCCGGTGCAGGCGTAAGAGCATTGAGAGGCGCCCTCCTTAGTACGAGAGGACCGGGAGGGACACACCGCTGGTGTACCTGTTATCGTGCCAACGGTAGACGCAGGGTAGCCATGTGTGGCGTGGATAACCGCTGAAAGCATCTAAGTGGGAAGCCCACCTCAAGATGAGTGCTCTGGTGGAGTTAATCCAGTAAGGTCCCGGGCAGATTACCCGTTGATAGGCGTTAGGTGGAAGTCCTGCGAGGGATGTAGCCGAGACGTACTAACCGACCGAGCGCTTGACCTCTTTTCTCTCTTGGTTGTCTTTGCTTTTTTGAAGGTTTTTCCTTCTCTCTCTTTCCGGGTGCCTATGGCCTTGAGGCCCCACTCCGATCCCTTCCCGAACTCGGTTGTGAAACTCAAGTACGGCCACGATACTTGGAGGGTTGCCTCCTGGGACAATAGCTCGCTGCCCGGTTCTTTCTTAGATAAAACCCCTGCACTTCTGTGTGGGGGTTTTGTTGTTTGGAGTTTCTCTTTTAAAATGCATCCCAAGGGAGAGGGAGGATTTCAGTGAGGGGGGTTTGGTTACCAAACCCCTACTTGATTTTTGGGTATTTTCTTTATAAACGACTGATGCAGTTTAAATGTCTAACAGCTTAGTTGGTATTATCTATTTTGACGATCTTAGCATCTGAATTGATGTTGATGGGTGATAAAACCAAGTTTTTATTAAGTGTAAATTAAGGTTTAATTAAGGTTATTTTTTGGGTTTTATGGGTTAGATGTTTTGTAGAAAACCGATTTGGTGTGCCGATCGCGCCTCCATCGCCTTTCCAAGCGCGATTTGCGCGGTTGAGACCATAGGGGCTGGATGCAACCCCGGCGTGAATGAACAGGGATTCGAGATGACAGGTGTCAGGGGCAAGAGGAAAAGCACGGCTAGCCCAAGTGTTATTTTTTAATATCGATTATTAACAATATTTTGGTATATCAATGAGAATGGTATTAGACACTACCTTGACTCGTAATTATGTTTTCTCTAGAAGCGACCAAAAATCTCTCCAGACCGGAACTGAGCCAGGGGAATCAGGTCTTAGTGGTGGAAGATGAGGATCTGATCCGCGAGATGCTGGTTCTGGCGTTGGAGGAGGAAGGTTATGACGTAAAGACGGCGGCGGACGGACAAACGGCATTGAACTATTTTTATGACGCTCAGAATGGTCAAGGGGAATTTCCTTTCGATCTAATTATTTTGGATTTGATGTTGCCGCAGGTGAATGGCTTGGATTTATGCCGCTTGTTGCGGCATCAGGGCAATCCGGTTCCGATTTTAATTTTAAGTGCGAAGGGGAGCGAAACCGATCGCGTTTTGGGTTTGGAGGTGGGTGCGGATGACTATCTGACCAAGCCGTTTAGCATGAGGGAGTTGGTGGCGCGCTGTCGAGCTTTGTTACGACGCCAACGTTTAAATGGATTGTCGCAGCCTCCGGTTCTGGAGTTCGGACAGATCAATCTATACCCGCAAGAATGCCGGGCGATCGTTCGCGGTCAGGAAGTCAATCTATCGCCAAAGGAATTTCGCTTGCTGGAATTATTTATGAGCTATCCTCGACGAGTCTGGTCGCGAGATCAACTGCTCGATCGCGTGTGGGGGCCGGATTTTGTCGGTGATAGTAAAACCGTAGACGTTCACATTCGCTGGTTGCGAGAAAAATTAGAAGTGGATCCGAGTCAACCGGAGTACATCATTACCGTTCGGGGATTTGGTTATCGTTTGGGCTAAAAACAGGATCGTCAAGGGGCGATCGCGGCAGTCAGACGATCGCCCCTTCCCGCTCGATCCCCATAGATTTTCAACCCTCTGGGATCCCACGAGCCGACCCCAGGGTATTGTTGATGAGGAGGCGAGATGACTGGAGTGGCATTTTTACTAGGTCTGGCTCTCGGAATGGCGTTCTGGTTGTTCGATCGCTGGTGGAATCGCAAGCAGTTATCTCAACTACTCAACGGTTTACCCACCGATTTTGTCGAAGTTTCGATGCCTTTGCTTTACCGCCTCAGACGGGCGATCGCTTTGACCGATCGCGAACGGCAGCAATTTGCCGCACAACTCCAAATCTGGCAACAAGTCTTACAAGTTGCCCCATTAGGATACTTGCAAGTTGACGAAGAAAATCAACTCCTCTGGTGCAATTCCCAAGCTCAATTACTCCTACAGATCCAACGGTGGCAACCGGGGGAAGCCCGGTTATTGCTCAAATTCGTTCGTTCTTACGAACTCGACCAACTCATTGAAACTACCCGAACCCAACAACAACCGGGAGTGCGCGATTGGGTCTTTCATCCCTCCGTGCAAGACGGTTCCGATGTTGCCAAAACCCGATCGCTGACCCTGCGCGGTTACAGTTGGCCTTTACCCCAAGGACAAGTGGGAGTTTATCTCGAAAATCGCCAACCCTTAGTCAACTTGGCTCAAAGTCGCGATCGCTGGATTTCCGATTTAGCTCACGAACTCAAAACCCCATTAACTTCAATTCGATTGGTCGCCGAAGCCTTACAAGACCGTCTCGATCCCCCCTGGCGTCAGCGCGTCGAGCGCTTATTTGACGAAACCGAACGGTTGATCAAATTAGTTCAAGACTGGTTGGAACTGAGCCAGATCGAAGGAGAACCCGCACAGACACTCTCGCGCAAACCTTTAGAATTAGTCGGCTTAATTCAATCGGTTTGGCAAACTTTAGAACCCTTAGCCAAACAAAAACAACTCTCTTTTCAATATTCCGGCTTGAGTCGCGTCTGGGTCAAGGCGGATGAATCGCGACTTTACCGAGTTTTACTCAACATTCTCGATAACAGCATTCGTTATAGTTCCGTTGGCGGCAACATTCAAGCGGTCGTCTCTTTTGACGATCGCCCGCCAACTCACCACCCCAACGAGATCGCCACTGGAAACCGCCGCTTCCTCCAAATCGATTTAATTGATAGCGGACCGGGTTTTTCCAGTACCGATCTCCCTTGCGTATTCGAGCGCTTGTATCGAGGGGACGCCTCGCGATCGCGCCAACGATCGGACCCGACCGGATCGAAGCTGCACCCTTATGCTGTCGGTGCGGGTTGCGGTCTCGGTTTGGCGATCGCCGAACAAATTGTCTTGGCCCATCGCGGTCAAATCTCAGCCAAAAATCACCCGGAGACAGGGGGCGCGTGGTTGCAAATTCAGCTTCCTTACGACGACGACCCCCAATAACCGCGCCTCCCCATCACCCCCGTTTCAGCCATTGCTTCTTGAATCCCCGTTAGAATTTATGGTTGTTTGCCAACAGTTTCAACACAATAGTTAAGTAGTAGAGTTATGCTAACGAACAAGCAATGGCCACAGATGTTTGGGTGACTTCCTCCTCTAACTCCAATTCGCGATCGACCCATTTTCGGCGAAAAGTTAAACGCTTAGAACGGGATATTTTACGCATGGGCGCCTTAGTCGAGCAATCTTGCCGTCTGAGTCATCAAGCCCTCTTTGACCGCGACTTATCCTCAGCTCAAGCCATTGCTTTGCTCGACAAACAAATCGATCGCTTCTACAAAGAAATTGAATCAGATTGCGTCGTCTTAATGACGTTGCAAGCTCCTGCGGCGATCGATTCCCGCCTGATCGGCGCCTTCATGCAACTGGTCAGAGATTTAGAACGCATCGGCGATTACGCCCAAGATATTGCCGAACTCGCCGTCAAACTCTTCCCCTATCCGACTCACGAATGTATGCCTCA
The DNA here is from genome assembly GCF_012295525.1 of Oxynema aestuarii AP17. GTDB lineage: Bacteria > Cyanobacteriota > Cyanobacteriia > Cyanobacteriales > Laspinemataceae > Oxynema > Oxynema aestuarii. The sequence continues at coordinate 1,298,180 of NZ_CP051167.1, read as the reverse complement.
AATTGAGGAAATGGCCCATCAAGTCCAGGCGATGTTAGCCGCCAGCCTCGTCGCTTTAGCGGATTTGGACGCCGAAAGTGGCAAGCACATCAAAGAACTCGATACGATTGTCGATGAGGCTTACGATCGCCTTTACGACCGCCTCGCCCATCAGCGAGATGTCAAAGGTGTTGTAGAACCTCTGTTATTATTAGCTTTGGTGATTCGCCATCTCGAACGCATGGCCGATCACGCGACGAATATCGGCCAGCGCGTCGCCTATATTGTCAACGGTCATCGGTGATCCCCGTTTGACTCGATCTCGATCGCTTGCACCGTCGATTGGCTCGAATGGCGATCGGCGATCGCGTTCGATCGATCCGAATTCCGTTGGACCCTGGCGTGGTTACAACTTCCCCTCTCAAACAACTTTTATTCTGATTTTTCAACCCTTCCTCAAAAGATAAATCTCTTCAAAAGATTTTGAAAAAGAGTTGCGCAACCCTACCAATCGCGCCAATTTTTATTGCTTAAAAACTGTGTCCAGACCCCATTTTTCTGTAAATCCTCTAGTGTAAACACGACGATCTCCCCCGTTGTCATCGAGGATCTCTCCTACAAATTTTCTCGGCTATCTCTTGAATAGATTCAAGTTTAAACCCTATTTTTTTGAGTTTTTAAGTCGATCGATTCTTCCCCATCGTACCTTTTAAAGTAATTTTCAACAATCGCGCAAAAATCTCCGAGCGATCGCCAAAAATCCTCAACCGATAAATTTAATAAAACCCCAAATAAACATAAAAAATACCCCTAACTTAACCCTTCCATTACTAAAGCTTTACCAAACCATAAGAAAAATGAATTATAACATTCATGATATTTTATTGAGTTCTATAAAGCCTCGAAAAGCATTCTCAACCCTTGGCCTCTAGCACTAGAAACCATTACCGATTCGTGATAAGTTTCAATAAGTTGCAGGTTAAAATTCAAATTAGCGTCGAGCGATCGTAGCTCATTGAAAAACCAGCAACAGTTCAACCCAAAACTTTTAGTGAAGGTGTGAGGATCGACTTATGTCAAGAGTGCTTTGGCAAGCTCTCCGACTAGGTTCGACAGCGATGAGTGCCGGATTTTTGCTGTCCGCCCCGGTTTTAGCCCAAGAGGTCTCAGCCGTAGGCAACCCCAGTCAGCCCAACCCCGGTTCCAGCCGGGAGTCTAACAACGTACTGCAAGAACTCAATCAATACTCCCAAGTCAATTTAGACACAGGGCCACTCGAACGGATCAACTCCGTTTCCAACCTGCAAGACGTCTCACCAACCGATTGGGCCTTCCAAGCGCTCCAATCTTTGGCCGATCGCTACGAATGCCTGCTCGCCTATCCAGACGGCACCTATCGCGGCAATCGGGCGATGACCCGTTATGAATTCGCCGCAGGCTTGAACGCTTGTCTCGAACGGGTTCAAGTCCTGATCGACCAAAACCTCGCCAACCTCAATCCAGAGGACTTGGCCAGCTTACGGCGTCTACAAGAAGAATTTAGTGCCGAACTGGCGACCTTGCGCGGACGGGTAGATGCCCTCGAAGTACGCACCGCAGAATTAGAAGCCAACCAGTTTTCCACCACGACCAAACTCGATGGCGAAGCACTGTTTGCCCTGGTCGATGCTTTTGGCGATCGCGGCGTCACCACCGCAGGAGGAGAAGACACCGAAACCTCGTTTGGCTATCGGGTTCGCTTGACCTTAGATACCAGCTTCTCCGGCAAAGATCGTTTGAGAACCCGTCTGCAAGCCATCGATACCGCCCGCTTGGATGGCACCACCGGAACCGTCATGAGTCGGTTGGGGTTTGACGGCGAAGACGGCGGAGTCTTGGAACTCAACCGCCTCGAATATCGCTTCCCCGTCGGCAATAACGCCCGCTTCTGGCTGGCAGGCTCTGGGATCGACCAAGACCACATTATCTCCCCGATCAACCCCTTATTTGAAAGCAGTGGCGGGGGTGCCGTGTCCCGCTTCGGACGCCGCAACCCGACCATTTTCAGACAACCTTCAGGGTCTGGATTTGGGGTCGAACTCAAAGCGGGAGATCTTCTGACCATTTACGGCGCTTACCTCGCAGACAACGCCGGAACGCCGACAGCCCGCAATGGCTTATTTGACGGCGCCTATAGCGCCACCGGACAAGTGGTTGTCTCTCCAGTAAGCGGTCTTGACCTTGGCGTGGCCTACTCTCACAGCTACTTCCCCTCTGGAGAAGTCAACGTTTCCGGCAGTACCGGGAGTAATAACGCCCGTCGTCCGTTTAGCAACGATGTCGCCACCAGCAGCAATAACCTCGGCGTACAAGCCAGTTGGGCGCTCAGTCCCGTAACGATTTCCGGTTGGGCGGGCTGGTCGTTTGCAGAAGCTCGGGTCAGCGATGGTGCCGTTTCCGAAGGCGATACGGCAACGATCTTTAACTGGTTAGTCAACGTCGGTGTTCCCGATCTCGGTAAAGAAGGTAGCCTCTTGGGCATCCTCGTCGGTCAACCCCCTAAAGTCGTCGATAACGATGTTAACGGAGCCGAAGATGAAAGTACCTCTTTGCATATCGAAGCCCTTTACAAATATCCGGTGACGGATTGGATCGATATTACCCCTGGGTTTTTCGTGATTACCAATCCCGATCACAATGACGACAATGATACGATTTGGGTAGGTACGATCAGAACTCGTTTCAAATTCTAAGTGAGCTGGCGAGTCTGAATAGAAAAAAGGGAACTCATTGCCTTATGATCGTGAGTTCCCTTTTTTCTATTCAACTTAAACCCAAATTGAAACAACCCAAATTGAAACCCATAAATGCTTATCTAGCCCAAGCGGTACCCCGCCAAATCATTAAGAACAAAACGGCAGAAATAATAGCCGCTAAAATCCACTTGGTCGAACTTTCGAGTAATGCCAACCGTCGGTTGGATTGTAGTTGTCGAGCCTGCTGTTGGACTTGCTCTCGGGCCTGTGGAATTCTGGCAAGAACCTCGCCGCGTAGTTGTTCCGGATTGGTCGTATCGACCGGTAATCCGAGACGATTGAGTTCTGTCGCTAAGTTTTGCAAATCGGCTTGACTCCCCCCGCCGACTTGTTGTTCGATTTGTTCGAGTTGGGCCAGTTGGCGATCGGCTTGTGCGGCAATTTCTTGAGTATTTTGATTGTTCACTCGGACAGAATCGACAATTCCCAGAGGAACGAGTAAAAAACACAAAATTGCCAGCAGTAGAGAAAGCCAAGATAAAACCTTGACCACGAGGCTTTCTAAACCACTTCGGTTGTAATCTTCGCCAAAGAATACCAAACCGAGACCGAGCAAAGGAACGGGGATTCTTTCCATCAATGCCCCCATTGTTTGCAATTCCCAAGCCGCATTCATAAATTGGGGGGGAATCACTGTTTGAAAGAAATCAAATAAGGCTAGGAGCAATAACCCGTAACCAATCAAACGAATGCGGGAGATAGATTTGAGTTGATCCGCACTAAAACGGAGGAGTTCATCAACCGATCGGTTGATGTCATAACCTTCTGATTGACTCATAAGAATAGCACCTTGGGGTGAGGTGAAACAGACTGACAAAAATTTAAGAGGAAGGAAAAAGAGGTCGCCACTGTTGGTACCAGGAAAACCAAACGTTTTCTAAAGTTGAATAGGTTTGTTCGAGAGAATCTGGGTCAGTTGTGGCCGATAAAACTGTCCAAAGACAAGTAAAATCTCGGAGTTCCTGTTGGCCGATCAGCCATAGTAGAATCCGAGGAGGGGTTAAGTCATGGCTATTGCGATTTTGGCGGAACTGATCTCCCGTTACGGTGGTTTCTCCACGGGGATTGATGCAAGCACTCAGATAAGCGCGATCGCCACTCGCCCATAACTGATAGGTTCCTATATTTTCACGCTCGCGTACTGCTAGTGTACCAGCCAATGTCTGGGTCTTGAGATACTGCTTAATAAACCCCCTAATATCTCCCTCGGTTTGGACGATATAGTGCATTTGAATATCGACCGAGCGATCGTTACGAGAGTATTGATAGTCTCTGGCGGCAATTCGGTTGGAATCCTCAACAGTGGCGATCGCCGAACTGCTTTCAAGTTGCCAGCCTTCTAAATTAACAGAATCGGGAAAATTAAATTCGCCAACTGGTTGGGTACTCCCGGGAATAAAAACTACTTTTATCGTCCCGAGTAGTACGGCACAAAAAGTAACGGCTAGAAATCCGATTCTAATCGGTTGAGACCAAATTTTTTCCTTTAGCACTGTTGCGAATCCTCTTTATCGGGAGGGGTTCTCAAAATAAAAAACCAACAAATTAGTCCAAAAATGAAGACTCCTAAAAGAGAAAACACGAGAGAACCATCGCCGTAGTGCCAGTATTCAAAGGCTTCTCGTGAGGAATAAGCCACGAGCAGTCCCATTAAGGCCACTCGTATCCCATTGACCACAAATCCAAGGGTAATAGCAATTAAGGGAAGCAAAAATTTTTGTTTCAAACTTGTGGGAAACATAAATAAAAATAAGATGGCTATTCCCAAAATTTGAATCATGGTGCCATAGCCGGAACACCCGGAGTACACTTCAATACTCCCGGTGGGCAGTTGGACTAAAACACCGTCTCGTTGGACGGGAAAGCCCATATACCATAACAAAAGTGCGGAAAATTTTGCCGTTACGGGGGTGATGTCGTAAATTCCCAATAACAAACCTGTAGAAATCGAGATTAGGGACAGAATTAACAGTTCTTGCCAGTATTGTTTGAGACCTTTAAAGCCGGAGGCCAACAGAGCGAGTCCGAACGCGGATAGAAATGGAGAAACTCGTAAAAAAATGTCGTATTCGGAAATTGAAATACTTTTGAGCAGGACAATCGTGAGAATTCCCAGTCCAACTAGACTGGAGAAAAGATCGCTTTGTAAGTTTAAATGTTTGGATCTTTCCCAAAGTAAAAAGGCGGCGGCTCCCCAAAATAGAAAACTTGCTCCCAACACGTCGATATTGTCCGATCGCCAAGTTAACGTTAAGTGAATGGTAATTAAACCTGCTCCAATTGCCACTAACCAAGATCTCGGCTGTTGTAAGGTAGTAGACCAATTCATTGAATTTTCCCTCTAGTGTGACTGGAAGGCAGCCCGGTCAAGGCTTAAGAATAATCGATTTGGCGCTGAAAATTCGGTCAAAATTTGACCTTCTACCCGGGCGATCGATCGCCCGAGTTCACATTGAATCTCAACCATAAGCTGGATGCTCGAACCTTTCTCTTTGTTTAATCCAGATGGGCAGAAGCACCCCAAGGCTCTATGAATACTAAGGTATTCTAGTGCGCTTTTCTCACCGATGGAAGTTTGGCGAAGGGGGACGAGGGCGTTCGCTCATCGACTCCAAAGGAGTATCGCCCCTCGTCAATCCAGGTTAGTCGCCAAAAAAGGAGTTGGCAAATCTGCCAACTCCCAGGAGTAACTGAAGTTACAAGTCATATAATGGCGCGTGGTTGAGAGAAGCGCCTAGCTGATTTCGCCGGATTGTTTGTTGCGACGACGGCGGGCGATCGCCAAGCCAGCAGCACCCAGAGCCATCCCCCCAATCGTGAAGGGTTCGGGAACGGCTTCAGCCGTCACGGTGAAATCGTTGAAGTCGTTATCGCCACCGCCGATAATATCTTCAAAGGACAGGGAAATCGGTCCGCCAAACGGATCGGCAGCGCTGAAATCGCCCGCATTACTTAACGCGACTGCTTCCGGGTTACCACCGGAACCAAAGACGGTCTGTTGAGAACCATTTCTGTTCAAGCTGCTGGTACTGTAAACGGGGGTAATATTGTTGCCGTTATAGGTACTGGTCAATCCCAAGGTGTAAACTTTGCCAGCTAAGAACGTGAAGCTTTGGGTTGCCGAACCGACCAAGTTGGATGCGGTTCCCAAGAACCCGTTTGCGGAACCGTTATCAGAACCGTTGGCTTCTTGAAACAGCGTCGCAACAGCCGATCCGAGGGAATTTGAATTAACTTCAAAGACTTTTAGGGCTGAGGTAAACGCCCCGTGAGTTTGGCTGAAGTTGAAGCGGACTTCCGTATCTTTCTCGAAACTGATGCCGTCCGTTCCAAACATAAACGCTTGTGCTGGAGCGGCGACACCGAGCATTGCGGTAGCAGCAACGGCGGCGGTCAAACCGGGGATAAGTTTGTGTTGAGTCATGATTGCACTCCCTAATCTAGCTTTTAGTTTCTAGTTCCTATGTTCCTATTATGATCCGTCCGTGGAGATTGTCTCCCCTGCTGAAGAATTCTTTATAGAATCTTCATAGCTTCCTTATTTTTACTAAGCTTGTACTAAGACTTATTCAACATACTTATTAGCTTATCTGAGTTTCAACTCAAACGCCTACGATCTCACTCATCCTTTCATTGTGACCTCGGTCACAAATTGCTACAACCCTTGTAGGCTAAAGCTTTTCCGGTTTAAAAATTGAGAAATTTGAGTTAGTAAACTAGACGATCGCCCCACGTCTCAAAGCCCATCTTATCCTTCAAAATGATTGAATTTACTCGTTTTATCCGTGGAAATACGTATTCTTTTGAAGAATTTTATCCGAACACATAAAATAAGCTAGTTAATTTTACGGAATTGTCCAGTAAAGCTATAGCAAAAAGGGAAAAACTGAGAAGGGGTTTAAAACGATCGCCAGCGATCGCTCGCCAGGGACGAACTCCTCCACCCGGCTCGAATCGACCTGTTAATTTGTTTCAATTTTAGCAAATTTTACGATCCGGTACGATCGGCGTGGATCGAAGGCTAGATCGGATTTTAAGCGTCGCCGATTTTATCTAAGTCAGCTACACTTTCCCCAGTGACTTTTGCAGAGTGAGGATTTATAAACCCCATCCTCTCGACGATCGAGATCGAAACTTCAGCAAATCAGATCGATTTTAAGTGAGTGGGATCGGGGCAGTTGCAATCCGGGGTGGAAAAGGTCGGGGTATGAAGCGATCGCGTCAGAGCGCGACCCTGAGAGAGCCAGAGATTTGTACCGCTCAAGGAAAAAAACAACTGTAAATCGTTAAACTGATCGTGAGGCGATCTTTTCGAGGGAGAAGCCCATCTTCCCGAGATCCCCTCAAGAGATTTCCGGTTGTTGAAAAAGCAACTCGAATCAGAAAACAGCGAATAAACAGTGAATTGTATTGTTTTCAAGGCGGTACAGTGCCAAATCGTAATTTTTTAATTCCTCTGTTCGTCACTCTGGGTTTGTGGACGGTTCCCGCACCGATGCAGGGACAGGCGTTACTGCCCTATACCCTAGAACTGGATGCGACTCAATTAGAACAACAAGGATTGATGCTAGCTGAAGAAGCGGCTCAACTGGCCAGATTTCAGCAATATGAATTAGCCTTACCCAGAGCCAAACTGGCGACGCAACTGGCGCCGCAAACCTCGCAGGCGTGGGCGATCTTAGGCAGTTTGTACTTACAAACCGATGAAGTCGATCGAGCCATTTCGGCATTGGAGCGCGCTCAAGAGTTCGATCGCGAGAATCCCTCCATTTTCTTCGCGTTAGGTTCGGCGCACTTTCAAAAGCAACGCTACGGGCGTGCGGTGGAGCAGATTGAAGCGGGTCTAAAACTGCAACCGGACGTTCCGGGAGCCTTATTCGATTTGGGTAATGCCTATTACATGCTCGAAAAGTTCTCCGACGCGATCGCCCAATACGAACAAGCGCTGGCGAAAGACCAAACCTTCTGGCCCGCCGTCAATAACATCGGTCTGATCGAGTACGAACGCGGCGACATCGAGACGGCGATCGCCAAATGGCAAACCGCGATCGACATCGATCCCGAAGCGGCGGAACCGCAATTGGCAGTAGCGGTGGCCTGGTGGGCGCGAGGACAACAAGAACGGGGCTTACGCATCGGTGAAGCGGCGTTACGCTTAGATCCGCGCTACGGGGATCTGGAATTTCTCAAAGAAAATCTGTGGGGCGATCGCTTGATCGCAGATACCAAAAAATTCTTCCAAACCCCGCGCATTCAAGCAATGCTCGCACAAAGTGGAGTCAGCGCACCCAATTCTAACTTTCCCTAAAGACCGAGTGGGGGTGGCGATAGGATCCACGAGAAAGAGATCGGGCTGAGGCGATCGGGGTCGAGATCGAAGCTCAGATCTCCGAAGGTCGGCGGGCGATCGCGTCGATGGAGAGTCGAAGCGGTGCGGCCAAAACCAATCAACCACTCTCGGCGAGCCTTCGCCTGCAATCGTCTTTCTTGGCTGGCGCGTCACCGGAAACGCGAACGAGGGCTATTCTTTGCCCGTCTCTTTCGGTAGTAAAGCTGTAATCGAATCGACAAACTCTTGGTGGTCCACGACGGGCTTTGAGATGTAGCCGTCGGCTCCACTCTGATCCAGAAACGACTCGCGATCGCCCGCCATCGCGTGAGCCGTCACCAAAATAATCGGTAACTTAGCCGTTTTGGGGTCGGCTTTGAGCATCTGCGTAATTTTGATGCCATCGACCGCCTTTCCTTGATAAACACTACGCGAAAGGGAAACGTCCATCAAAATCACGTCGGCTTCTCCGGCATGAGCAATTTTCATCACCTCTTCCACATTTTCGGTATGCTTGACGTTTAAACCCCCGCGCTTGGTGAGGATCTTAGAAAACACGCGAGCATTGACTAAATCGTCCTCAACAATTAGAACGGTTCTCATGGCGCTTTCCTTTTAGCTCGATGTGTAGGATGCACTCATCAATCAGACTATCGATTTTGATAGTACGCTGACAAAGTGTCCTGAAACTTCCTATTCGCTAACAATAGCGTCATTGGACTCAAATTGCAGGACACCGTTGAAAGTTGGTTTGTTCAGGAACGGAAACTCATGGCGAAACAGTTAAACCTACTGTCCTCCGGACAGGTCATCCCGACTGCCTTGCACGCGGAAATGCAACAGTCTTACCTCGAATATGCCATGAGTGTGATTGTTGGGAGGGCCTTGCCTGACGTCCGCGATGGCTTAAAACCCGTTCACCGCCGCATCTTGTACGCGATGCACGAATTGGGTTTGACCCCCGATCGCCCCTATCGCAAATGCGCCCGCGTCGTCGGCGACGTACTCGGTAAATACCACCCCCACGGCGATCAAGCCGTTTACGACGCCATGGTGCGCTTGATTCAAGACTTTTCCAGTCGCTACCCGCTTTTGGGGGGTCACGGAAATTTCGGCTCGGTGGATAACGACCCACCTGCGGCCATGCGCTACACCGAAACCCGTCTCGCCGAAATTGGCAATGAAGCCTTACTCGACGAGATTGCAGAGTCTACGGTCGAGTTTATCGGGAACTTCGACAACTCCCAACAAGAACCGACCGTTTTACCCGCCCAATTGCCCATTTTACTGCTCAATGGCTGTTCGGGGATTGCCGTGGGCATGGCGACGAACATTCCGCCCCACAATTTGGGCGAAATTGTCGATGGGGCGATCGCCTTGATCGATCGCCCGACCCTTTCCGACGACAAACTCTTCGAGTTGATTCCCGGCCCGGACTTTCCCACGGGAGGCGAAATCGTCGAAACTGACGGCATTCGCAGCGCCTACACCACCGGACGCGGCATCATCCCCGTGCGCGGCGTCACCCAAATTGAGGAAATCCAGGGGGGACGAGGACGCCACCGCCGCACGGCGATCGTCGTGACCGAGTTACCCTTTCAAGTTAACAAAGCGGGCTGGATTGAAAAGGTCGCCGATTTAGTCAACCAAAGTAAACTCGACGGGATCTCCGACATCCGCGACGAGAGCGATCGCGAAGGCATTCGCGTCGTGATCGAACTGAAACGAGAAGCCGATCCCCACACGGTTCTCTATCACCTCTACCACCAAACGCCCTTACAAAATAACTTCGGGGTGATTCTCCTCGCCCTCGTCAACGGTCAGCCGAAACAACTGCCCCTACGCGAGGTTTTACAGGAATTTCTCAATTTTCGAGAACAAACCCTCACCCGCCGCTACACCCACGAACTCGAAGAAACGGAAAATCGCCTACACTTGCTCGAAGGCTTGCTCGCGGCGTTAAACCACCTCGACGAAGCGATCGCGATCTTACGCAACAGTCCCGATGGCAGCACGGCGAAAATTACCTTTCAAGAGCAACTCAACTTGAGTGCGGCTCAAGCAGATGCGATCCTGGCGATGCCAATGCGCCGGATTACCGCCCTAGAACGGCAGAAAATTGAGGAAGAACAAGCCCAACTCGAAGCCAAACGCAAAGAATTAAAGCGTTTGCTCGGCGATCGCCACGAACTGCTTAAAGAACTTAAAAAACACCTGCGCGCCCTCAAACGCAAGTACGCCGACCCGCGACGGACGCGAATTATTTCGGAACGGGAAGCGGCGGCGGCGACGGCGAAAGCCAAACCGCGCCAATCGGGTAAAACCCGCGAAACTTCGGGCGGAAAAGGAAAAGCGGATGCGGGCAAAACCCGTAAATCGTCTCGTTCCCGTGCGACTCCCGCAACGGCAGAATTAGAACGGCCTCCAGAAGAGGCGATCGTCGGGTTTACCCAACGCGGCTACGTCCGGCGATTGTCCCCCGGCGCGATCGAGCCGAAGGAAAACCACCGCCGGAAAACGGCAACGGTGGAAGAACTCGCCGCCAATGAAGATTTTTATATCCACAGCGAGTTAACGAAAACCGATCGCGATATTTTGGTGTTTTTAACGACCGGAAAAGCTTATTCGGTGAAAGTCGGCGATATTCCACCGACCACGGGACGCAATGCGAAAGGAACGCCATTGATTACGTTGTTGCCCCCGTCGGCGCAAGGGGATCCCGAGGCGATCGCCGCCCACTTGCTTCGCTCGGACGAACCGACAAGCACCAATTTGATCCTCTTAACCCAGCGCGGTCGGATCAAACGCCTGTCGCTATCGGAGTTCGAGAACCTCAGCGCGCGCGGGCTGACGGCGTGCAAACTCAAAAATGGAGATGCTCTGGAACGGGTCGTTCTCGCCCGTCGTCACGAGCAACTGGCGATCGCGACCTCCGGCGGTCGGTTGCTGCGCTTGGCGATCGACGACGAGCATTTACCGATTTCAACGCGCACCTCCCAACCCCAATCTGCCTTGCGCTTGGGTAAGGGAGAACACCTCGTCGGCTGCGTGGCCCTGCGCGATCGCGACCATCTGATCCTCGTTTCCCGCCAAGGTTACGCCAAACAACTGCCCCTCAATTTAATTCGACTCGCCAAACCCGGGGATTTGGGAATGCAATCGATGCCATTTAGATCGCGAGAAGACGCTTTGGCGGGTATTTTTTCCCCGCCGCCGGACAGCGATTTGATCGTGTTGACCGATAGCGATCGCCTCTTGTCCGTTCCGGTGCGATCGATCCCCGTCAAAGGCAAAGACGATCCCGGCGATCGCCTCTCCAAATTTAAAGCGAAAGAAGAAATCGTCTCTTTACTCAGTTCCGCCAGTACGATTTAAACCCGTCGAACGCTCCATTGAGCCTCTTTCCTCTCCCTACAATCCGCTTGCATTTCGATCGGGAGCCAATTTTGGCTCCTTTTTTTGGTTGAGACACGCAAACAAGGCTAAAATACAAAAATGATAATCATTCTAAAAAAGGAGTCCCGACGTGTCTCAATTGAGAGTCCCAACCTCCTCCCAGTCAGAAACCCTGACGGAAACTGATGCGAGCCTAACCCTTTTCCAGAGACAGCGTCCTCGTCGCCTGCGTCGTAGCGAAGGGTTGCGACGCATGGTGTGCGAAACCAGCTTGAGCGTGGATAATTTGGTTTATCCCTTATTTGTTAAGGAAGGAGAAGGACAACCGGAAGCAATCCCCTCGATGCCCGGATGTTTTCGCTATCCCCTCGATCGATTACTTGAAGAAATCGAACAAGCATCGGAATTGGGGATTGGGGCGATCGCCCTGTTTCCCGTCATCCCCAACGAATACAAAGACCGTCGTGGAAGCGAAAGCTACAATCCCAACGGGTTAATTCCCCGAACTCTTCGCGCCATCAAACAAGAATTTCCCCAAATGATGGCGATCGCCGACGTTGCCCTCGATCCCTACAATAGCCAAGGACATGACGGTATTGTTGAAAACGGCAAAATCCTCAATGACCAAACTGTAGCCGTCCTCGTCAAGCAAGCATTAACACAAGCAGAAGCTGGAGCTGATTTTGTTGCCCCCTCCGACATGATGGACGGTCGGGTAGGAGCGATCCGCCAAGCCCTAGATGCCGCAGGTCGGGCAGATGTCGGTATTCTCGCTTATACCGCCAAATATGCCTCGGCTTACTACGGACCGTTTCGAGATGCCCTCGATTCGGCTCCCCAGTTTGGGGATAAAAAGACCTACCAAATGGATCCGGGCAATGGTCGAGAAGCCCTTAAAGAGGTCGATCTCGATATTGAAGAGGGGGCTGACATCGTCATGGTCAAACCAGCCCTGGCATATTTAGACGTTATCGATCGCATCAAAGAGCATACCCACTTACCTGTTGCGGCTTACAACGTTAGTGGCGAATACGCGATGGTAAAAGCAGCAGCCCAATGCGGTTGGATTGATGAAGAAAAAGTGATGCTCGAAACCTTGACCTGTATAAAACGAGCCGGAGCCGATTTAATTCTCACCTATTTTGCTAAAGAGGTTGCGGCTTTATTAGCCAGGTAAATCTGTTGTCAATTGGGAGATTTCCACGATCGCTCCATGGTGAATGGAGTGCGGTTATTACAACTTCGATCTCAATCCGATCGGAGAAGAGTTTGCAGCTCTTTTTGAGTTGACAAAGCTGCTCTATCGACCCTTTTAACTTCTGTCAAAATTGCATCACTACGTTGAGGAAAAGCAGACGATGGACGATCCAAACAAGAAAGTTTTATGGGTTCCCAAACGAGGGATGCCCATTACGATAATTACCGGATTTTTGGGGAGTGGGAAAACAACCTTGCTCAATCATATTTTGAGTAACAATAAAAACCTGAAAATCGCCGTTCTTGTTAATGAATTTGGCGACATCAATATTGACAGTCAATTGCTAGTTTCTATAGATGAGAATATGCTAGAGCTGAGCAATGGCTGTATTTGCTGTACGATTAATGATGGTTTAGTCGATGCCGTCTATCGTATTTTAGAACGGAGCGATCGCATCGACTATATGGTAATTGAAACTACCGGAGTTGCCGATCCCCTGCCAATTATTCTGACCTTTCTTGGAACCGAACTGAGAGACTTTACCCGACTCGATGCGATCGTGACGATGGTCGATGCGGAAAGCTTCACGCCAGATTGCTTTGACAGCGAAGCAGCCTTAAAACAAATTGCTTATGCAGATATCACCATTTTGAATAAAACTGATTTGGCAATACCGGAGAAAATAGAGAGTTTGGAAGCTTACATTCGCACGATTAAAGAAGGGGCGAGAATTCTTCACAGTCAACATGGAAATGTACCGCTCCCCTTAATTTTAGACGTGGGTCACAACCAGCGAGAAACCTATGACGAGTTACTGGGAGAAGGCGATCGCCCGACGCACTCGGATAACGATAATGAAGATCCTAAAGATCGCCATCACCATCACCACGACCACCAGGACCACCACGACCACCAGGACCACCACGACCACCACGACCACCATCATTCTTCCCATTTAGATAATGATGGTTTTGTCTCGATTTCATTTGAGAGCGATCGCCCCTTCGAGGTCAAAAAATTTGAAACTTTCTTACAAGAAAGATTGCCACAAAATGTGTTTCGAGCCAAAGGGATTATTTGGTTCCAAGAAAGCGAGTTAGCCAATATCTTTCAACTGAGCGGTCCGCGCTTCGACTTGCAAACCGAGCAATGGAAAACGTCACCCAAAAACCAACTCGTATTTATCGGTCGCGGTCTCAATGGAGAGCAAATCCGACAACAGTTAATGGACTGCCTGACCCGAACGCCCAGTTTACAGTGAAGGTCACTTACTTTCAGGAACCATTGCTTGAGAACCATTGCTCAACAACGATTGTTTCATCCCCTCACTCACCAATTGCTTATGAATTTCTCTATTTCACCGGACGGGATTGACGCCAAACCGACGCTAAACCGACCGCCGTCTCCAGTCTCCGAAGCGCAGATGCAAGAAGCTGTGCGAACCCTTTTACTGGGGATCGGAGAAGATCCCGATCGCGAAGGCTTGCGAGATACACCAAAACGAATGGTTAAAGCGCTGCGCTTCTTAACTTCGGGTTACCAGCAATCTTTAGACGAACTGCTCAACGGTGCTATTTTTGAGGAAAATACGAATGAAATGGTGTTGGTACGCGACATCGATCTGTTTAGCTCCTGCGAACACCATATTTTACCCATTCTCGGACGAGCCCACGTGGCGTATATTCCCAATGGCAAAGTCATTGGTTTGTCTAAAATTGCCCGTATTTGTGAAATGTATGGCCGTCGCCTTCAAGTTCAGGAACGACTGACACAGCAAATAGCAGATGCGTTGCAAGGATTGCTCAAACCTCAAGGGGTTGCAGTTGTCGTGGAAGCCACCCACATGTGTATGGTGATGCGCGGGGTGCAAAAGCCCGGTTCGTGGACGGTGACCAGTTCGATGCAAGGGGTGTTTGCGGAGGATGCGAGAACCCGACAAGAATTCATGGATTTGATCCGTCATCATCCATCGTTTCATTAACGATTGGGGCGATCTCCTGACCCATACGATCGGTCGAAATCGATCGGGTTGAATGGGGTGTTTAAGTTAACGCCCATTCAGATAAAACAGTCGAGAAAAAAGACCTGTAGGTTTGACATTGTCCAAACTTGCAGGTTTTTTCTACAGGGTCGGAACTTTTAAGTCGATCGCGAATTGCAGGTGCAAAGTCTCGTCAACCTTACCCGCCGCATGGGGTCGGGATCGATCGCCCGATCGGTCAAAAAGTGGTTTGCATTAACAGTAAAGAGACTAACCGCCACTGACCGGAGGAATCAAGACGACTTCATCTCCGTGTTGGAGGGGGGTATCGGCGCTGACGAATTGCAAATTGACCGCGAAACGAGTTACCGGGCGCCACCGTTCCAATTCGGGATGTTCGCCGACGAGGCGATCGAGGACGGCGACGACGGGGGTGTTCGGGGGCAATTGTAAAGTTAATTGTTCGCAATTGTAAGCTTCTTGGTAAGCGGCAAACAATTTGAGCGAGATGGTTATCGAAGAATCAGTCATCGCAGCAGGGAAACAGACAGTTATTTTTTAAGGATACGCAAGGGAAGATCGCCGATAACAGTGAAGACATGGACAGGCGATCGCGATCGCTCGGCTAAAAGCATCCTAGACAATCGAACGCAACGCAGTACAATTGCGACACAATCGCGGCGGGGATGACGGCGGGCGATCTCGCCTTGCTCCCGCGTCAACAACGAGCGGATTGCTCCCGAAGAAATCACCCCAAACTTGGGGAAGTGTTTCCGAGAGCAACTTAGTGTCAACCAAGCCCATAGGATCCTTCCTAGTATCGACCTCTCTGGACTATGAAACAACGCTGGCTGTTAATTTTACTCTTTGCCTTGACGCCCACCGTGGCTTTGGCGCAAGCCGAACCGGAAGCGCCCCAAACCCTCGTCAATCAGATCGATGCCATTTTCACCCCTATTGTTAATACGATGGCATCGGTTCTCTTATTCGATGTTTTTAGCGTTCCGCTTATCGTCCTCTGGCTGGTTGCGGGGGCGATCTTCTTTACCTTCCGCATGGGATTTATCAACTTGCGCGCCTTCAAACACGCTTGGTTCGTGATTGCAGGACATTACGACGATCCGGCGGAAGAAGGCGAGGTTACCCATTTCCAAGCTCTCGCCGCCGCCCTTTCCGCCACCGTAGGATTGGGAAATATTGCCGGGGTGGCGATCGCCGTTTCTATCGGCGGACCGGGTGCGATGTTCTGGATGACAGTAGCCGGGTTATTCGGAATGAGCAGTAAATTCGTCGAATGTACCCTGGCACAAAAATATCGGATCCACCTAGGTAACGGACAAGTTGCAGGCGGTCCGATGTACTACTTATCCAAAGGCTTGAGCGAACTGGGTCTGCGTCCTTTAGGGAAGTTTCTAGCGGCTTTGTTTGCAGTTTGCTGCATTGGGGCAGCGTTTGGAGGCGGGAATATGTTCCAAGCCAACCAATCTTACGTCGCCGTCGCGGGAGCGTTCAGCCAATTATTCGGGGAAAATACGACCCTGCCGAGTTGGATTTACGGTGTCGGCATCTCGATCCTCGTGGCTTTGGTCATTATCGGTGGAATTCGACGGATTGGCGCGGTTGCTGCCGCGTTGGTGCCGTCGATGTGTGCGATCTACATCCTGGCTTCTCTTTGGATTATTTTAGTCAACTTACCTGCGGTTCCCGGTGCTGTTGGCAGCATTATTTCGGAAGCATTTCTGCCGAAAGCGGTTGAAGGCGGCTTTATCGGGGTGTTAGTGCAGGGGTTGCGCCGTTCGGCGTTCTCCAACGAGGCGGGATTGGGTTCGGCGGCGATCGCCCATGCTGCCGCACGCACTCACGAACCCGTCCGCGAGGGGATTGTTGCCTTACTCGAACCGTTCATCGACACGGTCGTGATCTGCAACATGACCGCCTTGGTCGTCGTGATTACCGGAGAATATGCAGACCAGTCCACGGCGCCGGGAGTGGAAACGACGGCGGCAGCGTTCGGTACGGTCATCGAGTGGTTCCCCTTGGTGTTGGGATTGGCGGTGTTCTTATTCGCGTTCTCGACGATGATTTCCTGGAGTTACTACGGCGAACGCGCCTGGACTTATCTGTTCGGCGAACAAACGATGATTATTTACCGTTTGATGTTCGTGGTTTGCGTGTTTATCGGGTCGGTGGTCAATTTGGGTGCCGTTCTCGATTTTGCCGACATGATGTTATTTTCGATGGCTTTTCCGAACATCCTCGGCGCTTTCTTACTCTCGAATAAGGTGCTAGACGATCTCAACGATTACATGGCCCGATTGAAAAGCGGCGAAATGCCCGTGTTTAAGTAATCGGTCGGGGGGAAAGAGCATTGTTTTCTTTCCCCTCGTTCCCCACTCCGGTTAGGGGGTTTCGCCTGCGTGGTAGGAACTGCGAACGAGCGGTCCTGAGCGAACGTGGGCAAAGCCCATGTCGCGGGCGATCGCCCCGAGGCGATCGAACTGTTCGGGGGTCCAGTAGTGGCGCACGGGCAAGTGTTCCAAAGACGGGCGCATGTACTGCCCCAAGGTCAGGCGATCGCAGCCTACGGCGCGCAAATCTTGCAAGGTTTCGATAATTTCCGCTTCGGTTTCGCCGTGACCGAGCATCAAGCCGGATTTGGTCGGCAGGCTCGGATCGCAGTCTTTGACGTAGCGCAGGACGTCGAGGGAGCGATCGTATTTCGCCCCGCGACGCACGGGGCCTTGCAGGCGCCGCACGGTTTCGATGTTGTGGTTGTAGCACGCAGGTCGAGCGGCGACGACGGTGGCGATCCGATCGCGTTGTCGCTCGAGCGGCGATCGCCCCGGCTCCTGTCCGCCCCAAAAATCGGCGGTCAGCACTTCGATCTCGGTTTGGGGACGGCGATCGCGAATTGCTGCCATCGTCGCTACAAACCGACCGGCCCCCCCGTCGGCGAGATCGTCGCGGGCGACGCAAGTTAAAACCACGTAGCGCAAATCGAGTAAGTCCACGGCTTCGGCGACCTTTTGCGGTTCGTCCGGATCCAAGGGCATCGGCGCGTGACCTTTATCGACTTGACAAAAGGCACACGAACGGGTGCAAATCGGCCCCATGAGCAGGAAAGTCGCCGTTTTGCGGCTGTAACATTCCCCTCGGTTGGGACAGCGCCCTTCTTCACAAATCGTGTGAATTTGACGCTGTTTGATAATTTTTTGAACCGTAGAAATTTCACTGGCTTTGCCGATCCCTTTTTGACGCAACCACGGGGGCATCGCCGCAATTTCGGCTTTGAGGCTAGAGGTCGGATTGGCGTTGGAGACGGTGCGATCGGTATTGAGAGACATACAATCTGGCTGGGTGAGTCGGCTAGGCGCGGTTCAATCCGCCTAATCTCAGGACATTTTAGCTTAAGGGGCGATCGCCTATCGGTTCCAGATCCCCCGGCGGGCGCGATCGCGCATTTTGCTCGATCCGATCTTTCAATCGGTTATGCTTGCCCGTATCGGAGGGCTATTCTAGTGTAGGGAGATTAATCTAGGGCACAGACCCACCCCCTGCCCCCGTGCGCCCAACACATACAGATCGGCGCAAACGGACAAGCGCGGTCAAGATAGATTAATCTATAAATCTATCATCCAAGCTAGGGCGAGCTATCTCAAATCGCCTCTCGGACGAGCCGCAGACCAATAGGGGTCTGACGCGGTAACGCGATCGCAAAAGCTTTCACTCACCTGCAGAGGAGTCACTCGTGGCAAACAAAATCCTGGTTATCGATGACAGTAAGGTCATCCAACGGATGGTCAAAGAAATGTTACCCGCAGGCAATTTTGAAGTCTTAGAAGCCAGAGACGGGGAACAGGGACTGAAATTAATCCGTTCTGAAAATCCTAACCTGATCATGCTCGACTTCCTCTTACCAAAAGTTAGCGGTTGGGAAGTGTTCCAACAGCTCGACAAAATGTCGAACACTCAGGGAAAAATGACCCCCCTCGTGTTAATGTCGGGGCGTAAAGAGGAAGTGACTGAGAAAATTTCCGAACCGTTCGAGTTTTTTGAATTTATCGAAAAACCTTTCGAGAAAAAATCTCTGATCGAAGCGATTAAAACTTCAATGGCGAAAGCCAAGAAGTGGAAGCCAAAAGGAGGGGCGGCGAAGGCTGCTCCCGCAGGGGCGGCGGCGGTCGGCGGTTTGAAGGAAATTCAGGCGATCGAACAAAAAATGGCGAAGATGCAGGCCGAAATTGACGCGCTGAAGAAGCAAAATGCCCAAATTCTCAACTTTATTAAGCAAAAGCTTAAATAGTTCCTCGGTTTCCAGCGATCGCGGCGAACGGCTGACAGGGATTTCACGGGAAAGCCCCGAAATGTCGATCGCTCCTGCCCCCTTGCGATTTCAATGACTCTAGATTCTCCATTTATCGCCCAACTGCATCGGTCCGCAACCCGGTTGAGCGATCGCTTGCAGCAGTTTTCCCGAGTCCGCGTCCTCGTCGTCGGCGACTTGACCCTCGACGAGTTTCTGACCGGACAAGTCGAGCGCATCTCCCGCGAAGCCCCCGTTCCCATCGTCCGTCACGAAAACACCCGACAAGTCCCCGGTGGGGGAGCCAATGCGGTTTACAATTTGGCGAAGTTGGGCGCTCAAGTCAAAGTGGCGGGGTTGGTCGGTGAAGACGAACCGGGTCGGGCGTTATTGAACATTTTTGAAGGAGTAGGGATTGACACGAGCGGGATTTTGCGCGATCGCGATCGCCCCACGGTCACCAAAACCCGCATTTCGGCGCACTCGCGCCAATCCGTCACCCAGCAAATCGTCCGCATCGATCGCAAATCCGACGCCCTCCCCCATCCCGACTTACAAGCGCGACTCGCCGACTACATCCGCCAACAGCATTCCGCCGTCGATGCGATTCTCTGTTCGGACTACGGCGATGGCGTCCTCACCTCCCGGACGATAGAGGCGACCCTCAAACATCCGTTAACCGTCGTCGATACTCAAAAGCACCTCGACCGCTACCGAGGCGCCAGTTTATTTACCCCCAACTTACCCGAAGCCGAACAAGCCCTCGGTTACAAAATTGACACCCTCGCCACCCTCGAACGCGCTGGAGGCGATTTACTCGATTTGACCCAAGCAGACTATATTTTGATCACGCGCGGCGAACAAGGGATGAGCATCTTCGATCGCGCCGGAACGATCGCTCACATCCCCGCCTTCAACCGCACCGACGTCTTCGACGTTACCGGAGCTGGCGATACCGTGGTCGCCGTCCTCACATTGGGATTGGCGATCGGCGCGACCCCTTGGGAAGCCGCCGTTTTAGGCAATTTAGCCGCCAGTTTGGTCGTGCGCCAGTTCGGAACCGCCACGACCACGATCGCCCAAATGCAAGAGGCATTATTTGAATTCATTCATGGAGATAGCACCAACCCGTCTTGAGTTGCTGTAGAAAAACAAAGACATTCGTCGTAGATCCTCGTTAGCAAATTTAGAGACTGTTTATAAAATCAACATTAAAAGCCCTGTTTGAGAACCCTCTAGGAGTTTGGTCACCAAACCCCCTACAAGATTTTTTGAGATTTTCTTTATCAAAACTCTCTTAAAGTTCTTTTACCACCAGTTGACCCCGACGGTCGATCGCCAATGGAGTATTGGGGAAATCGCTTTCGATTAAATTGCGAAGGAATTGAACCGAACGGAAATATTGGTCGATATAGGGGATACCCGGTTCTTGGATATAGACGGGAATCACCTTCCCCGCTATTAAATTTCCTTCGATATCTAATTCCGTTTCTAAAATTAATGAATAACTGAGATTTCCGCCCGTGGACAAGGTTCGATATCCGATAAAATTTCCTAAAGAATAAGCGATTAATTTGCCTTTATAAAGTTCTAAAGCTCGGGGAACGTGGGGACCGTGACCCAAGACTAAATCGGCGCCTGCATCGATCGCCGTCCGGGCGAAAGCAACCACATTTCCGCGATTTTCCCCGTAAAAGATCTCGCTTCGATCGCTCACGTGGACGGCGCCGGACCCCTCGGCGCCAGCGTGCATGGAAACGATGACAATACTCGCATTTTTTGAAGCTTTTTCGACTAAAGCCTTGGTCGTGGCTAAATCGAGAACGGAATTGTGAGCGTCGTAAGGACTAAAACCAATAAACGCAACTGGAATATTTTTAATCGTTAAATAAATAATTTCGTCTTTTTGCCCTAACGGCGTTATTCCTACTGCTTTTAAACTGGCGATCGTCTCTTGAATCCCGACTTCGCCAAAATCAAAAGAATGGTTATTGGCTAAATTGAGAATGTCAAAACCAACTTCTTTTAAGATTTTGGCATAGGCGGGAGGATTGCGGAAAGCAAAGGTCATCGAACCGCTTACATTTTTGGAAGAAAAAGGATGTTCGGTTAAGGTACTTTCAAAGTTGCCAAATAGAAGATCGGCACCTTGTAAATAAGGTTTGACCGATGCAAATAAGTTGTGAGGGTCTTGCGGCAGTTTATGACTGGGAAAGTTGGTACCGGGAACGATATCTCCAACCGCTTTGATAGTAATAGAGGTGCTGGGAATGGAGGTTTGAAAGTTATTGACAACTTGGCTGTAGTCTGCAATTACTTTTTCTTCCGCTAAGGGTTGCAGGGGAGTTACAGAAGTTTGGCTTTTTAAGGGGTTTTTAGGAACAGACAGGGTGACGCTGCCTAAGTTTTCTTCGATCGCCGCAAATAAAGCCAAAGGATCCTGTGGGTCGGTCGTGGCGATCGCCCCCCAACTACTGCCGATTAACAAGCTCGAAAGTCCCAAAAGTCCTACCACAAAATAGGGCATTTGTAATCGGGCATCGCGCTTATTTTTATTTCTTTTGCGACTGGAATTTACCTGGAGCGATCGCCCATTTTTTTGTGGAGAAAGACCCCCCGCAAGGATGGTGCGATCGCCTGTTTTTGATGATTTTTTGACAGAACTTTTTAGCTCAAATGCTTGATGCCATACCGGAGTTTGAGAACCGCGCGGACGTCCGTAAATGCGAACCGAATCGATGCTTTCCAAATCTAATTGCAGCAAGCCTTTGCGAATAAACTGCACGCAATTCTCCGGGGAAGGTACGCGATCGCCCTCGATCAGAATATGGAGACCGCGCTCTTTCCTCCGAACTTGAGCAGAGAGCCGATACCCTTGCAAAACCCGATTGAGAAGGGTGGCAATCGCCCTCGAATTACCTTGCTTAGCTAACGCAAAAACTTCTTCATTGCCCACCATTATGCCCTCACACTGCGCGATCGCTCTACCCATCATACGAGTGGAGACGGAGGATTCGGACAAAAATCACTTAACTTTTCTAAATATTTAAAATTTCCATGCTTTAGCCCTCGGTTACGGTATTTTAAAAATAGACCTCTTGCACAATGGTCAAAAGCTCCATTTTTTAATGGGCTTGCTTCCCTAATTGGGCAAGAAGACTAATGGTTGTTATAACTTCAGAAAATTTGCCTGCATGACCTCGACCCCTACCCCATCTCAACAGAGAACTGCCCGTCGCATTTTGATTACAGGCGGGGCAGGTTTTATCGGATCGAATTTCGTTCACCATTGGTGTCGTCGCTATCCGGGCGATCGCGTCGTGGTTCTCGACGCCCTCACTTATGCAGGCAATCGCGCCAATTTAGCGACCCTCGAACGACTTGACAACTTTCGATTCATCGCGGGAAATATCTGCGATCGCGCCCTCGTCGATACCCTCTTAGTGGACGAAAAAATCGATACGATCGCTCACTTTGCCGCCGAATCTCACGTCGATCGCTCCATCCTCGGTCCCGGCGCCTTCATCGAAACTAACGTCGTCGGTACCTTTACCTTACTCGAAGCTTACCGCCAACATTACACCCAAAATCGAGAGCTGATTTCAGACAGAGGGGGTCTGTTCCTGCACGTTTCCACCGATGAAGTATACGGCAGTCTCGGCCCGAATGACCCAGCCTTCAGCGAAACCACGCCCTACGCCCCGAACAGCCCCTATTCTGCCTCCAAAGCAGGCAGCGATCACCTCGCCCGCGCCTACTTTCACACCTACAATATCCCCACGATTATCACCAACTGCTCCAATAATTACGGTCCCTATCATTTCCCCGAAAAACTGATTCCGTTAATGTGCATTAACATGCTTTTGGGGAAAGCATTACCCGTCTATGGTGACGGTCAAAATATTCGCGATTGGCTTTATGTCGAAGATCATTGTAGTGCCTTAGATACGGTAATTCACAAGGGTAAACCGGGCGAAACTTATAATATTGGCGGCAATAACGAAGTCAAAAATATTGACTTGGTAAAAATGTTGTGTCAGTTAATGGACGAATTGGCGGTCGATCTGCCCGTCAAACCTGCAGAAGACCTCATTACCTTTGTCAAAGACCGTCCCGGACACGATCGCCGCTACGCGATCGACGCCACTAAAATTAAAACTGAGTTGGGATGGCAACCGTCCGTCACCGTGGAAGAAGGATTGAGAAAAACGATCCGATGGTATCTCGACAATCAAACTTGGTGGCGACCGTTACTGTCGGAAGAATATCAAGCCTACTACCGCCAGGTTTATGCTTAAGGGTCTTTAATTTTGCTCAGCTTGGATGACGCGATCGCGGTGTTGCACGTCGAGTCATCCTTTTTGTAAGCCTTGGCTATATGTCGAAAAATGTCCTAAATTTTCATCGCTGCGACATAGGAAGTTCATATCGATTCGTTTTGATGAAGATACGAACTTATTGATTGAGGAGAAAGACCGATGTCTTTCAATGTTGCTAAAACAATCAATTTCCTTTTAGAAGGAAGTTTAGAAATTTTTAGCCCTAACCACGATAACTATCCTGCGATCGGAATTCAGCCATTTACTGGTGAAATTTGCCACCCGAAAAAAGGAGGGAATAGCAACTCTTAATAAAAATAACGATTGGTTGATATCTCTTGATTTCTGTTTGCTTATCCGAATCTAGTTTCCTGTAAGACATACCCATCCATTCCAATCACCTGAACGAATTAGAGTGAATTGTTAAAGATTGATTTGGGGTTCTCCTCTCCAATCGATCGCGCGATCGCTCTAGTTCGTTTTTCTTATAATTTTAAATTTGAGATTGTAGATTGTAGATTGTAGATTGAGAGGATAAATCTTTTTTGGGAGGGGCAGGCAAGATCTAGGGGGGCGGCGGGCAAAAGATGCGCATCAAAGGGAGGAGTTTAGAGTTTAGATTCCCTCTACTCCTTACTCCAGAGACGGGGATTCTACCTATTTTTACCGTGAACACCGATCCGGGCGATCGCCGCAGAATGCCTACAATTGAGCTGTAACGGTTATCGGGTCAGAAGCCAGCTTATGCAACCTAATAATCCTAATTTATTTACAGAAAAAGCTTGGGCGGCGATCGCCGCTACCCCAGATTTGGCCAAACAGGCCCAACAGCAGGAACTTCAAAGCGAACATCTCATGAAATCCCTGCTCGACGGGGCCGGATTGGCAGCCAATATCTTTAATAAAGCTGGAGTTCCCGTCCAGCAACTGCGCGATCGCACCGAACAATTCATCAACCGCCAACCCAAAGTAAGCGGATCCAGTTCCGTCTTTCTCGGACGCAGTCTCGACACTCTCCTCGATCGCGCCGACGAGTATCGTAAAGCCTATAAAGACGAATACATTTCCATCGAACACCTCGTCTTAGGCTTTCTCAAAGACGATCGCTTCGGAAAAGCACTCTATCAAGAATTTCAACTCGACGAACAAAAACTCAAAACCACGATCGCCCAAGTGCGAGGGAGCCAAAAAGTGACCGATCAAAATCCCGAAGGGAAATACCAAGCCTTAGAAAAATATGGCCGCGATCTCACCGAAGCCGCGCGTCAAGGTAAACTCGACCCCGTGATCGGTAGAGACGACGAAATTCGGCGGACTATTCAAATTCTCTCCCGGCGAACCAAAAATAACCCCGTCCTCATCGGCGAACCCGGCGTCGGTAAAACCGCGATCGCCGAAGGACTCGCCCAACGCATCATCGCCGGAGATGTCCCCCAATCCCTCAAAGACCGTCGCCTGATCGCCCTCGACATGGGCGCCCTCATCGCCGGGGCTAAATTTCGTGGCGAATTCGAGGAACGCCTCAAAGCCGTCCTCAAAGAAGTCACCGACTCCAACGGGAATGTCATCCTATTTATCGACGAAATTCACACCGTCGTCGGCGCCGGAGCTACCCAAGGGGCGATGGATGCGGGGAACTTGCTCAAACCGATGCTCGCTAGGGGCGAACTGCGCTGTATCGGCGCCACGACTCTAGACGAATATCGCAAATACGTCGAAAAAGACGCCGCCTTAGAACGCCGTTTCCAACAGGTTTACGTCGATCAACCTTCCGTCACCGACACGATCTCGATCTTGCGCGGTTTGAAAGAACGCTACGAAGTTCACCACGGCGTTAAAATTTCCGATAACGCCCTCGTCGCCGCCGCGTCTCTGTCCAGTCGCTACATCAGCGATCGCTTTCTCCCGGATAAGGCGATCGACCTCGTAGACGAAGCCGCCGCTAAACTCAAAATGGAGATTACCTCCAAACCCGAAGAACTCGACGAGATCGATCGCAAAATCGTCCAACTGGAAATGGAGAGGCTATCGTTAAAAAACGAAACCGACACCGCCTCCCAAGACCGCCTCAAACTCCTCGACAAAGAGATCGAAAACCTCAAAGAACACCAACGCACCCTCAACAGTCAGTGGGAATCGGAAAAAGACACGATCGAAAACATTCAAACCATTAAAGAAGAAATCGATCGCGTCAACATCGAAATTCAACAAGCGGAACGCAGCTACGACCTCAACCGCGCCGCCGAGCTCAAATACGGCAAACTCAACGAGTTACAAAAACAACTCGAAAACGCCGAAGGACAACTCGAAGCCAATCAAAAAGGCGGTCAAACCCTGCTGCGCGAAGAAGTCACCGAATCCGACATCGCCGAAATTATTTCTAAATGGACCGGAATTCCGATTAGTAAATTAGTCGAATCGGAAAAAGAAAAACTCCTGCACCTCGAAGAGGAACTACACCAGCGCGTTGTCGGTCAGGAAGAAGCGGTAACCGCCGTCGCCGACGCGATCCAGCGATCGCGCGCCGGACTCGCCGACCCCAATCGTCCCGTCGCCAGCTTTATCTTCCTCGGACCGACCGGGGTAGGGAAAACGGAACTCGCCAAAGCCCTCGCCGCCTATTTATTCGATACCGAAGAGGCGATGGTCCGCATCGACATGTCGGAATATATGGAGAAACACGCCGTTTCCCGCTTGATTGGCGCGCCTCCGGGATATGTCGGTTATGAAGAAGGCGGACAACTCAGCGAAACGATCCGGCGCCGTCCTTATGCGGTGATTCTGTTCGACGAAATCGAGAAAGCGCACCCCGACGTGTTTAATATCATGCTGCAAATTCTCGATGACGGACGCATCACCGACGCCCAAGGTCACACGGTGGACTTCAAAAATGCCGTGATTATCATGACCAGTAATATCGGGTCTCAGTACATTCTCGATCTGGCGGGGGACGATTCTCGGTACGAAGAAATGCGATCGCGGGTTATGGACGCCATGCGCGGCAATTTCCGCCCCGAATTCCTCAATCGTATCGATGAAGTTGTGATTTTCCACAGTTTGCAGAAACATCAATTGCGTCAAATAGTCGAACTCCAACTCGGTCGCTTGGCGCAACGCTTGGCGGACCGCAAGATGTCGATTCAACTCTCGGAAGGGGCGATCGATTTCTTGGCGGAAGTTGGCTACGACCCCGTTTACGGCGCCCGTCCCCTCAAACGCGCCATCCAACGGGAGTTGGAAACCCAAATTGCTAAAGCGATTCTACGCGCCGAATTTAACGACGGCGACACGATCTTTGTCGATGTCGAAAATGAACGCCTCTCGTTCAAACGTCTCCCGTCGGAGTTGGTGACGACTGCTCGTTAAAACCTGTAGGGTGGGCAACATTTGCCCACCCTACACTTTTGTATTCTGACAATGCGGATGGCGAGACTCGAACTCGCAAGACTTGCGTCACACGCCCCTCAAGCGTGCGTGTCTACCAATTCCACCACATCCGCGCGGTGATTTGCTGCGATTTACTATTGTATCGCATCCGGATCGTACTTTAACACATCTATCGGCGATGCGATCGCCTTTTTTGGAAAATTTCGTGCATTTTTTCAGAAAATCTATATTATTTTAAAATTGTATTACTACAAATAAAAATGCAAAAACTTAGTAATTTCAATAAAAATTTAATCTAAAATCTAAAATTTAAAATCTAAAATAACAAATCTTCCTTGCGATCGCCTCCGTGATACGATAATCGGTTAGGCACCGGACGCCCAGGCGATCGGGCGCATCACGAGCGGGTTCGATCGGATCCGCTATTCATTTCTCTCATTTCTTTTCACCCACGAGTCAACCCCAGCGCGATAGTAATGCAATTTTCTAAAATTCTGATTGCCAACCGAGGCGAAATCGCCCTTCGCATCCTCCGCACCTGCGAAGAAATAGGGATTGCTACTGTTGCCGTTCACTCCACCGTTGACGCCCAAGCCCTGCACGTCCAACTCGCTGACGAAGCAGTTTGCATCGGCGAAGCCCCCAGCAGCAAAAGCTATCTCAATATCCCCAATATCATCTCTGCCGCCCTGACCCACAACGCCACCGCCATTCATCCCGGTTACGGCTTTTTAGCAGAAAACGCGCGCTTTGCCGAAATTTGCGCCGACCATCAAATCTCCTTCATCGGTCCGACCCCCGACGCCATCCGGGCGATGGGCGACAAATCCACTGCTAAAGAAACCATGCAACGGGCGGGGGTTCCCACGGTTCCCGGTAGTAACGGCTTGCTCACCGACGAAAAACAAGCCCTGTCCGTCGCCCGTAAAATCGGCTATCCGGTGATTATCAAAGCCACCGCCGGGGGGGGCGGTCGCGGGATGCGTCTGGTCAGAAGTGAAAGCGAATTGCCGAAATCATTTGCCGCCGCCCAAGGGGAAGCGGAAGCGGCGTTTGGCAATGCGGGGGTTTATATGGAGAAGTTCGTCGAACGCCCCCGTCATATCGAGTTCCAAATCCTCGCGGACAATTACGGCAATGTCATTCACCTCGGCGAACGGGAATGTTCGATCCAGCGACGGCACCAAAAATTACTCGAAGAAGCTCCCAGTCCGGCATTAACGCCGGAATTGCGCGAAAAAATGGGTTATGCGGCGGTTCAAGCGGCGAAATCGATTCATTACACCGGGGCGGGAACGGTGGAATTTCTCCTCGATGCGTCGGGAGAGTTCTATTTTATGGAGATGAACACCCGGATTCAGGTGGAACATCCGGTGACGGAAATGATTACGGGGTTGGATTTGATTGCCGAACAGTTGAGAATTGCCCAAGGGGAGAAGTTGCAGTTGACCCAAGAGCAGGTGCAGTTAAGGGGTCACGCGATCGAATGTCGGGTGAATGCGGAAGATCCCGATCGCAACTTCCGGCCCCATCCGGGACGTATTAGCGGCTATTTGCCCCCGGGAGGTCCGGGAGTACGGATGGATTCCCACGTCTATACGGATTATGAGATTCCGCCTTACTACGATTCTCTGATTGGGAAGTTAATTGTCTGGGCGCCCGATCGCCCCTCGGCTATCTGCCGCATGAGACGGGCGTTACGGGAATGTGCGATCACGGGATTACCGACGACGATTCCTTTTCACCAACGGATTCTCGAAAATGACGATTTCTGTCGGGGAGATGTGTATACCAATTTTGTAGAGCAATTGATGAGTAAAGAGTAGGGGGTCGGAAGGGAGAATATCTTACTTATAAGAACCGTGATTGATGATGCGGGCAAGATGCCCGCACCAGCAACAAAATCTTGACCTTCTCAATCTCAAAATCTAAAATCTCAAATCCCTTGCCCTAGAATTCCTACATCATCACTCCTACATCATCATGGTGATAATCCCTTGCTGACCCAGCAGCAGTTCGCGCAGCAAGCTGAAAATGCCGACCCAGAGAATGGGGGTAATATCGACGCCGCCGAGGGGAGGGATGAGTTTGCGCGTGGGAATTAAAAAGGGTTCGGTGGGCCAGGCGATCAGATTCCAGGGGAGTTTGTTGAGTTCGACTTGTGGATACCAGGTGAGGACGATCCGTAAGATGAACAGTAAGGTCATGACCAGTAAAATGGGGCCGACAATCCAAGAGGCGATCGCTGCTGAACTCATGAGTCAAATCTTTAAGTTTTGTTACCGCTATCGACTTCTATTTTAACGGGCGATCGCCCCTAAAAATTGCCGCAAACCGGGAGATGGGCGATCGCAGGGGAAAAACACCAAAAATCAGGGAATTACAGCGTTCTGCTCCCTGAAAACCCCGGCTGTCGGTCGGAAATTTCGGCGATCGTCCCGGGTAAACCCCGAGGGATGGCTTGGGGAGATTTCTGAAAGATAGGCTTCTCAACGGGGTAAAACTTCACTAAAATTCAAAAAAGGCAATCTTGTGATTGAGGAATTTAACAACGATGACACCTTCTTTAGCGAATTTATTTTGGAGTCTGTTTTGGGGCGCTTTAGTTTTAGGCGCGATCTTCGGCGGTTTGTTCTTCATCAGC
This sequence comes from Oxynema aestuarii AP17, assembly GCF_012295525.1. Classification (GTDB taxonomy): domain Bacteria; phylum Cyanobacteriota; class Cyanobacteriia; order Cyanobacteriales; family Laspinemataceae; genus Oxynema; species Oxynema aestuarii. The sequence goes on along the minus strand of NZ_CP051167.1, from coordinate 1,268,849 downwards.
CAAAAAGACAAAATTCAACGCCGTTCCTAAACCGCGCTCGAAAGCGATCGACCTCAAGTTGCGGCGGGGGAGGAGAATCGTGCGTCCTCTCCAACCGAGAACTTGAGGTTTTTTGTCGCCCGGCGAGAAATCCGCCTTCGAGGGGCGATCGCGCGACCCGATACAATGAAGCCAAACCGGATCGCAGCAACGATGCGGTGGAGATTTGAACGCAGACTCGCTACCATAGGACAGGTAGTAGGAGAGAGGCGATGGTCAATTTTAGTCTCAATTTAGCGAGTATTGTCGGCATCGCGATCGCCGTTGGCGGGGCCTTGCTTTACGCCGTGCGATCGTGGCGTCCGGAACTATCTCGGGATTACGATTTATTCTTTGCAGCAGTCGCGTTGCTCTGTGGCGGGATCCTCTTCTTTTACGGATGGCGCTTCGACCCGATCATGCAATTCGGTCAAATCCTCTTAGGGGGATCGGCGATCTTTTTCGCCTATGAAAATGTCCGATTGCGGGGGGTGACCACCGCGCAAGCTAAGCGACAGGCGCCGATTGTCGATGAAGACCGACCCGTGAGCCGCGTCTACCGGGTCGATGCCGAACTCGACGAGATCGAACCCTACGACGAAGGTCCCGTGCGTCGTCGCATCAAAGGCTCTCAAGATCCGCGCAACAGTCGCAGTACCTACTACGATGACGACGTGCGTCGGCGTCCTCCCACCCGGCGACCGAGTAGTAGTTCTGCCGCCGACAGCCGCACCCGCAGACGTCGCCCGCGATCGCCCGAGCCCCCGAATAACGGGTATTACGACGACATGGATGCCTCGGTCGAAAGCGAAGATCCCAACAGCAGCGATATCCCTCGGGCCAGTACCCGGCGCACGAGTACGACATCGAGAACCCGCCGCCGTCCCCGACCGACCGACGACGTCGGACCCGAACGTCCGCCGCGCCGTCCTCCCCAACCGCAGGACGAACCGAGTCCGAGCGAGTATGTCGATTATCAACCGATCGACCCGAACGAGGATGAGGAAGAAGACAATACCGGGAATTTCGATTACTAAACTCTACAGGCGAATTCGGTGCTTTTTGGGTATTTCGCAAATGGCAAGAGGCGATCGTGTAGGGTCTGCGCGGGAGAATCGTGCAACGTCTCCGTTGTGACCAAGAGACTGCGCCACTGGACGCGCCGGGGTCTGAGTCTTGGTTGTGGCGCGATCGTGGCGGGGTTGCTCGCCGCTTGCGAGTCCCCCCAAGTCTCCCTGGCGCCGAGTTCGGTCAACAGTCGCTACACCGACGCTCAACCCGCCTTAAGCGCCAACGGTCGTTTTTTGGCCTTCGTCTCCAATCGCAACGGCAGTCACGACATTTTTATGTATGACTTGCAAGAACGGCGGTTTTTACAGCTCTCCGGCTTAAACCGACCGGACGCGATCGCCGAAAGTCCGAGCCTGACGAACACCGGACGCTACCTCGCCTACGCGATCGCCAACCGTAGCCGGGGGGCGATCGTCGTCTACGATCGCATCACCCAAGGCTCCCAAGTCGTCTACCAAGCCGATCTCGGCGGCATCCGACGCCCGAAAATCAGCCCGGAAGGTCGCTATATCGTCTTTGAAAGCGGACGGCGCGGTCAATGGGACATCGAAACCCTCGATCGCGGTCCGGCGATCGAACTCGACCTCCTCGACGGACAAACTCCGGGAACTTCTGTCAGTTTCCCTTAGCCGTTTCCCTTCCCCCTCCTCGATCTCGTGAAGCGCTTAACCCTCATTCCCCTACTCGCCTTAACCAGTCTGCTGACAAGTTGCAGCACCTACCCACGCCTGTTGAACTTTCCCTTCGATCGCGGCGGTCGCGGTTTGAACTCCCCCGCCGACGAACTCCACCCCAACATTAGCGGTCGCTTCATCGTCTTCGCCTCCGATCGCTTCGGACGCCAAGATATCTATCTCTTCGACGGTAAAACCCGCCAACCGATCGACGTTCCCGGACTCAACAGCTTAGATGCGATCGCCGCCAACCCTTCGATTACCCAAGACGGACGTTACATCGTCTTCGCCGGAACCCGCGAAGGTCGCACCGACGTTTATCTCTACGATCGCCAAACCCGCCAACTGCAGAACTTCACCGACAACTTAAACGCCGAAATCCGCAACCCCACGATTAGCGCCGATGGCAGCACGATCGCCTTCGAGTCCAGCGCTAACGGACAATGGGATATCCTCGTTTACGAGCGTTCTGGAAAACCTCTCGATATCCCAATCGCGCCGCGCTAATCGTCGAGGGGAGAATCCAGAAATGGTTTGTCCCTACTTCAATCTCAAATTATTGGTCTAGATCGAAACTTTCTTTTAAACTTTCTTTTAAGCGATCGTTACTCTCCTTTGCCTGTTCGAGTAATTCATCCCAATTCCTAGGAGGGTTGTTTATTTCTAGCATTTTTTTAAACGTTTCATAAGCATCTGTCTTACTCTTATAAGCTCGCTTAGATCCTTCGTCATTTACCCAGGTATAGACAATAATTTTACTATCTTGATGGTATCTAAAAAATAGTCGGTATTCCTGAAAAAACTTTGCTCTAAACCAATGTCGGTGTACTTTCCCTAGGGTATTCCCTTGGTAATAACAGCGATCGCCTGGATTTTGGGGAATTTTATCGAACGCCAAACGAGCGATCGCTGCCAACCGTTTAGTTGCATTTTTCTTTTGATCGTCGGAAGGGTACTTTTGACGTAACTGTTCGACCTGCATCAAAAGCTCTTCAAACTGCACCAGAAACAGAGGGTGAGCAAATATTGTCCAGCCATGAATCACCAAAGGTTCGTCATCGGTTGGCAAATTTATTCATCCTCCTCTGAAAGAGATTCGTCAAGATTGACATCAAGATCGGCAACCAAAGCTCGCGCGCGATCGACTAACTTAGAGGTGACAGGTTGAATGTGTTCCGGTCGATCTTTAATGTCCCGTTCTAAAAAACTTAAGAAGCTTTCCAATGCAGGATCGCTTTCCTCAGACTCATTCTCTACTGCACGAGAAATCAGGATTTGACCGTCGGGTTGAATAATGTACTCGATGGTGTCGTTTTTCTGTAAACCCAGAAGTTCGCGAACAACTAGAGGAACTGTGGTCTGATAACGAGCGGTTAACTTAGATGTTGGGTGTCGAATTTGTTCTAGAGACATAGGAACCTCTAACCGCGATCGAATCTATTCCGAAGATAATGCATTTGCATTACTTTGGCAAGAGGCGAACGGAAACGCCGAACTCGCTGGTATGTAGGGCTAATCGTCGAGGGGAGAATTAGAGCCGATTTTCGATAACGTATTGTCGTAAGAGCGGGGGTTATAGTTAACCAAAATATAGTCAGATATAAACAAGACATGGATTCTATTTCAAAAATCCCCTTCATTTTGGCTTCGAGAGATTAATTCTCCTTGGGTGAACTACGCACCTCTCTATCCCATAGCCCATAAAGGCATTTGGGAATGCTTTTCTTAAGATATTATAGGAGCCTAAGATATCCGCTTGACACAAGAATCCTGTATCAGTCCGGTAAAGACCTCTTTTAATTCTTTTTCCCGTCAACTTAGGAACTTTTACCGTTTCTCCATAAACCGGAAGCGGATCTAAGTTGAAAAAGTTCGACTGACTCGTATAACTCTCTTCAGTTAGAACCACTTTAATCCCTACTAATTGACATTTATAAGTCAACATTTCAATCAGACGGTTGAAAGGAATCCCCACAAATTTTTGGTTGTTCACTTTCCCCATCTTGGCATTTTGTTTCCAACCTCCATTTTTGCCAATCACTAAGGTGGTGATATTTCGGTTAACGAGTAGATTGACCAGATAACGGCTGGCTCGATGGAGATAGTTCTCCACTTTTTGATTTCGGCATCGAGTCAGACGCTGGATTCTCTTAGAGGTGGGTCGATTTCCTTTTAATTGGGATTGGAGAAAGGCTTTTCGTTTATTGTAGAATTGATTCAGGCTTTTTAAGGGTCTGCCATTTATCAACAGAGGAACAAAGTCCGGTTGATTAGAAGTTACAGCCATTAAAACATCTACACCTAAATCCACACTAGCGACCCATTCATTGGATTTTAATGTTGGTTCTACTTCTTCATAAATGACCTCAATGATATAACAATCGCATCGAGGAACGATTCTCACCTCCACTACTTTTTCGGCTACAGAAGTCTCCAACTCTATTTGGGTTTTTGAGCATTTGATTTTACCTTTTTTTAAAGCCACTTTACTTAGAGCCTGTTTCACGTACACCAATAATTGACGACCTTTCTGAGTGTTTTTATATTTGGGGATTTTCGGGTTGACTAAAAACTTCTCCTTGTTGACTTTGTAGGCTTGATTGGCGGCAAAAAAGGATTGCCAGTTTTTGTCTAATCCTCGTAACACCTGTTGAGAGACTTTAGCTGGTAAAGCGCGATATTGCTCCGTCTTCTGCATTAATTTATCCATCCGGTTATAGTTCAAGTAACCATGACCATAAATAAAGTTTTGACGGATTAGATAATTAGCCGCATTGTAGAGATTTTTGGAATGCCATGATAACTCATCTATCTCATCCCAAAACCTATGACCTTTTTTGATTATATGTCTTTCGACTAATTTCACTAGCGTTCCTTTAATTCGGCAATGATTTTTTCGGTTTTCCGTTTCGAGCGTCTTCATCCATAAAGACGAGAACAGAATGAAGTAATGATAGCAATTAAATCTTACATCAATTCATCTTGTTTATCCTCGCTATGATTGACAATCTCAACGGTTTTTTCCCTCTCTTTTAACCGGATCTCAAGGTGATTTGTCCCAAACCTCGCCAAACGGTCTTTATGCTCCACTATCAATATATCGTAATGGGAATCGGTTAAAACCTTAGCCAATTTTGGACGATTATCATTTAAACCACTGCCAATTTCTTTGACGACTTTATAAATTTGATAGCCTCTGGCAATAGCATAATCTTTTAACCGTTCCGCTTGTCGCTCAAGGTGATCTTTATTTTCTGCACTAGAGACTCTGGCATAAATACAGGCCATTCTCTCGGTTTTCTTCTTCCCTTCTTCGGTAATGATAATTGTTCCCGAAGTTGATAGCCCGTTAGATGACCTTTTTGCCACCATCTCCACTCCGTTTGATAACTCACCCCGGCTTTTTTGGCATAGTCTGAGAGTTTCATGGTTATATCTTAACAGGAATGACTATACTTGACTATTTATTCAGTTAAACTTTACAATACTATTTTTCTAACCCCTCGATCTCTCTCATTATTTTTGAAAATTGTATAACGCATAAAAATCCTCCGGCGAAGGCGATCGCCCCCTTTTCCAGCAACATCGGTCAATTAATGGGTTTGCTCTGTGGCATTTGTATACAAAAAGCAGACAAACAGCAATCTAGCAGCTCTAAAGTCGTTTTTAGTGTGATTTTAGTGCGATCGCCGAAATCGGCGCCCCCTTCGTAATGTATAAATCATTCGCTCCAAGTACGACGAAGAGGCTCGCGATCGCCGCATCCAACTTAAATGCTCGACCGCTACTGAAATTTTTTCCGTTCACTTTTACGGGCTAAAAATTCTCCGGCGAAAGCGATCGCCCCCGACCCGATAATTAACAGCGCACTCAACGCATTAATATCCGGTTTCACCCCCGTTCTAATCCGACTGAAAATTTCTAACGGTAAAGTCGTCGCGCCACTACCCGAGGTAAAACTGGCAATTAAAAAATCGTCCATGCTGAGGACGAAAGCGAGGAGACATCCGGAAATAATTCCCGGCATCAATTGCGGTAATAACACCTTAAAAAAGGCTTCTACTGGCGTCGCCCCTAAATCGAGAGCTGCTTCTTCTAAATGGGGGTCTAAATCAGCCAAGCGGGTAGCGACAACTAAAGCAATATAAGCCAAACAAAAGACGATATGAGCGGCAACGATCGTCCAGACGCTCAAACGAATGTGAACCGCCGCTAAAAACACCAAAGTAGCGACGGCGATCGCGATATCGGGAATAATCATCGGCAGGTAAGAAACCCCGATATATAAACTTTTTCCCGGAAAGCGATAGCGAGCTAAACCGACCGCCATTAACGTGCCGAGAATGGCCGAAAGAAACACCGCACAAAAGGCAACCGTCAGGCTATTTTGCAGCGCGCGTAAAACCCGTCCGTCGGTCAACAATTTGAGATACCACTCGAAGGTAAAGCCTTCCCAACTGGCGCTGTACGCCGAGGCATTGAAACTGTAAACCGTCAGCACCAAAATTGGCAGATACATGAATAAAAACATGACTCCGGCAAAGACGAATTGCCAGGAGACGCGAAATTTAGGTTTACGCTGCAACATATCTTCGGGCATTTCCTCCTGTAACTCGATCGGTGTCTCTATCATCGGCGAAACTTCTCCATTTGGTAGATTCACGGGATCACTATAGCAAGCTCGAACGATCGCCCCCCTGAAGGTTGTCGCGGTGGCGGTTGCGAACTGTAAAAGCGATCGGCTTCGGTCGCAACGACTAAAAACCATCAAGTTTTCGGCTTCGCTTCTCCAAATCGAATTAACAAGGCGATCGCCACGCTGACGAATAAAATCAATACCATACTCAAAGCCGACCCAAAGCCCCAATTTTGGGTAGCTCCCAGAAATTGGTTGTAAATCAACCGAGAAACGGTCATACTCGACGCCCCACCGAGGAGCTCCGGATTGACAAAATCCCCCAACCCACTGATAAATACGAGCAACGAACCCGCCGCAATTCCCGTGAAACATTGCGGGACCGTCACTTTCCAAAAGGCTTGCACGGGATTGGCGCCCAAATCCGCAGCCGCTTCGAGCAGTCGGCGATCGAGTTTTTCCAACGATGCATAGAGAATCAATACCATGTACGGCAAAAAACTGTAAGTCATGCCGACGATCACCGCATTACTGGTATTGAGAATATTAATCGGCGGTAAGCCGATGCTAGTGACGATCGAATTTAACACTCCAGTCCGCCGCAAAATCGTAATCCAAGCGTAAGAGCGCAACAGAGAAGAAGTCCACAAGGGCAAAACGAAGGCGAGTAAAATTAAATTGCGCCACCGTCGCGGGGACAGTAACGCAATCCAGTAGGCCACGGGAAATCCGAGTAACAAACAAAATAGGGTAGTTCCCGTGGCGAAAAACAGCGATCGCCCGATCACTTGCAAGTTGAGTGGCTCGAACACTCGGAAATAATTATCCAATCCCGAAGGAATGACCAAATCTCCCGGACGAATATCGGGAACTAAACTCAACTCGAAAATGACTAGGGTGGGAATCACCAATAACAATGCCAGCCAAATCCCCGGTGGGCCTAATAAGACCAGAGGGCCGAGTAGTTTAGCCGAGAGGCGATCGATTCCTCCTTCAGACCTCGAACCCGAAGGTGTTGGTGGAGACGGTTTAGAAGACACAGCCACAAATTTACCCCGAATGTTAGATGTTAGATGTTAAATTTTAGATTTTAGATTTTAGATTTTAGATTTTGGGGCGATCGATCGCCCCAAACCTCGGCCCCAAACCTCGGCCCCAACCCTCGGCTCCAACGATTTGAATCCAAGAGTTTTAATCCCATTAACTACTCGTCAACCGCGTCCAGTAAAGATCGTAAATCTCCGCCGCTTTGCCCACAGGTTGGATACTTTCGCTTTTTTCGAGCGCTTCCTCGGGAGGAAACAGAGTCGGGTTGTTGCGAATTTCCTCGGGGAGTTGTTGGAACGCGGCTCGATTGGGGGTGGCAAAACTCAACCGTTCGGTCATCGACGCGGCGACATCCGGTTCGAGCATAAAATTAATCCATTGATAAGCCGCATCTGGATTCGGTGCAAATTGGGGAATGACTAAAGTATCGCCCCAAATGGAAGAGCCACTTTTGGGTAAAACATAGTCTAAATCCGGGTTTTCTTCCATGACCAAACTGGCATCTGCCGAAAAGCACATCGCCGCGAGCAGGTCTCCGGTGAGAATTTGCGGGCGCCAGGCATCGGTGGTAAACGAGGCGATCGCGGGTTTGAGGTCGGCCAAATGTTCGTAAGCCGCGCGAATCTCGTCGGCATCGGTGGAATTGTAAGAATAGCCCAAACTCCGCAACGACGCGCCCATCACCTCGCGCACGTCGTTGATTAATGTAATCCGCCGGGATAATTTATTGCGGTGTTCCCATAAATAATCCCAATCTTCGGGAGGGGGGTTTAATTTTTTGGCATTGTAGACCAGACCCGTGGTTCCCCAACTAATCGGCACGCTGTAACGATTTCCCGGGTCGTAGAGGGGATCTTGAAAGCGGGGAAACAGGCGGTCGAGACCGACGAGGCGATCGCGATCGAGTTCCGTCAGTAAATTCAACCCCGCCATCTTATTGACCATGTAATCCGACGGGTAAATGATGCTATAAGACCCACCCCCTCCCGCCTGGATTCTGGCGAGCATCGAATCATTATCGGAAAACACGTCAGCCACTACACTGATGCCCGTTCTTTCGCGAAATCGCTCTAGAAGCTCGTCATCGGTGTAGCCCGCCCAGGTATAGATATACAGTTTATTCGGATCCGTCGGCGCGGTCGGTTGGACGTTGGCCAACGTCCAACCACAACTCGAAAGCGCCAATCCAGAAAGCGCCGCCGAGGACGCCTTGAGGAACTGACGTCGCGTTCCCCCGCCTCGGGTCAATTGGGAAGGGCGATGTGAATTGAGAACAGTGGGAGGCACTATCGTCTTTAATTGCTTGTTAACAGAATAGGGAAGAAGGGTTACTCAGAGCGGATGACTTTCGTCCGAGCTAGACTCAACGGCAAACCCGCTCGAAGCGAATTTTCGGTTTGATTAGCCTTTCGCCTACTAACAGTAGCGTACCAATTGTTGAAACGCGAGAGTCGGGCCGAGTTCTCCGGTCGTGCAGACCCCAGGCGTTTCAATTAACCGTGGCTTAAGGCGATACTGTCCTCCGGCAGCCATTGAATGTAAATGGGGGTTTCTGTAGAAGGTAAAGGATCGTTACTATTGCGCTGTAGCACGGTGAGGCGATCGCCGCCCGTCAACTCCACCAAATAATGGACGTGCGCCCCCAAATACATAATATTTTTTAGCCGTCCTTCAAAACAATTCCCCTCGTCTTCAATTGGCGACAAACTCAAATTAATTTTCTCCGGTCGGACGCTGACCACCACCGAACTCCCGTTCCCCTGCCACGGATCGTCTAATTCCACGGTGATTTTCAAACCGCTCGTGGTACGAATTTGTAACGTGGTGGAGTTTGTTGTTTCAATCCGTCCGGCTAATAAATTCGTTTCGCCGATAAAATCCGCAACGAAAGCGCTTCGGGGACGTTCGTAGATGGCGCTAGGCGTGCCAATTTGCTCGATTTTGCCCTCGTGCATGACGGCGATGCGATCGGACAAACTCAAGGCTTCTTCTTGATCGTGAGTGACCATCACGAAGGTCAAGCCCAAATCCCGATGTAAATTGGACAGTTCGACCTGCATTTCCTTGCGTAATTTCAAGTCCAACGCCCCTAGCGGTTCGTCGAGTAAGACCACCGCCGGACGGTTGACCAGCGCCCGCGCCAGGGCTACCCGTTGCTGTTGACCGCCGGAAAGCTGGGAGGGAAAACGATTGGCGAATGACTCCATTTTCACCAAGCGCAAGGCATCTTTAACGCGCTGTTCGATTTCCGCTTTACTTTGGCGTCCGATGCGCAAGCCGAAGGCGATATTTTCGGCAATGCTCATGTGGTTGAACAGGGCGTAGCTCTGAAATACCGTATTGACGGGACGGCGGTAGGGAGGAACCTGATTCATCGACTTGCCGCGAATCATCACTTCTCCCGCCGAAGGGGTTTCAAATCCTCCGATCAAGCGTAACGTCGTGGTTTTCCCGCAGCCAGACGGCCCGAGAATGCTAAAAAATTCTCCTTGTTGGATATCGAGATCGACGCCGCGCACGGCTGTTTCGCCATCGAAGACTTTAAAAACTTTGCGTAATTCGACATCCAAGATGCCATCGCGATCGCTCGTATTTTCTCCGGTGTGGGTAGCAGTCTGAAACGTCATGGCTCTTTGCAGGCGATGATGCCCCTCTGTGGTTGGATCTGACTTGGGTTTATTCTATCCGTCGAATTTAGCTTTCGTAAGCTTTCTCTTGGATTTCCCCTTGCAGCCGTGCCGATTCCTCCGTTGGCTGGAACTCCAGACCGATTGACTTGCCACCTCGGGAGATCGATCGCCCTGGTGTGCGGAATCGATCCGCCATCAAAAGGGCGATCGAATGGCTTGCATTAACTTTGAGGCAACTTTCGCAATATTCCAGGCATCGTCCCCGCCGCGATGGTGGGTTCCTTCCAAAGGGAGGCTCAGCCGTTGGAGGGCTTCATCCATGCCTACCGGGGCGCTCCAGCCCAAGAGGGTTAACAACAGGGTTTAAATTTCTCCCTAAAGTTTCTTAACCTTACTCACTTTTTATGCTTAAACAAAGATTTGAGTAAGTTTAGAAGGACTGAAGCCGCAAAAATCGCGGATTTCACCATCTCCATTGTTTTCTACTCGTCTTTATGGTACCTGAAGTTAGCCGAACAAAAAGAGGGTTGAGGAGTTAAAAAAAGTCAGTGAAAGGCTTTAAGACCAAACTATAGCAATCCTAAATGATTTGTAACCTATGTAGGGAGCAAGATGCTCCCACTCCCAGGGGTTTCAGGTGGATCGCCCTGACTCGACTGATTTAGGAATGCTATAGACTTAAATAACCGACAACGAACGTTGATGGCGAAACATGCAGGAGTCGCTCGACACCCTTGGAATTGGGGACTCGCTACCTGTAAGGAAATATTAGAAGCCGGAGGTAAACTGCCAACCGCCATAGACTTACACAAAAAATTAGTCGCCGAGGTAAAAAGTCAGAATCCTGGGTACTATGAAGTCTCCAAATGTAGCCCTCAAGAAGCATTGCGTCACCTCAATAAAGCGTTTAAGCGAGTTGGGCAAGTCAACGGAACAGGTTTCCCCAAGTTTAAAAAAAAGAATCTCAAAGAGAGTTTTTACCTGGAAGGAAGCATTAAAGTTTCCGGTGATTGGGTGAAGCTACCTCGGATCGGTTGGGTAAAAAGCCACGAACAGTTACCGCTAGTCCATCCTAAAACGTCATTATAAGTAAACGAGCAGGAGACTGGTATATTGCCTTCAAAATTGATTTTGAACCATCCCCCCAACCCCCCTTTGAAAGGGGGGCGAAGAGGGGATAGGGAGCGGATTGGGATAGATGTAGGAATTAAAAGGCCACCCTGAGCGATAGTAAAATCTATCCCAATCCGAAAGCTTATCGTCAGGCCAGGAAAAAACTAGCCAAACTCCAGAAAGAACTAAGCCACCGTCAAAAAGGAGGTAAAAACCGAGAAAAAACTAAACTCAAGTTAGCTAAAGCCCACCGATGCATCGCCGATATTAGAGCCGACCATCTACACAAGTTAACAACTTACTTAGTCAAAAACCACGGCGAAGTAAAAAGTGAAAAGTGAAAAGGGGAAAGGGGAAAGGGGAAAGGGGAAATTGAAGACTTAAATGTGTCAGGAATGCTCAAAAATCACAAGCTGGCTGGTGCGATTGCGGATGGTGGGTTTGATCAGTTCCGTCGTCAGCTTGAGTATAAATGCGAGTGGTATGGGAGCAAATTAACATTGATTGACCCGTGGTATTCCAGTTCGCAGATCTGCTCTAACTGCGGACACCAACAAACAATGCCCCTGGACAAAAGACAGTATGACTGTCCGAACTGTCATGTCTCCATAGATCGTGACTTAAATGCGGCAATTAATGTAGAAAACGCGGAGAGCTCAGCCGTGTAAGCAAGCGTGATGGAAAGGTCTTGGAAGATCCAAGCTAGGAACTAAACATCAAATGATTAAGTTTGAGTAAGTTTTAGAGAGCGGAAATTATGGAGTTTGAGTGGCTGTCAGTTGGGCGATCGCGAGATCGAGGCGCATGGCGTGAGAGGCTTTGAACAAGATGCGATCGCCCGGTTGGGCGAACTCGCGCACCCGTCGCGCTAAATGGTCGTGGGCGTCGGCTGCGTCCGGATCTAAAATTTCTACAAGTGGCAATCCGATCGCCCCCGCCGCCATCGCTTGGGCTTCGGTGGCTTCGGCAAAAATAAATAAGGCATCGAGCTGGACTTGACGGGCGATTTGACCGACTCGTTCGTGAAATTGAGCCGATCGCTCTCCCAGTTCTTTCATGGTGCCTAAAACGGCAATTTTGCGGCGACCGGGGGTTTGGGCGAGCAGTTCGAGAGCCGCACCCATGGATTCGACCCCGGCATTGTAACTTTCGTCTAAAATCGCGATATCGTCGCCGATTTCGTAGCGGCGCGATCGCCCTTCGGGCAATTCCACGGCGATCCCTTTTTCTAACGCTTCCAGGTTCGCTCCCAAGACTTGGGCGACGGTGAAGGCGGCGAGGGTATTGAGGGCGTTGTGACGACCGGGAAGGGGCAAGGGGATGCGCCGACCGTTGACGAGCAAGGTTTGCGGGTCTAGCAGTTCGCCGCGCACGTCGCCCCCGTCTAAGCCGTAGGTCACGGTTCGTCCGCACCACACTTGGGCTGCGGTGTCGAGCAAGCGGGCGTTATCGTGATTGAGGATGGCGATCCCGTCCGGGCGCAGGTGTTCGAGCAGTTCGCATTTGGCCCGGGCGATCGCCGCTTCCGACCCCAGACGTTCGATATGAGCGGTACCGACGTTGGTAATCACGGCGATCGTCGGGCGCGCAATTTGAGTGAGTAAGGCGATTTCTCCCGAAGCGCGCATCGCCATTTCGATGACGGCGTACTGGTGGGTCGCTTGCAGTTGTAACAGGGTTTGGGGAACGCCGATCTCGTTGTTGTAGTTGCGCTCGGTTTTGAGGACTTGAGCGCCGCTACAGGCTGCTAAAACGGCGGCAATCAGTTCTTTGGTGGTGGTTTTGCCGACGGATCCGGTGACGCCGACCACGGGAATACTAAAACGATCGCGCCACTCCCGGGCGATCGCCTGATAGGCTTCTAAGGTATCGTTGACGGCGATCGTCGGCCATTGCGGATCCCCTCCCGTCCACGAGTTCTCGACGATCGCGGCGATCGCCCCCTTCGTCAATGCAGTTTCTACGAAGTCGTGACCGTCAAAGTGCTCTCCGCGTAAGGCGAGAAAGACCTCGCCGCCGTGCAAACCGCGCGTATCGGTGACGATCCCGTGCGGCGATCGCCCCAACAGCCCCGAATCGAGACTGTTCGCGATTCCTCCGGTCGCGGCGACCAATTCACTCACACTCAAAAAATCGCCCATCTGGCCACCCATTCCAATCACACTCCAATCGAATTCGATTGTATTATCTCAATTGCGTGGCCGGGACAGTCTGCCCAGGATCGCTTTTTCCCTCAGATCGGAGCTGTGGCCATCCCGATCGTCTTTCTCCTGGGGTAGAATAAAGATTTAAACTTAAACTCTTTTCTTATGCTGGGCAATTCTCGGCCTTGGCGACGGGGGCGGTCTCGAAAGCAGGCGCTTTACCCTCGGCGACTCCAAAGGATCGTCGCTCCTCTCAGAGCGCCAAACTGTTGCAGCAATGCCCGAGGCGATCGCCCCCCACCGTGGGGAAACTCGCCAAAGATTTACTAAATCTTTAAAGAAAAATTGGGAGTTACGCAACTATGCTTTACTAAGTCTTTAGAAAAAAAACGCGCAAAGGAATACCTTTGACAGTTAGGCTATTAAGTAGAACTTTGACTGATTATAGCCAAAATCTCCCCGGACTGAAAATAGTCCGGCGACTACCCTCCTCATTCAAATGATATCCATTCAGGAAGCATTTGAGAGGGTCATAGATAAAGCCATATCATAAAAATCCTGTCGTGTCGTACAAAGATCGAACTTTTCCCGGTTCGGTAGTCATGGGTGAGTGAACTGCATTCGCATATTTCAAGTTGATTTAACCAAAATCCTTTCAGACGTAACCCTATTCCGTGGGCGGGGGTCATAGAGAATGAATTACCGAAGCGATCCGTTTAACCGAAGAAATACCCCTGAAGAGCAGCGACTGTACGATCACCTGCTCTCCTGCGTTCGGACAGAAACCCCCGATCGGTTGACCGAACGTTTTAAAGCATTATTTATCGATGGGACGGGCTATCCCGATACGGAAATCGCCGCCCTGCTCGATCGCTTGGTCAATTCCAAAGAAGCCCAAGAAGAGTTTCAATATATCCTCAATCGTTGCTGCCATATTTTAATTAATCGCTGGCAGACCAACAGCCAACATCAAAAAGCGATTCCGCAACTGGTTAGTTTATTTGAAAGTTCCAGCTTAAAATTTTCGCAGCCTTACTATCAATCGAGACGGGCGGCGCGGCTGCAAGAATTAGTCAGAGAGTTCAGTAATAGCGAGCATTACTTGACCTTACAGAGACTGGCGCGAGTCGTAGACGATTCCGAAAACGAAATCGAAGAGAACGAAAAGCGCCCCCTCGGGACTTACATTCGCCGTTATCCTTATCTGTACAGTCATTGTTTGCTCAGCGATCGCAGTTCTTACGAACATCAACAAACCGTTCGCAAAATTCAAGCGCAACAGCAACGGCAATTTGAACTGCACCTGTCGCAATACGTGACCTACCAAGTCCGGCGAGCCCAATTAGCCCGTCAGAGTGGCTTAGATAAAGCCCGCAGAATTTTGAAACCGATCGCCAATCCCACCTTATTGAGCGATCGCGAACTGTATCACTCCCTCAAGCAGTTTGTGGGTAAAGCCGAATGCGGTTATACTTACCGCGATTTAGCGCACAGCTTCATCACCCACAGCAGCGAAGTCCAAAGTTACGGCGAATTCAAAGCCGAACTCTACGATTATCTAGTGACGACGACCCGTTCCGATTACGGAAAACGGCTGTTTAACGAACGTTTGAGCAAACAACTCAAAGGGACACTCCCTCAAAGTAACGAGCAGAAAGTCAGCGATTTCTTAATCGTGAGAACCTGTAGCCAACTGCTCAACTTCCTGGTGGTCGAAAGCGTGCAGCGTCCGAATCACTTCGTTTTCATCGACTTAATCTCCAACATCGGCCCGATCGCCACCACCGGACTGTTGCTCAAAATCGTGCTGTTGTGTCGTAAAGTCAAACCGTATTTAGAGAAAAAATTCTCGATTCTGTTCAACCATTACGAAGACTCCACCGACGACGCGATCCAATGGTTGATTAAAATGCTCGAAAATCTCAACGTCGCCCTCAGTACCAACTTCGGCGCGGTGGATCTGTCCTTCATCAGCCAAATCGCGTGATGCGGACGCGATCGCGATGGTCTGAATTAGGATAGAAACAGACCGCTCTCTAAAACTTACTCAAACTTAATCATTTGATGTTTAGTTCCTAGCTTGGATCTTCCAAGACCTTTCCATCACGCTTGCTTACACGGCTGAGCTCTCCGCGTTTTCTACATTAATTGCCGCATTTAAGTCACGATCTATGGAGACATGACAGTTCGGACAATCATACTGTCTTCGGTCCAGGGGCATTGTTTGTCGGTGTCCGCAGCTAGAACAGATCTGCGAACTGGGATACCACGGGTCAATCAGCGTTAGTTTGCTCCCATACCACTCGCATTTATACTCAAGCTGACGACGGAACTCATCAAACCCACCATCCGCAATCGCACCAGCCAGCTTGTGATTTTTGAGCATCCCTGACACATTTAAGTCTTCAATTTTTACTTCGCCGTGGTTTTTGGCTAAGTAAGTTGTTAACTTGTGTAGATGGTCGGCTCTAATATCGGCGATGCATCGGTGGGCTTTAGCTAACTTGAGTTGTGTTTTTTCTCGGTTTTTACCTCCTTTTTGACGGCGGCTTAATTCTTTCTGGAGTTTGGCTAGTTTTTTCTTGGCCTGACGATAAGCTTTCGGATTGGGATAGGTTTTACCATCGCTCAGGGTGGCCTTTTAATTCCTACATCTACCCCAATCCGCTCTCTATCCCCCCTTCGCCCCCCTTTCAAAGGGGGGTTGGGGGGATGGTTCAAAATCAATTTTGAAGGCAATATACCAGTCCCCTGCTCGTTTACTTATGGTGACGTTTTTGGGATGGACTAGCGGTAACTGTTCGTGGCTTTTTACCCAACCGATCCGAGGTAGCTTCACCCAATCACCGGAAATTTTAATGCTTCCTTCCAGGTAAAAACTCTCTTTGAGATTCTTTTTTTTAAACTTGGGTAAACCTGTTCCTTTGACTTGCCCAACTCGCTTAAACGCTTTATTGAGGTGACGCAACGCTTCTTGAGGGCTACATTTGGAAACTTCATAGTACCAAGGATTCCGACTTTTTACCTCGGCGACTAATCTTTTGTGTAAGTCTATGGCGGTTGGCAGTTTACCTCCGGCTTCTAATATTTCCTTACAGGTAGCGAGTCCCCAATTCCAAGGGTGTCGAGCGACTCCTGCGTGTTTCGCCATCAACGTTCGTTGTCGGTTATTTAAGTCTATAGCATTCCTAAATCAGTCGAGTCAGGGCGATCCACCTGAAACCCCTGGGAGTGGGAGCATCTTGCTCCCTACATAGGTTACAAATCATTTAGGATTGCTATAGTTTGGTCTTAAAGCCTTTCACTGACTTTTTTTAACTCCTCAAGCCTCTTTTTGTTCGGCCAAGTTGAGCTACCATAAAGACGAGCAGAAAACAATGGAGATGGTGAAATCCGCGATTTTTGCGGCTTCAGTCCTTCTAAACTCACTCAAATCTTTATTTGAGCATAAAAAGTGAGTAATTTCAAGAAACTTTAGGTAGAAATTTAAACCCTGTTTTTAACCCTCTGAGTTGCTCGATTTCATGAATCCGCCAGGTTCCCATCCTGCACGACCCGACACCGACGGCGATCGCGCCGATCTCGATCGCCAACTCGACGAAGCGATCTTCACCTTTGCCGACATCCAAGAAGATCTCAACTACAAACAAGCGAAAGACTCCCTGCGCCACCTGTTGGCGACCCTCGACCTCACCCCGGAAGAACGAGCCGGATTAGAAGGCGAAATCGAGAGTTTGGGGACGATGCTCGATAAATTAGAAGAGAGTATCGTTCAAATTGCCGCGTTCGGCATGGTGGGACGGGGAAAATCTTCGCTTTTGAACGCCTTACTCGGTCAGAACCTATTCGAGACCGGACCGTTACACGGGGTCACCCAAAGCGCCCAAGGGGCGAACTGGCGGATCGATCGCGCCCCCTTGGCGGGAGGCGACGGCGAAATTGCCCAAGTGACCCTCACCGCCACCAGTGGCAACGCCCTCGTCGAACTGATCGACACCCCCGGAATCGACGAAGTAGACGGGGACACCCGAGAAGCCCTTGCCCGGGAAGTGGCCGCCAGTGCGGATTTAATCTTATTCGCGATCGCCGGAGATTTAACCAAAGTCGAATACGACGCCCTCTCCCAACTGCGCGAAGCGGGCAAACCGATCTTGCTCGTTTTTAACAAAATCGACCAATATCCCGAAGCCGACGCCCTCGCCATTTACGAGAAAATCCGCGACGAACGGGTGAAAGAGTTGCTGTCCCCGGAAGAAATCGTCATGGCGGCTGCCGCCCCCTTAACGGCTGAAGCCATCCGCCGTCCTGACGGGACTCGGACGGTGCAGATGAAGCGGGGTGCGCCGCAAGTAGACGCCTTAAAGCTCAAAATTCTCGAAATTCTCGATCGCGAGGGCAAGTCGCTGGTCGCCCTCAATACGTTACTGTACGCCGGGACGGTCAACGAGCAGATCGTCGAGCGCAAAATGCAAATCCGCGATCGCAGTGCCAATCGGATTATCTGGAATGCGGTCATGACGAAAGCGTTGGCGATCGCCCTCAACCCCCTCACCGTGGTGGACGTGCTCAGTGGGGCGGCGATCGACGTCGCCACGATCCTGACCTTGTCGCGACTCTACGGCATTCCCATGACCCAAACCGGGGCGGTCGATCTGCTGCAAAAAATCGCGATCGGCATGGGCGGGATCGGCGCCAGCGAACTGCTCGCCACCTTGGGACTGTCTTCGCTCAAAGGATTGTTGGGGGCGGCGACTGTGGGAACGGGAGGGGCGGCCCTGGTGCCTTATCTGTCCGTGGCGCTCACTCAGGGCAGCGTGGCGGGTTTTTCTTCCTATGGCATTGGCCAGGTCACTAAAGCGTACCTGGCCAATGGGGCCTCTTGGGGCAATGACGGCCCGAAAGCGGTCGTCAGTCGAATTATTGCCTCCTTGGACGAAACCTCGATTATGGGTCGCATCAAGGAGGAGTTGCGAGAGAAATTATCAGCTCGCCGGGGCTGAAGAAACGCTCTGATAATGGCGATCGCCGCGCGGGGGCGATGTTATTCTTTGTTTTTGAATTGGGCGAGCCAGTCGCGCAATTGTTCTCCGGCGACATCCCGTCCGCCTAAACCGAAGGCGAGGGCAATGGCGACGGCGATCGCGCCGAACAGCAAGCCGAAGGCCAGATTGACGATATGCGGGGCAATTCCCATTTGCTGCAAGGCCATCGCGCCCGCCAAGGCGATAATCGAGATGCGCGCGGCTTGACCGAGAATTTCCGCTTGGGCGGTTTTCGATTGCGCGATCAAGGAGTAGGCGAGATTGGCTAAGTACAAGCCGATACCGAAGACGATGACGCCGACGAGGACTAATCCGGCAATTCGCAGGATTTCGCCGGAGATAATCGTCAGCACTTCAAATTGCAGCACTTCGGTCGCGGCGACGGCAGCAAATAACAGAATGGCTACCATCACGACGATGCCGACAATTTCCGACGGTGTTTTACTCGTCAGGTCGGATCCGGATTCCGGGGTGCTATCGGCAGGGGTTGAAGCCGTGGACGGTCTGGAAAAGCCCAGGGCGGCGAAGATGTTGTTAAAGCCGATACTGGTGAGGATGTTGGTGACGAAATCGGAGACGAAACGCCCGACGACGTAAAAGACGCCGAAGATTAAGCCCGCCGTGAAGATTTTGGGAATCGCGTCGAGGATTTGCTGCAGCATGGCGATCGCCGGATCGGAAATCGCTTCGATCTGCAGGGAATTCAACGCCGCGATCGCCGTCGGAATCAGGATCAGGACGTAGACGGTGGTTCCGATCAAGCCGGAGAGGGACATTCCCTCATTTTGTTGGGTCAATCCCATGCGCTGTCCGAGGCGATCGGTTCCCGTCGCCGCCAGCAAGTTGGTGACGATCCCGCGCACGATCCGGGCGAT
This sequence comes from Oxynema aestuarii AP17, assembly GCF_012295525.1. Taxonomy (GTDB): domain Bacteria; phylum Cyanobacteriota; class Cyanobacteriia; order Cyanobacteriales; family Laspinemataceae; genus Oxynema; species Oxynema aestuarii. The sequence continues at coordinate 1,249,599 of NZ_CP051167.1, read as the reverse complement.
CAGCCAGCCGATGGCGCCGATAATGACGGCGGTGAGAATCTTCGGCAATGCCGAGAGGATCTGATCGACGAGGTTCTGTACCGGGGTCAGGGCTCCGGGCAGTTGTAAGGCATCCAGGATCGGCGGCAGGAAGAAGAGAAACACGAACCAATACAGGGCATTGGCCAGGGTTTCATTGAGCATGAAGGGGCTTTCCCCTTCTCCCGTCTGCTGGGCGAGGCGATCGTCCAGGCGGAAACGCTGCAAGCCCGTGGTGAGCAACATTTTGCAGATCGTTGCCACGATCCAAGCGACGCCCAAGAGTAAGGCGGCTCCACCCAAACGGGGCAAGTAGTTGAAGATTTGATCTAAAAAGCTGTTGAGCGGCTGCGAAACGACCTCTAATTTGAGGGCGTTGAAAAAGGCAACCAAGACGAAGATCATGATTACCCAATAGACGCCGCTCGCCGCCCATTTTTCGATCGGCGGTGGCGACTCCTGACGCCCCATCACCGCATTGGCGATCCGATTGTCGATATCGGTACGGTTGAGTAAACCGCGAACCCCTGCCGCAATTATCGTTGCTGCAAGCCAACCGACGATCAGGATGGCGATCGCCCCGAGCAGGCTCGGCAGGAAATCCATCAAGCCATTAACAAAGTTTGTCACAGGATTGACCACCATCGCTTGGGGGTCGAATCCGCCTGTTGAAGTCTGAGCCAGTAGCGAGACCGAATTGGGGAGATCCCCCACTGGCTCTGGTCTTATGTACCACATGTCATTCATAGCTGGTTGGTTGTAGTTGGAATAAAAATGTTGCCGACCGACATCCCAAGACAGGATGAGGCCGATACTACCAATAGCAGCATTTGCCACTATCCTACAGGGTCAAGTCGGTTTTTTGCGGTTTTGAGAATGCCTTTTTATGGAGATTTCAGGTCTTTAACCCTATCTTGAAACCGTCTTTGCTGAGATAATGAGTTTAAATGTAACTTTTTGATGAATAAAGATTAAAAAATACAAATTTTTACATTTTTTACAAAATTCTACCCAAGGATAGAGGGCAACGGCGATCGCGCGCTGTCAAGACAAGATCCACTACAGCGAGACTGACGACAGACCGACCGGGGCGATCGCTTCTTCCAGGATCCCAAATCTGGGAAGCTAAAATCTAAAATCTAAAATCTAAAATCTAAAATGCCGTCTGTGGAGAAAGAACCGATCGCATGTCACCGCCGAGAGTTTTCGAGCAATCCATCCAAATTCGTGCCAATGCGAGCATTGTCGAGCGTTGCATTACCGATCGCACTTTGATGCATCGCTGGCTCAATCCCCTATTGCGCTGCGAACCTGTCGGCGAATGGAGTACGGACATTGGCAGTCGTAGCCGCTTCATCATTCAAATTCCCCTGTTGCAACCGACTTTAAATAGTGTAGTCGCGGAACGCAAACCCGGGGCGATCGTCTGGGAATTTCAGGGCTTTTTCAAAGGTCGCGATCGCTGGGAATGCCTGCCCGAAGGACAAGGAACCCGACTTTTGAACCGCTTCGAGTTCGAGATTCCCAATCGAGCGATCGCCTGGGGCTTCGATCGCTTCGCCGCCGCTTGGACTCGCGAAGACATGCAAGCGCAATTGCGACGACTCAAGCGACTGGCGGAAGAATTGCAATTGAGGGATTGAGAGAGTCGCGAGAAACAATGTGGGGAGTCGGGAAAGTTTTGCGCTTTTACGAGTCCCCATTCCCGACATTGCCCAATCTAAAATCTTAGATCTAACTTAGATCTACAATCGATACTTCTTACAGGCGATCGAGTAACTGACGGATGGCCGTAGCATCGCGCGCTTGTGGTAATAAATTCAAGTACATTTCCAAATCTTGGCGGGCGGCGGTTCGCCGATCCATTTGATAGTACAGTAAACCGCGATCGCGCAAGTCGAACGGGCGATCGGGAAACAGCAGCAAAATTCGCTCGATCGCCGCCAGGGTGCGTTTGGCATCGTGGCGGTGCAAATAAATCATCTTTAAATTGGTCAGCATCCGCGCTAAAAATTGCTTGGGGGCGATCGGCTCCAAAAATTCCGGTTTCAAGCTAATCTCTTTGCCGTAAATCTGCATTAAACGCCGTTCGCAATCCGTGGGAAATAGCACCTCGCCGCCATGAAACGGATCTACAAAAAAGCCGACCTCTTCAAACACCGGACGAATTAAAAAATGTCCCGGCATCCCTATTCCCACCATCGGAAAATCGATGCGTTTGGCAATTTCGAGATAAATTAACGATAAGGTAATCGGAATTCCCGTGCGGCGATCGATCGCCTCATTCAGAAAACTATTGCGCGGGTCGTAATAATCTTGGCTATTCCCTTTAAACCCCAAATCATCGTAGAGATACTCATTAATTGTCTGAATAATACGCAGGGGATAGCGTTGTTGTGGCAGACGCTCTTGGATTTCTAATGCCATCTCGTCGAGGGCATTGAGGTAGGCATCGGGTTCGAGTTCCGGATACTCTTCTAAGGCAAAATAGAGCGCAGCTTTCGCCAGGTCGATGTCTTCGTCTGGCCGATGAATTTCGCGATAAAATAGTTGTCGGGCTAAAGGAAAATCCATTTAAAACGGAGAATTACGGAGGATTGTCATTTTTTTTATTATAGGCTTATTTTTTATATCTGTGAACTCTTAAAGCGATCGAGAACCAACTTATTTTAAGTAAATTCAAGTAAATTTGAAATAAATTCAAAAGGGGCGATCGCCTCGATACGGTGGCGGCGGTTCTTCTGGTTGAGGAAAGACGAGTCGGGGTAACTCGATAATTTGTTGCCATAAATCTTGAGGACCGATTCCGAAAATTAATTGTAAAGCCAAGACGATCGCCGCGATCGTAATGGCAGTTTTCAAAGTGGCTTTAAGAACATTTAAAACCAACATAAAAACTAGCCAGGTCACGATGAATGCAGCGATAATAATGATTAAATCTACAGGCATTCGCTCTTACGATTTGAGAGTTGAAAGTTGAAATATTAGATTTGAGATTTGAGACGGGCAAAGTTAGGCATAAGAAGCACAAAAATCTCCCCACTCCCGACTCCCCACTGCCTATTTTTGCCGCTTGTCTTACCTGTGCTGTTTAATTTTGCTGCAACCGTTGAATAAATGCTTGTGCTTGTTGCGAGAGAGTATTGTTTCCCTGAGATTGAAATAAACTGGAAGCTTGGCGAAAATCGGAAATGGCGGCTTCACGATCGCCTTGTTGGGCGCGAATTAAACCGCGATTGAAATAAGCGGCGCCATCGGCGGGATTAATTTCGACAGCTTCATTAAAATCGTCCATGGCGCGATCGAATTCGCCGATCGCGGCGTAGGCGGCGCCCCGACCGACATAAGCTTCCGCCGAATTATTATTAATTCGCAACGCTTGGCTGTAATCTTCGATCGCCGAAGCTTGATTGCCGATCGCGGAATACGCACTCCCCCGACCGATGTAGGCTTCGATTTTTTTGGAGTTGAGGCGCAAGGCTTGGGAATAATCGGCGATCGCCCCGGATTGGTTGCCCGCTTTTGACAACACATTCGCCCGACCGATGTAAGCTTCCACGTAATTCGGCTGCATTTCGATCGCCTGGGAATAGTCCCGGACGGCCCCTTGAAAATCTCCCCGTTCGGTTTTTTCGACGGCGCGATCGAACAAGCTTTGGGCTTGGGATTGGGCGATCGATACCCTCGGCAACTCGGCGCTGGCGATCGCGGGAGGGGCGCCGATACTGCCGAAAGCGCCGAGAATTCCTAAAATGACAACGCGGTTAAACAGTTGATTCATGGTGAGGGGGCAAAAAGCGCAAACCTGCACTTTTGAAAATGCTACAACTCTAGATTTTACGAGTTTTTTTCAGCAGTTGCCCGCCTCCCCTCCCGGGCGATCGCCCCCAATCCGCGCGACTGTCCGCTTCGTTTGGCCGAAATTGCCGATTTATTTGAGCGAAACTGAAAGGGGCGTTTTGGCTAAATCTGCCGCCGTTTCTAAAACCGCCTGTCTCGCCCAGCGATCGGCTTCGATAATCTCCTCTAAGGAAGGATTCTCTCGATGGTCGTTACGATGGCGATCGCAAGCCCGTTCGATGGTTTTCGGAATTTCTAAAAATCCGATTTTTTCCTCTAAAAATAAGGCGACAGCTTGTTCGTTGGCCGCATTTAACACCGCCGTCATCGAACCGCCGATGCGTCCGGCTTCGTAAGCCAATTGCATACAGGGATATTTGTCGCGATCGGGTTCTCTAAATGTTAAATTCCCCGCTTTCACTAAATCCAATGTTTCCCAATCTGTATAAATGCGATCGGGCCAAGACAGGGCATAAAGCAACGGCAAACGCATATCCGGCCAGCCCAACTGCGCCAAAACTGAAGTATCTTGAACTTCAATCAAAGAATGAATAATACTTTGCGGATGGATGACAATATCGATGTTGTCGTAATCCATATGGAATAAATAATGGGCCTCGATCACTTCGAGTCCTTTATTCATTAACGTGGCCGAATCGACGGTGATTTTACGCCCCATCGACCAGTTGGGATGTTTTAAAGCATCGGCGACTTTGACCTCTTTTAATTTCTCCACGGGCCAATCGCGGAAAGCGCCCCCGGAAGCGGTTAAAATAATTCGCCGCAAGCCGCCGTCGGGAACTCCTTGCAAACATTGGAAAATCGCCGAATGTTCCGAGTCGGCAGGTAATAATTTAACCTCGTGTTTTTCGATTAACGGGTTGACGACCGGACCGCCTGCAATCAGGGTTTCTTTATTGGCTAAAGCGATATCTTTTCCCGCTTCGATCGCCGCAACAGTCGGGAGTAACCCCGCACATCCGACAATCCCCGTGACCACTGCTTCCGCGTCGCCGTAACGGGATACTTCGATGATTCCGGCTTCTCCCCCCAGTAGAATCGGTTGGGGGTCGAGATCGGCGATCGCCGCTTTGAGTTCGCTTAATTTTTCTTCGGCCCGAATGGCGACGATTTCCGGTCGAAATTGCCGGACTTGATCCGCCAACATTTTAACGTTACTGCCTGCAGCCAATCCCACCAACCGAAACTGGTCGGGGTATTGCGCCACGATATCTAAAGTTTGGGTTCCGATCGATCCGGTCGAACCGAGTAGAGTAATTGCTTTCAAAATGTTTTCCGAAATAACCGCAACTCCTACAATCTTAAAGTCTCGGGGGTCATTGTTCGCATTCAGTTTTGAGATTTTTAGCGCCGATCCCCTCCCGAATCGCCCTCTCGATCTCGCGATCGTCCCGTTCGATCCCGCGATCGAGAGCAGAATTGTCAAGACATAATCTTTAACTTTTGTCAATTTTTGTCAAAATTTTCCCACTTTTTGCCGATCGCCGTTTATCCTCTAAACTAACTCAGATTACACGGGGATCGACGGCTAATAGGCTTTGACCGCACGATTTCAGAACCCGCGATCGCCCTGTGTCGCCGTCAGTGGCGGCTGAAATTGCGATTTTTCCTCTCAAAATCGACGGTAATTTTACCTATCACCCACGGGGGCGATCGCCAGAACATAAAATGCAACTTTTGTGCAAATTTTGCTATCTAAAATTTGGACAACTTTATTAGTCCGTCATCCCCCATTTTTAATGTTTTAACTGAGTTAATTTCAACGATCTATTAAAACTTAAAACCTGGAGGTTTAATTCAATGCTCAGTCAAAATGCAGCTACTTTATTTAAAGAAATTCAAAACAGTTTAGCCCTGCGAGAGAAACGCGACGCGATCGCCAATCTCGATAAATTTATGGAACTCGCCCGCCAAAAAGGCTATCGCTACACCCAAGAACAATTACGCCAGGAGATTGAAAACTTATCCGAAGAAGAGTTAGCCACTCTCATCAATCCCGGCGTTTCTCCACGCCATCATATTTTGGCGAGATAATCTGAGAATCTGCGTCTTCCTTCCCTCTTTTGCCTAGGATCGAGAAAAGAAGAAAAAGGGCGATCGATCGCAAGGTCGATCGCCCTTTCCTTTGCCTAAATATTTCACTGAACGATCGAATTTTCTAACGCCGTTTGGAGGTCTTGAGTCAGGGACGCAACCGCCAAGCGGCGACTATTTTTATATTCATCCCGGCGGTCGGAAACCGAAAGCGGTTCGCCGACTCTGACCGAGACGCATTGATGCCCTAAATTGGGAAAGTCGCGACGTTCTCCCTTAATCCGATCGAGGGTAGATTGAATCAGTAAAAGGGTTTCGGCAAAGCGATCGAAGGTCGGTTTTTCGGCAACATAACGACCCGTTACGGCGACAAAACTTTCCACTAATCGCATATGCCACATCCTTAAACTGGCTTCTTCCGCCACGCGATCGGCGAGTCCGCGATCGAGGGGAGAAACACGATCGAAATCGTTCAAATCTTCTCGATAAATGCGATCCCATCCCGCCTGTTCCAACCGCCGACAGCGATCGATTAAATTGCCTTTTGGAGATAGACGAAAATAATCTTCGGCGACGGTTAAGGCGACATCTAATAAGTTAGAAAGGCGATCGCTTAACTCGGACGGTTTAGGGGGATTTTCCGGTAGCTTTTGGTGATAGAAGCGTCGGTAAAACTCTTCCATTTTAGACAGTAAGTGCAGCCCGATCCGAATTAAACGCGGATAAAATCCCGCCGGAAGGGGGGAATCGGGGAACGGATCGCGAACGGAAGTTCCATTGCTAAAAGGAGGCAAACCGCAATCATTTTCGAGGCGATCGAGGACCGTGGCTAACCGATCCCAATTGCGATCGCGGTACTCGTATTGAAGACTTAAAGGAACGATAAAAACTCGTTCCGGGCGATCGCTTTTTTCGAGGTCTTCCACACACCAAAATCCCATTTGGGCGATTCCCGGTTCTAACGGACTAATCACTTCATTGTGTCCGTTGGTTCCACCTTCGGGAGACGCCGCCATTGGAAAACGCCCGTTCGCGAATAAATCTCGTGCCGATTTTAACCCGAGACGGTCGATTTTACCCCGTTGAATCGGCGTGGCGCCGAGTCCGGCGAAGACGCGACCCAGCCACTGTCCCGCCCACAGGGGAATCCCGCGATCGTATAATCCGTGAACGTGAACGGTGTCGGTCAACGGTATCCCTTGCTGGCGGGCAGTTTTGGGAACTTCTTTCCAGAGTAAATGGGCGATCGCAAACGGATCGCAGGTACTCGGATGTCGAAAGGCTAATAGAAAACGAATGTTACCGTTTTGAAATTGATGATACAGTTGGGCGAGGCGATCGACATTTTCACAGCGAATATGGGCGATCGGCGTGCGAAATTGCCGCCACAACGGCACGATAATTTTAGCTGTTTGCAATAAGATCGGGTTGAATTGCGGTGCAATAAATTCTAAGGCAGGTTTAGCTTGAGTCACTGTCATCGTTGGGGAAGTTCAGAAGTCGGAAAGTAAGAGAAAATAGCCAAGAAGTCAGAAGTTGCTAAGTCGGCATCCTCGCGATCGAGACATCCCTAAAAGGAGGGAAGGAATAAACCTCTGGGGGAGGGGCATCTTGCCCGCGAAAACAATGCCAATCTACAATCACACCCTCTAATACACCCTCTAAAATCTAAAATTACCTCATTCCCATTGTTTTAATTCGATTAACCAATTTTGGACAAAGGTAACTATTTGTTCTCGTCGAGTTTCAAAGGTTGCCGCAATCCAAATTAAGAAAATACCGACGGTCAAACCGACGAGCGATCGCATGAAAAAAGACAGGGTATTGAGAAAAATAAGCCGTTCGATCGCGTTGAGTAAAAATGTCCCCGTTCCGAGATAAAGAAAAGCCCGAACTCGAAACATCAATCCGGCAAAGATAAAGCCCAAACCGATCGATCCCGTCAAAATCCAATTCCCTTGGAAAAAGAGGACGATGCAAACTAAACCCGTGGCGAAAATGCGCACGAAATGGCGCGGTTGTCGTCGGCTTGTCAACCAGGGATCGACGGCAGCCAGGTAGAGTAAGGAGGCGGACGGGGGGAGGACGAACCAGAGGGGATCGCTGAGTTGCAAGGCGCCGAGACCGCGCCAGATTGCCCAGTTGAGCAGGGCGATCGCGGTATAACCGATCCGGAGGTTGCGATCGCGGCGACTGAGAAAGCCGTAAAACGAGGCGACGATCGCGGCGGAAATATACCAAGGATAGGCGGTGACCTCGCAAAATTGGCTACTCCAAATCGCGGCGATCGCGGGCCAAAGTAACGCAGTATAACGCCAAGGTCGCGCGGGCCATCCCCACCGTTCCCAGGGCAAGAAATAGAGGAAATAGGCGATACACGAGGCGATCGCCCCTCCCCAAACGATCGCGGTCTGTTGCCAGACGGCGGGCAATCGCACGATGAGGTAGACAATGACGGCGGAAGCTTCGGCAATTCCCGCATAAACCCAGGCTTCGGCAGCGATTTCCCCTTGCAGATCGCGTTCTCGGGGGTTCGGGAAGCGACGGCCAAGCCGGATCGCGTAGCGGCTTAACAGCGCCCCCGTTCCCAACGCCACCCAGCTCGTTTGTGCGATCGGACGGGAGATGCTATCGACGAGGACGATGCTCCCGATCGCCCAATGCAGGTGAGCGATCGCCTCCACTTCAGCTACGGGTAAGCCGAAATAACGGCTGAATGGACGTTTGACGATTTGATAAACGTAGGCGATCGCGCTGGCGAGGGTGGCGACTAAAACGAGGCGATCGCCGAGGGTAAAGGGAGCGACTTGATACCAGGTTAGCTCGAAGGCGGCGGCGGAAATCCCGGCGATCCCAGCGTATAAGACGGGCTTCGCGGCGGGCGATCGTCGTCCGACGCCGAGGGCGATCGCCGCCAAACCGAAGGTGGTCCATCCCGTCCAGGCGGTGACGGTTCCCGATCGCAGCAACACCCCCAAAATGCCGTAAGCTAAGGGAATCGCCTGCCACAGTTGAGGCAACGGGCGTTCGGTGGCACGATACCACCATTGAGAAATCCACTGGGTAGCCAGTCCGAGGGCGATATTGGCGACACCCAAGCTCAATACCGAGCGATCGAAGTAGCCCACGGTTTGTGCTACGGTGGATTCCAAGGCCCAGCCGAAGGCCAAGATCGCCCAGTCCGAGGGCTGCCTAGCCAGTCGAACGGCGATCGCCGCGAGGAGAATCCCGTTGGCGAGGAGGATGGCTACGCTTAAGGTGCTGTAGTCAGAAAAAATACCGACGGTATGAATCGACAGGAACAGCAGTTCGACGACCCCCAAGGCGATCGCCCAGCCGCCGACACTGCGGGCGTAAATGTGGCTCAGAGGCGTCCCCCGACGGCGTAAAGGCGGCTCGACGAGGGTAAAGGTCGCGATCGCCCCGGAAACGACGAGCCACCAGTTGTGACCGGAAATCGGGGGGATTCCCCAGACCCCGATCGCCAAAAATTGAGCGGCAAAGAACAGTCCGAAGCCGACGGCGATCGCTGCCGTCGGGACCTGTTTGAGCGATCGCGTATTGACGACGGACAAGATCGTGGCGAGTCCGAACCCCATCAAGCGGGTGGCGTCGGTGGGAGTGGTTAAAGTAACGGCGGCGATCGTGGCGATCGTTGCCAAGGTGCGACCGAGGCGAGGATCGAGGGGCAAGCGGTCGGCGATCGCACTGAGGGCGATCGGAATTGCAAACCAAACTAAGCCCCCATTTCCCAAGCTGGAATCGTCGAGGAGATAGATATTTTGAAATCCCAAATAACTCAAACTCGCCAAGCCCAAACCGAAATATAAGCCGCTTTCTGCGAGGGTCGTTCGCCAGCAAAATCGGGGGCGATCTTCTGTCCCTAAGTGGTTGAAGGTGGCACTGAGTCCCCACTCGGCGATCGCGGTGGCGGTGAGAACGCTCCCCCAGGTGCGCGCGGACAGGCCCGGAATCGCCCAATCGAGGAGGGAACTGGCGCTGAGGAGGACGCCGCAATGGGTCAGGTAGAGGAGGAGGCGCGGTTGGATCGGGTTGAGGGGAAGCGACGCGCGGCGGACGGTGAGAACGGCTAGGGTGGCGCTGCTGGCGAGCAGGTAGAGCGATCGCGTGGCTGGATTGGCGCTGCCGAGCAGTCCTAACAGGAGGGCAAAAATGGCGGTCAACAGGTCTAGGGTAATGGCGCATTTTCGAGCATCCCGTTGGCGTTCTCGTAGCGTCTCCACAGGAGAATCTCCGGGAGCATGGGCGTAGAAGCGATCGCCGACCCAGAGAACGAGGAACAGATACGGTAACAGGGTCAGACTCAGGAGTACCCAGGGGTGAGATTGGGAGGCGGTCAGTTGGGTTCCGGTGGAGAAGGCGCCGGAGCGCACCACGGGGGGAATTAAATCGCGAGTCAGCCAATAGGCTTGCAAGCCGATAAAAAATAGGGCGATTGTTTCGCCGACGTTGAAATTGTGGCGGAGGCGATCGCCCAACCACCACAAGGCGAGCAGACTGACGCCGAGGCTCTGCCAAGTCAGGGTTTCAATGGAAAGCAGCCAGCCGCTTACGAGCAGTAGTAGGCCGAGGGCGACGATCGCCGGACGTTTGATTTTCGAGGGGTTTTGAAGATTTTTATGTTTTTCGTGCAATGTTAAAACGATCCAGCCGATCGCGCCGACGGCCAGACCGAGGGTCTCTGGGAGCAAGGGGACGAGGACGATCCCTCGTCCGAGTAAAACGATCGTGGCGTAAAGTAGGAATAAGCTATCGGCGATCGCGATCCGGCGGGGGATGGCGATCGTCACCCCTGTGAGGGCGATACTGAGATAAATGGCTGACACGGGCCAGTTTACGAAGGTCCAACCCCAATGGGCGATCGCGCTGGCGAGGTAAACGGCGCCCGTCCCGAACTTGTAGGATCGGCGATCTTGCCAAGGGGGATAGCGCGCGATGATGGTCACTAAAACTGGGGTGGCGATCGCGATCGTCAGCCATCCTCCCCAGTGATTCCACAACCCGAAGCCGTCGATCGCCCAAAAGTTGACTGGAACGAGCAAAACGCCGATAATTTCTAAGGTTCGGGCGGTTAATTGTAAGTTATCCCGGCGTTTCGTCCACTGGCTGACGCCCCAAAATACTGAGGTATAGGTGAATAAGACTAAATATTGGGCGGTCCGGTCGAAGCGTTCCCACTGACTGGCGGCGAGGACGACGGAGGAGATCGCTACCATAAACATGCCTAAAAATAGCAACCACCGCACGCTAAATTCCGCTTTGAGCGATCGCAGCAGTTCGGGCGATCGTCTCGGAGGGGGTGGCGGTGGCGGCGGGCTGGCGGCGGTCTGAGGCGGGGTCTCAACCTCAGAGGGTTCGGGTAAAGCTTCGCTCAAATACTGTAGCGCTAAAACTTTAGCCTGGTCGTCGGTCAGCCACCCCCAACCGATCAGGGTGTCGAGGCGATCGAGCAGGTGGGGATCGCCACTGGATACGTCTAGATAGACGGAAATCAGGGGATGCTTTCGAGAGGACATGGCACGGATACCGAGGGCGTTATCCGATTATCCCCTCTGTGGTTCGGCATTCCCGTTTTGAGTTATGCCAGTTGCCCGATCGTCCGTAGGGGCGATCGTCCGAAAGCTCAGTTAATCGAAGTTTGAGCGGTTTGATAGAGCATTTCTTGGAAATTAATTTGATCTTCGCGCGGGTCGGAGTGCGTGACCTGCACTTCCAGCCGTTCCCCTAACGAGACCGCACGCGGGAAGCGCCAGGGCAGTTCCATTCCCAACTCTTCTAACAAGATCAGCCCTAAGTTTTCTTCTTCGCGCAGCCAGCGCAAGACCAGTACTTGCCAGACTTGGTTCGGATGACGGCGCAGATATTCCAAGGCCCAATACCGATTGGTTTGGCGTTCGACGACAGAGGCTTCTTTGATCGAACTGGAGATCGACAGCATCACGTCTTGCAGGTCTTGCGAAGAAAACGGCACCTCGTCCCCGCGCAAGTACGCCTTAATTTGAAAATGAGCCAGTAAATCGCTGTAGCGGCGAATCGGCGAGGTGACTTGAGTGTAGTTATCCAAAGCTAAACTCGCATGGCGTCCGGGCTTCGTACTCATTTCGCTGCGGGGCATACAACGCCGGATCGCGCAGGCGCGCACTGGACCGGGGGGCAACAGTTGCAATTCTTCTGGGGGCGGCAGTTCCGGGGTCGGTTGGGAACGAAACGGCAGGGGAATGTTTTCCCGTTGACCGAAATGTCCGGCGACTTCCCCGGTGAGGATCATCATTTCGGCGACCAGTTGGCGGGCGGGGGAATCGTCGAGGACTTCGACGAAGATTTCGTCGCCGCAGACTTTAATCGTCGATTCGGGCATGGAAATGGCGATCGCCCCTTGGGAGTCGCGCCATTGCTGCCGTTTTTTAGCCGATTCGGCAATTTGGGCAATTTCCGGCTCCGCTTGAATGCCGAGTTGGAGCATTTCATCGACATCGTGGTAGGTGAGGCGATAGGTCGGTTTGATAATGCTCGGGTGAATCGTGTAGTCTTCAACGGCGCCGTTGTCGTCCAAGACAATGCCGAAACTGAGCGCCGGACAAATCTCCCCTTGCACCAAACTCATCGGTCCGGTGGCGAGTTCCGGCGGAAACATGGGAACCATGCCCGTGGGGAGGTAAACTGTGGTGCAGCGTCGGCGCGCTTCTAAATCGAGTTCGTCGCCGGGGGTCAGCCAGCGTGTGGGGTCGGCAATGTGTACCCAAAGTCGTCGGCGCCCGTCTTCGAGGGACTCCACGCTCAAGCCGTCGTCGATCTCTTCGGTGCTTTCGTCGTCGATGGTGTACACCTTTAAGTGGGTCAAGTCGAGGCGGTTGTCGGCGTCGGGATCCGGTGGAGGGGAGGTCAGACAACGGTGAGCCACTTCGAGTACCTTAGTAGAGAAATACGTGGGAAGCTGAGTGCGCCGCACGAATAGATTTTCGTGTTCGCTCCACAGGCCCAAATCGACCAATAAATCAAAAGCACCTTGAGAACTGTCGGGACGTTCTAAGGCGCTGAGGGTTTCTTTAGCGGTCGCTCGATCTTTGGCGTCTTCTCCCTGAGCTGCGTAGCGTTCTAGGGCTTCGATGCGGATGCGATCGCTATTCGACCATTCGGCTTGTTCCCCAGCCAAACTGCGCTCGACCCGAGCGACGAATTCTTCCCATTCTTGTTGTTTTTGCCGTTCGACTTCTTGTTGATGTTTGAGGTCGTTGACTTGAGAGACCGGGCGAGGTTCGTAGCGATCGCCCTTCTGTTTGAAGTAAAGTTTATCTTCGGACAGCAGTAAATAAGCGGCGTAACACGCCACCGGGGTTTGTTCGGAAAAGAGAAATTGCGCCAGTTCCGGCGGGTTCACTCCCTGTCCTTCTTCGACGAGAATTTCCCAGGCGACTTCCAAACTCGACGGGTCGATATACGGCTCGGCGTCTTGCCGAAAACGGGGGATATCCGTGGGTTTGTACTGTTCTCCCGTCACTTCGTAACTGATTTGGCGAGGAGGTAGGCTTTGGGACTGACCGAATTCGTCGATGACGATCCAGTTTTTTTTCCCATCCGGACGATCCGCCACGGCGAGACGGCGTTCTCCTTGCAGTCGGTATTCGAGCAGCGTTCCCTTCTCCACGAGCCTTAAAAATCAGTGTCTGAGTGTCTGCATTGTCTTTGAAACAATGGGTTGTTGACGACCCAGGCTGATTCACAGAATACAGCTCGGGCAACAACCCACATCGATGGCTTCCAAGCGAACTTGTCGGTCTTAGTTCCTTCAGATTTAGGAAAGCACGGGCTGTACCAAAAAACTTGTATGGAGCTAGCTTGGGTTTCGCAATTTTTGGACCCGGTTAGGTAGCCGGATTTTACCATGTTTGGGGAGTTCGTGGATCCCAACGCTCAATTAAAAACTTGAGCGCGGGATTTACTGCTCCCCAAACTCCTCAAAAAGTTAAACTTGGGAGGTGGCGATCGCCCGATTCCGGACTATTCCGGTCGCAGTTTACCCTTCTTTGTTAACAAAGGGCAACAGGGCGAGGATGCGAGCGCGTTTGATCGATTTGGTCAAATCTCGCTGTTGTTTGGCGGTTAAACCCGTAATCCGCCGGGGGAGAATTTTGCCGCGTTCGGTGATGAACTTACGCAGCAGTTCGACATCTTTGTAGTCGATGGGTTCGCCTGGTTTAATCGGAGAAACACGACGACGATAATAAGCCATAGGACTTGGACAGCTCTTCTTTACAGGATCGAGAACAACGGACAGGCAGACGAAACGAATGCCTGAAGACGCCGATACCGCTTGGGGTGGAACGTCTTAGTTACTTGATTTCTTTGTGAATCGTATGTTTGTTGCAGTGCGTGCAGAACTTTTTGAGTTCTAGCCGTGACGTGGTGTTGCGACGATTTTTCTGAGTGGTGTATCGCGAGACTCCCGCAGAGCGTTTGTCAGTATTCGTGCGACACTCAGTGCATTCCAACGTCACTATGACACGGACACCCTTAGCCATAGGTTTACTCGCTCTAAAATGCTAATAAATTTAAACACGAATGATGATTATCTCATAAAAATGAGGGGTTCTACAAGGGCGAAGTGAATTTTTTTAGGGGTCGGCTCCCGGGAAAGGGGAATTAGCGATCGCCCCGACCCCGATTTTGCAATTGGCGATCGATCGCCTGACGCAGTTTGAAATAGCCGTGTTTGAGTTTGAGATCGAGGGAAAAGCCGCGCCGGGTGGCCACTACCATCGTCCCGGCGGCGCGATCGTGTAAGGTACGCTGGAGCATCGGATCGCTCAAGGTGGCGCTACAGTCGATCGCCAAGGGGAGTAAAAACAAGATCCCGGTTCCATCCCCGGGGCTGACGTTGGTCAATCCGACCGCCGCGAGTAGGGCGCCGAATCCGGCGATCGCCTCCCGTTTGGCTAAATCGAGTAAAAGCGGTCTTCTGCCAAATCTTGTTTCGATTAATTTCATATCGAAAGCCCACCGCCCCAAACTTTGCCCCTGGTTGACCATCGCGAGAATGCCGCGCATTCCCAACCATAAAATCACGAATAAAATCGCCTGAGACAGTTCGATTCCCGGGCGGTTCGCATCTCCGGCGAGGGAACTGAGTAACGAAACGACCCAATAATCGACGATGAAGGCGGCGGCCCGTCGTCCGAGTCCCACGCGGGGAAAGCGTTTGTAGACGGGGGGTTCAGTATCCATGAGTTGTCACGCTCGCGAGTGCCTACAGATCTATCTTGACAGGCGATCGCCCGATCGCATCGATTCCATTCCCCGCCATCCGAGGGGCGATCGGGCCGTACACTGGATCGAGGACCCCCGTGCGATCGCTCGTCCATCGCCGTCCCCGTCATTCTTTCTGTGTTGCGTGACTCGTTCACCCCTTCTACACCATGCAAGTTTTATTTAAAATAATTCGACAGAATCCCCATAGCGCCCCCACTGTTCAAGAATACCAACTCGACGTTAGTGAGGGCAGTACCGTTCTCGACTGTCTCAATCGGATTAAATGGGAGCAAGATGGCACTCTCGCTTTCCGTAAAAATTGCCGCAATACCATTTGCGGAAGCTGTGCGATGAGAATCAACGGGCGATCGACTTTAGCCTGTAAAGAGAATATCGGCGCCGAAGTCGCCCGCTTGCAAAAGATTCGCCAATCTCAAAGCTCCGATCCCGGTCAGGAGACCGACGATTCGATCCCGGAAATCACGATCGCCCCGATGGGAAATATGCCCGTGATTAAAGATCTCGTCGTCGATATGACCCAATTCTGGGAGAACTTAGAAGCGGTCGATCCCTACGTCAGCACGCGATCGCGCCAAGTTCCCGAACGGGAGTTCTTGCAATCCCCCGAAGAACGAGCCCGACTCGACGCCGTGGGGAATTGCATCCTTTGCGGCGCCTGTTATTCCGAATGTAACGCCCGCGAAGTCAATCCCGATTTTGTCGGCCCTCACGCCCTCGCCAAAGCCTACCGGGCGATCGCCGATTCCCGCGACGACCGCACCGAAGAACGCTTAAACCAGTACGACAACACCCAGTCTGGGGTCTGGGGATGCACGCGCTGTTATTACTGCAATGCGGTCTGTCCCATGGAGGTCGCCCCCATGGATCGAATCGGGCAAGTCAAACACGAAATCCTCGAACGCCGCGATCGCGACGACTCCCGTCCCGTCCGCCACCGCAAGGTTTTAGTCGAGTTAGTCGAGCGAGGGGGCTGGGTTGACGAGCGCAAATTTGCTTTATTAGTAGTGGGGAATTTCTTCCGGGACCTGCGCGGCTTACTCAGTCTCGGCCCGGTCGGCTTGCAAATGGTCGCCCATCGCAAGTTTCCCTTCACCTTCGAGCCTTCGGAAGGAACGAACGAAGTGCGATCGCTGATCGAAGCGGTTCGCAATGTCGAATCTCAATCTAGTGAGCCTATCGAATCGAAATTATGAGTGTCGAAAACACTGAAACAGAAGTATCTGAAGTTCCTACCCCGACGGAACACCCCCCGGAACCCGAACCCGCGTTCGGATGGACTGAATACGCCGAACGGATTAACGGACGTTTGGCGATGTTGGCCTTTTTTGGCTTATTGTTTTTAGAGTTTGTCACTCACCAGGATTTGTTTACCTGGTTGGGATTGCGTTAAAAAATCGGCGATCGCCCGGAATTTCTACGGCGGGCGATCGTTCTCCTGGCGATCGCCAATCGATACATTGACGGACATTGATAGTCGATTGGAGCGGATCGGTAGCCGACCGAGAAGGTGATAACTGGCTGCACTGTCAAGAAATTATAGAAACAAAGTCTCCTCGATCGGTCAGTTCAGCTCCGGCGATCGCACCCTTGACGGGCGGCGATCGGTCGGACTCGAATCACCTTATTTACATTCTTCCTTGAGGACAAGGCGATCTATGTTCGAGCTGCAAAATCAAAAGGGTACATCTAAAGTAAACTCTAAAAGTGCATCTCAAGTTGTATCCAAAGTAGCATCTAAAATTGCATTGACACTGTTTCCCCTCTTGAGTCTGACCGTCGGCGCGATCGAGCCTGTGGGCGCTCAAACGACTTTACCGGACATCGCCGGACATTGGGCGGAAGGTTGTATTCAAGAGTTGCAAACTCGGCGCATTATTAACGGCTATCCCGACGGGACTTTCCGTCCGAATGCCCCAGTCACGCGAGCGGAATTCGCCACGATGCTCGATATCGCCTTTTCCGAACGTCGGGACGTGCGTCCGGCGATCGGCTTTGTCGATTTACCTGCCAATTATTGGGCGACTCCGGCGATCGCCACGGCGTACCGACGGGGTTTTCTCCGGGGTTACCCGGGCGATCGCTTCAATCCCGCACAAAATATCCCTCGGGTTCAAGTATTGGTCGCCTTGGCGAGTGGTTTGGATTATGCGGCGAACCACAAACCCGAGGAAACTTTACCGCGAACCTTCGCCGACGCGACAAGTATTCCCGAGTATGCCTACACCGCCGTCGCCGCAGCCACCGAGCGCCGCTTGGCGGTCAACTACCCCGAGCGCGATCGCCTCAATCCCAACGCCCTCGCCAGTCGCGCCGAGGTCGCCAGTTTCCTCTGTCAGGCGCTGATGCAGTACCAATCGCCGATTCCTTTAGAGTACGTCGCCCGGGTGGCGATCGTCCCGGAAACCGAACTGCGCGGGGTTTGGATTACGAATATCGATAGTGAGGTCTTGTTCTCGAAGGAGAACCTGACGGCGGCGATGGAACGACTGGCCGCCCTCAATTTCAACACCGTCTATCCGACGGTATGGAATTGGGGTTATACTTTATATCCGAGCGACGTGGCCAAAGCGGTGACCGGGCGATCGGTGCGTTTGGTGACGCCGATTGACGAGAATCTCGACCCGGATCTAGGAGTGGGCGATCGCGACATGCTCCGCGAAATGGTCGCCGAAGGCAAACGCCTGGGCCTGCGCGTGATTCCTTGGTTCGAGTTCGGCTTTATGGCCCCGGCAGATTCCGAGTTAGCCCGCCGCAAACCGGAATGGATTACGGAACGCCTCGACGGAACCCGGGAGAAAATGGAAGGCATCCACTCCCGAGTCTGGCTCAATCCCTTTCATCCCGAAGTGCAGCAATTTATCACCGATCTGATCGTCGAGATTATCGAAAATTACGACGTTGCGGGGATTCAGCTCGACGATCATTTAGGCTTACCCTCCGAGTTCGGTTACGACGATTACACCGTCGCTCTCTACAAGCGCGAACACGACGGCAACCCGCCGCCGGAAGACCCGAAAGATCCGGACTGGTTGCGCTGGCGGGCCGATAAGATTACTGAGTATAAAGACCGCTTGTTCCGCGCGATCAAACGAGCCAATCCGGACGCGATCGTCAGTTTGTCTCCCAATCCCCAACGCTTTTCCTACCGGGAGTTTCTCGCCGATTGGGAAACCTGGGAACGTCAGGGATTGGTGGAAGAGATTATCTTGCAAGTGTATCGCGACGATAACCGGGTGTTCGCGACCGAGTTGGAAAATCCAGAAGTGGAAACGGCGCGCACTCACGTTCCGTTCGCGATCGGGATTTTAACGGGATTAAAAGGTCGTCCCGTGGAGGGCGATCGCATTGCCGAGCAAGTCCAAATCGCCCGTGAGAAAGGCTTTGCCGGGGTTTCGTTCTTTTTTTACGAAAGTATGTGGAAGTGGAGCGAGCAATCTGCCGAACAACGGGAGGTGTTATTTGAATCTTTATTTCCCGAACCTGCCACGATTCCCAGTTTAGTTGACGATTGGGAACCGTCGAGGTGATGGGGGATTTTAGATTTTATTGTGGTTTCAAATAAGAATGAGACACAATATCTGTGTAGAGGTGATTCGCGAATCACCTCTACAGGGTGTGGGTAAACTCACTCTTCAAGGCGCTGTAAATGCCAGAATATGTCTCAATCTAAATTGGAATGACTATAGATTGTAGATGGGAGAGGGAGTAGGAAGGGAAGGAGCGCAGAGTAGAGGGAGAATCAGGAAAACTCCCTGTGGGGCGGGGAATGGGAGCGCTACCACCTCAATTCTCTCTCCTTTCTTTCCTCTCCCCATTTTCTTAAGCTAAAGCCGACTCGAAATCGCGCAATCTCGCCACTTCCTGCTCTTTCGGCTTGCCGAAAATGGGCGGGAGTTGTCCGGTGGTACTGAGGGTTTCATGCACTTCCCGATTGCCGATCTCGGCCAAATGACGGTTTTGGAGAACGGCGAGGGTGGCGGCGATGCCGATTCCTTGTCCGACGGCTGCATTAAATTCGACGATGCGTCCGGCGGAAGAGGCGAATCCTTCAAAGCCGGACGCGGGACTGACCACGGCGAGGTTGGGGACGGCTTTGATTTGGGCGTGGCGGATGCCGATGTTGAAAATGGGTTTGTCGAAGACGGTGCTGAGAAAGCCTTTTTCGTTGGCTTTGCGACCGATCCCTCGGATGCCACCGCGCACGTCGAAATGATAGGCAAAAGTGCCGATCGCCTCGTCGGCGGGGACGCCTCCGGCGAGCATTTGGGCGCCGCTTAAGGGTTCGACGACGCCGACGACGTTTCCTGCGTGGCGGATGTAGAGTTCTGAGGCGGGGGTGACGGTTTTGGCGCCGATGCTCTTGAACCAACGTTCGACGTAGGACATTTCTTCGAGCATGGCGGGGGTGGGTTTGGCGCAGTTGCGGGCGAGGGTTTCGGCTTCGCTTCCGGTGACGGTGAACAGCAGGGCGTTCCAGGAGAGGCGATCGCCACCTAAAATAGCGATGTTACCGCGATCGAGCAGAGATCCGCTTTCTTCGAGGTCGAGCTTTTTGCCCCGACAGGCATGATAGACGATCGAGAGGGCGTTGGAGCGCACGTCGATGTGATCTTTTCCGGCCCACAGGGTTTTTAATTGGCCTCGCGAATCGACTAAATCGCGCTTGAGGACTTCGACTAAGCCGCTTTCGCTTCGGGCGGCAATGTCGATAAAGCGTTGGGCTTCGCGATCGTTGTTATTGGTCAATCGTTTTAAGTAGGCGTATTCGACCTGTTTGAGCCTTTTGACGCTCAAGCCTTCGGTGACGAAAACGAGGGTTACGGGGAGTTCGGAGTCGGGCAGTCCGAAGGTGGCAAAGCCGTTGTATTTGGTGACTCCGGCGGCTTGTGCCAATTCGGCGTTAACGGTGGCGTCGATAAATTGTTTGGCTTTATAGATTTCTCCGCGTGCGGTGACGATCTCGACTAACGGGCCGTTGTCGCAGGTGGCGGATTCGATCTCGACGTTGCTTAAAATGGCGACTCCGGCTTCTTTGAGCATGGTTTTGAGCGCGGCGTCGGCTTTGTGCGGGTCGAGGGCGATCGAAACGACTCCGGCTTTTTTCAAGAATTCTTCATAAAGGCTCGGCGGTGCGCCGAAGGTGCCTAAGTTGAGGGATTTTCGTAGGTCGATCTCGATTTGGCTGCGATCGAGGTAGGCGAGTCCCCCGCGCACGAGATGCCCGCCAATGCCTTCGCGGGCGTCGGCTTTGGACATCAGTAGGACTTTGGGATAGGTTTCGGTACGCCGACGGTATTCCCGTGCGGCGGCGATCGCCGCCAGGACGCCGGGAACTTCATCGCCGAAAGTAATGATATCGTAATAACGTTCGTTGTCAGTCACGATCGATCGCCTCTATAGCTCTTCTATAATGAGTTCTCAACGAGTTCTAAGGTGCCAGATGGATGCCGTAATGCTGGCGTGAGATAGCGCGGCAATCTCTGGCATAACACGGCATCGAGCCGATCGCCAATCCCCCCGCGATCGCTGCGATTGCTTTGCATATTGACTGTAACGGGCGAGCGAGCGCCCAACCCCCAGAGGCGATCCAGTTTTCGATCTGGCACGATCGCCGCCGTTCTCTTTTAGGTTAACTTTTGCAACGGAGGCGATCGCTCCAGTCTAGGGAAATTTTGCCGGAAATAAGAGCATTTGAGCTATTATTTTTCAAAAAAAATTAACCTTTTCTACTGTTCCGATTCCGCTAAAATCGAGGTATCCTTTGGGATGACCCGGGCGCGCGATCGAGTACAAGGCTCTCTTTTTAAGAGCGCGAATCTATCGCCATGGGAATGCACTATCCCCGTTCATTTTTTTGTAAAAATAAAAAAATAAGGGGGCGGAGATCGCCCGATTGGATCGCCCTCGAATTGGTTGTCAGCCGAGCTTTCCTGTTATCTTTTCTCGCCTAGAACCAAGGTTCGGCTCTACGATAATTGGATCGTTCTGGGTCATTAGCTCTCGGCATAATTACACGTCGGCCTTGCCTCAACTCGGCAAAAAGATCCGAGCGAAATCGGTCGGCGATCGAAGCCGAATCGAACAAAATCAAATGATTTTTCGTCAAAACAGGAATAGTGCTGGTCTTCCATCTTTAAAAGGCTCTCTCAAGTTATGACTAAGATTCCCATTGAAGGCAAGCGCATCCACTTGCTTTATAAAAATGCCATCGAACCTCTCGTCGTCGAAGAAGTGCAACGGCAAATGCAGAGATTGCCCGTCAAACTTTTAAACTCGCTCAATCGCGATGAAATCATGTCCCAGGCGATCGCTTATGCCTTAAATCGTTTACCTTCGATGTACGCCACCAGCGAACGCGGTTGGCATTTCCAATACCAAAAGGCGATCGAGCAATTTCGACCGCAAATTGTTACCGCAGTGCGTCAGGCATTGGCAGCGATTCAGAGGGATCCGTTAACTCCCGTGTGGCGTTTGACCCATCCGAGTGAAGAACGCGGGCAATGGAGCGATCGACAACAACGGCAGTACAAGCAAGGTTGAGTGGATTTCGACCCCTCTAAAAACTGAGCGAGATCGGTATTGCAGTTCTCGTCCAGTGTCGGTGCATGTCAATGGAAATGCACGGTGGTTTTCGCGCGATCGTTACTGTTTAATGTTACTGTTTAATTTTTTAACATAGCGAGTTTTAAAAATGCATATGGCACTCCTAAATCCGTAGAATCTGAGATCGACCGGGTCAAGTCACCAAATTCTTTTAGGGACACGGCATTTCTGTGTCCCTAAAACCCATGAATTTTACAACAAGATTGAGGATGGCTATCGGAGTAACGAGGTGGGCGTCCTGCCTGCCCCACTGTCAATTTGATTCTATGGTGATTTTAGGGCAGATCGCTGGTTTGACTCATCAGTTTAAAGGTCTAACAGCTTAATAATTATTTCTGCGAGTCATAGAACTTTTGCGGTTTGGGATACTTTTGTAAATCTTCCCGAGTAGGGGCGATTCGCGAATCGCCCCTACTCGTCGATCGCCGATCGATACCGTTCATTTTGATGACAAGATCGTACCAGAATAATGCCGTAGAGGTCTTTTGCTAACATAGAGTCAGTCGCCCGTCCGATTTTAGCCAGTCTCGCCGATGCAACTTGCGCGATCGAACTGGCGTCTAAGCACTTAGAACGTAAGACTTCATCAGAGAGCGATCGCCGCCGCCGTTCTGAAGATCTCGCGCGCCCAGGATCGAGAACGCCACCGGGGCGATCGCCCCTCATGGAAGCATCAATCTGAAATTTCCTCAATACCATTGTCGTTTAGAGTTTCTCCTATTTCCTATGTCTAATCCTTATTCTTTATTGTCACGCAAATTCTATCGCCGTTTGATTTATCCGGCGACCGCGTTATTCGTCGCCCTCGGTTTGGTCGTCGGTTCCGGTCATCCTTCGACCGCCTTAAACTGGCGAGATCTGATCGTTCCGGGCATTCAGGTGATTCAAATTACCACCATGTCCGACGAACAAGAAGTGAACCTCGGCAAACAAATGAACGAGCAGCTTTTAAGTTCCGGTCAGTTCAAGCGCTATCAAAACCAGCAAGTCAACGACTACATCAACGCCATCGGTCAGCGCTTAGTTCCGGCGAGCGATCGCCCGGACATTCCTTACACCTTCCAAATTATCGACGATGACGTTATCAATGCTTACGCGACCATGGGCGGCTTCGTCTACATCACCACGGGCTTATTACAAGAAGCCTCCAACGAAGCCGAAGTCGCCGGGGTACTCGCCCACGAAATCGGCCATATTTCCGAAAAACACACCCTCAAACAAATGCGCGAGCAAATCGTCGCCCGAGGCTTAGCCGATGCTGCCGGACTCGATAGCAGCGTCGTGGTCGGGATCGGGCTGGAAGTCGCCTTGCGCCTGCCCCGCAGCCGACAACACGAATACGAAGCCGATCTGCGAGGACTCGAAACCGTGATGGCTGCCAACTACGCGCCTTCAGGGTTAATTGCCTTCTTCCAAAAACTGATGGATAAAGGCGGCTCCTCCGTACCGGGATTTTTAAGCACGCACCCGTCCCCAGAAAACCGCATCAGCCAGCTCAAACAGCAAGTTCCTGCCGGAATGCTCGATCGCGGCGACGGGTTGAATTCCAGCGCTTATCGGGCGAATATTAGCCCGCTCCTGTGAGCAATGCCCGCGAGTGGTGGGCGATCACTGTGCTAATAGTTTGGTCAGTTCCACATCTTTGACAATTTCTTCGAGGGGCAAACGGCGGACTCGTTTTTCAAAAACATGAACTTGATAAGCGGTTTGGTAGGTAGCATCGTAAGCTGTCAGCCAGCCGCTTTTTGGATTGTAGGCTCCGGTGTCGATATCCATCCAGCCGTGACCGCGAGCAATTTGGCCGGGGGTGACGCCGGGAAAGGTAAACGTGATCGTATGGCCGACGACGATTGTTTTATCGGGAAAATAAGGGGATTCGATGCAGTGAAACGGACCGCGAATCCAACAGAAATCCTCGGCCCCTTGTTCGTCAATGGGTAAGAGGGGATGGACTCCGGCGTGGACCAACCACAGATCGCCCAAATCTTGGTAAAGGGGTAAGGTTCGCATCCAGTCCACGTCATCGAGGAGGGTGGCGGCATCTTTGTAGCTGGAGACCGTCGCCTGTCCGCCACTGTAAAGCCAAGCATTGAGGGCGCTGCGGTTGACTTCGCCATCCCAAAAGGCTTCGAGTAGCAGTTGTTCGTGATTGCCCAACAGAGAACAATAGCCGTTGTCGCGGACGAATTTAATGACTTGAGCGCTTTGACTGCCTCGGTCGATCAGGTCGCCAAGAAAGTAGATGCGATCGTCGCGGTTGGGGGCGATCGCCTCGAAAAGTAGCATCAGTCCGTCGTAATGGCCGTGAACGTCACCAATAATGATGCGTCGGGGGGTATGTTCGCTCATGGTCTTGGCTCCCTGCTGAATGATGACAGTCCCTCAAACTCTATTCTAGGAAGTTTCGGGTGGCAGTCGGGGGGCGATCGCCCGGTAACAGGCGATCGCCCCGAGTCGGATAAAGGGGTCAAGTTCAAAACAATCGATAACTTTTAAACGGGTGAAAGCCTAATTCTCAGACTGTTTCGGGAGGTCCGAGGTTTCACTGAGTGAGGGCTTTCCACAAGCGTTTGAAATTCGTCATCAACCCGGCTTGTTTCGGCGCAGCCGCGCGCGAACTTGGGGGAGTCCCCTCGCTACCCTCGTTCTCGGGAGTGCCAGCCCGTTCTAAAATGCGGTCGAGTTCGTCGCCGACGGGTTTCTGAGGACTTTCGGCGAGCAGTTCGTAATCCTCCTCCGTTTCCAGCCAGACTTGCCACGGGCCGG
Source organism: Oxynema aestuarii AP17 (assembly GCF_012295525.1). Taxonomy (GTDB): domain Bacteria; phylum Cyanobacteriota; class Cyanobacteriia; order Cyanobacteriales; family Laspinemataceae; genus Oxynema; species Oxynema aestuarii. The sequence goes on along the minus strand of NZ_CP051167.1, from coordinate 1,225,029 downwards.
GATAGCATCGGAACAAGGCATAACCTTGACCCGGACGGATGTAGTAACAAGATTCGATCGTATTGAGGAAACGTTCGCGCAGTTCCCGTCCCGCCATCCCGATGCCGATGGTGGCGATATTTTCCAGCCGTGGCAGCAGAAAAATCACCGGGCGATCGCCCGCTTCCAGACACATCTTTTCAACGTCGTTGACTTCCACCGAAGACGGTTCGACAAATAAAAACGCCCGATCTTCCGGTTGTATTTTGCCCTTAGTTTCGCCGATCGCCCGAACCACAAAAGGCGTTTCACCCCAATCGCGACGGGCCAGCGCCGCCGCCCCCGCGTCGGGAAAATACACCTTTAAATGTTCGTAATACGGCTCTAAAGAGGGGATAAACTGTTCGGCGATCGGTTGCGCTTTCAGTTCCGGAATCACCAATTCCACCTGTACGCGCCGTAAACCCTCTTCGAGAGCGGCGTGGGTCGCTTGGCGGGCTTGAGCGACCGCTTCGTCTAAATCCTTGGGGAGTTGAACCATGAGTTGGGAATGTAAGGCTTGGAATCTTTCATATTTTTGCAAAATAGAGAACACTTAGCCTAGCCGATCGCGCCAAATCCTGCTGCAGCGAGGAATCCGAACCGGGAACGAGTGTAATTGCACCCCGGCGAGCAAGCAATCGAGATGTGAAAATGATAAAGTGGACTGCAGCGAACATCCGTTGCCAGAGGATAACTGCGGTTATCTCCCGCTAACGGAGATCGTCGAGATCGATTCGCTTCGGTCAACGCGCAAGCCAAGGAATGCAACCGTTAAGACGGCGATGACTGGGAAGATGACAGACGAAGAAAAGCAGCTAGACAACACTCAAAGTCAACCGGATGAGGCCACTGACGGTTCCGCCGCAGCAGCAGATTCGGCTGAACCCCAAGAAGAGGCGATCGCCTCCGGTGGCGAGGCAGAGCAACAACCTGCCAACGAAGCCGGAACCGCCGAAGCCGAAGCCCCTTCGAGCGAGGAGGTTCCTCCCTCTGCGGAGCCGCCGAGTGCGGCAACCGTAGAAGAGATGGCCTCCATGGAAGCGCTGATTCTAGCGAACCAAGCGTTTACCGCGCAAATCGAAGACCTCAAAAGTCAATATGCCCGCTTGGCGGCAGACTTTGACAATTTCCGCAAGCGGACTCAAAAAGAAAAAGAAGAACTCGACCTCCAAGCCAAATGCGCGACCATTCGCGAGTTACTTCCGGTCGTCGATAACTTCGAGCGGGCGAAAGAACAAATCAAACCCCAGAACGATGGGGAAATGAATATCCATAAAAGCTATCTGAGCGTTTACAAGCAAATGGTCGATTGCCTCAAACGCATCGGGGTGTCGGCGATGTATCCCAAAGGCGAACCGTTCGATCCCAATCTCCACGAAGCCGTCATGCGCGAAGCCACTGCCGACCATGAGGAAGGCACGGTGATGGAAGAGTTCAGACGGGGTTACATGCTCGGCGATCGCGTGTTGCGCCACGCGATGGTTAAAGTTGCTGCCGCCCCGGAACCCGTGGTACCCTCAGAGGAAAATTCGCCGGAGTCTACCGAAGAACAATAAGCTTCGAGATTGCCGAGCCTAGAATTTGCAGGAGCTGGAACGAGGGAGGCGCGATCGCCCGTCCCTCGCCTCCAGACCCCCCGGCGGCTTCGCCAATCGACCCCCTGCTTCTGAATACCTACGGATACCTTCACCGCCGCTAACTATGGGAAAAGTCATCGGTATTGACCTAGGCACCACCAATAGTTGTGTCGCTGTCTTGGAAGGCGGTCAACCCGTCGTCATTACCAACTCAGAAGGTGGGAGAACCACGCCGAGTATTGTTGGATTTGGCAAGGGCGGCGATCGCCTCGTCGGACAGCTTGCCAAGCGCCAGGCGGTGACCAACGCGGAAAACACCGTTTACAGCATCAAGCGCTTTATCGGTCGTCGTTGGGACGATACCAAAGAAGAACGCAGTCGCACCCCCTACACCTGCGTCAAAGGCAAAGACGACACCGTGGACGTTCGGGTACGCGGCACCACCTACACCCCTCAAGAAATTTCGGCGATGATCCTGCAAAAACTCAAGCAGGACGCGGAAACCTATCTCGGCGAACAAGTCACTCAAGCGGTGATTACGGTTCCCGCCTACTTCACCGACGCCCAACGTCAAGCCACCAAAGACGCCGGAACGATCGCGGGTCTCGAAGTCCTCCGCATCATCAACGAACCGACCGCCGCCGCCCTCTCCTACGGACTCGACAAGCAAGACCGCGACGAAAAAATCCTCGTGTTTGACTTGGGAGGCGGCACCTTCGACGTTTCCGTCCTCCAACTCGGCGACGGCATCTTCGAAGTCAAATCCACCGCCGGGAACAACCAACTCGGCGGGGACGATTTCGATACCCATCTGGTCAACTGGATGGTCGAGCAGTTTCGCGTCCGGGAAGGGGTAGACCTCTCCGTGGATAAAATGGCCTTGCAGCGCATTCGCGAAGCCGCCGAAAAAGCGAAAATCGAACTGTCCAGCCGCGAAGTCACCTCGATCAACTTGCCGTTTATCAGCGCCGACGAAACCGGGCCGAAACATTTAGAAATGGACCTGACCCGGCCCGAATTTGAAGACCTCGTCAGCGACTTGATCCGCAAGACGATGGAACCCGTCAGCCAAGCGCTCAAAGATAGTAACCTCAGTACCGAGGAGATCGATCGCATTATCCTGATCGGCGGTTCCACCCGGACTCCCGCCGTGCAACGGGCGATCGTCGATTACTTCGACGGCAAAACCCCGGAACAATCGGTCAATCCCGACGAAGCGGTTGCCATCGGCGCCGCGATTCAAGGCGGCGTACTCGGCGGCGAAGTTCGCGATGTCTTACTGCTCGACGTTACCCCGTTATCCTTGGGGATCGAAACCCTCGGGGGGGTGTTCACCAAAATTATCGAACGCAATACCACCATTCCCACCAGCCGCGCTCAAACCTTTTCCACGGCGACCGACGGACAGAGTTCGGTGGAAATTCACGTCCTGCAAGGGGAACGGGCGATGGCGAAAGATAATAAAAGTTTGGGTCAATTCATCCTCGATAAAATTCCCCCGGCACCGCGCGGGGTCCCGCAAATTGAAGTCTCCTTCGAGATCGACGCCAACGGGATTCTGCACGTCGCTGCCGAAGATAAAGGCACCGGACGGGAACAGAGCATTAAAATTACCAGTACGGGCGGTCTGAGCGAAGCCGAAATTGAGCGGATGCGCGAGGAAGCCGAACTTTACGGCGACCAAGACCGCGATCTCAAACAAATTGCCGAACTCAAAAACCAAGCCGATACCCTATTCTATAATTATGAAGCGACCTTAAAAGATAACGTCGAGCTGCTCGGCGACGACCTCAAGGCGGAGCTGAGTGAAAAAGCTCAAACGCTCAGAGCGGCGATCGCCAACGAAGGGGTTGCCCTCGACGAACTCAAAGAACGCATGACTGCCTTCCAGGAAACCTTATTCTCCGTTGGCATTGCGGTTTACCAGCAGTCTAACTTGGAAGAAGAGGAAGAAGAACCGGAAGAAGAGTTTAGCAGTTCCGAGTGAGTACTCGGCGCGAGTAGCCCGACGGGAGGACGCCTGTAGCGGCGATCGCGGCAGTGCCGTTCTCACTTATCCCGGTTCGCGATCGTCAACGACTCGTCCGATGACGAGTCCCTTTATCGCCGACTTGATTGTATTTTATTCCTACTAGAAGCGCTCTATGGCCCGCGACTACTACGAAATTCTTGGTGTCTCTCGCAACGCGGACAAAGAGGAGATTAAGCGTGCTTATCGAAAACTAGCCCGCAAATATCACCCAGACGTCAATAAAGAGGAAGGCGCCGAGGAGCGCTTCAAAGAAATTAATCGCGCTTACGAAGTTCTCTCGGAACCGGAAGTGCGAGCGCGCTACGACCGTTTTGGGGAAGCCGGGGTCAGTTCCGGCGCCGGAGCTGGAGGTCCGGGATTTGGAGACTTCGGGGATATGGGCTTCGCCGATATCTTCGAGAGTTTCTTCACCGGATTTGCCGGAGGCGGCGGTCAACGGCGATCGCGCGGCGGTCCGACCCGAGGCGACGACTTGCGCCTCGACCTCAAGCTCGATTTCCGCGAAGCGATCTTCGGTGGCGAGAAAGAAATCCGCATCGGTCACTTAGAAACCTGCAATACTTGCGGCGGAACCGGAGCCAAACCGGGAACCCGCCCGCAGAGTTGCTCCACCTGTAACGGCGCCGGACAAGTGCGCCGGGCGACGCGCACCCCCTTTGGCAGCTTTACCCAAGTGTCCGTCTGTCCCACGTGCAACGGAACCGGACAGGTCATCGAAGAGAAATGCGATACCTGTGGCGGTCAGGGACAAAAACAAGAAACAAAAAAACTGAAAATTACCGTTCCCGCCGGGGTCGATAACGGAACCCGCTTGCGGGTGTCCTCGGAAGGGGATGCGGGACAACGGGGCGGACCGCCGGGAGACTTGTACGTCTACCTGTTCGTCAACGAAGATGCCGAATTCCGCCGCGAAGGCATCAACATCCTCTCGGAAATCAAAATCAGCTACCTGCAAGCCATTTTAGGCTGTCGCCTCGAAGTCAATACCGTCGATGGACCGACGGAGTTGACCATCCCGCCGGGAACGCAACCGAATACGGTGTTGACTTTGGAAAATAAAGGGGTTCCCAAATTGGGCAATCCGGTGATGCGAGGGGATCATTTAATTACGATCGCCATCGACATCCCGACGAAATTGACGGCAGAAGAGCGCGAACTGCTCGAAAAACTGGCAAAGATTAAAGGCGATCGCACCGGAAAAGGCGGTTTGGAAGGATTCTTAGGAGGGTTTTTCCACAAGTGACCGACAAGTTAGAACCCCGGGCGACCGTCAGCCCGGACGACACCCTAGACCTGCGCGGTACCCCCTGTCCGATTAATTTAGTACGGACGAAATTGCGCCTGGAACAAATGGAACCCGGCAGCTTGCTCGAAGTCTGGTTAGACGCGGGAGAACCGATCGAACAAGTCCCCGACAGCTTGCAGATGTCGGGCTTCGCCATCGAACAGCTCGAAGATCGCTCCGGTTTTTTCGCCCTTCAGGTGAGAAAACCGACGGCTGCCGCATGAGTGAGAACCGACCGGATCCGGTGAAAGAGGGCCGATCGCCCGTCCAGTCCGATCGCCCGTCCCTTACCACACAAGGTGTTACCCTGTCAAGATCCAATCCGTCACCGGTCTCCGAAGCTCGGGGGACCGCCGCCAAACCCCATAGGGCTAGGGAAGATCGAGAACCCCCAACAGACGAGATCGAAGTGACCGGGACCGTTGTCGCCGTCCAGGCGAATTATTACAAAGTGCAGCTCGACGAGGGAGCGAACGCCACACCGGACACCCAGGGGGAAACCGAGCGCACCACTTCCCTACTGTGTACCCGACGGGCGCGCCTCAAAAAGATCGGCGGGCAAGTCATGGTCGGCGATCGCGTCGTCGTCGAAGAACCGGACTGGGCCGGGGGGCGCGGGGCGATTTCCGCCGTATTCGAGCGCAGCAGCCAACTCGATCGCCCGCCGATTGCCAACGCCAGCCAGATCTTGCTCGTGTTTGCGGTCGAAGAACCCAGCCTCGACCCGCATCAACTGACCCGCTTTGCGATCGAAGCCGAATCTACCGGGCTAAAAACCACCTTGTGCCTGAACAAGATCGATTTAGTCTCTCCCGAAACCCTCGAACACTGGCGCGATCGCCTGCAAGCATGGGGCTATACCGTCCTCTGTGCCAGTATCCCCCGCCGGGAAGGACTCGACGCCATCCGCCGCCAACTGCAAGGTGAAATGACCGCGATCGCCGGACCGTCCGGCGTCGGCAAATCGAGCTTGATCGACGCCTTGATCCCGTCGGTGAATTTGCGCGTGGGCGACGTTTCCGGAAAACTCGCCCGAGGACGCCATACCACCCGACACGTGGAACTATTCGAGTTACCCGACGGCGGACTGCTCGCCGATACCCCCGGTTTCAACCGACCGCAACTCGACTGCGACCCCGCCGAGCTGGTTCGCTACTTTCCCGAAGCGCGCGATCGCCTCGCCCGAGGTCAGTGCCAGTTTAGCGACTGCCTGCATCGGGACGAACCGAACTGCGTCGTCCGAGGGGACTGGGAACGCTACGAGGACTATCTCCAACTGCTCGAAGAAGCGATCGCCTACCGCGATGCTAAAAAACAACAAAGCGACCCCGAATCGACCCTTAAATTAAAAACGAAGCGCTCCGGTCGCCAGGAATACGAACCCAAACTCGAATCGAAAAAATACCGTCGTACTTCGCGCCGGGTACAGCATCAAACCTTACAAGACCTCTACAACGAGTTGGGCGACGATCCCAGCGAAGAGGATCTCGAAGCGTTAGGGCTCAATTAAAAAAGGCTTGGACTGGCGATAACGGCGTACGAAGCGCGATCGCCGCCACAACGGATACAAGACCTTCGCCAATCCCGCCCCCATCAACACCAGCCAGAAGAGAATCCCCGGATGGGTCAGCCCCTCTTGCAACGCCAAACCGACCCCGGCCCCGAAACCGACCGTCAAGCCGATCGCCACGATCGCCGAGAACCCAGATTCGCTGAAACTGTCGAACATCAAGCCTTTTTTGGGTGCCGACTCCGTAGGCGAGGGCGAGGGTTGGGATGCTTCCGTTACCGCGATCGCGCATCCCGCGACCGCCCCGGTGAGCAAGGCGATGCCCAAACGTAGGGAGAACGCGATCCCCGTGTCAAATGCCCGAAAAGCCAGCAAAATCGGCCAGGTCATCCCTAAACCGCCCGCTAAACCCCCTGCCAGCTTGTGAACGATCGCCGAAGTCCGCGCATCGGTCTGGCGTTCCGTTCCCCAATCCGCCGCGATCGCCGCATAAGCGCCTAACAACACCCCGAGGGCCACTCCCATGAAGGCTCCATCGAGCCATCCGACGAGTCCACGCAGCCCGCGCAACTCGGAGATCGCCCCGATGACGATGCCGACCCCCATCCCCGCCAAACTCCCCGTCCAGGCTCCCGCACTGGCCGCTTGCGGGCGATCGGCCAACCTTTGGATCCCTTTTACCAGAGTCCAGAGAAACAATAACGCCAGGAAGCCAGAACTGAGGATCCCATCGATCGGATCCGCGATCGCCACCGCCACAAAGTTAGTCGGACGCATCCAGAATCCTAGAATGCCCAAACCGAATAACCCCGCCAACCAGGAGTACGGAACGCTCAGTTTCAAGGGCGGTTCCGGCGCCGTTTGCACCTGTAACGGCAGTCGATACGGTTCTGCGGACGAGTTCGTGCGTAAAAGTAACTCCCGTTCGTAAGTTTCCCCCGCCAACAGTCGGGCCGTATTCACCGCGATCGTGCATTCGGCTCGATTCCCGCGAAAGCGCGCCGGAGTGACGGAAATCCAAGGGTGACCCTTACCTTTCCAGACGAGATCGCTCGGATGTTTCGCGATCGCCCAGCGACCGTTCAAGCGGGTTCCCGGGACGCTATTGGTAATGACCACCGTTTGGCGGAGGGTTTCGTTGAGGTCGCGCGATCGTAAATTAATCCACTGATGGGACGTGACTGCTTGCGGTACGGGGGTAATGGCGATCGCCCGAACCGCCGCCAACGCCGCCGCCGCATCCGGAAAACGATCTTTCGGCTTCGGTTCGACCATCCGTTCCAGCCACTGGATCCACGCCTCGCCAATTTTACGAAGGCGCGATCGAAAGTGAATCCGATAGTTTTCGTCAATTAACTCCCCAATTTGCGCCGAAGGCGTATTGGACAGCAAACAGATCAACGTCGCCCCAACTCCATATAAATCCGACGCCTTCGTTAATTCCCGATTGAATAACTGTTCCGGCGGCATAAAGCCGAGGGTTCCTTTAACCAAACTGCTTGCCGCCACTTCAGTCTGTCCGAAATGAGCGAAGCCAAAATCGACTAAATAAACATTGAGATGGGCGTCTACTAAAACATTTTCCGGCTTAATATCCCGATGGATGACAGGGGGAAGCCGTTGCTGGAGATAAACTAAAATATCCAATAAGCTGACCGCGACCTGTTGAATTTGCACGGGCATCCAGGGACGCGGTTCGGCGATCGATTCGGCTGGTTTGTATTCCTGGACTAAATGCAATCCATCTGCGGTTTGAAACGAATCGAGATAGCGGGGAATCCCCGGATGATTCAAGTCTTGCAAGACCTGCACTTCGCGCTCGAAAGCGTCGTAATGCGCCCAGGTACTATGGCTTTGGGCAAATTGAAACTGTTTGATAACGACAAAGGTTTCTCCTTCGTCTGCGTTTTCCGGTTCGCCGTTCGCATCGGTAGAGTTTGCAGGGTTTTCGTTCCCGTTGCGATCGCCAACGGCTAAATACGTCACCCGACCGCCAGGGCGATTGTTGCCGAGTTCGCGGATAACTCGATAGCCCGCATCGGTAAAGTCTGGGAAGTTCTTCATGGAGTTGCAAAGATGCCCGTTGTCATCATTGTAGTGCGATCTTCGGGGGAGAAGGGGGAAGGAACTAGGGAGTCAGGCTGTTCTAAATTCCCTTCATCTAAAATCTAAAATCCGATCAAATGCTGTTGCGATCGCCGATAACGGGCGAGGCGGAAGGCGCGGGCGATCGGAAGTGAGATGCCGACGGCGACCACCGGGAGGGTCGTTACGGCGATACCGAGCAGTAATAATGGCGGCCATGCGGCCCATTTTAGACCGATTCCTACGGCCATTCCCGAGAGGGCGCTGAGTAAGGACAGTCCGGCAGCCCACCGGGCGCCGAAATCGCGCTTGACTCCGGTGGCAGTCCACAACAGCGCGCCCCCGGTGACCATGGTCGAAGCGAGGGAGATCGCCGTTGCAAAGGCTCCCGCTACGGTGGCTCCGGCGATGGTTCCCAGGGTAAATCCGGCGATCGCGGCGAGGCAACCCGTCGCCCCGGCGGTGACTAAAAACCGCATCCACAGGGCTTTTGACTGCATCAGCTTCGATAGTCCGGCCCAGGTGACGAAACCGCCGAGGGCGATCGCGATCGGGCTGGCAACGGTCGGTAAAGCCACGATCGCCGACGTTACACAAGCAACCCACAAACCGAATAAAGAAGTATAAGGCAACTGGCGCCCGATCGCGGGAATCGGAGCGGTACGAACCGAGAGCGAGACCTCGATCTCGGCGGGAATGCCATTGCCGTGCAGAACTAACAGGCGCTCGTAAGTTCGCCCTGCCTGCAACAAGGCTGTATCGACCTCGATTTGACAGTCGATCCGGTTGCTGCACAATTCCTCGGGAGTTATCCTTATCCAGGGGTGGGCGGCACCGGAGGCGGTCGGCAACAGGGGGGTATCGCTCCGATGGCTTCTCACTTGCCAGCGTCCGACAAACCGAGTTTTTGATACAATGTTTTTAACTGAAATAGTCGCTTGTAGAGATTGGCCAATTGTATTCGCACTTAAAGCTAACTCCTGGGGTTGGAGCTGCACTTGAGGAGTACGGACGATCGAGATCGATTCGAGGGCTGTTCGTGCGCCGAGGGCATCGGCAAAGCGATCGCCCGGATTCGGTTTGACCAGTTTCGCCAGCCATTGGCGCCAAGATTCGCTAATGTCGGGGAGGCGATCGGCGAATTGAATGCGATAATCTTCATCGAGTAAATCGGCGATCGCCGTCGAAGGCGTCCGGGTCAGCAAGCAGATCGTCGTCGCCCCGACACCGTAGAGATCGGAAGCGAGGGTCAACTCTCGATTTAACATTTGCTCCGGCGGCATAAAACCGAGAGTTCCTTTGACCATGCTGCTCATGGCGACTTCACCCATGCCAAAACGGGCGAAACCGAAGTCTACCAAATAAACCCGGAGGCGATCGTCCACTAAAACATTTTCCGGCTTGATATCGCGGTGAATCACCGGAGGGTCTCGGCGTTGCAAATACACGAGAATATCGAGCAACCGGGTCACCAACTGCTCGATCTGTTCCGGGTCGAAACTGCGCGGAACGGCTAAAGAACGGGCAGGTTTATAATCTTGAACCAGACAGAAGCCGGAGGGGGTCGCAAAGGAATCGAGGTAGCGCGGAATTCCGGGATGGTCGAGTTGTTGTAAAACAGCGATTTCGCGTTCGTGGGCTTGATAGGCGGACCATTGAGCAGTGGCGCGGGCAAACTGAAATTGCTTGAGGGTGACGCAGCGATCGCCCTTGAGGTCGCGGGCGAGGTAGGTGACGCGCCCCCCGGCAAAATTATGACCTAATTCCCGTTGAATCTGGTAGCCGTGGGCGGTGAAGTCGGGAAACTGACTCATGGCAAAAAGAAGGGACGGGGGCGATCGGATCTGGAGGATCTGGCCTATTCTGACCTTTATTGTACGGCGATCGCGCCGGATCCGGCTGAGGGAACCGTGGAGATGAAGGAAGCAGCAGCGATCGCCCCGCGATCTGTGAGGCGGGATAGAAGGGAGTCCTCCCCTTCAAAACAAGGGTGTCGGCGCGAACGGGCGATCGCCCGCCGCAAGCGGTCAACAATCAGGAGGGTTCGCGCCCCCAGTGCCGATCGCGAACGGAGATTGGGTACTATTGAGGAGGGCTAATGGAGGGCAATGTCCGGCTCTCTAGGGCGCAAGGAGTTTATTGTATTGTTATGGATAACGCAATCCCCGAACTCGATAACATCAGAAGTCAGTTGAAAAGCTTAGAGAGACGAAAAAAACCGAAAATGCTCGTGGTAGACGACGAACCAGACAATCTGGATTTGCTCTACCGCACCTTCCGGCGAGAATTTCAAGTCCTCAAAGCGGAAAGCGGCGGCAGTGCCTTAGAGATTCTCTCCCAAGAAGGAGAAGTCGCCGTCATCATCTCGGACCAGCGAATGCCCGAGATGAAAGGGACGGAGTTTTTAAGCAAAACAGTTCCCCAATTTCCCAACACGGTCCGGATCATCCTGACGGGATTTACCGATATCGAGGATTTGGTCGAAGCGATCAACTCCGGACAGGTTTATAAATATATCACAAAACCCTGGGACCCCAACGAACTCAAAGCAGTCGTGCAACGGGCCGCAGAAACTTACGAACTGCTCAAACAGCGCACGGAAGAGTTGCGCCGGGCTCAAGCGCAAACCAACTTGTTAATGACCTTAGTACAGGCGGCGCAAGAGTCCCAGAGTTTTGACGAATGTTTTGAACCGATCGCCCGTGCTTTTGGCGAGAACTTTTCTGCGGATATCGCGATCGTGCAGATGCTCGAAGGCACTGAAATTGCTGGCGCTCGCGGGATTTACGCCCGGGAAGGAGAAGCGGAAAACTGGCTCGCAGACGATCCCTTGGTCAAAGAGGCGATCGCCACCGGATCGATCCAGGTCGTCGTCAACGTGCCTGCGGATGACAAGTTGGCAGAGTTAGCCCACTATCAAAAATCCGACGTGCAGGCTCATTTAATTATCCCGATTAAATACCGGGAAGTAGCGATCGCCCTGCTTTCCTTGCAGTGGAAGCGACCGTGTACCCTGCGCGAAGACGAACTCTCTACCTTGCACCTGTGCGTGCAACAAGCGGCGATCGCCCTCACCTGTACCCGTTATCATCCGTGAACCCTTTGAATTCTCCCGCATCTACCGCCCCGACCGCGCCTTCGCCTGGCGTCTCCAACCCCGAGGTCCAACAACTCTTCAACCGCATCGCCCCGGTTTACGACCCCCTCAACGACTGGCTCAGTCTCGGCCAACATTGGGTCTGGAAAGGCATGGCGATCGCGTCGAGTCGCGTCAAAGCCGGAGATACGGCCCTCGATCTCTGTTGCGGTAGTGGGGATCTCGCCCGACTCCTCGCCCGCGAAGTCGGTCCCCAGGGGCGGGTCTTCGGCGTCGATTTTTCCCCCGTCCAGCTTGAGATCGCGCGCGATCGCTGTAAAAACAGCCCGACCGCGATCTCCTGGGTCGAAGCCGACGCCCTCCACCTCCCTTTCGACGCCGACAGCTTCGACGCCGCTACAATGGGATACGGCTTGCGAAACGTCGCCGACATTTCCCAATGCTTGCGCGAACTCCACCGAGTCCTCAAACCGGGGGCCACCGTCGCGATCCTCGACTTCCACCGCAGCGAACAGCCCTGGATGCGACAGTTCCAACAGTGGTATCTCGATCGCGTCGTCGTCGCGATCGCCCGTCAGTTCGGACTGACCGAGGAATACGCTTACATCAGTCCGAGTTTAGATCGCTTTCCCCTCGGCGCCGAACAGGTCGCCCTCGCCCGTCAAGCCGGATTTGACCGCCCCAACCATTACACCCTAGCCGGAGGGATGATGGGGATCTTACGCGCCACCAAACCCCACAATCCGACCCCGTAGCCACGCCACTCCAACCCCGCCGATTTGCCGTTCCCCTTGCCCAACCCCAATCCCGGATCCCGATGGATGTTGCAACCCTATGGCCTTACGTCTTGCCACCGATCGCGGGGGGCATTATTGGCTATTTCACCAACGATCTCGCCATTAACATGCTGTTTCGCCCCTATCGGGCGATCTTCATCGGCGGGCGTCGCCTTCCCTTCACTCCCGGCTTGATCCCGCGCAATCAAGAACGCCTCGCCCAACGGGTCGCCGATACGATCATGGGATCGTTGCTGACCCCGGAAGAATTGCAAAACCTGGCGCGGCGACTGCTGGCGACGGAACGGATGCAATCGGCGATCCTCTGGTTGCTCGAACTCGCTCTCGACCAGCTTAAATCGGATACAGAACAAAAAACCGCCAAGATTCTCGCCGGAATTTTGCGCGATTTGCTCGGCGAATCTTTACCTCGCCTGATTAAAGTGCTCGCACGTCGGGAAGACTTTCTCGAAGAACAACTCAACCAAATTTTCGACCAAGTTTTACTCGAATTTCAACTCTCCGATCTCCAAGCGCGCCAACTCTCCGATTGGTTGCTCGCGGCGGTCATTCCCCCGGATGTCATCCGTCAAAATCTCGTCGATTTTCTCACCGATCGCAACATCGCCATTATCGATGAAGGATTTCGAGAAAAAACCAGTGGCACCTATTGGGTCGTTGCCAATTTATTCGGCTTGCGCAACGCCTTAACCCGCTTGCGAACCTTTTGTTTGGACGAAAAAGAACAAGCAAACGCCCGCATTGCCGAGTTGATCGAGACCTTGGCCCTGTCCGATCGCTTCCAAGAATGGTTGTTAAATATTTCCTTGCAAAATCTACCCGTTTCTACAGTTCGTCAACTGCGTAAAACCATGCGCGACACCGTGCGCGCTTACATCCGCGATCGCGGCGCCGAATTGTTGCAAGGCTTGAGCGATTCGGTCAATTGGGAAAATGTCGCTAATTTAATCCTCAAACGCCTGCAAGCCTCCTCCGTAGTCAGTACCTCCTTGGGATTGGTCAGCCAAGAATTGGCCTTAATTCTCGAACGCTATTTAGAAAGAGATCTAGAAACCATTGTCGCCAAAGCGATCCCGATTCTCAATATCGATGGGGTCATCGTCGATCGTGTTAAAGGCACTTCGCCGGAAAATTTAGAAGCCGCCGTACAAGGGATCGTCCGCAGCGAACTGCAAGCGATCGTCAATCTAGGTGGGGTTTTAGGGACGGTGGTCGGTTTATTGCAAACCGTTTTACTCCTGTTGCGCTAAACCGATGCAAGCATACGGTGGGAGAAGCTCCCACTGGAAATGTTTTCCCACTGGCTACCGGATTCGAGCTGTTTAGACTGAGGTGGGCGTCGGGATGCTTCGATCGGCTCATTTAAGGGGTTAAAAACAGGATTTAAATTTCTACCTAAAATTTCTTAAAATTACTCACCTTTTATGCTAGGATGAAAGATTTGAGTAAGTTTAGAAGGACTGAAGCCGCGAAAATCGCCGATTCCACCATCTCCATTGTTTTCTGCTAGTCTTTATGGTAACTGAAGTTAGCCGAACAAAAAGAGGGTTGAGGAGTTAAAAAAAGTCAGTGAAAGGCTTTAAGACCAAGCTAGACTTAAATAACCGACAACGAACGCTGATGGCGAAACACGCAGGAGTCGCTCGACACGCTTGGAATTGGGGACTCGCTACCTGTAAGGAAACATTAGAAGCCGGAGGTAAACTCCCGAGTGCTATAGACTTACACAAAAAATTAGTCGCCGAGGTAAAAAGTCAGAATCCTTGGTACTATGAAGTCTCCAAATGTAGCCCTCAAGAAGCATTGCGTCACCTCAATAAAGGGTTCGAGCCTCTACTTCACGTTTGATTTCGCTTAAGAAAGGACGACACTCTAAACATGAACATTTTGGATTCAAAAGGACGTTTATTTGGCAAGATTAGCGTCTTGGACTTGGGTGCGGCCCTGGTGATTGTTTTCGTGATTATCGGGATCTTTTTCTTCCCCGGACAAACGGGTTCGGTGGCACAAGTCGGCGTGACGACCAAACCCGTAGAAGTCGATCTGATCGTGCGAGGGTTGAGTGTTCGCGATCCTCAAGCCTTACTCGAAGAATTTAGAGAAAAAGGCAAAACTAATATTATTATCCGCAACCAACCGCACGGAGCGGTGGACGTTAAATCGATCGAATTGCTCACCAAAACTTTAGCGATCCCGCAGCCGGACGGTTCGGTAAAAGCGCTTCCGGATCCGAGACAGGAAGAATCTTTTAGTTCTAATTTGATGATTACTTTGGGCGGACGCGCTCAGATTACGGAGAACGGCCCGGTGTTGGGGAACAATAAACTCAAAATTGGTACCCCGGTGGAGTTAGAAGGGCTGACCTATAACTTTAATGCGAGCGTGATCGACGTTCGCATTAAATAAACGAATAGCTACAATTTTGAGAGAAGGGCGATCGCGAGGCGGGGGGATGTAGTTCCCCTGCCTTTGTCGTCGGTGGGAGATCAGGCGGCGCTGTCGAGTAGGGACAGAAAGCGGCGAATCAGTCCGATCGCGATCGCCGGGACTTCTAATTGCGGGGTGAGTCCGACCTCTTCCAGGCGCTGGAAATAGCGAATGGCTTGGGGGTTGAGGCTGGCGAGTCGCTCGCCGATTTCGGGTCCGGTAAATTGGGATTGGCGTCCCCAAATGATGGCGGTGGGGACGGCGAGCTGATGGATGTAGGCGGACAGGTCGAAGCACAGATCGCCGCGCACGAAGGATAAGGCGGCGTATTCGGCGTTGGGTTGTTGGGCCGATCGCAAGTAGGCGTCTACGATTTCGTCGTCGATGCGGTTGGGACGGGCAAATTGACGGGTTTCTAAAAAGCTGCGAATCCCTCCGGGGGTGGCGATCGCGCTGCTATAGAGGAAGCGGTCGAGTAAGGGGGTTTTGACGAGTTGGGCGAAGAAACTGCCGCGATAATCTTCGCCGAAGTCGGAGAGTCCCGCCGGAGTGGTTAAAATCAAGCTTTTGAACAGTTCGGGACGGGCGATCGCCACCCGGATGACGAAGGCGGCGGTGAGGGAGGAGGCGACGACGGGGACGGGTTCCCTATAGGTTTGTTCTAAAAATTCGGCGATCGTCGTGGTGTAGTCGTCGATCTGGTAATCCCGTTGGGGATGTTCCGATCGCCCCCAGCCAATTAAATCCGGTGCCAAAATCCGGTAGTCGCTGGCAAATGCGGGATAAACTTTCGACCATTCGTAAGCGGAGGAGCCCCCTCCAAAGCCGTGCAGAAACACCAAGGTCGGCAGGGGAGACTCGCCGGATGCCGGGTCGGTGGCGATCGGCCAGGGTTCGCCGACGGCGGTGTAATAGACCATTCTCCCGAGGGAGGTCACGATCGAGCGTTGGTCAAAACCGAGGGGAATATACATAAAAGACCTCTAGTTGCTGGGGTACGGCGGGACGGGAGATCGCGCGCCGAGAACGGGCGATCGCCGTAACATCAAGTTCAGTGGCATTTTATAGACATTTACGAAAAATCTTAAAAACTGTCCGGATGGCGCGGGCGATCGCCTGTTTTATAAATGCAATCTGCGCACCCGATGCCTCAGTTTTTTAAACTTGTTGTTTTCCTAATGCCAAAATACGCCAGATCGGTAATAATTTTTAAAGTGTGGGGTGATACCCCACACCCCCTTTACCCCCACCGTGAAGCTGCGATCGACTTTTTTTAAGAAAGCAAGGGTGCTACAGGGAAAACTAGGGAAAGGGAATTAAAGAACGACTGGCATCCGCTTGGCTCCTGGTGGCGACAAACCCGAGCCAGTTGACTTGAAGCTTTGCCATTGATGAAGTGCTATCGAATGACGGAGAAGTTAATGACAGTCAAACAGGGATTTATGGTAGATCGAGTGCAAGTTAACGGCGACCCGGCCCAAGTGTCCCCCCCCTCGGCGATGCCGTGGTCCGAACTGTCCCCCGCAGAGCGTAGACGGGCGATCGCCACCAACGGCGTACCATTCGAGTTGCCGATGCCTTCAGAAATCGACGTGCGCTTGAACCTTCAAGACTTAAACTGTTTTGAAGTCGTCGAACGGCAATTTGAGAAGTGGGGGGCGATTTTCCGCAACGCACTCGCCTTGAGTCCGTCGAATCCGGCATTTCCGACTCACTCCGGTTCGATCGTCTTGATGGGAGGCCCCAAAAGTGGCTCGATGGAAGTCATTTTTACTCAGCCGATTTCTCGGGTAAGAGCCCTGGTGACCAGTTCGCGACGCACGGTGTTGTCCGCTTACGATCGCGACGGTCAATTGTTGGCTAAAACAGAAACGAGCGCTCCTAATTTGGCCGGATCTCAATCGAATTTATCTCCAAATACCCTATTGAGTCTCGACAGTCAAAATATTCATCGGATCGGCTTTTATTCCTTTGACGGTCAATTAACCGTGGCCGATTTTGCGTTTGGATTTTAGAACGAGCTGACGGCGATCGCCCGTTCCGGGAGCGACTGCCGCAATACAATGCAAATTTAACCAAATTTTACCGCGAGACTCGAATTCGCTTGCTTTTTTAACTTAAAAATCGTTTAAATACAAGGAATTTACCCAAAAAATAAGGGCGATCGCCGCGTCTGAAATCCAATTTTTGTTTTAATCTGCACTTTAATTCCCACGATTTTAGCCGTCGGGTGGGGCGATCGCCTGCCTGCGGCTGCAGAGCAAAGGAAACCCAAACCGCAAAGCGAGACCCCTCAACTCGGTGGGGCCAGGCGATCCGATCGACCCGCGAGTCGCGCAAAGATTCCAAGCGGGGTGGTTGACGGGTTAAAATTGCTCCAGTCAATCGCGACCGTCCGCTCGCGCATTCCATCGGATTCGAGATTGGTTTGAGATTGAATTTGGCTTCAATTCGCAGTAACTAGGTAAGTAACGTGGCACAGGCGTCCTCCCAGTGGCGGCAGTTGTCCGAGTTGGTTCGGACGATCCCCCTTTCGGCTCTCGATAAATCCACCCTCGATCGCTTTTGGCGAACTCGGTTGCGAAACAACCCCAGTTTGATGTTGGCCTTGTTTGTCGCGACCCTCCTGCTGGCTTGTAACTGGAAGTTGGCCGTCGCGATCGCGATCGGAACGGGGGCCATGCTCGGAGTTTACGCCTTGCAAAGCAGCCACTGGCCGGGGTTCGAGACGAAATTGCGCCAATTTTTGCACGGAACCAACCGGGATCTGGCGATCGCCGTCGGCAGTGGAGGGGTGGCGACCTTCGGCAGCTACCTCGCCGTTTCGATTTGGGTCGAATCGGACAACCCGTGGCTGGCAACCGGGGCCATTGTCCAAGGACTGTGCACCATGGCGACGTTGGGTTTGCTGAGCTGGCATTTTCTCGACCGCCAAACCGGATCGGGACGAGACCGCTTCCACGCCTTACTCGACGATCTCACCGACACCGACCCGCTCAAACGACTGATCGCCGTGCGACAACTGACCCGGATGATGAACGCCAGCACGACTGAAGACCGTCAGGCGATCGCCGATTGTTTCCGCCTGCTGCTCGCTCGCGAAACCGAGCCGATCGTCCGCAATGCGGTACTCGACGGTCTCAAACCCACTCAGGACGGCAGACCCCATCAATTGGGTGTCGGTCGCGACCCCTTATCGATTCCCGTATCCGCACCGCGAACGACGCAGAACGTCCGGCGCCGGGTCTACGAGGGCGATCGCGACTGAAAGCGGCGCACCTGGGGCGGCAGTTTACACGAGCATGACGCTGACGAGTTCTCCCGGGGCGATCGGACCGCGATCGACCTCGACGACGGCTAAGGCGGTGGTTTGCGCTAAATTAATCAGATTTCCGGAACTGTGAGAGCCTTGGGACAGTTCAAATTCGTATCCTCCGGAGACGGGATGGAGTTTGCCCCACAGATAGGTTTCCCGACGGCCCGCTCCTTTCAATTCGTGGCGCGATCGGGCGGTGAGAAAGGTCGGCCCCCATCCCTGGCGTTCTCCGGCCAATTTTTTAAGGGCGGGTCGCACGAAGCGCCAAAAGGTGACTAATGCCGAAACTGGATTTCCCGGCAGGCCGAAATAGAGGCGGTTCGGTCGGTCGGTTTCGGCACTAAAGTCGGCGACGGTGAGGGGTTTGCCCGGTTTGACGGCGACGGATTTAACGTGAATTTGACCGCCTAATTCTTCTAAAATTTGCTCGACGTAATCGTAATCGCCGACGGAGACGCCTCCGGTGGAAAGAACGAGGTCGGCTTGCTCTAAGGTGCGGGCGATCGCCTGTTTGAGGGCGTCGGGTCGGTCGGGAACGATTCCCGAAAGCAGGGGAATGGCTCCGGCAGCCGTGACGGCGGTCGCGAGGGCGTATTGGTTGGAATCGACGAGCTGCCCCGCTTGTAAGGGGGTGCCGGGGGGGACGAGTTCGTTTCCGGTGGAGAGGATGGCGACTCGGGGACGGCGGTACACCGGGACTCGGCTACATTGGGCGATCGCCAGCAGGGCGACGTCGGCAGCACCGAGGCGAACCCCCGCAGGCAGTAAGGAGGTTCCCGCCCGGTAAAACGAACCTGCTAGCCGCACGAAATCGCCCTTTTCGGCGGGGGAAGCGAGAATTTCGACGCGATCGCCCGTTCGCCGGGTCTGTTCCTGCATGACCACGGTATCGGCTCCTGGGGGCATCATCGCCCCGGTGAAAATGCGGGCCGCTTGTCCGGGGGCGATCGCCGTTTGCGGGGTCGTTCCGGCGGCAATTTCGGTGACGATCTGCAACGGGAGGGGGCGATCGGGACTGGCGCCGCTTACGTCTTGGTAGCGCACGGCGTACCCGTCCATTGCGGAGTTATCCCAATAGGGAAAGTCGGCGTTGGCGGACAGGGGGGTGGCGAGCAGGCGATCGCCGCAAGATGACAAATCGACCGTTTCGATATCGGTTTGCGGGTCGAACGGTCGCACGAGGTCTAGAATAATCGATTGCGCGTCTCGGACGGACAACATGGCAAGCACTCAGCTTTTTTTCTCCCGATAGTTTAGGGGAAATCCGTTGAGGGCGATCGGGCTGAGTCGGTCAGCTTTAAGCGGGATTGGAAGGTTCCGATGGCGGTTCTTCCCCAATTTGTAATTCTTTTTTCGAGGTTTTGAGGTCTTTCCAAAGTTTTTTGATTTCTTCGTAGGCTTTCGATGCTCGAAATTTTGCCCCCGGTTTCCAAATTGCAAATATAACTGACTTTTTGGGCAAATTCCTGCAAGTTGGCATTAAATGCCAGTTTTTGTGGCGTAAAATCGCCGTAGTAACGACCGCGCGGGTAGAGAAAATCGGATTTTTCAGACATAGTTTTCGTAGTTATCGTTCGGTTGTCTAAATCACGGAAATGCCGAAAGCGAGCCGGGTCTGGGATCTCAGTTTCCTAATTAAACAGTATAGGTTTAACCTCTTGTTAACTTCTAGATAAAGTTTAAATAACCTCGATAGACCCGACGGGCGATCGCGATCGGGCCAAGCCCGATCCGGTGGTTCGGGACGATAACGGCGATACCATAGATCTGCGTCGATCGCCGCTTTGTGCCCCTTCGGGAGAAAACGCACGATCCGCATCAGCAAGATTGTCAGGGATTCAAGCAGATATGGAAAGCAATCACAGCAGTGCAATGCCAGCAACGACCGATTCTGTAGAATCGGGTTTGACGGCGGAACAATACCGCCAAAAGATGCAACGCCGCAAGGCGGTTCAAGAGGAACGGCTGAAGGCGTCAAACCGCGAAAAGGGTTTGATTATTGTCAATACGGGCAATGGGAAAGGAAAAACCACGGCGGCCCTCGGAATGGTGATGCGATCGCTCGGTCACGGATATCGGGTCGGTATTGTGCAGTTTATCAAAGGAGCCTGGGAACCTGCGGAAAAGGCGGTGTTAAACCAGTGGTCGGAGCAACTGGAGTTTTTCGCGATGGGGGAAGGCTTTACCTGGGAAACGCAAGATCGCGATCGCGATATCCAAAAGGCTCTCGAAGCTTGGCAGAAAGCATTAGAATTCCTGCACCAACCGGAGTACAAGTTGGTTTTACTCGACGAGATTAATGTAGCGATGAAACTGGGTTATCTGCCCGTCGAAACCGTACTGGCAGGTCTCGACCAAAAACCGGAAGATACCCACGCGATTCTAACCGGGCGCGGCGCCCCGGACGCCCTCATCGATCGCGCGGATTTGGTCACGGAAATGCGCCTGGTCAAGCATCCCTTCCGGGAACAGGGAGTGAAAGCTCAACCGGGAATTGAATATTAGCTTAATCGGCGGGAAGCCCCGCACTCTACGCAAAGCTGTCGGGATGAAAGCCGAGGCGATGGAGTAGAACGGAGTCGCCAATCTGGTAAACTTGAACTGGCAACGGCAGCAATGCCCTTGATGGCCAAGACTAGGGGCAGCTTTCTGTCCCGACACCAACGTACAGCCATACAATTCGGCTGGTGAACAGTGCGGCGGATCGGAAATGCACCCTCAAAACGAAATCCTCCCAATCTGCGGCTGGACGGGTCGTGGATGTCAAACAAAATGCCTGTGGACGGGTTCGGTCGGGGGCGTTGCCTAGACCAGACCGGATGAAACAGGAACTTCCCAAGACGCCGGGGCAGATGGACTTCTGTCCGTGAGGTGGGAAGCCCGCGTTGTACCCTTGGCGAAGCCTGGACGAAGCGCATAGGTCAGCGTCGGGAGAACGTCACGATTGAGGGAGATTGAGGGAGGGATGGTTCAAGATTTTAACAAAGAATCTCGAATCTCGCTCTTATTCTCCCCAGACTTTTTGTTGGTAGTTTTGCTGACACACGCCTAAGATCCGGCGATCGTTATCGCTGAGTTGTTTGAGGCGGCTCATTCCTTCCAGTCCGAATTCGCCGACGCCGGAATCGTTGGCGCCAGCGACGGGTTGGGCTTCAATGGGCATGGCGTAAGCGTATTCGCTTTGTTCGTAACTGTCGATGATGGTCAACGCCAGTTGACGGTCTTCGATGTTGCCGTAGAAGCAGTCAAAGGAAGAATGAGGCATGTAAAAGGCACCCAAAAGGCGATCGCCCCGGACTTCAAAGACCATGTAGGCTTGTCCGATTTCTTCCGGCGTGGCAGACTGACCGTACAGGTACACTCCGTCGGATAACTGAGGACCTTGACGGGTCGCGGTGGCGCCCGTGTCGGTGGTTTCGGCGGTCAGTAATGCGGCGTCGGTCAGGGGTTGAGCTGCAATGCGACTTTCGGAAAGTCCCAAGGCGTAAGTGGTGGCAATTAGGGTGCATAACCCTCCCGCAACCCATTCAAAAACCCCGTTCAAACGCTTGTGAGTGGTTGGTTGTGTTTTATTTTTCGGCGATCGGTTGCTTGCCGAACGCAAATCTTCTAATATATCTAGCACCCTCATACTCTCCCTAAATACTAAAATGCCAATCGACCTCAGTCGCGAAACCTCCCTACAAGGATTTCGCACTTGCTGAGTATTGACTTCACCCTCGGCTTTGCAGATTGCCGATTTTGTTTACATTTGTTTACAAAATCGAAAGCATTTGCTCTTGATTGAAGGTTTGGAGCGATCGGGTTCAGGGCGATCGCCCTGGCTGAAGCCGACCTTCAATTCCCTTGGGCTAAGCTGTTTTCAGCGAAAACAGGTAGATGCGATCGCCCCTTACTCAAGAGGTAAAGGGCTGTAGGGGCTTTCGATCTCTAGCTTTAGATCTTTAGAAATTATCCCGAAGGATGATTTTCTTTTTCCGGTTTTTTGGGCTTAACCGCAAGTTTCTTGACGGTCGAGATTAGACAATCTCGGAGCTTTTAGTTTTTTTTAAACGTTCTAAAAAAAGATACAGATCGCCTGCTAGAGGAAGAACTTGAGTTTAATTCTAACGCCTGCGATCGCGCCTTCGAGGGCTGCTATTCACAAAAATTAGTGTTTTGAGACGGTTGTTCATATTGTCGGGGCGATCGCTCACCCGGGGAATTGACGCGAGGGGATTGGCCGAGGGCATCGATTGTATCTAAAACATGGCACTTTTGCTTAGTGATTTACCTATCGATATAGATCTAAGATATTTGGGGGCGATCGGGGTTTAAATGGTTGAGCGATCGTTTCTAATTGATTCGGTGTATTAAATTTTTTATTTTTTTATCGTTTAAAATACGGAGTGTTTGATGATGATGAGGGCAACGGACGTAGTCGGTGATTTCCGTGCAAGCGATCGCCGAACCCCCCAGCAACATACCTCACTAACCAAAAGCGTTTTTTATCAAAAATACAGCAATGAGTATAAACTAGAATAGTTGACTTTTATAAAATATGTAAATAAAACTATATTTTATTAGATCGCCCCGCGTGGAAACAGCCCTTCATTCGGTAAATCCCTCGGTGGTCGTAGCGATCGCGCCCCCGAGAATGTCAAAATGAAAAACCAAACCCATTCATCCTGTCGTCAACTGCAACCAGATCCGTGACCACTACTCCAAGACCTTCTCAATCGACCCCCTCCAACGACAACCGCCCGCAACCGGACAACCTCGGACGCTTCGGCCCGTTCGGCGGTAAATACGTTCCCGAAACCCTGATGCCCGCCCTGGCGGAACTCGAAGCCGCCTACGCGCAATATCGCAACGACCCCGACTTCCAAAACGAACTCAACGGCTTATTGCGCGACTACGTAGGACGCCCCAGCCCCCTCTATTTCGCCGAACGACTGACGGCCCACTACGCCCGACCCGACGGAAGTGGACCCCAAATCTATCTCAAACGGGAAGACCTCAACCATACCGGGGCGCACAAAATTAACAACGCCCTCGCCCAAGCTCTCCTCGCCAGACGCATGGGCAAAAAGCGAATTATCGCGGAAACCGGGGCCGGACAGCACGGCGTGGCGACGGCGACGGTTTGCGCCCGTTTCGGACTCGATTGCGTTATTTATATGGGCGTCCACGATATGGACCGCCAAGCGCTCAACGTGTTCAGAATGCGACTGATGGGGGCCGAAGTGCGCCCGGTGGAAGCCGGAACCGGAACCCTGAAAGATGCGACCTCGGAAGCGATTCGCGACTGGGTAACCAATGTGGAAACCACCCACTACATCCTCGGTTCCGTTGCCGGACCTCACCCCTATCCGATGATGGTGCGCGATTTCCACGCGATTATCGGCGAGGAAACGCGGCAACAGTGCCAGGAAAAATGGGGCGGTCTGCCGGATATTCTGCTCGCCTGTGTCGGCGGCGGTTCTAACGCGATGGGGCTGTTTCACGAGTTTGTCAAAGATACCCAAGTGCGGCTGATCGGTGTGGAAGCAGCAGGGGAAGGGGTGAGTACCCTCAAACATGCGGCGACGCTGACGAAAGGGCGCGTGGGCGTGCTGCATGGGGCGATGAGTTACTTGCTGCAAGATGAGGACGGGCAAGTGGTGGAAGCTCATTCGATCAGTGCGGGTTTGGATTACCCGGGGGTCGGCCCGGAACATAGTTATCTTAAAGATATCGGACGGGCGGAATATTACAGCGTCAGCGATCGCGAGGCGGTGGCTGCATTCGAGCGTTTGTCTCGTTTGGAAGGGATTATCCCGGCGCTGGAAACATCTCACGCGATCGCCTATCTGGAAACTTTGTGTCCGCAATTGGAAGGATCGCCGCGTTTGATCCTCAACTGTTCGGGACGCGGGGATAAAGATGTGCAAACTGTAGCGAAGTTTTTAAATCCGGGCGAGTGAAACTAACTTTGTTAGAAAAAGTCCGCAAGTTTGGCATACTCGGGGCGATCGGGGCGATCGCCCCCCTGTGGGCGGGATGTACGTTTTCAGTCGTCCTGGAGTCGGAGAAGTCGTCATCACCTACACCGACTGTAGAAGTGACGAGTTCGCCGACGGTCGCTTCCGGGTCTTTCGCCGAAATGGAACGAGAGGTTTTCCGACAAGTGAATCAATATCGGCAATCCCAGAACTTGCCGCCGTTAGAGACGAACGATCGCATTGCCCGGGAGGCGCGATCGCACAGTCAGGCAATGGCTGAGGGTCGCGTCCCGTTCAGTCACGATGGCTTTGAAGGGCGAGTCGAGGCGATCGGCTCCGCTCTCACTTATCGCTCTGCCGCAGAAAATGTAGCATACAATCAGGGCTTCGGCGATCCCGTCAGCCAAGCCGTTCGCGGCTGGATCGAGAGTCCGGGCCATCAAAAAAACATGGTCGGGGATTTTGATTTAACGGGAGTTGGAATCGCGAAAAACACTCAGGGAGAATATTATTTCACCCAAATTTTTATTAAAAAAAGTCAACAGTAGTCAACAGTAGTCAACAGTAGGGTAGGCAAAACTTGGCCCACCCTACCCGTGGCTAACACAATTTTAAAATAAATTCACCGACATTGTTCGCGGTATCGTACCAATCCCCCTCAATCTGTTGGTCAGTTATCAAGTTGCCTACGTGAACGGCATAATATTCGTTGCCGGGGGTTTTTTGAATGAAACGCACGATCGCCACATCATTTTCCGTGACGATTTCTCCTTCAAAAATACTGGGATTGTCTACTTGAAGATAGTGACCGGAAAAATAGTTTCCCGTTCCCGTCAGTAAGGAGTCTAATTGGAGGAAATAAGAGCGTCCCAAGCGTTGGATTTGCCAGATTTGATTTCTGGAAAAAATCGGACGTTGT